>MKSF01000012.1 GCA_001897155.1 Bacteroidetes bacterium 47-18 | reverse complement strand
TTGGAGGGGGAGTCCCTCGTGCTCCTAACTACTCTAACGGTGCTCTCATCAACCGGCAACAACCCGTTCCACAAACAGAGCTCATTCAAACTCCCAGGCCAAACTCCGTTATAGACAAGTCCACTCCCTTACCGTCCCATTGATCTTGAATAAGGGCCATAATGTCTGGGAAATGAAAAAGTATAAGTATATAGGTAATAATCTCTTGTTGCAGTTGTGCTTTACTGGATAATGTCTTCTCTGCGGATCATAGACCGCTGCTGTTTATAAAGGCACGGTGGTGTCTTGCCGGTTATTCCGAAGGGATGTGAGATCCGTTCTTATGCCGGTTAGCAGCATATCCATAGCGTTTCTGAGCCTTCCATAGATACCTTTGTCCTTATATACAGATATAGGCAGTTAATCTTTAAGTTACTTAAGAAATATCTTTGTATCTCCGGGAATCGCAGAACGGAAGTGCTATACTGGCAAAGTGATGGAATAGCTATATAACTTACTGGGTTTAATTAATAATGAGATTCGGGGAATCGTTGGAAAAATCGGCTGATATGCTTTATAAGTTAAAGCTGCATACGCTACCATTATGCAATATCCTGTAATGGAAGCAGTACCTGCGTCATTGTGTATAATATTGAGGTTTATTGATGATGGTCAGGTTTGGTCGCCGAAACCGGCTGTAGTTCTCCGTTCAGTATTTTTAGCCCGTAAATAAGCATGGGGAGGTTGAGAAATACGGGAAGAATATACAGGTAGGCATACGGGATCTGTATAAATGCATAGAATACCACAAGGCTTATTTTTAAGCTACCCAGGGCATACAGCCATCCGTTAGTATGCATTCTGTGTCGCCAGTAATGCCAACATAATACGAGCGTGGTAGCTGATACAATAATAAGCTGTACTTTTTTCAGGATGGCGATTTTCTCCTCCAGCGTTCCGTCCAGGTAATCATAGAACCAGATAGCCCAGCCCGTACCCCTGCTAAGAGAGAACGGATGTTGGCCGCCCTGCTCTTTAAGCCAGTCGGCAATGGTCCATTCTCCTACTGTGGCGCTGGAATAATATCTGACTGCATTGATGAAGATATTTGGATCTTTTATCATAAAGATGCCATATAATAATACTATGCCTGCAGCTATTGCCAATATGCCTTTATACACATATCTTATACTGTATTCCTGCCATACCACGAGCACCAGCAGCGGGAGCCAGAACAGGAGCGAAAACCTTGATAGTAGACATAAAAGCACCATCAGCACGATCCAGGTATATTTCTTTTTGCCCAAGGCAAATGCCAGCAGGAGGTAGTAAGCTGTAACCAGCCCTTCTACTGTAAGCTTAAAGTCTTCTATATTAAACTTGGTCTGAAGGTATAGGAACAGGATCGGGGCAATAAATGCTAACCAGAAGAACAGCGGGTTGCTTTTTAGCGGGATGCTTTGTCTATAGTAAACCAATATACAGATCGTCAGCGCTATCACGGGTACCCAGCGGTAATCCGCGTGCAGAAGCTCTGCGGGAATATAAGGAAGCCAGGTCATTGTAAGATAGGTGGGCATCAGCTCATAGGTCCATTCTTTTCCCCGGATCGGCTGATAGGGAAATTCCCCGTTCACCGTCTTTTTTACATAGCTCATCACATTCGGTATAACGTCAGAGCGGGTTTTAAAAGGATTGGTATCAAAATCTATAGGCAGGCTTTGAAAAACCCCGGATAATTCAAAATACCAGTAAGCCAGGAGAGGGATTAGAATGAGATATGCATAGGTATAACGTTGAGGTTTACCGGTAACAGAAGGTAATTTTCGGTCGTATTGAAATTTTCCTTTATAGCCCGCAAATAATATCCTGAAAAAAGTGATGCCCACGCCTATTCCAAACAGTGTAAATATAACAGGTGAAATATGAGGTCCCAGGTCATTGCGCCAGAAGGTATAGAAGCTGATATCTCCAAATATACATATAAGAAAGGGAAGTAAGTATTTCAGATAGTTTGCAGCTTGTCTGGAGATATTTAATTGCATAATTCTATTGTTTCCCGGTGATTAATCGGGTACTGTAAAAATAATAATTAAATTGATCAGGGCATAAAAAAACCGGTAGTGAGGTCAATCACTACCGGCTGATCATAAAGAAACGATTTGATTATCTTATCTTAGAAGCGTTACATTACCTGAGTAAGATTCGTTGGCGCCATTTGTAAAGGTCACCTCTATCGTATATACATATACTCCGAACGGCTGCTCTACTCCATTTAACCTTCCGTCCCATCCACGTCCTTCCGCGTTGGTAGTTTCAAATACCACCTGACCATAACGGTTGTATATCTGCATTTTGAATTCCCTGATACTTTGTTCGCTCATATTACGAGGGAAGAAGTAATCATTCAGTCCATCCCCATCCGGAGAGAAGGCGTTAGGAATGTTGATGTAGCAATCCTTGCTCACGGTGATCTCATCGGAACCGGAACAACCGTCAATTGTAACAGTGGCCTTATAAGTACCGTGATGTTTGATCGTAATGGCCGAACCGGTATCTCCGGTGCTCCATAAATATTTAGCTGCAGGATTAGTGGCGTTGATGGCGTCACCTACTTCAAAGCCTTGTCCCAGGTAGCAAAGTACGGTATCTTTAGGTAAGTTGATGTTAGGAACAGTCCTTACGACAACTTTCCTGCTAAAGGTGCTATCGTGGCATATCCTGTACATAGCTGTCAGGTTAACATCATATACTCCAGGAATATCGAAAGATTTATTAAACTCTGTCATATTGGTGATGTTAGGTGTACCGTCACTGAATGTCCAAGTAAGGTTATCCAGTCCTTCTGTTTGTACCGTTCCTTTGAAGCTAATAGCATCACCCTGGCAGATAACCGTATCGATACGTGTGAAGTTCACGCTCGGGTAAGGATCCACACGAACTATCCTTGAGAAGCTATCGGTACAGGGCAGGCCGTTCGTCACAGTCAGCTTCACTTCGTAAGAGCCCGGTTCATAGTACCATTTGGCCGGGGGATTTTTGGCGATCACCGTATCCCAGTCGGCGGTGCCAAAGTCCCATTTCCAATAGGTAGGAATGCCATTTTTATCGCTTACGGCACTTGTATTGTTAAATGTCACCCTTCCGTTCTGACAGATGCTATCGGCAGAGATATCGAAACTGACAGTAAAGGGATTCTCTAATTTTATTTTTTGTACCATAGAGTCCGTACAGAAATCATTTTGACCTCTTAAGACAACATTGTATTCACCGGCACCTGCAAATATGTGGTTGGTCTCAAATACGGAGGTATCTGTACCGTCACCAAAATCCCAGAAATAGATGTCTGCATCCTGTGAGAGGTTTTTAAAATCAATTGTATCAGCTCCGCAGCCTTCTGCTTTGGTAAAATCAAAGTCAATGAGCGGTGATTGGTGCACAATGGTCCTGAGTCTCATTCTGGGGCCGTAACAGATACCGGTGGAAGTTATAACCCTGGAGGCTACATACACATCATTGGTATCTGCAGTAGTTACATCAATGGTCGGAGCTACCACGCTTGGTGTATTATCGAACATATCGTCATACCATACGGGATTTCCTCCGTTAGGAAATACATAAGGCAGCGGGGTCTGGTCTGTACACAAAATAGGTATTAATGTTTCAGGAGGCAGCGCATGAGGCTTAACGGAAAGGTTCCTGATAGATAATTTGGAAAAGTTGGCTGCTCCGTTAGAAGCGCTGATCCCGAAATAGGTATTCATGCTGGCCAATGTCGCAAAAGCCGTACCTGTCCAAAGGCCACCGCCTACAGTAGCAGTGAGCTGTACGTTGTTCACGGTACCGCCGGCCCAGGTATATACCAGTCTTACCGGCAGCCATACGCCTGTGGTTATTGGGGAATTCAACTGGTCTGTATTACCGGGAAGCTGACCTACGGTAGAGCCTTCCGTATAGTTCTGGTTATTAAAGTATCTGGACCCCAGGATCGGGTTATTGCTGTTATTGTCATTATCAAACATATCAGCAAGAAACACATGTCCGGTGGAATTGGTAGGAATACCCAATCCCGGGCTGGCTGCGTAATTATTTGACTTGGAAGATAATACCCAGAATGCGAAGCCATCGGATCCCCCGTTGGAAGCACCCTCAATTTTTACCTCGAATTCGACAACCGTGGAATCACAGAAGAATATCTGCTGGGGCTGCTGGTAGAAAACATATCCTACCTCGTTTGCTCTTTCAACCAGCACGATCTCATCCTGGCCCGGGCCATCAAAGCGTACTGTACTGGAGAAGGTCCATCCGGCAGTATCGATGGGAGCTGATAACAGATATCCTAAGTGTGAAGGTACCTGGGCCGCCAGTTTGAACGCAAATACCGAGAATAGCAGTAAAACGGGTAATACTTTTTTCATATAAAATATCAATTATATCGTTTGCTTATATTATAAAGACGTCAGATGAATGTCAAAGGTTGGGAACCCCACCAATTAACATCCAAATTACCAAATAAACGGAGTTAAAGATAGTCAAAATATTAATCAGGGCAATATTTATACACTTTTTTTTGTTGATGAAAAAGATATGTATTTCCTTGTGATGCTCGTTTTTGCGGACTTCAGCCCCTCCGGTTTTCCTTCATATACCAGTTGCCCTCCGCCTTCGCCTCCTTCGGGTCCTATATCGGTTATCCATTGTGCATTCCGGATGACCGCAGTGTTATGCTCTATTACAATAACAGAATGCCCGTTCTCGATAAGCGCATAAAAAGAATTAAGCAGCTTGCTGATATCGTGGAAGTGCAGACCGGTAGTGGGCTCATCGAAGATGAACAGGATCTTGTCCCTGGCCCCGGATTTGCCCAGGTAAGAAGCCAGCTTTACCCTTTGCGCTTCCCCGCCGGATAGGGTACTGGAGCTTTGTCCCAATTTAATGTAGCCGAGACCTACATCCTGGAGGGGCTGTAGCCTGGCCTGCACGCTTTTTTTATCTGAGAAGAACGCAATGGCTTCATCTACGCTCATGTTCAGCACATCATATATATTTTTATCCCTGTAAACGATTTCCAGCACTTCCTCTTTAAAGCGCCTGCCTTTACAGACCTCACACTCCAGGTGTACATCTGCCAGGAACTGCATGGAAACGATCACTTCTCCTTCCCCTTTACAATTATCACACCTGCCGCCATCCGTATTGAAGCTGAAGTGCTTGCTGTCCAGGCCTCTCATTTTTGCCATTTTCTGCGATGCGAATAAGGACCTGATCTCGTCATAAGCCTTGATATAGGTCACAGGGTTGCTCCTGGAGGATTTTCCGATAGGATTCTGGTCTATCAGCTCCACCATGGAAATATCATTGATATCGCCGCTGAGCGCGGTATGCGCGCCGGGACGATCTCCTCCCAGGCCGAGATGGCGCATAAGCGCAGGATAAAGCGTACCCTTTACCAGGGTGGTTTTGCCGCTTCCGCTTACACCTGTCACTACGCAGAGCGTATTGAGCGGAAAGGATACATCTATATTTTTCAGATTGTGCTGGTGGCAGCCTTCCAGCCTTATAAAAGACGGGTGCCTGGGGAATTCCGGTTTTTTTGAAGTGCTGATCTGCAGCTTTCCGGATAAATATTGGCCCGTAAGGGAGTTCTCATTCCGGATCAGCTCGTCATAGGTACCTGTTGCGATGACCTCACCTCCCAGGTGGGCTGCCAGGGGACCCATGTCTATGATATGGTCTGCTGTTTCCATCATCATTTCATCATGCTCTACGACCACCACGGTATTATTCAGATCTCTTAATTTTTTCAATACTTCGATCAGCCTGTCTGTATCCCGGGGGTGCAGACCTATGCTGGGCTCATCCAGGATGTATAATGAATCCGTAAGGTTGCTTCCCAGGAATTTAGTGAGCTGTATCCGTTGGCTTTCTCCCCCGGAAAGGGTATTGGCCAGCCTGTCCATGGTCAGGTATCCCAATCCCACATCCAGCAGGGTACTTAATCGTTGTTCCAGCTCGATCAGAATACGATAGGCTATTTTCCTTTGGTAATCAGACAGTTGCAGGTCTTTAAGCCATTGGTACAGCTGGTCGGTCGGCAGGTTGGACAAGGAGGCGATATCATTGCCGCCTACTTTCACATAGAGTGCGTCTTTACGGAGCCGGGCGCCCCCGCAGGCGGGGCAGGTGGTCTTGCCGCGGTATCTTGCCTGCATCACGCGGTATTGCACCTTATAGATATTTTCTTCCACCATACGGAAAAAATCATCTATCCATGCCTTAAGCAGGGCAAACTCCGCTGCGGATAATTTATTCACCGGGCGATGGATCGGAAATCCTTTCCTGCCTTCTTTCTTTATAAATTCGTTTTTCCATTCGCTCATCTTTTCGCCTTTCCAGCATACCACAGCATCCTCATAGACGCTTTTGGTCCTGTCAGGAATGACCAGGTCCAGATCTATGCCCAGTACTTTGCCGAATCCTTCGCAGGTGGGACAGGCCCCATAGGGATTGTTGAATGAAAAAAAGTTAGGGGTAGGCACTTCAAATACCATGCCGTCCGCTTCAAATTTATTGTTGAAGTGTTCCCATTGTAATCCTTCCTGGTGCTGTATGCCCAGGCTGCAACTGCCGTTGCTCTCGTAAAAGGCGGTTTGTATGCTGTCGGCTACCCGGTGCAGCTCATCCTCTTCCCATACTGCTTTGGCAACAAGGCGGTCTATCAGTATGCGGATGTTTATAAGATCGTTTTCCATGGCGATCTGCAGCCCTTCATCCCCGAGCAGATCTTCCAGGTCTATTATTTTCAGCCTGTCCGCACTGTACCATGCCAGCCGGGTGAAGCCTTTCTGCATCAGTATGTCCGCTTCTTCTTTCAGGTTCCTGCCATTCCATAGCGTGAACGGCGCCGTAATATATATCCTCGTGCCCTGCTCCAGCTTCTGAATGATATCTGCAACGTCTGCTACTTCATCTTTTTTGACCACCTTGCCGGAGACCGGGCTGTAGGTAATCCCCACACGTGCGAAGAGCAGCCTCAGGTAGTCCTGTATTTCTGTCATAGAGCCTACAGTAGACCGCGGAGTGCGGGTCGTTACCTTCTGCTCTATTGCAATGGCCGGGCACACATTATGAATAAAGTCTACATCCGGCTTGTCCATGCGCATCAGGAACTGACGGGCATAGGAGCTGAGGCTCTCCGCGTACCTTCGCTGTCCTTCCGCGAACAGGGTGTCCATGGTCAGCGAAGATTTGCCGGATCCTGAAACTCCGGTCACTACTATAAACTTATTTTTGGGAAATCGTACATCAATGTTTTTTAAATTGTGCATTCTGGCTCCCTGTACCACTATGTCCTGCTGTACCGGCTGGGGAGTTGATTTTCTGGATGCTTTGCTCATACTTACGGCTGCGCTTAAGATGCTCTGAAATTAAATCCAAAAATAACCTTTATCCCAGAATTTTTACGGGTCTTCCACCAGAACTTTAAAGTTAAAGTTTATATATTTTAGCAGGTTTTGCAACAATATGGATACCGAATGTGTTTAGTTACTTTTAAAGGCAATAAATACTTTTGAATTATGAGATGTAATAAGTTCCTATCCGGTGTTATATCCGGGGCGATACTGGGTGTTTTGTTTGCGCCGGATAAAGGCAGTACAACAAGGGCGAAATTGAAGGATACCTGTTGTGATATCAAAGATCAGATTGATCATATGTTCGGGTTAAAAGAAAAAGAAATGCAGGATCTGCTGGCTACCCTGGAGGACCGGTCGGCGGAAATAACGGATGAAATGCGCGCTCAACTGATCCGTATGCTGGACAAGATCAAGAACAAAATACAGTAATACCCGGGCTTTTAATGTTGCCTGGATCACCGGGCCATTCAATTGCCACAACAGCGGGGTGCCGCTCCTACCGGGGAGCAGCACCCCGCTGCGATATTCTGGACTCTTAGGCATCTATTAACATTTTTATATTTAAGGAAGCCTTCTCCGGAGCGAATGGTCATTGTTTTCCCCGGGATGGGCTATCGCCGGCTTGCAGGAAGAGCACCCAATGCCGGCCGATGTATGAGCAGGGAGGGACAGGAAGATATGCCCGGGTATCGAATAATTGACTTTAGTTTTAAAATTCATTGATTTTTTTGTTGTTTTGCAGTGTCAAATAAAAATCCACTCACAAATTATGCTACCAAAATATAACAGAATTCTCTTAAAGCTCTCCGGAGAGTCTTTAATGGGAGAGAGAAATTATGGCTTAGACCCTAAAATGCTGTCCCATTATGCAGAAGATATCAGATCAGTTACCGAATTAGGAGTACAGGTAGCCGTAGTGATAGGTGGTGGTAATATCTACAGGGGCATGAATGAATCTGAAACCGGGATCGAAAGAGCCCACGGAGATTATATGGGCATGCTTGCCACTGTTATTAATGGTATGGCGCTGCAGGCCTCCCTGGAAAAGATCGGAGTGAAGACCAGGCTGCAGAGCGCTATAGAGATGGACCAGGTGGCTGAGCCGTATATCCGCAGGCGCGCTATCAGGCACCTTGAAAAGGGCCGTGTTGTGATCTTTGGAGCCGGTACCGGCAATCCTTATTTTACGACAGATACCGCCGGATCCCTGAGAGCGATAGAGATCAATGCAGACCTGATCCTTAAAGGTACCCGGGTAGATGGCATTTATTCTGCCGACCCGGAAAAGGATACCCAGGCCGTGAAGTACGATCAGCTTACCTATGATGATGCTATCCAGCAAGGGCTGAATATCATGGATATGACCGCATTCACCCTCTGTAAGGAGAATAAGCTGCCCATCATTGTTTTCAATGCCAATAAAAAGGGTAATCTGCTGGACGTGATTTCCGGAAAGCCGGTAGGAACAATTGTAAAGTAACCGCTCTTACCTGGAGTTGATAATATATTTTTTAGAAGATGCTTCGTTGACAATGGTCTTTGTTCCCGTAGCATCTTTTTTTTCTGCCCAGACATTCTGGAATGTAAGGGTGTCTCCTACTTTGGCCATACCGGTAAGCTGTTTCTGAAAGTAGCCGGGCATCTTGGAGCCCAGGACATTCATATTGTAATATTCCGTCATTATCCGTTCCCTGCCGGTACTGTCCTCAAATAAGCCCCATTCGGAATAGATGACCTCAAAAGCGGTAGCTTCGTACATATTGCCGGTACTGTCCCTTAAGTGTAAGGGCAGGCCTATGATCGAATCAAACTGACGTACCGATACAAAGGTAAAATCAGCAGGCGCCTTACCCAACTGGATATTGTAGTGTATCCTGTTTTTCTGAACAGGGGCTTTTCTGGTGGCCTGTGCCTGTACCCATAATGTGCCTGCCGCAATGATACCTAATAGTCCTATCAGCTTTTTAGACGTCATAAGAATTCTGTTTTCTGATGCTAATTTATGCAAAAAAAAGGCCGGAAGTACAGATAAACGCAATTTTCTACCCGTACTGCCTGCCTTTTAGAATATTTTTGACACTGAAAGTTTAAGGACGCATAGTTGTTGTCAGGAATTATCCTGGATAAAAAAAGACGCGATTAATCGCGTCTTGAAAATATATATGCCGTGAAAGAAAAACTATACCAGGTTAGCCAGGCTTTCTTCAAGCGTTTTGATCTTGGCCTCGGCATCGGCTTTTTTCCTGCGTTCATTTTCTATGATCTCCGGTTTGGCGTTGGCTACGAATTTTTCATTGCTAAGCTTCTTCTCCACGCTTACCAGGAAGCCCTGCAGATATTTCAGCTCTTCTTCCATCTTGGCCTTTTGGGCATCCAGGTCAACTGCTGCATTGGACTGGATATACAGCTTTTCTGTGCCTATCACCGCGGCAATGGCACCGGCTACCGGCTCCTTCACGATATGCAGCGCCTCTGCATTGACCTGGCCCTGTAAAATAGTGCCTACGGCCGTATAAAAATCTTCATTTTGCGTATCCACACAAATGCTGATAGTTTCTTTAGGCTTGATCTGGTTTTTGTTCCTTACATCACGTATGCTGCTGATCAGCTGCTGCAGTAAAGCGCCATTGGCAGTGATGGTCTTATCAACCGTATTGTCCGTTGGTAATTGCTTATTGATTAAATCTTCATCTTGTGCTTTTAACAGATGATAGATCTCCTCTGTTACAAACGGCATGAACGGGTGTAATAATTGTAGCAATGATTCAAAATGTACTATGGTAGCATCATATACCGCTTTGCTGACCGGTTGCTCAAACCCGGGCTTTACCCATTCCAGGTACCAGGAGCAGAAGTCATCCCAGATCAGGGAATAGATGGCTTTTAACGCTTCGCTCAGGCGGAAGCCGGAAAAGTCGGACTCCAGGTTATTGCGTACTTCTTTGATCCGGTTACCCAGCCATTGTATTGCAAATGTTGCGGCTTCGCCTGCCGGAGCAGCAGTATCCACCCGGGCTTCCCACATTTTTACCAGCTTCAGGGCATTCCACATTTTATTGATAAAATTCCTGCCTTGTTCCAGGAATGCCTCATCAAATAAGATATCATTGCCCGCAGGAGAAGATATCAGCACGGAAAAGCGTACGGTATCTGCGCCATGATCATCTATCATTTTTAGCAGGTCGGGAGAGTTGCCCAGTTGCTTGCTCATCTTACGGCCCTGCTTGTCTCTTACAATGCCCGTAAAATACACCTGGTCAAACGGTTTCATACCTTTGTATTCATAGCCTGCCATTACCATCCGGGCAACCCAGAAAAAGATAATGTCCGGACCGGTAACCAGTGTTTTGGTAGGGTAGTAATAGTTCAGCTCTTCACTGTCAGGATTACCGTTCCAGCCAAACACCTGCATAGGCCACAGCCAGGAGGAGAACCATGTATCCAGTACATCGCTTTCCTGGCACAATAAGGTTGCGGCCTCTTCCATTGTCCCTCCGAACTGCTCTATATATTGTGCTGCGGCCTCTTCAAATGTTTCACCTACATAGATATTATTGTTCTTATCATACCAGGCGGGAATACGCTGTCCCCACCATAGCTGACGGCTTACGCACCAGTCCTTGATATTGGTCATCCAGTGACGGTACAGGTTTTTGAATTTTTCCGGGAAGAACCTGATCTGCTCTTCCATTACAGCGGCCAGGGCAGGTTCTGCCAGCTTTTCCATGTTACACCACCATTGCATAGAGATACGTGGCTCTATGGCAACATTGGTCCTTTCTGAATAGCCTACCTGGTTCTTATAATCTTCCTGCTTTACGAAATTGCCGCTTTCCTTAAGCGCTTCCACTATTTTCTTACGGACAATGAACCGGTCTTCACCCACAAACATGGCAGCGGCCTCACTTAAAGTGCCGTCTTCATTCAAGATATCTATTACTTCCAGTCCGTGCTTCTGCCCCAGGACGTTGTCATTGGTATCATGGGCCGGTGTTACTTTCAGGGCGCCTGTACCGAACTCCATATCAATATAATCATCAAAAATGACAGGGATGCTCCTGTTTACCAGCGGAACAATGGCGCGTTTCCCTTTCAGATGGGCATAGCGCGGATCTTCAGGATGCACACAGATAGCCGTGTCTCCCAGGATGGTTTCGGGGCGTACGGTGGCAATGGTAATATATTCTTCAGTATCTTCTATCCGGTAGCGTACATAGGTCAGCTTGGAATTGGTATCTTTAAAGATAACCTCTTCATCGCTCAGTGCTGTTTTAGCCTGGGGATCCCAGTTGATCATTTTAGCACCGCGATAGATAAATCCTTTTTTGTACAGGTCAATAAAGACGTGGATCACCGCTTTATAGTAATCATCGTCCAGTGTAAACTTCGTTCTGTCCCAGTCCAGGGAGCAGCCTAATTTTTTTAGTTGCTGAAGGATAATGCCTCCATACTCTTCTTTCCATTCCCAGGCATATTTCAGAAACTCTTCCCGGGTCAGGGAGTTCTTATCAATGCCCCGTTCTTTCAGCATATTCACTACCTTGGCTTCGGTGGCGATAGAAGCGTGGTCGGTGCCTGGCACCCAGCAGGTATTATAGCCCTGCATACGGGCCCGGCGGATCAGGATATCCTGTACCGTATTGTTCAAAGCGTGTCCCATATGCAGCAAACCTGTTACATTGGGGGGGGGAATAACGATGGAATAGGATGGTCTTTCGTCCGGGGTACTGTGAAAATATCCCCGGTTCATCCAATGGCTGTACCATTTCTGCTCTGCCGCCTGCGATTCGTAATTTTTACTGAGTTCCATTGTATTGCTGAATATAAATAAGACCGTTATGGTCGGGTGGAAATATATTAAAAATAGTCTGCAAAGTTACGATAATAGTGTAAATAAAGACAGACCCTGCATACGGCATTTCTCCAAGGCTGCCGCACCTCATAATGAGTTGAAAATAAGAATGCTGAAAATGATACAGCAGCATTGCCAGGGAATGCTAGACTCCCCGGTATCCGGAAACGGGAAAGAACAGGCCTTTTTTATTTTTTCAGGAGCTTCTCCAGACGTCTTATCATATCTTCCTTTTCCTGAAGCATACGCTCGTAAAGGGCTATTTTTTCGTCATGCAGCCGTACGATGGTATCCAGCGGATTAAAGACGGGATGATAATTTTGCTGGTAACCTATTGATCCTGATTCAAATGTATTCGCGATAATGTTTACAGCCTGCTCTTCATCGAAGTTCTGGATGGCGGCTTCGGGCATTTTTAAAACCTTGGCAACCATGTATAGTACCTCAGGTTCCAATACCTCCTTTTGCTCCAGCAAAGATACTTTTTGCTGATTCCAGTCCTCACCCAGCTCATAGGCAAGGGCCTCCTGTTTGATACCCAGCATTTCTCTGAATCTCTTGATATTTCTTCCCTGGTGGATTCTCTTACTTGGAACAGCCATCTCCATATGAATAATCTGTATTGTTAGAAGTAAATTGAATGCTTAAAATTACATATTTTTTTACACTATACAGGAACAAAATCTGAGCTTGTGTCTATGTAAAATACACGATTATCTTTGTAAAATACATATGCAATTTGTAATATACCCAGGCGGAATGTTATTACTTTGTAGAGGGAATAAGCGACAGGGTGCTATTTCCCGGAATAAGATCCCAAACAAGTATTTAATTGAGCTCTGTGCTCCCGGCCTAAATTAGTAATGAACAAGCAGTTGACACCTGTTCAATGTTTATGATTAGTGTAAACCGGTTTAGGTTTTTAAAAGTAAGAAAATATGATCAGAGGCGCAGCGGTAACATCTTCTGTGTTCCTGATGCCGTTGTAATGTATTGTTGCTTATGCTGACCGCAGGTAGCGACAAATGCACCCGGCATTCTATTCTGGTCTGGAAGAATGGAATTATTAACTTTTAAAAACTATAACACTATGAAATTAAAAACATCCTTAGGTCATTTACACGGGAAAGAGCAGATGGCGCTGCACCATATTAAGAAAATACTGAAAGAAACCTGTAATCCCTTATTGCTGTACCTGTACAACAGTAAGCTCTCAGTGTATCTGAAACGAAACTATTGCGCATCTCCTGTAAGGACCACAGCACATAAGTTTGAATGCAGCCTGTTAATGGTAACAGAGCAGGCTGTATTGAGTCCTTCTGTGAGGCAGCAGGCAATAGCGGACTGTGCGCTTTTTGGCACGGTCAGCCTGAAGGTGCTGTCACTGCCTGAATTTATTAATCACCTGCAGGTACGCAATAAGTTTTGCTGCTGGGTACAAAAACAGGCAATGCTCCTGCTGGGTTGTGAGCGCGCTATACAGCAACTGCCACCGCCTATCTCCAATCACCGGGAATACAGAAAGCAAATGTTGCCCGTTCAGTCTGCACCTGCAGACGAAGATATGCTTGCTCTTGGAAGCTTCGACGAGTCCTTTCTGCATCATGCTCCTCCACGTGCTGCATTGCAGGGAATGATCTCTTACACATCATCCGGTGCCTTTAAATATAGCATAGGTAAATAAGAGAGCAATAGCCGCTTCTGAAATCGGGAGCCGGATGATCTGTCGGTACGCCGCTTTTTTAATACATTTGCAGAATACTGTATATTTCAAATTATAAAATCATGTTTAAAATTCAACAGCTACTACAGCGGCAGATCCTTGTTCTGGACGGTGCCATGGGCACTATGATCCAGCGGTATAAACTGGAGGAAACGGATTACCGTGGTTCCCGGTTCAAAGAATGGCATAAGGATATTAAGGGGAATAATGACCTTTTAAGTATTACAAGGCCGGATATTATTACTGATATTCACTACCAGTACCTGGAAGCGGGCGCTCATATCATTGAAACCAATACTTTTAATGCCCAGCGTGTTTCCATGGCTGATTATGATATGCAGGAACTGGCTCATGAGATCAACCTGGCAGCGGTGCAGTGTGCCGTAACGGCCAGGAAGCGCTTCCTGGAACAGCACCCTGGATCAGCACCAGATACTATCTTCATTGCAGGAGCAATCGGCCCTATGAACAAGACATTGTCCTTATCTCCCGATGTCAACAATCCGGGCTACAGGGCCATTACATTTGATGAAGTAGCAGAGGCATATTACGAACAGATCGACGCCCTGGTAAAGGGAGGAGTTGATATCCTGCTTATTGAAACTATTTTTGATACCCTGAATGCCAAAGCGGCTGTCTTTGCTGCCAGGAAGTATTTTGAGGATCACCAGACAGAGCTGCCGATCATGATCTCGGGTACCATTACGGATGCGTCCGGCCGCACCTTAAGCGGGCAGGTACTCGAAGCATTTTACATCTCTATGGAACATGCCCGGCCAATAAGCATCGGATTTAATTGTGCGCTTGGTGGTATCGAGATGAAGCCGCACATACAGGAAATATCCGATCTTGCTACTTGTGCCGTAAGCGCATATCCCAATGCCGGGTTACCGAATGCTTTAGGGGCCTACGACGAAACCCCGGAAATTACAGCCGGCTTGATAAAAGAATGGGCGGAGAAAGGATGGGTAAACATCGTGGGTGGATGTTGCGGCACTACCCCGGATCATATCAGGTCAATAGCTGCCGCGGTGAAAGCCATACCGCCGAGGCCTTTTCATGTATAGGAAATCTTTTCACCATTGCGGGTGTGCTTCACACTATATACCTGTTCATTTAAAGAAGCACAAAAGCATCAATGCCCCCGGATATTCCGGGGGCATTGATGCTGATAAAAGGTAGATATATTTTAGTGCACAACTTCAAATTTACCTTTCCATTCGCCCTGGTCTGTAGATAAGGCAAGTATATATAGGCCGGAAGGCAGATGCCCGGTATTTACTTCGTAGTGAGTGCCCCGGTCTGTGAAGTCCACAGGGATTTTCCTGCCCTGTATATCCAGTACGGTTAAATCATTAATAACGGTATGCTTATCCGTAGCCTGTACGTATAGCTGTGAATGTGCGGGATTCGGATAGATCCTGATGATACCGGTAGCTGCTATTGCATCAATGTGTGTGGAGAAATCTATTTTTATATTTTGGGAATATACGGTGCTGCCGCAATCATTGAACAGTGTTACGGTCACGGTGTATATGCCTAATGTACTGTAACGATGTCTCGGATTGAGCTGGTTGCTTTGCGTGCCGTCGCCAAAATCCCATTGAACGCTTGAGTAGTTAGAAGGACTGATCACTGAGAACTGGACCTCGCCCATCTGATTATAGAAATAGGGCACATAGCTCAGCCCCTGTGATTGCGGAAGTCCTTCATAGATCACTCTGATGTCTTCCGTAATGCTGCAGCCGTATGGAGAGGTGATCGTTACCTCATAAGTGCCCGAATCCCGTACGCCGATGGTCCGGCTGGTAGCCCGGGTGTTCCAGAGATAGGTATGTCCGGGGTTTAAGGCATCCAGGAAAATCGTGTCTTTCGGGCATTTGGCCACCACAGGCTGCGCAAAAGGCGGAGCCGGTAAGTTGCGGAGGGCAACGAAGCATTGATCCTGTATAGTGCACTTGTCGCTGCTGGTGATGCTGACGGTATATGTACCGGGTGTAGAGACGGTAATGGTCCGTGTATTTGCATTGGTACTCCATAAATAGGTGCTGCCGGCATTACCTGCGTTTAAAATCACCGTATCGTTAACGCACAGGCTGGCGGAGTCCGGCAATACACCTGCAGGTACTGTGCCGCTGATTATCTCTACCGTATCTGATTGCGAACACCCCTGAGACGTAACTGTTACTGCATATTGTCCTGTTGTATTGACAGAAATGGAGGCCGAGGTGGCCTGTGTGCTCCACAGATAAGTATTGTTGGAAGTGTTGCTGGAAGCAGTAAGCGTGATCGTTGCGCCGGGGCATAATGTTGTATCGTTTCCTAAGCTGACTACGGGCTTATTCCTGACCGTTGCCGTAACCGGTACCCTGTCTCCCTTGCAGGCATTGGCTCCTTCGGGTTCCGCATAGTAAACGGTGGTAGCGGTGATATTCGGGGTTATAAAGATATTGCCGGTATGCAGCAGGGGCCCTCCTGTTGCGGAGCTGTACCAGTTGACCACACCGCCGGAAACGTAGGCTTCAAGGGTTGCCCTTCCGCTTTCACATACAAAACTGTCCTGAACCCTTGTTATGTCGGGAGCCAGGCATCTTGTGGTGAAGGTATGGACTACAGACCAGGCGCTGGTATCGCCGGGACCGCAAATAGCTCTTACATAGTAATCATAGGTTGTGCTGGGCGTTAAGGGAGGGTTCAGAAGATAGGGATTGGTATTTACGATCATTCTTGTGCCTCCTGAATTAATATTGAACCCCTGAGGTCCGTAAGCGATCTGCCAGTTGATGGCAGCAGGAGGGGAGACCCAGCTCAGGGTAGCAGTAGTGGCAGTAATTGCTGTTGCCACCGGGGCGGTGGGTGCGGAGCACTGGTACGGAATGGTTATTTCACCGCTGGCTCCGAAGATGCAAAGCGTGGTGAGCGTACCGGAGCCTGTAACGCGTGTTATTTGTATATTGGTTACCGGCTTATTATAATTAGCAGGATTCAGGGCAAGGATGCTGCGGTACATCCTGGGTCCTCCTGTCTGGTTTTCAATATTGCTGTTGGTAGAGGTGGTATTCCTGTCTATCCTGCCGGTCTGCCCGATCTCAAACGGTGTATTGAAGAACCAGTCATTGGAGGCTATATTATTGAAGGTCTGTGAAGTATTATCACTGAAATTAACGGTGATGTTCATTGTGGAGGATCCGTTACCTGTAGTATGCAGGAGATATATGTTCTCCGCAGCCCTGGGCGTTTGGAAGGTCAGCGTTCCGCCGGCGTTGTTGGTGCCCAGTCTCAGGCAGTTGTTCGCGTTATAAGGTGCCAGTTGGTAGCTGAGCCCGTTGTCAATGAGGCTGTTGATGATACCATTGGCAGGCAGCCCGAAAGAATGGGGGGTAAAGGTGGTATTATATTGCCAGCCTGTGGCTATAAATACCTTATTGTCCGCATCTACGTCGTTGGTGGTCCTGCTCAGTGTGGTACCTATGCTGTCCGCTATTACATCTGTATTAAAGCCGCTAGACACTACCCAGGGGGTGTAGGTGGAAGGCTCTTTAATGGCAAATGCAAATATATTGGCAATACCTGTTCCTGATGTTTTGGTAATTTCCACACTGCTTATCTGCTTGGTCTGGTTGGCAGTTGCGATGTTTACCTCATACTGGTACAGGCGGGGACCGTTGGAAGGGTTTTCCGGAAGGTTGGAAGGTGTTCCTACCCTTCCTATTCCACCGATTATAAAAGGGGTACCGTTGAACCAGTCGTTGATAGCAATATTGCTTTGCGTCTGTGATGTGTTATCTGTAAAGTTGATTTTTACGGATACGACGCAGGCTCCCGATCCCCCGGTGGCCAGCAGGTATAATTTGGATGCGATCCTGTAAGGTGGCTGGAAAGATACCTGCTGCGGTGTATTATTGGTAGGCAGTCTTAGGGTATTATTGGCATCATAGGAAGCGATCTGGTAGCTGAGACCAGGCTGATTGGTGTTATTGATGATCCTGTTTGCAGGCAGGCCGTAAGCTAAAGGATTGCTGGAAGCATTGAGCTTCCAGCCAATTTCCACCAGTACGAAGGTCCCGTTATCCACTGCATTATTGGTCAGTGCCGTTACGCTTCCCGTTCCGTTGGCAATAACATCGGCGTTAAAGCCCGTATTGACAACCAATGGTACATATCCGCTGAAGGCCGGGCTCAATTGTTGTATATACAGTATTAAGGCTAAAAGTATAAATTTTCTCATCATGATATATGTTTTTTGGTTGTTGTGTATTTCTTCTATACAGGATTATAGACGGTAAATACAAATTTGTTGTTGGGTATCAGGTAAAATTAAGAAGTATTAACTGTTTAATGTGAAAAAATATATTCAAAAGAGCACGGATATGTCCGGAAATGTATTAGATACATTTTTTGGTATGGCAGTAGGGACGGATGAAACTGTGAATATTATGCGCTCCCGGGTTTTGTATGCCGGTTTTTGATACATTTGTAATGTATGGGTCTGGTATGTAACTGCTGCAGGCCCTGCACATTAGGTAAAATTTATTTGATTTCATATTCCGTCGTATGATATTAAGGCTGTGTGCTGCTGTATTGTTTATAATTTCTTACTGTTATCCCGGCTCTGACCTTTACGGCCAGCATCGTATCACCGGAACAGTGGTAACCGGTCCCGCCCGGCACCCGGTGAGGGATGTTCTCGTTGCCTGCTACCCGCAGGATAGCCTATCAAATGGGTTTACATCTGTGCTGACAGACAGTGCCGGCTTGTTTACCTTTACGGTAAAGGACGGTAGGTATAACTTTGAAGCGGTATTTGCCGGCAATGTATGCTGGAGCCGCGAGATTGACGTAAGCGGTCCGGTTGACCTGAGTGTGATTCTGATAGATACGGCAGCGTCAGACGTGCTTGAAGGTACGGGCATCAGGGAACGGAAGCAGGTGTTAAGCATAGAGCAGGGTAAGCTGGTATATCACCCTCCTATGCAGTCCGTTGGCTCGGCCTTTGATATCCTGAAGACGGCCCCGAATGTATTTGCCACAGATGAATCGATACAGATAAGCGGCAAAGGTGATGCGGGCATTATGATCAACGGCAGGTGGGAGCGTATGCCGGTTGCGCAGGTAATAGATTACTTAAAATCCCTCCCGGCTGAGCGGGTGGAAAAGATAGAGATCATCAGGAACCCCTATGCCGAGACCGATGCAGAAAACCGGTCCGGTTATATCAATATTGTATTGAAAGGTAAATGGGACCGCGGTATTTCGGGTACTGCCAATGCGCATACGAGAAATGCTTCGCTATTCTCTTACGGTGCAGGCATCAACCTGAATGGTAATACGGGTAAATGGCAATACGGGCTTAATGTGAGCGCTTCTGAAGACAGGAATACCACCAATGGCAGTAATATACTTCATTTCCCTGATAAATACTGGGTGGACAGCAGCAGGCAGGTCACATCGTCCCGGCCTCTTATCTTCTCTGTAAATGCGGATTATCGTATCAGTGAACAGCATGCTGTGGGCGGTAGCCTGTACTGGAGCCGGACACCGGTATCTGTATCTGAAAATAACCCTTCCGGTATTTATAATAAAAGCTATACTGTTTTGGACTCCATGCTGCGTACTACGGGCATCAATCCCTCTCTGAACAACATGGGATCTGCCAACCTTAACTATACCTTCGATATAGACAGTTCCGGTAAAAAGCTGCGCCTGGATATAGATCATTTCAGCCAGTGGTTCGACAGGAAGCAGGATTTTACCAATTACGAGTATGACAATGCCGGTGATGAAACCAAAGCTGCTCAAAGGTATGAATCTGGGAATGAGCAACTGATGGCCATTACTACGGCTAACCTTGCGGTAGATCTTCCTGTACGGTGGGCCCGGCTGTCCTTTGGCGGTAAGCTGACGTCCATCCGTAATATCAATAGTACATCTTTTTATGAGCGTAAGGGGGCGACCTGGCAGCCGGACCATTCCCGTTTCGATCATTTCAGGTATTTTGAAAACACACAGGCGCTGTATGCTAAGGCGGACAGGAAAGTGGGGAAATGGACCTTTATGGCCGGGGTAAGGGCTGAAAATACGCAGACACGGGGCGTCAGCGAAGTATATAAGATTGAAAATACGAATCGGTACCTCAAATTATTCCCTTCCGCTGATATCAGTTATGAATACGCGCCCGGCAATGTACTGAATGCCGGGTATTCACGCAGGATAGACAGGCCTATGTTTGTGCAGGTAAACCCTTTCCGGTGGTATCATACGAAATATGCCTTTACGCATGGTAATCCTTCGCTGCAGCCTTCATTCAGTCACAATATAGAGCTGAATTATATGCTTCAGATGAAATGGAATTTTAATGCAGGTTACAGCCGTGTGAACCAGATGTTCTCGGAAATAGATCTTGTGGATCCGGTACGGCATACCCGCGAAACCCTGGTAGATAATATACTGGATATTGATATATACAATGTGCAGGTCAGCACCTCTTTTAATATCCGGAACCGCTGGCTGCTGTATCCGCAGGCCGGAGTAAGCTATACCCGGGTATTTTCCAAAGTGGATTACCTCCAATATTCGGCCGGCTATTTCGGGTATGCCGCCGTCTACCAGCAGATCGCATTGGATAAGAAAAGAAAATTTTTGCTGGATCTGAATACCTATTATTATGCGCCGCGCAATTACGGGGTGATGCAGTTCAAAACACTCTGGGCACAGTCGGCAACGATAACTTATGGCATAGCTGATAACCGTTGGCAGTTGAGCATTACAGCGAATGATATTTTCAGAACATCAGGCATGCGTTATAATTCCATTGTCAACGAAACGTTGAGAGAACGCTCCGTTTACAGGGACCAGCAGTCTGTCGCCCTGACTATCCGCTATAATTTCAAATACGGGCAGCAGAACGCGAAGAAAGAAAAACCGGTCTCCAACGAAGAGGAAATGAGGAGAGCCGGGAGATAAGTAAAGACCTGAAATACAAAGAACGCAGCTAATGCTGCGTTCTTTGTATTTCAGACCATTTTTTCCGGGTTTAGGTAGCGGTCCAGCTCTTCCCGTGAAAGCAATGCCTGATCCAGCACCACATCATACACCCGTTTATGTGAAGCCAGGGCCTCTTTGGCTACCTCGGAGCTTGCTTTGTAGCCGATATACGGGTTCAGGGCGGTCACGATGCCAATGCTGTTCAATACCATTTCCCGGGTCTGCTCCGCATTGGCTTCAATACCGTTGATGCACTCATCTGTAAGGGTATTGATGCCATTATACAGGAGATGGATGCTTTCAAACAGGCTGAGAGCAATGACAGGCTCCATGACATTCAACTGGAGCTGCGCATTCTCTGCCGCCAGTGTGATGGTCAGCTCATTGCCGATCACTTTATAGCATATCTGGTTTACAACTTCAGGGATAACGGGATTAACCTTACCCGGCATAATGGAAGATCCCGGCTGACGCTGAGGTAGCCGGATCTCGTTAAACCCGGTACGTGGACCGGAGGATAATAAGCGAAGGTCATTGCATATTTTGGTGAGCTTCAGCGCCAGCTTTTTGAGATAAGCGGCGTATTCCACGAATACTGTTGTGTCCGATGTGGCAGCTATCAGGTTTTCGGTAGGGATCACTGTTACGCCTTTCAGCTCACTCAGCGCAGCGGCGCAGCCGTTGCTGAATCCCTGGGGCGCATTGATGCCGGTCCCGATAGCTGTAGCGCCCATATTGACCTCCAGTAAAGACTCCCCGGCCTTTTGCAGGTCCTTTATGGCCTGGCGTATCAGGAAAGCAAAGCCGCCGAATTCCTGCCCAAGGGTCATGGGTACCGCGTCCTGTAGCTGCGTGCGTCCCATTTTGATAACGTTTTTAAAGGCGGCTGCTTTAGCCTCCAGGCTTTGCTCCAGTCTTTCCAGTACAGGCAGCAGGGAGGCATTCATATCATAGATCGCCAGCTTCAGCGCGGTAGGGTAGGCATCATTGGTGGACTGGCTGAGGTTCACGTGGTCATTGGGAGAGATATGCTGGTAGGCGCCTTTACGATGTCCCAGGATTTCCAGCGCCACATTGGCGATCACCTCGTTGGTGTTCATATTGGTAGAGGTACCTGCGCCTCCCTGGAAAAGATCTATGGGGAACTGGTCTGTATAAGTGCCGTTCATGATCTTATCGCAGGCTTCGTCTATAGCCTTAAATGCCTGCTCCGGCAGCAGCCCCAGCCTGAAGTTGGTGAGCGCTGCGGCTTTTTTCACCAATACAAGGTTCTTCACAAATACGGGATAGGTGCTGAGCGTTGTATGCGAGATCCGGAAGTTTTCTACGGCCCTTAAGGTCTGAATACCGTAATAGGCTTCTTCCGGAACATTTTTTTCTCCTAAAAGATCGGATTCTATTCTATAATTACTCATAACGTATGATATAAAAAATACAGGATCAAAGCAATTTACATACATTTCCACTATTAATATTTAAAATGTAGTTATCGTGGTCTCCGGCCTTGTCCCGCGTCTCCCGGCAAAATGTAATTATTGGTGTACATTCGCATCAGTAAAGCCTTCTGGAAGCCTATGATAGTTTGTATAGCCGAAAAGCCAAGCGTAGCTAAGGACATCGCCCGGGTACTGGGTGCCGGTATGAAAAAAGACGGCTATATGGAAGGGAACGGCTACCGGGTCACGTGGACGTTCGGGCACCTGTGTACACTGAAGGAGCCTCATGACTATGCTCCCTTTTACAAATACTGGAGAATAGAGGACCTGCCCATTATTCCGCAGCAGTACGGAGTAAAGGTCATGGACAATGCAGGCGTGCAGAAGCAGTTCGGTATCATAGCAGACCTTATCAATAATGAATGTGACTATGTGGTCAACTGCGGGGATGCCGGGCAGGAAGGGGAGCTGATACAGCGCTGGGTATTGCTGAAAGCCCGGTGCAGGGTGCCGGTCAAGCGCCTGTGGATCTCCTCTCTTACGGAAGAGGCTATAAAGGAGGGCTTTGACAACCTGAAAGACGCTTCGGAATATGACAATCTTTATGCGGCGGGCTCTGCCCGTGCCATAGGGGACTGGCTGCTGGGCATCAATGCCACACGGCTGTTCACAAAAAAGTTCGGCGTTAACAAGACCGTTTTATCCATAGGCCGGGTACAGACGCCTACCCTGGCCATGATAGTGGAACGCCAGAAAGAGATAGACGCTTTTGTGACGGAGGTTTACTGGGAGCTGAAGACCCGTTACCGCGAGGTGGAATTTACAGCGGCCATTCCCCGGCTGAAAACGGAAGAAAGGGCGCAAAGCGGTCTTCAATACCTCCTGGAAAGGGAATTTGAAATTGTCAGCTTTGAGATCAAGGAAGGCAAGGAGAAGCAGCCTAAGCTATATGACCTTACCTCGCTGCAGGTGGACGCCAACAAAAAATACGGCTATTCCGCTGAGCAGACACTTAAGTATATCCAGCATTTATATGAGCAGAAGCTGGTAACCTACCCGCGCGTGGATACGCAATACCTGCCGGATGATATGTACCCCAAGATCCCCGGCATATTGCAGTCTATGAATGCCTACAGCAGCTATATCCAGCCATTGTTGCAGCAGCCGGTGCCTAAATCCAGAAATGTTTTTGATGATGCCAAGGTCACCGATCACCACGCCATTATACCGACCCATATTACAGCGCCCCGGCTGGCTGAGGAAGAAGGGCATATTTATGATCTGATCGCCAGGAGATTTGTAGCGGTATTCTACCCGGAATGTAAAATTTCCAATACAACGGTGGAAGGAAAGGTAGAAAGCATACCTTTTAAGGCTTCAGGAAAGCAGATCCTGGAACCGGGATGGAAGGCGCTGTATCCTAAAGACCAGCAGGTAAAGGAAGAGGACGGGAAAGAAGAAAAGGAACAGGCTATTCCTCACTTTACGGTCGGGGAGCGTGGTCCGCATGACCCCCTCATACATAAGGGTAAAACAACGCCCCCCAAGTATTATACCGAGGCCACGGTGCTCAGGGCTATGGAAACGGCGGGAAAGCAAATAGAGGATGAGGATTTGCGAGAGCTGATGAAAGATAACGGTATCGGGAGACCCAGTACCAGGGCCAATATTATAGAAACATTATTCAGGCGCCAGTATATTGCCCGTAAAAAGAAAAATATCATTGCTACGCCCACCGGCATAGAGCTTATCAATGTGATCCAGAACGACCTGCTCAAAAGTGCGGAGCTCACCGGCGAATGGGAGAAAAAGCTGCGGATGATAGAGCGGGGTAAGCTGACCATAGAGCAGTTCAAACAGGAGCTTACACAGATGGTTTCCGACCTGGTTCACGAAGTGAAATACCTTTCCCGGAGAGGAGTGGCCATAGACAGCTCTTTACCGTTACCAGAAGTGAAGCAGGCACCGGAAAAGGTTAAGGTGGATATAGCAACGCTGGATTGCCCCAAATGCAAGGCGCATAAGCTGGTCAAAGGCAATGCCGCTTACGGCTGCCTGAATTTCAGGGTCTGCGGGTTTAAGATACCTTTTGAGTTTAGCGGTAAGAAGCTGACGGATAAGCAAATCGCCGACCTGGTCGTGAAGCAGCAGACCGGTATCATCAAAGGCTTTAAAACGGATGGCGGAGAAAAGCGGGATGGAAAGCTGGGCCTGAACGAAGCATACGATATTATCATGCTTTAAAAGATCAAAGGTATTATCATCCCTGCCAGCCGGTGGATAATGATAATACCTTTAATGAATAGCTCTTAAGGCTATATGAATACTCTTTCTATCCAGTTGCTGCCTAAGGCGTAGGGCAGGTAATCCAGCGAAGGGACCTCTTTGGTAAGGATCAGGCTGGCTTTTTTTCCCACTTTGATCGTACCCATTTCATTCTGCAGCTCCAGCGCCGCGGCGGCATTAATGGTCTGTGCCGTAATGGCTTCATTGGGTGTGATCTTCAGCTGCGTGCAGGATATGGAAAGTATGGTATTCATATTCAGGCACGGGCAGGTGCCCGGGTTATAATCGGATGCGATGGCAACGGGCAGGTTGGCATCTATCAGCATTCTCGCGGGCTGGTAATGCATCGCCAGGAAGAACGCTGCGCCGGGCAGCAGGGTCGGTATGGTATTGCTGCCTGCCAGGCAGTCGATTTCCTCCTGTCCCATACTTTCCAGGTGATCTACGCTTACGGCGTTATGCTGCACACCTATCTGCACGCCGCCCGACCTGTAGAGCTGGTTGGCGTGTATCTTCGGCTTTAAGCCGTATTTGGCGCCAGCCTGCAGGATCCTGTCCGTTTCGTCCACGGAAAAGAAGCCCTGTTCGCAGAATACGTCTATATAATCTGCCAGTCCTTCACCGGCAACTCGGGGCAGCATCTCATCAATAATGAGCCGGATATAGGCATCGTGGTTGCTGCGGTACTCCATAGGATAGCTGTGTGCAGCCAGGAAGGACGCTTTGACCGGTATCTTATTTAATTCCTTTAATCTCCTGATGACCCTTAGCATCTTCAGCTCCGAATCGGTGGACAGCCCGTAGCCGCTTTTGATCTCTATGGCGGCCGTCCCGAGGCTGATAGCCTCTTCCAATCTTCTTACAGACATCTCGAACAATTCCTGCTCGTCAATATCCTGCATCTTCGCGGCGGAATTGAGTATGCCCCCTCCGCGTCGGGATATTTCCTCGTAGGTAAGCCCTTTGATCTTATCTACAAATTCCTGCTCTCTTGTCGCGGCGAATACCAGGTGGGTATGGCTGTCTGTCCAGGCCGGCAGCACTATTTTCCCTTTAGCGTTGATGACCTCTGTATCGTGAATGGTGTCCTGGATGGAATCCATGGTCCCGAATCCTTTTATAATGCCGTTTTCCATACGCAGCCAGGCATTTTCCAGGGAAGGGATCGTATGCATCTCTTTGCCAGGCACGCGCTGGAGCCGGCTGTGCTCATTCTCTGTCCAGACCAATTGCCTGATATTGGTGATTAATGTACTCATAATTGTATCTCTGCCTGGGGATCCCAGAATAATTTTTTAAAATTTACAACCTTGTCATTGCTGACCGCTACGCCTTCCGCCTCCAGGAGCTGCTGCATGGCTTCGGGTGGTGTGAAATGGTGCTTCCCGCTCAGCAGGCCCTGGCTGTTGACCACCCTGTGGGCGGGAACGTTTTTATAATGAGACGCCTGGTGCATGGCCCAGCCTACAAAACGGGCGCTGCTCCTCAGGCCAATGCTTGCGGCTATGGCCCCGTAGCTGGTGACCCGCCCTCTGGGGATCATCCTGACGATCTCAAAAATAAGCTCCAGTATATCCTTATTCGTGGTCCGGGTCGTCATAATAGTTGTCTTGCTGTTGTTCGGCTTTCCTTTTTTCCAGCAGCTTAGTCCTGCCGGGCTCGGGTACCATTTTATAATCATAGGGACAATGCCTGCAGCCGTTGCCGCAGCAGTAGCCGCGTTTCAGCAGGTAATGTGCTGTCATTACAAACCGTCCTCTCTCGTCATAATAAAAATCTTCCGGTTCGTCTTCTTCGGGCAGGTTCCTGAAATTTATCATGGCTCAAATTTAATCCAAAATACTTATACCAGCTCTTCCCTTAATTCCTGCAGGTAGCCGAAATAGGCTTCCAGGCCTTTATGGCAATCATCGGTGAGCTCAAACTGGATATCCTCTTCATAATACTTTTTCAGGTCGTAATACGGGCAGGGGTTTTCCGCGACCACATTCCCGATATGATCCAGTCCCAGCTTATTAGCCTCATCAAATGCCGTAATGAAGGTATCAGGCAGGGGCTTGTTCGCTATCCAGGCTGCAAATACGAACGGCAGACCGGTGAAGCTTTTCCAAGCTGTTGCCAGGTCATAGATATACCGGAAGTTAGGCAGTTGTTCCAGGGCGCGGTCTCCTATAATGACACCGGCCACCGTACCTTTGATATGCTGTATATAATCCTCGGTGGCGGGGATATAGCCCACTGCCTTTCCGAAATATTTTTTAAGCAATATCTGGGCCAGCTTTACCGAGGTGCGCGACTGGTAATCCAGGTAAACGTGCGTGATCTCTTCCATAGGTACCTGGCTGAAAATGCAGACGGATGCCACACGCCCGTTGGCAGCAATACCGTAGTTGCCCACGATATACCCGTTGGGCACCTGCTGCATCGCCGCTACCGGGATCAGCCCGATATCTGCTTTGTCCTCTATCAGCATCTGGGCCGCCTTTGCGGGATATTCGGTGGTAAGGACGATATCATCCAGGATGCTGTGCTGTACGATGCCTTTGATCAGCGGCTTGGCATTCAGGTAATTGACCGCTACAACCCTTACTTTGTCTTTCATTGCGTGCTGGTATAATAGTAAGGAAATAAAAGTAGAACAAAATAAAATAAAAAATAATTAATTAACGTTGTCCTTGAAGTTATGAGCAGCCCTCTTGTCTTTTCCTTTATGATCTCCGGCCTGCTGGCTGCTGCTGCAGCCGGCGCCCAGACCACATCAGGCTTATATGCACAGGCGTCTTTTAATTACAACCAGTATCGTTATAAGCCTGTAGGGGAAGCTCTTTTCTCAAAGACCAATGCTGATGTATCTGCGGGTTTGGCGCTCGAATATGTGCAGCCTGTGCTGAAAAATATGCAGCTGATACCGCAGGCGGGATATGCATTCATCACACCGGCTCATGGAATAACAAATAATGTTATTATGGGAAAGACCTTTACGTATATTAACAGCTGGTATTTTCACCAGCTATATGCCGGTCTCCTGGCGCAGTACAACATAAACTCCCTCGTAAGTATCCATGCCGGCGCCCAATACCAGCATCTGGTATTTTCAGATCGTCTGACGAGGGAATATACCCAGGACAACCTGACCCATATCCAGCACGACTATAACGCTGTTATTACTCCCAATAAGCAGACAGGGAAATACAACAGGCCGCTGGTCAGCATCCCCGTGGGACTGAGCTTTCATCTCCTGCTCAGGAACCAAAGGTACCTGAAGCTGGGAATGGATGTCAATATACCCTTATCTCACCAGTCCGATCTTACGTTCAGGCAGTACAGCTTTTCAGAGCCCCGTAAGATCATTGCAGACTACCGGACACAATTAAGTACATACACCATACGTGCCACGATAGCCTGGCAACTGCTGCCTGTCAGGCAAAAGATCCGGTATCAGAAAGGGAGCAGGTACACCTGTCCTGCGGTTTAAAATAACAGGGTGCTGAATAGCCCGCGGCGGACAGCCATATCCGGCCTCTTACTGTGGGGGTGTATATTCCTGTGCTGATTTTCAGGATATTGCCTGTTATCTGACAAGAAAGGACGATCGTACGCGTTTATTCTGTGCTGATTTGCCTGCTGTAAGCCCCCTGGAATTTACTGTAACAATCTCATAAATTTCGCTCATTCACTCAGGATTATTGTAATTTAGCTATCCCGTTCAATACACTAATAAAAAATATGGCTAAAAATAAATTATTCCTTTTGGATGCAATGGCGCTCGTGTACAGGGCGTATTTCTCCCTGGCACAAAGTCCGCGTATTACATCTGCAGGAAAGAATACCAATGCGCAGTTCGGCTTTACCAATACCATATATGATCTCCTTAAAAAAGAGAAGCCCACGCATATGGCGGTAGTATGGGACACCCATGCGCCTACAGAGCGGCATACGGATTTTACGGATTACAAGGCCAATCGCCAGGAAGCCCCGGAAGACCTGCTCAATGCCATTCCGGATGTCAAACGCATCATTGAAGGGTTTAATATAGCCAACCTGGAGCTGGATGGCTATGAAGCGGATGATGTGGTGGGTACCATCGCCCTGCAGATGTCGGAACAGGACTTTGACGTATATATGGTGACCCCGGATAAGGATTATGGCCAGTTGGTAAGAGACCATGTATTTATATACAAGCCGGGATATAAGGGCGGTACCTATGAGATACTGGGCCCTAAGGAAGTATGCGAGAAGTGGGACATTGAGCATGTGGGACAGGTGATAGATATTCTCGGCCTGATGGGTGACGCGGTAGATAATATACCCGGCATCCCGGGGATCGGGGAAAAGACGGCGTCCAAGCTGCTGAAAGAATATGGCACCCTGGAGAATGTGCTCGCCAATGCTCCGTATATCAAAGGAAAGCTGGGTGAGAAGATCCTGGCGGGTTCCGACAGCGCCTGCATTTCCAAAAAGCTGGCAACCATTATTACCAATGTCCCTATTGCGTATCATATTGATGACCTGAAAGTGGACGGATGGAATACGGACCATCTGAGAGCGGTATTTGAGGAGCTGGAGTTCCGGGCACTGGGAAGACGCATCCTTGGAGAGATGTCCCAGCTTACCGGCGATCATCCCGTTGTTACCCAGACAGACCTGTTCGGGAATGTGGTGGGTGCTGCTGCCCAGGCCCCCGGTATCACGGACAACAGCGTGGGAGGCGCCCATATCAATACCGTCAGCAACACGCCTCACGAATATATATTGATCAACTCCGAAGAAGAAGTGCATGCTTTCCTTGAAAAGGCGCTGCAGCAGGAGGAGATCTGCTTTGATACGGAGACTACCGGCCTGGATCCCCTGCTGGCAGAGCTGGTAGGTATGAGCTTTTCCTGGAAAGCCCATGAAGCTTATTACATCAACTGCAATGATGGCGCTGCCAGGAAGTATATAGAGATACTGCAGCCTTTGTTCCGGAAAGAGGGTGTGCTGTGGATCGCGCATAATCTTAAATACGATCTGCTGGTCATGAAAAGATATGGAGTGGAAATATCGGGCCCGTATTTCGACACGATGGTCGCGCATTATGATATAGAGCCGGACGGCAAGAGAAGCATGGATATGCTGAGCATCAAATATCTTAATTATGAGCCGGTCAGTATAGAATCCCTGATAGGGAAGAAAGGCAAGGGACAGCTGAATATGAGGGATGTGCCGTTGCCGCAGATCACGGAATATGCCGCAGAAGATGCTGATATTACCTTCCAGCTTAAGCAGCAACTGGATCCGCTGCTGGATAAGGAGGATGTAAGGGACCTCTTTGAAAAGGTGGACAATCCCCTAGTGCGTATCCTTGCAGATATGGAATACGAAGGGGTCAACCTGGATGTGGACTTCCTGCGTCAATACTCAGGCGACCTGGCGGTGACCATCCAAAAGGCGCAGCAAAGCGTATTTGAGCAGGCCGGTGTGAGCTTTAACCTGGCCTCTCCCAAGCAGTTGGGTGAGGTGCTGTTCGAGAAAATGCAACTGGATGAAAAGGCAAAGAAAACAAAGACCGGCCAGTACGCCACGGGTGAGGACGTCTTGCAGAAGCTCCGCAAAAAGCATAAGATAGTAGAGGATATCCTTGTATTCCGGGAGCTGTCCAAGCTGAAATCCACCTATTCGGATACGCTGCCGGTATTGCTGCATCCGGAGACCGGCCGCATTCATACCTCCTACAACCAGGCGGTGGTGGTTACGGGCCGGCTGAGCAGCAACAATCCTAACCTGCAGAATATTCCTATCCGTACCGATAACGGCAGGGAGATAAGAAAAGCGTTCATAGCCCGTGACAGCGGGCATATCCTGATATCCGCGGACTATTCTCAGATCGAGCTCAGGATAGTGGCAGCCATCAGCGGTGATGAAAATATGATCGCTGCCTTTAAGGCTAACAAAGATATTCACAGAGCTACGGCTGCCAGGGTGTACGGTGTGACGGAAAGCGAGGTGACGTCTGAAATGCGGAGAAATGCCAAAGCCGTGAATTTCGGTATCATTTACGGACAATCGGCGTTCGGGCTGTCTGAAACCCTGGGCATCAGCAGGTCTGAGGCCAAAGAGATCATTGATAACTACTTTGATCAATACGCAGCGGTAAAAGCATATATGAACCGATCTATTGATTTTGCGAAGGAGCACGGCTATGTGAAAACGCTTATGGGCAGGAAGATCAGGCTGACAGATATTAATTCCGCCAATGCCACTGTCAGGGGATTCGCGGAAAGAGTAGCCATCAACGCGCCGATACAGGGTTCGGCAGCGGATATGATAAAAATGGCCATGATCAATATTGACCGGGCGATGAAAGCGCAGCAGGTACGCTCTAAAATGATCCTGCAGGTGCACGATGAGCTGATCTTTGATGTGCTGGCCGAGGAGGCGGAAATGATGACCACCCTTATAAAGGAAAATATGGAGAACGCGATGGTGCTCCCGAACGGTGTGCCGGTGATAGCGGAGGCAGGTATGGGTAAGAACTGGTTAGATGCACATTAGCGGAATGGAAAAAACGGACAAGCGCATACAATTTTTCAGGGCGCAGCTCGCGCTCTGGCACGATACACAGAATTTCAGGTCTTTCCCCTGGAAGCAGGAGAAAGACCCTTATAAGATATGGCTGAGCGAGATCATCCTTCAGCAGACCCGTTCCGAGCAGGGACTGCCTTACTACCTGAAATTCACAGAGGCCTATCCTACCGTTACGCACCTTGCGGATGCGGAGGATGAAAGCGTGTTCAGGCTGTGGCAGGGGCTGGGCTATTATAACCGGTGCAAGAACCTGCTGTTCACTGCAAGAGTGATCCGTGATACCTATGGGGGCATATTCCCCCGGGATCATGATACTATCCTGCAGCTGAAAGGTATCGGCAGCTATACCGCGGCGGCCATTGCCAGCTTCGCCTATAATGCGCCTCATGCCGTGCTGGACGGGAATGTCTTCAGGGTACTGGCCCGGTATGAGGATATTGATACGCCTATTGATACAACGGAGGGTAAGAAGACCTTTACGGCCCTGGCTGACCGTTTTTTAAATAGAGCGCAGCCGGCCTTGTACAACCAGGCCATTATGGACCTGGGCGCAACGGTCTGTACGCCGCAAAAGCCGGATTGCGGGCATTGCTGTCTTCAGAAGCAGTGCAGGGCGTACCTGAACAAGACGCAGGCGCTCCTGCCCGTAAAATCAAAGAAGATACAGATCAGGCACCGTACCTTCCTTTTCTTTGTATGCCGCTACGGGGACCGTGTCTATATCCGGAAGCGTGAGGCCGGGGATATCTGGCATAACCTCCATGAATTTTATAGGATCGAGGCGGAGGAAGCGGAAGGGTTTCGCCGGTTCCGGTCCTTATTTGATCCCTACCTGAAATCGGATGTCCTGCAGGTGGCTGATATACAGCAAAAGCTGACGCACCAGCATATCCGTTCCTTGTTCTATGAGGCGGAGCTTAATGCCGTTCCGGATTTCCTGGACAGCGCCCTGTTTGTGCCGCTTGAAAAGTTAAAAAAAATCGCATTTCCCAAAACAATTATTTCATTTTTGGATAATAAGTATTATTTTTAAGTTCTATTCATAAAATCAGATTTTTTAAACAGGAAAAAAAGAATATTATGAGAGGAGTAAATAAAGTAGTACTGGTAGGTAATTTGGGCAGGGATCCGGATATTCAATACATAGAAGGAGATATTCCGGTTGCGAAATTTCCATTGGCCACTACGGAGATTAGGAAGGTGAACGGTAACGTAATTTCTGAAACGGAATGGCACACTATTGTTTTGTGGAGAGGCCTGGCCGACCTGGCTCATAAATACCTGAAAAAAGGCAGTCTGGTATATGTGGAAGGCAAGCTGCGTACGCGTAGCTGGGAAGATAAGGATAAGATCAAACGCTTCCAGACAGAGGTCATCGGTGAAAATCTGATCATGCTTGAAAAAAGAAAAGAAAACGGGAATGAGACCGGGGACGCCATTAACCCCGCTGCCGAAAGTAACGATGAAAATATAGACTTTGAATTGCCGCCCCGTGCGGATAAGGATGATGATACCTTGCTTTCGTTCTGACGGACCGGTATGATCCTGGATTTGCATTGGAGCCGACAAAACCGGATTTGGAAAAGAAGTTTACTATCCCAAGATGATGTATCGTTTTATGCATATAATACTTTTAGACGCAAATTTAGGTATACTACCCGCCACCCACGCTACTGTTATTATTCTGATCATAATGTCGCTTTTGTTCCTGACTGCGTTGACCGCCGGGGCTGAAGTGGCTTTCTTTACGCTCAGCTCCAAGGATGTCAATTACCTCAAAACAAAGGAAACGGCGCAGGCGAGGAGCGTGATACAGTTGCTGGAGCATCCTGAAATGCTGTCGGCGTCATTACGTGTTGCCAAGATCGTCTTTTCTATTGCCATTGTCATAGCGGGCAATTACCTGGCCAACCTGTTCATCCCCTTTAAGCAATATGTTGTGCTGACATTTGTGCTCATACTGCTAGTTATTACTTTCATATTGCTGCTGTTCGGGGAGATACTGCCCAAGGTGTATGCCCGGCAGAATAATGTCCGCGTGGCGCTGTTCGTATCGAATATAACAAAAGTGCTGTACCGCCTGTTCGGGCAGCTGGGTAAAGCCTTTATGACCACTTCGCTGCATCATCTTACGGAGAAGGAGCAGTTGCGTAAGAACATGACGGAGAGCAGGGACTTTGAGGATGCGATCCTGCTGAGCCTCGGGCACGAAGCTACCCAGAAAGAAATAGACATCTATAAAGGCATCCTGAAATTCAGCAATCTTACGGTCAAGCAGATCATGCAGCCCCGCCTGGATATCAGCGGTATAAGGGAAAGCTGGAGCTTTGAGAAGGTCCGGAATAAGATCACCAATACGGGCTATACCCGCATGCCTATCTATAAGAACAATATTGATGAGGTTACAGGCATCCTTAATACCAAAGACCTGATACCCTATACGGATATGGATGATTTTGACTGGCATTCGCTGATAAGACCTGCCTACTTTGTTTTTGAGAATAAGCATATCGACGAATTGCTGGAAGAATTCCAGGATAAAAAAATAAAGATGGCCATCGTGGTGGATGAATTCGGGGGGACCTCGGGCATAGTGACCCTGGAGGATATCATAGAAGAGATAATGGGGGATATCAAGGATGAATTTGATGATGAAGATGCGAAATTCGTTAAGATCAATGATACAAGCTATGTATTCGACGGCAAGATCTCTATCGTGGATCTTTGCCGTATATTAGGCATCCGTTTCGATTATTTTGATGAGATAAAAGGGGATAGCGATTCCCTGGCCGGCCTGATACTTGAGCTGTCCGGTAAGTTTTTAAATGTAGGCGATGAGCTGGCATATGAAGACTTTAAATTTTTGATCAAGGAGATCAAAGGCTACAGGATCACGCAGGTGCAGGTATCAAAGATATAAGTCGTATCCCGGTATGTTATATTGCCGGGCCACTTGGAAAGTCAACAACCCTGTCATATGGAGCTCAGCGAAATATGGACAGGGTTGTTGTTATTGATGCCTGTCACATTTCGACAGGCTCAATGTGACACGACAGGCTTAATATGACAATACAATAGCCTCAATGCGATACGGCAAGCGGCATTTTAGACAGTATCATTTCTTTTGTGCATATCTCTTTAAGCCTGTTCCCGGATAGGCTCTTATCAGATCCGGCACTATTGTTTTATTTTGGATGCAATTCTTATTTTTTAATTAAAATAAAATATTTTCTTGTTTCTTATTCTAAATTGCATTAATTAACTTTGCGAGGATAAAAAAACAAAACAATTAAATATCAATCATATGGGAGTTATAAAAGATGCCTTCAAGGTAAAAGCGGAAACTCTTGCTGCTGAAATCAAGACATTAATTGCGGAACACGGAGACAAAAAAATCGGCGAGATTACATTGGCGCAAGTGTACCAGGGCATGCGCGGTATGATTGGTTTGGTTACGGAAACGTCTTTACTGGATGCCAACGATGGCATCAGGTTCAGGGGTTTTTCCATTCCGGAATTGAGAGAGAAGCTGCCGAGAGCAGAAGGAGGGATTGAGCCGCTTCCGGAAGGATTGTTCCATCTTATGCTGCTGGGAGAGATACCTACAAAGGATGAGGTGGATCACCTGTCTGCTACCTGGGCACGCCGCTCTCATGTTCCTAACTATGTATTTGATGTAATAGAAGCATTGCCTGTTTCCACGCACCCTATGACACAGTTCAGCGTGGCTATCCTGGCTTTGCAGAAAGAATCTCTTTTTGCAAAGGCATACTCTGAGGGGATCAGCAAGAAAGACTACTGGGATTATATTTATGAAGATTCCATGAACCTGATCGCCCGCCTGCCGCGTGTGGCTGCATATATCTATCGCCGTAAGTATAAAGGCGGAGACCACATTCAGCCTAATGGTATGCTGGACTGGGCAGGGAACTTCGCGCATATGATGGGCTATGACGATAAGCGCTTCTATGCCCTGCTGCGTTTATATATGACCATCCATGCCGACCACGAAGGCGGTAACGTATCTGCCCACGCCACTCACCTGGTAGGCAGCGCTCTTTCCGATCCTTACCTGGCCCTTTCTGCCGGTATCAACGGCCTGGCAGGACCGCTGCACGGCCTGGCTAACCAGGAAGTGATCCGCTGGATTGAGGAAATGCAGCAGGAGCTGGGAACAGAGCTGCCGTCCAAAGAGCAGATCTCTCAATATATCAAAGATACCTTAGCTGCCGGTAAAGTGGTGCCGGGCTACGGACACGCAGTTTTACGCCAGACGGATCCGCGCTTTACCGCGCAAATGGAATTTGGCAAAAAACATTGCCCGGATTCACCGCTGGTGCAATGTGTATGGAATGTATATGAAGTGGCTCCGGATATCCTGGGTGCTACCGGGAAGATCAAAAATCCATGGCCAAACGTGGATGCGCACTCCGGGGCGCTGCTGAAATATTTCGGACTGGTAGAAGAAGATTTCTATACCGTGCTGTTCGGGGTAAGCCGTTCTTTAGGTGTGCTGGCCAGTCTGTGCTGGGACAGGGCGCTGGGATTCCCTATCGAACGTCCTAAATCCATCACTACAGAATACGCCAAAGAATTGGTGGGTGCAAAATAAGCATCGTCCTGATAATAAATAGAAAAGACTGTCCAAACAGTTTCCTGTATTATCACATTGAGCTTGCTGTATTGCCACATTGAGCCTGTCGAAATGTGATCTGCATAAAGAAATAACCCTGTCCATATTGTGATTCTCAATATGACAGGGTTGTTTTTTAGACATTACCCCTTCAGGACATAGGAGCGTGTATCTTAAAGAATACCATTACGTCATCCGGGTGGAGGCGTTTCCGGCCGATCCGATGACCGGGAGCTTTAGGCATACAGTGAGCCTTACCGCACACAAAAACTGATGACCTTAAAAGCGGCGGTTATCGCAAACACTAAAAGTAATCTTTATTCGTGTTCTGTCGTTTATAGATACAGTAAGGCCGGAAGATAGCAAATCTCCCGGCCTTACTACATATCGTGGTATATGATTGGCTATATCAGGTCTTTCAGCTTGCTGATGACATAATCTATCTCTTCACGCGTGTTGTGCTTGCAGAAAGAGAAGCGAATAGCAACGCGGTTGGTATCCTTATTCACCTGGGCTATAACGTGGCTGCCGTGATTGGCGCCGCTGCTGCAGGCGCTTCCCCCGGATACGCAGATACCGTTCATATCCAGGCTGTACAGCAGCATCTCTGATCTTTCCGTTTTGGGTAAAGAGACATTCAGGATCGTGTACAGGCAGCTGCCGTTCCAGTCGCCGTTGAAGGACACATCCGGTATTTCCTGCTGCAATTGTGCTGTCATATAATTCCTGAGGTCTGTGACGTAGGCGCAATCCGCTTCATAGCTCTCCATGGCTACCTCCAGGGCTTTGGCATAGCCGACGATCCCGTAGAGATTTTCCGTACCTGCACGCATATTGCGTTCCTGGGCGCCTCCCTGGATATAGGGCTTTATCTGCACATCCTGCCTGACATACAGTACGCCTACTCCTTTGGGGCCGTGAAATTTATGGCCCGCAGACGAAATAAAATGAACCGGCAGCTCCGAAAGGTTGATCTTAAAATGGCCTACTGTAGGCACCATATCGCAATGGAAAACGGCATCATACTTCTGGCAGATCTCGCCTACCGCTTTTACCTTTAATAAATTACCGATCTCGTTATTGGCATGCATCAGCGTTACCAGGGAGCGGCCGTTATGGGATGACAGTAAATGCTCAAGGTGTTCCAGCTTTACATGTCCTTTTTCGTCCAGTTCCACGTAGCTGAGCGGGATATTATTACAATGGGAGGTATGCTCCGCGCTGTGCAGGGTGGCATGATGCTCAATAGGAGAAGTAATGATATGGTTGCAGCCCAGGTCCCTGACTGCTGCCGTTATGGCTGTATTCGTAGATTCTGTACCGCCTGATGTGAAAAATATCTCGGCCGGCTGTGCTCCCAATATCTTAGCAACTGATTTTCGTGCAGCCTCTATGGCCATCTTGGTCTCTCTGCCGTAAGAATAAATAGAGGAAGGATTGCCAAAATGCTGTGTCAGGTAGGGCATCATGGCTTCCAGCGCCCTGGGGTCCAGGGCGGTTGTCGCTGCGTTATCTAAATAAATACGTTGCATCTTAAATTCAAAATTATGGTTCTGAAAAGTGTTTGATATCACCTGTCAAAATGATTATCTGTAAGAACTGCAAAGTTAATCAAAATACTTATCGGAGCAGACGGATATCTGTCTTTATCATCAGGGGCCATGAACCAGCCCATTGCCTGGTTATACACAAAGTGTATGGTTACTAATTGATTACGTGCCGCTTTCAGGTACAGTTGTCCCGGTGATTACCGGAATAGTTAAGGATACCGTTGATCCGGGTGCAATACCTCACAAGCTGGCCAGGTTATTAATACTGCTCCTTTGCGTTAGGGAAATCCCTGCTCCTGACATCCCGGATATATTGCTGCGTGGCGTTCAGTACATCGGTCCGCAGGTCTGCATACCTTCTCAGGAAGCGGGGCGAAAAATCCTTCGTGATGCCCAGCAGGTCGTGCATAACGAGCACCTGCCCGTCCACATGCATCCCGGCCCCTATGCCTATGACGGGAATGCTGACCTCTTCCGCTACCTGCTTGCCCAGCGCCGCCGGTATTTTCTCCAGCACCAGCGCGAACGCGCCCGCTTCCTGCACCAGGTTGGCGTTCTTTATCAGTTGCTCCGCTTCTGCCTCTTCCTTGGCACGGACGGTATAGGTCCCGAATTTATAGATGGACTGCGGCGTTAAGCCCAGGTGTCCCATTACAGGTATGCCGGCGTCTACGATGCGCTTGATGGAATCTGCGATCTCCACACCGCCTTCCAGCTTTACAGCGTGCGCGCCGGACTCTTTCATGATGCGGATAGAAGAATTAAGGGCTTCCTTGCTGTTGCCCTGGTAAGAGCCGAAAGGCAGGTCACATACCACGAAGGCACGCCTGGCGCCCCGTACCACGCTGCCGGCCATAAAGATCATCTGGTCCAGCGTAATGGGCAATGTTGTTTCATGTCCGACCATCACATTGGCTGCGGAATCGCCTACGAGGATAATATCTATACCGGCTTCGTCAAAAATACCGGCAAATGAATAATCGTAGGCGGTGATCATAGAGATCTTTTCCCCTGCGGCTTTCATCTTTTGCAGTGTATGGGTGGTAACTCTTTTTACTTCAGAATGTATGGACATGTTTGAGAATGTTTTAAGTAAATCAATATTTGAATAAGGTACGGGCAGTAGCCGTGGTGACCGCTGCAACGGTAGCTATATCTGTTTGTTTTATGTCTGCTATTTTACTGGCTATCAGGGGAATATAGGCGCTTTCGTTTCGCTTGCCCCTGTAAGGCGCCGGGGCCAGGTAGGGCGCATCGGTCTCCAGCACGATATCTTCCAGCGGGATCTCTTGCAGTATCTCGGGCAGGGTGCTTTTCTTAAAGGTCACTACACCGCCGATGCCCAGCTTAAATCCCAGGCCGGTAATGGCTTTCGCCTGCTCCAATGTTCCGCCGAAGCAATGAAATATACCTCTGAGATCTCCGTTCTGCATAGACCCGATGATGCCGATACCGTCATCAATGGAATCCCTGGTATGTATGATAACAGGCAAATGCTTATCTAAGGCGAGCTGTACCTGGTAACGGAAGGCTTCCTGCTGCTGCGCTACAAACGTCAGGTCCCAGTAATAATCCAGGCCCACTTCTCCCACTGCTGCGAAATCATAACGATCCAGCCAGGATGCAACGGTTTCGAGCTCTTTTTTATAATCCTCTTTCACATAACAGGGATGGAGGCCCATCATGGGCTTGAAGATGCCGGGATACTGCTCCGTGAGCCGCATCATCGGGGCTATGGTATGGCTGTCGCAGTTGGGCAGGTAAATTTCCTTTACCTGCTGGTCCAGCGCCTGCTGTACAAATACGTCTATATGGTCTGTGAACTGCTCATCATACATGTGAGCATGGGTGTCTGTAAAATGCATCGTTATTTGATTTCTATCCCCGGGCCGTAAAATCTGGGCTGCTTGTTGAATACCAGGTCTATTACCATCTTTACCCGGGCAAAATACTCTCTTATATATACCTTTAAGCCTGTCCTGGTGCTGACGCCCTTCGCGTTGAAAGCTATGGCGTCCAGCCCCTTGCTCTGCGCCAGGAACAGGGCCCTTTCGTTGTGGAACTGCTGGCTGATGATCGTAATATCGGTTTCCCCGAATATTTCCTTGCAGCGCACGATGCTGTCCAGGGTCCGGAAGCCTGCATAATCCAGGAAGATCCTCTCTTTGGGTATGCCGCCTTTTATAAGGTCCTCCTGCATCTGTTCCGGCTCATTATAGGATTTCCTTCCGTTATCGCCGCTGACCAGCACATAATCTATCTTACCGGCTTTGTAAAGCGCTATCGTCGCCTCTATCCTGAACTTATAAAATGAATTCACATAGCCCGAGGCAATATATTTGGAGGTGCCCAGCAAAAGACCCACCTTCTTATGGGGCATATCCCGGACATCCGAATACAGGTAGGGCGCTGCGTCCCTGGTGACCTTCCTGTCAATAAAGAACACGATGGCCGCAACAATGACGGCGGCAATGGAGGCCCTTTTTATCCACCTGGCGATAAAGCTCTTCATGCTGTAAAAACAAATTGCATAGATACAATCTGTATAATTGGTACCTATGCAATTTCGATTAATATATTAAGTGTAAGTATTACTTTGTCAACTGCTCTTTCCACTCATTATAGCCTTTATCCTCGTAGTTAGCCCAGATCATACAGGCATGTCCAACCAATAACAGGAACCAGGCCGCTGTGATCCAGGATGGCCATGGATATTGCCAACCCTCCTTACCCGCATAGCATATGTACCATAATATCGCGTTAACCACTGCGAATACGACCAAGTGTAAAAACCACATAGAAACCTGTTTCTTGCTGGTTGGTAATTTTTTAGGCATTATCTTATATTTTTAAACTGATGAATCTTTTTCAGCCACAAAGATAATCAGCATTCATTTTTTATCCAAATTATTTGGAACAGTAATGTCAGAACGTCCCGGATTGCTTTTGCGGTCTTTGTTTCCTACTTTTACCATGGATTTTCCCAGGTTTAAATCTCATCAGGATGAAAGTGTACACCCTTAATTGTAACGGCCGCCTCTTTGTTATCGATAGTCCTGTCGTCATGGGCATCATCAATGCTACTCCCGATTCTTTTTATTCGGGTGGCAGGGACGGCGATATCCGGGAGATCCTCCATAAGGCCGACAGGATGCTGCAGGCGGGAGCGGGCATACTGGATATCGGGGGGCTGAGCACAAGACCCGGGAGCGCGGCGGTGACGGAGCGGGAGGAAACGGACCGTGTGGTGCCGGTCATCTCTATGATCAAAAAATACTTCCCGCAGGCTTTTATAAGCGTGGATACCTACCGCAGCGGTGTGGCTAAGGCAGCCTTTGAGAACGGTGCGGATATGGTCAACGATATCAGCGCCGGGAATATGGACCGGGATATGATCCCTGTGGTGGCAGGTCTGAACATTCCCTATATAGCCATGCATATGCAGGGCACCCCGGCCAATATGCAGGATGATCCCCGTTATGATGACGTAGCGCTGGAAGTGCTGCAGGCCTGCGCGGACAAGCTGCTGGAATGCCGGGATGCGGGGATAAAGGATGTGATAACGGATCCCGGCTTCGGGTTTGGGAAGACCCTGGAGCAGAACTATACGCTGCTTAAGCGGCTGCACACCTTCGCTGTCCTGGATACCCCCTTGCTGGCGGGTGTTTCCCGGAAATCCATGCTGTATAAATACCTGCATATCACACCGGAAGAGGCGCTGAATGCCACCAGTGTCGTCAATGCCTGGGCGCTGGAGCAGGGCGTGCATATCCTGCGGGTGCATGATGTCAGGGAAGCCAGGCAGGTCGTAGACCTCTGGGAAATGTACAGGGCATTATAAGCCCTGCGGTCAACGGAAACATGATAACAGAACGACAATGGAACAGCGTATCTTTATATCCTGGCTAAAGCAAAGGCTGGCTGAGCAGGCGCTCCCCGGAACAGCAGCGCATAAGCTGATGATGCATACCAACCGCGAGCTGCCGGACCGCTTTCCGGATGACGGGAGGAAATCCGCCGTGCTGCTGCTCTTATATCCTGAGAGCGGGTCTTATAAGATCGTCCTGATAGAACGTACGAAAGACGGGGGCCATCACAGCGGCCAGATCGCCTTCCCGGGCGGCAGGATGGAAGATACGGACCTTTCGCTCTGGCATACGGCGGTAAGGGAAAGCCGCGAAGAGATCTTCCTGAATGATGTAGTGGAGTACGTGGGCGCTATTACGCCGCTTTACATTCCTGTCAGCAGGTATATCCTTTATCCTTTTATCGGCTTTATGCAGCATACTCCTTCGCTGGTGCCTTCGGATACGGAAGTGGCAGACATCATCCGGGTGGATATTGAGCAGCTCTTCGGCAATAAATCTGACATGCAGATCGCCATAGGTCCTGGTATGTATGTGCATTCCAGGGTCTATAATATCAATGAGCAGGTATATGTATGGGGGGCTACGGCTATGGTGCTTTCAGAGCTGGAAGTATTGCTGAACGAATTTAAAAGCCTCTGACAAATTGCCTCTGAGCATATAGATTCGAGCCCGGTTATATATTATACAAAATCTGATAACATTTCAAATACATCAAAACTGCTAAAATGTCAGTAATTAATGTGTACCTTTGCAGGTTACAACATTGAAGGCTATGTTAGAACTACAGGAAAAAACGATAGACGAGACCCGTCAGGGTTCCGCCTATGCACCTTTTGCGGAGGACCCCAATCAATATACAAAAAAATTTTATATAGAGAGCTATGGCTGCCAGATGAACTTCAACGATAGCGAGATCGTGGCATCCATTCTCCACAATGAAGGTTTCGGAGCTACCAGGTACCTGGAAGAGGCCAGCCTTATACTGCTCAATACCTGCTCCATAAGGGAAAAGGCGGAGCAGACCGTCAGGAACAGGCTGCAGATATTCCGTTCCCTGAAAAAAGAGAATCCCGGTCTGCTGATCGGAGTGCTGGGCTGTATGGCAGAACGGCTGAAAGCGAAATTCCTAGAAGAAGAAAGGCTGGTGGATATCGTGATCGGACCGGATGCGTACCGTACCCTGCCTGCGCTCATCACGGAAGCGGAAGGCGGCCAGAAGGCGGTCAATGTATTGCTGAGCCGCGAGGAAACCTACGCCGATATTTCTCCCGTACGCCTGGACAGTAACGGGGTAAGCGCCTTTGTGAGCATTATGCGCGGGTGCAATAACATGTGCACCTTCTGCGTGGTGCCGTTTACACGCGGCCGGGAGCGGAGCCGGGATGCGGCGTCTGTCCTTGCCGAATGCCGGGACCTGTTTGACAAAGGCTACCGGGAAGTGACCCTGCTGGGGCAGAATGTGGACAGCTATTACTTTATCCCGAAAGAGGAAGATGCGCAGGTGATCACCTTTGCAAAGCTGCTGGAGATGGTGGCGCAGATTGACCCGAAATTAAGGGTACGCTTCAGCACCTCGCACCCCAAAGATATTACAGATGAGGTGATCTACACGATGGCCAGGTATGATAATATCTGCAAATACATACACCTGCCCGTTCAGAGCGGCTCCACCCGTGTGCTGCAGCTGATGAACAGGACCTATACCCGGGAATGGTATATGAAAAAGGTGGACCGTATCCGGGAGATCATACCGGATATCGCTTTATCAAGTGACGTTATAACCGGGTTCTGCACGGAAACGGAAGAAGACCACCGGGATACCCTCATGATCATGGAGCATGCCAATTACGACCTGTCCTATATGTTTGCCTATTCGGAAAGACCCGGCACACTGGCGCAGAGAAGGTATGCGGACGATATTCCTGAGGACGTGAAAAAGCGGAGACTGACGGAAGTGATCGAGCTTCAGAATAAAATGACACGTGCCAATTATAATGCGGATATCGGTAAGGTATTCGAGGTGCTGATAGAAAGCACCTCTAAACGCAGCGAAGAGCAGTGGAGCGGCAGGAATTCGCAGAACAAGGTGATCGTATTCGATAAAGGACATTACGGGCTGAATAAAGGTGAATATGTGAAAGTGAAGGTTACCGGGACAACGGGAGCGACCTTGCTGGGAGAAATAACTGCATAAGCGCCGCCTATGAAATACCTTGTCAGGCTGGAAGAAGCCGCGCTTTTTGTCCTTTGTGTGATCCTCTTTGATCTGCTGGACATTCCCGGCAAATGGTTCTGGATCCTGTTGCTGGCTCCTGATATCAGCGCGGTGGGCTACATCTTCGGGCCTAAAGCAGGTGCGGCGGTATATAATATTGTGCATCATAAGGCTGTGGCCATAGGGGTTCTGCTATGGGGCTGGTACCTGCAGGAGGAATACCTGATGGCGGCAGGGCTGATATTGCTGGCGCATAGCTGTATGGACAGGGTATTCGGATACGGGCTTAAATATTTTTCAGGATTTACAGACACGCATCTGGGAAAGATCGGGAAGCAGAGGAGCAGATAATGTATCAACAATAGTGATATTTATTTGTTATCCCCGGTCAGCCCGGAAAATAAACATGGATCGCTTTATCAGGGAGAGGATAAAGCTGAAACTTAAGGGTATTGGTACCCGACAATAAAATACACTGACAATGGAAATACAAAGTATCAAGAACAGGTTTGGAATTATAGGCAATGACCCGCAGCTTAACTATGCCCTGCAGGTGGCTGCCCAGGTATCCGCTACGGATCTGAGCGTGCTGATATATGGAGAAAGCGGGGTAGGAAAGGAAGTATTTTCACAGATCATACATAACTTATCTCCCAGGAAGCACGAGCCTTTTATTGCCGTGAACTGTGGAGCGATACCGGAAGGTACCATAGATTCGGAGCTGTTCGGGCATGAAAAAGGCGCCTTTACCAGCGCCGACGGGCAGCGGAAGGGCTACTTTGAAACGGTCAACGGCGGTACGATCTTCCTGGACGAGATAGGAGAAATGCCTTTGGGCACACAGGCCAGGCTGCTAAGGGTATTGGAAACCGGCGAATTCATCCGTGTGGGCTCTTCCAAGGTATTAAAGACCAATGTGCGCGTGATCGCGGCGACCAATAAGGACCTGCTGAAGCTGCACCAGAAAGGCAAATTCCGGGAAGACCTCTATTACAGGCTGAATACCGTGCCCATCAGGGTGCCGGCCTTAAGGGAAAGGCAGGGCGATATACCGCTGCTGTTCAGGAAATTCGCGGGAGACTTTGCGGAAAGGTACCGGACCCCCGTGGTACAGCTGGACACTTCAGCACAGCAGCTGCTGAGCTCCTACAGCTTCCCCGGTAATATCCGGGAGCTGAAGAACCTGGCGGAGCAGATATCCGTATTATCCTCTGACAAGATAGTGGATGCCGAAACCCTGACCAAATTCTTACCCAGGAAAGATAATATTACCAGGGATCTGGCCATCGGCACCGCCGGCAGTAATATGCCGATCGTCAACCCGGCGCAGGAACATGCGGACGCCGGCACTTCCACTACGGAGCGGGAAATACTGTATAAGTTCATGTTCGACCTGAAAAAGGATATGAATGAGCTTAAATCCATTATGTTTGAAATGATGTCGCGCCCGGGGACTGGTGCTTCCGGTACTGCCGGGATGGGCAATTACCCTGCTCCTTTCAGCAGCGGTAATATCTTACCGGAGCCGGCTTTCAATACGCCCGCTGTCACGGACTATAAAAATGAAGGCGGCAACCCTACGTTCGTGCTCCATAACTCGGGCGATGATATTACCACCGCCCAGCATGAGGAAGTGGAAGAATCCCTCTCGCTGCAGGACAGGGAAAAGGAATACATTATAAAAGCATTGCAGAAGCACCGTGGCAAACGTAAGGATGCCGCCCAGGACCTGGGTATATCGGAGCGTACATTATACCGGAAGATCAAGGAATATGACATTGATGAATAAAGAGCCGAGATATGCCGGTAATTAACTTATAACAATACTAAACGTTTTTCACAGATGAAAAATCTGAGGCAGGTTCCGCTGGAAGAGCTGGAACAACAATTTAAAGAATGGGGAGAGCCCCGCTTCAGGGCCGCCCAGATCCACGACTGGATATGGAAGAAGCATGTAGGGTCTATAGAGCAGATGACCAACCTGAGCAAAGGTCTCCGGGAGAAGCTGCATGAAGCTTACTACATTCCCAAGGTCAGCATAGACCACAGCCAGTTCAGCAATGACGGCACAGTTAAAAGCAGGTTCCGCCTGCATGATGAAAGGTTTATTGAAGGTGTATTGATCCCTACCGATACCCGGGTCACTGCCTGTGTATCTTCGCAGGTAGGATGCAGCCTGAGCTGTAAATTCTGCGCTACGGGCTACCTGCCCCGCAGCAGGAACCTGGATTTCGATGAGATAGTAGATGAGGTGACGCTGCTCAATGAGCAGGCGCTGCAGCAATATGGCAGGCACCTGAGCAATATCGTATTTATGGGCATGGGCGAGCCTTTGCTCAACTACAGCAATGTGCTCAGGGCCATTGACGCCATTACAGCGCCGGATAAGCTGGGCATGAGCCCCCGCCGTATTACGGTATCTACTGCCGGAGTGGCCAAAATGATTCGGAAGCTGGGCGATGATAATGTAAAATTCAAGCTGGCATTATCGCTGCACGCCGCCAATGATGAGAAGCGGAACGAGATCATGCCGATCAATGAAAGCAATGACCTGCAATCGCTGATAGACGCGCTCAATTATTTCTACCAGAAGACCGGGAACGAGATCACCTTGGAATATATACTATTTAAAGACTTCAACGACAGCCTCCGGGATGCGGACGAGCTCATCAAAGTATATCGCAGGATCCCTGCCGACCTGGTGAACATTATTGAATACAACGCTATAGACCAGGCCGACTTCAGGAAGCCCGAAGAATCGGTTACGGACAGGTTCATGGCCTACCTGGACAGGCACAGGGTCAATGCCAGGCTGCGCCGCAGCAGGGGTAAGGACATTGATGCTGCCTGCGGACAGCTGGCCAACAAAAATTAATACACACTTACAATACCACATTCATCAATTATAAAAAGTTACATACTATATGTCTAAAGATAAAAAATCATTCTTTGAAGAAAAATTCGGCTTTAAGAAGAATCCCAAAGTGGAAAAGGCTAAAGACGCGAGAAAGGAAAAGCAACTGAAAAAGCAATACGGCGACGGGGACGATAAATGGGAATACCAGGACCAGTTCGATAAAGCCAGGGACAGGAAAAAGCTGTTTGCAAAGGACGGGGGAGCAGACAGGAAAGATAAAAGGAATTACCGGGATAAGGATGGCGCATCCCCTGACCGTAAAGACCGGAAACCCTTCAGCAAAGAAGGGAGAGACGCCGAGCGTAAGGATAAAAAGCCTTTTAACGGCAGGTATGCCGGGTCGCCCGACCGTAAAGACCGGAAACCCTTCAGCAAAGAAGGGAGAGATGCCGACCGTAAGGATAAAAAGCCTTTTAATGACAGGTATGCCGGGTCGCCCGACCGTAAAGACCGGAAACCGTTTGACAAAGAAGGGAGAGACTCAGACCGTAAAGGCAGGAAGCCCTTTGGTGACAGGGACGGCGATACGGGAAGGAGAGCCTACGGCTCTTCCGGATCCGCAGACGGGCAGGATAAAAGACGCTCCAGGGATAAGGACGGCGACAGGAGATCCGATAAGAACCTGCCGGCTAAAAAAACGGCTTCCCGTATTTTTGAAAAGGATAAGCCGGAGCGTGAGGTCTTTTATACCGAAGAGGACCGGAAAAGACTATTCGGGGAAGAAGCATTCAAGGACCGCGTGCTGAAAGAGCTGAAAGACGAGATCGACCAGGATTTCGATGCCGTAAAAAAGGAAAAGGCGCAGAAAAAGAAAGAAGAAAGGAGAGGACGTAAGGAAAAGAATAAGGAAAGTGAAGATTACGGGCTGACCAAATACATTGATGATGAGTCGGACTACGAGATCGCATACGAAGCGGCCGGCGGCAAAAAATGGCAGGTAGAGAACGCCATGGATAATAACTACAGGAAGCCTGTGGGCGAGGAAGAGGAAATGCCTCTGAATAAATACATCGCTTACTGTGGGGTCTGCTCTAGGAGAGACGCGGTACCTTTGATAAAATCCGGTAAAATAAGCGTAGAGGGCGAGGTCTGTAAGGAGCCGGGCTTTAAGGTCACCAGGGATACAAATGTTACGATGGACGGTAAAAAGCTCAGCATACAGAAAAATATTGTGTATGTGCTGATGAACAAGCCTAAAGGATATATTACCACAACGGATGATCCTAAGGACAGGAAAACGGTAATGGACCTGGTGAGCAACCATATAGAAGAACGGATCTTCCCGGTAGGCCGCCTGGACAGGAACACGACCGGCCTGCTGCTGCTGACCAATGACGGAGATCTGGCGCAACAACTGGCACATCCCAAATACGAGATCAGGAAGATCTACCACGTGGTGCTGGACAAGAACCTGTCCAAGACGGACTTTGATAAGATCGCCGCGGGTGTGGAGCTGGAAGACGGTATCGCTCCGGTAGATCATATTGCTTACCTGGAAAAAAAGAACGAGATAGGCATAGAGATACACAGCGGTAAGAACAGGATCGTGAGAAGGATCTTTGAATCCTGCGGTTATGTGGTGGAAAAGCTGGACAGGGTCATGTACGCCGGCCTGACCAAGAAGAACATACCGAGAGGTAAATGGAGACTGCTTTCCAAGCAGGAGATCATTAACCTTAAGCACCTGAACAAGGGAAAATAAATCTCCATGGTATTTGTGCCATTGGCTATAAATCAGCAGCCCGGTCCGTATGGACCGGGCTGCTGATTTATATATATTATACCGTTATATTTACCAGCTACCGCTTGCGCCGCCTCCGCCGAATCCACCGCCTCCGAATCCGCCGAAACCACCTGAGCTGCCTCCCCCGAATCCCCCGGAACCGCCGCCCCAGCCTCCGCCGCCTCTTCTGCCGCCTCTTCTGCCGCCGCGGAGCAGCTCACCTAATATCATCCCGGTAATGAAATCACTGCCTCTTCTGCTCATATACTGTCCGCCGCCACGGCCGCCCTTTCCGCCTTTTCCCATGACCATCATGACAATGAACACGATGAATATGATAACGATCAGCGTGAAAACGGGCGCTGTGCCCTCGCTTTCGGCTTTCCGGTCATTCGTGTACTCACCGTCAAGATAGCGCATGACGCTCTCCGCACCTTTGGTCAGGCCTGCCTCATACTTATTTTGTTTAAAATAAGGGATCATATCATTCCTGATAATGGTGCCGGCTATACCATCCGTGATACGTCCCTCAGTACCGTAGCCGGTGGTAATATTCACTTCCCTGTTCTGCAGGGCAAAGAGGATCAGGATGCCGTTATCCTTCCCTTTCTGGCCTATCCCATAATGATGCGCCATTTCGGTAGCATACTGGGATATTTCATAAGGTCCCAGGTTCCGTATGGTCACCACCGCTATCTGCGTGGACTGCGCCCGGGCATAAGCCACCAGCTTATCCTCCAGGGCTCTCCTGCCTGCCTCGGAAAAGACCTGCGCGCTGTCCACTACCAGGAAACGCTCATCCAGCTTCGGGAAATCCGTTTTGGGGATGACCTGTCCTGTTGCCAGGGCTGCTGAAAGCGTCAGGAGCATGGTTATCAAAAATATCGTCCGTCTGTATATGCGTTGCATCATCTCTTGCTTTGATTTAATCTATCCAAAAACTATTTCGTCCGGGAGCTCGTTCTTGTCACATCCGGGATCAAAAGGGAAATGTTCCGAAAGGCTGTTGCCGATGTCCAGTATGACCTGGCGAAGTCCTTCTACATATGCTCCTTTTTTGAAAAAATCTAAGGCAATATTCACTTCCTTCTCCCAATATTGCTGTCCGCCCGTCTTGGCATAAATGCCCTCATCTCCCAGCAGGCAGAACTTATGATCGTCATAGGCCAGGTAGACCAGCACGCCGTTCCGCAAACGGGTGGCATTCATCTCCAGCTTAAAGAATATCTCCTTTGCCCTCTCCAGCGCCTCTCCTTCGCACCCGGCTTCTATAAACAGGCGGATCTCGCCCGACGTGGCGCGCTCCGCCTGTTGTATGGCTGCTACTATGGCCTGTTGCTCCCGCTTGGACAACCATTCTTTCTTGGCGTTTTTCGAAAACATAACTTTATGATTTTCCTGTAATTTATAAAAAAGGCGGTTCTTTTGGAAACCGCCTTATATAATTTTGGATCAGAACTGTACTTTGGGTGCTGTGCTTGCGCCTTCCTCTGCTTTGAAGGTTCCTTTCACCTGGAACCCTAACATCCCGCCCAGTAAATTAGTAGGGAATTTCCGCAGGTAGGAGTTATAGCCCTGAACTGCTACATTATAGCGGCCCCTTGCCGTAGCGATCCTGTTTTCCGTTCCGGTCAACTCGTCCTGCAGCTTCAGGAATTGCTGGTCGGCCTTCAGGTCAGGATACTGTTCCTGCACCATCATCAGCCGTCCCAATGCCTGGGATAATTGTCCCTGAGCCGCCTGGAACTGTTCGATCTTTTCCGGGGTCAGGTCATCGGCATTCACGGTTATCTGCGTAGCTTTTGCCCTTGCTTCGATCACGGCTGTCAGCGTGGACTGTTCGTGGGCCGCATAGCCTTTTACGGTAGCCACCAGGTTATCTATAAGGCTGAAACGGCGCTGGTACTGGTTCTCCACCTCTGCCCAGGTAGCTTTGACGTTCTCGTCCTGATCTACCAGCGTTTTCTGTACACCGCAGGTCTGACAACCGCCTATACCTATTAATGCCAGGATTACTAATAATACAATGGTGCCTTTTTTCATATTCTTTTTTATTTTAATTTTTATTAATTTCCTACAAAAATAATAATCTTAATTTATATTAATTGGATATTTGTAACGGATTTTCTATACAGGTGTTATTTATAACATACTATTAAAACCCGGGAGCGTATTATGCAGATATTACTTATAGAGGATGATAAAAGGATCAGTGACTTCATACTTAAGGGACTGGAAGAGAGTAATTACCAGGCAACACTGGCCACAACTGCGGAAGATGCGCTCAATCTTTATCTTAAAGAAGCCTGGGATCTTATCATAGTAGATATCATGCTGCCCGGTATGGATGGTATACAATTCATCCAGACGCTGCGCTATAAAAAGAATAACACACCGGTCCTGGTGCTGAGCGCGCTGAATGCGGTGGACGATAAGGTAAAGGCGCTGGACTACGGTGCGGACGATTATATGATCAAACCCTTCCATTTTGATGAGCTTCTTTCGCGCGTAAGGGCCCTTACCAGGCGCTCCAGGGATATCCGGCCGGATAAGAACAGCGTGGCTTTCCTGGACCTGCTTATAGACCTGGACCAGTATAAGGTCTATAAGGGTAATGAGGAAATTGAATTGTCGCCCAAAGAATTCAGGCTGCTCCAATACCTGCTGGCCAACCGGAACAAGGCCCTGTCCCGCATCCAGATATTGAACGCCGTATGGGGCATCAACTTTGACAGTCAGACCAATATCGTGGACGTTTATATTTCCTATCTCAGGACCAAGCTGGAAACGGACCGTAAATATATTTATACCGTAAAAGGGATCGGTTATATGATAAAGGAATGATACTATGAAACTGAGGAACAGGCTGGCTTTTTTTACCATTTCATTTTTCGGGATACTCTTCAGTATCACCATTGCCATTATCTATTTTTTATTCAGGAACTGGGCCCTGCAGAATGAGCAGAACAACCTGAACAAAACGGCATTAGTGGCGGCGGTCTATTACCTGGAGCAGGATGAGCAGAGCCATACGGAGCATGAAAATGTGACCAATGAGCTCCGCAGGCTTATTTCCCGCCAGAATATTGCGGTGTATAACAGCCGGGATGAGGTGGCCTACGGCCGGATGACCGGGGACATTAATATCTCCGCTGCTGTGCTGGAGCGTATCAGGAAAGATCATTCTTACTTCCTCGAGCTGGACGATTATTTTTACTTCGGCATCTACTATAAGGATAACCAGGGGGATTTCGTGGTGGTGATCCGCGAAAGCAGTTACGATTTCCGTCAGCACCTTCATGGACTGCTGTATATCCTTATCTCCGTTTTTGCAGTCTCCCTGTTATGCATCTTTATCTTCGCGAGATATATGGGAAAATGGGCCTACCGGCCTATACTGGAATTTACCGAAAAGATAAAGCAGCAGGACAGCGCCGGCCTGTCCCATCCCGTTCACCTGGAACGGTCGTACGAAGAGCTTGATGCGCTGGTAGACACCTACAATACCTTTATCAATACCATATCCCAGACATTTACCATACAGAAGAACTTTATCGACTATGTGTCGCATGAGCTGAGAACGCCGCTCACCGCTATGCTGGGGACGCTTGAAGTAACCGGGTCCCGGCCCAGGAACGAGCAGGAGTACCAGGAAGCCTTCAGGAAGCTGGTGGCCTGTACCTACAGCCTGGAAAGCACTATCGACAATATGCTGATCCTGTCGGGCGCGAGGACCCGCCTGGAATTTCAGCCGCTGCATATTGATGAGATCATCTGGAATTGTGTGACCGCTGCTATGGATATCCATAAGGCGCAGATCCACGTGGATATACAGGTAAAGGACCCGGCCCTGCTCCGCTTTAACGGCAATATGGTGCTGCTGGAGCTGGCAGTGAACAATATCATTGAAAATGCCCTGAAATACTCGGATTACCGGGATGTATCCGTAAAAATATACCTGAAGGATGATAAGGTTACCGTAAGCATTACGGACAGCGGGATCGGTATCGCGGAAGAGGATATCCGCAAGGTGACACAGAATTTCTACAGGGGTGCGAATGTCAGTAAGATCACCGGGAAGGGCATAGGGCTGTCCCTGTCCAGCATTATCTTTAAGCTGCATCATATAGATATGGGTATCCGTTCCTCGGGCGACGGTACCTGCGTGGAGATCGTATTCCCCTGATGGTGCCTTCACCTATCAGGTTTAACGGGATCATTACATTATTCTTCCCAAATACGTCCTTTCTAATCGAATTCTAATACAACTCCAATTTTGCGCTAATCTTAGAAAGCTACTTTTGACCGATTCTTAAAAATGGAACAATGGTCAGGAGTTGGTTTTTGATTTGTGGCGCCTGGATGCTTTCCGTGATACCGTCCCGGGCTCAGGAATTCACCCTCCAGGCGCTGGAAAAGGAGTTTTTACAGCATAATTACCTTTTGCTTGCAGCCCGTTACGATGTGGATGTAAAGGATGCGCAGATCTTACAGGAAAAATTATGGAACAATCCCAGCCTCACGGTAGCGCAGATCAACTTCTGGGCGAACAGCAGCAGCGAGCAGTTGCCTTACCTCTGGGGAAACTACGGCAATACCCAGCAGATATCAGTGGACCTGGAGCAGCTCATTGAAACCGCCGGCAAACGCAAGAAGCGGGTGGCCCTGAAGCAGTACGAAAAGGAAGACGTCCGGTTGGATTTCGAGCAGCTAATGCGGGAGCTGAAATGGGAGCTCAGGAATACCTATATAGACCTGCAGGTAGCCCAGCTCCGGGAGCAGCAGCTGGTCCAGATAGTCACCTTTTTCAACAAGCTTAGGGACAGCTATCAAAAGCAGTCTGATAAGCAACTGATAGCAAAAGCGGATTTCCTTCGCATCCAGTCTGAATTGATGCGCCTGAAGGAAGAGCTGATCCGTGTCCGGGATGAAAAGCTGAAATTATTGCAGGAGCTCCGGATGTTTACCCGTAACAGCACGATCGAAAAAGTACTGCCCTTGCCTGCGGATGCGCTGAGCAGCCTGTCGCAAAAAATACCTGCGGATATCGTGGATCTGGCGATGGATAATAATATCAGCCGTCAAAAGCAGGAGCTCTCCTATACAATGGCCGAACAATCGCTGCGACTGGAGAAAGCGAACGCGAAACCGGATATAAGGCTGCAGCTCAACTACGACCGCGGGGGCAATATCATGCATGATTTCGTTGGAGTAGGTATCAATATGGACCTGCCGGTATTCAACAGGAACCAGGGCAATATCAGGGCGGCCCGTTACGAGGTCCTGAAGCAGTCGGTCCTGAAAGACGACCGGGCTGCAGCTATCCGGCATACTATCGACAGGCTGATACAGCAGCTCCGCCTGTATGAATCCGAGCTGCAGACAGCAGAGATCACTTCTGCCGAAGCATACCAGCAGATGATGGATAACTATTTCAGGCATTTACAGACCAGGCAGATATCCCTGATAGAATTCCTGGACTTCTCACAGGCCTTTATGCAGGCCCAGGAAAGCATCTGGAACCTGCAATCCTCTTACCTCAGGGTGTTTGAAGAACTGCAATACACTATCGGAAGAGATATCTGATAGCTTTCCGCTCCTTACCAGACCCGTACAAATTATTTACAAATGAAACATACACTATATATAGCCGGGATATGCCTGCTGGTGCTCTCCGGATGTGCCGCGCCCCAGGAAGAGGTTACTTCAGAGCCGGCCGGCAGCGCTTTCCGGCTGAACGAACAACTTAAAGCATCAACGGAGATCGCTGAGATCACTCAAACACCCGTAAAGGAACAACTGACGCTTTCCGGTAAGATCGAATACAACGAAAATGACATGGTGGCTTACAGGAGCCTGATAGACGGCATCATAGAGCAGGTCAGGTTTGAGCTGGGAGATTATGTGCGTAAAGGCCAGGTGCTGGCTACGATCAAGTCCAACCAGATATCGGAGCTGGATCAGCAGCAAAAAATTTACCAGAACCAGATCAACCTGCTGCAGCAAAAGCTGCAGCAGAAAAAAGAACTGCTGCAGGATGGTATGATAGCCTCTTCGGAAGTGCTGGAAACGGAGCACGAGCTGCAGGGAGCCAGGATAGAGCTGGACAAGATCCGCCAGAGCCTGCAGATATACAGCGCGGCAGGGAATGGCTCCTTTCACATCCTTGCGCCGAAGAACGGGTATATTATCCAGAAGAGCATGAGCGCGGGCCAGACCATCGGGACGCAGGAGGCCGCACCGCTCTTCTCCATCTCCAACCTGAAGCAGGTATGGGTCATGGTGAATATATATGCCAATAATCTCCGGTACATCCAGGAAGGCAACGAGGTGAAAGTGAGGACCATCGCGTATCCTGACCAGTATTATAGCGGTAAGATAGATAAGATATACAATGTCTTTGATGACAATGAGCATGTGCTGAAAGCCCGGGTGGTGCTGGAAAATAATAACCTGAACCTGCACCCGGGCCTGGCGGCGGATATTATCATAGATAAGAATACGCAGGGCCGGCTTGCTTATGCCATACCTAACCAGGCCGTGATATTCAGCAATAACAGGCAATTCATTGTGCTGTATAAGAACGACGGCCATATGGAGATCTACCGTATTGCGCCCGTTGCGCGGAATGAGCAGTACACCTATATCACGGAGGGTATAACAAGCGATGATAAGGTAGTGAAGACAAACGCCTTATTGATTTTTGAAGCCTTAAATAAGTAATCGCATGCAGAAGTTTGTTCAGAAAATAGTTGCGTTTTCCCTTAAGAATGCCTATCTCATCATACTGGCTACGGTAGGGCTGCTGATTGCGGGTATCTACAGTCTTAAGCATACTCCCATTGAAGCCTTTCCCGATGTGACCAATACCCGTGCCAGGATCATCACGCAATGGCCGGGCAGGAGCGCCGAGGAAATGGAGAAGCTGGTAACCCTGCCCATCTCCAAGGTCATGAATACCATCCCCCGGAAATCGGTGATCCGTTCCATATCCCTTTTCGGCCTGTCCGTGGTAACGGTGCAGTTCGAAGACAATGTGGATGATTTTTATGCCCAGCAATACGTGTCCAATAAGCTGGGCGGCGTATCGCTGCCGGAAGGGGCGGAAGCCGCTATCGAGCCTCCGTCCGGGGCTACCGGCGAGATATTCCGCTATATACTCAAAAGCGACCTTCCTATTAAGGAGGTCGCTGCCATACAGGACTGGGTGATAGAGCGGGAGCTGCTGAGCGTTCCGGGTATCGCGGATATCATCAGCTTCGGCGGGGAGGAAAAGATATACGAGATACGTATCAATCCCACGGAGCTGAAGAACTACAGCCTCACGCCGCTGGATGTATATGAAGCAGTATCCAAATCTAATATCAATGTGGGAGGAGATGTCATAGAGCAGGGGAATCAGGCGTATGTGGTCCGGGGTGTCGGTCTGCTGGAAAGCATTGATGATATTGAGAATATTACCATTACCCTTAACGGCTCCACGCCTATCCTGATAAAGAATGTGGCAGAGGTCGTGGTGTCCAATAAGCCCCGGCTGGGACAGGTAGGCTATAATAAGGAGAATGACCTGGTGGAAGGCATCGTGATCATGCTGAGAGGGGAGAACCCGTCTGCGGTCATTGAGAAGCTGAAGGCTAAGATCGAAGAGCTGAACAGCCGGGTATTGCCAGCCAATATACAGATCGTTCCTATTGTAGACAGGACCCACCTGGTGGATAATACGGTGCACACGGTTTCCAAGAACCTGGTGGAGGGCATCATCCTGGTCTCCATTATCGTATTTATATTCCTGAATAACCTGAAATCCTCCCTTATCGTGGCTTCAGTGATACCGCTCGCTTTCCTGTTTGCCATCATCATGCTGAAGATACAGGGTCTGCCCGCCAACCTGATATCTATGGGCTCGCTGGACTTTGGCCTGCTGCTGGAGGGTACGCTGGTGATCGTGGAGACGGTCTTCGTGGCGCTGGCCCATCACGCCCATAAGCTGGGCCAGGAAAAGTTCGCCCGGATCAGTAAGGTAGGCATCATAAAAAAGAGCGCCGGGAGTGTCGCTTCCTACATCTTTTTCGCTTTACTGATCCTTATCGTGGCGCTGATGCCTATATTCTCCTTCCAGAAGGTGGAGGGCAAGATGTTCCGCCCGCTGGCCTTTACGCTGGGGTATGCGCTGCTGGGTTCCCTGCTGCTGAGCCTGACCTATGTCCCAGCAATGTGTAAGCTGCTGCTTACCAGGAATATCGAGGAAAAGGAGAATGTGGTGACCCGGTTCTTTACAAAAACCATTTACGGCCTGTACACCACCGCATTCAGGTATAAGAAGGCTACTATCGGGATATTCATAGGCATACTGGCATTATGTATCGTTAAATTCATGCATTACGGTTCTGAATTCCTCCCCCGGCTGAATGAAGGTGCCATCTATATCCGCGCGACCTTGCCTAACAGCGTGAACCTTAAGGAATCCACCAGGCTGACAGGCGAGATGAAAGAGATGCTGATGGGTAAATTTGATGAGATAGCCTATATCTTCACACAGACGGGAAGGCCCAATGACGGTACGGACCCTACAGGCTTTTTCAACATAGAATTCAATGTGCAGCTGAAAGATAAGGATACCTGGAAGCGGAAAGTTTCCAAGGAGACCATTGTGCAGGAAATGCGGGAGCAGCTCTCTCAATACCCGGGCATCAATTTCGGGTTCAGCCAGCCTATACAGGACAATGTGGAGGAATTTGTTGCAGGGGTGAAAAGCTCCCTGGTTATAAAAATATTCGGCGATGACCTGTATGACCTGGAGAAATACGCCGGTAAAGTAGCGGGAGCGATAGGCAAAGTAAGAGGTATAACCGATATCAATGTGTACAAGAACATAGGACTGCCAGAGCTCCGTATTCAGCTCCATGATTCCAAAATGTCCAAATACGGTGTCACCACCGCCGATGCGCAGGCCGTTATCGCGATGACCATAGGCGGGCAGGCGGCCACCTCTTTTTATGAGAATGACCGGATGTTCGATGTCGTGCTGCGTTTCCAGGAGTCTTACCGTAATACGCCGGAAGAGATAGGCAATATCCTCATTCCTGCTGCCAACGGGCAAAACGTACCGCTGCAGGAGATCGCCACTATCGGTTACCAGACAGGCCCGGCCTTTATTTACCGGGAAGGCAACAGCAGGTATATAGGCGTGGGGTTCAGCATTGAAGGCAGGGATCTGGGCAGCACCATCACGGAGGCAAAAAAAACGGTTGCCAGGGAAGTGCAGCTGCCCAAAGAAAACCATATGGAGTGGGCGGGTGAGTTTGAGAGCAAGGAAAGGGCGACCGCACAGCTGGCGCTCGTTATCCCGATCTCACTGGCGCTTATCCTGGTGCTGCTGTACTTCAATTTCGGCAATATCAAAGATACGGTCATCGCTTCGCTTACCCTGCCGTTTGCCTTCATCGGCGGCTTCATTTCCCTGTGGCTCACCAATACTATTTTCGGCATCTCCGCGGGTATAGGCTTTATTATCCTGTTCGGCGTGGCAACGATAGACGGTATTGTGCTGATAGGGGTCATCCGGGACAATCTCAGGAAAAAGGCAGGACTGATGAAAGCTATTGAGCAGGGTGTGAGGAGCAGGATACGACCCGTGGTGATGATAGCGCTCATGGGCGCTATGGGATTGCTGCCTGCTGCCTTATCCACCGGTATGGGCTCTGAGATCCAGAAGCCCCTGGCCATAATGATCGTGGGCGGATTGCTGATATGCCTGGTGCTCTCTTTTTCCATATTGCCTGTAGTATTTTACTATGCCTACAGGAAAAGCAATGCGTAAGCTACAACGGCGGACGCTGTCTGAAAGGCCTCTTTTTATTGCCGCATGGAGCTTGTCGTGTTACATTTAGCTCTGTCGTGTCATATTGAGCTTGTTTTGTCACATTGAGTCCTGTCGAAATGTGACGGGTACACATAACCACCCTGTCATATGGAATTCCATGTGACGGGATGGTTGACTATTAGACGACCATTTTTTAACGGACTATCTATATGTAAGCAACAAAGCGATCATATAGGCATCTGCATCGTGTCAGCCAGGATTTGTCAGCACTGCATCGAAAGCTCCGGTAATCTCCTCAATGGGTTCTGTACCGACGGAAATACGGATCATATTTTTATTGAGGCCGGCCTGTAAAAGCTCCGCATAGGCCTTTTCATTCTTGCAGGCTTCATAATGGGCCAGGTACACATAAGGCATCACGAGCGTGAAATCCGTGCCCAGGCTGGGTCCTTTGGCGACCGGCAGCCGGTCGTAATACAGGCTCAGGTCGTCCCTGAAGACCAGGGATATCAGGCCAGGCTCCAGTGCATCTTTACGGATGCGGGCGTAGGCATCGCTGCCGGAAGCCACATAAATGCTTTCTATGATATGGCTGAACTGCCGGAAATAGGTTGTCAGCAATTTCGTATTATGAGAGACCTTTTCCAGCCTGCTCCTGTAATCTTTTATCTCCAGTGCCAGCCGTGCCGTATCGTAAATAGCAGGAGCTTCCCTGTAAGGCAGGCAATCCGCAATGGTCAGCACATCCGTGTTGACCGTAACAATGCTGCCTGCAAGCATATCGGCGTGGCCCGATGCGAACTTGGTCAGGCTTTCCACTATTACATCCGCGTGCTGATATACGGTAGTGATAAAGCCGGAAGAGAAGGTGGCATCTACCAGCAGCGGGATATCAAACTGCCGGCACAGCCTGTACAGGGCCGGGAGGTCCGCTACCTGCAATAAAGGATTGCTGACCGATTCGATGAATACCAGCGCGATATGCTGTGCATGCTGCTGCAGATAGAGTTCCAGTTCCTGGAGATCATGAATGTCTTTATGCACATATACGGACGATGCGCATCTTTCCAGCAGCTCCAGCGTATCTATATAGCAGTGTCCCATTCTTACGATCTGCCGCTTACCGGCAGCTTTTTCGCACAGCGCCCTGATACCGGCATACAGCGCGTTCATCCCTGAATTGGTCAGCAGCACATGCTCCGGCTGGGTCTGGTAAGAGGAGGCCAGCACTTCCCTGATGATCGTTTCGCCCTGGTCATAAGGAGCAGTATCTTCGTGGTAAAGCTGCGGCAGGATATGCAGCTCATGCAGGTAAACGGCCAGCGCCCTGCTGCTGATCAGGAACCCGCAATTCCGTATGATATGCCTGATCCGGCCGGCATCCGGGTCATCCTGTGCGGTAACGATACAATACCAGTTGCCTGCCCGGATATGCGCTACCGGACTGCCCAGCAGCTCTTCCACCCGGCATACGGCGTTATAGCTGTTGACGGGGATCAGTTGCCGGTCTTCCGGTACCCGGTGCTGCTCCCGTATATGTTGCAGGTACAGCCTTACATACCTGTGAGTGAAGAAACGCGGGTAGCCGGTCTCCATGCTTTCCAGGAATGCCGCATCCCCTTCTTCATATTTGATAACGTCCGACAAGGTGGGCAGCGATACGGACACTGCAAACGGGTTATTAAGGGGAATGCTGCTGCCGGCGGGGATGTGCTTTAACAGACTTCGCATATGGCACATAATTTAACGGCATTCTCAAAATCCCTGATCAGGTCCCGGCTGTCTTCCAGGCCTACGGACAGGCGTATGAGCCTCCGGCTGAGCCCATGCGCGTTCAACTCTGCTTCAGACAAGGATGCGTGGCTCATATCAGCCGGCAGCTCTATGCGGGAGTCCGCGCACCCGAAGGAGACTTTTTGCCCGAAGAGCCTGAGATTCCGGACGATACCGCTTACCATACCTGCCTCCCGGAGCGTTACTGATATGATGGATGGTATGATCCGTAACTGCGCTGTCGCCAGGTCGTATTGCGGGTGCGAAGGGAGACCGGGGAATAATACGGTCTCCACCCAGTCCTGCTGCTCCAGGTACCGGGCAAGCTGCAGCGCGCTCTGCTCCTGTGCTTTCATACGTTGTATCAGCGTAGGAAGACCGAGGGATACCAGGTAGCAGTCAAAAGGCGATTGCGCCAGCCCGTAGGCATTGGACAGGTAAGCGATCCTTTCACCCCATTCAGGCGTTTTACTCACTACGGCGCCGGCAGTGACGCTGCCGTGGCCGGATATGAACTTGGTGGAGGAAAAGATGGAAAAATCAGCGCCTGCCAGTAAAGGCTGCTGGCTGGCAAAGGTGGCCATGCTGTTGTCCACGGCCAGTAAAGCGTCGTACTGCCTGCATAAGGCAGCTATGCGGACCAGGTCAATGATTTTCAGGTTGGGATTGGTGGGTGATTCACACCATACAAGCCGGACGTCATGGTTTTTTAAATGGGCTTCCACAGCGTCCTCCTGTGTAAAATCCACGTACAGGGTCTGTATATTGAACTGTTCCAGCGCGATCTTCAGCATGCGGAAAGTACCCCCGTAGCAGTTTTTCTCTACCAGTATGGTATCGTTGGCCCGGGTGGCGGCTTCAATGAGGAGCTTTATTGCGGCAAGCCCGCTGTTGACACAGGTGCAGGAAGCGCCTTCTTCCGCCAGGGCAAAGACTTTTTCCAGCGCGTTGCGCGTGGGGTTGTCGCTCCGGGAATAATCATAGGTTTTTTCGGTATCCTGCTGCCGTTTAAGGTCGTAGGTGGCAGTGTTGTACACAGGGAGGTGCGTGGCACCATAGGCATCGGTCAGTCCGGCGTACAGGGGAATGTTCGCCAGGAGGGTCTGGAGTTGAATAGACATTTTTATATAGTTTTTAAACAGTTACCCCGCTCCGGTTTTCCGGCCGGGATTTAAAAAAACCTGCCATCGGGCAGGTTCTTGATTTTTTTATAAACATTGAAATGTATAATATCTAGAAACCTGCGGCTGTTACCACATCATTACCGGCATATCTGGATACATATATTTCATAATTTTTGACAGTCTGATCACGCTGGATCGGCACAAAGGTACTATGTCCTGTTTAAAATGCAAAGAGACGGTTAATTTTATTATGAAAAATTAACAGCAAAAATTGTCACATTATCGTTATTTTCTAACCTGCTATTGCTAATATCTACTTCGTTGCGGCTAAAAATCCGTATCTTTGCATCATAAGTTTTGTAATATAATATAAGATATTCGGCTTATCATACGCTAACAAACAAACTATTTGCATTATGTCCAGCATGATCGTCAGCATATATACGGAAATGACCCCTAACCCGGAAACCATGAAATTCGTGGCCAACAAATTGCTCTATCCCGGGAAGAGCATTGATTTTACAGAGCAGGACCAGACGGAACCTTCTCCGCTGGCGCAGGAATTATTCGGCTTTCCCTTTGTTCGCGGCGTGTTTATCGCCAGTAACTTTGTGACCCTCACCAAAAGCCCCGAGGCGCTGTGGGAGGAGATCATCCCGACGGTGAGACAATTCCTGAAAGCCTACCTGGAAGAAGGCAAGCAGGTCATTATAGAAGAGCTGGTGCCGGAGAAGAAAGAGGATGAGATCCTTATCAATGACAGCGATAAAGATGTGGTGACCCGCATCAAGGAAATGCTGGAAAACTATGTGAAGCCCGCAGTTGAAATGGACGGCGGCGCTATCAGCTTCCGCGGCTATGATGACGGGGTGGTAAAGCTCATGTTACAGGGTAGCTGTTCCGGGTGCCCGTCTTCCATGGTGACCCTGAAATCGGGCATCGAAGGTATGATGAAACGGATGATCCCGGAAGTAAAGGAAGTGGTGGCAGAGGCTGAATAAGTATTTTATTATTAAAATGGTATCATAAACCCGGACGCAATGATTTTTCGTTGCGTCCTTTTATATTAATATCAAAACAATATTATATAGGACTTTGATGCAAAGGAATAAATGGATAATTTTGCCTGCACAAATACTATAGCTTTCCAATTCTTCTATCAAATGGAACTACAACAATTAAAAAACATGGCCATCCAGGTACGCAGGGACGTTGTGAAAATGGTACATGGCGTACAAAGCGGGCACCCCGGCGGTTCTCTTGGCTGTACGGACCTGCTCACCGCGCTTTATTTCAAGGTGATGAAGCACGACCCTGCCTTTAATATGGATGGTATAGGAGAAGATCTTTTCTTCCTGTCGAACGGTCATATTTCCCCGGTATTTTACAGTGTGCTGGCCAGGAGCGGCTATTTCCCGGTAAGTGAGCTGTCTACTTTCAGGAAGCTGAATTCCCGTTTACAGGGGCATCCTGCCACCCACGAGCACCTGCCCGGTGTGAGGATCGCTTCCGGTTCCCTGGGACAGGGTATGAGCGTGGCGGCCGGTGCGGCAAAAGCGAAAAAGCTGAATAACGACAGCCGTATCGTATACTCCCTTCACGGTGACGGAGAGCTGCAGGAAGGACAGAACTGGGAGGCTATCATGTTTGCCGCGCATCATAAGGTGGATAACCTGATCGCTACCATAGATGTCAACCGCCAGCAGATAGACGGCCCTACCGCCCAGGTAATGGATCTTGGTGATCTGAACGCTAAGTTCAGGGCTTTTGGCTGGGAAGTGCTGGAGATGAAGAATGGTAATGATATGGAGAATGTCCTGGAGACCCTGGAGCTGGCCCGCTCTTTCGTAGGAAAAGGCAGGCCTATCTGTATACTGATGCATACCGAAATGGGTTATGGTGTTTCCTTTATGCAGGGTACGCATGAATGGCACGGTATAGCTCCGAGCGATGCGCAACTGGAAACGGCCTTGTCTGAGCTGATCCTGGAAGACGCAGCCGACTACTAAGCAACACATCCCCGTTATATTATTTATTAACGCATTTTTATATAACCAGATATAAAAGTGCGTTTTTTTGTGTCCGGATGCCTCATAAATTTGTTATCTTTACAGATAGAGTCTAAACAATAATATCACATAGCTTCTCCTTATAAATGAAAAGATTTTTTTTATTTGCGGTGCTTTGCTGCCTGGCAGTGACCGCAGTGGTAAGGGCGCAGGTCAATACGGACATTTCCGTATTCAAGGCTTACCAGATGAGCATGCCCAGGGTGTCCCAGGCTTTCAGCCAGTTTAATGACGTCTTAAAGAAAGAGTTTGAGCAGAAAGGGCTGGTGTATCCTCCTAAGGATATTTATCTCAGGTCCTTCAAGGCGCAGAATGAGTTGGAAGTGTGGGTGAAAAATCCCGGCGCAGATACCTTCAGCTTCTTCAAGCTGTATAAGGTATGCGCGCTTTCCGGGTCTTTAGGTCCCAAAAGATGGGAAGGCGACCGGCAGGTACCGGAAGGCCTGTATTTCATCAATCATTTCAATCCTAAAAGTGACTTCCACCTGTCCATGCTGGTAAGCTATCCCAACTATTCGGATATGGTGCTGGGCAATAAGGACAAGCCCGGCGGCGATATCTATATTCATGGGGCCTGCTATACCGTGGGCTGTCTTCCTATGACGGATAACATTATCAAGGAGCTTTATATTCTATGCCTCAATGCAAGGTTCCAGGGCCAGAACAATATCCCGATCCATATATTCCCCACGCGCTTTAACAAGGCCAGTGTCGGGTTCCTTGCCAAGGAATATGGTAAGGATGAGGACAAGCACAGGTTCTGGCTGAACCTTAAAGCCGGGTATGACTATTTTGAGGCGCATAAAAAGGTGCTTCCTGTAATGTACACCAAAGACGGAAAATACGTATTTTAGTTTTGCATCCATAAAGAAGAAGCCCCGCGATACTCGCGGGGCTTCTTCTTTATGGATGTTGCGGATCACACAATGCCTGATTAAGTAACAGCGTGTGAAAGGTCAATAGAATTTCTTTTTCTTCTGCCATACCAGCGCTGCCAGCTCTTTATAGTAGAACAGTAACAATACGATATTGACGCCCAGCAGCCTGCCGGTCTCTATATTCTCATGGGCCCGGTTATCAAAGAAGACATGCATCAGGAATATGTTCAGGATAATGGGCAGCAGCAGGAGCAGTCCGGCCATCCTTGTCTGGGGCAGGAACATCAATGCCCCGGCTATGATCTGGAACAGCCCGATAAACTTCATAAAGCCGCTCTGGCGCATAGTGTTCATGGTAATATCATAGCCGTACGGCGCCTCATAATTCTGCTCTACGATGATCTTTTGTACGATCGCGGCTGTATTTTCCTGCCTGATATGCTTGTCCCGGAGCTTGACCGCACCGAACTTATCCAGCCCCTTGGAGATGAAGAATACGGCAAGCGCAATCGCGATAACAGCATGCAGGTAGCGCAGGATATTGTGATACTTGGTATTCATAAAATAGCAGGATTATAGCATCGTGAAAATAACAAAGGTTGTCCAGTATCATGAACAACCTTTGATGAAGTAATTATTAAATTATTGCTTGGTGAATTTAGCAGTGCTGCTGCCGTTATCTGTGATCACCTGTACAATGTACATACCGGCTGTAAGATCGCCGACAGGCAGGGTTACCGTAGCGCCGGGCTGCTGGTCGATCGTTCTTACCACTTTACCGGTCACACTGTAGATGGTTGCAGTCCGGATATTTGTGCCGGCCTCAACGGTGATAACATCTCCGCTCACAGGATTAGGATAGAGCCTGGCAATGATATTGTTCGCATCGGATATGCCGGTGCCCGGTGCCGCTTCCCATACAAAGTCATCCAGCAATAAAGCCTGGTGGGCTGCAGTAGCGGTAATTTTCAGGCTGACATATTTGAAGTTGCTGTTAGCGGGTATCTTGATGGAAGTATATTCCTGCTCTGCGCCGCCGTTGATGACGATCTCGTTGCCGTGTGCAGTAAAGGAGCTGTAATCATCATTAGCAGCCAGGGTGCCTACCTGGATCTTGATGTCACCCGGAACACCGAGCGGAGCCGCTTTGAATTTTAAATGGTGCTCGCCATCGATAGTGCTCAGCTCAGGAGTCGTGAGATAGAACGGTGTATTTACCGAGCTCATAGAGTAAAAGGTAATGTCTTTATCCGCAGCGGTATCATTCAGATAAAAATTAGGCGTACCTGCGCTGGTGGTCCAGCAACTGTCCGGGAATGCGGTAAAATTATCAAAGCTTTGGTTGATGGCGCTTACCGGGTTGCATTGTACCGGAGGAGGATCCAATTCCCATTTGAAATTGTCAAACTTCACCGCCTGGTGCTGTGAAATAGTGGTGATCCTGAAAGCGATATGTTTATAGCTGCTGTTGGCAGGTATATTGATAGACCTGTAGGAAGATACCGTGTCGTTGATGATGATCTCAGGACCATGAGCCACGAAGGATGCATAATTGGTAGGAGCGTCCAGTGTGCCTACCTCGACCTTCACGCCAAGGGCCAGCCCGCTGTTGGGAACCGCATCGAAGGTCATATAGTGATTGCCGTCAATAGTGCTCAGCTCAGGTGTTACCAGATAGAAGGGTGTATTGACGCTGAACATCCCGTAAAAGCGGACAACATTGTTACTATTGTCATCTAATAAGGAGAAATTGACACCGGGGGTGCCGCTGCCGTACCAGCAGCTATCGGGGAACTCGGTAAAGTTTTCAAAATTCTGATCCAGGGTAGCTACCGGAGTACACTGTGCGTGAAGATTACCGGAGGCTGCAGCGATTGCAATTAAGCCGGATAATAAAGCTTTTTTCATTATACTATTGTATTTATTATTTAACTAAATAAGATTACGGATACAAAAATAGCTTATAAAACGGCCTGCATTCAACAATGCGCTAAGTTATGACAGAGATTTGACAATCGCTTTCCCGGATACGGCATGCAGGAGCCCGAAGGTGATCAGCCCGTTGATAATGATCAGCTCCACCCCGATCTGGTAGGTACTGTACCGGCTTACCAGGTAATTGATGAGAAAGGTCAGCACGGGGGCCAGCAGGGTCACGGTACCGATAGCGTATTTTTTGTGTATCTGCCGCCTGGTAAGTATGCCGAAGGCAAACAGGCCCAGCAGCGGACCATAGGTGTATCCCGCCACTTCCATGATCAGGTAAACAATGGATTTATTATTGATGCTCTTGAAGATCATGATCAGGATAAAGAACAACACGGTAAAGACCAGGTGTATGCGCATCCTTTTCCGCTTCTTTTGCTTTTCGGTCAGGGTGCTGTCCTCGGGAAGCTTCAGCAGGTCAACGCAGAAAGAGCTGGTCACCGCGGTCAGTGCGCCGTCGGCAGAGGGGAATAAGGCCGATATCAGGCCTATGATGAATATGATGGAAATACCTAAAGGAAAGTAGCCCTGCAGGGACAGGGAAGGGAAAAGGTCATCCCCCATCACATTGTGCGCGGCATCAGCCAGGACAAAGCCATCTGCTGTATAGGCGGCCCCGTTCTTAATGGCATACAGGTACAGCAGGCCGCCCAGGAAAAGGAAGATAAGATTGACCACCAGGAGTATGAAAGAAAAGGAGATCATATTCTTCCTGGCATTCTTTACATTATCCACGGAAATGTTCTTCTGCATCATTTCCTGGTCCAGGCCGGTCATCGCGATAGTGATGAACATCCCGCCGAGTATCGTTTTAAGGAAGAAGGTCTTGGAGTTGACATCCAGGTTGAGTATACGGGTATAATCCCTGTCCCGCAGCTCTGCGAATGCGCTGCCGAAATCCAGTTGGAGGTGCTGCAGGATAAAGATGATGCAGGCCAGCAGGCTGACGATCATGAATGTTGTCTGTAAGGTGTCCGTTATCACGATGGTCTTTACGCCGCCTTCAAAGGTATAAAGCAATACCATCAGCAGCAGGATGGCGGATGTCAGCCAGAAGGGAACGCCCATGCTTTCCAGCAGGAAGATCTGCAGGACGTTCACCACCAGGTACAGCCGGGCCGTAGCGCCTATGCTCCTGGAAATAATGAAGAATACAGACCCTATCTTATGCGCTTCCGTATTGAACCGGTTGCCGAGATAGGTATAAATGGAGGTCAGGTTCATCCGGTAATACAGCGGCAGCAGGACGCCCGCCACGATAAAATAGCCCAGGAAAAAGCCGACCACCATCATATAATATTCAAATCCCCCGAACGGGTACATGCCTCCTGTCATCTTGCCGACCGTACCGGGTACGGATATAAAGGTCACCCCGCTGAGGCTGGTGCCGATCATACCGAAGGCCACCAGCATCCAGTTGCTTTTGCGGTTCCCTATAAAGAAAGAATCATTATTGCTTCCCCTGGAAGTATAGAAGGCTATGCCTAATAGCAATAAGAAGTATGCCACAATAATGATCAGTAAAATAGTGGAGCTGCCGGACATATTAACTAGATTTTTATAATACGGACAAATGTATTGATAAGTTGGGAATACAAAAAGAAATTCTGTACCGGGAACGGAAGTGGGGAGGGTTTAACAGACAGTAGCCGGCTGCTGATCCGGTGAACGGACGGTTGACAACAGCGTTTTAGGCTTTGCGTCCGGGCGGGTTTCGGAGCACAAAACTGTCAACCAGCACTGAACTTAAATAGAAGCAAAAACTCCAAGTTCGCACGTCACCCCGCCTGACGCAGAACCCGTGTTAGCGGTTCGGCTTTCTATTCTTCTTTTAATTCCGCACATATTAATCGCAATGAAGTATAGTATTCAATTTCGTCCGTGATATTATGTTCCATATGTTCAAGTTCGCTTAACACCAAGTCATTGCTTTCACATTTGCTTTTAAGCATTCCACCAAAAAATTCAAAGTCTTGCAAATTTCTTTTAGTTGCAATCTTACCGATTTCGTAATGATAAGTTACCTTTTGTTGTTTTTCAATTTCAGATGTGTCGTATGAACTTGCAAATACAATCTCTATTGGAGGTAATGATAAACTGTCAAGAGAAGTTTTGTCAATTACTTTTCGTTCAAAAATATCCTTCACAGAGTTTCTTTTATCAACTATTGCTGTCTGCAGGTCATTGTAAAACTTGTTGATAAAGTTTTGATAACGTATATGTTCATTTCTTCGGTCATATATTTTACTTAGTGAAAATTTGTCATAGACGAAATCTGATTTAAAAATTGCTTCAAAATAAAGTTCGACAAGTTTCAATACGGTTTTAAAGTCGTGTTTGTTTATTACATTTTCCAGTTTGTCAAGTTCCGACAAATACTCTTCTAATATTAATTTAAGTTTCAAAAGTATTACGTCAAAATATTTTTCGAGGAAATGACGGTGTCTTTCTTGAATTTCTAAAATTTTGTAGGTCTTACTCTCGAATTTAAAATCGTTATCCTTATGATACCTTAGATACTGAATTTCGTCTTCATTTGCTTGATAACTAAAAAGTGTTGATGAAATCAAGTTGTCTTTAAACTTTCTAATAGGATGTCCAACGAGTTCATTCCTTAGGTCTCGATTTATGTAATATGTAGGGTCTTTTTTCAAAGCACCCTTGTCAATGCCAGTTTTGAAAATTTCTAACATCTCTTGAACGAAATCCTGTTGAATATAAATGGCTTGTAAAAAACTTATCGTAAAAGAAAATTTGTCTGTGTAGTTAGAGTGTTTCGTGTTGGTAAATACAATATCGAGAGTATCTTTGAAATACCCAAGAATGTCACCAAAGTAGTTTGTTTTTACATCTTCGTTGAACTTAATTTTGTTTGAACAGTATTTGTAGTCCCATATGAAATAATTCCATATGTCAGCAATTCTGTCAAGTTTATCTTCAACTGTCGTTTTCATTGTCGTGATAGGTGTCTTTTAAGCTGACCGCTAACATACAGGTTGGCTTATAGACAGTCAACCTGTATGCACTATCCTATACCTGGTAACCTTTGACGATGTCTTTCAGCTCGTTGAGCTTTAAAAGGGCCTCTACCGGTGTCAGCGTATTGATGTCAGTAGCAAACAGGGTCTCCTTTACTTTTTTCAGGTCTTCCCCGATGCTGTCAAAGATATTCAGCTGGTAGGTCTGCATAGGGATTTGCTTGACGGCCTCGCCGGCAGGACCGGAAGCGTGCTTCTCTTCCAGCACCGCCAGTATTTCGTCCGCCCTTTTGGTGAGCGCCGGCGGCATGCCGGCCATTTTGGCTACCTGTATACCGAAGCTGTGGCGGCTGCCGCCTCTTTCCAGCTTCCTGAGGAAGATCACTTTCTGGGCCGTTTCCTTATGTGAAATATGATAATTCTTTACTCCTTCCAGGCTGTTCTCCAGCTCATTCAGCTCGTGGTAATGCGTGGCGAACAGCGTTTTGGGCTTGTCGGCATGCTTATGGATATACTCTACGATGCTCCAGGCAATAGAGATACCGTCATAGGTGCTGGTTCCCCTGCCTATCTCATCCAGTATAATGAGGCTGCGGCTGCTGATATTATTGATAATGCTCGCGGTTTCGTTCATTTCCACCATAAAGGTCGATTCTCCCCCGCTCAGGTTATCGGAGGCGCCCACGCGCGTGAATATCTTATCTGTAAGTCCTATGGCGGCAGACCGGGCGGGGACGTAGGAGCCGGTGTGCGCCAGCAGCGTGATCAGCGCGGTTTGCCGCAGCAACGCGGATTTACCGGACATATTCGGACCGGTAAGTATGATGATCTGTTGCTCTGCATTATCCAGCCGGACGTCATTGGCGATATACTGCTCGCCGGGCGGAAGCTGCTGCTCTATGACTGGATGCCTGCCCTGCCTGATGTCCAGCACCTGTTCCGTGCCGATCTCCGGCCTGCAGTAATTATGGAGCTGGGCGGTCCGGGCAAATGAAACGATGCAATCTACCTGGGCGAGTGTCCTGGCATTATGCTGCATGGCGGCCAGGTCTTCCTGGAGCAGGGTGGTCAGCTCATCGAACAGTCTTTGCTCAATGGCATTGATCTTTTCTTCGGCGCCGAGTATCTGCTCCTCATATTCTTTCAGCTCGGGCGTAATATACCTTTCCGCGTTGGCAAGGGTCTGCTTGCGTATCCACCGTTCCGGCACCTTGTCCTTATGGGTGTTGGTCACTTCCAGATAATACCCGAAAACATTATTATAGCCTACCTTGAGCGACGGGATGCCGGTCTCCTGGCTCTCCTTCTGCTGCAGCCGCACTAGGTATTCTTTCCCGTTATAGGCTATGCTGCGGAGCTTGTCAAGCTCTTCATCAATGCCTTCCCTGATGACATTCCCTTTGCTGACCAGCACGGGCGCTTCTTCGTTCAGGGTCTTTTGTATCCTTTCCCGGATGGCTTCCAGGTCGCTGATAGGGGATACCAGGTCTGCCAGGAGCTGCCTGTCCTGTTCGGATTCTATGGGATATTCGAGGATGCTCTGCCGGATGCAGGCTGTATGGGAAAGGCTTTTCTCCAGTTGCAGGATCTCCCTGGGATTTATTTTCCTCAAAGGGATCTTGGCCACCAGCCTTTCGATATCGCCTATCTGCTTCAGCGACTGCAGGGTAGCCTGCTGTATATCCTGGTAGCGGATAAAAATATGGGTCCAGCTCTGTCGCTGCTGTATCTGCCCGATATCCGTAAGCGGGAAAATGATCCATCTTTTGAGCATCCGGGCGCCCATAGGCGTAAGCGTCTGGTCAATGGCCTTGAGCAGGGTATTGCCGTTTTCCGTATTGCTGCTGATAAGCTCCAGGTTCCTTATGGTGAACTTGTCCATCCACAGGAACTCCGTATTGGTGATCCTTTGTATGGAAATAAGGTGCTGGAGGTTGGGGTGCTCGGTATCTTTGAGGTAATGCAGGGCGGCTCCGGCGGCAATGACGGCAGCGTCCCATTCCTCTATCCCGAAACCTTTCAGTGACTGCGTGTCAAAATGCCTTAGCAGGGTCTCATAGCCGTAATGATGCCTGAAGATCCATTCTTCCAGGCAAAAGGTATAATATTTCTGATCCAGGTGCTCCTTGAAGAACTTCAGCTTGTTTTTCGCAAGGATGACTTCGGAAGGCTGGAAGCTCTGTAATAATTTATCCATATACTCCACGCTGCCCTGTGCCACAAAGCACTCTCCCGTGGAAATATCGAGAAAAGTAACGCCGCAGTTGTCCTCATCTATATGCAGGGCTGCCAGGAAATTGTTGGTCCTGTTATCCAGTAATTTATCGTTAGTGGCCACGCCGGGGGTCACCAGCTCGGTCACGCCTCTTTTTACAATGCCTTTGGCTGCTTTGGGATCTTCCAGCTGGTCGCAGATCGCTACCCGGTAGCCGGCCTTTACCAGCTTATGCAGGTAGGTTTCCAGGGAGTGGTGGGGAAAGCCCGCGAGCTCTATAAAGGATGCCGATCCGTTGGCCCGTTTGGTGAGGGTAATGCCCAGTACCCGGGCGGCGATCACCGCATCTTCGGAAAATGTTTCGTAAAAGTCGCCCACTCTGAACAGCAGCACGGCATCGGGATACCGGTCCTTTATTTCCCGGTGCTGCTTCATCAGGGGTGTTTCTTTGATCGCTGTAGATTTATTTGCTTTTGCCATAGTCGTTGGGTTTTCAAAATTAGAAATAATCTGCAGGAAACTGAAATATAAATGAAAGGTTAATATGGATTATCGTTGTGTTAAGACATTTGCGGTTATTATTTTATATTTTTAATTTTGTCGCATTATTCGGCCATATAATATGTTATGGACGGCAGATGAGAATAAATTTTAAAAACCAACATATATTGAATTTTATGAGAAATTTTATTAAAGTTTTATCCGCGGCGGTTATAGGGACCCTGTGCGCAACGACGGCAGACGCACAGATCGTCTATCCCTATGTGATGGATTTTGAGAATACAAATCCTGCTACAAAAGCATATGCTTCTACCGATACTATCGTGGGCAACAACCTGAAATGGGTGATGCCGGGCACGTATTTGGGAACACCTGTAAGTGGTTCTGATTTTTATAATGATGCAAAGAGTGCCAGGGTAAGGTTAACGAACAATTCTACCGGAACCCAGGGTTACCTGGAAATGGTGGAAGACCTGCCGTTGGGAGCAGATACCTTGTCCTTCTACGTGGCCATGTACGGTTCGGAAACAGGCGACTCCGTATTGGTGCAGTATTCAACCAACCAGGGAGCTACCTGGACCAACTTAAGCCAGATCGCGATCACCGGAACACACTCTGCCGGTCAGAAAGTGACCCTGATTCCAAACATCAGCTCTCCTATACGCTTTAAGTTCAGCAAGGTTAAATCTACCAATGTAAGGATCAACCTTGATGATATCAGGGTGACACCCGCAGCCCAGGCTACCAATCTTGTCCTGACCAACTTTTCTCCTACAGGTATGGTGCATCCGTCCACTGATGTGATCACTATGACCTTTAACGAGGATGTGGCGCTGGGTACAGGTAACATTACCCTGTTTGAAGCAGGTGCAGGCTCCGTACAATATGATGTTACGACCAGCCAGGACGTAAGCGTTGTAAATAATGTGGTGACTATCAGTAATGTAGCGTTACAGCCTAACAAAAGCTACTATGTACGTTACGATTCTGCCGCCATCGTAGGTGATGTAAGCGGCCTGAAGGCTCCCGGTATCTATGACAACACTACCTGGACATTCTCCACTACAGCACTGGCCTTACAAAACTTCGAGGAAAACTTTGACAACTGTAACGCCAGCGCAATGGGTATTTTCGTGGCGGAGTCCCTGGCAGGCACGCAGACGTGGTTCTGTGATACTTACAATGATACTACTTCCAACTTCAACCCTCCTTACGTTACCATCAATGGCGGTACAGGTTCCGCTTCTTTTGAGAATGAAGACTACCTGATCACTTCCATACCGGTGGATCTTTCAGGAATGGATGTTGAAAAGGTGAACTTATACTATGCTGAGAAACGCAGGTTCGGCGGCAATGGCGTGACAAGAGGCATCTATTATTCTGCCGATTATGCCGGTAACGCTGCTACAGCTACCTGGACGGCCATTGAAAGCAACCTGGAAGCTATCGCAACAACAGGTACCTTCATCCGCAGGACAAAAGATATTACCAGCAAGATCGATGTTACTAAGCCGGTTTACCTGGCCTTTAAATACGAGTCAATAGAAGATGCCGACACTTCTGTTAACTGGTCATGGTCCCTGGATGATATCGAAATGGAAGTGATTGAAAAAGGAACTGCTATCAATCCCCTGAAAGCGAACAGCATCTATATGGACGTTCTGGGTATTGCCCGTGGCGGCGAGGTGAATGTAAGGGTGGCTTCCGTAGAGGATATGACAGCGCAACTGACCATTTACGACATCAGCGGACGTAAAGTATATACGCAGCCTGCCGCTCTTAAGACCGGTACCCAGATAGTAACCATCCATAATGTTAACCTGAACGCAGGTATGTACGTTATTAAGCTGGATTCCTCCAAGGGTTCCAAAGTGGTGAAATTCATCGCTGAATAATACCGGATTCATACAATTTAATAATCGCTATATTTATACCATCCTGGAAACAGGATGGTATTTTTTTTGTCTTACGGCAGCAGGAGGACCTGTAATTTAAAAGAAAAAAAATATTTGCAACATTGTTGCATTAATAAATCATTGCGCTATATTTGCAACATTGTTGCGGTAATTATTTGTAAACCATAAAAATTTTTTAGCATGAAGCATTTATTTCTACTGTTAGGACTTTGCGGATGTGTGTCCCAGCTCAGGGCCAATAACGATACGCTTAAAAATCATGCCGGTGGCGTGATCCTGGAAGCCGGCCGGTATACCGGTCCCGGTGAATGGGGGTTCGTTGCAGGGCACAATTCCGAAGAGCAGCAGCAGTTCGGGGAGAAATACTATATCGAAGATGCTGTGAAGGTGTCCGGTGTCGTGGCTTACCTCGCTACTTCCACTGGTACCGTCACTGACCCGGGTCTGCAGATCACTTTCCGCCTGTGGGGAGAAGATCCGATCTCCGGCAGGCCCTCCGGTACTTCCGGCTTGCAGTCTGGTGTCCTGGAGCTGGGTAATGCGAACCTGGGAGATGCCACGGTAATTATGTTCGCGAATAAGGTACGTATGGAAGATGCGTTCTTTGTGACCATGGACCTTGGAGATTACGGACACGACGGCCTGGACGGGGACACCGTAGGCCTGTATTATGCACCCCACGGCAGCAGGTCGGCAGCCGATATAGCCAATGTGCCTTACCGTAATGTGTACCAGGCTCATGGTCACGGATCATCTATTGACTGGAAAGATTTTTATGCAGACCATACCACGGCGGCGCCTGTTGCCACGCACTTAGCACTGTATCCCATCGTTGAAATGGAAAACGTAGGGATCGGTTCCGTTACACAGAACGGTCTTCGTGTAATGGCCCCTTATCCCCATCCTGCCGGTGATGAGGTCAGCATTCCTTTTTATCTCAACAACCGGTCGGCAGTGGAGTTCCGCCTTATGGATATGAGTGGCAGAACGATAAGGGTGATCCCGCAGCAGGCTTTTGATGCCGGTTCCCATGCGCAGAAGGTATCCCTTGAAGGATTGGGCGCGGGCACCTATGTCCTTTCCCTGGTAAGTGAAGCCGGTGCGGTGGGCATTAAAGTCAATAAGCTGTAACAGGGTGATTTTTTAAATGATTGATATTCTGAATTATTATTAAAGTGAGCTTATGAAAAATAAATTGCTATTCACAGCCGCTATGCTGTTATTGGTACTGAGTGCCTGTACTAAAAAAAAGAACCCTTCTCCGGGAGGGAAAACGGATGATCCAATCCCGCAGATCGTGATTAAACAGCCGTCCGGCGACCATTACGAAGCGGGAGATACGGTAGGGATCAATGTGGTCGTTACAGACAGTAAGGAAATGCACGAGGCCCTGTACTGGATAATAGCCAAGCCGCAGCAGGATACGCTGTGGAAGGAGAAAAAGCATGTGCATGGAGCTAAGACCATTGTCCTGGATACTTATTTCGTACCTCCTGTTCTGCAGTCGCACCAGCAGTTGGAATTGGTGGTGCAGGCAGAGAACAGCGAAGGTAAAACAGCGGAGGCCCGTCATATTTTTGAGATACATTAAACAGCTTATACATTGTAGTGACTTTTATAAGATAGAACAGCTCAAAGCCGGTAAATATATTTACCGGCTTTTCTTCTGCACTGTGATAAGGGGTATATCATTTGCGCGCTTGGCCGGGTAGTGCTTCTTGTGGCTCAGAGACTGCTTTTATTATAAGGGTACCATAGTGTGCCGGACCTTCCCGGACGATGTGGGATAGCTCTTGTTATTAAGATATGTTATCCTAATTTTAACAGAAATCCTTATCTTTATACGGAAAGATGTATAGTATTTACTAAAAAATAGATATCTATGAAAAAAATCTTTATGCTGCTAATCGCTGTTGTTTCGGGAATTGCGGCATTTAGCCAGTCCTATGATGTGGTTACTTTTGAAACCGCAGTGACCGTACCCTCAGCGAAAGCCTACAATAACACCTCGGGCTTTTCCCTTAACGGGGTTTCCTGGATATTGCCGGGTGTCTACCTGGGAGTGCCTGATGCCGCGGATTTTAAAATAGATAATCACTCTGCCAGGATACGGAGACTGAATGACGCTACGGGAGCGAACGGCTACCTGGAAATGAAGGAGGATTATCCTTTCGGGTTTGAATACTTCGGCTTTATGGCCGCCATGTATGGCAACGACGCGGGCGGCAGGCTGGCAGTAGCCTACTCACAGGATAACGGGGCTTCCTGGGTTGGTGCGGATACATTTACGATTGCTCCCAACAATACGCCCACCCGCTACCAGATACACGAGCACATTTTCGGGAACGTGCGTTTCAGGATATCCAAAGTGGACCAGTCAGATGCCAGGATCAATATCGACAGTATCTATTGCATACCTATGAACCTGCCCCCGGAAGACCTTTCTATAAGCCACTTTACTCCAAGGGGCAGAACGCACCCCAGCATAGATAAACTGGTATTGCAGTTCGATCAGCATATCATTGCCGGGGATAGCGGAACGATCACGCTGGTGGATGCTACCAGCAATACAGCCACTTCCTATAACCTGCAGCACCCTGACCTCGAGATCAGGGGATGGGGGGATTCGCTGCTTATCCATAATGTGACGCTTACACCGCTGCACAGCTACTATGTGCTGTTTGATTCCACCCTGATCAGGTCTATGTTCTTCAACGACATGTCCGACGGTATCTACGATTCCACCCGCTGGACGTTTTATGTGACCCTGCCTGTGCTTACCAACGTGGATGAGCGTTTCGATTACTGTGACCAGTGGGACCTGATGGGCATCTTTCAGCAGTATTCGGTAAAGGACGGTTCCAGGAGATGGCATTGTGAAGAGGAGAGTGGCAACAAATTTATCTCCATGACCGGCAATTCGGATAACAACACGGCTGTGGCGAATGAAGACTGGCTGGTTTCTTATCTCAAGTTCGATTTCATGGGCAAGGCTCCCTATATCCTTTTTTCCGAACGGAAAATGGGAACAGGCTATAATGTGGTACGAAAGCTGATGTACACCAATCATTTCTCCGTGAATATAACAACCTCCCGCTGGACGGAACTGTGGACCATCAGGGATGTTTTTACGGACAATGGCTGGAAGGAGACCGGTCTTTATCTTAACAACACCGCTATCCGGAATGAGCCGGTGTACCTGGCGCTGGTATATATGAATGAGAGGGATGCCTCCGAGGCCTCGGCCTGGAAATGGTCTGTTGATAATTTCAGGATCATAGTGGATACCACTACCGGGATGGAACATATAAACAATATGATACCGAGCTTTTATGTCGCCTATCCTGCCGCGGCAGATAAGATCGATATTGTACTGTACAGCAATGACGCCATTGATGATGCCGCCTTTACTATTTACGATATGAGCGGCAAAAGAATGTTTAGCACGGTCCGGCCTGTTAAGAAAGGGCAGCACCTGTATTCGCTGCAGGGGTTCGACCTGTCGCCGGGTATGTTCGTGATCGGGATCCAGACAAAATACGGTCATATTAATAAAAAGGTAATTATTCATCCGTAATTCAGGTATTTTGGCCCTATTTTTGTAATATTGAGGTTATTATAATCTAAGTATAGGAAATATGAAAAAACTGATTACCGTCTTTACAATGCTGGGCATTATGGGCAGCGCTTCCATGACGCAGGCACAGGATATTGATACCAAGAAGCTGAGATTCGGGGTGTTTGTAGCGCCTACGATGTCCTGGATGCGGCCTACCGCCAATAAAAGTGATGATAATGAGCATCTTACCCGTAACGGGGGCAGCAAGGTGGGCTTTACTTACGGCCTGATGGCCGAGTACAGGTTTGCCGAAAACTATTCATTTGTTACCGGCCTGCAGGTAAATATGGGAGGCGGTAAGATCACTACCCAGAGAGATGCCGCTCCTGCTGATTCTGCCGGGGGCTTTGTTACTGCCACCGATTTCAGCTACACGCTGCAATACCTGGAGATACCCCTGGGGCTGAAAATGAGGACCAACCTGATCTCCGGTGTCCGCTTCTTCGGGCAGTTGGGCATTACGCCGGCCTTCAATATCAGCAAAAAGGTCGCTTACAGCATTGATTCATACAACGGCACGCAACTGAACCGTCACGCAGATGAGAACGTGAAGCTTAAAGGGGCGCTTACCATTACGCCTTTATTGTTCCAGATGAATATCGGTGTCGGTATGGAATATCCTTTAAGCGATCAGCTTTGCGGCTATGTGGGCATATTCTTTAATAACGGGTTTGCGCCGGATGTCACGAATACGGTAAAATACAACTTCGGACAGAGCGGGACCTTCAAGGACGGTAACGTAAGATTGAACAATTTTGCCCTGAGATTGGGTTTATTTTTCTAAATTGCATTTTCATAATGTTTTATGAAGCTATCTAAACTCCTTAGATAGCTTTTTTATATCTGTTAACAGTGGATAATAATCAACAGCACCTTTCAGTAAACACTTTTGACTGGCTTTTTTCCCTATTGTGCATGATCACAATACTGGGCTTTTTCGTATCGCGGGCATTTGTTTCCATCGGGAGCATCCTGCTGGTGGCGGCCGCTTTCTACCAGTTTGGCATCAGGGCGACCCTGAAGCGCTACTGGGCCGTGGCGTTCAACAGGATCGCCCTGCTGCTGCTGCTGGTATCGGCGGTGAGCGTCCTGTGGAGCGATAATATAAACGCCTGGCAGCAGGATACGGTCACCAAGCTCAGCTTCCTGGTGCTGCCGCTGGGGTTTGCAGTGGGCGGCCTTTCCAAGATGAAGGTGCTGAAGCGGGTGATATACGCCGTCAATATTTTCGCCTTTATCACGGTGGTCCATAGCCTTATAGTGTACCTGGGCGATGTGGAAAGCGGCCATGCGGCCTATATGCTGCATACTACCAGGTACGGCGACCATATAAGGTTTAGTTTCCTGCTCTCCCTGACGGTCATCTTTAACCTGTACCTGCTGTTTGAAAAGGGCCGGCTCCTTGTCCGGACGGAACAGGGAATGCTCCTGTTCCTGTCCGTGCTCTTCTTTGCCTATTTACACCTCTTAAGCGCCAGGACAGGCTTATTGTGCGCCTATACAGGCATAGGGACCTTGCTGCTGGTAAAGGCCTGGCAGCGGAAGCGCGTATGGGCGCTGGCCGTTGTTGCAGCGGGCCTGCTGGTGCCGGTGCTTGCGGTGCAGCTTTCCCCCCGCCTGGCGGATAAGGTGGTCTTCATGCAGCACGAGATAACCAGGGTCAAAGACCAGTCGGCTGCCGTACAATATAATTACAGTGATAACAACAGGATATTGTCTTATGAAGCTGCATGGGATAATATTAAGGAGCATTACTGGCTGGGAGTAGGCACAGGCGACCTGAGAGATAGAATGGCAGCTACCTACAGGGAAAAATTTCCTGCTATCCCGGAGGAAGGAATCTTAAGGGTGCCTCATATGCAGGTGCTTTCTTCGGCCATGGCCATCGGCATTCCGGCAGGGCTTATCTGCATCGTGGGTCTTATCATAGCCCCCCTGCTGCTTTCCTACAGGCACAGGCTGTATATCAGGATCAATATGCTGATGATGCTGCTGTACTTTATGGTAGATGCCCACCTGGAGATCCAGTTCGGCATACTGATATTTCTTTTCTTTACTTTATTGTGGATGATATCCGACGGTAATGAAGTGGAAGATACCGGCTCTAATGTGTAAATTATTTTTTATATGGAACTATACTACTCTTTTTCGATCCTTATTGTTTTGGCCTCTTGTTTTGCTTATCTTAATCACCGCTTCCTGAAGCTCCCGTCCACCATCGGCATTATGATCATCGCGATGCTGGTATCTGTCGTCCTCGTGATCTTCGGGAATTCTTTCCTGGCAAAGGAGATGATAGCGCTGAAAACCGTTATGGAAGATATAGACTTTACCGAGGTGCTGATGGGTGCTATGCTGAACTTCCTGCTTTTTGCCGGCGCCATACATATCAACTTTAACGATCTTAAAGAGCAGAAAGCGCCTATTATGACCTTTGCCACGGTCAGCGTGGTGATCTCTACCTTCGTGGTGGGCCTGGTCATGTATTATGTGCTGCCCCTGATAGGAATAGAGATGCCGTTTATTTATTGTATGCTGTTTGGCGCCCTGATCTCGCCGACAGACCCTATTGCGGTCCTGAGCATCCTGCAAAAGGCAAGGGTGTCCAAATCGCTGGAGACCAAGGTTGCGGGAGAATCGCTGTTCAATGACGGGATTGCCGTTGTGGTATTCGTTATTATACTGAAAATGGCGGAGGGAGAAGGCTTCGAGCTTACTGCCTGGAATATTTCAAAGCTGGTCCTGCAGGAAGCCGGCGGCGGTCTGCTGCTGGGGGTATTGCTGGGTATTACGGCGGCAGGCGCGCTTAAAAAGATCGACGATTATAAGGTGTCCGTGCTGATAACCCTTTCCGTGGTCATGGGAGGCTACCTGATAGCGCACATGCTGCATATTTCGGGCCCGCTGACTATGGTGGCTGCCGGCCTGTACCTGGGCAATTTTGATAAGAAAGCCTCGAAAATGACGGTGCAGACCAAGGATTACCTGCATAAGTTCTGGGAGCTGGTAGATGAGATCATGAACGCCATATTATTTCTCCTGATCGGCTTTGAGCTGATTGTGATCACTACGGTACGGGAATACTGGCTGGGTGGCGTTATTGCTATAGGCGTGGTGCTGTTTGCCAGGCTATTATCTATATGGCTGCCGTCCAGGATCATCCCGTTCAGGAAGCGGTTCAACGCGGAGACCATCAAGATACTGGTGTGGGGCGGACTGCGGGGAGGCGTGTCCATTGCGCTGGCCCTCTCTATGGCGCCCGGTCATTTCAAGGACCAGATTGTGAGCATTACCTATATCGTGGTGGTATTTTCGATTATTGTGCAGGGCCTCACAATCGGCAAAGTGGCCAATGCGCAAAAGGTCAATGAGGAAGCATAGCGGCTTCCCGCTTTGTAAGGCTGTTAAAAAAGCAAACAACCCTGTCAATATTTCGACTCAGCTCAATATGACAGGGTTGTTCTATTTTTATATATCACAGATCACATTTCGACAGGCTCAATGTGACATGGCATAATATAAGAGGCTCACATTATTTAGTGATGATGATACGGCCTGTAGCCTGCTCCTGGCCACTCCTGATGATCATCATATAATTGCCGGCTTTCAGTGAAGCTACATCTACGGTATAGGTTTTTTCAAGGCCTGCCTGTGTGGTACCCAGGGATTGCACCAGCACTTCGCGTCCCAGGACGTCCGTTACCACAACGCTTACTTCCTCGTTGGACCTGGCTGCTGTGTAGTTAAAGGATACCCTGTCGGATGCAGGATTAGGATACAGGTTCAGCGCATTGCCGACAGTTTCCAGGCCTTCAATGGACTGAGGAGCTGTTTTCAGGGTAATATTGGTAACACATGCCAGGTTGTTGGAAGTGTCAGTATCCTGGTAGGTCAGGTTAGGTGGCTGCTGGTTGATGGTAACTTCTGAATTCGGGTCAAAGAATTTTACACAGATGTTGGCTGTCTGGTCCTGCCCGCTTTTATTGGAATTGGTCAGAGTAATGGGAATTTCTGCCGTTTCTCCCATATTGATATTCCTGTTGAGTAACGCTATTTGTACCTGGCTGGAAAAAGAGGCCTGGTAAAAAATAGTATCGCCGGTTACAAAATTGTCCGGGCCGTTATTCTTTAAAATGATCTTGAACACAAAATTGGCATTAGGCTGGATGACAGTTCCTGAAGCGGGTTCTGTTACGGAAATTTCCATGTCGATGTTCCTGATCTGGGCGTTTGCCGTGTCTGCAAGCACCAATGTGCTGAAAGCCGCAAAGAGAAGCGTAGAGAGTTTTTTCATGTCTTAGCAATTTTTTTTGGTTAAAGAGAGCCGAAATTAAGGGAAACTTTCTGATTGACCTTATAAACTTTTATTAAAAAATGGCATGAGCGTATATCCGGAGCCGGTCTTTAGATCAAAATGGCCCCTGTGAACGTAATATTTCCATACCCGGAAAAACACCCTTTTTCTTACGTGAAAAACACCCATTTTTTCAAATATGAATTACAATTAATTGAAAAAATCATAAATTGTAGTTAAAATTGCCGGGAAGCTATGCATATAGCCCTGGCTTGTCCGTAATATTTTCACGTGATAAAAGAAAGTGATGTAAAGGCGCTATTGAAAGTATCTCTTATTAAACAACCTTGAATTGATATTGAAAAAATATGAAACTATGTCAAGGCGTTACCAGGAAATTACAGTTTTTGAAGCGACTCTAGAACGCCTGGATTTTATTTATACGCATTTTGAAAAGGTCTATGTTTCCTTCAGCGGGGGTAAGGACAGCGGTGTTCTGGTCAATATGGCCATTGAAGTGGCACGGCGGCATAACAGGCTGCCGGTGAATGTGCTGATAATAGACCTGGAAGCGCAATATACTGCCACGATTGAATACATTTCAAGGATGGCTTCCTTACCTGAGGTAAAAGCGTACTGGATATGCCTGCCCCTCAACTTACGCAATGCTGTCAGCCAGTATCAGTCCCACTGGATCTGCTGGGATGAAAGCAAGCGGGATGCCTGGGTCAGGGAATATCCTGATCACCCGGCTGTTATTAAGGATAGCAGCTTCTTCCCGTTCTTTAAGAAAGGAATGGAATTTGAAGAATTTGTGGTGGAGTTTGGCAAATGGTTTGCCAACGGGGAAGCCGCCGCCTGCCTGGTAGGGATCCGGACCGATGAAAGCTTTAACCGCTACAGAACGATCAATAATTTTACCAAGCAACGCTATCAGCGTAAGCAGTGGAGCACACAAATAGCGGATGGCCTTTATAATTTTTACCCCATATACGACTGGAAGGCAAGAGATATATGGATTGCAAACGGCAGATATAAATTTGATTACAACAGGATTTATGACCTGATGTATCTGGCCGGTCTGCGGCTTTCCCAGATGCGGCTCTGCCAGCCTTACGGAGATGACCAGCGGAAAGGGCTGTATCTTTATAAGATCCTGGAGCCGGAAACCTGGAGTAAAATAGTTAACCGTGTGGAAGGTGCCAACTTCGGCAACCGCTACAGTGAAAATAGCCGTACCGTATTCGGGAACTATAAGGTCAATCTCCCGGAAGGGCACACCTATAAAAGCTATACCAAATTCCTTTTAAGTACGATGCCGCCGTATTTAAGGGACCATTACAATGCCAAGATCAGGAAATTCCTTGATTACTGGAAAAAGTACGGCTACCTGCAGGACATCCCGCAAACGGCGGACCCGAGACTGGAAGCGGCACGCAAAGCGCCGTCCTGGAGGAGGATTTGTAAGGTGTTGCTTAAAAATGACTATTGGTGCAAAGGCCTGTCATTCTCCCAGACTAAGGGGGAGATGAGCAGGCAATTAAATATTTTGTTGAGAAACCATCGTTATTGATCACTTATGATAACAAAAATAATTGAAGCGCATCAAAACGCTGCCTTTGACGAGAAGGTCAGGATATTCAATAGCATTACCCAGCAGCTTTATGAATTTATCGGCCTGGCACACCCGGCGCTGAACGTACAACTGGTGCCGATAGAGCAGGTGGAAGGCAACGATTATAATCCCAATAAAGTGGCGCCCCCGGAAATGAAGCTGCTGGAGCTGTCCATCAAAAAAGACGGGATGACGATGCCCGTGGTCGTGGCATCTGAAAAGCAAAAGGATAGCTGGGTGGTGGTCGATGGCTTTCATCGTACCGCGGTGTGCAGGCTGTCTCCGGAGATCAGGAGCGGGCTGAAAGATTATATACCTGTTGCGAAGCTGGATAAGACGCTGGAAAACCGCGTTGCTGCTACCGTCCGGCACAATATGGCCCGGGGCACCCACCAGGTAGAGCTTTCCGCCAGGCTGGTAGCTTTTCTTAAAAGAAATGACTGGTCCAATAAACGTATAGGAGAGGAATTGGGGATGGATCCCGATGAGGTCTTAAGGCTCAGGCAGATCACCGGGCTGGCGGAAGCCTTCCAGGATGAGGAATTTTCCAAATTTTGGGACGTGTAGCCTGATTCCGGCCTGTTGCCAGTAATGAGGACTTTTGAGGCTGAGCTCTGTTAAAAAAATTAAGAAAATCTAAACTTTTCTATTAAAGATATGTTAGAGGCTTACATTTAACCGATAAACCCGCACCACACCAGCCATTATCCAGATGGCTGGTTGCATTTCTGACAATATTAGATAACGGCCATAACGGGTCCGTTCATTTTTACCCCAGGAAGATCGGTTCAGCAAAAAGGAAGGCATCCACATAGCTGTTATAATACTATAATAATTGTTGTTAATTATTATTTACATGAAATATTATTTATTTTTGACAAATATTTAACTGTATTACCATTGGGACACACCTACGATAGACTTTTAATAATATTGCTTGTCGGATCTTTATTGTTTTGTACAACATACAAATCCTGGGGCCAGGAAAATACAGACAGCCTGAAAGCAGCACTAAGCAATGCTCATTCTGATACCTTGCGTTTTAATATTTGTATTGACCTTCATAACGCTTACTTTAAAACACAACCCGAAGAAAGCAGAAAATATGCGGAACAGATGTTACGTATAGCCCAGAAGTCGGGAAATAAGCTTTTCGAATACAAGGCTAACCTGGCCCTGGCCAGGTGTGAAAGAAAAAAGAGGGACTATAAAAAAGTCATTCCATACGTAAAACGCAGCATCGCATTGTCTAAAGAATTAAAAGACAATGATCTCACTTTTGAAGCATATTACTCGTTAGCCAAGGATTACCTCGACGGAGAGTATTTTACAAGCCTGATACCTGCTTTGGAAGAGGTGATGCAATATGCTGTGAAAAATAATGATGAGCTTCAGGTAGCCAAGGTGAATTATGTATATGGATTTTATTATGCTACGATAGACCTGGATACCAAGGCGCTGCCTTACCTGGAGAAAGCCCTTAAGGTATTTCAGGAAAAAAAAGAACATCTTCTTGGGAATGACTGCAAGTTGCAATACACCGTATCCGCATTAAAGGCATTGCCGCCTGACCCCGGATTGCTTCGCAATCTGCTGGAATCTGTAAGTTACTATGCGGAAAGGAACAGCAAAGTGAAGTCTGCCTATTGCAGAGCCCTGATAGGCATGTATTATTATCTGTATGGAGATTACGGTCAATCCATTACTAACTATACCTACGCCAGAAATCTGTATAAGGAACATAAAAATCAGGTACAGTACGCCCTCACAGGATTAGATCTGGCAAATGCTCTTCTGCTTAAAGATGACCTTAATGCGGTTGATGCTATCATAAAAGAATCCGAAGAGATTTTCAGGGATAATGATTACACGCAGGGCAATATAATTTTATACATTACAAGATCGAAGTATTATGCCTTTCTGAAAGAAAAGGAAAAAGCTTTGGACCTTTTGAAAAAGGTGAAGAAATTAATTGCGGAAAGAGAATATAATATCTATACCAAAGATTATTACAGGACGCTGGCGCTTGTATATTATAAAAGCAATGACAACCAGGAGAAACGTCCGGCATTGTTTGCTTACTATCAATATCTTTTCAGGAAGTTTTATACCGAGAAGAATATTATATTGAGAGATCTGCTGATAACACACCAGGATTATCCGGAAATGGATTCCGGCCTCCCTTATCTTATTAACACTATAAAGGATCCGGGATACTTTGAAAAGCTACATGCCTTTTTTGAAAATTCCTCATCAAAAGATACCGGTATTCCTGACTCGCTGCTTCTCAGGAGCAGCTTGGTAAGTGACGTGGATTCGTCTAATCTCTTTTACCGGGAGCTGGAAGCTATTGACGCTGTCGCCAATAAAAAGCTGATACAGGCCGAACTGGCAAAGCAGGAAAGCGAAAAAAGATTAATGGAATCAAGGCTGTGGTTTGCCATAATCATTACTGTAATTATCGCTGTGCTAACCATACTGCTGATCATATATCTCAGGGTGGTGCAGAAAAACAAAAAACGGGCAGAGAGGGATAAAGCTACCATTGAATCCTTACAGGTCCAGCTTAATCACCTGATAGAAAACAACCTGAAATCCATCAGCAGCTTTATAGACAAAGCGATTACGTCTTCCGAGCCGGGCGAGGCGGTAGAATCTTTAAAAAATAGAGTGGATATCATCCACCAGTTCCATGAAACATATAAAAAGCAGGGACTGAAAAATAAAATAATGACAGGATATGATGTGGATTTACAAAAGCACATTGAGAACACCTGTTCTTATCTGAAAAATTTTTACAATTATGATGACGGTTTCTTAAAGATCAATGTGGACGCTCCTGTTACCGTTGGCTACAACGTAGGTATTAACCTTGTATTACTCATTTCCGAACTGGTGCAGAATTCCTGCAAATACGCTTTTAATGATGATGACGTGGACCGGGGAAATATTATCCGTATTGCTGTAACGGTAGATGATAAGCATATGCTGACGCTGCATTATCAGGATAACGGAGCGGGAAAGCCTTTGGAGGGAGAGCGTGGATTAGGCTCAGAGCTCATTGAAGATATTGTCCGTACGATACAGGCTAAAACTTCTGAATATAATGATAATGGCTATCATTTTTTCCTGGAACGAAAATTAAGACACAATGAGTACAAAAAAACTGAACCCTAAAATCTTAATTGTAGAAGATAATGTCACTACCTATAATAATCTGAAGGACTTTTTCATTGATTCCGGTTTTGAGGTGGTATGTGCCAATGATGGTAACCCTATAGATTCTTATGACAAAGCAGCGGCTGTATTGCAGAAAGAACCTGCCGATATAGCCCTGCTGGATATAGAGATCAACGGCGATAAGAATGGATTGGAGCTGGGAAAATACATATATGAGCATTACCGGATCCCTGTGATATTCCTGACCAGCAAAGATACTTTTGAGAACAGGCTTATCGCTGACACATTTGCTAGCATTCCCATAATTGAAAAAATACCCAAGACCATACCCAATGAGATATTACTGAAATCCGTTAGTTTCCTGTGGACTAAGATACTGTTACAGACCCCGCCTCCGGATGCTATAGAAGTCAGGGCAGTAGAGATGGTAGTCCGCCCGGATAACTTTTCCGATGCCTCCGCAGAGAGCGAACATTTCCCTATCAAAAGAAAAATATATTGCAGGGATATACACTTTATCAGTTCATTTAATAACCGGATCAAAGGCAAGAAGAACTATAATCTCATTCATGTAAGCGGGTCAAAAGCTTTCAGGGTAAGAAATACAATAGATGAACTTTTAGCATTGCTGAGCGATGATTTCATCAGAATATCAAAATTCGCGGCTGTCAATATCCGTTCCGTCCGGGGCTATGATTGTGCGGGAAGATCCTGTAACGTGAACGGTTACCAAATCAAAATCGGGAAAGATTACTGGGATCATTTCCTGCAGAAAAAATCAGGAAGCTGCTGCTCAGGATAAAATAATATCAGCCGGGCAGCTTAATTAGCACCGATATTTCTCATTGATGAACAGCAATAGAATGACCACAGGCTACATAGCCGGTTAAATGACAAAGTATTGCTCTCTGCGCTTATTGAGGACCTGTCGCACAGTGGTCAGGAACCCTTACAAAGCCTTTGATAAGCGCTGCCTGACAGGAATGACGGCTCATTTTGCTCATGATGCTATTATACTGATATTCCTTACCGTTAAGGTGAGCGTGACGAACCGATAGGCTGCTCATCATTGTCTGTATCGGGATCAAAAAGATAAAACCTTTAAATACTACATAACCGGAACAGGCTTTTGGCAGGTTCCGGTTCACTTTCATCCCTACTTTTATAAAGATATCCCTACTTGTGCCATATTGATTCATCTGGTTTTACTTTTGGTTTGTGATTGAAATTTAACAGCAGCGCAGGCTCATTCCTTGAAGGAATTTCTATAAACATAGAAAACTTCCCAAACCTGTGTAAGCGTTGCTGTTGCGGATAATACCTCTTTAGCAGGCAGCCGAAGTACAATTACATATCTGTATCCGCTGATGATCTGCTCTTCCGGACCGGCATTCGCTCCGGAGCTACATTTTAAGCAAATAAGTTTATAACCAGGATAAAACAATTAAAAATGGACAATCAAAACATCAACATCAGTAAAGTCATTAAAGCTATTATTAACGAGCTTATCGTTAAGCTGTTTACTATGCCTTACAAAATCTATATGGTAGCATTGACTGCACTCTCTAACAGTAAAAATGAGGGCTCGGAGGAGAGATCCCTGCCGGAGTTTCCTGTTCTTGTGTGGATATCCAACAGCTTTAACGCCGTTATCGCATTGTTGTGGCCTATTGGCGGCCTTATCGCACTCTTTTCATTATTTATGGATGTATCCCCTTTCGGTGGTCCCGGTGTCTTTATGCGATTTGTGATAATTCTCATTGTTACTTATTTCACGCCGTTCATATATGGTATGGCAAGGGAATTATTCCTGATGGCACTAAGAAAACTTATGTATTTAAAAATTATCAGTAAAAAATAAAAACTATAAAACAACAATAACTATGATTATGCGCAACATTATTCTGACAGCATTACTCCTTTTGAGCCTGGCTTCCTGTGGCGGCGGCGGTTCCAAATTTGAGGGTAAATGGAAGCCGGCTGCCAACAGCTATGGCATAGGCAATATGAAAATTGAAAAAGAAGGAAAAGTATATAAGATATCTGCTTACCGGGAGGGAAGCGAAGAAGAAGGGAACAGCATGTCTTTCCTTTATGATAAAGACAGGGATGTGCTGACAATGGAAACAGGACGGGAAATAATGGACATCGAATACAACAGTAAGAAAAAGACCATTAAAATGGGACCCCGCGGCGGCGGTGTCGGATGGGGGAATCAATCCATAGAATTTGAAAGAATAAAATGATGCTGTAATCCGCTTCAAAATCTTATTAAAAACATATTATCATACAAAAAATTATCCGTAAAAATGAAGAAAGCAATAATCATCACATCCGCTATGGCAGCATTGGCGACCACACGGGCAGAAGCTAAAATATGGCGTGTAAACAACCAGGGCTACCAAGCCGATTTTGCGCAAATTAACCAGGCTGTCGCAGACCCCAATGTATTGGCAGGAGATACGCTGCACGTGGAGGGTTCTACTGTAGAGTATAACAGTGTTACTATTACAAAGCCGTTAATAATAATTGGCCCGGGTTACTTTTTGGCAGATAATCCCAAAACTTCCAATAACGGACTGGCTACCAATATAAGTTGGATTGCTTTTAATGCTGGTTCGGAAAATTCCCAGTTAATTGGCGTCAGTGTCAATTCCGTATCCGGTATCAGTATTAATACTAACAATATTGTTATAAAGAGGAACAAGATCAGGGCTGGTATTAATCTTACCTGGGGATTATCTAATGTCACCATCATTCAGAATTTTTTTGAGAACACCGGTTCTTCTACAGGAACGGCTCTTTCTGCCAGCATTTCCGGTTTTCCCACCAATGTTCGTTTTAACAACAATATCGTTCAACGGCCGCTGGTAATCCAAGACAACCCTTCTTATACGTTTTTAGAATGTAATAACAACATTTTTGATTTGGCTGCTGTTCCTACCTCCGGTTATTCGCTCCAATTCTACGCAGCTTCTTTCAGAAATAATATTTTGGTTAACAACAATGCTTCCGTAAAAATCAATGGTATCACCAATTTCAGCACCACGCCCAATGCTGCCGTATCACACAATATCGGAACATCTTCGATAGTGCATTTTGGCACGGCAAATAATAATCTGGTGCTTACCAACATCAGCACTATCTGGAATACGGCTACTACAGCTTCGCCCGACGGCAAATACCGCTTAGCCAACAACTCTGCCGCCAGCGGCAGCGGCTATGGCGGTGTGGACAGAGGCGCATATGGCGGAGCAGCGGTCAGCAACAGGTATACGCCTTCCGGGCTGGCTCCTGTTCCGGTCATTTACGAAGTAAGTACTTCCGGTGTAGCCACACCAGGCACCGGGCTTAATATTACCATCAAGGCCAGAACGGTTGAATAAATCCATTGTTGCACAATAAAAGGAACTAAAAATGAAAAGAATATTTTTTGCTGCTGCATTGGGCTTAGCGGGATTTTGTCCGGTATCTGCCCAAAACATAACAGCAGTTGAATATGCCATTGATACCGATAACGGTTTTGGTAACGGCACCATAGTAAATCTTACGCCTGTCCGGGACAGTACTTTTAATTTTGAGGTGAATACAGCAGGTTTATCAAAAGGCTATCATACCCTGTACTTCCGCACGCTTGACAGTGACGGGACGTGGAGCCATACCTCCTACCGCATCATAGAAATACTGGATGATATCGCTCTCAATATGGTAGAATCTGCAGAATTCTTTAATAATCAGCCGGGCGATTTCGGTACAGGCATTTATAAAGCTATGCCGACACCGGCGGTAGACGGCAGTTTTGTTATCAACTTTCCTTATACGGAAGTAGTAGCGGGCGATGTTACACTATTTATGAGAGTAAAGGACACTAAAGGCCAGTGGTCATTCCCGGCTTCCAAAACTTTTACTATTGTAAAACGGAATGACCCTTCCGGTATTCAGGATCCGGCAGGCAATAGGTTCAGTATCTATCCCAATCCGGCAGTCAATGAGCTGACTATCGAATTTAAAGAACAGCCAAAGGAAAGAACCGGTATGGTCTTAGTGGATATTACCGGCAGGACGGTTGCTGCTCAAAGCATACACAGTGCCAGAACAACCTTGCAGCTGAATTATCCTCCGGGAAATTACTTTCTGAAGATCCGAAGCGGAGACAATGAGGTGGTGCAGAAGATAACCATTGTGAGGTAAGCGCCTGCTTTTTTGAAATCTAAAAAATTTGTGTCATTGTGTGCTGTTTTTATCTTTTCTGCCCTTGGCCGGGAGGTACACAGGTCGGGACAAAATTAATAACCATAAAATAATAAGACAATATGAAATCAGTATTCAAAAGTGTGATAATGATTGCCGGATTGGGTTTTATCCTGTGCTCCTGCTCTAAAGAAGGCAATTATAGCTGCAAATGCAAGGTAAACGGAGATGAAACCACCGTGCAGGTGTATGAGCGATCTGGTAAGAAAGAAGCCAAAGCTGATTGTAAGAAATATGAAATAGGCAATGTCACTGACTGTAAGGTGGTAAGTAGATAAGGATTTGCGCTACACTGTAGCGCAAATCTGAGAAATACATTTTATGTAATGCAGCGTCCGGGATAAGCATAATATCACCGTTTCGCGGTATTCTTTTGGAAGAACCCTGAAAGGGTGATATTATTTTAATTTTGGTAAGTCAATGTCTTTATAAATAAGCTAAAATCAAACACAGCATGCAAAAGAAATCTTTATTGTCACTTTTCACGATCGTATCATTTTTCATTTCACTGGGAGTGTTCTCTTCCTGTACCAAGAAAGACGAAACTATAATCCGGAATGACTTAGTAGGTTACTGGCAGGGCGTATTATACCAGGAGACATCAACTCCGAACCATAAATTTCCTTTTATGATCAAGATTGATGCAGATGGCAGATCCGTATATGGCCGGTCTGAAATCAGGGTAGATAATAGCTCCGAATATTTTGGAATTATGGATTTTAGCGGTGAATTCAAAAATAATATCCTGCAATATAAAGAAGGCAGCATAAGATCAGAAAAAACGGGGGCGTGGCATTGGTGTATCAAAGAAGCTGAATTAAATTATGACAAGGCAAAGAAGCGATTATCCGGGTTATGGGAGACTCCAGGCTGTAACAAAGGAGATATTGAGCTGTATAAGCTGGACGTGATAAGTAAAACGGAATTCTGTTCGGGAGAGGAAGTGTATATCGAAGCAGAAGGTAAAAATCTGAAATGGTACAGTAATGACCGGTTGACTAATCAGCTTGGTGCAGGAAGCAAATTCACACCAGCCCTGAAGGTTTCATCTACATATTATGTCACTCAGACAATAGACGGTATTGAAACTATTTCTATACCGGTGAGTATTGAGGTCCGTAATTGCGGGAATTGATTTTTTTGTCGAATGCTGATTGCAGCGTAAAATTGAATAACGGCATTATAAAACAATAGGGAAGCGGTCATATGCTTCTTATCAATCGGAATTTATGAAGAAGACATTACAATTTATCCTGCTCACTTTGATGCTATCAGGAATTTCTTTATCCTTATCCGCCCAGGTTGAGGATGTTTTCAGGGGTAAATGGCAGGGTGATATCATACTGCTGGACGGCGGCATCAAAGCTGCGGGTGATGTGGGACTGGTTATACAAAATAAGAAAGAAAGGGATAAAGTGACCTTGTTTTTGTCAAGATTTGGCGCGCTCAATAAATCTTACGTGATAACATTCGGTTCCAATGCTATTGATGCTTCTGTTAATACACTCACGCTTACCGGAGACGGGATAATAGACTCCTCCGGTACACTGGTGAAGGGGGAGTACACTTTTACTATTCTCAACGGCTTGTTCAGCTATCCTGTCCTGTATGGCACTTTTGCTGCTAAAACCAGGCAAAGCGCATATTTTATCGAACTTATCCTGTTCCCGGCGAAAGAATATAGACGGCTTGATAAAAGCGCGTATTCCGAAGCGATAGCCAGGGTACATAATCACATGGTTCAGGAGGTAGCAGCCTTCAGGAAACAGGAAGAAGAGAAGAGGCAGCAGGAAGAGCGGATAAGGAAGGAAAAAGAAAGACAGGCGGAAGAAGAACGCTTGACAAAGCAAAAAGCTACTGACTCTATCCGGCTTGTTCACGAATATCAGGCTGCTGTGGACAGGTTATTTGCTAATACAGTAACGACTTTGAATTTTATACAAAAGGTAGAAATTTTTAAACTTACAGTCTTCAAATTAGATCCGAATAGTGACAGTATGTTTGTTTCCGGTTATGATGACGATAATGAATTTCCATTCGATGCTTATATCTATAATACTGATTTTGACAAAGATGGCAGGGAAGAAATTTTTATCAGTTATGGTAATCCGTTCACCTCTGGTCGTACGGGTAATTCTATCATGCTTTTAATGCCTGATTATAACAATAAGTATTGGCAAAATTTTGATTTCCCGGGCTTGCCGCCGGAATGTCTGAAATCCAGTACTGTATTCCCAGATTTGTTAATTCCTGGTCCGGGTTTCCAATATCCGGTTTGGAAGTGGGATGGACAAAAGTATAATTTCAACAGGCAGGTAAGTGATGATTTTTACGCTAAAAATCGTAAAAAATTATTTAAACATATCATTGTCTGGAGTGCCGAGTACCAGAACACTATAAGATAAACAAGAATCCAGCTAATTATGGACTAACTTCAAACAGAAAGAAATGTAAGTATTGTAAACATAAGTGGACGAAAAGCTTTACCAGGCAAAGTGTTTCAGACGCAGGTGATTATAAACAGAAATTAGCTAAAAGTACGGAAACTAAAGAATACAAATGCCCCGATCTTTCTGAAGTACTGGTTCCGGAAAAGACTATATATTAATTCAAGATGATTTTAAAAAAACAGGTATGTACAGACCTTTCTGCAAGCTGTTGCTTATTGCAGCGATAATTATAGGCTCCTGCGGCTCAAAAGGAGATTACACAACCCCTTTCCTGAAAACCTTTGAGCTTGTATATGAAAAGGATACTGCTGTTTTATTCCTGAAAAGGACGGTAGTAGAAGCTACAGAATATGATTCTCTGGCTTATAGTGTATATTCAGGGAATATTGTGCTGCCGGAATCCGGAGGATATCTGGGTGGCATTTCAGGAAGCACTGCCAAGGGAAGCAAGCAGGTGAGGCTGACTTTTAATATCGGAAAAAAGGACACTGTAGGATTTCTTAATCTCACTATCAATGGCGATGCCACACAAATGGAAGGCTGGAAAGGTCTGCAGTTGTCAACAGAGTCCAATCCTCGGCCCTTACCCGATTCTGTCCGTTTTAAGGCCGGTATAAAAGAGGATAAGAACGCGAAGCTCACTTTCGGATTAAAGCAGAAAATCGTTACTAAAGAATATCCTGGCTATCATTATGGTATGAGCGCGGATTATGATATGGAAGCGGATACCATTCCACAGGTGGATACCATTGTGGAGCTGGATATCATAAGAGGAAGCATGGATTCCCCGGCATTTCAGAAAATGTTGGATGATGTAAAAGCAAGTGAGGGATCAGGTGACTTATCGCTGCATTTTGTTTCAGATAATTTGCTCAGCCTGGAACGCTTTTTATGGGAGGATGGAGGAGCGCATGCTTTATACTATTGGTTTTATTACAGCTATGATCTGAATACGGGCAGGCGGCTGAAGCTCTTAGACGTATTCCGGCCTTATACTTTATCTGATGTCGCGGATGCCATCAATAAAAACCTGCGGAAGCAGTTAGGCTTAAAGCCCGATCAATCCCTGAAAGACGCTTACTACAATTATGATTATATAGGTGTGAGCAAGAATTTTTTCGTTACGGACAAGGGCATAGGATTTCAATATAATATTTATGAAATAGCATCCTTTGCCAGCGACGCCACTACGGTATTTGTACCTTTTTCAGATGTGCGGGAGTATCTCAATCCCCAATTTTTAAGTCTTATCGGAAAACAGGATAATACGCCCGGAGAAAAATCGTCATCAGGCGGCGCCAGGTTTGAAGGAAAATGGATTCCGGCAGAATATGCCAAAGAATCCCGTTCGGAAAACAATTATATAGTTATAAAGCGGGATGAAGAAAAATACAGAATGCACGGTTATCAGAATGGTGAACTTGTAGAAAATGGCCCGAATGCCTTTTTCTACTATGATGAAGCAAAAGACATTTTAACCAGGACAGACAAAGGATATACCTCAACTATCACATACAATAAAGACAGGAGGACTATTACATTGAGAATGCCAGCGACACAATATGACAAAGCACTTGATGTGGAATTTATAAGGATGAAATGATAGGAGCAATACAATACCGTTAAATCATTCTTGTCAGCCAATATCCTGAAGCGTATCAAAATAGATCAGGGACGATCTTTGTCAAAAGCGATATCCTGCCGGATATCCATCAATGATACAGCTTATTATGAACCGGCTTCAGGCAGAAGGCGAAAAGCATATAATATAATAATGGTGCCGCTAAGGGAAAAGCAGGTATCTGTTATCCGTTCCTGGGAATAACTGCTGGCATTTGAGCCCTGTATGCTCCCTGGAGGAATTGTCTGTGATCGCGGAAATAAGAACGTTTGGGCTCCGCAGGTGAATGCTGTTTGCGCCCGGGTCTTCATATTCACAGGGTTTTCGGAAAAAAAAGAAAGTCATCAGATCTGATGACTTTCCGTTTTTGTAGCGAGGACAGGGATCGAACCTGTGACCTTCGGGTTATGAGCCCGACGAGCTACCGCTGCTCTACCTCGCGCTGTGGATGCAAAAGTAGGAGTAATATTTCGTTCTGCCAAAAAAAATCTTGTTTTTTTTTCTTCATACCTTTGCACCAATATGAATGAGCATTTCAAAGCCGGTTTTGTAAATATATTCGGGGCGCCCAATGCAGGTAAATCCACCCTGCTGAACGCTATCCTGGGAGAGAAGATAGCGATCGTATCTCCGAAGGTGCAGACCACCCGTCACAGGATACTGGGCTTCCTGACAGAAGACAACTATCAGATCATCTTTTCAGATACCCCGGGCATCATCAGTCCCAAATACAAGCTCCATAATAAAATGATGAGCCAGGTATCGAATGCGCTGGAAGATACGGATGTAGCTCTCCTCCTGTTCGACCTGGGTGAGCCGGTGGAGGAATTTATAGAGATCATTCGCGGGCTGCGGCTCAAAGCGCCCGCCATCCTGCTGCTTAATAAAATTGATACGGTCAAATCCCAGGAGGAGATCAGGGAAGCGGAGCGGAAAATAACGGAAGCGGTAAAGGTCACCAAAACACTGGCCATCTCCGCGCTGCAAAAGATCAATACCGACCAGATCATTGATATGATCCTGGAATTCCTGCCGGAAAACCCGCCCTTTTTCCCGGAAGATGACATCAGCGACAGGCCTGTCAGGTTTTTTGTATCGGAAATGATAAGGGAGAAAATCTACTTCCTTTATGATAAGGAGATCCCCTATCACACCGCGGTGGTGATACAGGCATTTGAAGACCTGCCTCACGTGGTAAAGATCAGGGCGGATATCATCGTGACAAGAGAGACCCAGAAAATGATCCTGCTGGGTACAAAAGGAGCGCTGATCAAAAAGCTGGGCATAGAAGCCCGTAAAAGTATTGAGCAGTTCCTGGACAAGAAGGTATTCCTGGAGCTGTTCGTAAAGGTCCGTCCCAAATGGCGTGATAATGAGCTCTACCTCAAAGAATATGGCTATTGATTTCCGGGAGCCGTCCGTTATGACGGTGGAACTGGCGGGCAGGCCGGTGGACGTCTTACGGCTGGATGAGATCCACCCGGTAGTGTCCGGGAACAAATGGTATAAATTAAAATCATATATACAATATATACAGACCCATTCGCTTAAAGGGTTCATTACCTTTGGGGGTGCCTATTCCAATCATCTGCATGCCGCGGCTATGGCTGCACGGGCATATGGGCTGCACCCCATAGCTGTCATAAGGGGCAGGGAGTTTGCGGACCGGCTTAACGACACCTTGCTGGCCTGCAGTGCTGAAGGTATGGAGCTGCAGTTCGTGGACCGCTCTGTATATGACCGGAAAGAAAACGACGTTTTTTTAGAAGAGCTGAGAAAAGCTTACCCGGGATATTATATAATACCGGAAGGCGGCAGCGGCTTCCTGGGAAGACAGGGAGTGGCGGAGATCTGTAAATATATACTGCCGTCCTATACGCATATATTATTATCTGCAGGCAGTGGCACTACGCTCCGGGGTATCAGGGATACGATCCCGGAGGACCGGCAGGTGCTCGGGTTTGCCCCTATGAAAAAAGGAGCTTACCTCAATGAGGTGCTGCAATGCCGGAAGGGCAACTGGAAGATCACGGATGACTACCACTTCGGCGGCTTCGGAAAGCACACGCCGGACCTTATTGACTATATGAACCGGCTGTTTTGTCAGCAGGGGCTTCCTACGGACAGGGTCTATACCGCTAAAATGTTCCGGGGCATAGAGGACCTTATCAGTAAGGGATATTTTGACGGCTCCGCCCGGCTGCTCGCGCTCCATACGGGTGGCTTACAGGGCAATCACACGCTGAAAGGGCAACTGGAATTTTAAATCTATTAATATTTTGTTATTATGGATTAATCTTTATATATTGCCTCGGATTTTCCAGGATGCTATGAATTAGATATACAATTTTCTAAAAAAAAATGTATATTATAGTACAAGCTATTAACTTTTTTATTACTTTCAACCCTCAAAACAATTGTTCCATTATGAGGAAAGCATTACAAGGCATATTTCTTACCGGTTTAATGGCTTTTGGGTTCAATACGGTTATCTCGGATAAGGCTCAAGCACAGGTGATTCAGGATAAATATTGGGGTCAATGGGATATTCCGTATGTTGAGCAGAGAGGCTGGTCTTTAGGCTGGAATATAGGATTGGCGGATATGTGGGGAGATGTGGGTACCTATAAACTGATGGATAAATATACGAGCAAGAAATATACTGGGGATATACTTAAGAATATTAGGGGAATGGGCGGTATGTATGCCAAATATACCCATATCCCGGGTCTGGGTTTCCGGATCGGGGTCAACTACGGCAAAGTATATGCTACCGATGAGTGGAACTACGATAAAGCCATTGTTGCCAAATCTATTACAGAAGATCCTTACCAGCGTTATATCCGTAACCTGGATGCCAATACGACTATCTGGGAAGGCAGCTTCCTGATAGAGCTGGCGCCTTTAAGGACATTTTCCAACTGGGAGTTCGGTAAAATGGCCAAAATGCGCTTTCAGCCCTACATCCTCTTAGGAGCTACCGGCTTCTATTTCAACCCGAGGGGAACCTTTACCGACCTGGTGACAAATCAGGAAAAGTGGGTAGACCTGAGAGAGCTGAGAACAGAAGGACAGGGTTTTGTGGTGGAAGGAAAGGAATATCCCAAGCCATACAGCGTATTTTCTTATGCTGTGGCCGGTGGTATCGGCTTTAAATGGGATATCGGTACCGGCCTTTCTTTAGGCGTGGAATACCTGATGAGATATACCTTTACGGACTATCTGGATGATGCCAGCGGCGCCTATGCGGATGTCAATCACAGGGATATCGCCTTTATGGATCGTCTCAACAAGCAATATATGAGTCAGCGGATGTCCGATAAATCCAGGGAGCTGATCCCGGGATATGTCAATCCGGCAGGTAAATTAAGAGGCAATCCGGATGATAACGATATGTTCTCTTCCATATCGCTGAACCTGACCTGGAAAGTGAAATGGCGTGAGATCGGCTGGTGGTCCAACAGAAGATAACAATAAGATATTTTTAATAAATAACGCTGAATATGAATTCGGCGTTTTTTAATTATAACGATTTTGATATGATCGGATTTGTAGAAGGGACGATAGAATACCTGACACCCGCTAAGACCTTTATAAATGTAAATGGTGTAGGTTACGAGGTACATATTTCATTATTTACCTATGAAGCGATCAAGGAGCAGGAGACGACCCGCCTCTTTACGCATATCCAGGTACGGGAAGACGCCTGGGTCATGTACGGCTTCTCGGATAGCAGGGAAAAAGAAGTATTCCTGCAACTGGTATCAGTATCCGGGGTGGGAGCGGCAACGGCCAGGGTCATCATATCCTCGCTGTCCTACGCGGAGCTTTCCAGGATAGTAGCCAACGGGGATAATAAAAGCCTCGAAAGGGTCAAGGGGATCGGCGCCAAGACCGCCCAGCGCATCATACTCGAACTGAGAGGCAAGCTGGTGCCGGCGGATGAGCTTGCAGACGGTAAATTTAACAAAGCATCACACAATACTATAGTTGAAGATGCGTTAAATGCTTTGGCAGGACTGGGAATCTCCAAAGCCAATGCGGAGCAGGCTATTGTTAAGATAGAGCAGCAGCAATCCCTGGAGGGTCTGAAGGTGGAAGAGCTGATAAAGCTGGCGTTGAAAAATCTCTGACGGCCCTGATAAATAATCAGGAATATTAATTTGATACAATAACTAATAATTACTATATCTTTGTATCCCTAAAAAAATTGCGTATAGATCATAATTCTCCTCAATAAATCTGCATCGGTCAGTTTAACCCCGGTCTTACTGGATAAGGCTAGTTTTTTTATTTTATATTAATAGAGTGTTGGTAAGTAATAGAAACGATTATTTTATTTCTAAAGTAATAGGCATCTTCGTCCTGATAGTTGCGTCGGCAAAGTATATTTCCGCGTACGGTAACGGGGATCCCTATTCGTCCTACTATACCTATGATTATGATTACAGCGATGACGATACCCTTGCTGCCACAAGTGCCCGTAAGGACTCCTTAAAATTCCCCATTCCCCAGTCCAGGAGCATCAATCCGGAAGAGGTGCTGCAGGACCAGAACTCCCTTTACCTGCAGGACCCGCAGTCACTGAAAAGGGATGTGGAATATGTTCCTGAAGAAGATGGCTACTATCTGCAGGAGAAAGTGGGGGAGCAGGACATCAAGACGCCTTACTTCTTATCGAAAGACGAATTCTTCAGCTACAGGACCAGGAGCGATGAGCAAAGCTATTTCCAGCAGCGCCTCGCTGCCTTAAGCATGTTCGATAAGAATCCCGACATGCCGACCATGTACAAGGAAGGGCTCTTTAACCGTCTTTTCGGCGGACAGACCATGTCGGTAAAGCCGCAGGGCCGCATGGAGCTGATGTTCGGCTATAACCATAATAAAATAGACAATCCCAGCCTGCCGGAACGGGTCAGGAGCTACGGGAACTTTGACTTTGATATAGATATGAATATCAACCTGCTGGCACAGGTTGGAGACAAGCTCAAGCTGAATATCAGCCAGAACACCCGCCCTAACTTCGGGGAGCAGCAAAGGCAAAAGATCGAATTCACCGGCAAGGAAGACGAAGTACTAAAAAAGATAGAGCTCGGTAATATCAACTTCCCGCTTAACAGCGGGCTGATCAACGGTGTGCAGTCCTTATACGGTGTGAAGACGCAACTGCAGTTCGGCCGTTTATGGATGACAGGGGTACTGTCAAGGCAGAACTCTCAGCGGAAATCCATTTCCGTGCAGGGCGGCGGCCAGAAAACGGAATTTGACATCAAGGCGGATGATTATGATGAGAACAGGAACTTCCTGCTGGCCCAGTACTTCCATGATAATTATGAAAGGGCGCTGGAGCGCATTCCCATCATCAACTCCCAGGTCGTACTGAACAGGGTGGAGGTATGGGTGACCAACAGGCAGGGAGCTACCCAGAATGTGAGAGACGTGCTGGCGTTTATGGACCTGGGTGAGAAAGCGCCTTACCAGAGCTTCCTGGTGAACGGCGGCTCTGACCTGCCGGACAACAATTCCAACAGGCTGTACGAGCTGATCCAGCAAAACCCGGCTGCCAGGGTGCAGGGTACTGCCTCCCAGGTGGTGCTGGGTCTCGGGTTGGTGGAAAGCCAGGACTTCCACCGCGTTACGATGCGTAAGCTTAATGAATCGGAATATACATTTCATCCCCAGTTGGGTTTTGTGTCCCTGAATGCAACCGTTAACCCGGACGATGTGATCGCCGTGTCCTACCGGTACACCCACAACGGCCAGGTTTACCAGGTAGGGGAATTCTCTTCGGACGTCTCCCCCGACTCCACCAGCTCCAAGGTGCTGTTCATGAAAATGCTGAAAGGTACGGCCTCGCGTCCGCGCCTGCCGATATGGAAGCTGATGATGAAGAACGTCTACTCCCTCGGCTACGGCCGGATGACCAAGGAGGACTTCAGGCTGAACGTTATGTACCTGGATCCGGGCGGCGGCAGGAAAAGATACCTTCCGGAAGGTCCCAGGGCGGGAGAGCCTATCATCAGGCTGCTGAACCTGGATAACCTGAACCAGCAGAATGATCCTGTTCCTGACGGGGTGTTCGACTACGTGGAGGGATTGACCATCATTCCTGCCAGCGGAAAGATCATCTTCCCGGTGCTGGAACCGTTCGGGGATGCGATGCGCGCTCATTTGGGCGGCTCCCCGCAGCTCGAGCGCCGGTTCCTGTTTGACATGCTCTATGATTCTACCAAGACCATCGCGAGGCAGTTCAACCAGAACAACCGTTTTATGATCCAGGGCAGCTACAAAGGCGCCGGCGGGTCGGAAATCCCGCTGGGCTTTAATATCCCGCAGGGGTCTGTGACCGTTTCTGCAGGTGGTCAGGTGCTTACGGAAAATGTGGATTATCAGGTGGATTACAGTATGGGAAGGGTAAGGATCCTGAACGCGGCCTTGCTGAACTCCGGTGTGCCCATCAATATCTCCTATGAGGACAATGCCAACTTCGGGCTGGTTCCCCAGACCTTCATCGGTCTCCGTGCGGATTACTTCCTCAATAAAAAAATGTCTTTCGGTGGTACCTTTATGCGGCTGAGCGAACGGCCGCTGACCACTACCGTACAATACGGGTACGATCCCATCAAAAATACGGTCGCCGGACTGGACTACAACTACCAGTCGGAATTTATGGGTCTGACAAGGGCGCTGGACAAGCTGCCTTTCTACAGTACCTCGGCTCCTTCCCTCGTAGATTTTAAAACGGAAGTGGCGGGCATATTCCCGGGCCACCACCGCTTTATTGATGTGCTGGACCCGGAAGGCTCCATAGCGCTCGATAACTTTGAAGGCGCCAACAGCAGCATTGATATCCGCTTCCCCATACCGCAATGGTCCCTGGCCAGTGTACCGTCAGGCGCCAAAAATGCGGCGGGTACCACGCTTTTCCCCGAATCCAGCAATATCAACGACCTCTCCTACGGGTTCAACAGGTCAAAGATCGCCTGGTACACCGTAGACCAGAACCTGCTGCAGCGGAACTCGGCCCCAACGCACCTTGTGGAAGAGACCCGCTATGAGGCCTACTGGAGACTGATCAATACCAGCGAGGTGTTCCCGGATAAGCAGGTGCTGGCGCAAAACAGCGTCCTGTCCACGCTTGACCTGAGCTATTTCCCCCATAAGCGCGGGCCTTATAACTTCACCACGGACAACCTGGACCCGGTAACCGGGCATTTCACGAATCCCCGGAGTAAATTTGGTGGTATCATGAGGGCGCTGGATAATAACAGCAGTGACTTTGAGCAGTCGAATGTGGAATACATCACCTTCTGGGCGCTGGATCCTTTTATATACAATTCCGCAAGCACGGGCGGCGACCTCTATATTAATATAGGTAATGTTTCCGAAGATGTGCTGAAGGACGGCCGTCTCGGCTTTGAAAATGGCATCCCGGCCCCAGTAAAAGATGTGACCAAGCTGCAGGAAACTCCGTGGGGCTACGTACCGTCCTTTTCCCAGCAACTGACAAGGGTATTTGAATCCAGCATCGAAAGCAGGGAAGTGCAGGACGTGGGGTTTGACGGCCTCAATGATGATGAGGAGCGCAATAAATACGCATCCTTTTTAAACCGCCTGCAGGGGCTGGTAAGCCCGGAGGTGTACCAGGCCATGGTCAACGACCCGGCGTCGGATAACTTTTCACCCTACAGGAGCGCGGAGCATGACAATGCAAAGAACGGTATCATCAGCCGGTATGAGAATATCAATAATCCCCAGGGCAACTCCCCGGCAGATAACGGGACCGGTTTCGTGGGCTCTATTACCACAGTGCCCGAATCCGAGGACCTGAACAAGGATAACTCCCTGAACGAATCGGAAAGCTATTTCCAGTACAGGGTCAGGCTGATGCCTAAGACCCACCCGTCCATGCAGGTGGGGCAGAATAATATCGTTAACAGGAGAGATGCCAACGTCACGCTGAGGGACGGAAGCCAGCAGGTACAGACCTGGTACCAGTTCAAGATACCTATAAGGGCCTATGACCAGGCCGTGGGAAGCATCAGCGACTTCAGGTCCATACGTTTCTTCAGGATGTTCCTCACAGACTTTGAGGACAGCCTTACGGTACGCTTCGCGCAACTGCAGTTTGACAGGAGCCAGTGGAGGACCTATTTATATTCCCTGGACAAGCCGGGCGAAATGATCCCTATTTCCGATACGCTCAATACTACCTTCGCGGTCACATCAGTCAGCGTGGAGCAGAACAGCAGCAAGGTTCCGGTAGGATATAAAAGTCCGCCGGGGGTTATGCGTCAGCAGCAGCCGGCAGGCGCCACCGGTATCACCATCCAGGAAGATGAGCGCTCTATGGCCTACCAGATATGCGGTCTGAAAGACGGCGATGCCCGTGCCGCCTTCAAGGAAGTGTCTATGGATATACGCCAGCATGACTTCCTGAGAATGTTCATCCATGCGGAATCTGTTCCGGGGCAGCCTGCCGTCCGGGATAATGACCTGCATGCCTTTGTCCGTATCGGCAGTGACTTTATCAATAACTATTACGAGTACAGGATACCCTTAAAGATAACAAATGACGGGGAGGTGAATGCGGACTATGTCTGGCCGGAGGAGAACCGCCTGGACCTGGAGCTGGATAAATTCGTCAACCTTAAAAATACACGGAACAGCCAGGGGCTGCCTTCCTACATACCATATGAGCAGACGGATGAGAAAGGTAATCCTGTTATTGTAATGGGTAACCCCAACCTCGGGGAGGTCCGGAACGTGATGATCGGTGTGCTCAATCCCAAAAGGAGTGACGCCAACCCCGGGGATGACGGACTGCCGAAATGCGTGGAAGTCTGGTTTGATGAGCTGCGCGCTGCCGGCTTCAACGAAAAGCCGGGATATGCTGCATCCGCTCAGGCCAATGTACAACTGGCCGACCTGGGCTCTTTCCATATGGGCGGCAGCATGCACACTGTAGGCTATGGTAGCATAGACCAGAAAGTGAACAGCAGGTTCCGGGATAACTTCTACAACTTTGATGTAAATACCAACCTTAACCTGGGCAAGCTGATGCCCAATAAATGGGGTATTCAACTGCCTGTTTACCTGGGGTATATAGAGAATGTCAGCAATCCTGAATACGATCCTTATGACCTGGATGTGAAGCTGCGGGATAAGCTGGATGCCTATTCGGGCAGCGCAAGGGACTCTGTAAGAAAGGCCGCACAGACCTTTACATCCGTTACCAGCTTCAGCCTGAATAACTTCCGTATAACCGGTAACCCCCAGCAGAGCGGCAGGACACAGCTCTGGAGCGTCAGGAACTTTGAGCTGAGCTATAACTATAATAAGGCGTTCAACAGGACCCCGCTGCTGGAAAGCGATGTGTACACTACGCAGCGCCTGAACCTGGGCTATAATTACGAAACCGGCGTAAAATCAATAGAGCCCTTTAAGAAAATTATAAAATCCAAATCCCCATGGCTCACTTGGGCGAGGGATTTTAACTTCAAGCCGTTGCCTTCTACCATAGGCTTCAATAACAGCTTATATAAGATCTTTGGCGAGACCATTGTCAGGAATATTGACAATGACCCTTATCAGCTGGCGCCTTTGTATGTCCAGAACTTTACCTGGGACAGGCTCTATAATATAAGGTGGGACCTTACCAAATCCCTGGCGGTGAGCTATAACGGGCTGAACCAGTCCCGGATTGATGAACCTTACGGCAGGATCAACAATGAAGCGCAAAGGGATACGCTGTGGGGCAACCTGTCGCGTTTTGGCCGGAATACCTTCTATGAGCACACGGTTAATACCACCTATAAGGTGCCTACCAATAAGCTGAAGCTGACTGACTGGACGAACATCACACTGACCTATAATACCGTCTATAACTGGACCGCTGCGTCTATGCTGGCCTCCGACCTGGGGCATACCATCACCAACAGGCATACCAAGCAGGTGAACGGGGAGCTGATATTTTCCCAGCTCTATAACAGGTCACGCCATCTCAAAGCGGCACAGGCGGCGAATATGGAATCGCAATTAAGGAATATGGTTCCGCAATACAAAGGCAACCGTAAGCTGACAGAGCAGGAGATAAAGGAGCAGGAGAAGAAAAAAGAGGAAGAGCGGAAAAAGCAGGAGGCCCGGCAGAAAGCTGCGGTAGTACCGCCGAGACCGGAAAAGAAAATTATTGCCAAAACGGATGTGCCAGGTCATGATACGCTGGACGCAGCAACATTGCATACCGCCTGGAAAGCGCTGAAAAAGGCGGAACGGAAAAAGCACCGGGCTGCCCTTAAAGAATGGAGAGCCAAGAAGAAAAAGGTGACGCCGCTGATGTCCAACGGTACCAGGGCCGCGTTGAGGGCCGCCACCATGCTGAAGAGGATATCTGTGAACTTTACGGAAAATGCGGGAACGCTGCTGCCCGGCTTTATGGATACTTCCAGGCTGGTCGGGTCCGGGTTCAGGAACGACGATCCATGGTATGACTTTGCATTCGGCTTCCAGCCTACCCAGCAATGGATAGAAAGAAGGGCCGTTAACGGGCAATTCACCAGGGACAGCATCTTTAACCGCCAGATGCGCCAGACCTTTACGCAGAACATCGAGATAAGAGGTGTGCTGGAGCCTGTTAACTTCATGAGGATAGACGTGAATATAAGCCGGAACTTCAACAAGGAATATAATGAGACCTTTAAGTTCAGCTATGATAATAATGAATTTGAGCATTTAAGCCCGTTCACCACAGGTTCGTTCTCTTCCACCTTCATCGGCCTGGGCTCCTTCTTTAAGAACAGGAAAGCCAACTATGAAACGTTCATGAGCAACAGGACAGAGGTGTCCCGCAGGCTGGGCGAGACCAATCCCTATATCAACGGATCCAGGGACCCTAACAACAATAACTACGCTAAAGGATATACCCAGTATGCCCAGGATGTGCTGATACCGGCCTTTATTGCCGCTTACGGCGGCCGCGGGGCGGATAAGATACCTCTCATGAGCGAGAATACCAATGGCGTAAGGAGCAATCCGTTCAGGAATTTCATCCCGCTGCCTAACTGGAGAATGACCTACAACGGCTTCTCTAAACTGGGCTTCCTCAACGGCGCGGTAAAGGTCCTCAACGTTACTCATGGCTATACCGGCACCATGAATATGAACAGCTTTACCTCCAATCTTACATTCGAGGATCTGCTGGGGGTCGGCTTCCCGTCATTCATCGACTCCGTTACCAATAACTTTGTGCCGTTCTTCCAGGTGCCGAATATCACTATCCAGGAATCATTTTCCCCGCTGCTCGGGGTGGATGTGCAGATGGAAAGCGGTATGTCGTTCAAAATAGCCTACAACCGCTCCAGGATGACCAGCCTGAACCTGATCGACTACCAGATCAGTGAGACCAATTCCCAGGACATCGTGGTAGGCTTCGGGCACAGGATGAAAGGCCTGAAGCTGCCTTTTACCTTCTTTGGTATCACGGAGCTCAAAAATGACCTCAATATCAGGGTGGATGTGGCCTACAGGGATGATATCACCACCAACACTTATTTTACCGGGAATTCCGAACAGCCGACACGCGGCCAGTGGGTGCTGACCATCACGCCCCGGGTAGAATACATGGTGAATGAAAGCCTGCAGGTAGTGGGATATTACGAAAGAAGACAGACCCACCCCTATGTGCTTAACTCCTACCCGCTGGTGAATACCAAATTCGGCATCAAGCTCATCTACCTGTTTGCCCAATAGTAATATGGGATTTGTAATAATATTATAGGGGCGTTAAACGTTTTAATAAAAAAAAGTTCTAATTTCATTAGACTTAATTACTCTTATTAAAATCATGTTACAGGTAAAATATATATGGGCGCTGTTATTGTGTTGCGGATGGATATATGGTGCGCAGGCCCAACCCCCGACCCAGCCACAGGAAGTGCCCAGGGAGGGAGGGATATGGCTGCCGGCCATCATATACGACGGAGATACGCTTGCGTATGATTTCCTGGACCCGGTGTACAAATCAGAGCTGCTGGATCCTTCCAGGAAGCAATATATCGACAGGCTGAGGTACAATGTGTTCAAGGTATATCCCTATGCCGTTCTGGCGGCAGGAGTGCTTAAGAAGATGGACCAGGACCTGGGTCATCATCCTACCAGGAAGGAAAGGAAAAAATATATCGAGTCCCTGGATATTGAGCTCAATTCAAAATTCAAGGAAGAGCTGAAGGACCTTTCCGTCACACAGGGAAAAATACTGGTGAAGCTCGTGAACAGGCAGACGGGCAGGAACTGCTATGATATCATCAAAGAGCTGAAGGGCGGCGTGAACGCCCGTTTCTACCAGACCGCCTTTAAATTTATTGATAATGACCTTAAGACCCAGTATGACCCTTTCGGGGATGATAAGGATATTGAGATGATCGTCAGGGAAATAGAAGCGGGAAATTACATCAAGCACCAGACGATACAGGTGAAATCCAAATAAGGAACGGGCAGCCATGGCATACGCCGGCAAAACTCTGTTCCGGCGCATGAAAATATAGTCTAATTGGCTTATCTTTGAGCCTATTAGACTATATTTTTTATATGAGCAAGACAGCAGTACTGCAACAAAAAATACAAGAGGCACAGTTAGGCGGCGGTCAGAAAAGAATAGACAGCCAGCATGGCAAAGGCAAACTGACGGCAAGGGAGCGGATTATGCTGCTCCTGGATGAAGGGAGCTTTGAAGAAATAGGCATGCTGGTCACACACCGGTCCAAGGATTTCGGTATGGAGCGTGAAGTCTACCTGGGCGACGGTGTAGTCACAGGCTACGGTACTGTTCATGGAAGGCTGGTATATGTATTCTCGCAGGACTTTACGGTTTTCGGGGGCAGCCTGTCGGAAACTCATGCGGAAAAGATCTGTAAGATCATGGACCTTGCCCTGCAGAACGGTGCGCCGGTTATCGGGCTGAATGACAGCGGCGGCGCCAGGATACAGGAGGGTGTGGTCTCCCTGGGCGGCTATGCCGATATATTTCACAGGAACGTAAAGGCCAGCGGCGTTATCCCGCAGTTGAGCGCCATTATGGGACCCTGTGCAGGCGGAGCCGTATATTCCCCTGCCATTACCGATTTCATACTGATGGTGGAAAACACCTCCTATATGTTCGTTACCGGCCCGAACGTTGTTAAGACGGTAACCCACGAGACCGTCACCTCCGAAGAGCTGGGCGGTGCTGCCACCCATGCCTCCAAATCAGGTGTGACACACTTTGCCTGCGCCAATGAGCTGGCTGCAATAGAGCACCTTAAGCAATTACTGAGCTATATGCCGCAGAACTGTGAGGAAGATGCTCCTGTATATCCTTACGAAATAGGCCAGGAAAAGCGGGAGAAGCTGGATAGCATCATACCGGAGAATCCTAACCAGCCCTATGAAATGAAGGAAGTGATCGAAGAGCTGGCTGATGAAGGATCTTTCCTGGAAGTGCATAAGGATTATGCCGAAAATATCATCGTAGGTTTTGCAAGGATAGCGGGCAGAAGCATCGGTATCGTAGCCAACCAGCCGGCCAGCATGGCGGGCGTGCTGGACATTGACGCTTCCAAGAAGGCCGCCAGGTTCGTCCGTTTTTGTGACGCCTTCAATATTCCCCTGCTGGTGCTCGTGGATGTGCCGGGCTTTTTGCCGGGCACGGACCAGGAATGGAATGGTATCATTACCAACGGCGCGAAATTATTATATGCCTTAAGCGAGGCTACCGTTCCTAAAATTACCGTCATCACCCGCAAGGCCTACGGCGGTGCATATGATGTGATGAACTCAAAGCATATAGGCGCGGATATGAACTATGCCTGGCCAACGGCGGAGATCGCTGTTATGGGAGCTAAGGGCGCTGCCGAGATCATTTTCAAGCGCGAGATCGCCGCGGCGGAAAATCCTGCGGAAAAATGGAAAGAGAAAGAGCTGGAATATACCGAAAAATTTGCCAATCCTTACGGTGCCGCGGCAAGAGGCTTTATTGATGAGGTGATCCTGCCTGCGGATACCCGGGAAAAGCTGATCAAAGCGTTCCGGATGCTGGAAACGAAAGTAGTGGTCAATCCCAAACGTAAGCATGGCAATATACCTTTATAATACAGCAAGCGATACCTGGAAGGCAGATTATAAACTGAGCTCGTCTTATCTCCTGGAGCTTATCAAGTCACATTAAGCCTGCTCTGTCACATTGAGCGTGTCATATCACATTAAGTTTGCCCTGTCACATTGAGCCTGTCGAAATGTGATTTATAATGATTTTAATAGGGCTTCGATGGGGCTCAGCCTGACAGTTGAAGGATTTGTCACAGGGAGGGTTGTCATTCACATTAAGCTTATCGGTGTCATATTGAGCTTGTCGAAATGTGATTTATAATGATTTTAAGTGGCTATCTGCTTACAGGCAACAAGTTTTTTTACCGATACGCCTCGCTGAACGGTGTTCTCTCTGCGGGTCAAAAAGCGCTTTTACTATAAAGGAACTGAGGGTGGTGGTCATTCCGAACGGATGTGAGGAATCTCTTATAATAATTTATAATTGATAACGACTTTGTTGCCTATATATAGATAGTCAGTTGATTTTATTAGGGCTTCGATGGGGCTCAGCCTGACAGTTGAGGGATTTGTCACAGGGAGGGTCTCATGTCACATTAAGCTTATCGGTGTCATATTGAGCTTGTCGAAATGTGATTTATAATGATTTTAAGTGGCTATCTGCTTACAGGCAACAAGTTTTTTTACCGATACGCCCCGCTGAACGGTGTTCTCTCTGCGGGTCAAAAAACGCTTCTACTATAAAGGAACTGAGGGTGGTGGTCATTCCGAACGGATGTGAGGAATCTCTTATAATAAGAGATAACTGATAACGACTTTGTTGCCTATATATAGATAGTCAGTTGATTTTATTAGGGCTTCGACGGGGCTCAGCCTGACAGTTGAGGGATTTGTCACAGGGAG
>MKSF01000011.1 GCA_001897155.1 Bacteroidetes bacterium 47-18 | reverse complement strand
TGCTGGAATTGTCGCGACCTTTTTTATGATATACCTGTACGTCCATCGCCACCTGGAAGTAGAAGTTCAGGTTGTCGTAGGACCCGGAACGGTTAAAGTCCACCGGTACAGGAGGCTGCAGGGGATCGCTCACATCAAAGAGGGTATTGACCACCACTTCCACCTTATGGAAGCCGTAGTATTTTTTCAGCTGCTTGTCCTGGTATTGCGCCAGCGAATCCGGCCGGTAGGCGATGGTCAGCGTATCATAGATCACCTGGCTGATGGTATTGGGCGCCTGGGGATTGCTGTAGCCGTTGACGGTATACGCTATCTTGATAGCATAGGCCTGCTGGTGCACCGGCAGGTAGGCATGGTCTATACCCAGCTCCACGATGGTATGCAGGCTTTTGAACTTATAATATTGCGCCCACGTGCTGCCCGGAACGATCATGTCGTTCCACTTGTCATGATGCAGCAGGATAGTGGTATCAATATCGGTACCCGGGTTGGTATTGATATACTTCATGACCGGCGCGGCTACCCGATCGGATAGCAGGTTCTTACCGAACCGGAAGTTCTGGGCCAGGGACACCTGGGCCAGCATGAGGGTGCACCACCCCAGGGCTATAAGGAAACGGCTGCTGAAATTCAATAACTTCATACTTATAAAAGTTTACTACAATCCGGAAATAAGTTTATAATGCCTGTACCTCAGTACAGTATAGGTATTGTTGGCATAGGTGAAATACGCACGGGTCTGGAATATGCTGTCGCAGAAAGTTACAACAACAGGCACTCTTACAAGATAAAAAATACCTGTAATTATTCATAGCATACATCTATATAATCCTGTGGTCGAAAGATGTATTATCAGCCCCAAAAATAAATTTTTAAACAGGCTATCAGCATAGCAGCGCTTCTGCTAAAGCAGATGGTCCGCCGCGACAAGCGTTTAAGGTGGGTGCGCAAGGTCAGGTTCTTGCGTTCGATATGGTTCGTAGAACGTAATTTGGTTTGGTGCAGCGATGCGGGTACCAGTAGCCGGTATAAATGAAATTTATCCGTGCAGATCATCAAAGGATCATACAAAAGTAAAGTACGGATCACACTGTTTATCGTGTCTTTTGACCGGCTGCCAACACAAAAGCCTGCTATTATTTTACTTTCCCTGCATATTGCATACACTATCCATTGTCGGTTGGCCTTATGGCCGATATAAGTACACAGCTCATCCACTTCATAAGCACGGCTTAAACAAAAGGAAGGCTGTACTACTGCATCCGATATAATAAGCAGTCGTTTTAAAACAGTGACCACAGATATTTGCAGCAGCCGGGATATACTACGTACTCCACAGCCTTCTTTCAGTAAGGATATGATCATCCTGTTAATACCGGGCTGGCAGGCATTGTATGTATATTTTGAAGTAAATGTTCTTTTACAGGATTTGCATAACAACCGTTGTTTGCCATGGCTATGACCATTTTTCACACAGCATCCATCACAATAGATGCAATTTATTTTTAAATCAACAATTCTGAAACACCTGGGTATAGTTCGTGTCATTACAGCCTGTTTTTAAGCCGTAAAAGTAAGTAAGGCAACCTTTGGGTTGCCTTACTTACTTTTAAAATATAGGATGGTTTGCTCCTAAAATTCAATGCTGATAAACATTTCAGAAACTATCAACACTTCTGTAACACTACCCAAGTTCGGGCGACCTGTAGGCCGCCCGAATTTAAGTACGTTGAAATTTTAAAAGTATTGATTTCAACGAATTCATGCTTCTCAATACTATATAACAACAATTTGAGAACACTACCGAAAATTAAAATCTAAAATTGCACCATCACTAACTCTGTAACACTACCTGATACATTACCCCCTATTTAAATTTAATATTATAGTCATTAACATTCAACAATTCATAATCCAGTACACTTAAAATATCGTATGCCCATACATCTTCTTCCGTATAAGAAATTCCATTAGGAGTTTTTAACTTGGCCAATGAATCACAGTCAACCAAATAAGGGATACGACGCTTTATCAAACTACCTTTATTAATAATTAATTTTGTTCTGCACATAGTATAAGAAACATCGCAATAAGGCCTGATTATATTGTTTCCTGTTCTATCATTATTAAAAAAAAGCAACGCTTCCAATAGAAATACGTTCATAAGGGGCTCATTCTGCAACGCACTCTTTGCAACAGAATCTCCAATACCCAGCATAAACCTAAATGAATATACAGTATCATAACATTGCCTACCAAAGTCTTCACTCATTCGAAGCAAACTACCTTCCTGCACTATGGCGTCTCCGGCATTGAAAGCACGATTATGAAATTCATATAAAAAAAACGCATTAATAGTATCGTAAATGACTAATTTTTTTGATTCAATAATTTCTTCTTCACTTCTTACTTGTGATTGAATTTTTTCATTACTTAGTCCTTGGGTTACATTATCAATTTTTTTGTCTTGTTTAGGACTACTGTGCATTATAGAACAGGAAACTATCAATGTCCATAACAGAAAATAAATTACTAACCTATTTAGATTCAGAACTACCATTTGATGAATTTGTTGAATTTGATGAATTTGTTGAATTTGTTGAATTTGATGAATTTGATGAGTTATCACCAGATTCTTCATAATCAACCCTATTATAGTATGTAGCTACTTCGATAATTGCTTCCGTATCAGAAGGGTATGGATATATATAGGGATCATTATTAGAACCTAACCCTCTATCCACATAAACTGGCTCTCCATGCTGAAGTTCATGTTTCACACCCATCATATTATGAATTCCTAATTCATGTGTAATAACACCTTCGGGAGATAGTATATCATGTTCTGGATTTAATCCTACACTACCATACCTTCTAGACAAGTCTGTACTAGCCGATCCCCCCTCACGTGGATAATACATACCAGGTAACATTTGGACAGTACTAGCTTGACCTCTTGGCTCTGAAGCAGCCGATTTTGATGCTTCTGTAATATTTTCTTTAAAAACTACGTTAACCATATACTTAACATCTACCTTATATCCTTCGCCATTCTCCCATTGTTTTTTGGTTATAAATTCTGGTTTTACACCATTACGAGGAAGCTCCTTCAGGTATTTTGTAGTATTTCCCTTCGAAAATCTATATGCGACATTGTTAGGAAGCTTTGGATCATTATAACGCTTATTCAAACCCTCTTTAGATAGATAAGCTGTATGAACAACTTTAACTTTGGCAGTTCTCTCATCTTTATTCACATCCGTAACACGCAACCTATGCTTTCCATCCTGATCAATAGCACTTATTACATCATTCTCTGCAAAAGCATAAGGACTATTCCAGGGATACTTTACAGCTAATGGATCTAAACTCATAAATCTGCCCAACCTGCTATCATACATCCTGGCACCAAAATCTAAGGAATTCCCTATACCCTTCAGCTCATTATCCTTCTCCATTCCGTTAAACCCAAACCTATACTTATCACCGATACTGTCGCATAAAGTTACAACAATATTCTCCTGCTCCAAATAAGGTACCGTGATCTTTTTCCAGTAGCCGTTCATTACACGCGGCGCGCAGCATAATACTGTACCCATCGTGATCGGTGAGCTGACCTGCAGCTTCACATTGCCCGTGGATGGAAGGATAGAAATACTATAGGAAGCCGGTGCTGAAACCGTACCATCGGAACCGTCAGCATTCGATACCGTCATTGACCCCAGCAGCACATCCGTGCCGTTCACCTCTTCCAGCACCCGAAGCACAAAGGTGCCGCTCACCACCTGCAGGTTCAGCTCCAGGTCCTGCCGTACATTCGGCGTGACGCTCAGCTCCTGCACCGCCGTCATAAGGCCGCCCACAGCCGCCGTGTCCTCGATCTCAATGCTGATGCCGTCGCCCGGGATGCTGCTCAAAGTGATCTGCTGCGCAATGCCCAGGTTAGGCTTCGTCGCAGGTGCAGATACCCAGCCCGTATTCCAAACCGTGCTGTCACGGTATTTCACCACCCAGCGGCTCTGCGTCATCGTTACACAGTTCTCTGTTGTATCGCTCACATAGCGACCCGGCTTCAGGCTGCCGAAAGGATAGTAGTCATATACCGCGCGTAAGGCAGGGTTCACACGGAATTGCAGCACTTCGCCCTCGCTTTTGTAAGGCAGGTCGCTCATCGTGGCCAGCACATTCCCCAGGTGGTTCGTCATTTCATATTGACGCTGCCCCGCCAGGTGCTGGCTGCCGGATGTGGTCTGGTCCGTGCTGCCGTAAGGCGACAGCGCAAGGCCATTGATCACATCATTGTATTCCAGGCTGTACCAAGGCCTGCGGCTCAGCAGGCTGCCAGTATCAGCAACAGGGATAATATCCGTATTGTTCCAGTAAGCATACACCTGCCGCGGCAGGTAGTTCTTGATGCCCAAACGGCTGCTGCCGTAGAGGTGGTGTTCCGAAAGCTGCATCTCCTGCTCACCAACAACCATTCTCTCTATGGTGTCGATTATCGTCAGGTAGCTGCCGCCAAGGTTCGATACTGCTGTGGTCAGCGTAGCCATATTGTTGCCTGTCTGTGCCGCTACCGAAGCCGCCACCACCAGGTCATCGCCATAGGTGTCGTACTGCAGCGCATAGATGTTGTCAATGCTGAAGGCCGTGTCTTCCAGCAGCAGGTGCAGCAGGTTGTCTGCGCTGTTCGTGCTGCGCAAAAGATCACGCATCTCGGGAAAGTAGTCCAGGAAAGCGCCCAATGTGTCATCAGGCACATATTGCTGCAGTGCAGAACGGAATACAGGAGCCATAGCGCCGTTTTCAGAAAGGTATACGCGATAGTTGTTACCTTGGCGTGTCCCAATGGGCCGCGCTATCCGCTATTACGCCGCCACAGTCCACACGCACAATACCTGCAGCGGGGTAACCGCTACTATCGCTCACGCGACCCCTTAAAACTGCATCAGCCCCAGAAATAGATCTTCAGACAGGCCGTAAGCATAGCGGCACTCCTGCTAAAGCAGATCGTCCGCCGGGACAAGCGTTTCAGGTGGGTGCGAAGCGTCAGGTTCTTGCGTTCGATATGGTTGGTGCCGTAAGGTGTTATTTTATGAATGCCCTTTGGAATTAAGGATTTATAATGAGGCAATTTATCTGTATAAATCTTAGCAACAGAAGACAATATCAAGGGTTCCGTAATGCTTCTCAAAGTGTTACTGGTTCTGTTACCAACGGTGAAATCAACTACTTCTCTCGTATCTTTCCGGATAGCATAAACAATCCAACAGGGTGTGCACTTGGTTATTATGTAAGTTCTCAGCTCATCCAACTCATATTCCTTACCAATAGCAACAGGAGGCTTTTTTATCCTGTTGGCTGTACGCAAAATCACGCGAAGCACTGTCGATACAGATATATCCAACAGTCGTGCTATACTCCGTATACCACAACCTTCCTTAATATGACTTGCTATATTTTTAGGTATAGAAGGATGGCAGGCGCGGTAAACATAAGAGGAAACGTGTGTTCTTTTACACGATTTACAACGAAATCTCGTGTTCCCGGTATTACTCTTTCCATAACGAATACAGTCAGCAGAACAATAAGGACACATAACGCTTTTTTATAAAACAACAATTTGAGAACACCAGGTCATCAGCAACTGCATCTAAGGGTGATTTTTGACTCCAAAACAGGTTCGGGCGACCCACAGGCCGCCCGAACTTTTATACTTTACAGTGCTAAAGATATTGATTTTACTGGACAACAAACTCATTATTGTTCAAAACAACAATTTGAGTACATTACCACCCAACACATTATCTTTCTGAGCTATCCTTCATCTTGTAATACCACCTTACTAGAAACAAACCAGGAATAAATAAGATTAAAAATAGAACTAAAACTTTAACAATAATAATTTTATTTATTTCTTGGTCTTTTATAATAAATTCATTCCTATACACCTGCATTAAGGCTGAGAATACAGCAAAAAATAAAACAAACCAATACCCTTTTCTAATTTTCATTTTGAATATTTTCAATATTTTTAAAAAGTTGTTCAGTTGCATTTTCAACTTCGGAATCTGATGCTTTATAGTTTCCATCATCTTGCTTAGATGCACGGATTATTACAGGTGGAAGTTCTTCACTTTCTAATTCTCCGGGAAATAGGTCATCAATACTTAACCCTGTTCCTACACCTATAACATCAACACCACGATCAACTAATTGACCAACATTATTCTTAGGTGCTCTACCTAACCATTTTACAAAACTATTAGCATTTCCTCTACTCCACCAATGTTTGGTAATAACTTTACTAAGTTTATCCGCTCCATATTTACCAAGTCCAAAAGTAACTGTATTAATCCCACTAGAAACAATAGCTTTAGTAAAGTTTAACTTTTTCCCATCTATTGCATCTTCAGCTAATGAAGCTCCGAATGACGTTGATGCCGTTGCAACTAATCCTCCTGCTAAACCTCCTGTTGCCCCCACAATAGCTCCTGCCGCAGCATTAACTCCAGCTTTTGCCCAGGTTTTACCATCTTTTAAACTACCCCAACCATCTTGAATTACAGACTTTGTCAGAGAAGCGATTGCGCCAATACCAGCACCAACAGCAGCACCAACTATACCAATATCTCCATCTTCATCTCTATATACAATAGGGTTACTGTGATTAGTGGAATAAGGTGATTGATTTAATGTTAAATAATATTTAGGATCTACATTCCACCTTCTTCCTAACCTTGTATCATACTCCCAGAACTCAGCCGTATTATGGTTACCAATGCCCGACAACTCATTTACTTTTTCCTGCCCATTAAACCCGAACCTGTACTTATCACCTATGCTGTCGCATAAAGTTACGACAATATTCTCCTGCTCTAAATAAGGTACCGTGATTTTTTTCCAGTAACCGTTCATCGTACGGGGCGCACAGCATAGCACTGTGCCCATAGTGATCGGTGAACTCACCTGCAGCTTCACATTGTTCGTGGACGGCAGGATAGAGATACTATAGGATACAGGTGCTGAAACCGTGCCGTCGGAACCGCCCGCATCCGATACCGTCAGCGAGCCCAGCAGCACATCCGTACCATTCACCTCCTCCAGCACACGAAGCACAAAAGTACCGCTCACCACCTGCAGGTTGAGCTCCAGGTCCTGCCGCACATTAGGTGTCACGCTCAGCTCCTGCACCGCCGTCATAAGGCCGCCCACAGCCGCCGTGTCCTCGATCTCGATGCTGATGCCGTTGCCGGGGATGCTGCTGAGCGTGATCTGCTGCGCAATGCCCAGGTTAGGCTTCGTCGCAGGTGCAGATACCCAGCCCGTATTCCAAACCGTGCTGTCGCGGTATTTCACCACCCAGCGGCTCTGCGTCATCGTCACGCAGTTCTCCGTCGTATCGCTTACATAACGGCCCGGCTTCAGGCTGCCGAAAGGATAGTAGTCATATACCGCGCGTAAGGCAGGGTTCACACGGAATTGCAGCACTTCGCCCTCGCTTTTGTAAGGCAGGTCGCTCAGCGTGGCCAGCACATTGCCCAGGTGGTTGGTCATTTCATATTGACGCTGGCCCGCCAGGTGCTGGCTGCCCGAGGTGGTCTGGTCCGTGCTGCCGTAAGGCGACAGCGCCAGGCCATTGATCACATCATTGTATTCCAGGCTGTACCACGGCCTGCGGCTCAGCAGGCTGCCCGTATCAGAAACAGGGATCACATCCGTATTGTTCCAGTAAGCATACACCTGCCGCGGCAGGTAGTTTTTAATACCCAGACGGCTGCTGCCGTAGAGGTGATGCTCTGAAAGCTGCATTTCCTGCTCACCGATCACCATTTTTTCGATCGTATCGATGATGGTCAGGTAGCTGCCGCCAAGGTTCGATACTGCTGTGGTCAGCGTAGCCATATTGTTGCCTGTCTGTGCCGCTACCGAAGCCGCCACCACCAGGTCATCACCATAGGTGTCGTATTGCAGTGCATAGATGTTATCAATGCTGAGAGCCGTATCTTCCAGCAGCAGGTGCAGCAGGTTGTCTGCGCTGTTGGTGCTGCGCAACAGGTCCCGCATCTGGGGGTAGTAGTCCAGGAAAGCCCCCAGCGTATCCGGTGGTGCGTATTCCTGCAATGCCGTGCGGAAAACAGGAGACAGCGTGCCGTTTTCAGAAAGGTAAGGCATAAAGAGACTTACAAAGTTCTCATCCGATTCTATGTTATGCCAGTAACCCGGAAGATGATCTTCAGTCGTAAATTCATAGAAGGAGGCAGCATCCAGGAACCGTATCATGAAGTGGATGATAACGGATGGATCCACCAGACCCGCAAGCTCTTCACGGTACTGATCACGGTCATATTGCGTATTGGACAGGAAGTTATCCACCTCCGTCGTATCTATGCCCAGGTCCAGCAGCAGGACCCTCGTAATGCTGTCTGCCCCCCAGGTATAGCCTGCAAGGTATTTAGCGTATTCTTCACCGTCCTCCATTATCTTGCCCACCACATTAGGCAAAGTACTTTGGTTATCACGCGTATAGTACGTCATCGCACGGGAAAGTATCGGTACTGACTGGTCCCGCGCATAGTCAAAAAGCTGGCTGTAAAAGCTCACATCATCCGAAGCATTATACAGCAGGTTGTCTTTGACATCGCTGCTGCGACCGGTAAAGTAGGACACCGGCGTGGTATCCAGCAGCTGGTTGCCGATGTCCGCATAAGCTTCCTGCAGCGCGGCCACATAGGTATTGTTAAAGGCCGCATAGCCTGCGTTCAGCGGCAGCACCAGCTCCCGGAAGAAGCGCGGCGGGGTCGTGGCAGGGGCCACCACCGCCGTATAGTGCTGGTAGACCTTGCGGATCACCTGCTCATAGGCCACACTGTGGTGCATATAGTAGTCGTACACTGCCAGGATATTGCCCTGCGCGTCCCGTACATAGTAGCTGTTCTTGGCTGAGGACGAATCCTGGTAGTATTGTATGCTGCTCTTGCGGTAACGCTGTCCCATGCCGTCATAGCCGAATTCCAGCCCGCGGTTGTTCGCGCCGTCATACGTATGCGCCACCTTGTTCTGCAGGTTCCAGCGGATGGCATCCCAGCCGTTCACTTCGTCCTTCGTCAGGTTGCCCAGCTTATCATAGGTATAACGGCTGCTGTTATTACTGTTCACATAGTATTTGATATCGTTCGTATAATTATCCGCCACGTAATCCGAGATGTTCAGCAGCTGGTTCGAGGAGCTGTTGGGACCGTTCCCCGCATAATGGTAAGTGATGCTGTCCATACGCTGCGTGCCCGGCAGGTTCCCGTTGCGCACCAGGCTGCGGATATTGCCGTCCGCGTCATAGGCGTAGCGGGTATAATAGTCTTCCGTGGCCAGCAGGGTGGTATCATCGTTGCGGTAGTAGTCATACTCCGCCTTTACCAGGCGGTTGAGCTGGTCGTAGGTATAATGCGCGCTCAGCGGGTCAAAAGGCGCCAGGTTGGTCTGCATGCGCGGTATATTGCCGTTATACATATTGCGGGATACTTTGCGGAGATTACCGGCAGTATTGACATCCGGGCCGCCTATCGGCATATAGTCGCCGTCAAAATAATCCAGCGTCACACCGGCGATGTCCCTGGCATGCGCGTTATTAAAGAAATAGTCCCTGCCCGGGTCATTGGCCGTATCCACGATATCACCGTTCAGCGCTTTCAGCCAGCCCTGTATGGTATAGATATAGTCCACGCCCTGCACGCGGTGCTCACCCAGGCTCATCCGGGCCAGCGGGCCATGCGCGTAGTATTCATAGCGGGCGTCCTCGTCCCAGAACATACCGTCATTGCTGGTAGACACCGCGGTGATGCGGTTGTCGTCGTCATAGGTGTATTTCTGGAAGAACTGGTCGCCGAAGCTCCGGTTATAGCTGAGCATATTCACCTTACCGGAGATCATATCATAGTCATAATCCACGCGCTTCAGGTCCTGGTGCAGCATACGCAGCGCCGGGTATTCGCGGGTCAGCGTCTTCACATTGCCGGCAATGTCATAGCTGTAGTGCATCCCATAGTTATAGGAGAGCAGGCTGCCGCCCTGGTTCAGCCGGTCGAAGTACAGGACCGCCGCCACACGGTTGCGCAGGTTGTCCTGCCTGCTGAAGCCCGGCTCGGCCGAAAGGTCCTTCACCGCTTCATCGTACTGTGTGAGCACTACTTCTTCCCTCGGGTAGGCGCGTATGGCATTGCGGGTGGTCTTATAGTCGGTCACCAGCAGTTGTGTCACCAGCGGCGGGAAAGGCGTATACTGGTTACGGATATCGTCCGCGTAGCCGCACTGGTTGGGATTGATGCCATTGGCCTTGGGATAAGGCTCGAAGTAAGGCGTACAGGCCGCTTTGATCTGTCCTGTTTCCACGATCCTGCCCAGGTCATCATAAATAATATAGGACATCTTCCCGGAGGTGCGCTGCTCCGCATTCTGGGAGAAGACCAGCCTGCCCGCCTTGTCATAGAAGAAGAGCGTACGGCCGCCGTCCGGTGTTTGCTGCTCGCTTACCTGGTTCAGCGTATTATACCAGTACACCGATACCTTTTCATGATCGGGCAGCAGGGTAGCGCGGAAGAGGCCGCTGTCCCGCACATCGTTCACCACGGTAAGGCTGTCGGTCTC
>MKSF01000010.1 GCA_001897155.1 Bacteroidetes bacterium 47-18 | reverse complement strand
AACAATTTGTGTCTCTGTGAATCTTGTCTTTTTCATCTTTTTACAGTTTAAAATTAATAAATTTCTCTAGTTTTAAACTGTCTCATTTTTAGGGATATTTACAAAATAAATAAGACTTTATTGATAAATGAAATATATTTCAATAATGCTTTAATTGATTCCTTTGAATACTTTTCCCTGGAAAAGGAACTAGAGATTATTAAAAATAGTAAAAGTGATGTTGAAATTAAAATTGTTTTAGATTCCACTTTGATACCTTTTACTAATATAAATGAGTATGCGAGCTATTTATTAGGTCTGCAAGAAGCTTATTATATTGACTCGGTTAGTACTCCCGGAATTATTTTAATATGCCTGTTTGAAATTGACAGGGAAGTGATGATTAGAACCAATGAGATTGCAAAGGAAAAATACCCGGATGCTTTTTTGCAACATATCGTTGATAGTATATTTATCCCATCCTTTAAACAAAAGCAATACTTTGAAGGACTGATTCAGGGCTTAAAAGTATTTTAGAAATATAGGAAAATAATGTTTGATTGTATTGTTGATTTTTTTTAATCTCTCTTGAAGAATAAGTATAAATAATTTTTACGGTCCTACCTTTCCGGGTATGTAATGTACAATATCTCAAACTTTTCGCCCTTAAGATCAAGGTCCGGGACTTCCTTCACCCTTGGCCGGTAGGAAACGGCGGCATCTGGACGGCCCTGTGTATTGGGATTGGTATGCAGGTAGAAGAAGCAGGAATAATTATCATACCATTCCTCACCTTTGTTCTTGAGGTAAGCTCCCAGGTGCAGCAACTCTGATTTATTCAGCGACGAATCCACTACGACCCGCACCTCCTTGCTCCTGCGGTTGAATGTAAGATTGATAACCTCATATTTCACCTGCGGTTCGGGAATGGTCACCGGTAAGACAACAGTACAGCCTTTTAAGGTATAGTCATCAGAGGTATTATATTCGCCGGTACCTTTTACACGTACCATTTTCCCCGGTTGCAGGCGGGCGATACCGGCTGCCTGGTCATCGTTGAAGATACAGGTAGTCCTGCCCTTTTTAGGGTCGCCGTCATGAAGGATTACTATGGTCTTATGCTTTCGCTGGCTAATCTTACCTATCGTTCCCGCTATCTCTATCAGCTTTCCGCCGTACTTCTTTGCAGCAGCGGTCTTATCTTTTCTGAAATCCCGGAGTATATCGGTGGTGAAGGTGGTTTCAGCGGGGATAGCCTCTTCGTCTGCCGTATCTACCTGTGCGCAGCTCCAGCAAAGAAAAAGGAACAAGATGAGTGACAAATGCTTCATAATACGGTAGTTTATAGTTATGCAGGTTGCTATAACTTTTAACAAACAGAGCGTGTAGTTGTTCAGGAAAAACGGTTATTACTGCTCTGATATAAGCTGGGCATACCTTCCTCTCTCCTGGGCTATAACAAAAACGACCGGACGTTGTTACAGCTGCCCGGTCGTTCTGGAATGATCAATAATGAGTGCTATGCCTCTGTTTCGGTCTTTTCCTCCTTTTTCTCGGGGAAGATAATGGAAAGAATGACTGACAATAACAGTACCCCGCCTACAATGCCTAAGGATACCGGTGATGAGATATGATACCAGGGTGAAATGATCATCTTTACGCCGATAAAGGTCAGGATGATAGACAGGCCGTATGGCAGCTTGCTGAACATATGGATAAAGTTCGAAAGCAGGAAGTACAGCGAACGCAGCCCGAGTATGGCGAATATATTGGAGGTATATAATATAAACGGATCCTTGGAAATGGCGAAGATGGCAGGGATGGAATCCACGGCGAACAATACGTCTGTGAACTCGATCACCGCAACCACCACCAGGAGAGGGGTAGCGATCCTGACACCGTTTTGTATGGTGAAAAATTTATCGCCGTCATAATTATCGCTTACCTTGTACAGGCGCTTTACCAGCCGTGCCCCAGCAGAATTGCTGAAATCTTTTTCCTCGTCGTCATCGCCACCGCCCCAGGATTTGATACCGGCATAGATAAGGAACAGGCCGAATAAGGTCAGCACGACATTAATGCTTACCATACGTCCGAATATTTCCATATCCGGCAGGTAGGTCACATTGATGATGCCCACGCCTGCAAAGATGAAGATGGCACGGAACACAAGAGCCCCGATGATCCCCCAGAAGAGCACCTTATGGTGCAGCGCCCTGGGCACCTTGAAGAAAGAGAACACCAGGATGAATACAAAAAGGTTATCTACCGATAAGGCCTTCTCTATCCAGTAAGCCGCCTGGAATTGTGTGAATTTCTCAATAGCCAGCTCATGACCGCCGGCGTCCTGGTTAAACACCCAGTATACCACGCCCGAAAAGATCATGGCCAGCGAGATCCACACTACGGACCAGATAGTGGCTTCCTTGGAAGTGACCACGTGGCTTTTTTTATTAAATACACCCAGGTCCAGCATCAGCATAATGATGACCGTGATGGCGAAGCCCCAGACAAGCCCGGGATGAAGGTCTAAAATACTCGTTTCCATTGTTTACTGCTCAGTTGTTTTTATTGATAAAAGATTGTTTAAATATTGGCCAGTGAGATCACGGCTACCCTGCCGCCATCATCTTTTGACAGGACCAGCTGCTTGCCGTTGGTAAGCTCTACCATGCCGCCCACAGGTACCTCGGCATCCTGTGTCTTATCGTAAAGGGTAGGGAGGTTCTGGTTCACAAATATCCACTTTCCGTTGTGAAAAGAAAAATATCCTACCGGGGATTTATGCTGATCGGCCAGCCGCTCATTCCTGACGATATTCCGGTTGGAGTGCCATTGATGCAGTGTAGCGTTATTGTACACTACCAGCCGCTGGTTCTCCGGCTTCCATACGTTCGGCTTGAACTGGAAATAGAAATCCAGCACGGGAATGGAATGCCGGTAGCGGGTACCGCAGAAAGGACAGCGGGTATCCACCGTATTATTATAAATGAACCATTTCTGATCGCAGGACGCATTGCTGCATTCCAGCTTCAGGTCGTTGGTCTTGATCAGGGCCTGTTCCCAGGCTTCGGCCGGCGGTCTTTCATTAGGATGGTGAAGCCCTTTGATGAAGGCCTGGTCAAACAGCTCTTTCAGGTAAGGCCCCGTGATCGTATAGGGCGTCTTCTGGAGGTCGGTCCAGGGCGCGAACTTCTGGAGATTATCCCCGTATTCGCGCTTGAAATTCCGGTTGCTGGCATCCGTGGGATGCTCAATGAATAAGGCTTTTTCGCCCATCAGCAGGTCTTCTTCCTGCTCCGTTTCCATAGCGCCGAAATAATTACCGCCTCTTAAGGGATGCCTGTACAGCAGGTACATATAGATCAGTACGGCCAGCGCATGAAGATCGGTCAGCCGGTTGGGCAGCTTCCTGTTGGGATCGTTCTTGGACAGGTGCTTGGTGGCCAGCACTTCAGGCGCGATGAAATCGGCCGTGCCTATGACATCCGGGGGGAAAAGATTGGGCACCACCAGGCCGTCTATATCTATGATAGCGGCGGTTTTGCTTACCGGGTCTATCAGCACGTTCTTATAGGACAGGTCGGAATGGGCCAGCCCGGCCGCATGCAGGCGCTTGACACCGCGCGCGATATTCACACATACCTGGAAGTAGCTCAGCCAGTTGCCCAGCTCCGAAGGGTCCAGCTTGGTCCTGGACTGCGGGGCGCGGAACTTGGCGCTGGCAAACCACTTGCCCTCTTTCTCCTTGCCTTTCAGCAGGTCGTTGGTGGCATAGCCTTTCTGAAAAAAGAAATTCTTATTATAGACGGGTACAATGATCCCGGTTCTTTTGTCGTGCTCCACTACATCGGTAGGCCAGCTATACAACTGTTTGTAATAGGCTCCCGATACGGGCTCTTTTACAAAAAAGCTTTCGTAATACTGGGTAGCGATCCTCTTGAGCCGTTCCTTGGAATTGAAATCCTGCGGGTCCCTGTAAAAGGCGACCACGTAAGACCTGTCGAGGCTGAAATAGACATCCTTCATGCCTCCCCTCATAGGCTCGCCGTTATCCACGTACTGGTAAGACTTGCCGGGGGTGATGATAGATTGTACTGTTTTTACGCTCATCGGTTTCGAGATTAATAGATTATTGCCAAAGTCCTGTCATCGTGGTTGCCGGGGCTCCAGAAGTCCATCCAGGAAGCCAGCTCCGCCGCTATCTGTTCATTGCCGGGGTCGAGGTCCACCAATGCGTGCTCGTCATTGTCACCCTCCAGGTCGGCAATGAAAGCCTCCCATTGCTCATGTTTTTCCAGGTTGGCCTCAACCATGAACTTGGCATCGTAGATACCGTCTGTCATTAAAAAGAGGTAGCTGAAATCTTCAGTGTAATATACATTAAAGCGCTCCGCCATGGTCAGGGGACTGGCATCGGGCTGGTAAATATCGCTTTGTGTTACGAAGCGCGTGCCGCCGCCGAACTCCCCTACATCCAGCTTATTCAGAAGCACCGTATCCGTATGGTCCCTGTTCACGATGGCAATGGGACAGTCGCCCACGCCGAAGGTGAGGATGATATAGCCGGAATCGAATTTTTTGAATAAGGTGAATATCAGGGTCGCATGAAAATAATCCAGCAGGGATTTGGCTCTTGGATTATCGAACAGTTCCGGTGCCGCCGTGTGCAATTGTGTTGCTTCCGTTTTAATGGTATGGTGCGCATGTAATACGGCTTTGTATAACTGCTGCTTGGCGCTGACTGCGATATCTTTCCAGAGGGTATCGTCCTTCCCGTTTTCATACTGCCGTATCTTGCTTTCAAGGTCCTGCAATGCCTGGAGGTCTATAAGATGCTCAAAATATTCCACTACGGCGCTGCAGGCCAGCTGCGACCCTCTCCTGGACAGAGGATAGCTCCCTGCTCCGTCAGAAACGGCCACGACCGACCAGCCGGTATTTTCTATATATTTAAAGGCAAAATCATCATCCCGGAAAGAACCGTTATTCTCATGGGAGCGTCCCCTGTTTGAAGCCACCACGATATGCCGGTCTCCCAGCGCTCCTGCAGCCATGGCATCATCCGGCTTCCAGAAAATAGCATCCCTGTCGCTGGGTATATTTTTCCAGAGCGATTTCGGGTCGGGGTTCACGATCAGGGTAATGGTCTTGATATTGGGCACATCGCTTTCGCTTTCTCCTACTACCTTAAAATGAAAACTGAGCTTCAGCTCCCCGCTTACTGCCGGGATGCCGCTGATCGTCTTTGTTTCCTTATCGAACTGTAATCCCAGCTCTTCCAGTCCTGTCCACTCATCATATACCAGGTCTGTAAGCCCGTATTGATCGTAGTCTATCACAGCACTATAGGGTTTGCCCACCGTAGCGTTGGGGATCACAATGCGTGCGGACATAATATCATCTATTTTATCTCTTATGCGCCAGTGTTTCATAATATAGGTTTGTTGTTCCAGTATGGTTACTGCAGCCTGGTGTATGGCACTGCTGCTGATAAAATCATCCAGTAATTTTTGCTTACGGGCTGTAATAGCAACGCCTCTGTGCTCCAGGAGCTTCTGTATATATAGTTTGGGATCAAGCATCGCTGATGATATCTGTTGGTATTATCCTTGTGTTCTGTTCACATTAAAGCCTCCTTCGCCCCCGAAGCTGTACTTGGCAGATGTACCGCACCATGGGCAGGTGCTGACATCCTCCTCCCCGATGCAATGCAGGTTGCCGCAGCTGCACATCGCGAAAGCGTATTGATTGCCGCAGCAGGGACAGGTAGGGGCGCCCCGCAGCTCTTCGGTATTGATGGACTGGCGGGTATGATGGTCGCCGGAAAGCTCAAAATAGGTATTATCCACCTGGTAGGCGCCTACCAGCCGGTAAGACATCGTGCTGAGCCCGAGATCGCCGAAACTGCTGGTGGTGAGGTCCTTCCTGTATTTCATCAGGTAAGGGCGCCTGGTGTTCTGGCATTTGGCAGCCAGTACCACGAAGTTATTATCCGTCCATTGCCTGGGAGCGGTATCTTTAAGATTTACCTTGTCCAGTATATTGGAATCCATGGATGCCAGCTCAAAACCGGAAGCATTATGCTCCACGCTTACGCTGCTCGTTTTGATAGAGGCAGTCACCCATTTGAAGAACTCCTTATAAGAATCCGCGTTGGTATTTTTGAACAGCAGCACATGCTCGGTAAGTTGTGCCAGCACACTATTATCAGTTTCCTCGCCGAAAGAGATGGCCACCATATTGGAAGACCTTTGCCAGTTATTTTTCCATTCCCTGATGGCCGCGCTGGTATCGTCGGTAGGCACTCCGTCCGTGAACAGGAATACAATAGGTTTCCAGTCGCCTTTCTGCTCAGGGGTGATCTTTATGATATTTCTCCGCAGCTCATACATTAAATGCCCCAGCCCGTTGCTGAGCGAGGTGCCGCTGCCTATCGGGAATTTCGGCGGGTAGAAGTTCATGATCTCCTGCAGGGGGATCAGCGTTTTGGCCTGGCCTGCAAATACAATGACGGAGACATATACTGTCTCAATGGCCACCGGGTCTGTCTTAAGTGCCTGTATGATGGTGGAGAGACCTTCTTCCACCTGCTGGATGGGCTCGCCAACCATAGATTCTGAAATATCTATTAGGAAATAGATGGGGAGTCTTCTGCTCATAAACGTATTATATTACAATGTGAACTTCTGAAGGTGGCGGCGGCAGCGTCACGTTATCCGTAGTGCCGGCACTTTTATTGCCCTGCTCTATCACGTCCGACAGCCACTGGAAATATTGCTTCAGGGTATTGCTGTCGGCGGTATCGAGGTGTACGACATCGCTGGTCAGCTCCCGGAGCTTTGTTGTATCAGCGGCATGTCCTGCCGCGCAGCCTACTATGGACGCGAAATTGAGCGATCTGATCCTGGGTATCATTTCCGCGTACAATTGCAGGTCGGAAGGCTTGCCATCGGTGAAGATGAACAGCAGCGGCCTCCAGTCGCCCTTTTGTTCCGGGGTGCCTTTGCGTATTTCCTGCTGCACTTTGGCGTATAGAACCTCCAGGGCCTTTCCCGTAAAGGTAGGGCCGCTTTCCGGGCAGATGATCTCTGGCAGCTGGAAGGCATCAAGCGCTGTCAATGGCGCCACTTCCTTTACCTCCCGGTCGAAGGTGATGATGCTCAGCCAGAGCGTTTCTGCTGCCTGGGCATCGGAGCGCAGGTTGTTGATCATACCGCTCAGGGCATTATTGAGCGCCTGTATCGGCTCGCCGTTCATAGAGCCGGAAGTGTCCAGCAAAAAATATACCGGTAGTCTTCTCATGATAAATGCTTTGTGAAGAAGGCCTTCTTCTTTTATAAAGCAGCCTCATTTTACGCGGTGCGCCAGGTATTGCCTGCTGCTGCGGGAAAATCAATCCCCGGCGCAATAATGGCAAGATGAAAAATGAGGCTGTTACGATATTAAATGTTTATACCACGATATTCAGCTCCGAAGGTGGCGGCGGCAATTCGTTCATGCCTGATATTTCCTTGCCGGAATCCTCCACGCGGGTGGAAGACACGCCGATGGAGGCCGTTACCCAGGCGAAGAACTTGGAGATGCTCTGGGTATCTGCCGTATCCAGGCTGACCACATTCTCGGTGATCTGCTTCAGCACGTTCGTGTCTGCCCCGCTGCCCGCCGCGCAGGCTACGGTAAAGGCTGTCCGGCGCTTGCTGAATTCGGCGAGGCCGCTCTGCCAGTCATCTGTAGGGATGCCGTCGGTCATAATGAATACCAGCGGCTTCCAGTCCCCTTTGGTCTCGGAGGTGGTCCTGGCCACTTCGGTATCTATGCAGTGGCTGACCACTTTCAGGGCTTCTCCCAGCGCGGTGGTCCCGGTGGCTTTGATATCGGCCATCTGGAAGCTGGCGAGGTCGGTCAGGGGAATGACCTGCCTGGCGGAGCTGTCAAATGTGATCACGCTCAGGAAGGCGGTTTCAATAGCCTGGGGATTCTGCCTTAAGGAGCTGATCATTACCTGGACCCCGTTCTTAACGGCTTCGATAGGTTCACCGCTCATAGAGCCGGAAGTGTCTAATAAAAGATATACGGGTAGTCTTCTCATAAGTTGCTTAATTGATATTGTATGTTGGCGGCTGCCCGCTGTTATTGTTGGTATTATTGCTCAGCGTTCCGTAGCCGGTATGACCGTAGGATGGATCATTCTGGTTGATGTGGCGCATCACATCTCCTGTTACATCGGTACCGCCTTTCAGGACACCGTAAATGGAGCCTACGGTATATATAGGTCCCCAGGGAATGCCCCACCATCCTACCAGGAAAGAGGTGGCCAGGTGCTTCAGTCCCGGTGTTACGGAAGACTTGTCCGGCCGGATGAAGTAAATGGAGCTGGGTCTTTTGAAAGTGGCCAGCACTACGGATACGCAGTAGGTGTACATAACGAACCTGCCGCCGTTGCCGACCATCTGCCTGATCTGCTCGCCCGATAATCCCTCGATATTCTTGATGTTCATCTTACAGGTAGTTTTTAGCGATTCTGTGAATAGTCTGTCCTAAAAATACATCTTCAGTGGGATCGCCGATAGCATCAAATTTCCATTCATCATTCCTTTTATACAGCTTGGCCATAATAAGCGCTTTCTTACCGGTGTAAGCGGCTTCTGCAGATACGTTGTAGTCCGCGAATACTGAATTGACGCGGGTAGGGGTACCTTCAAACATCCTGATCTTGGCGTATGGTATCTGTGAGAAATCCTCATCTCCCACGTTATTGAGGAAAAAGAATATCTTGGACACGGCAGGACTGACCCTGGACAGGTCTACCGTGATGATCTCGTTATCCAGGCCGTCGTCACCGCCTTTATCACCCTGCAGGTCATCGCCGGTATGTCTTAATGCTCCGTCGTTGGATACCAGCTTGCCTTTGGGCAGGCCGAACTGCTGCAGCACTTCGATATTATATAAAGGGGAATAGATATGGTCGCAGAGGTTATTATTGTCGTCTATCAGGATGCAGCTCAGGTCGAGGTCCACATCAATGTTCTTGGTGCCCAGGCCCAGGAAGCCTTTCTTCTGGATAGCGCCCCAGTTGACACCGATGCAGAAATTGGTCAGCTTATCACCGGATGCTTTTCTCAGGTCGATCTTCTGACCTTTTGTAAGATTAATCGCCATATGGATATATATTTAATTGGATAAAGAATAAAATGAAAAATGATTAATTGTATTTCTGGAGGTAATCTTCCAGGCCGCCTTTCATACCCATACCCACTGCTTCAAATTTCCAGGCGCCATTCCTTTTATAGATCCTGCCGAACTCAACGGCGGTTTCGACAGAGAAGTCCTCATCCAGCTCAAACTTCAGGATGGTCTCCCCTGTGTTGGTATCGAATATCCTGATAAAGGAATTACGTACCTGCCCGAAATTCTGGTTCCTGGCAGCGGCATCGTGAATGGTCACGACAATGCAGATCTCTGCCACGCTGTCCTCTATCCTGGACAGGTCCACGAGGAGCTGCTCATCATCGCCGTCTCCGTCGCCCGTGAGATTATCGCCGGTATGTTCCACTGCACCGCCGGGGCTTTTAAGATTATTGTAAAATACAAAGTGGGCATCAGAAATAAGCTTCCTGTTCTCTCCCATGATGAATGCGGAAGCATCCAGGTCGAAATCGGCCCCGGTGGCGGAGCTGTTGGTATCCCAGCCTAATCCGACAGTGAATTTTGGAGCGCTGATAGTCTCTCTTTGTCCTTTTTGCAGGTTGATTGCCATAAAATGTTTTTTAAAGTTTCAAGATTGCTGTTGTATTTTGCTATCAGGTGATAGTTATTGCCGGTCGCAAGGTCCAGCAGCTCTTCCCGCTGCGCTTGCGAAAAATGGCTGTTGATCTCCAGGAAAGCCTCCGGCGCTGCGCCCAGGATGTATTTTACGACCCGGGTATTGAACCTGAAAGCAGGCTTTCGGATGACGCGTATGATATCTTCCGTATCTTTTACCGCGAAATAATTATAATGGTTTTCAATGCTTGGATGTATATCCCTGTTCTGTAATTCCGCGAAATAGACGAAGCAGAAAGTGCCTTCTGCCTGGTATTGCTGCAATATCCTGTTCACCGTGAATTCGTGGCTGCCCGTTATTTTGATATCATCTATAAAAATGCAGCATTTGTTGGCTATGAATGTCCTGTCGATATAATAGGTATCGTTGGCAATGAGCTGTACCCGCTGCTCATAATCCAGGTTGCCGTAGTCTTCGGTATAGGTCTGGTTGCGATATATCTTCGATTCGGAGCAGGCTTTTTTACCATTCGCTGCCAGGAAGCGGTTGAGGTGCTTCTTGAAATGCATACAGAGGTAGTTGGATGCAGTAGGCAGCGTAAGAAAAGGGCTGGGGAGTATCACGATCTCTTCCTGTCCCAGCACCAGGTCTTTATGCGCAGCTATAAATCCATCAAACAGCTCCTCCCCGAATTGCGCGGCATAGGACGTATCTCCGAACTTGAAAAGGCTGTAGGCGCTTTCATCAAACGGGCAGTTGTCTTTGTCGGATATATGGTGTAAACTGTATCTCACTGTTATGGATTATGATATAAGAAAGGCGCTCAGCCCGGCCTGCAGGGCTCCCTGGTAATCGGCTTCGGGGTTGTCCCCGATGTGCAGGATCGCTTTGGTATCCCTGACGCCCAGGGCTGCTGTTTTATCGTACAGGAGCTCGAAGACCCTTTTGTTGGGTTTTGCAAGCCCGGTTTCATCGGAGTAGAGCTGGAACTTAAAGTATGGCAGCAGCTCATAATGTGCCAGCAGCTTGTTGATCGTGCTGCCCCGGATAAAGGCGGTATTGCTGAGTATGCTTGCGGTTTTGCCCTGCTCGCAGATATCCCGGAGCAATGCATGTATCTGCGGGTGGATGAGTTGCGGTGCGAAGTGCAGGAATAAGCGTTCCGTTTCGGCATAGAATGCATCCAGTTGTGCTTTGGTTACGGCAGCGATATCTTTTCCCAGGGCTTCCAATACCAGGCAGTAGATCTGGCTGCCGTCAAAGTGGAGGCCGGTGCGTTCGCTGATACGGTTGCACAGCACATCATAATGCCGTACCGTCCTGCTGATTGCTTCCGGCGGATTGTCCAGCCCGAAAAAATCTTTCAGGAGCAGGTCCCTTTGCTGCTTGAAATCAGGATGGGACCTGATCAGCGTCAGCCAGAGATCAAAGGAAAAGTGCCTGTATGTACCCGTGTCAATATCCACCTGTATGATGCTTGTTGATGAATGTGTATGTTGTATGCCGTATGTTCCGTATTTTACTTGATGATCTCGCCTTTGTAGTATTTCGACAGAAAGAACGCCAGGTCCTCTTTGTACCCGATACCGGAAGCCTCAAATTTCCATTGGCCGTTGCGCTTGTACAGGCGGCCAAACTCCACGGCAGTCTCAATGGAGAAATCCTCGCCCAGCTCATACTTGGCTACTTCCTGTCCTGTATTGTCATCTACGATCCTGATATAGGAATTGCGTACCTGCCCGTAATTCTGCCGGCGTGCCACTGCGTCATGGATGGTCACCACGAATAGGATCTCGCTCACACTCGGGTCGGTTTTCGACAGGTCCACCTGGATGCTTTCATCATCACCGTCAGCGCTGTTGCCGCCTGTGGGATCATCTCCCGTATGATGTAAGGAGCCGTCCGGGGAATCCGTATTGCCGTAAAATACAAAAAACGCTTCGGAAGGGATCAGCCGTCCTTCGTTAAGCATAAACGCGGAGGCGTCCAGGTCAAAATCGTGGCCGGTCCCTTCATTGGGATCCCAGCCCAGGCCGATTGTCATTTTATTCAGTCCTATATCTATTCGCTGACCTTTTTGTAAGTTGATTGCCATGATATTGCTGTGATTTTTGCCGGGTAAATATAAGCAATTAATCTGTTAAAGATTGTGTTAATGTATTTATACGTAGGATGCTGGTAATCTCTGCCTGCGTACCTGCCGTGCGCCATACCGGGTAAAGGGTCATGCGCTGCGAATAAGGCAGGAAAAAACTATACTCCGTCCCCATCGGGTGGCACCCGCCAAATGACCGGAAAGTTGCAGCATGGTTGTGGCGGAAACGTGTGCTGATCTGAAGAAAAGTCCCTTCCCGGCGAAACGTATCCGTAGCAGCAGGTTGTTTGCTATTAAGGAGGTCGTCACTAAAAAAGCAATATATCATTGATATATTGCTTTTTTAGCTGCCTGCCGGCAAATATAACGCCTGGAATTTGTATTATTTACCAACCCTGAAATTGACCACGATCTCGCCCTTCTGTTCTATGGGTGCGTTGGGATTTTCATTGAACTTGTGGGCCCTGGCTTTTTGTTTGGCTATTTCATTCAGTTGCGGGTCTGAGCTTCCGGATACGCCTATGACGTTCACATTGCCTTTCCTGTCCACCCTTATGCTGACTCTTACCGTACCGGCCTTGGAAAATTCTGCCGTATTGCCGGGCGTCTTTTCCACGTACCTGTCCCGGAGCGTGTGGCTGAAAGAGGAGGAGCCCTTGCCACCGTTACCGTTATAGTTACGGGAATTGGGATCTCCGCCCAGCTTGCCTTTGTCACCGTCACCTGTGCCGTCTCCCTGGCTGCCGCCGGGTTTGGTATTGGAAGCCCTGTTACCGCTGCTGTTCAGCGCATCGGATACGCTAAACCTGCTGGTCCGCTGTTGGGTGCCGGTAGCCGGGGTTGCGGGGGTATTCTTTTGCTTCTTAGCGTCGTCCGGCTGTTTGCGGCGGATGTCCCGGGATGGATTTTTAGGCTGCACTACAGGAGTATTGTCTTCGCCGGTATGGTCATCGGTATGCACCATACGGGAATCTTCTTCGTGCGCTGATGCGCTTCCTCCCATGGCCGTAAGGCCTGAAGGGTCATTGGGATCTTCGGGCTGGTCCTCTCCAAAGCCATCCTCGCTGTTGCCCAGGTTGACCTCCATGCCGTAATCCTCCGTAACGATGATTGCAGGGACCGTATAGCGTATAATAAGGAACAGCAGTATCACCAGCAGGTGGAAGCCTATGGTGATGATGAGTGCTTTATTGCGGTCCGTATTGAGTGCCAGTGATTTCATGTCTTCTATTCCTGTTTAGAACATATTTATTTTCTCTTGTTCAGCTCATCCCTGATGCTGATGGCGAGGGTATAATCTTCGTTTGCGAGCGCTTCTTCCAGCAGCATCTCCAGCTCCGTGCGGGTCAGGCTGCTGAGCTCCGCGCTGTCGTCCGCAGCGTCATCGTTGTCTATCGCTTCCGGTGCCTGCCTGATGATGCTGGGCACGCCGCCGTCCGTGAGATAGCCCGTGGCCTGCTGCAGTATATCTTCATAGGTATATACGGGGCAGCCCACCCTTATGGCGAGCGCAATGCTGTCCGAGGTCCTGGCATCTATATCCACCAGTTCGCCGTCTTTCAGGCACACCAGCTTGGCGTAAAAGACGCCTTCTTCGAATTTATAGATGAGGACTTCAACGATAGTAATGGCAAACAGTTCGATAAAATTAAAAAATAGGTCATGAGTAAGCGGTCTGCCGGGCCTGATATTTTCCAGTATCACGACAATGGCCTGTGCTTCAAAGGACCCGATAGTGATCGGTATCCGCCGGATCCCATCCTTTTCCTTCAGTAAAATAGCATAAGTTTGAGACTTTTCGGCGCTGCTCCTGACTCCTAAAATTGTTAGTTCTATCTTTTTCATTTCTGTGATCCGCAAAATAATAATTCAATTTACAAACTTACTGCATACCCGCCTATAAACAAGCAACTATTTTCTCCCGGATGGCGCTGAATTCTTCCGGGCTTAATTGCAGCTTGGGCCGGGTAAAATTGATGTCATCCATCGTGTTCAGGGGCAGCAGGTGCATATGGGCATGGGGGACTTCCAGGCCGATCACGGATATGCCGACCCTTTTGCATGGGAACGCCTTTTCAATAGCCTTTGCAATAGGTTGCGCGAATTGTATCCAGCCTCCGAGCGTATCGGTGTCCAGATCATAAAATTTATCTACTTCCGCCTTCGGAATGACCAGCACATGGCCCCGGGTCAGCGGGAAAACATCTAAAAATGCCAGGAAACGGTCGTCTTCTGCTATTTTGTAGCAAGGTATCTCTCCATTGATGATCTTTGAAAAAATAGTCATGGGTATATTTTTTGGACAGATAAAGATAAGAAAGATTTGCGGAGAAACCGAACACGGGAACACTCTTTTTGCCCTGCCTTATTTCCGGTGCGCGGGGCGGCATAACCCCGTTTTTAAAGCGGTATTGAGCAGGCATAACGGCACCATGATATTTTTTTAGATTAAATTAACGCAATGTTATATGCTATTTTGTGTGATACAATGCTTAACTTTAATTTAGAATATTTGTTTTTAACACAAAAGTTTGATTATGGATAAGATGTTTACAAAAATGGCAACCGTGCTGACTGCAGCATTGGTAGCGCTTACAGGTATGCAGAAAGGATGGGCACAGAATCCCAATACCTTTCTGACCCAAACGGCTACCCAGGTCATCAGCGATGCCTTCGGCTGTGCCGCCTGGGCAGTGCCTTATACGGATGATAACCAGTACTACAGGATATATGACCTGGCTACCTACAATACCAATAACCTGGACTCTTTCCAGGTAAGGAACGTGGAGATCGGCCTGTATATGACATCTTCCGTGCTGGCCCCTACAGGTACGCACCCCATATATGTTAAGATACACAAGCTGAATACGCCTACCTTTACTTCCCTGGCCAATCTGACGCTGCTGGCCCAGAAAGATACCTCTATCGGCATGGGATTGAACAATGTCACCCTTCCCATATCGCTTGTTACAAGGATAGGAGCGAATGAGCGCATCGTTGTTGAAACAGGTGCCGCGAGCGGGACGCCCAATCTTACAGCCATAGGGTTCGGGTTCATATATGGCCCGGAAACAGGTCCCTCCTACATTACCAGCACAGGATGCGGCCTGCCTGCACCGGCGACTGTCAGCAGTCTCGTTACCACGCCGCAGCTGGCAGTTAAGCTGAATGTGAACGGAGAGTTCTTTTCTCTCCCGGATACGACCGGCTTTACGGTTTTCAGGGATACCATCTGTGCGGGGGCTGTCGGTGTGAATTATGCCGTGGCTACTGCCGATCATGCCACAACATATGAATGGACCTATTCCGGCGGCGGCGTGTCCATTAATGGTAACGGCAGCGCTGCCGTTACCATTAATGCCTCGCTGGGAGCTACATCCGGCTTTCTTACCTGCACTCCTAAAAACTATTACGGAAGCGCTGCTGCCGTATCCCGGTATATCCAGATAGACTCCGTTTTCCATATCAACCTGAACCTGGTGAACCCTGTTATCTGCCTGGGTGATTCCGTCACGCTGGAAGGGCCGGCGGGCTATAGCAGCTACAGGTGGGAACCACCTACAGGACTTACCGTCCTGGACGACAGGATCACGCGTGCTTCTCCCGCTAACAGTCACAGCTATACCCTGGTGGTAGAAGACCAGTTCGGTTGCCGTGGCGTAGGTGCTACCTTTGTGAGCATCAATACCGGCCCCGTCATACAACTGCAGCCGGACCCGGTGCATGTATGCGATAAGCCCGTAACCGTTACGTTGTCCGGTGCTGTGGAATATGAGTGGACGCCGGCTACGGGTGTGACTGATCCTTTTGCCGCTGTTACGGATGTAAGGCCCGGCAGCACCACGAATTATACTATCATAGCCAAAGATGCTATGGGCTGTACGAGCGAAACCCCCGTAACCGTAACGGTCAATAATCTGGGCAGCATCACTATTACGCAGCAGGGCAGGATACTGAGCGTGCCCGAAGGATACGGGTACTTATGGTATAAGGATGGTCAGCCTGTGGTGCCTCATGCCATTTTCAGGCAGTATAATGTGAAAGGCCCCGGTACCTATAAGGTATTGGTGACAGATGCGAACGGGTGCCAGGCCTTCTCTGACGAGGTGGTGATCAAGAGTCTTGGTATCGGCAGCCTGGACGCCGATATGGTGAAAATATACCCCAATCCCTCGAAGGATAAGATATTCATCGAAACAGACCTGAAGATCGGGTATGAGCTGTTATCCGTGGACGGGAAATCGGTATTGAAGGCCAGCGACACAAAGACGGTGGACATGTCCGGTCTCGCGGACGGTATGTATTACCTGATGGTATATGACCTGGATACACAGGCCGGTACGACCTTTAAAGTACAGAAGATAGAAGAGTAAGATCTCCCCTTAACAAAAAAATGACAAATGAAAAATTTTTTTTCATTTGTCATTTTTTTTGTTATTTTTATGTTGTAGTTTTATGAAAGAAAATAAAAAATTGTATATGAATACTTTATTTACAAGAATAATCACGGCTTTATCAATTGTGTGTATTTCCGTGCTGGGAAGCCGCCAGGGGTGGGGACAGAACCCCAATACCCTCATCACTTATAGTACAGGGGCGCCCTGTACGTCTGCCACATCCTTCTGTGGCGGGGCGGTCAGCGGTGTTCACGTTACGAGTACCTTACAGCAATTTACGCGGGTTTTTGACCTGAATGGTTTTAATACCAATAACCATGATTCGGTGCTGATCAAGAATGTCAGGTTCTCCAACACCATCATCCGGAACTTTGACGTTGTTAATGATACGTTCAATTATGTAGTACGTATCTATAAGCTGACCGGTGTCGGCTATACCTTTGCCAACAGGACCCTGATCGCTACGGCCAATTCCAACAGGCATGTCATTCCTGCCGGTAACGGTACGCTCACCGGGTTTTATCAACAAACCTTCCAGGAGTTTACAGCACCTTTCAATATCCGGATCAGTGCCCACGATACAATTGCCATAGAGGTGGAGAACCCCGATTTTTATACCCAGAATAGATTGACCGTGATATATATGGGTAAAAGAACCGAGAGCCGCCAGTCCAGCTATATTACCGCGGCTGTTTGCGGCGTCTATACCACTCCTTCGCTCCTGTATCCTATTATAGGAGCTGCGTACACAACCATCGGCTGTAACAATATAGGTTTCGATATTGAAGCCAATGCCGAATTTTTCTCTACTCCTGTCAATACTACCTGGAACCGTTTCAAAGATACTATCTGTGCCGGTGCTCAGAATGTGGCATATTCCGTGGATCCGTCGCTACACGCCAGCACCTATGACTGGTCGTATTCCGGCGGTGGTGTGACCATCAACGGTAACGGTAGTGCCTCTGTTACCCTGAATGTGGCGCTGACGGCTACTTCCGGCATTTTAAGCGTTACGCCACGGAATTATTACGGGCACGCTGCAACCCTTACAAGGTATATCCAGGTAGATTCTATCTTTGCCATCAGCCTGAACCTTACCAATCCTGTGGTCTGCCTGGGAGACACGGTGACGTTGTCAGGACCCGGAGGCTTTACAAGCTACCGTTGGGAACCCCCTACCGGTCTGACCAGCCTGAATACAAGCGTAACCAAAGCGTCTCCTGCCAATAGCCACAGTTATACGCTGGTAGTGGAAGATGAATACGGATGCCGTGGTATAGGTTCCACCTTCGTGGAGATCAACAGGGGCCCTGTGCTGCACATCACCCCGAATCCTGTCAGCGTGTGTGATGACTCGGTGACGGTAACGATATCGGGTGCTGACAGTTACGAATGGACGCCGGTAGCCGGTATCGGAGACCCGAACGCCGCTTCTACGAAAGTGAGACCTGCGTCTACTACCAATTATACCATTATCGCAACGGACGGCATGGGCTGTACCAGTGAAACACCGCTTACCGTTACCGTTAACAACATGAGTCATGTGACCATTACACAGAACGGCAGGATACTGAGCGTACCGGCAGGCAATGGTTACCTCTGGTATAAGGACGGGCAGCCGGTAATACCTCATGCTATTTTCAACCAGTATAATGTAAAGGCACCGGGAAGATATAAGGTGCTGATCACAGACGCCAACGGCTGCCAGGCATTCTCTGAAGAGATCGAAATAAAAGCGCTGGGGATCATTGACCTGAACGAATCGGTTATAAAGCTGTATCCGAACCCGACGCGTGATTATATTTATATTGAGACCGCACTGGATATCAACTATGAGGTTTTCGGAATAGACGGGAAGCTGATATTCGGTAAGGAGGATAACAAGATCGTAGATATGGCCGGCCTGGCATCAGGTATGTACTATCTTGTGATTGAAGACAGGGCAACGGCCAATAAAGCATCTTTTAAAATTGTAAAAAGTGAATAGTCTTATATTATAAGCTGTTTGCGTGGTGGAATAAACGGGATAATGTAAAAATTATCCCGTTTTTTATGCAGCGGCCCATCTTATTTTCCGAAAGTTTTGATTATTTTACGGAATAATTTATAAAATACATTCTATGCAACCTATATCCACTATTATTCTGGTACTATTATTGGTAATTATAGTATTAGGCATTTTTACCGTAAAGCAGCAGACCGCCGTCATTATCGAGCGTTTCGGAAAATTCAACAGTGTCCGTTCTGCCGGTCTGCAGTTTAAGATCCCGCTGGTAGATAAGATAGCCGGTAAGCTGTCATTGAAGATCCATCAACTGGATGTGGTGGTGGAAACGAAGACCAAGGACGATGTATTTGTGAGGCTGAAGGTTTCCGTACAGTACCAGGTTATAAAGGACCAGGTGTATGACGCTTTTTACAGGCTGGACAATCCCGGCACGCAGATCACCTCCTATGTGTTTGATGTGGTGAGGGCGGAAGTGCCTAAGCTGCGGCTGGATGATGTGTTCGAGAAAAAGGATGACATCGCCATCGCGGTAAAATCCGAACTGATGGAAGCGATGAATGCGTATGGTTATGATATTGTGAAAGCGCTGGTGACGGATATCGATCCTGACGAGCAGGTAAAGCACGCTATGAACAGGATCAACGCTTCCGAGCGTGAAAAAATAGCAGCGCAGTATGAAGGCGACGCGCAGCGGATCCTTATAGTGGAAAAGGCCAGAGCGGAAGCGGAAAGCAAGCGTTTGCAGGGCCAGGGTATAGCAGATCAGCGCCGGGAGATCGCCAAGGGGCTGGTGGAATCCGTGGATGTTCTGAACAGGGTAGGCATCTCTTCCCACGAGGCGTCCGCGCTCATTGTGGTTACCCAGCACTATGATACGCTTCAGTCGATAGGGGAGAAGAACGGGTCCAGGCTGATCTTATTGCCGAACTCGCCTACCCATGCCAATGAGCTGCTGCAGACAATGGTAACCTCTCTCACTGCTGCCAATGAATTGAATAAGGACCAGCAGCGGGATGACACATAAGTAATTACATTTTAGGGCCATATAATAAAACTGGGCGGGAGCATTGAAGCTGCCGCCCGCTGTTTTCGGACAGCATTATAAAATTTGAATTTTAATATGAGGTATTTATACATAGCCGCGGTGGCTTCGGGATTGTGCTGGGCAACTGCCTGCGGTAAAAAGAATAGCCGCAATGAATCGGCTACATACAATTATTACGGTACTACATTCAATATCCGTAATAGCCAGGATACGCTGGATACTTTCTATACGCATATACGGGTAAAAGAGAAGGGAAAGGAAGTGGTCTTCAGCTCCGCCAGGCTGGAAAGTGCGAATATTTCCTTCACCAAGAATAAGGAGCGCCGGTACACCTCAGAGCATCTTAACGATGTATATGATATCAGGATAGAGGATACGGTATTGCATTTTACATTTATGCAGCGTTATCCTGCCGGCGGATCGAATGTATTTCTGTTCCGGGGCATAAGACAATAGGAGAGACCTTTACAATAATAAAGATGCCGTTTAAAAACTCCTTGTTTTGTCACATCGGGCTTGTCATATCACAATTGAGTTTGTTATGTCACATTGAGCTTGTCGAAATGTGCTATATATAAATAAGTAACCCTGTCAATATTTTTGGCTGAGCCCAATATGACAGGGTTGTTTACTTTTTATCCTATTACAGGTAAAATGTTATTTTAACTCTACGGTGCCTTTGCCTACCTGCTGGCCCCGGTAGTAAATCTCCACGTTGTAGTTACCTTTCTGGTAGGAAGCCGCCTGGTTCCAGTCTACGGTAATATCTTTCAGTTCTTCACCCTGGTTGAGCCTGACGGTCTGGGAAAGAGAATAATATTTGGTAGAGCCGTCGGCAGTGATGAAGCTGCCGGAGCCTAAGCCGGGATTGCTCAGCAATTCTCCTTCAGGGTTCCTGATCAGCAGGTAGAAGTCTTTGCTGCCGCTTTCTTCCAGCAGGTTCTTTACGATATCGAATTTAATGCGGAGCACATCCACCTTACGGGCTTTGGACGTTTCTACCTCCTTGGTTCCTCCTTTTTTCAGGTTGATAGGCGTCATCGTGATATTGGATGCAAACAACACTTTTGCCATATCTACCTTTTCATTCAGGGTCTGGTTTTCCGTTGAAAGCGAAGTGACCTGCTCGTTGAGCGCCTGGTTTTCGGTTTTCAGTTGCCTGATCTCGGCCTCGTAGCCGGTGAGCTTGGAATTCAGGCTTTCTATCAGCTTTTTCGCGGTCTTGTATTCTTCTTCCGTGATCCGTTGTTTCCTGGTGATTTCATCCAGCTTGGATTTGATCTTGGATATCTCGGAGTTCTTGTTTTCCAGCATACTGTCCAGGCCGGCATTTTTGCCTATCAGGTCATCCAGCCTTACAAGGGAGGCTTCATATTCCAGCTTCAGGGTATTAATGGTAGAATCCTTTACTTCCACATTTTCCTGGTATACTTCCTTCTCGTTGTTCTTCTGATTATAAAGGTAAATATTGGAAGCTACCAGCACCAATACCAGGGGCACATAGATCCAGGCATTGTTGAATTTCTTCTTGGGCGGCTGATTGTTTATATTCTGATTTGTTTCCATAAATTCTATTTATTTTTTATATTTAATATCAAAAGTTATCACTTTGTTGCATTAATACCCTACAAATATATAATCATGTTATCCCAAAAAAAACTTAATGATAATAATTTTCACAAATTATTAATCATTGATATAGAAACGGTACCCCTGTATCGGGACTTTGAGCAACTGGAGATACCCTACCGTGAGCAATGGAAACATAAGATGTCCAGGCACCTGGAGCACCCGGATGATGAGCGGCTGTTGGCGGACAGTTTCAGGGAACGGGCGGGCATCTTTGCCGAGTTTGGAAAGATCATCTGTATAGGGCTGGGCTATTTTGAAAACAGTGAATATACGGCTGTGAGGTTAAAGCATTTCAGCGGGGATGATGAAAAGCGGCTGCTGGAAGATTTCTTTCAGTTGTTACGAAAAACGGAGCAGCAGGCGGAGATCAGGTTCTGCGGACATAATATCAAGGAATTCGACCTGGCGTATATCTGCCGGCGCGCTACCATACATGGCCTGTCGCTGCCGGTATGCCTGCAGCTGACCCATTTTAAGCCCTGGCAGCATCCCCATATAGATACGCTGGAGCTCTGGCGTTTCGGAGACTATAAGCATTATATTACCCTTGAGCTGCTGGCGCTCTGCCTGGGCGTTCCTACCAGCAAATCCGATATCAGCGGCAAGGATGTGGCCGGGGTATATTACGGGGAGGGAGACTTGAAGCGCATAGCGGAATATTGCCTGAGGGACGTTTTTACAACCGCTTTAGTATATTTAAGGCTCAGCCGCATACCTTATACCACTGTAAATGCTATATTTGTTGACTGATACAAGTAACCCCATTCAAACAGTAGTGTCTTGAAAGAATTACAACAAATCCTGAAGGAAATACAGTCCCGGGCTTTCGCTCCTGTCTATTTTTTAGACGGGGAGGAGCCTTATTATATAGATGTCCTGCTGAAGCACTTTGAGCAGGATATTCTTACCGAGGACGAAAAAAGCTTTAATTTCCTGGAGTTCTACGGGAAAGATATTGACGGCCCGGAGGTCATTAACCATGCCCGGAGATATCCTATGTTCGCAGACCATATCCTGGTAATGGTAAAGGATGCCTCCCAGATGAAAGGAATGGAAGCGCTGGAAACCTATATCAATAATCCTTCAGCACAGACCATCCTGGTCATTGACCACCGTTATAAGACCCTGGATAAGCGCGGCAAGCTCTACAAGGCGCTTCAGAAATCCGCCGCCAGGTATGCTACCTTTAATAAGCTGAAGGATAACGAGGTGCCCGGCTGGATCGCCTCCTACGGTATTTCCAAAGGCATACAGATACCGCCCAAGGAATGTGAGATGCTGAGCGTGTACCTGGGGAACGACCTGCAGAAGCTGGTCAATGAAATAGAAAAGGTACTGATCAACGAGCCGCAGCTCAGGCAGCTGACCACGCAGCATATAGAGCAGTATATCGGTATCAGCAAGGAATATAATCTCATTGACCTGCCCCAGGTCATCTTTTCCGGTGATAAGAACCGGCTGGCCCGTATGATGGCCTATTTTGCCGCACAGCCTAAAAATGCGCCTATGCCTATGGTGACCGGTATCATGTACAGCTTTGTCAGTAAGCTGTATCTGTGCTTTTACGGCCCGGCAGGCTTTGAGAACGATAAAAAGCTGGGCATATGGTCACACCACCGGCAGGTGGCCATGCAGTTTCAGTTGCCGCAGATACATCAGTGTATCGCTTTGCTGGAAGAGTATAATCACAAGGCCCGTGGGGTGGACAGCCAGAGTAACGATACCGCCCTGCTGAAAGAGATGGTGGGCCGTTTCAATATCATTTTATTCAACAAATAATCTTATGCCGCTTCCTATAGAAAGCCCTGCAGACCTTTTCCCTTACAATACTTTCGGTATGAAGGTGCACGGTCTGCAAATGACCCGTATCAGCACACCCGAAGCCTTGCCGGAGGTGCTGGAGAATAACCTGCAGCAATTGCCTTTTTTTATCCTGGGCGGCGGCAGTAATCTCCTGCTGACAGGCGATGTCCGGGCCTGGATTCTGAAAAATGAATGCCGGGGGATCGTCAAGGCAGCAGAGGATGACCGTTACGTGTACCTGAAAGCCGGTGGCGGGGAGGTGTGGCATGATTTCGTGATACACTGCATTGCGCAGGGGTATGCCGGTATAGAAAATCTTGCGCTGATACCCGGAACGGTCGGCGCGGCTCCTATACAGAATATAGGCGCTTACGGGGTAGAGGTAAAGGATGTGATCCGGACGGTCCATACCTTTGATCTCCGTACGGGCGTCTTCCGGGACTTTGATAACAGTGCCTGCGGGTTTGGCTACAGGGAGAGTGTTTTCAAGCGCGATTACAGGAACATACTGTTCGTATATGCCGTTACTTTCCGCCTGGATAAGGAGCCTGCTTACAGGCTGGAGTACGGGGATATCCGTAAAACCATTGATGACATGAAGCTGCCGCTTTCTATCGCATCCGTAGCCCGGGCTGTGATCCATATAAGGCAAAGCAAGCTGCCTGATCCCAGGGAGATCGGTAATTCCGGGAGCTTCTTCAAAAATCCTGAGCTATCCGCCGGAGAGTACGGCTCTTTAAAGGAACGCTTTCCCGATATGCCCGGCTACAGGATCGCTGAAGACAGGGTAAAGGTACCTGCCGGGTGGCTGATCGAGCAGTGCGGGTGGAAAGGCTACCGGGAAGGTGCAGTGGGGGTGCACCCGCGGCAGGCCCTGGTGCTTGTCAACTACGGCGGCGCTGCCGGTAAAGACATATATGAGCTCTCAGTCAGGATACTGGAAAGTGTGGAGGAGAGGTTCGGTATCCTCCTGGAAAGAGAAGTCCAGGTTTACTAAAAAAAGTGAATGAAAAAATTGGTAGTTTGAAAAAAGCCTGCTACTTTTGTCAACCAATTTAAAAGAGGCTCTTAGACAAATGGAAGCATAGCTCAGCTGGTTCAGAGCATCTGCCTTACAAGCAGAGGGTCCGCGGTTCGAATCCGTGTGCTTCCACTACTTAAAAGTTCTTAATTCCTGTTTTAAAAAAAATGGAAGCATAGCTCAGCTGGTTCAGAGCATCTGCCTTACAAGCAGAGGGTCCGCGGTTCGAATCCGTGTGCTTCCACTACTTAAAAGTTCTTAATTCCTGTTTTAAAACAAACGGAAGCATAGCTCAGCTGGTTCAGAGCATCTGCCTTACAAGCAGAGGGTCCGCGGTTCGAATCCGTGTGCTTCCACCACACTTTTATACCACCTGATCAAGGGTGGTTTTTTTATTTAAGGATATGCTCACTCCGGTGATGGGACCTGTCGCCGGCGATATATTACAATAATATCCGTATCTTTGTGGCCTCAACCTCTCTAATAACATCCGGGAATGTAAAATAATTTCTTTCAGACAGTATCATTCATGTTAACCGTTCCGCATCGCGCCGGTTACCCTTGTTTCATATTTAAAAGAAAGAAATTATGATAGTGCTTCAGAACATTTCATATTTCCATCCCAATAAGGAGCTGCTGTTCTCCGATGTCCACCTGACGGTGGGCGCTCATGAAAAGATAGCTTTGATAGGCAATAACGGTACAGGTAAATCTACGCTTCTTAAGATCATAACGGGAAAGCTTTCCCCGGCAGGCGGCCAGATGACGGTGCGGGCAAAGACCTATATGGTTCCCCAGGTATTCGGACAATATGATCACCTGACCGTGGCGGAGGCGTTGCAGGTATCCGCCAGGCTGCAGGCCCTGAAAGCCATCCTGGGTGGCGACACGGCGGCAGCGCATTTTGATATGCTCGCCGATGACTGGACGCTTGAAGAACGGTGCCGGGAAGCGCTGGAGTACTGGCAACTGCATAGCCTGGAGCTGGACCAGCAAATGGCATCTTTAAGCGGTGGCCAGAAAACCAGGGTATTCCTGGCGGGTATCAGCATCCACCAGCCGGAGCTTGTATTGCTGGATGAGCCCAGCAATCACCTGGATGCCGGCGGCAGGCAGCTCCTGTACGATTATATCCTTTCAGCCAAATGTCCCATGATAATTGTAAGCCATGACAGGAAATTGCTCAACCTGCCTGACAAGGTGTGTGAGCTGAGCAGGAACGGGATAAAGGTGTATGGCGGCAATTATGACTTCTATCTTGAGCAGAAGCATATAGAGCTGCAGGCTGTGGCTCATGATATCGGGTCTAAAGAAGCGGCATTACGGAAAGCCAGGGAAAAAGAGCGGGAAAGTATGGAGCGGCAGCAGAAGCTGGATGCCCGTGGCAGGGGTAAGCAGGAGAAGGCGGGAGTGGCACACATCATGATGAATACGCTTCGTAATAACGCGGAGAACAGTTCCGCCAGGCAAAAAAATACGCATGCTGAAAAAATAGATGGGATATCGCAGGAGCTGAAGGCGCTGCGGGCCACAGTGCCGGATATGGATAAAATGAAGCTGGATTTTGCTGATACGGCATTGCATAAAAGTAAGGTGCTGTTCTCTGCCGTTGAGGTCAATGTCTGTTACGGGGATGTGCCGCTATGGACCGAGCCTCTGAGCCTGCAGCTATCGGGCAGGGAACGTATCGCTTTGAAGGGCCGCAACGGAGCCGGGAAGACCACATTGCTTCGGCTTATCACCGGCGCGCTGCAACCGGCTTCGGGCCGGGTGTACAGCGCTATCCGCAATGCGGTGTATATAGACCAGGAATATACCCTGATTGATAATGATCTGAGCGTTTACGGGCAGACCGTATCTTTCAATACTTCCGGGCTGGAAGAGCACGAGATCAAAATAAGGCTGACCCGTTTCCTGTTTTCAAGCGCAGACTGGGATAAGCCCTGCAGCGCTTTAAGCGGGGGAGAGCGGATGCGGCTGGTGCTGTGCTGTCTGACCCTCGGCCGGGAAGCTCCTGACCTTATCATACTGGATGAGCCTACTAACAACCTTGATATTCAGAATGTCGGTATACTGACAGCCGCCGTAAACAGCTATGAAGGAGCCCTGGTCGTTGTGTCGCACGATGCGGCATTCCTGGAGGACATCCGCATTGACAGAACGGTATCGCTTCCTTAGCTATAGGTCGTTATGCTCAAAATATAAGAGCGGATGATAAAATGCAAGTGATGATGACTACCTGTATATAAGCAACAAGCCCGTCCTATTAGGGTACACCTGAGATACCTCACATCAGTTCGGGACCACCTGCACGCTACAGTATCTTTATGGCAATCCGTAATAAGCAATTGTGTCCTATAAGCAGATGGTCATTTAAAAAAATAAGCGCCCCGTATTACGGGGCGCTTATTGCTATTGAAGACCGGGACGTGGATTATGCCACACCGAATTCTTTACGGATAATATTCAGCGCAGAGCCGGCTTTGAACCATTCGATCTGCTGCGCATTATAGGTATGATTAGCCTGGATCTCATCCTGTGTGCCGTCAGCGTGATGGAATACCAGTGTCAATGGCTGGCCGGGTGCAAACCCTGTCAGACCCAATACATCTACGGTATCATCTTCCTGTATCTTATCGTAGTCTGCTTTATCTGCAAAAGTCAAAGCGAGCATACCCTGCTTTTTCAGGTTGGTTTCGTGGATGCGGGCAAATGATTTTACCAGCACCACTCTTACGCCCAGGTGGCGGGGCTCCATAGCGGCGTGCTCACGGGAAGAGCCTTCACCATAGTTCTCATCACCTACTACGATAGAGCCTATATTTTGCGCTTTGTAAGCCCTTTGTGTTTCAGGTACTGGTGCATATTCACCTGTCAGCTGGTTCTTAACGCTGTTGGTGCTGTCATTGAAATAGTTGGTGGCGCCTATCAGCATATTGTTGGAAATGTTATCCAGGTGACCGCGGAATTTAAGCCATGGGCCGGCCATGGATATATGGTCGGTAGTACACTTACCTTTCGCTTTGATCAGTAATTTCAGGCCTTTCAGGTCTGTACCTTCCCACGGTGTGAAAGGTGTCAGCAGTTGCAGGCGGGCAGACTCGGGAGATACGATCACCTGTACATCGCTGCCGTCTTCGGCAGGAGACTGGTAGCCGGCATCTTCCACATCAAATCCTCTCGGGGGCAATTCATAGCCGGTAGGAGGATCCAGCTTTACCTGGGCTCCGTCCTCGTTGGTCAGGGTATCTGTCAGCGGGTTGAAGGTCAGGTCCCCGGCGATTGCCAACGCCGTTACGATCTCGGGAGAGCCTACGAACGCATAGGTATTGGGGTTGCCATCCTGGCGGGCAGCGAAGTTCCTGTTGAAAGAGTGAATAATGGTATTCTTCTCTTTTTTCTCAGCGCCTTCACGGGCCCACATACCGATACAGGGACCGCAGGCATTCGCGAATACGGTCCCGCCTATCTTATCGAAAGTATTGATAAACCCGTCACGCTCAATGGTATAACGTACCAGCTCAGAGCCGGGAGTAATGGTATATTTGGCTTTTGCTTTTAAATTTTTGGCTACGGCCTGCTCTGCCAGGTTGGCCGCCCGGCTGATATCTTCATAAGAAGAGTTGGTGCAGGAGCCGATCAGGCCTACTTCCAGTTGTTTAGGCCATCCGTTCGCTTCAGCAGCCTGTTTCATTTTAGAAATAGGTGTAGCCAAGTCCGGGGAGAAAGGTCCGTTGATATAAGGCTCGAGTGTAGACAGGTCCAGCTCTATTACCTGGTCGAAATACAGCTCTGGGTTGGCATATACTTCAGGGTCGCCGGTCAGGTGCTCTTTTACGGCATTGGCGGCATCCGCTACTTCGGCGCGGTTGGTAGCGCGCAGGTAGCGCTCCATAGATTCGTCATAGCCGAACGTGGAGGTGGTAGCGCCGATCTCGGCACCCATATTTCCGATGGTACCTTTACCGGTAGCGGAGATGGAGCGGGCGCCTTCCCCGAAATATTCAACGATACACCCGGTACCGCCTTTTACGGTCAGCTGGCCTGCTACCCACAGAATGATATCTTTAGGCGTTGCCCAGCCGTTCAGTTGTCCTTTTAAGTTGATGCCTATCAGCTTTGGCATTTTTAATTCCCATGGTAGTCCGGCCATTACATCACAGGCATCAGCACCGCCCACACCGATAGCGATCATACCCAGGCCGCCGGCATTGGGAGTGTGAGAGTCCGTACCGATCATCATACCGCCGGGAAAAGCGTAGTTTTCCAGCACTACCTGGTGAATGATACCGGCGCCGGCTTTCCAGAAGCCCAGGCCGTAACGGTCAGAGACGGAGGAAAGAAAATCATATACTTCTTTATTGGTATCTACAGCTACCTGCAGATCCGAAACGGATTCATTCTTAGCCTGAATTAAGTGGTCACAGTGTACGGTTGAAGGAACAGCTACCTTATCACGTCCGCAGGTCATAAACTGTAACAGGGCCATCTGTGCCGTAGCATCCTGCATAGCAACACGGTCCGGGCGGAAGTCTACATAATCTTCACCTCTTTTCAGCGGCGCGGTAGCCGGCTGGTCCAGGTGAGCATATAAGATCTTCTCTGTTAACGTAAGAGGACGGTTCAAAATCTGGCGTGCTGCTGCTACCTTTTCGGGCAGTTCAGCATACACTTTCTTAATTAAATCTAAATCGAATGCCATTTAAAACTAATTTTTTAAGTATATGACTTGTGTAATTTCCAATGTTTGTTATGTGGGGGCCACATTAACGTGGGCAAAGTTACTATATAAAAAATTAATTTTAAAAAAAAGACATTTTAATGACACAAAATTATTTATATTTCGCACGGTATCTTAAAAAAAGATAAACTGATTATCTATATATAGGAAACAAAACCATTATAAGTGACCAATTACTTATAAGAGATTCCTTACATCCGTTCGGAATGACCTACACCCTCAGTCCCTTTATAAGCTAAACCGGTCTCTGAGCCGCAGATAGGGGACTGTTCAGCAAAGCGTATCCGTGATAAAAGGTTGTTGTCTGTAAGCAGATAGTCAATAAAGATAATCTGATCACCGGGAGAAATTCCTTATGGGCTGTATCAGAGCCTGAATGAGGTCTTTGTACCCCCGAAGTTTACTCTATTCTAAAATCAAGGGGAAATCTGTATAAGAATCGGACCGGCTGTCCGTTATTTACTGCAGGAGTGAAAGGCCCCAGCAGCCTGATCACCCTGATAGATTCTGTGGCGAGTGAAGCCTGGTTCTCATCATTTATACTACCCTCCGGAGTAATATTGGATATGGAGCCGTCGCACTCTACTATGAATGCCAGCATCACCCGGCCTGAATACTTATTTTTCTTAGCCGGTTCAGGATACCTCAACTGTTGCTGAATGACCGTCCGATAATCAGCGGGAGGTTTGGGTTTCTGGTCTGCTTCGCGGTAGACAGTGGTGTCTTCACACAGTTGTGCTGAAGCAGCAGGTAAGATCATAAAGGTGATTAAAAGCAGGAAGAGAAAATGTTTCATAGTAAATAATTATATCAGGGTGGCAAAAGTACTAAATCAACCTGTTTCATATACTATAATGGAAAAAAAAGAGTAATAACCACGGTTATTACTCTTTTCCACAGCATGCTCTCCCGGCACCTTAGCGTGCTTTTTTAATAGACCGGTTGATCCTTTTCTGTGCTTTATTTTGTTTAGCGGTGAGCTTCCTTTTTTCTTTCGGGGTTAAGATACCGTCTGCGTTGAATCTGTCCATAGCCATCTGGATATTGACCTGCTCGTTCAGCAGTTTGGTATATGTAGGTTCCGATAGCTGCTTATTACTGTAAGCGGCCTCTATACGTGCAAGCTGTTCCTGGTGTCTCTTATTGAAGTCCTGGGCAACAGAACACAGGGGAGCACCAAGCAGCAGTAATATGATCAGGCATTTCATAATAGCTTCTTTTGTTTCTCCGAAGATATTAATTATAATTGTAATGAAATATTAAAAATGGTATCTGCAGCTGATGAATACTGCCCATTTATTATGGGGTAGTTGGATATATTCGGAAGCCTTATCGAAGGCTAAAACGGTTAACCCGGCCGGACGGTAATAATAAATACAGTATAACCCCTAAAGTTAAAACCCTTATAATGTACAGGCTGGCATTAAACCCTTTTGAAGCAGATCTTGTTAACCAATAAGTATCAATGCGATAGTGCAAGATTACCTTTTAAATATTGAATACTATGAGTTGGAAAACATTCTGGACGATGATATACTGCGTATGCCTGCTCCTGGTGATCCAATCCTGCAGAAAAAAGGAATCAGGAGTCTGTTATTGCTCTTATTACAGCGGTGACCGGACGCATTACGACCTGCGGCATTTGCCTGCACAGCAACGCATAGACAGTTGTAATCAGCTGGACCGTAATGCTTCACATTTTGCAGGTAGCTGTAAATTAAAGAAATAAGGCAGCAGGGTGCGGGGCTGGTCACAGTACCGGCCCGCAGGCACCGGTCTTTTTAAAAAAAGTATTGGATTTAAAACTAGAATTTTGGTATCTTTGGATAAAGCCGCCTGCATGACTCCTGCTTAATAAAGCAACAGAGTAAAATTGCAGGCGGCTTTCCAATAACAGCTACATACCCTGCCTTACAGCAGGGTTTCTATTTGCTTAAATACAGGGATCAGCCCCTTCCCTTTTTCTGTAAGGGTATATTCTATATGTAACGGTTTGGGATTGATCAGCGTTCTGGCTATTATGCCGCTTTCTTCCAGCTCTTTCAATGCTACGGATACGGACTGCTTATTGGATCCCGGCAATTGCCGCAACAGGCTGTTGAACCGAAGGGGGCCTTCCATGATAGCCAGCCTTAATATCTGGGCTTTCCATCTGCCCGACAGCATCTTTAAAAGGCCTTCAGCCGGACAATCGTTATTTTCATTTAGGGGAGACCGGGTAGTCATTCTTTTCTGACTTATTGTTTTAAAGGCGGGAATAAAGGAATTTTGTGACAGCTAAAGATAAAAAACTATAATTACAATAATGATGATTCCCCTGACATCTTTTCTGAAAATGCTGGCGCTATCGGTTTGCCTGGTGCCTGTATTTATAACGTGTAAAGGTCAAAATAATACGGCTATGAACAAAACATCCCAACCTTTATTGTGTGATACGGCTACGGGCGTATGTGCTATGCCCGGTCAGGAAGACCAGGCTCATTCCGCTGCTCTTGCAGGTACCGGCACCCGGCCGGTAAGGATCATTTACTTTACCGATCCTATCTGCTCTTCCTGCTGGGGCATAGAGCCGCAGTTGAGAAAGCTGAAGCTGGAATACGGTGATGATATACAGATTGAATATCATATGGGTGGTCTGCTGCGTGACTGGAATTATAACAGTGGGGGAATCAGCAAGCCTTCTGATGTGGCGCATCACTGGGACGAGGTAAGCCGGCATTACAATATGCCTATTGACGGGGATGTCTGGCTGCAGGATCCGCTGGCCTCCTCTTTTCCCCCGTCCATAGCTTTTAAAGCCGCACAGTTGCAGGATGAGGCCGGGGCAATAGCGTTTCTGAGAATTTTACGGGAGATGGTATTCCTGGAAAGGAAGAATATTACCAGGTGGGAGCACCTGGAAAAAGCTGCCGGTATGGCCGGACTGGATACGCTGCTTTTACGGGAAGATTATGAAGGACGGGCCCGTGCTGCATTTGAGACCGATCTGAAGTTGGCTGCCGGGATGGGCGTAAGAGGATTCCCTACGGTATTTGTCGCCGATACGTCAGGACGTACGGAGGTGGTATACGGCTTCAGGCCTTATGAACATTTTGAACGCGCCATCAGGCAGATCTATCCTGCGGCGGAAAAGCGTACATACGGGACAGCCTGGGAACAGCTGTTTAGCTACTATCCGACGCTTACGGTACGGGAGCTGGCAGAGCTGGGTAATATGACCTTGCCCGAGGCGGGGAGCCTGCTTAATAAGCTCCTCAGCGAAGGTAAAGTCCGGGTAGTGGAAACCAAGAACGGGAATCTTTATAAAAAGAAGTAAGGCATATAACGACAAGCAGCTCCCGGCCGGCAGGTTCGGGAGCTGCCTATACCGCGACAAGGAGGCTATTCAGGAAGATTGAGGTCTCCTTCTTTTAAATAATGCTTATAGACCAGCTTATCGGCCAGTCCCCCGAACAGCTTATTGACCCAGACGGTCAGTTTGCCCTGGGTGGTCATTATAATAGTGCGTTTTCTTTTTTCCACCCCGTCCAGGATGATGCGGGCGCAGGCTTCAGGACTCATCATCTTGCTTTCATCCATATTGGTTTCCCGCATAGGCTGTCCTTTTTCTCCCAGTGCGGTATTGCGTATATTGGATGTGGTATAGCCGGGGCATACCCACATCACGTGAACGCCTGTACGCAGCAGCTCTGTCCTCAGCGCTTCCATAAAGCCCTGCATGGCATATTTGGAAGAAGAGTAGCCTGTTCTCCCGGGCAGCCCGCGGTAGCCGGCGATAGAGCTGACGCCCAGGATCACGCCTTTGCTTCTTTTGATATAGGGCAGCGCCGCTTTGGTCATATATACCGTTCCCCAGAAATTCACATCCATCAGTTGCTTCAGCACCTTTACATCGAGATCCTCAAAAAGCGCACGCATGCTCATGCCGGCGTTGTTGAGCAGTACATCTATTTTGCCGAACTTGTTGATGGTCTGCGCGACAAAGGCATAGCAGGCCTGCTCATCTGCCACGTCCAGCTGGAATTTGAAAATATCCTGTTCGGGTACGTTTTTGAATGTTTCGTTGAGCTTTCCGATATCTCTTGCGCAAACGGCTACACGCGCTCCTCTTGCCAGAGCATCAAAAGCCAGCGCTTTTCCGATGCCCAGGGAGGCCCCGGTGATGAGTACCACTTTGTCCTGCAGGGATCTGTTCATGGGTTGGAGTATAATATTATGTAAAAATGAATCCACAAATTTACTTTTTTTAAGGTTAATTCAGGTTTGTAATATATTTTTGCGCGTATAAATCCAAATTATATTTATGAAAGTAATGATTATAATGGGTTCGGTATCTGATGAACCTGTAATGCAGGAGAGCCAGAAATGGCTGAGCTGGTTCGGCATAGCATCCGACATGATTGTGGCATCTGCTCACAGGAATCCTGAGCAGGTAAAAGAGCATATGGTCAATGCCCAGGCAAACGGTTACGGAGCGGTGATAGCAGCGGCTGGTATGGCGGCGGCGCTGCCTGGTGTATGTGCGGCCTATACCTCCTTACCGGTGTTCGGTGTGCCGCTGGACGGCGGACTGCCGGGTGGTATCGATGCCTTATATTCTATCGTTCAGATGCCTGCAGGTCTGCCTGTTGGTACGCTGGCTGTAGGAAAGGCCGGCGCGCGTAACGCGGCGGTGCTGTGTGCAAGGGTTTTTGCTCTTTCTGATCCTGCGATCGCTGAAAAAGTAGAGGCCTTTAAGGGACAGGGTTACAAAATATAATATTCCCTTGTTATATTTGTCGGATTAAAACAAATATATTATCTTTGTAAGGAAGGCGCAACATATACTCATGGGCGTAACGATCATGAGTATATGTTGTGTTTATTTTTTTGTCAAAAAATTATTAATTTTTTAAACTCTAAATGTTATGTCAGTAAATTATGTAACCAAAGAGACTTTGGCTGCAATGCAAGAAGAGTTGAGTGTGCTGAAGACGACCGGCCGGGCCGGGATCGCGGCAGCCATTGCTGAGGCCAGGGAAAAGGGAGACCTGAAAGAAAACGCGGAATATGATGCGGCTAAAGAGGCGCAGGGGCTCCACGAAGCGAAGATAGCGCAACTGGAGCAGGCTATTATTACTGCCAGGATCATTGATACAAAAGATATTGATACCTCCAAGGTGTCTATCCTGAGTAAGGTAAAAGTATATAATACCAAAACAAAGAAGTCTGTTGTATACCAGATCGTCTCGGAAAAAGAAGCCGATCTCAAAGCGGGTAAGATATCTTCCGCATCGCCTATTGCCAGAGGGTTACTGGGCAAAACAGTCGGGGATATTGCAGACATCCAGATCCCGGCAGGGTCCATACAATTCAAAATAGAAGATATATCCATCTGATGCCTTTATCAGGATTCTATTTTGGGTTGTAAGCAATTACAACCCTTTTTTATTGGAATATATTCACGGAACATCTATAATGCAAGGACCAGGAGCCACAGTTCAACTGTGGCTCCTTTTAGTGTAGAGACGGGCGGAAGAAAAATTCGTGTATTATATGGGATGTTATAACGGGCATAGCTGTTGCAATACCTGGCTGAAATCTGCTTTAATGGTCAGGATGAACTATCAGTCTATATTAAGTACCCTGGATTTTCTGCTATTTATCAATAACTGACTATCTATATATAGGCAACAAAGCCATTATAAGCTGCCCATTATTATAAGAGATGCCTTACATCCATTCGGAATGACCAACACCTTAAGTCTCTTATAGTAAAAAGCGTCTCTGGCCCGCAGATAGAGCACTGCTCAACGAAGGATATCCGGTATAAGTTTATAGGTCAGCTATTATCTGGTTGCTGTATAGTGTCCGGGTACTTTTGTATATTTTATAAATGGTCCGGATTTTCGAAGCGGAGATACTGTTGTTGCGTTTTATGGGCTCGGGTGATTTTCTTACATTGATTTATTATTAATAATATTTTCTTGTTTATATATTGTTATATAGATACAAATATTTTATATATTTTGAGTTGTTTATAACTCTAAAGAGAATACTATGAAAAAAACATTCCTTTCCGTCACAAGGGCCATGATGCTTGTGATGAGCCTGCTTCATGCGCCTGGCCAGGATGCGGTTGCACAATGCTTTACGGAGCCTTCCAGCCCGGGCAATACAGCACAACGGGGTCCTGCCGCTGATTGTAATAAAGCCTCGGCTGCCTTCACTGACTATTTCAGGAAGGTAGAGCATTACAAGCCCTTCCCGCTTCAAAACCCGCACACTACGACCCCCAAGGTAGTAAAGCTTAGGGTCATAGTTGTCACTAACACCTTTTATGCGCCTAATTACGGCTATCCGCAGCATTTTGGAAATACTTCGGCTGATAACTCAAGAATTGTTGCCATGTTGGAAGAATGGTGTAACAATGCCAATATCAGCCTCAGCCACAATGGTACGCCTTATAATCCCCGTACCGAGGTCTGCAGTACCCAATGTTATATAGAAGATTCTAAACTGCGGTTCAAGGTCGTGGATATTAATCGTGTGACCACGCATGAAAATATGAAAAGCTCACAGTCTGGCTATGGTCAGAAGTCGAAGAGTACGAAATATCACCTGGATCAATATGGTTATGCTGACCAGGACAGTATCCTGAATGTATTTCTGGTAAATTATTCCTATGAGGGAGACACTGTTAGTACAGGTCATAACCAGGGCCTGGCGTATTACCCTAATTGGTTTTCTTTCAATAAATCAGGTACAACAGGTCATGGAATTATTATGTTCGGAAGTTATAATAATGAATGGGCACAATATACAACGTTTATGCATGAGGTCGGACATGCATTGTCTCTTTATCATACCCACGATCAGGGAGAATGTATCGGTGGTATGATCAATGCAAACGAATTTCTGTATGATGTTTTTGGGCCAAGCACCAGTTTTTGCATGTTCCCAAATCCTGCAGGTTGTGATCCCAGCCTGCCGGCCAATAAAGATAAGTGTTCCAACAATCTTATGGGGAAAATCTGGTATGCGCAGCATTACTTATCACCTACACAAATGGGAAGGATGCAGCGGGCTGCACACCTGAGTTCTTCCGCCCGCTTTATCTATCCTGTTGGTCCGCCGGATATCCTGCCCTGGCAGATCACAAGTGACCAGACCTGGGACTTTGCTATCAGGGTATACCAGGATATCATCGTAAAAGCAGGAAATACGCTGACGATCACCTGCGAGGTGCAGATGCCTCCCGGGTCCCGTATCCTGGTAGAAAGGGGGGCTAAGCTGGTGATAGACGGCGGTACTATTACTGCTTATCATCCTAAGAGCTCCTGGCTGGGCATACAGTTGTATGGTGACAAGAACGCACCACCTTACGAGCATAACCAGGGTACCCTGGTCATGAGAAACCAGGCTGCCATAGAGTATGCCTATGAAGGTGTGAGGGATTACATTGTGGGTACAGGTATAGGCGGGGGGATCATTCAGGCTGTGAACAGCACTTTTAAAGATTGCAGCCGGGCGGTGGAACTCAATGACTATCCTAACTACGCGAGAGGAACCTCCTGTTATTTTACCAATGTGACCTTTCTGACGGAAAATGCTGAGGCCCCTACCAACCGTAACCGTAAGGATTTTCCGATGGTCTCCTCTTATAATGAGCGGGGCGTGCTGATCAATAATTGCACCTTTAAAAATACCATTCCAATGAATACCCCTTTCTTTGACCTGGAGCAGCGTAACCGCGCCATTTACTCTGAAGATGCCGGTTTCCGTATTCAGAACAGCAGCTTTAAGGGATATAAGCAGGCCATTCATATAGGCAACCATAGTAACAATCCTTTCAGAAGTGTGAAAGTGATGAACTGCACCTTTGACAGCCTGGGTACGGGCATTGTATTTGCTGATAATTTCTCCTATGCACAGGGTAATACTTTCAATTATCCGCTGAATTATGTGTATATAAAAGGGCTGATGGCTTACCTGCACGAGGGAGAGGCCATCTATGCTGATAACGCCGGGGGCCTCACGATTACCACCAATACGATACTTAATTCGGGCAGTAATCCCAATACCAGGGGCATTACGATCAATAGTTCCCTGCCCACCGGCTCCAGGGTGATTGACAATCATATTGCCGATGCAAGGCTGGGTATCACTGTTCAGAAGAACAACCCCTACCTGGACCTGCTCTGTAACCATTTCACCGGTGGTGATTATAACTTCGTGCTGAACCCGCAGTCTTCCAGCGGTCAGCTAAAGGATCAGGGAAATGGTTGCGCTGTTTTTTCGAACTACCGTGCGGGTAATACTTTCAGCCCTACCGCGATCAGGCATATTGCCTCTTACCTGAATAATCCTGCTTGGTCTTATTACTACTGGGCGGCAGACCCGGCCCAGGTACCGGTTAATATAAGCGGTACCTTTAATAATATTGGCTGTAACGGAACAGGTGAAGATCCGAATTCGATGTGCGGCCTGGCGGCTAATGTAGAATCCGCCATAGATCGTATGACGGATGAGGCTTTCCAGAGCTGGCCGACCCAGGTGGTTGGTCCGCCGACCACCCAGCAGATGGCGGAGTTTGCAGGGATTGTGCAGCACTTTAATGAGACGGATGACATGGAGCGGCTGGTTGATTTCCTGGAAGCCATACCTTACACCGATGTTATGAAGCTGTTACCGGCCTTGTACCTGGAGCGGGAAGATTATGGCAAGCTGGATGATGTACTGAGTAAAATTGCCCTGGACGTGGATGCAGCAGAGTATGCTGCCTGGCTGGCATACTATGACATACTGCGTGCATTGAAGCAGAAGAGCCGCAGTATTTATGAATTGACTCCAGGAGAGCTCGCACAGATAAGAGAAATTGCCGAGGACAGCTTTGATATCAGTGCCAGGGCTAAAAGCCTCCTCGCCTTTGCTTACGGTGAAGTGTGGCACCATGAGCAGGAGCAGCTGCCGCCATTACCTACATCAAAAGTGGTGGACAACCCCCTCACTATCGGAATGAGCATATTGTATGATGCAGTGCCTAACCCTGCTCAGACCCATACCCGCATTGATGTTGACCTGGCTGTTGACGATGCTTCTAACAGCAGGCTGGTTATACGTAATGTGATGGGTATGGCAGTGCAGGAATATGTACTGTCAGAAGGCCGGCAAAGTGTACAGGTGAATTTAATGAACCTGCCTGCAGGTGTATATACCTACACTCTGGTTAATAATGGTAAGATCATCCGGGTGAAACGCCTGGTGGTATTGAAATAGTACGGCAGCCATAAGTACGGAGCCGTAGCTTTGTTTGAATAGAAAATCAGTATATCCGTTGAGAGCAAAAGGTCTGCCATACCCGGCAGGCCTTTTGCTTTTAGGGTCAAGTAGTTATACCCGTTTGAAAAAACTGGAATCCTGCAGCCTGATTTGAATGATCGTAGGCATATCTTTCGGGCCCGGCAGGCTATTTAATCAGGGTCTTTTTTTATCCGGATGACCATACTTGTATCCCTTTTCAGAATTCAGAATAATATTAAATAATAAAATTTAATCTGTTAAATTTTATTAAATAAAATAAAAATGTTATATTTATATTGTACTTAACATATTTAAAATATGAGAAGCGTATTTACTTTCCTTTTGTGCTGTAGTTTTAGCTTATTGCAGGCGCAATTAATAGATTGCAGGCCCAGAATCTGTATGATCAATTATCATTATCATGACGACAATCAGCCTAACACTGATATGACCACTATTAAAGCGATCAGGCCGGACATTTTAATTGATAATACTCCTCATGGCTTTTGGGGTGAAATTAATGGCTTTGTGGGGTGCAATCCGAATGAATATACTCCGTTAGGTATAGAGGTATATAGCTATATTTCCGGCGGATGGGAGGGAACGCATCATCAGGGAGGTGCTGATACTTCAGACCTGACTGTCAACCTCAGCCGCATTCAGGGCATAAAAAATGATGGGGCTACCGGAGTTTTCCTGGACGAAGTATCCGGGTTTCCCGGTCAAAATGCCAAACAATATATTTCTGAAATATATAACAAGTGTCAGCAGTTAAACCTGAAGCTCATTTTAAATCCGGGGGTTCAATCGTTTGATCCATGGCTCCTGACACAATGCGATTATGTTTTAACAGACGAGCATTATACCGGCACTCGTCCCCCGACTGCTTCGGAGCTCCCGTTCCTGAACCGTGTATTAGTTGTTGCCCAAAATATTACAAATGCGCCTGCTGCTGTCAATATTACGCTTGGCGCGCGGAATCATGGTTTTGGCTTTTCTTATGCCTGTACGGAATATATAACGATCCCGTCCTGGATTGCTGCATATGAGGCGCAAATCGCACAATCCCCGGTAACACCGGTTATTACCAATAACGGAGGTATATTAAGCTCCAGCGCAGACTATGGTAATCAATGGTACCATGATGTTTCAGGACGACTTAGCGGAGAGGTTAATAAGACCTTTACGCCCTCTGTTGCCGGCATTTATTACGCTGTTGTCACTCTTGATGGCTGTGAATCGGATACATCCAATAAAATTCAGGTCCCATCCACATCTGTTGCTTCGCCCGGTGTAAATACAGTACTTGAAATATATCCTAACCCCGCCGGTAATTATTTTCTTGTCAGCATTCCTGGTATGAAGGAGCAGCAGGTATATCTGGATATATATAATCAGACCGGTCAGTTAGTTAAGGAGATTGGTGCTGTCGGACAAGGTCAGGCAATTATGATTGATGATTTGAACAGCGGTGTGTATTATGTGGTGCTGTCAGATGAAAATGGTGTATTGAAAACAGGTAAAGTGCTTGTCTCAAGGTGATCTAATGTAAAAGAAATGCAGGAGTCCGAATAGGCCACTTTTGTACCGTGCCTTATTTTGACCGGCTCAATCAAAGCCCTGTGGAATAAACCACAGGGCTTTGATTATTTATAATTTACTTGAAATAATAATATTGTGGCTGTTTATAGGTTGTTTCCCTCTCAGATGTTTCAATGCGCTTGGCTGCTCCGGCCTTTCGCTTAAGAGCTCTTCTTATTTTTTTATAAAAAATATTTTTATATTTATTAATATAAAAATGTAAATTTAGTTTTATAATGTGTAAGCGGGGCCTCAATAAGCATTTGCCGTTTTTTCCTTAGATGAAAGTGTGTGGTCAATATTGATGTTAAGGGTCAGTATCTGTAGGTTATTCAGTAATTGCCCAGGAGGCTTTTACTGTATGCAACAGTGCGCTGACTTTCCTTGAAAAACGGGCTCTGCCCCGGAAAAAATTTATATCCTGTCGAATGATTCGGATTCTACGGATTAGCTGGCATCATTTGTATAAAGGATACCTGAAATGACAGGAAGAGATTCCCTGTAGTACTAACAAGTTAAACCAATCACTATTAAATATTATGACAAAGTTCTGTTACAGATTGATGATGCTTTCTTTCCTGATTACCGGGACCATAAAGCTCTCCGCACAGCAAAATTCCCCGCCACTGGTACCCTACTGGGTCGAACAGGATAGCCTGTTCAGACATTTGAGTAAAAATAATATCCAGGTCCTGTATGACAGAGTGCATCAATGGGCCAACCTGCACCATTTTAATGCGCAGGCTGATTCCCTGTCCTATCAATACCTGATGCAGGCCTGGCATGAATTGTACCTGGCAACTTATAACAGGGGGCAGTTAATGACAAGCGGAGAAGTGAGACAAAGAGTAATAACCAACAAAGCTGAAGGTAAAGGCATTACAGTAGGATATATTGATTATGAATTCCACAATATTGCTCCTTACGCAGAAGACAGCGGATATATTGTAAAGAACCAGCAAAGCGGCTGGTACTACGATGGTGTAACACCTCAGAAAGCATACCTGGTCAACCGAAGCTCATTACCCGTCATAGCTGCTGACGAGATCAAAGCCGGTATGCAGAAATTTTACTTTGACCCTGATGTGAAAATGGTCAGCGGTAAATTTCTGAATCAAAGTGTGACAATCACGATACGAAGCGGCAATCAGAATATTGTGCTTGCACCGGGACAAACCAAAAACCTTAATATAGTCAATGGTCCTTCGGGCAGGCCGTCAATAAGCCTGGATATCAGCATTACGCCGGGAATTGTGCATACTTTTCCATGGTACTTGTTTGCGGAGCCCGGAACCTTTTCTTCTGTCACTACCTATGAGTGTAACAGTGGGGATACTCCGCAAGTAATATGGTCCGGTCCATCCCTTAAGTTTAAAGGCTATAATGAGGCTACTGCTACTGAAGGTAAAGGGGAATACAAAGTATTCTATAAGATGAACAGTACAGCGCCCGGGGACTGTATTGATAACAAGATTACAAAGCCCATTATAGTTATAGATGGCTTCGATCCCCAGAATGCGAATCAGGAACATCCCAATGATATCTGGAATTTATTATCTTATGGCAGCTCAAAACATTTTGGAGATGACCTGCGTGTTGAAGGCTATGATGTTGTCGTGCTTAATTTCCCCAGGTATAGAGATGTTTCCAGGGGCATTTACAGCAGGGACGGAGGTGCGGATTATATAGAGCGCAATGCTATGGTATTGATTGCCCTGATCAATAAAGTAAAGCAGGAGCTTATCAGCAACGGGAGCTCCGAGGAGATCGTCATTATCGGTCCCAGCATGGGCGGGCAGATTGCCCGTTATGCCCTGAAATATATGGAAGATCATGGTATGAATCACAATACGAGACTCTTTATAGCATTCGATAGCCCCAACCATGGCGCTAATATCCCCATAGGGCTGCAAATGGCCATATTCTATGCCGGCTATTATTTAGATAAGGAAGATGCATTAGATAAATATAATACCAAATTGGCTTCAGTTGCAGCAAGACAGATGCTGATCCACCAGCTCGGCATATCTTATTTGCCTTTCATGGGATGGACTTTCCCGGTAATAACCAATTCCGAGCCGTTTCATAATACTTGGCAGGGAAATATTGATGCTATGGGTTATCCTGACGGCTTGCGCAAGGTTGCACTGGTCAACGGCAACAACAGCGGCCAGTATAAGACTTCCGGTTCACTGATGATGCATTACAATGTGTACGATGTGGCTACGGGTATATCCCTGGGTAACCTGGCGGATATGAAAACCTGGCACCTGCCGTCTTCCGGTTCATTTGAGGCATTTTACTTTAAAAAGAAATTTAAGAGCCCATACTCCTATACCTATAATAATACAACCCCGTATGGAAATATAGATGCGGCCCCTGGGGGGACCTATAATGCTGCCAGACAGGTAAAAGAGGGGTTAGACCTGGGACATTTTCCCGTATCAAGCCTGATCTGGGGTCTGATTGATGTTGTCGGAAACGGAACGCTCCCTTATTATTCTGGTGACCGGCATTGCTTTATGCCGATTGCCAGCACTTTGGGATTTAAAAATCCTGCTTTCAACTGGGCAACGCTGAATATCAATAACAGGAACTTGGTATGTGAAGGCGCTATAGATTTTGATAACTACTTTACTGAAGTAGACCAGTACTACAAATCTGCAGCAAATAACGGTGACCATGTCAGGATCAATGAACGGTCGGCAAGATGGGCTATGGAAGAGATCAGGTATGGTAAGGATGGATGTCCCAATATATGCGCGACAAAGATAGAACAGGTAGGTGGAGACCGTTTCTTATGCCCCGGGGTAAACTTTACGTTTAAGCTGGATGTAAATGTTCCTGCCGGCGCCACCACTACCTGGGAAGTCAGTTCAGGACTTATTATTGTATCCTATTCTAACAACCAGGTTGTGGTAAGGAGTACCGGTGGGACCACTGCTTACCATCGGTTCTTAAAGGCAACTATTGTGCCGAAGATGGCAGGAGCGCAATGTGGCGCTTCGAAGATAATATTCAAGGAGGGATTGCAATATGGAGCAATATTCAAGTATGAGAATATGACCCATCCTGTGGATACCAACTATTTTATTACAAAAGTTGTTCCTAATCTTCCCGGAGCCCTGTACAGTTGGAAGGCTGATGCCTCCTCTCCCTGGGGCCCCTTACTATCAGGGTATCAGAGAGATTATTTAAAAATCCCTTACGATGCTCCCACTAAGTATTATTATACCAGGATATATATTCCGGAATGCTCTTCCTTGATACCTGTCGAGCAGCTCACAGGGGAGTACGGAAGGCATGGATTTGAATATTCCGGGGGTGGGGAAGTAAGGATGGATACAATACTGGAGCCCGCCAGTATCCGATCTTTCAGGCTCGTCCCTAATCCGACAGCACAGGATTGGGAAGTGATCATTCCTGAAGAATTTGCAGATGATGACCTGACGATTCATATCTATTCAATGGATGGAAGAAAAGCAGGAAGTCTGCAATCTCAGGGTACTGAAGTTGTACGTATTCCGGCAGCGCATCTGCTTCCCGGCAACTACATTATTGAGATCATAGCAGGTCGGGAAAAGTTCGTGCTGCGAGGCTTAAAGCAATAGCAGAGGATGTCGGCTGCGTTCCCTGCGGAGCATAAGCCGATACCTACTTCAATAAAATGTTTACATTATTGATTGTTGTTCAAAGCGTTTAAAATTTAAGTTGATAATAGTTCTATTGCTGATGCGCAAATACTCGCCACCATATCGAATGGTGGCGAGTATTTTATTGATACATGTAAAGTCCTGTTTCAAAAACAGCGTTATCCGTCCCGGCCAGGAAATCGCGCGGCATTTCAAGTCAAAATTGCTATTGCAGCAAGGTTACAAATTCAGCATCTTTCTTTCCATAAAATTACCCCCAAATAGTGCTTGACTTTTTGGGGGTTGTGAAATTTTCAGGATTACTTCAGGTCAGTAGAGACCCATCCTATTTTAATATTTCAAACTTCGTATTCAAAGCACCTTTATTGGTAATGATATTGGCGCTGTATACCCCGGATGACAATAAAATGGAAGACAGCTCTAAAACTTTTCCGTTTTGCGTATAAGGAATGTGGTGTCTTCTGCCGAGCGCATCAAATATGTGCAGCTCCTGGACAATTATCCTGTCATCGTCAAAGGAAATATACAGGTCGCTATTGGCAGGATTGGGGTAAACCTTTACTTTAATATCTTTAGTCAATTCATCGATACCCGTTTCTTTATATTCAATATTTATGATTTGGTCATATAAGGCGGATCCGCATCTATCCTCACTTACAACCAGTTTTACGTTATAATAGCCCTGGCTGGCATAAGTATGTAGCGGACTGGGTTGCGTACTAAAATTCCCGTCGCCAAAATCCCAATGATATCCTGTAACATTTACAGGGTTAATTGCTGCGAATTGTACTTTTCCTAATTGTTCATAAAAATATGGAATAAAGCTAAAGCCCCCGGTCTGTGCTTTGGGTATGATGCTTACAAGTATAGTATCATATGCATAGCAGCCATTATAGTCTTTAATCCTTACACTATAGGAACCTGCATCCGTAACCAGATATGTTCTTGAGCTATTGCCATCATGCCAGAGATATTCACGAAACGCGCCTGGATTTAATAATATGGTTTCCTGCATACAGATAGAGGTATCAGGGCCTAATGCCGGATTTGAAACAGGGAAGTAAGCAATATTTATAGTGTCGTAAGCTGAGCAGCTAAAGCTATTGGTTACGCTTACATAATAAGTGCCGTTTACAGTGGTGCTTCTTGTGCTGCCGGTGCTGTTATCATCCCATAAATATGTAGCGCCGGGATTTCCGGCATTCAGCACCAGTGGCGTTCCTGGGCAGATGGTGGTATCCGCTCCCAGGTTGACGACCGGACTCAGGTTAAAGGTGACCTTGATCGTATCTGAACTGGAACATCCGTGATTATTGGTCACCTTTACATAGTAGGTGCCGGATTGGGTTACGTTGCGGGTCTGATTGACAGAATTGTCATCCCACAGGAACGAATAGCCGGGATTGCCCGCGTCGAGCGTTACACTATTGGTTACATCCTTGCAGACAGCAATATCGATGCCGAGATCAACATCCGGCGTATCGCTTACAAAAACTGCGGCTGTAGCCACTCTCGGTCCGGGTGTGCAGCTTGTTTGTCCCGTTATTCTTACATAGCCGTTTCCTGTAGCGTCAGGATTGGCTACAAAGCCCGTCTGGCCATACATGATCGTTACGCCGCTTGTTACGCCGCCAATGTAGGAAGATCCTCCACCCCCGGCTACTCTGCCTGAAGCGCCGCCGTAGTACCCTCCTCCGCCGCCGGCAAGGAAGTTCGCGCTTAATGTACTGCCGTTCCAGGTCATAGCTTTGCCTAATGTGGCCAGGGTCAGCCCGGTCCAGGGAGTATTGGTGCCCCCGGCTGTCTGAGAACCACCTGTCGGCCCGCCCGCCTGGTCAGGGCTAAAATAGGTACCCGTTCCGCCGGTCAGTCCGCCACCGTTACCTCCGATATAAGAGGAATTCCTGCCTGCACCGCCGCCGCCGGCTACAATTACCCGGCTTGACAGGCTTGTGGCGTCATCCCATGATCCGCCTACTGTTCTTACGTCAGAAGCGCCTCCGCCATGTCCATAAGAGGCGTTGTTATTCGGATACCCTGTTCCTCCGCCATTAAATGTCCAGGTATTGGCGGATACGCCAGTGGTGGGATAAGTGCCTAGGCCGCCTACGTAAATATAAATTGTCTGAGCAGTAGTGAGCGTTAGTGTTCCGGTGGCATATCCTCCCTTACCATTATATCCGGCAGTTTGTGTATAGCCGTTTCCTCCCCAGCATTCTATCTGATAGGAGCCGGGCTGAAGCGTGATCGTTTGCGCTGCGCCTGTATAGGAGAAATTATTAACCGTATTGCCACCACCTCCTCCTGTCGCTTCGGCATAAAAAGTATAGGTTCCCGTGGCGGGTGGTGTATAGGTGGTGCTTGATGAAGAGGTTGTCGCTACGGGTGTACCACCGGTGGATGCTGTGTACCAGTTGATGGCAGTGGTACCGGAAGGTAAGGTTGCCGATAGTGTAACGGGATTACCAATACATATTGTTGTTGATGATGCAGAAACACCGGTGGGTGACGGACAAGCGGACTGAGCCGATAAAGATGTATTGCCAATGAGCGCTCCGCCCAGCAATAAAGTGAGGAGTATAGACTTTTTATACATTTTTATAATTATTGAAATTAGAAACTAAATAATACCTGCTGATGTGTAATAAACGAATGAAAGATCAGGTAGAGTTGGTCTGCCAGGATCAATCGGTTATAACTTTCAATGGTTTAAGGTTCCCTGCCTGACTTTGAGAAAATTTTTCAAAGAGACAATTCAGTAATTATACCACTAAGATACTTAAATTTTTAACAAATAGTTAATTTGAAATTATTGTTTTATTTTTTAGGACTTTAAAGCCCTTGCTTTAGCACATAGTCCGGCTCCCTGGCAATGGCGGCCTGATATATCTGAACGCTCAGGGGGCTGTCCGGCATTTTTGCACGGGGAAAATGAAAAAAAGCCAGTGGTTATTATATACCACAAAGTAAAGTAGAATACCTATATCTCAATAAAGAACAGGAGCCATAATTCCTGTGTTGGAAATCCGAAAAGGTATGCTCCGGAGCGCTTCTGAATATTATATTAGGCAAGGTCAGCAAGGTAAAGAAAAATACTTCACAGGTGTTAAATGCAATCCGGTGTTCTATCCTTTCCTATTTCGGGTAATGGTTACGTGGAAAGGCAAACCAGAGGACCAACCAGTTTTATTTTGGATGGGTGGGTGAATTGCTATGCAAGAGGAAATAACTGTTGGTGACGGGGTCATCTTTGGTATTTTATCGTATAACCATTTCTTCCTTGCGTATGGAAAAGTGACGTAATTTATAAAAAACGAAAGATTTTGGGGGATCGTATTTTGTGAATTTGCAAGTTTATAACTTGGTATAACCTTATGCTTTTAATCCCACCAATATTCGCTTGTGATCGTATGACCTGCCTTTTTAAAGGCTTTAATGACCTGATCCCTGAATTTTATATTGTGCTTTTCTCTATTGATCTCAGTAAAAAACAAATGAGATTTTTGGGTGCTCTCCCGTAATATATTGCCTTTGCTGTCATATTCCGTTTTAATCTCTACGACATCATCTGCTTCAGTCACAAATATTACATTATGATCTTTATCCAGTTTTATGATTTTATCAATCGGTACCTTCCTTAGGTATTTTGTTTTACCGCCTGAAGCATTGCCGTCCCAGCTAATGCTAACGGTCAAAACGCCTTTATTGTCTATCCGAAAAGGTTCTATTATTTTAAATATTGATTGGTCATGTTCATCAAAAAACTTATTGTATTCTTTTTGCAATTGGCTATTGAGCAGCTGTGTGATTTTTGAATTTTGAGCAAATGTAATACTGCTGGCGAATAACAGGAAACACAATAAGGGGGCTTTCATAAAAATGGTGTTTAAATGAATCTTATAGATTAATAACAGGATTGAAATATATAACAAAATTGCGACTTTTTGATCTCTTTGTATATCTAACTACCCAATACACCACATCAATAATTCTACAGAAAATTTAAAGTGTGCCCGAAAATTCAGGCACACTGTTTCGTGCTTTATGGGTTTAAATTATGCCTGTTATTTTTAGCTAGCATACCGTACCACACTATCTTTATATCAGGCAATGGCTTCGTTGTCGTGGGCTGTGGGATAGGCAGACATCGGGAATAATCCTTTGAATGCGGGATTGTTGAAAACGTCTGTTTTAAAGACCGGGTGTTGATGCTGAAATAAGATGATCGGTTAAGCCTGCAAACAGGGTCATGGAATGGCAGACAATAAAAAAAGCCCCCCGTTAAGGAAGACTTTAAAGCGTGGTGTGGGCCGGGATCGAACCGGCGACACAAGGATTTTCAGTCCTTATTTTATTGGTTTTGTATGGATTGATATGTAGTCATACAATTGATTATCAGTATTATTTTTATTAAATAAATTCACCAAACATCAGATAAATCCAAAAAATGTTGTACCTATGTTGTACCCAAATTTTCAGGTACAACATGGCAAGCGTAAAAATCGTACTCCGAAAAAAGCTGAATAAAGACGGTACAATGCCTTTGGCAATTCGTATTGTCAAAGATAGAAAACAAAGTTTTATCCATACTGGTTATTCCATCAAGTTCACTGATTGGGATGAGGAAAACGCACGTGTCAAAAAATCACATCCTAATGCCAAAAGATTAAACAATTTCCTTTTGCAGAAATTGGCAGAGGCTAATGATGTAGCTATTGAAGCTGAAACGAAAACAGAGACTTCCAGTGTCAAAGCGATTAAGCAGAAAATCAAACCCCAAGTTTCAGAAACATTCTTTGCCCAGGCAGAGGATTATTTAAAGTTCCTCCACTCATCTGGAAAGTATAATCAATACACGGCGGACAAGCCTCGTATAGGTCATTTTCGAGAATTCCTGAATAATGGCGATATTGCATTTACAGACATTACAGCGGGATTGCTTGAACGCTTTCAGGCATTCCTGAAATCCTACCATATTGGCAAGGTTAGCAAGACAACCAGAACACCAAAGAAACCCATTGGTGAGCGTACAATAGTCAATCATCTTGTTGCTATTCGTTCCGTCTTTGCACATGCTCGCAAAAACAAGATCATTACAAAGGAAATATCTCCTTTCGGCGGTGATGACGGAATAAAAATCAAATTTCCCGATTCAAAGAAAATCGGGATTTCCCCAAAGGATGTTAGCAGTCTTGAAACATTGGAATTGGAAGACCCTCGCCATGACCACGCACGGCGCTTATGGCTGTTTTCATTCTATTTTGCAGGGATGCGGGTGTCGGATATTTTACGCCTCCGATGGTCTGATTTCCAAAACTACCGACTCCATTATTCAATGGGAAAGAATGATAAGGCAGGCTCTTTGAAAATACCAGATCAAGCCGTAAAAATTTTAAAGCACTATGAGCAATTCAAGGAAAATGAAAACGACCTGATTTTTCCTGAATTAAAAAATACGGATTTAGAAAATGAATTTGTAACACAACGAACGATTGCCTTTAAGACAAGTGCGCTGGATAAAATTTTACGTCTGCATGTTGCTCCGGCGGCAGGCATAACACACAAGCTGACAATGCACATTGCCCGCCATACTTTTGGCGGAATGGCGGGTGATGCTATTCCAATTCAAATGCTGCAAAAGTTATACCGTCATTCCAATGTATCCACGACAATCGGTTATCAATCCAATTTCATTCATAAGGATGCCGATGATGCTTTAGATGCCGTTATTAATAAACCGAAAAACCCCGAACCAAAACCAAAATAAAGCCATAAAATATTGATATTTATCATTAGGATGTTTGACTTAAAGGTTACTCTTTGGTTTGTCTTTTAAACTTATAAGTTCATAAAATCAGTTTACATATAAACGTATAAGTATGTGCCAGAAGTGGCAATTGAAAGAAATTGATATGCACCCGATATATAAATGAGCCGAATAATTTTTCTATTCGGCTCATGTCATAATAGAGACTTATTTAGTTTCCTTTTCCAAACTTAGATATACGATAAATGACAAAATCAAACTTTTAGATATAATCTGCAAAAAACTGAATGTTGTCCTCTTAAAAGGCGTATCTAAGATGATCCTTTTCGGGATTGAAGGGTCATAACTTATAAAATTGAAAAGACCAAAATCAACGAAATACAAGAGGATAAAAAGCAGTGCGATAAATATGTATTTCAACCCTTTGTTTCTTACAATAAAGAGCAAGAAGGTAAAAGTAGCAAGTATCAAGGCCCATAATATTAAAACAAGACTATCTTGGGAGTTTTCTATGAATGCTTGTAATATTCCTTGTAGGGAATTCGCTACTAGTCCTCCGGCAAGATATAGCATTGCATCAGGAAATAACAGTTCCGGCAAAAGATATGCAGCAAAAAAGCATACAAATAGTGTTATAAATTTTTTATTTTTTTTCATACTATCTAAAATTTTTGTTCCACTCATCAATCGAAATCATATTTTCTTTACCATCTTTATCTTTCTGCATAACGCCTTTAAAAGTCCCCTCTGAATTTACCTTTATACGAATGTTTACATTTATGTGAACGTCATCTTCATCTTTTCCCCACAAATTTTTAACAGGTCCCCACTGTCTATCTCCTGATGTTTCAAAATTTCCTAACCACAGCGTATTTCCTTTCGCATCATAAATAAGGCTTTCTTGATTAGGAAAATCATCTCCGCTGATTGTGCCTGTAATACTTAAGATATGATCTTTATTTATATTACCCTCTATTTTGGTTGTAAATTTTGTAAATTGGTCAATATCAGGCGCGCCTATTTGTGCCTCATTCCCCCCGTAAGAGTGTACATCTATATCTGACCCTTTAGAGCGGTTAGATGTATGAGTCGGCGAATATGCATCTTTCTTTTTGTCTATTGTATATGAACGGGACCGACCCCCATCAGCATGCGTTGTTTTAAGTTCTGTATCATGAGTGATAATAACTCTTGTACGGTATGAAGCATATTTTTCAATACTATGCCCCCTATTATCTCCGTGCCATTCATTCCCAGGGCCAAATGTTTTAAACGGGGCGTAGCTTCTCGTCATAAAATAAATAGGATATTCCCCAGTCGGGTCAATATAATAGACCGGACTATTGAAGCAAAAATTGTAAGGGTTCCAGCCGGGAGCCTTGTGAGCTAAGGGGTCAATATTCCAGGCAAATAATACCGGATCAAAGGTATAACTGTTGAGCTGTTGTTGCTGTAGAACAAAGCCTTTAATTGTTTGTGTTCTTGTATCGAATAGTGTACTGCCGAACTGTTCAACAGGTTTTGTGGTGATGGTCTCATCAAAAAGTCCTCCAGACAGGCTTGCATAGGATGTACGATTTGTACGGCTTTTAAGTTTGCCAGCATTCAGGTAATTCTTCTGCGCCAATTGTGTAATGGTGTCTTTCATCAATCCCCTAATTAAAATGTCCTTCATATTCTTTGGCATTTCCCGGTAACCAAGGGAGTAAAGTTTTTGTATGTGCGACTGGTATTCCTGAAAGACCGGGTATGAGCGAAGGTGTTCGATGGGTTGCCGCTTCGCTATCAAAATTCTTTCCAATACTTCTGATTTCAAAAGCATAGCATTGAGGTTCAGACTATCATAATGCAATGCAAGTTCAGCACAATTTAACAGAAAACTATCTGAATCTTCCCGTTGAGAAAATTTGTCTTCATACCCTTTAGCCAAATAGACAAGTGTAAGTGCTACCGCCTGTTTGGTGGTAAGCTGTCGAAGCGAGATGCCGTTTTTAATGGCATCCATAGTTGTATAGCTCAACGTGGCTATAGTACCCGCACCCGGGAAGGACCTTGTCGCCAGTTCTATATTGAATTGTGTACCCTTATTGTCTTTGTGTGAAATGTAAATGTGGCCGGGAGCCGTACAAATATCAGCATCTGAATGAAGGCGTTCAGAAAATATCTTATAAAGAGATGCCAATGCAAAACAGTTTCCCTCCCCGTTCCAAAGCAGATTGCTGACCTGTGTGTTTTTCCAATCAACCGTGCCAAACGGATCGGAATGCGAATAGGAGGACGGATAGTTGGTATATAAGGTACTATCAGGCCTTACAAATTTTAATGTATCCGTCAAATAAGCATAAATGGCAAAGTTGACCCTGGCTGTGCTATTAAATCCTGCATCTTCCCTGCTCTTGTCTTTTAAAATCTCATGAAAAGGCTTCGGGTCATTGGGAATAAGATAGATATACGTACTTTGCTGTTCGATTGTTTTTATATGATTGATCCCGTTAGCAATGAAAGCATCGAATAAATCATCATCCAGCTCACCATCCCACCAGGCGTTTTCTATTAAATAAATTGCGCGTTCATAGCTTAAAGGGACTTTTCCTTCGAGCATATCTACTATTTCATTCTTTGCCTTGAAATAGTGATCTGTATTGTTGTTCGGCTCCTGACCGACAGTTATAAGCGGCATTGCGTGAATGAGCAATAAAAGGCCAAATAATTTTGATCGCATAAAATTAATTATATTATTTAATATGGATAAATTGACTGCGCTTTACTTTGCCATCAATGTTTAATTCCTCCTGTTGTTGTCCCCTGAATTCTTGAGTTCTCAACATGGTTTCGTAAAGCGCTTCAGGAATTTCCTGATACCCTAACTGTGTAATTTTTTGTTCGTTGATAACCCACTTTTTATAAATGTTTTGTGCTTCCGGATAGCGTGCGATATCATCTACCGTTGGTATGGAATGCTTGCGCATGACCTGTGCTAGTTGGTATGCATACAGATTGCTGTATGAAAAATAGACCGCAATATTATTATCTTTCGGGAATTGGCTTTTCGCAAGATTTATGGCTTCGTGAATAAAATGGTGATCTGCCGCTCCGAATTTCCTGAAATAACCATAAGTGAGCTGGAGGACTATATCTGCAATGATCTGTTTCTTATTATATGGGGTTAAGTATATGCCGCTGGCTATCGCTTTAGGAGTGATAAACAGGTGCTCCAGATACCATTGGTCACTTATGACCCAATTAGAGGTAGGTTCATAATTCCGCATTGTCCCATCCTTATCAGGATATTTAATCAGCGCGTGCTGGGGTGCCATTGCAAGATGTGCTTTCCCGCCCAGTGCTTCGACAAGGACGAGGTAAACAGCAGGAAGGCTGTTGCATTGCCCCATGCCGGTGGCAAGGCATTTGGTGAGGAAGTAGTTTCTGTGATCCTTTTCTCCAGCGTAGTCTATATAATCATACAGAAAGGGTTTATGAACTTTTGTAGTAATAGCAGGCAGACCTTCTGTATTTTGAACAGTTTCATATATGTGTATTTCTTTTCCCATGAACTGTTGGACAGCATAGTTGATAGCGGAATTATCACGGGTATTGAGTGAGTTTTGTGTCATCCATTTCTTGATGAATTGCACGGATTGATTGATGATTTTCTTGTATTCTCCTTCATTCAGATAAGGATCACCAAAAGCATCTTCCATAAGGAAATAGGCATCAGCTAATGATATATTTCTCTTTCCTGTCAACATATCTTTAAGCGCGTCTAATGCCTTGGAATAGGCCATAGTTTGTTGAGAAGGCGATTTATCAGGCTTATAATCAGGGCCTGTTTGTCGTGAGGACTTTATTCTTTGGTTCTCCTGAATGATAATATCCTGTAACAGGATCTCCAGATTTTTATGGGTCATATTCCTGTTTGCTGTTGCGTTCCGCAACGAGGGGTTATAGGCCGGGTCATTCGCCATTTGCATTCTTATCCGTGCTTCATTGACTTTCTGGTTCTCCGCAGGAGTGTTGCCATATCCGTAATACGGATTCGCCGCTTGAGCCTGTTTTAAAAGATCATTTGCTGTAGCCCCCATTTTAATCTGCTTGGTTGGATTAGAAAAAGTTCTATTTGTAATGGAAGAGCTCCCTCCTATTCGAGACGGGTGCAAGGGTTGGGGAATTTGTGGGATATTGGGAGTTTGTGCTTCAGAAACGGTACAAAAATTTAGAACAGCACAAACAACCATAAGATAGAGATAAGATTTATTCATGGTTATTTGGATATGGGAATTTCGAAATTATATATTATAAATAATTTGTTCCAGGGAATTGGGCTATCTTTCGCGTCCCCTTGCCTTAAACTTTTCATTATCCTCCCGGATTTGTTTGATTTGCTCAAGAAACGCCTGTTTTTTCTGTTCCCTGGTCATTTCCTTTGCTGTTCTGTTGTCATTTGCAGAAGGAGTAGCTGATTGCTGGCGTTGTTGAGCAATTTCTTGTAAGGAATCATCCATCTCCCGGATTAACTTCCGATCAAGACCTAATTTATATTCATAGGGTCTTTCAGGTGCTTTTACATTTCCGAACTTCTGGCGGTGTGCTGCGTAGGAGTTGACCTGCTGAAAGTAAAGTCGTTCATACTCTTTTTTCTTCCGTTCGTGCTCGTGCCATTGGTCAGTAAAATGCTTGATCTTTTCTTCGTCATCGAACTGGAATATGCGTTGTTCAAACTCATTTTCAAATAATGATTTTTCTTTCATAGGATAGGGGGATTAAAGAAATCAAAATCAAAAATAGAAATTTATTGCATAAAATTTGTTCATATGCGTACGAACGTATGTATGTGAACAAACCGTTGTATTCCTAACCACTTTTCTTGACAAATATTTTCATTATGTTATTCTTAGTCAATGTATTAAATAATTGTAAGTTTTATTAAACAGACCTCGGACTGTTAAATTTCTGTTCAAAGTTAAACCTTGGTTTGCTTTTGAACAGACAAGCGCTCTGGGGTGGAAAAGATTATGATGTCATGAAAAGAGCAATCGCATATTACAGGGTATCCACCGAACGTCAGGGGCGTAGCGGGCTTGGATTGGAAGCACAACAAAAATTTGTCGCTGATTTTGTCTTAAGGAACGGTTATGTATTGATTGAAGAAATCATTGAAACAGAATCGGGTTTAAGAAACGGCAGAATGGGATTGAATGCAGCTCTTCAGGAGTGTAAAAGACTGGACGCAACCCTGCTTATTGCCAAGCTGGACCGCCTGAGCAGAAGAGTGTCCTTTATCGCATCATTAATGGAGTGTGGTGTCACATTTAAAGTTGTTGATAATCCCTTTGCTGAACCTTTCACGCTACATATCCTTGCGGCCGTAGCACAAAAAGAGCGCGAGGATATCAGCAAAAGAACAACATTGGCGTTGGCGGCTGCAAAAGCGCGGGGGATTGAATTGGGAAAATTCGGGAAAGAGGTGTTGTCACAACGGAATAAAGAAAAAGCGGATGCATTTGCATTATCTATTAAACCAGTTATAGAGAAAATAAAAAGCAATGGGGTACAAACTGTCAGGGGTATAGCTGACGAATTGAACAGGCTTAAAGTAAAAACAGCAAAAGGTGGCAAAAGCTGGTATATCCAAACAGTATACAGTCTTTTACAAAGGTTAAAGCAATTATCGCAAAGCAAAGATTAGTTCACAATCTAAATATATTTTAAACATGCAATGCACACAATGCAATTCGGACAATGTACAGCGTTTAGCTGTTATCTATGAAGCGGGAACACGCAACATCAAAACAACCAGCAGTACATTTGGGGCGGGTATTGGTAGCGGTTATGGTCTTGGTTCTGCAACCACAAATACGAGTGGTACATCCCAATCCTACTTGGCAAAGAAAGCAGCCCCGCCGCAAAAGGTATCTTATATACCGATTATAGGTTTCATCTTTGGCGGGTTCCTGATCCCTAACTTTTTCCAGTCGTTTAATATACCCTTAATGCTACTCTTTTTCGCTGCTGCGGTCATTTACGGAATCTATGCCTACAAGCATAACAACAACAAATACCCACCTCTGTATCAAGCATGGCTCCGCTCCTGGCATTGTAATAAATGCGGAACGATCTACACGGCATAAATAATCAAATCCTATTCTTAACACTTAAAATATAATGCAATGAGAAAATTACTTACCACAATTTCATTCTTAGCAATAACAGGCTTTTTTGCCGCTTCCTGTAATAAGAGGGCAAACTGGGAATGCACCTGCACCAAAGATGGCGACATCGTTTATCAAACCACTACATTATATGATGCAAAAAAGAAAACGGAAAAGATTGCCTGCGAAAAAATGGAACAGGAGATTGAAGGTGCTAAATGTAAACTAAGAAAAAAATAAGAGATGGGGTGAAATAATCCTGGCCATCAACTCATATTTAAAATTTGTTATAATGATAAAATATACAATTTCTTTTATTCTAGGGTCTTTCCTTATCGCTACGCCTGCGCTTGCGCAAAATTGCAAATACGTTAAAGAATTTAAAGACCCTTTTACCAATGTGGTCACCAAAGGGGCGCAAATGACAATCGGTAATCCCATAGCTGGAAAAGATGTTCTTTTTCAGATACAAGATGGCAAGTTGTATTTGGGCCTGGGGATTGTCTTTAATGACTTAGGCACTATTCCCTTTAAAAAAGGTGATAAAATCTCCTTCAAACTTGCAAATGGTGAGGTGATAGAAATCTCGCCGGCAGCAGACGTGGAACCAAGGGCGATTAGAGTCATGAATGTAGAGGCGCAACAGTGGTTTGTTCTACAGGAAGTTCCCCGGAAAGTGTATGAACAACTGGCGTCATCCCCGATAACAGCCATTAAATACCATCTTAAAAATGATTTTTTCATTGGAGGTATTAAAGACAGGCAGACGACCAAGATCATGGAGAATGCCGCCTGTATGCTAACCCTGGTTAATTAAATCTCAATTCAATATATGAAAACAATCAGACACTTCTTATTTCTGGCGATAGCGCCATTACTCCTATTGAGCTGCTCGAAAAGTAAAAATGATCCAAAAGGGGACACCAATCCCCAAAATCTTGCAGGGCTCAATCTACAACAAAAAATTAATGTGGCTGGAAACGGATACATTACGATTGCAACGCTTCAGAATGACGGGAAGTTGGTCGTTGCAACGGACAAAGGTCTTCTAAGAATTAATGCGGACGGCACATCGGATAACAGTTTCAATCCTCATGTTGATATTAAAAACATCGGAGAGTTCTGCTCCTCTCTAACAGCTATGGACGATGGAAAGATATTGGCCGGATTCCGATTGCCCAAAGCCTATGCCGATGTAGGGTATCGTGCCTTGTACCGTCTTAACAGCGACGGTTCGATCGACAACAGTTTTGTCGTAAACATACAAGGTGGTCACTCATCCACCACTGAAATAAATGCAACACTGCCTTTAAGTGACGGAAGCGTTATCGTTGCGGGTAATTTTTATCAAACAGATGGTGTTCAAAACTATCATCTAACTAAACTATCCAGTACCGGACGATATGTAGCGGGGTTCAGTCCCAACATTAGTCCTGAAAGCCTTAGTGATTTTATTGGCCTTTATCCGTTGCCCAATAATAAATTTATGGCTACTGGTAGTGCTTATACTAATTCTCTACTCTCTCCAGGGCGACAACATGCCATTATATTTAACAATAACGGGACAGTAGATGAAAGCTTCAATTTTACAGAGGAAATGTATGTCGAATTTCCTGCTCCAAGAATGAAAATAATAAATGCAGTTGAACAACTTCAGGATGGGACCTATCTATTTGGCGGCAGCTTTGATAATATATGGCATATCAATGCCAGCGGGCAGAAATCCAATAGTGTAGAATTCAGAAACCCGATTAATGCCATAATTTCACTTGATAATGGGAAATTCCTGTTAGGAAGTTCTGACGGTAGAGGAAGAGCTGTTTTTGAGGACTGGGAATACAAAGAATTCTTATCTGTCTATGATAAAAATACCGGAGAGATTACACATTCTTCTTTAGGGTTTGATAATGGTAGTGTTTATACCATATTCAGGAATCAAGACAATTCCTTTTTGATTATCGGAAATTTTGAGAAAGGCTCTGAACGATATCATATTTTGAAGTTAGTGAAATAAAGGACTACTTCACCAAAAATATCTATTACATAAGGCGTAAGGAATAAACAACTTGCGCCTTTTTTATTCCCTTTCCCGTCCTTTATCCCGCCCCCTCCCCATTGACCGTCTTATTTCTTTAATGCGTTCAAGGGCGCGATCCCTTTCAGAAAGAATATCCTTGCTGTTATTTTCCCCCGATTCCTTCTTTTCTTTTTCAGCAGCCAAAGCATCTTTATTATCCTTATAATTTTCCGATTTCTCGGTAAAGACTTGTGGCTGCTGTTCTTTGTTTTTTAAAGGTTCTGCAAACATATCCAGCTTGTTTTCGATATACGGCTTAGGGTCAAACTTTTCCCGTGGCTCGCTCATATCGTTGCTGTTTATCGTGAAACTGGCTTCCTTTTTTTCTTGTGAGGGCTTTTTCTTCCGGGCCGGTCCAACATTCATTTCAAACGTGTCGGGTTCTTTTTTCCCTTTCTTCTTCGCCAGTTCGATTGCCTGTTTCTCGCTTATCAGGTCTATGCCCCGCATCTTCTGGCGAACATCCTTAATACGCACGCCTTTTAATTGACGTACAAGGTCGAAAGACCGTGCGTCCTTGTCCACCACCATAAAAGGGTGGCGCGGCGTTCCCGCGGCAAGGATATAGCCCTTTTCGTTGGCCGCCTGGATAAAGGCCTGTCCTGTTCCCGCCTTGCTCCATAATTCCGTTAATGCGGCTTTTAATTCGGGCTGGTGCTTGTTCCGCTTGGGGGTTTCCTTTTGCCTGAAAAGCTGCTCCATTTCATGACGGGCTTTATCCTGTGCCGCAAAATTGAAGCTATCGGATTTCAATATTCCTTTTTCAAAATCATAGCGTTCCCAAACTACATGCGCGTGGACACGCCCTTTTTTTTCGTGCATCACGATAGCCCGGCGCTGCCCCTCATAGCCCAGATGCTTACCCAGGATATCGGCGGCAACCTGCCAGTCGTGATGGGTCATGCGTTGGCTGGCTTCATCATCGGGGTTGATCTGGGCATGGTATAGCCCCTTTTTCCCGTTCGTGAGTTCCGCCGTGACGCTCATATCAAACAGCGCCTGATGCAGATCTTGCGCTTGCGGACCATCCACCCCGTCAATGTCCAATATCCATACGCGGCTATTATCTTTTTTATATAAAAAGATCAATAAAGCCAAAAGTGGCTTATAAAGAGTAGTTTACAAGAACCGGAAATGTTATCGGTAACGATTTAGTAATGGTGCTAGATGCATTCATTTTCACTAAAAATCCTTGTAAATCAATCGCTAATTTACGAAAATATTAGTGCATTATGTATGGTTCACTGTTTTTCTTCTTGTTCATCCATTTTCTTGATTAAGGACTCCCTTAACGTATCTAAGAATTTGGTTCGGCTCATTTTTCGATTTCGTAATTCTAGATAGGTATGATAAAAATCGCCTAATTCAATATTAAAAACGCTTTCAAAATATTTTGCAATTAGTTTAACATCCGCATTTCCATTATCAAAAACTCCTTGGTAGTGTAGTGCATATATCAATTCTATCAATGATGTCTTACTTGCTGTCCAGTTTAAACTTGTTTGAATAGTTGAAGGTTTATTAATTTTATGTAAGCACGCCAGTTGATCTTCAATATACACTTGTATTAAATCATTAGCTAATATTTTTGCTACTTTATAATCATGAGAAGTTGAAAAACTATGGTCGGATTCAAAATAGTACGTGTCAAGGCTTAATTTTATATCGTGCTTTCCTCTTAGAAAGTACTTGTTATCTAAATAACTGCTGTCCGTTCTAAAATATTTATAGAACTCCAGATTGTTATCGAAGAACTTCCTTAATCTTATCTGCTCATTGGTAAGATACTTTTTGATGGATTTGAAACCGCCATATGGCTTTTTTGTTTCAATCTTAAAGACGGCATTATAGTATATCAATTTTGAAAGTATGCTTGGCTTTAGTTTTTTAAAGAAGTGTATTTCATCTTTCTCTTCAATAAAACCTTTTTCCAGAACATAAAGCTTGATGTCCTTAAGATAACTAAGTATGAGGTTAACAGCCATTTCTGATAGCTGAATAGGCTCATCAAATTCGATCTTAAGTTCTTCTAGTCTACTATCAAGTTCTCGAAGTTTATCTTTGTAAAATTTATGCATTAGAAAAATATGTGGAAGTTTCCACGACGAGCTTCAGATCATGTCAGCTCAGAGACGTTGAAAATTACTGATTAATATTAAATATATTGAGTGTAAAATAAAAGGTACTTCCTGCACCGTACTCACTTTCGACCCATATTTTACCTCCCTGAGCCTCAATAAACTCTTTGCTTATACTCAGTCCTAAGCCGGTTCCTTCTTTTTTAGTACCGGGAATACGGAAGTATCGTTCAAAGATCTTACTCAGGAACTGAGGCTGTATACCTTGACCGGTGTCTGTTACAGAAAATTGAATTATATCTTCTATCTTTTCTGTTTTTACATGGATCGTGGAATTTTCGTATGAATATCGAACTGCGTTAGAGATTAAGTTGGTCAACACCCACGCCGTTTTTTCGCTATCCGCTGCAACAAGATCGTCGTCCTCTATACTGATTTCAATGTTTATGTTTTTATGTTCAGCAGCTGATTTATTAGCATTTACAGCATAATCAACCATAGGTCTCATTTCAGAAGCAATCAGATTTATCTGAATAGCCCCACTTTCTACCTGTGTGATATTTAACAATTCTCCGGTGATTCGTAAAAGTCTCTCAACATCGTCTTTTATACCACTAATTAGTCCTTTTTGTTCTTCATTTAAATAACCTGTCTTTTCATTCTGCAAAATTTGGATACCTAGCTGCATGGATGAAATAGGTGTTTTAAATTCATGGGAAACAGTTCCCATAAAATTGGTTTTTGCCAAATCCAGCTCTTTAAATGGTGTAATATTTCTCAATAGAATAACCTGACCGATAAATTCACTATCTGCTTCTCCAGTTGGAACGATGTTGATGTCCACAACCTCTTTTTCAAAGTAGCTTTCCTTACTATCGGCGTAAATTTTTAATTGTTCGGATTTTGTATTTTCAGGTTTCGGAAGAAAAATATCCTTGATAATATTTCTAATTAAATCATTGGTAACGGCTATATCCTGTATTTGTTTACCAATAAATTCTTCTTTTTTTAAACCACAAATACTCAAAGCTTCTTCATTAGCGAAAAGAACTTTTTTATTTTCATCGATACCAATAACCGGATCATGCAGGTTATCAATCAGAGTTTCAATGCGTTTTTTACCTTTTAGGATTTTATCCAATTTACTCTCGGAATATTCTTCCAGTTTCTCAGCCATTGTGTTGAATGATTTTGCCAAATCACCAAATTCATTATGTCCTTCAAAATGCACCCTCTTCCTATAATTCTGTCCTGCTATTTCTTTTATACTATCGGTTAATTCCGTAATAGGATTGGCTATACTAGAAGGTAAATTGACCAGTAAAATAAATGCAATCAGGAAGCATAGTGAGCCTGTAACTGAAATAATAACAATTGCGTTTTGAGCAGTATCATCGGCAATGTCACTTTTCCGGTTAATGGCTTCCATATTCAAGCGCATCAGTTCCGTAATATCTTTCCGAATGTTGGATATTAATGAGGAGTCCTCAGGCTGTATCATTAGCTGTTTAAAATGTTTAATGATGAGGTTAGTAGCCTCTACTTCTCCTATCTCGGTTACATTCTTCTGTTGCAGATCCAGATTCTTTTGAAAGGTGTCCAAAGCAGATTTGTCTATTGCTAAATCTTCCAAAGACAATAGCATATTTCTGGAATATTGCAAGGTATTGTAATTGGCAACAAGGATATTATTCGTATCTTTTTTGAGTTGGTTTACATACCAGCCACTAACAACAGCTAATGCCAATATGAGTAAGAACAGAGCACCAACTCCAACCGTTAATTTTGCTTTTATTTTCATTTTACGAAAGTATTACGAGATCTATATTTTCTTGTGACAGCTTGTTCAGCAAGGCATTGAAGGTATCAGTCGCTAAAATTATTTTAGCTAAGTTTAAATGTGGTTTGCCAATGCATACCGTCGTTATTTTACGGTCTTCACATTCTTTGATAATTGCTTTAGTGGTGTTTTTAGCTTTTACCTTAATTATTTCAGCTCCTAATTCAGTAGCTAATTTAAAATTATTAATCAAATGCCGTTGTTTATCCAGAGCAATTTTATCCGGGCTTTCTTTAGGTATTTGCACATACATAACATACCATTTGCTGTTATAATAATTTGCTAAACGTGCGGTCTTTCGTATAACGTTTTTTGCTGTTTTTTCATTAGAGCTGATGCAAGCTAAAAAGCGTTCTTTCTTAATATTCCTTGTCAGTACGACTTCTGTCTCTACCTTTCGCTGAACTTGTGAAGCCACTTCTTTTAACGCTAATTCGCGAAGCTGTAGGATGTGCTCACTCTTAAAAAAATTACCCAGGGCCGCTGCTATTTTAGAACTTTCATAAATTTTACCTTCCTTCAGACGATCGATCAGATCCTCTGCCGTGAGGTCAATATTGACTACCTCATCCGCTTGGGCTACAACACTGTCCGGCACACGTTCCTGAACATCTATCCCAGTAATCTCCCGTACTTCTTCATTCAGGCTTTCAATATGCTGGATATTGACCGCACTGATCACATTAATGCCTGCGTCCAGAATATCGAGTACATCCTGCCAGCGTTTTTCATTGTTGCTTCCTTCTATGTTGGTATGAGCGAGTTCATCTACAATGACCACCTCTGGTCGCAGATTGATAATTGCCTGCAAGTCCAGTTCTTCTAATTCTTTACCCTTGTAAAAAAGCTTACGTCTTGGTATTAATGGAAGCCCATCCAGCAGAGCATGTGTTTCTGGTCTTTTGTGTGTTTCAACATAACCGATTTTTACATCAATGCCATTGCGTAAAAGTGTATGAGCCTCTTGCAGCATACGGTACGTTTTACCTACACCCGCACTCATCCCGATGTAGAGCTTAAATTTTCCTCTTCGGGATTTTTGGATCAGATCCAAAAAATGTTCGGCATTTTTTCTTTCGTCCATACACAAACCGTTTGATTATATAAATTTACAAATTCCCCTTAGACAAATTGTTAAGGGGAACTTGAGTTAAGTACAAAAATTAAAAACGTATCGCAAGCGATGTAACCGCCATCACATTATCTTCCTTCATTTGTTCATCTCTATTCAGGAATACAGCATCCTTACTGTTCAGGCTTTTCACTTCGGTACGCCAAACCAGATTAGGCAAGATTTGGTAATCTACATTGATCGAAGCTCCAAAAGTCTGAAATCCATTTTCTGTACCGGAACCGATGATAACTCCATTCTTATCTTGATAATATTCTCCTCTGGCAGCAATACTTACTTTTTCAGTGGGACTGTATTTTGCAATCAGTACGGGTGTGTACCATGTATCATAGTCATCACTTGACTTTTCTTTCTGTTGTGCACCAATATCAAATCCGGCAATAAGGGCAAATTGATTACTGATCTGAAACTGTCCGTACAGATTGTGGAAATAACGCATTCTACGCTCATCATCCGGAAAATCGTTGCCTATAAAGGAACTACTGTTCAAGGTAACCTTATCTGATGGTTTAAAAGTTAACTGATGTCCGAAGGCGGGCGTTGTATTGCCTTCCACACGTTGAATGCGTTGCCAGCTGTTTAATATCAGTACCGCCATATTCCATTTGCCGTTGTCGGTTGCATAGGACAGCTTAGCCCCTGTTTCGAAATAAGGTGAATTATCGGCCATCATACTTCTCGTCAATGTAAAGCAATCTGCTCCGATAGCACTTTCAAAACCAATATGCGACGGTAGAATACCAGCATCTATCCAAAGATTTTTGGTTTTCGATAACTTCACACCCACGTTAGCTTCGTAGATGTTTTTAAGCACACCTTCTTCAGCGGCATAGTTGGCATTCATATAGGAGCCCACTCCAAGAGCCAGATTAGCCCGCATACGGTCTGTTTCATAAGCGGCTTTTATGAAACCTAAGTTTAAGCTCACTTCATTGTTACGGTTATGGCTGTACACAAATCCGGGTCTGGTGTTCGACTTTGCATTATTGAAGTCCTGTTGGTAATAAACTTCTGCATATCCGCTGATGGTCAACGGTTTTTTTTCTGTTTCCTGAGCACATACACTTCCTGTTGCTCCCAGCAGGATCGCTGAGAACATAATTATTTTTTTCATCGTATTAATTTGATTTTTTAAGGTGATGAAGCTATCAGATTTATTCCCCTTGTGTGGTTGAATAAATCATGATGGTTTCATTTTTGAATTATTAAAATTTAAACTGTTTTATTGAAATTCTCCCGAACTATATATTTCGAATGGCTACACATACATTTGAATTAAATGGTTGGGAAATATTGGGTTGCTTATTTGAGTTCGTCCAATGCAATATTTAGTTTCAGTACATTGATCTTTTCTGGACCAAATAGGCCCCATAAAGGTTTTTCTGTTTGCTGATCAATTAATTGATTTAATTTCAGTTCATCAATACCTCTTATTTTAGCTATCCGCTTTACTTGTACTTTGGCGGCTTGAACGGAAAAGTTAGGATCCAATCCGCTTCCGCTGGCTGTCACCAGATCAACAGGTATTTCAGATTTATCAACCTCCGGGTTGTGTACTAAAAAAGTATCAATTCGTGCCTGAACGTCTGCTAAATATTCCTCATTGGAAGGGCCTTTGTTACTGCCTCCTGAGCCGGCAGCATTGTAATCCACAGCGGATGGTCTTGACCAGAAATAATTGTCGTCTGTAAAAGATTGACCAATATTCACATAATGCTTGTTTCCGTTGTGTTCAATAATTTCTCCTTTTCCAGCATTGGGAGCAAACTGTGCGATACCCCAGACTGCAAGTGGGTAGATGACTGTAAAAAACAGGATCATAACAGCAGTCAATTTTATAGCGGGCAAAATATGTTTTTTCATTACTATTATTTTTATAAAGGATTAAAAGAAAACTGATATAAGCATATCTATCAGCTTGATTCCAGCAAAAGGTATCAGTACACCACCTAAACCATAAATGAACAGGTTTCTTCTAAGTAATGCACTTGCTCCAATAGGTTTGTACGCTACACCTTTCAATGCCAATGGGATCAACATCGGAATGATGATTGCATTGAAAATTACAGCTGATAGGATAGCACTTTCCGGACTGTGTAAATTCATAATATTAAGTCCTTGTAATGCTGGAATCGCAGTAATAAACAATGCAGGGATAATGGCAAAATATTTAGCCACATCATTGGCAATGCTGAAAGCAGTCAATGTACCACGGGTCATCAGCAATTGTTTTCCGATTTCCACCACTTCAATCAGTTTGGTAGGGTCGTTATCCAGATCCACCATATTCCCCGCTTCCTTCGCTGCCTGTGTACCAGAATTCATCGCAACGCCTACATCGGCCTGAGCCAATGCCGGAGCATCGTTGGTTCCGTCACCCATCATGGCTACCAATCGACCTTCTGATTGTTCTTTTTTGATGTAATTCATCTTGTCCTCGGGCTTTGCTTCAGCAATGAAGTCATCGACACCCGCTTTCTCTGCTATAAATTTTGCAGTTAAAGGATTGTCACCGGTTACCATCACGGTTTTAATACCCATTTTACGCAGACGTTCAAAACGTTCCTGAATACCGGGTTTGATGATGTCCTGTAATTCGATCACTCCTAAAGCGACTTCATTCTCTGACACGACGAGCGGTGTACCACCATTAGAAGAGATAGCTTTAACTTTTTCCTCAACTTCTTTTGGAAACGTATTGCCTGCTCGTGTAACCATGTTTTTAATGGCATCCGTGGCACCTTTTCGGATACGTGTGTCTTCATAGTCTATACCTGAACTTCTTGTCTCCGCCGTAAACTTAATAAACTGAGGGTTTCTTGCTTCATAGCTTAATGGATTAACCCCGGCAAGTTCGATAATCGATTTTCCTTCCGGTGTCTCATCAGCCATGGAGCTCAATACCGCAGCTTTTATTAATCTTTTCTCATCAATGCCATGGGCAGCATGAAAATGGGTTGCTTTGCGGTTACCAATGGTAATTGTTCCTGTTTTATCCAATAGCAAAACATCAATGTCACCAGCGGTTTCAACCGCTTTACCACTTTTGGTAATTACATTGGCTCTCAAGGCTCTGTCCATCCCGGCAATCCCGATGGCGGACAGTAAACCGCCGATGGTAGTTGGGATCAGACAGACAAACAGGGAAATAAACGATGCAATGGTAATTCCCACATTGGCGTAATCAGCAAATGGTTTGAGTGTCACACAGACAATGATAAATACCAATGTAAACCCTGCCAACAAAATCGTTAAAGCGATTTCGTTAGGTGTTTTTTGTCGGGCAGCACCTTCTACCAACGCAATCATTTTGTCCAGGAAGCTTTCACCGGGTTGCGTTGTCACCTGCACCACGATTTTATCCGACAAAACTTTGGTACCACCCGTTACAGAACTTTTATCACCGCCGGCTTCACGGATTACAGGAGCAGACTCTCCGGTAATGGCACTTTCATCAATGGTAGCCAAACCTTCAATAATTTCTCCATCGGTTGGGATAATATCGCCTGCTTCACAGATGAAAATATCGCCTTTTTGCAATTGCGCAGACGAGATGGTTTTTCCGTTTTTCAATCTTGCAGGAGTTTCCTCTCTCGTCTTACGCAGACTATCAGCCTGTGCCTTACCTCTTGCTTCGGCAATAGCTTCCGCAAAGTTGGCAAACAACAGCGTTAGTAACAGGATGATAAAAACCGTAAAATTATAGCCAAAACTTCCTTGTCCCTGAGCTCCTGCCAATGTCCAGAGGCTCACGGCTAACATGACCAAGGTACCGATCCATACAGTAAACATGACCGGATTACGGAACATGGTTTTCGGATTGAGTTTCACAAAAGATTGCTTCAAGGCTTCCTGAACCATATCTTTTTGAAACAATGATGTATTATTGTTCATTTCTAAATTCTTTAATCAGTTTAATAAAGTGAGAAGTATTCTGCAATTGGGCCTAATGCCAAAACCGGGAAGAATGCCAAAGCAGCTACAATAGCGATTACGGCGAACACCATCAGTCCGAAAGTGGCTGTATCGGTCTTCAATGTTCCGTCTCCTTCCGGTACAAATTTCTTTTGTGCCAATAAGCCTGCAATTGCAACGGGACCTATGATCGGTAAGAATCTGGAAAGGATCAGTACAAATCCGGTACTGATATTCCACCAAGGTGTGTTATCACCCAGCCCTTCAAACCCGCTACCGTTATTGGCAGATGATGAGGTATATTCATAAAGCATTTCGCTAAGTCCATGAAATCCCGGGTTATTGAGAGAGTCAGCCGTATACTGTGGTAAAGCTGCTGCCAATGCTGTTCCGACAAGTATCAGGAACGGATGTAACAGGGCGATAATCATGGCGATTTTCATTTCTCTCGCTTCTACTTTTTTACCCAGGAACTCGGGCGTTCTTCCCACCATCAATCCACTGATAAATACAGCCAGTATGATGAAAATAAAGAAGTTCAATAAACCGACTCCGACCCCACCGTAGAATGCATTGATCATCATGGCCAGTAATTCATTCATCCCGGATAATGCCATCGAACTATCATGCATGGAGTTCACTGACCCCGTAGAGATCACGGTGGTTACGATACTCCAAAATCCTGATGCAGGTGCTCCTAATCGGATTTCTTTCCCTTCCATAGCTCCCAATGAATTATCGATACCCATCGCTGCAATAGCAGGGTTTCCGTTCATCTCCATATTGATATTTGGAATAGTCAGCATTAGAAAACCTACCGTCATTACGCCGAATATCATCCACGAGAGTTTTCTTCTTCTGATAAAATAGCCAAAGGCAAAAATCATAGCCAAAGGCACAATCAGCTGGGCAACCATTTCTACCATATTGGATAGATAGGATGGGTTTTCAAACGGGTGGGCAGAGTTTACACCAAAGAATCCACCACCGTTAGTTCCTACGTGTTTAATGGGGACAAAAGCAGCTGCTGGCCCTCTTGACACCTCTACAGAATCTCCCTGTAAAGTAGTGATGGTATCTTTTCCCTCAAAAGTCATCGGCGTGCCTTCAAACGCCAGTATGATGGCTACTACAAATGATATGGGTAATAAAATACGGGTACAGGATTTTACAAAATTGCTGTAGAAGTTTCCCAGGGTATCGGCCGTTTTATCTCTGAATGCCCTGAACAATACTACTGCGGCTGCCATGCCGGTTCCTGCACTTACAAACTGTAAAAACATCAGCCAGTACTGCCCCAGATAGCTTAATCCTGATTCCCCTGAATAGTGCTGCAGATTACAGTTTACCACAAATGATATGACGGTATTAAATGCAAGGTCTGCCGACATACTCGGGTTTTTATCCGGGTTCAAAGGAAGATTTCCCTGATTCATCAAAACAACCATTCCTAACAGGAACCAGACCATATTGATCGAGATCATCACGACCATCTGCTGTTTCCAGTTCATCTCTGTATGTGGATTGATACCACTGATTTTGTAAAAGATCCGTTCTATTGGATTAAAAATGGGATCGAGCAGCGTTTTTTCGCCGCCATATACTTTTGCGATGTATTTACCCAGCGGTATTGCCAGCAATATCGACAAGGTAAACATTACGATTATTCCTAAAATTTCTGTGTTCATTTTTATTAATTAAATATGGTTTTAAACATCCACCCAAACAGTTTGACGAATGCCAATACGATCAGGAATATCAAGGCAATTCGAGCTACATCTTTCATTTCATTGATTATCTTTTTCATAGCAATATTTGAATTTTTAGAAACGCCAAATAGATAATAGAAATGAAGAACAGCACCCAGAATATAATGGATATCCATACCTTGATCTTCATCTTTGTATTTTTCTTCATCTGCTGAAACGGTTTAAAATTTTTCCGGTTTAAGCAATACGTAGCAGATATAAGCAAATACACCTATTGCTACTATAAATAATGCGGTCATAGACTTGTTTTTTGTATTAAATAATTTGTATGCTGAAACTGATAAACATGTTTCAGGTTATTAGGGATAAGTTGATACACGTATATCCATTGTTCTGCTGTACAACGCCTTTTCATTCCTTCAAAAGAGCGGACAAAAAGATTCTCAATAATATACCTTACGTATTCATTTCCTCTTTTATGGAGCCAACCGATAAACTTAATTCTCACCCCAATTTTCTCTATCTGTCCCTTGGAGAGTAGAAGATTGATATGGTTAACGATTGCCTGAAATATGCCTGCAAAGTTTCTTTTCGAGGATAATTCGGTGATTTCTTCTTGAATTTCCCCATAATGCTGAGCCAGATAAACGCTGGCTGCATTTTCGTTTATTTCATTCATTGTTCTGATTGTTTTTTATTTGCTGAAAAACATCCCATAGAAAATGCAGAAGACAATAAATGCTAAAAGTATTTTTGCCAATATATCTGTAACTATTTCTCTGTTTGATTTTCGTTCTTTTTTCATCTGCTGATTAATTGAAAGAATAAGAAGAAAAAGACAAAGCCAATTAAAAGACCTGCAAACCCACCAAGCTTTACAGAGGCTGCAAACAGGAGAAATAATAATATTGCTAATGCTGCCTTTTTTATTTTAGAAGACCACTGTTCTTTCTCTTTTGAAACTTTCATGTTTACTTAGTTTTCCAAAATGGTTTTGATATATCCTTTTCGCAATTCGATCGGAAATAAATCCAGGTGTTTTTTTAGACTACCTGGGCTCTCATCAAACGACAATGCTGTCAGGAACTCATTTTCAATAGCATTTCGTGTGTATTGATTTCCTCCCTGATACAAAAGATTAATCACTTTCGCTATCTCCTGAACACGCTCTATTTCGTCCTCCAATCCCGAATAAATTTTCTGGGAACAAACTTCTGCCAGTTTGTGAAGCAATAGGTAGTCTGCAATAGCGTCATCCAGGTTATCCAAATCAGGAATTAGTCTTGCAGCTTCAGGAGCCCACTGTTGTATCGTATTTATTATTTTTGTTTTCATCTTATTTTAGATTTTCTCAAAGAAGTCGATTGACTTTATGAACAGACCGAAGCAGGCTAACCCTGCGAGTACTAAAACTGTTGTTATCATGTTATAAATTTTAAGATTATACCTCACTAATGTGCTTCATAATTGCTCCGAATATCAACATCACGATCAATGCAAAAAGCAATAAATGATATGATTTGAGCCATTTTGGAAACGACGGCGGTTCTTTTTGCTGTTTCCATTTGACATTTCTTTTTCTCATTTTTAATTTCGTTTGTATACACTATGCCAATATCTATTCCAGTGAAGATTAATTTTAATTAATATGCTGTAAATAAGACTGTTATTTAGTTTGTCTTGATTCTTTGTCTCGAAAAACCTTCTCATAATGATAGGGTCATTCTCATAATGATACTGCCGTGCCAATTTATTGTAAAAGCTGTACTGCCTAGTCGGAGCTATATTGCCTTGATTAGTAAGGAGAATCGTTTTGAATTTTATATTTTTGTACTTTGTATAATCGAAAAATGACTGGTTTCCAAGTCATTTTCAGCATAAACTAGAGGGATAATTATAAAAGATGAATAAAGTAAAAAGGACGCCTATTGAAAAAATTGTATCGCCTATACAGAGCTTCATTAAGAATGAAAAAGCAGGTGGAATTGTATTGGGTATTAGTGTAGTTATTGCTTTGATATTAGCAAACTCACCATTAGCAGAAGAGTATCACCATATTCTCGAACACAGGTTTGGTTTTCAATTAGACGGAAATACTTATTTTGAGTATAACCTGCATCACTGGATCAATGATGGTCTGATGGCTATTTTTTTCTTTGTGGTCGGTTTGGAACTAAAAAGAGAGATTGTCGGAGGCGAGTTGTCCAATCCACGTAAAGCGCTATTACCCATTGCTGCGGCATTTGGTGGTATGGCCGTACCAGCGGCTATATATCTGTTCCTGAATCCAACAGGGGAAGTGCACAGCGGTTGGGGTATTCCGATGGCAACAGATATAGCATTTGCCCTAGGTGTGCTTTATTTATTAGGGAACAAAATTCCGCTAACGCTCAAAGTATTTTTAACGGCTTTGGCTATTGTCGACGATTTAGGAGCCGTGCTGGTCATCGCTTTTTTCTATACATCGGACATATCCATGTTTCATTTGATCATCGGTGCTTTGGTACTATTGACGATGTATATTGGTAATAAAATGGGCGTGCGAAGCATTTTGTTCTACGCTATTTTAGGGATAGGTGGTGTCTGGACTACATTTTTGTTGTCAGGTGTGCATGCGACAATTGCCGCAGTACTTGCCGCGTTTACTATTCCGGCAGATGTGAAGATCAATGAAAAAATATTCAGCAATAATATTCAACGGTTGCTGGATAAGTTTAAAGGAATAGATCCGGACAACAGTAAACCTACGCTGACGAATGAACAGCTGCATATTCTCGAAGAAATTCAAAATAGTACGGTTGCAGCTACTCCACCATTACAAAGATTGGAACATGCGATGCACCCCATGGTAACTTTTATAATCATTCCGATCTTTGCATTGGCAAATGCAGGCGTTTCATTGGCGATAGATATGGAGCATTTGTTCAGTACCAATGTGGCATTGGGCGTCGCCTTAGGCTTGTTGGTCGGTAAAGTAGTAGGGGTTGTCGGTTTTACATGGCTTCTGGTTAAGCTTAAAGTTGCTCCTTTCCCGGAAGGGATGAATATACGAAACCTATTTGGTGTAGGTTTGCTTGCTTCTATTGGATTTACCATGTCATTATTTGTGACTTCATTAGCTTTTTCGCATGAGGAATATATGACACAGGCTAAAATCGGAATTTTTGCAGCATCCATTATCGGCGGTGTATTGGGATATTACGTACTCAGTAAACAGGGTAAAAAGCAATCTTAATGTAGAATAGCAGATGAGTAATAAAATATGGGACTTTATCAACCTGCACAATGGTGAAGAAGATAAACAAAAGGTTTTAGAAAACGTAACGGCTAACATATCCTTCCGGGGTTCAAACCTCTGGATATTGGCTTGTGCTATCATTATTGCTTCTGTTGGATTGAATGTCAATTCCACTGCGGTGATTATTGGTGCGATGCTGATATCACCATTGATGGGGCCTATATTGGGGGCAGGATTTGCGTTAGGAACCTATAACTTCCTCCTTTTAAGGAAATCTATTAAAAACCTATTAATAGCCACCGTTGTAAGTCTACTTGTCTCGGCATTTTATTTCTATATCAGTCCGTTCAAAGATGTACAGTCTGAATTGTTGGCTCGTACTTCACCTAACATCTATGACGTATTGATTGCTTTCTTTGGTGGTTTAGTAGGTGTTATTGCGATCACCCGGGTAGAGAAAGGAAATCCAATTCCGGGAGTTGCCATTGCGACAGCATTGATGCCTCCGTTATGTACAGCAGGATATGGTTTGGCAACCTTTAATTTTAGTTATTTCTTTGGTGCCTTTTATCTGTACACGATCAACTGTTTCTTTATCTGTATTGCCACTTTTTTAGTAATCAAGTATTTAAAATATCCTGCATCCGCAACGATCGAGCCTAAAAATGAAAAGCGTATCCGATATGGTATTACGACTTTAATGATGGTCATGATTATCCCTAGCTTTTATCTGGCTTATAATCTTTTTGAAGAGAAAAAATTCACAAAAACAGTAGAAGAGTTTATCAGTTCAGAATTTAGCAGCAGAGGTTATACCGTGATTTATAAAAAACTGAATTATAACTCCAAACCTAAAAAAGTGGATCTGGCTTTTCTTGATAAAAAGCTAAGCAAAGAAGAAATGGAGATGTATAACCGACTATTGGATGAAAGAGGTATTCATAATACAATATTGAGTTTCAGACAGGATGATGCAGACCTGAAATCTGAAATTCTCAGTGAATTGAATAAGCAGGATGCTTCTTTATCTGAAAAAGATGTTACCATCAATAATTTGAGGCAGGAATTGAATAGATATAAAGTAAGCGAACCTGGTTTAGTGAAAGAGATCAATGTCCTTTTTCCGGAACTTGAAGATGTGTCCCTCGGCAAAATAGAAAAATATACCGGGACCGACAGTGCAAGGATTGAATGGGTGGTTTTATACCATCTTGAAAAGGGAGCAAAAGAAACTGATAAAACCAAAATAAAGAAATGGCTAAATGAGCGACTTAAGGTCGATAACACACTGCTTTTGCAAGATACACAGTCAGAATAGCCGGAGAGAAAGAAAGAATGAGAGAGTTTTTATATGCCCGATGGGTACAGCGGCTTATTGTTATATTACATTTGGTAGCACTTACAGCACTTATTGGTGATTATGGATTTGTACTCCAACCAACCTTGCAATTGGGCATTATTTCATTGTATTTGTTTGTATTGATCGTAGGTATTTTTTATACTGTACTGAAATACTATTATCATCGGAAAGAATTCATATTAAGTGTTTTTGTTTTTGACACATTGAGTGTGTTGTTTGTACTTTATTGCTTATACAAGCAATTATCAACAGATGGATTATCAGACATAAGCCCTTGGATAAGGTGGGCTGTTATTTTGAAGTTGGTAAGGGAATTTACCCGCCCAAGAGTAAGTTATAAGCGTTCATTACTGAATCCGGCCCAATTGTTTATCATCAGTTTTATAGGTCTGATCGTAATCGGTGCTTTACTTTTAATGCTTCCTAAAGCAACTTATGAAGGGATAAGCTTTGTAGATGCCTTGTTTACTTCCACCAGTGCCGTCTGTGTTACCGGGCTTATCGTGGTAGATACGAGCAGTTATTTCACCTCTTTTGGACAAACATTAATCATGTTGCTGATACAGGCTGGTGGTTTAGGTATCCTCACATTTGCCAGCTATTTTAGTTACTTTTTCAAGGGTGGATCCACCTATGAAAATCAACTTGCATTAAGTGATATGACCAATTCTGAGAAAATTGGCGAGGTTTTTACGACGGTAAAAAGGATTTTGACCATTACATTTTTGATAGAATTTATCGGAGCAATACTCATTTTCTTGAATCTGGATAAAACTTTAATTCCATTATTTTCTGAGAGAGTATATTTCTCCGTTTTTCATTCTATTTCGGCTTTTTGCAATGCCGGTTTTTCAACATTGCCAAATGGCATGATGGAAGCTAGTTATGTATATAATTATCCGCTACAATTTATTATTGTCATCATATTTGTATTCGGAGGTTTAGGATTTCCGATTGTTATCAATTCCGTACGGTACATCAAACATCTGATAGCAAGATATATTCTTTGGTTTGTAGAAAGGAAAAACAATTACCGTCCTTGGATTTTGACCCTGAGCAATAAAATAAATTTATTGACCACTTCCATCTTGATTATTGTAGGAACGCTCATTATCTACATCAAGGAGTATTACAACGTTTTGGGTAATCATGAAGGGGTTGGGAAAGTTGTCACAGCACTGTTTACAGCCACTACACCCAGAACGGCAGGTTTTAATTCCATTGATTTTAGTCAGATGCACTTTTCGTCTATCATCATCATCATTTTCTTAATGTGGGTAGGTGCATCTCCTGCCTCAACAGGTGGTGGTATTAAAACAAGTACGTTTGCGATTGCCACCTTAAACTATTTGAGTCTTGCAAAAGGCAAGCGTAAAATCGAAATTTTCCGACGGGAGGTGGCAGACATTTCCGTACGAAGGGCTTTTGCTGTGATGAGTCTGTCTTTATTGGTCATTGGTTGTAGTGTTTTTATGATCTCTCATTATGACAATCATATTCCTCTATTAGATATCGCATTTGAGAGCTTTTCCGCTTACAGCACCGTTGGTCTTAGTTTGGGGATAACAGGAGATTTGAGTAGCGAGAGTAAAATGGTGTTGGTGGCTACGATGTTTATTGGCAGGGTAAGTATGCTGACTATCCTTATTGCCTTTTTTAAGAAGGTGAAGCAAGGTAATTATCATTATCCATCGGATGAAATATTAATCAACTAAAAAGAAGATTTAAAATGAAATTTATAATTATAGGTTTGGGCAACTTTGGAGGCTCATTAGCCGAAAAACTAACCCAACAGGGAAATGAAGTAATCGGGGTAGATTCACGTGATGAAAAAGTAGTGGCATTAAAGGATAAGTTGTCTCATACCATCTGCATGAATGCAACCGATCAGTCTGCTATAGCACACCTTCCACTAAAGAACACCGATGTAGTGATGGTTTGTATTGGAGAAGACGAAGGTGCTAACATTATGGTAACGGCACACTTCAAAAATTTAGGTGTAAAAAGACTAATCAGTCGTTCCATTAATCCTTTGCATGAAAATGTACTACAAGCTCTCGGTGTGAATGAAATTGTACGACCGGAAGAAGAAACTGCTGAACGTTGGGCTAAAAAGTTATGTCTAAAAGGTGTAGTAGATTCTTTCGAGTTAAACAAGAATTTCAGTATCGTAGAGATTATTGTGCCTGAAAAATATGTCGGCAAAACCATAGAGGAAGTTAAATTCAGAGAACTTCACAATGTGTTGATTCTAACCATTATTCGAGATACACCGGAAAAAAGTTTTTTGGGCAGAAGCAAAATAGTAGCCAATGTACAGGGAATTCCAGAACCAACTACTATGCTTCAGCGGGATGACATCATAGTAATTTATGGAGCTAATGAAGATTTACAGAAATTTGCTAAAGGGAAATTTGAATAGATCATTTTTTGCATAAACCAAAATGGATAAAATCAATAGGTACCAAACGATAGTTATTTTAATCGCTGTAATTGTAGGTCTACTTCTTGGGCAATCTTTTACGATTTCAGATTTTTCGTCATCCTTGATTATTCCGCTGTTGATGGTAATGCTCTTTGGGTTATTTCTGACCATTGATCTTACAGAACTAAAGCACGCTTTTCTGAATGTTAAATTTTCAGTAACCAGTATTCTTATCAATTTCGTCTGGACACCTGTATTCGCTTATTTACTGGGAAGTATATTTTTACATAGTGATTTAGCTCTATGGATTGGTTTCGTCATGCTTATGGTCACACCTTGTACCGATTGGTATTTAGTTTTTACAAATGTAGCTAAAGGAAATGTTTCTTTGTCAACAGCCATTCTTCCAGCGAATTTAATATTACAGGTTTTACTTCTACCAGTATATCTCTTGTTCTTTTTTGGAAAATCAGGAAATGTAGCCTTAGGGTCACTTGCGGAGAGCATCTTGATTGTTTTGGTGTTACCGTTCATTCTGGCACTTATAGCCAAAACAATAGTGAAAGGCAAAAATGTAAGCAAAAGCAGCTTTTTAAATTTTTTTGAGACTTCTCAAGTCTTTTTTTTGGCTTTAGCTGTAGTTGCTATGTTTGCGTCTGAAGGAAAAGATTTAATCAGCCATCCAAGTATTATTTACAAAATGCTTATCCCGGTTTTACTTTTTTTTGGGGTAGCATTCCTTGTCGCATTTCTTGCAAGCAAATTACTCCGGTTCAATTATGCAGACAAGGTAAGCTTAACGTTTACTACTATGGCAAGAAATTCTCCAATTTCATTAGCCATAGCTGTTTCGGCATTTTCCGCAGAACCAATGATTGCTTTGGCTTTAGTGATTGGTCCATTAATAGAGTTACCTATTTTAGTTTTGACGTCACAAATACTTTTAAAAACACAAAAAGAATAGCTCACTACTGAATTTTGTATTGCTCCATTTTTCTGTAAAGTGTTGCTACCCCAATTTCCAGTAATCGGGCTGCTTCCGCTTTATTACCTCCCGTATGATTAAGAATTTTCTGTATGTGCAGTTTTTCAGCACTTGCCATAGAAAATGCGGACAACTGTTGCGCATTGGATTTGGCATATTGTAGGTCAGCGGGTAATGTATCCAGATCTAGCACGTCAGCATCTGCCAGAATTACACTTCTTTCAATCACGTTTTTTAATTCACGGATGTTACCTTTCCATGCATTGTTCTCCAGAGCCTCCATGTATTCATCCGTTAACCTCAAAGGTTTTCTGTTTGATTTTAGTGCGAATATACTGGCATAATATTCTGCTAATAATTTGATGTCTTTGGGACGTTCCCTTAATGAAGGCAGGTGAATGCCAAAGACAGAAAGACGGTAAAAGAGATCGCTTCTAAAATGTTCTTTCTCTATTTCCTCTTCCAGATTACGATTTGTCGCAGCAATGATACGTACATTGACCTTAATGGGCTTTGCATCCCCCACACGAAGCAATTCGCCTGATTCCAGTACCCGCAAAATCTTAGCTTGGAGATCCAGTGCCATTTCCCCGATTTCATCCAGAAAAATAGTGCCGTTATGCGCTTCCTCAAAAAGCCCTTTCTGGTCTTTTGAGGCTCCTGTAAAAGCCCCTGCTTTGTGCCCGAACAATTCGTTTTCCAACAGATCTTTACTAAATGCTGAGCAATTGATAGCTACAAAGTTGTGGTTAACCCGTTGACTTCCCTGATGGATGGCTTGTGCAAAGACTTCTTTACCAGTACCTGTTTCTCCTGTCAATAAAACAGTCGTGTCTGTGCCAGCCACTTTTCGGGCTAGCTCAATAGCTTTGATGATAGGCTTAGATGTACCGATGATTTTATCGAACGAATGTTTTTCGCCTAATTGTTTTTCTAATTTTTGAACTCTCTTGTTTAAAGCAACCTTTTCACTGGCTTTATATAGAAGCGGGATTATTTTATTGTTGTCATCACCTTTCGTAATATAGTCGAAAGCCCCGTTCTTTATTGCCTGTACACCATCAGAAATATTTCCGAAAGCGGTCAAAAGAATTACCTCTACAGCAGGATATTTTTCTTTGATAACTTTTGCGGTATCTACACCACTTCCATCCGGGAGTTTTACATCGCATATCACCACATCTATTTCTTCTACATCTAATCGTTGCAATCCCGATTTTATGCTAGATGCCTGAAAAACCTCAAAACCTTCAAAACCAATAATTTTTGAAAGTAGATTTCTCAATTTTTCCTCATCGTCTATTATTAAAACTTTTACCACTTTTTTGCTGAATTATAGGGAACAAATTTACTAAATATTATGTCCGTTTTGATAATTCTAACGCGAAGCGGATAAATAAAATCTTTCCCAGCTTGGGATAAGCTTGGGCAACAAATTCTTTTTTATTCAGAATATTTGCAACAATACTTTCAAGTCTAATGAATCTGAAAACCTACTGTGATAAAAATTATGAAGAACTCATTAAAACACATAATTTTAGAGATACATAGAAAAGAAGATAAACTTGCTTCTCAAAACAAGAAATTGATTGAAGAAGCATATGAAATGACCACGTATCTTCAAAACTTATTATCTTCCGTTAAAGACTTTGTAACCAATGATGGGTTTGAAACAGACGTTGAAGAAATTGATTTCTTCAGGAATATCAAGCCCCAAATACTCGGAAAGCTAATTTACTACAATAAAGTTTATCGAATAGAAACATCCTGTCCTGTAAATAACGGGAAGCTATACAATAACTATTTTTCAAACCAACTCGCACAATTGAAGCGTGAGTACATTGAATATATCTGCAACTCCGATTTTTATAGGTACTATCGATCAGGCAGAACCGACCGTGATACTATTTACTTCAAAAGAGGTAATATAAATTATCACGATGGCTTAAATAGTATCGTCTTTGAGATGGATCCATCTTTTTCCACTTTCTTTGACTATAAAACAGCCAGGATTATTGCCAATGAATTGATCTATACCTATCTTCTTACTAAAATTAATCCAGCCGAAGACCCCGATATGATTTTTCAAAAACCCGAAAACTCTAAAGATATCTTCTGGACAGAAAGTAAAAATTCACTTGTGGAATTAATTTATGCATTACATGCTTCTGGAGCTATCTCACATGGAAAAATTGGGATAAGAAAAATTAGTCTATTGTTTCAAATAATTTTCCGTGTTAATCTTGGCGACCTTCATCACTCATTTCATAGAATGAAAACAAGGGCAGGTTCCCGAACGGCATTTTTAGACCAACTCAAAATATCCCTCGAAGAGTATATGGATAAAGACCTTTAGCCATTTCAATACAGTAATTTAAAAGCAGTACCCAAAACGTACTGCTTTTTCTTTTGCCCATATATGCCAATTGGCAAATGTAGGCAAAACTCCCTCACAAAATATCTCCAATACATTTAAACCCTTATCAAACAAGAGTTTTCCCTGTTTGCAAAAAAATTCAAAAAACTGCCAAACCAATTGGCAAGGCTTGGCAGACAAACACTACCACCCTTAGCAATTTTGCATTGTAAACATTATAGGATCAATGCGATGAAAATAATTACAATCGAAGAAGAAGCGTGGCAACAGCTAAACAGCCGTATCAATGCCATTGCCGATTACCTGAAAAAACAGGAAGATAAAAGCTATGATGACCTGTGGCTAAATAACCACGAGGTATGCCAATACCTGCACATTAGCGAAAAGACTTTGTGGCGTATGCGTACCAAAGGCGAAATAGCCTACTCCAAAATGTACGGACAATACTTCTACACCATCGGAGCAATTAAGGATATGCTTAATGCCAATGCCGTACAGAGCAGTGATGAGTTTGTACAGGAACTTATGGCAAAAGGTAAAAGCTATATCGAAAAAGGTAGACAATTGAAAACGGATAAAAAGTAGGTGCTATGAATATTGATAGAATGGAATTTTTGGCGTGGATGGAACGCTTGATAGGTCGCCTCGATATGCTGGGTGATAATATAGATGAGTTGCAAAAGAAACGCAACAGTATAGACGGAGAGGAATTGTTGGATAATCAGGATTTGCTTCAAATGCTGAAAATCAGCAACCGTTCCCTGCAACGGTATCGCTCCATCGGCAAACTACCCTATTATACTATTAGCGGCAAACTGTATTACAAGCTATCCGATGTGCATCAGTTCATAAGAGAGAGTTTTAATCCACCATCTGCAAAACTATAACGCCTTTGAGTGACAAACACTGCCTTTAAGTGCCACTTCGGGCAACGTAGTGAACGCTTCCTTTACATTCGGCGGTAAACTTTTAAAATTTTCATATTATGAGTGAAGAAACCACAAATAAACAGGAAATGCCCGAACAATTATCGGACATATTATTGGTACTGGACAAAGAAAAAATGAAAATCCAAGCCGTAAAGAGCATAGACGAAAACGGGAAAATGGAAACCGTTGACCCCACGAAGAAAAACCAAAACCAGTTTATGCGTGTGGACAAGAGTGGCGATTTCTTTTCCAACTTCTTTTCCAATTTTTTTAGCCAACTAAAGAACCCTACCAATTTTTCATTTTTCAAAGTGCCTGCACCTATCGCCGTTGAGAAAGCACAGGAAATGCAAAAGCAGGTAGATAAGCCAACTTCGGAAGGCGAAAAAGTGATGAAAGAACACGAAGTCAAAACCGCCACACAAGAGAATAATAAACAAGAAAATAAAAATGATATGGCAACAGCACAGACAACGCCGGATGTAAGCGAATACCGCTATAAGCCGGAGCAGATTGATTGGGATACAATGACCAATCTCGGATTAAGCAAGGAATACCTTGAAAAAAGAAACCTGCTTGAACCTTTATTGAAAGGTTATAAAACCAATGAACTCGTACCGATAGGGGTTAATCTTGGAGGTACTATTCTCCGCACAGACGCCCGACTGTCATTACAGCAAGCCGAAGACGGAAAAATTGTTGTGGGAATACACGGCATCAAAAAAGAGCCTAATCTGCATTTTGAGTTTTTTGGACACAAATTTACTGATGAGGACAAGAAAAACCTGCTCGAAACGGGCAATATGGGGCGTGTGGTTGATTTGAAAAATTCCAAGACTGGCGAACTAATGCCGTCCATTATCAGTATTGACAGGCTTACCAATGATGTCATTGCACTGCGAACGGATTTTATTAAAATTCCCGATGAGATTAAGGGTGTAAAACTCAATGATGAGCAAAAGCAAACCTTAATGGAGGGCAAACCGCTCAAATTGGAGGGTATGATTTCCACAAAAGGAACGGAGTTTTCGGCAACGGTACAGTACAATGCCGATAAACGCTATACCGAATTTCTGTTTGACCGCAGTAACTACAACGGACAAAAGCAAAACAACCAACAGAATAATCAACAAAGCCAACCACAGGAAGCTCCAAAAACATTTCGTGGCAAGGAACTGACCGATGATCAATACAAGGATTTCAAAGCGGGTCAAACCATATATATGGCAGGTCTGGTTGATAAGAAAGGGCAAACGTACAACGGTTACATCACGTTCAACAAAGACACCGGAAAAACTGGCTTTGAGTTTCCAAATCAATATAAAGAAAGAATGCAGCCAACCGAATCCCATAAAACGCAAACTGCGGTCAATTCGGAGGGCAAGACCAACGAAGCGACCAAAAATATCAACGAGCCTTTGAAGTCCGGACAGCAAACACCGAAAAATAAACAACAGCAGGAACAACAGGAAAAGCCCAAAGCACCTGCAAAGTCCAAAGGCAGAAAAATGTAGTAAAATATGAAAACAATAATTGCAGAAAAACCAAGCGTAGCAAGGGAAATAGCCGGACTTGTGGGAGCATCCGATAAAAAGGACGGCTACCTGACAGGTAACGGCTATTTTGTTACGTGGGCATTCGGTCATTTGATAGGATTGGGAATGCCCGAAGATTACGGGATTTCAGGATTTGACAAGGCATCATTGCCAATATTGCCAAACCCTTTTTTATTGACCGTTCGGAAAGTCAAAAAAGACAAAGGCTATACCGCCGATACAGGAGCATTAAAGCAACTAAAGGTTATTGAGCAACTCTTTAACCGTAGTAACAGCATCATTGTAGCTACTGATGCAGGTCGGGAGGGTGAATTGATATTTCGGTACATTTATGAATACCTGAAATGCAATAAACCCTTTGAACGGCTTTGGATAAGTTCGCTGACCGAAAAAGCCATCAAACAGGGTTTTGAGAACCTCAAAGACGGGGCAGCATTTGACGGATTGTATCAGGCGGCACAAGGCAGAAGCCGTGCCGATTGGTTGGTGGGCATCAATGCTACACAATCACTCTCCATTGCCGCAGGCAACGGGGTTTACTCGCTCGGAAGAGTACAAACACCCACACTCGCTTTGATATGCAAACGTTATTTGGAAAACAAAAATTTCTCGGTGCAGCAATATTGGCAGATACAGTTATTGCATCACAAAGCAGGTATTGATTTTAAAAGCCTTTCTAAAACTAAATGGGAAGACCAAAAACTCGCTAATGATACGCTGAAATCCATTCAGCGAAGCGATACGGCAACAATTACATCGGTAGAAACCAAAAGGGTTACAGAGCAACCGCCTTTGTTGTTTGACCTTACAGGATTGCAAAAGGAAGCAAACAAAAAGCTCAACCTTTCTGCCGAAGAAACGCTGAACATTGCCCAAAGCCTTTACGAAAAGAAGTTTATCACTTACCCTCGCACCGGAAGCAAATACATTCCCGAAGATATGTGGGCAGAAATTCCCAATCTCGTAAGAGCATTGCAGGACAGGGAAACCTGCAAACAAGCTGTAACCAAAGTGAAATGGGGTCGTTTCAACAAACGTATCGTGAACGACCTGCGTGTTACCGACCATCACGGTTTGTTGATTACGGATAAAATACCATCTGCCCTGAACGCAAAGGAAAATGCGGTTTATGATATGATTGCTTTTCGACTGCTCGAAGCCATTTCACAAGCCTGTAGCAAGGAGATAACCGATGTGGCTTTACAGGCATTGCATTACGACTTTACGGCAAAAGGCTGTAAGATTATTGAACCAGGCTGGCGTTCCATTAAAGGCAATTTTTCGGATGATGATAGCGAACCTGTACAGGATTTGCCCGAACTGAAAAAAGGCGATGAAATCAAAATAAAAGAAGCCTCCGTTTTGGAAAAGCAAACCAAACCGCCTGTGCTTTATACCGAATCAGGTCTATTGTCGGCAATGGAAAATGCAGGCAGAGAAATCGAAAACGAGGACGAACGGAAAGCCCTGCAAAATATCGGTATTGGTACGCCTGCTACAAGGGCAGCGATAATCGAAACGCTGTTTACCCGCAACTATATCCAACGGGAAAAGAAATCCCTGATACCAACCGAAAAAGGATTGCAGGTATATGGATTGGTTAAGGACAGAAAAATTGCGGACGTGGCGATGACTGCCGAATGGGAACTGGCATTGCAGAAAATTGAAAACAACGAAGCCGATGCCGGAGCATTTCAAAAAGAAATGGAAACCTATGCAAAGTCCATTACTAACGAACTGCTGCAAACTTCCATTGCCCAAAACAACCTGCCTAAATTGGTTTGCCCGAAATGCAAAAGCCAGCAACTCATCATCCGTGACAAGATTGTCAAATGCATTGATGAAAGCTGTAATTGGATGCAGTTCCGCAATGTGTGTGGTGTACAAATCAGCATAGCCGATATTGAAAGCCTTGTCAATAAAAGGAAAACTTCGCTCATCAAAGGAATGAAAAGCAAAGCCGGAAAGAAATTCGATGCGTACATCGTACTAAATGCCAATGCTGAGAGTTCCTTTGAATTTGAGAAGAACAAAAACTACAAAAAGTAATGGAAAACAAGCCCACAGTTATACCCAAAGAAATCAACAATCTGATTTATACCATACGAGGTAAACAGGTAATGCTGGATAGTGACCTTGCTACATTATATCAGGTGGAAACCAAAATATTGAACAAGGCTGTAAAAAGAAATATTGAAAGGTTTCCCGATAAATTCTGTTTTCAACTGACTGAAGAAGAAAGTGATTTTTTGAGGTTCCAAATTGGAACCTCAAACGTAGGGCGAGGCGGAAGACGTTATCTGCCCTACGTTTTTACCGAACAAGGAATAGCAATGTTGTCGGCTGTACTCCGTTCTGATGTCGCTGTTAGGGTTAGTATTGAGATAATGGACGCATTTGTAGAAATGCGGAGGATGTTAATGAGTAATGCTTCATTATTTCATCGTTTGGATAAGATTGAAATCAGGCAATTAGAAACCGACCAAAAGATTGAGGAAATATTTAAGGCATTGGAAAGCGACAAGCTCCACAGCGAAAAAGGTATTTTCTATAACGGACAGGTTTTTGATGCTTATACCTTTGTTTCGGATATTATCCGAAGTGCCGAAAGCTCCATTATCCTGCTCGATAATTATGTGGACGATACGGTACTGACTTTATTGGGCAAACGCAGTACGAATGTAACTGCCACCATATATACCAAATCTATCAGCAATCAATTACGGCTGGATTTACAACGGTACAACAGCCAATATCCTTCGATTGAAGTTGAGATTTTCTCCGATGCTCACGACCGATTTTTGATTATTGACGGTACGGAGCTGTACCATATCGGAGCATCACTCAAAGACCTGGGCAAAAAATGGTTTGCCTTTTCACGAATGGATATTGAAGTCGGCAGGATGCTTCAAATCCTTAATAAATAGTAAACCCTCCAAATTCGGAGGGTTTTATTATTATACTTTAGAAGCTTCCAAAGATGCTTTTCTAAATTCTTTTAGCAATTTTTCAAGTTCTAAAGAAGTTTTACGAGCTCTTGTACCTGCTGCTTTATTTCCTTTTTCTGCCTGTAATTCTGCATCAGCTTTTAACGTTTCAAAACTTGTGCTGATTTTTTCGATTAGTTCTTTCATTATGATATTGTATATATATTTCTAAAGGGCAAAAATACACTTTTCTGTTTTAAGTAAGGTAGAAATACGACAAATCCTACCTATCAAAGCCAATTCCTGCCACTTCTGTAAATGCTCCTATCTACTGCTATAATTTTAGGCTTTAAGTAAAATTCTAAACAAAATATAGTATGAGTACACAGCAAAAAGACTTGTCGTATTACCGTTTACGACTGCAAGAACACCTTAATAGTAGCTTTCCCGAAAAAGCACACGACCACAAATTTATCGACCAGCGTTCTTCGTGGGCTGCCAACGCCTACGAGGGTGCTTTCCGTTCGGGAAATACCATTGAGCACTGCAACGAGATAGCCAATTATATACTTTTCGAGGGCTTGCACTTCTCCAAATTTGATACGGTTTTTCAGGTCGTGTGCAATGAGTTCGACACCATTATGGCAGACGAGGAACTGCGACCATTTGCACTGAAAATGTTCCCTGTTTGTGAAGCTGTTTTTTCAAAGTATCAACTAACCGATGATTTCGCCTACGGGTATGAGTTTGATGTCCTCTACACCGAACTGACGGGAACAATCGCAATATGGATACAGGAAAATGGGCTTCAGTAAAAAGCAACATATCCAACAGAATATTGATGCCCTGCGAATTGCTTTTAAACTGGAAAAGGAGAAACGGCAAGCGACCGCAGAGGAAAGACTGCTAATGATGCAATACAGCGGATTTGGCGGTCTTAAATTCGTTCTGAACCCCATAGCGAACGAAATAGACATCAACCATTGGCGGAAAACCGAACACGATTTATTCCCGATTACGCAGGAACTCCACCAACTACTCAAAGAAAATTCTACGGACGAAAAGCAATACCGCCGGTATGTGGACAGTATGAAAAGTTCGGTACTGACCGCTTTTTATACACCGCCGGAGGTTATCAACGCTATATCCTCAACATTGAGGGATAGCGGTCTGAACATTGACAAATTCCTCGACCCCTCCGCAGGTATCGGGTCTTTTGTTCAGTCCTTTGCAGAGAGCCAAACCAAAGTTACAGCCTATGAAAAGGATTTATTGACGGGCAAAATATTAAAACACCTTTATCCTGAAAGCAATATACGTGTGAGTGGCTTTGAGGAAATCTCCGAAAAGGAACACAACGCCTATGATGTAATTGCAAGCAATATCCCTTTCGGCGATACTTCCGTGTTTGACCTTTCGTTTTCCCGAAGTAAGGATAGTGCAAAAATACAAGCTGCCCGAAGCATCCATAATTATTTCTTTTTGAAAGGAAATGATATGCTCCGGGAGGGCGGTTTGCAGGCATTCATTACCTCGCAGGGGATTTTAAACAGTCCGAAGAATGAGCCGATACGCAGGGCGTTAATGGAAAACAATAATTTGGTTTCGGTTGTGCGGCTGCCAAACAATCTGTTTACAGAATATGCAGGTACAGAGGTTGGAAGCGATTTGATAATCCTGCAAAAGAATACGGCAAAACAAAGCCTGACCGAAACGGAAGAACTGTTTTGCCAAAGCAAGCAAACCAAATACAATACGCCAAGCAATGCTTACTTTCAAAATGGTACAAGGGTCATACATACCGACCGTAAAATAGATACCGACCCTTATGGACAACCCGCAATCATCTATACCCATAAAGACGGTGTTGCCGGAATTGCCAAAGATTTGAAACAGATGCTTTCCGAAGATTTTGGAAAGCACCTGAGTTTGGATTTGTATAAAGGCGAACGGAACGATGAGCCAATCGTACAAATTCCGGTACAGTCAACGCCTCCAGTCATTGAGCGTGAAATTATTCAGCCGGAACAACCTCGTTTTACCCCACCGAACATAGTACAGGAAAGTCCGCAAGAACTAACACAACTAAGCATTTTCGACCTGTTTGAAAATATGAGCGAACCTGTAATGGCAGTTGCTCCACCCAAAAGAACCACGCAAGCCAAAAGACAAACCGTTAACAAAAGACGAGGTGCGATAGGTCGCCAAACTGACTTGTTCGGTGGGGCGATGCAACAACCTTACACGCCTCCTGCTCCCAATGGCACGGTCAATAGAACAAGTCAAGCCAACGGCAATAAACGGGAAGTAATCGGAGATTTGTTTTCGCAACAAAACGGGAATGGCCAAGCTGACAAACCAGCTATTCCCGTGGCTGTTCCTGATACCATTCCCGAACCTGCCTTATACAGTCAGGAATTGCAACCGTACCACCGTAACGACTGCCTTGTCGTGGATAACGGCTGGGTCGGTCATTTGCAGGAGGTCGATAAGGAAAACGGAACGGCAATGTTCCACCCGTTGCAACTGCCGTCAGCCCAAAGAGCAAGAGCCGAAGCCTATATCGCTGTACGTGATACCTATAATGACCTGTATCAAAAAGAAGCCGAAAAGCAAACAGAACATAAAGAGGAAAGAGAAAAACTGAACAGCCTGTATGATGCCTTTGTCAAAGAGTACAGCAACCTGAACAGTGCCGATAATATCAAGCTGATTAAAACGGATAGTGCCGGAAAAGAAATCCCGTATTTGGAGCGTGTAAAAGGCGGTATCGTTCAGAAAGCAGATATATTCAGCCACCCCGTAAGTTTCTCCACTACAACATTAGCAACCGACAATCCGCAGGAAGCATTAGCGGCATCGCTGAACAAATTTGGAACAGTGGATTTGGACTATATGTCCGAAATCAGCAATATGACCTCCGATGCCCTGAAAGAGCATTTGCACGGTCGTATTTTTTACAACCCGTTGGAAAAGGAGTATGAGATTGCCGAACGCTGGATAGCTGGTAACGTGGTGGAGAAAGCCAAAGAAATCAGAACCTACGTTGAGCAAAATCCCGAAGATAAGGAAGCCAGACAAAGCCTTACGGTATTAGAGGAAGCCCGACCAAGACGTATCGAATTTGAGGAGCTGGACTTCAACCTCGGCGAACGCTGGATACCCACAGGCGTTTACGCCAAATTTGCCTCGCACCTGTTTGATGCAGATGTAAAAATCCACTATTCGGACAGCTCCGATGATTTTTCGGTCATCTGTAATCAGGGAAACCAAAATATTTGGGTCAAGTATGCGGTCAAGGCAGAAAGCCGGACTTTTGACGGCGTTGCCCTGCTGAAACACGCCCTTGTTAATACCACGCCGGATATTACCAAGAAAATCAAGGTTGGCGACCAGGAAGTCAAGGTCAAGGATATGGAGGCTATACAAATGGCTAATTCCAAAATTGACGAAATCCGCACCGCTTTTACCGATTGGCTACACGCTCAAAGTGATGAGTTTAAAACCCGACTGACCGACCAATACAACGATACCTTTAACTGCTTTGTCCGTCCGAACTATGACGGCTCTCATCAGGACTTTGCAGGCTTAGACCGCAAAGCGTTGGGTATCGAAGACCTGTACAATAGCCAAAAGGACACCGTTTGGATGATTAAGCTCAACAACGGGGCTATCTGTGACCACGAGGTCGGTGCTGGGAAAACATTGGTTATGTGTACGGCAGCACAGGAAATGAAGCGTTTGGGCTTGGCACACAAACCAATGATAATCGGATTAAAAAGTAATGTACACGAAATCGCAGAAGCCTACCGCACCGCCTATCCGCACGCTAAAATACTGTTTCCAGGAAAGGAAGATTTCACTCCCCAAAAACGCCTGCGGATATTCGGGGATATTAAAAACAACGATTGGGATTGTGTGATTTTGACCCACGACCAATTCGGAATGATACCCCAAAGCCCCGAAATTCAAAAGGAAATCCTCGAAATAGAATTGGATAACGTGGAGCGAAACCTGTACGCAATGGAGGCAGACGGTGCGGAAGTAACAAGAGGTATGCTTGCCGGAGCCATCAAGCGAAAGGATAATCTCGAAGTCAAGCTAAAGACTTTACAGCACGATATTGAGAACCGGAAAGATGATATTGTCGATTTCAAAATGATGGGCATAGACCATTTGTTTATCGACGAGAGCCACCAATTCAAAAATTTGATGTTCAATACCCGTCACAGCCGTGTAGCCGGATTGGGTAATGTGGACGGTAGCCAAAAAGCGATGAACCTGCTTTTTGCTATCCGTACCATTCAGGAGCGAACCGATGCGGATATGGGGGCAACCTTTCTTTCGGGAACGACCATCAGCAATTCATTGACTGAATTGTACCTCCTGTTCAAATACTTGCGACCACGGGCATTGGAGAAACAAGGCATTAACTGTTTTGATGCGTGGGCAGCGATTTACGCACGTAAAACGACCGATTATGAATTTTCGGTAGCGAACAATATCGTGGCAAAAGAACGCTTCCGTTATTTCATCAAGGTACCGGAGCTGGCACAGTTCTACTCGGAAATCACGGATTATAGGACGGCAAAGGATATAGGCATTGACCGCCCCGAAAAAAAAGAAATCCTGTACAATATTCCGCCTACGCCTGACCAAGCGGAGTTTATTCAGAACCTAATGGAGTTTGCCAAATCAGGCGATGCGACTTTGCTCGGCAGACACCCATTGTCAAAATCAGAAGAAAAAGCGAAAATGCTTATCGCTACGGACTACGCCCGTAAGATGTCTTTGGATATGCGAATGGTAAGCGGCATTTATGAAGACCACCCCGACAATAAAGCCTCGCATTGTGCCAATAATATTGCGAAGTATTACAACAAATATAACGCACAGAAAGGTACACAATTCGTGTTCTCTGATTTGGGAACGTACAAGCCGAACGAATGGAATGTGTACTCGGAAATCAAACGCAAGCTCGTGGAAGACCACGACATACCTGCGAATGAAGTCCGGTTTATTCAGGAAGCCAAAACGGACAAACAACGTAAGGAATTGATTAAGGGAATGAACGAGGGCAAAATCCGTGTGCTGTTTGGTTCTACAAGTATGTTGGGTACAGGTGTCAATGCACAGAAAAGAGCCGTTGCCGTTCATCATTTAGATACGCCTTGGCGACCAAGCGACCTTGCCCAGCGTGATGGTCGGGCAATCCGCAAAGGCAATGAAATTGCCAAACATTTTGCCGATAACAAATTAGATGTAATCATTTATGCCGTTGAGAAATCGTTGGATAGTTACAAATTCAATTTGCTGTTTAACAAACAGCTATTTATCGACCAATTAAAATCCAATAATCTCGGCAAGCGAACCATTGATGAGGGCAGTATGGACGAAAAATCGGGTATGAATTTCTCCGAATACGTGGCAATCCTGTCAGGAAATACAGATTTGTTGGATAAGGCAAGAGTTGAAAAACAGATTGCCGGACTGGAAAGCGAAAAGCAGGCGTTTACCCGCTCTAAGTATAGTGCTAAATCCAAATTGGAAAACTATACGGAAGAATTTAACGCAGCTCAATCACGCCTCAACCGAATGACAACCGATTGGGATAACTTACAGCAACGCATACAAAAACGGCAGGACGGAAAAATCTTAAACCCTGTTCAGTTGGACGGCTTGTCGCCCAATGCGAATGTCAAACAGATTGGAACCAAGCTCAACGAGATTTCGGACAAAGCCCGTACAGGTGGGGATTATCAGGAGATTGGCAGTTTGTACGGATTTCAGCTATTGGTTAAAACGGAAATATCGCAAAAAGACGGCGTAGATATTCGGGTAAACCGCTTTTTCATACAGGGAGAGGGAAATATTAAGTACAATCACAATTTCGGAGTGATTGCCAAAGACCCTGAAACCGCCTCCCTAAACTTTTTGAGGGCATTGGAGAAACTGCCGTCCTATATGGCAAAGGAGCGGGAAAGCATTGCTAATTATCAAAAGGATATACCGATACTTCAGGAGGTTGTTAATGGTACGTGGTCTAAAGAAAACCGATTGAGCGAACTGAAAACGGAGCTGGCAGCTATTGAGCGAAAAATACAGTTATCCATCACTCCTGAACCTAAAGAAGATGCTGTGGAGCAGACCGAAAAACAGAAAGAAACGCAAAAGGTTTCAGAGAGCATTGTACGGACAAAGGGTATTCATCTGCCTCGTGGGGTATTGTAATGTAATCTAAAAGTAACCACTATTTTTCGTCCTCTTCGTCCATTTTCCTAATCAAGGCATCACGCAAACTGTCCAGAAATTTGGTACGGTTTATTTTCCGGGATTTAAGTTCCATAAACGTATGATAGAAATCGCCCAAACTGATATTGAAGGTATTTTCAAATGTTTTGGCGATGGCTATTATATCGGCATTGCCAAAAGCACCCTGCGAATGCAGTGCGTAAATCAATTCGGTTAATGCTGTTTTGCTCTCTGCCCAGTTTAACGAAGCGTGGTAGCGTGATTTCCGCTGGTTGTTGTTATTCAGTTGGTCTTCAATATAGACTTGTATCAGGTCATTGGCGATAATCTTTGCTGCCTTATAATCGTGGGAAGTGGAAAACCTATGGTCGGTTTCAAAATACACCGTATCCAGGCTCAATTTTATGTCGTGTTTGCCACGCAAAAACAGCTTCTCATCAATAAATGTATTATTGGTGCGGTAGTATTTATAAAATTCAATATTATTGTCAAAATACTTTTTGAGCTTTCTCAACTCTTCGTTGAAATGTTTCCTGATTGCCTTTGTTTCATTAGGCTTTTTTGTTTCGATTTTATAAATGGCATTGTAGTAAATGAGTTTTGCGACAATGGCTGGCTTCTGATGTTTGAAGAAATGAATTTCGGCATCAGTATTCTTAAACCCGTTCTTCAGTACGTACTCTTTTACTTCAGATAAAGATTTAACGATAAGTTCTATAATGATTTCAATACGTTGTATAGAGTGTTCCGATTCGATTTCTATATCCTGAATGTCGTGTTCAAGTTTATGTAGTATTTTATTATAGGTTACATCCATAGCTTTAATTAAATGTGAAAAAACAGACCAATGCATTTAACAAACTTTACCTGGATGCTTCAATAGCTTTTAGTAATTCCTTTATTTCTAATGGCTTTAACACCCCGTTGTATCTGAACAAAACCTGATATTTAGTATCTAATAAAACCCAGGTAGGGAAAGCAACTTTTTCTGAACCATTTAAAGCTACAGCAAGCTCGTGAATACCCGATGACAACCCTGTAGGTTTGTATTGAAAGGTTTTCTGTTGAAACACAATATCATCTTTGCCTTCGGCATTGAATATTACATAGTAGAACTTGTCGGACTGCATTAAGAAATCCTTATTCTTTTCTAATTGATTTTTTTGCATCTGGCAGTACTTGCACCAGTCTGTTGAAAGCAATATCAGTATTGGCTTTTCTTTTTTTAACATCAGGCTATCTACATCCTCAATGGCAAAAGTTTTCATTTGGGCAGTAGCGATACTGCCCAAAAAGAAAACCATAATAATAACTAATCCAAATCTATTTACTAAGCTCATTAATTAATACAGATTATAACGGAAACCTAAGAAGCCTCTTATTCCCTGATTAGGTCCATATACATACGATGGGTCAAAAGTCAATCCATAAGGATTGTCAGGCGTTACCATTGCCTGTCCGTTTCCGTCAAATTGAACATTATTGTCAAACGGGTCATTGGCTCTTGCTATGATAAACGGATTGCCTTTGTTTGGTGTCCAGTTCAAAAGGTTTTTAACACCACCATAGATTTCAATATTCTTACCAACTTTCTTTGTTAATTGAATATTCTGTATGCTCCACCAAGGGGAATATTCGCTACGGGGGTCGGTGTCGCTCAATAAAGGTAAACGCATTGGTCCATACAGGTTACCTGTATAATCCACGGTCAATCCTATGCCTTTGAATGTGTACCCAATATTCCAGGTTCCTGTAAATTTCTCGGTAAATAATTGTCTTACTTTTTCGCCTTCCTCTTTACTATACACATCCATAGCAGTTGCTCCGGCTAAAATTTTCAAACCATTAGGGAAAGCTACATCTATGTTTAATGATATACCCTGTGACACAGCGTGACCATCTAAATTGTCATAAATAATTTTGTTAGGGTCAGTATCATAGTCTGCTATGATTTTATTATTAAAATAGGTGTAAAATGCGGTGGCATCTAATCCGATAAATGTACTTCCTGCATAAATCTTTTTTACGAAGTTCAGATTACCATTCCACGAAGTTTCCGGTTTTAAATCATTAATAAAAACGACCTCTCTTGCTCCGGTTAAAGCTGCGTGGTCTTCGGTGAATACGTTAGCAACCCTGTAACCATTACCAAAACTTAAACGTAATACATTGTTTTTATTATCAGAACTCCACTTATAGTTTACACGTGGAGTAAGGATACTACCGTGTAGTGAATTATAATCGTAACGCATTCCTAACAATACTTTGTTATTGTCGTTAAACGTGATTTCGTCTTGTATAAACAGACCTGGCAGATTGGTATGGGTTGGTTTATTTTTGTCCAAGTCGTTTGCATCTGCTGTTGCAGGCGTATTATCATCGTAATAGGTATAACGATAGGCAAGACCAGTCAATAAATCGTGTTTCCCTAATGTTTTAAACCAGGTCAATTGACCAAAAGCTATTTTCTGGTCAGCCATATATGGGGTATTGCCATAAACGGAATTTTGGTCGTGTCCGTTGGCACTGAACTGGAAAAATATCTTTTCACTTACCGGAAGCTGATAGTTACCCATCAATTCCCAACGGCTGGTATAGATGCTTTCGCCATACACTTCATCGCCTCCTCTGTATTTCTTTTCCCAATTCATTTCTCCACCCCAGCGGTCCTCATATACATATCTTCCTGCCAGCGTAAATACCCTGTTGTCTTTTCTGTCAAAGCTCCATTTATTGAAAATTGAAATTCGGTTTTGCAAAGTCACATCGGTAAAATTGTCGTTGTTATTGTCAATAGGGTTGCTGTAATTGAAGTAATTTACACCCAATAGTGACTGAGCTTTTTTACCAACGCTGAACTTAGCGGCTAAATCGGCATTAACCTCTGCCCAGGTTGTTCCAAATACATCCGCAGAAATAATAGGTGCATTGCCGGGTCTTTTGGTAATAATATTAATCAAACCGCCCACGGCTTCACTACCATACAGCGTTGATGCCGGTCCTTTCACGATTTCTACACGGTCAATAAGAGCCTGTGGGATACCGCTCAATCCATATACGGTAGAAAGCCCGCTGACAATCGGCATACCGTCTATCAATATCATTGTATAAGGACCTTCTAATCCATTTATATGTATATCGCCGGTATTACATACATTACAGTTTAATTGAGGACGTACCCCATTAATATTTTGTAAGGCATCAAAAAGGGATGGTGTAGGATTAGCTTTGAAAAATTTAGAAGTATAAACTTCGACGGGTACAGGGCTTTCCAGTTTAGATACTTCTTTCATCGTTCCGGTAATAACAACGCCTTCCAATTCTTCCGAAGATTCTTCCAACGTAAAATCTTTGGAAAGCGATTCGCTGTTTATAGTTATGGATTCCTTGTGAATGCTAAAGCTCATATGATTTACGACCACCTCCCAGGTTCCGTAAGGAATGTTTTCCAATAGGTAATTGCCCTGGTCGTCCGAAGATGTACCGATTTTTAGTTTGGGGATAGAAATGGATGCTGCATCAAGAGATGTTCCTTGTACATCCGAAATTTTCCCCGATAGCTTACCTGTCTGGGCGTAGGTTATAAAACCGGTAAGCATAATAACTGCTGTAAATAGTGTTTTGAATTTTGTCATTTTATTTTATTTTTAAAACTATATTTTTAGATTGACAAAATTAGTAAGTTAGATTGTGCTAACAAAATAAATTCTAACTTTGTTGTTAGTTGGGGCTAATATTTAATACTTTTGCTCTATGATATCACAAACGGAAGAGAATTACCTGAAGGCTATATATACACTTACCAGTTTAAAAGGTGAGGCAAGTGTTAATGACATCAGTAAACAGTTGGACATCAAAATGCCTACTGTTAACAGTATGATGAAACGGCTTGCTGAAAAAAAGTTGGTGGTTTACGAAAGCTACAAACCGCTTAAACTCACTGCTGCTGGCAAGAAACAGGCGGCACTTATTATCCGTAAGCACAGACTGACTGAAATGTACTTGGTAGAGAAGATGGGATTTGGCTGGGAAAATGTACATAATATAGCCGAGCAGATAGAACACATACAGGCTCCGGAATTTTTTGAGAAGATGGATGAGTTATTGGGCTATCCTAAAGTGGACCCGCACGGTTCCCCGATACCGGATACAGACGGCAATATCGCATCTGACCATTATGTGAAATTAAGTGATTGTAAGCCGGGAGATGTGGTTACTTTTATGGCGGTACAGCCATCCTCTGAAGAACTATTAAAATTCCTGAACAGCCGTGCGTTATCGTTGGGACTGGATATTAAGATTGAACAAATAGAAACTTTTGACAACAGTATGCGTGTCAGTTATACAGGCAAGCAAAATGAAATGTTGAGCAATCAGGTCTGCGACAAGCTGCTCGTGAGTAAAAAGACAAAAAAATAGTTGAACCTTCTCTGATGATGTTCAACTATTCGCTACTACTTAATCAATATCTACTCCTTCAAAATAATTGTCCGTTCAATGGACGTATTTTCACCTGTTAACGGCTTGCCCGAAGCATCCGTTAAAGTCAGTTTGATGGTATTTTCGCCAAGTGGCATACCTTTTATCTGATAAGGCTGCCAGTTATCCAATACAAAATTTTCTCCGTTGATAGAAGCCTGCACTTTATTTCCATCTTTGGAAAGCGTAGTATTCAACACATAAAAATCAAGCAATACAACTTCGGTGTCTTTCCCTGCATATTCTCCTTTCGGTCTGCTGTAAAAAAGCATAGGCGAAGTCTTAGTTTCTAATTCCTGGTATTTTCCGTCATTGGAAATTGCAAAATGTTTCAATACAAAAGCTGACGGTTCTTTTATGGACTCGTGATAGGAGCGGGAAAGAAAAGACAACAGGTAATGTTCGCTACCTTTTTGCAACCTTACTTCATTTTCAGGTTTGTACAATGCGGTATAGGGTGCATTATCCATAATGAAATGGATATGCTGCCCGTCGTGCGAATTGGCAAGACGATGGGCATTGTGGTCTTCAGTATGTTCTGTAAGCGTGAAATGCTCTATGCCGTAATTCACTTTGAAAGATACCGAGTCCGAATTAATTTCCTGAACCTGTATATCCCGTATTTTGAGTGTAGCATCAGGAAACGTCTTAGAATGTTCCACCGGTGTAATCGTCACTTTACTTTCGTTTGCCTGCTTGTTTTCCTTTTGTCCTTTGCTATTGCATCCAGCAAGCAATAGCAATGCAATAACGTTAATTCCTATTATTCTGAAAGCCTTATTCATCATCTATAAATTTTAAATCTGTTATCCTATGTTTTGCGACAGTGAAATATCTTTTATCGCCAGTTTTCTTTTTCTATTTTTCAGCACAAATTGCGTGTACACGAAAACAATGGCAAACAAAACACCTGTCATCAACGCCATACATCCTGCAATGGAAGCGTTAAGCCAATAAGCCAACCAATATCCGGTAAAGGAAACCAGAACGCCGATACCCACCGTAATGAGAAGCATTTTCTTTAAGTTTTCAGTCAATAGGTAAGCCGTTGCAGGCGGTCCGATAAGAAAAGTAATGACCAATATCGCTCCCACAGATTCAAAGGCACTTACAGTGGTAAAGGATACTGCCGCCATCAGGAGATAATGCCACAATGCGGTAGAAATGCCTATAGCCGCAGCAAAAGACGGGTCAAACGAGGTTAGCTTCAGTTCTTTGTAGCCGAAATAAATAAACAATACCACGAGGAGCAGCACTACCGAAAGGATATATACCGGTTTGGGACCAATGCTTGTGCCGTCTGGAAGTATCCAGAGATTAATAGGTACGTAAGCAAGTTCTCCGTAGAGTACACAATCTTGGTCAAGGTCTATCTTTCCGGCAAAAGTGCTGATAAGAATGATGCCTACCGCAAACATAAAGGTAAAGACAATGCCAATAGAAGCATCGGTCTGTAAACGGGCTTTGCGGTGCAGGTATTCGATGATGAATGTCGCTAATAACCCCGTGGCTCCTGCACCAAGAAGCATCGGAAGCGTATCACGGCTACCGCTCCATAAGAAAGCGATAACAATGCCAGGCAATACGGCGTGGCTGATGGCATCGCCTACCATACTCATTTTGCGGAGTATGAGGAAACTGCCCAGCAGTCCGCAGGAAATAGCCACCAGTGCTCCGGTTAATATTATCCAAAATGCTATCATTTTATCTGTTTGTATTACTTCGGTATCACCGTTCCGTGCGGGTCAGTGTCCGGGTTGTCCAAATATTTTTCCAGTTGTTTTTCGAGTTCGGGCGTGATGTAATGCTCCATTTCCTCGGCATTGTCGTGTACGTGGTCGGGAGCTATTTCCATATAATTGGTCAGGTACAATTCCCACAAACGGTGTAACCGCACTATCTTTTTTGCTTTTTCAAGACCGTTTGCTGTCAGTTGCCATTGTTGGTATTCGTTTACCACCTCTTTTCTCTTTTTAAGCCTTGTCAGCCCGGACTTCAATTGTGCCGGTTGCATTTTCCGGAAAGCCAGCAATTCTTCCGCCGTCCTTTTCTTATCGAAATTATTTTCTTTCTCTCCGATTTGATAAAACAGTTTCAGTATATTTTCATCCACCATTGTACGGCTGTTTTTGTTTCGCTTCATTGTTTTGGGAATAATACCCAACGGGGCAAAAAAGAACGAGAAAAATGCAATCAGTGAAGAAACCACTACCATCCACGGACCCGTAGGCATTGCCGGAGCGATGTACGAAATGTATGCCCCTGCCAGTCCCGATAAGGCTCCGAATATCGCTGCCAGCCCAACCATTCTTCGGATATTATGTGTCCAATACCTTGCCGCAGCGGCAGGCGTAATCAACATAGCCGCCATCAGCACAACGCCAACTGCGGTAATGCCCGTTACCACCGCTAATACGGTAAGGCTGGTCAATAGTAAATCTAATTTTTTTACAGGCAATCCCAATACTTCGGCATAATGCTCGTCAAAAGCGATAATGGTAAATTCCTTGAAAAATGCTAATGTTGCCACTATCAACACTACGGCAATAATGGAAAAGGTCATCAGGTCACTGCCTACAAGTGTAGCTGCTTTTCCGAATATAAAACGGTCCAAACCACTCTGTGCCGCATTGCCCGATTGTTGTATATAGGTCATCAATACAATACCGAGTGCAAAAAAAACGGAAAGCACCAAACCAATGGCAGCATCTTTTTTAATCTTTGATTTTGCCGTGATATAATCAATCGTTACCAAAGAAAGCCATCCCGAAATGAAAGCTCCGACCAGCATTAATGACGTATTTTTTGTTCCGGCAAACAAAAAAGCGGCACAAATACCCGGCAAAACCGAATGGGAAACCGCATCGCCTACAAGTGATTTTTTCTTCAGTACAATAAACGAACCCACAATGGCGGCACTTACCGAAAGCAGGATACTACCCAATACCACATACTTGACATTGGGGTCGTTGAATGAAAAAAAGTTGATGAAATTGTCCATTGTTTATCCTTTTTCGGAGAATTTATCTTTAGCCAATAACTCTCCGGCTTCTGCCAATACGGACAATCTTGTGCCGTAGGTTTTTTTGAGCAGTTCGGGGATATACACCTGCTTCACCGGACCCGAAGCCACGAGCCGCATATTGAGCATTACGAGCCAGTCGAAATATTCTGTGATGGTATCTAAATCGTGGTGTACCACAATGACATTCTTTTGGGCATTCACCATTTCACGCAAAAGCGTAATAATGGCTTCTTCCGTAGCGGCATCGACACCGGCAAAGGGTTCGTCCATCAGGTAAAAATCGGCTTCCTGAGCCAATGCCCTTGCGATGAAAACCCGTTGCTGCTGTCCACCCGAAAGCTGGGAAATCTGCCTTTTGGCAAAATCAGTCATTCCTACTTTTTCCAGACATTCCATTGCTATTTTCCTGTCGGAACTGCGTACGTTGCGAAGCATTCCGATTTTAGCATATCTTCCCATCAATACCACGTCAAGTGCAGATACCGGAAAATCCCAATCCACCGTTTCCCGCTGGGGAACATAACTCACTCGGCTGCGGACTTCATCCAGTTCTTTGCCAAATATTTTTACATAGCCACTCGATAGCGGAATTAAGCCCATTATGGATTTAAGCAAAGTGGATTTACCGGAACCGTTGGGTCCGATGATGCCCGTAATGCTTCCTTCGGGCAGGCTGAAATCTACGCCCCAGAGTGCCGGTTTGCTGGAATAGCTCACGGTAAGGTCGTGAACTTCCAATACAGGATTTTCAGATTGGATAATCATTTTGTTTACTGTTTTAATGCAGTTACAATGGTAGTGACATTATGCTTTACCATACCGATGTATGTACCTTCGGGAGTTCCTTTTTTGCCCATTGCATCTGAAAAGAGATTACCACCGATAGCGAGTTTTTTTCCTTTGTTATTTACACCTTCCACCACAGCTTTGAGCGATTTGTCCGATACGGAACTTTCCACAAATACTGCGGGAATATCGTTTTTGAGGATAAAATCGACCAAATCGGTAACATCCCGCAAACCGATTTCCGACATTGTAGAGATACCCTGCAATCCCCGAACCTCAATCCCATAAGCCTTTCCAAAATAGCTGAACGCATCGTGTGCGGTAATCAAAACCCGTCTGTTTTCAGGGATGGTTTCAATTTCGGCTTTCACCCAATGGTCGAGGCTGTCCAGTTCTTTAAGATATTTATCAGCGTTTTGCTGATAATACGCTGTGTTTTCGGGATTGAGCCGGATAAGATTTTTCAGTGCTATTTCCGCCGCTTCTTTCCAAAGAGCTACGTCAAACCAGATATGCGGGTCATAGGTATTTTCGGATACACTGATTATTTTTCCACGGCTGATGGTGTCGCCCAATGCAATTACCGGCTTTACGTGGGTTTGCTTCTCCAGTATTTCACCCATTTTGCCTTCAAGATGCAGTCCGTTGTAAAAGATGTAATCGGCATCCATTATTTTTTTGAGGTCGCCCTGGCTGGCTTTGTACAGATGCGGGTCCACTCCGGGCTGCATAATGGCTTCTACCTTTGCAGCATCTCCGGCTATATTTTCTACTATATCGGCTATCATTCCCGTTGTAGTAATGATATAGGGCTTTTCATCTGTTGCTGTCTTTTTGTTTTCCCCGCAGGAAAACAACAGGGAAACAATGGCTAAAACACAAAGATAATATACGTGATTTTTCATCTTCATTTGAATTACGATTTTTCCTAAGTCATTCATAGAATGATACAAAATAAATATTTAGGCAAATATAATTAAAATGTTAGACTTGTATAACATTTAGACGATATTATTCTATATTTGCTTTTAGGAATGGTGGTAATGCTGAAAGTCTGAATGCTATTTATATCAATCTTAAAACTGTATTGATTGTAATCTGGAGAAATAAGATGGAAGAAATAAACGACCTGACATATGCTGAAAAAATGTACCTGTTGAAGATTTATCAGCTCTCAATGGATGAGGATAAGCGTATTTCTACTACTCAAATAGCCAAATTGCTCGAAGTTAAAGCACCTTCGGCAACAGATATGCTGAAAAGACTGGCTTGTAAAGGACTGGTATCGTATAGTAAATACCAGGGTTGCGAAATAACAAAGGAAGGCATCAGTATTGCATCTGTGATTTTGGAGCAAATGCTATTGACACAACGGTTTCTAAATACGCAACTGGGTATGGCTATGGAAGATAGTCAGCGTATTGCAGAAAAAATCATTACGCTGGATGAACCTCTGCTGTTTGATAGTTTTGCTAAAATCCTAAGTTCACCAAACCGATAGCATACGGCGATTATCTTATACCCCAAATCCAAACCAACCCTTTTTCTTCTTTTTGTAATTGATATGAGCCTCTTTATTCTTTAATTGGTGTGCATATTCGCCACCTTCGGGATGAAGGGTCTGCCAGATAACATCCCACCCCATAAAGCCGCCTACATTGCGGTCGTCAATAAAAATGTCGGCATTAATTTTCCTGCTGAAATCACCTTCAGCGGTTTCTCCCGGATAGTTTTCATTGACTGCATAAAATTCCAGCCCGTTCCCTCTGCAATAATCAACAGCCTCTTCCAGCTCTTTCCCTTTCCTGTAAGTCCACAATATCAACCGGTGTCCTTTGCTTTTAAGTGCTTTAAGTGTCGCAAAGGCAAACATCATTTCGTTCCCGATATCGGGGTATTTATGTTCAACAACAGTGCCGTCAAAATCTACGGCTATTACTTTTCCTTTCGTATCAATAAGGTTCATTTCTTACTGTATTTTGCTCTAAGTTTTATTTTTTCGTTTTCTCTTTCAATCAGCAGGGCTGCTATAATCTGCCCTGCGGGAAGTTTATCTTTATTTTCAGCCAATGCTTTTTTGACCTTTTCTTCCGATACATCTATGTGGTACAATATGCTTAGCAGTTTATTGAAATCGGATTGTATCAGTCCGTCTAAGTAGCGTGCCAGTACCTCAAATTGTTCCTCGTTTGAATATTGGGATGCAACTTCTTCAAGCTGAAGTTTATCAGCAATCAGGGATATGGGGTAATACGTTCTATCCATTTATGAATATTTTTTGATGATTAATGTAATTTAGCTTCCCGATTGCCGAATTTGTTTAAACACATCGTACAGCCGTCAAATTTGCCGTATGTAAAATGATGTATCCAGTCACCCAGATTGATGTACCGGGATTTTTCGTTAAGTGCTATATCCAAAGGAAGATGCCTGTGTCCGAAAACGAAATAATCATAATGTGCGGATGCCAGTTTTTGTCTGGCATATTGGACCAGCCATTCTTTATCTTCTCCAAGAAACTTTACATCTTCATCACCTGAAATAAGTTTGTTTTTGACCGAAAGGTATTGCCCCAATCTTATGCCGATGTCGGGATGCAACCAACGGAACAGCCACACAAACAATGGACAGGTAAATATCTTTTTCAACCGTTTATAGCCCTTGTCATAAGGACCCAATCCATCTCCGTGAGCGATAAAAAAACGTTTCCCGTTAATCGTAAATATTTCCGGCGAATGAAATACGGGAATGTTCAGTTCCTTCTCAAAATATCCGCTCATCCATAAGTCGTGATTGCCTGCAAAGAAATATACGGGAATACCGCTGTCGGTTATTTCGGCAAGTTTGCCCAATAGCCTGACAAATCCTTTCGGAACAACGGTTTTATACTCGAACCAGAAATCAAATATATCTCCCAGCAAAAAAATAGCTCCGGCATCCTTTTTTACGCTGTCCAGCCATTTTATCAGCCGTAATTCTCTCGCATAACTTTCCTTTGCAGTTGGCGCACCCAAATGGCTGTCGGAGGCAAAATATACGTTTTTACCACTGCTTAATTCTATGTAACGGCATCTTGTTTCCAAACATTCATTCAGTGTTTTAATGATTTCTAAATCGGGACGGTATTGTTTGTTTCTGCGATAACCCTTCCCAGTTTTACGGCATTCATCTGGTCATCGAAAATGTACGTCAGGGGTTCGCCTGTTGCAATTTCCCGTTTCAGTATTTCTTCGGGAGAGAGATGTTCCAGGTACATTATCAATGCCCGCAAACTATTACCGTGAGCCACAAGAAGTACATTCTTATGCTGCTGTAATTGTGGCTGTATGAAATTTTCAAAATAAGGTATCACTCGGTCGTAAGTATCTTTCAGGCTTTCACCACCCGGAGGTGCAATGTCGAATGAACGTCGCCAGATATGTACCTGCTCGGCTCCGTATTTTTTGGCTGTTTCGGCTTTGTTCAATCCTTCCAGCATACCGTAGGCTCGTTCGTTCAATGCCTCGTTAATGATAATGGGCGTGTTTGTTTTTCCCATTTCGTTCAGGATGATTTTTAATGTATGCTGTGCCCTGATGAGCTTAGATGTAAAGGCTACATCTACTTTTTCTTCTTTCAGGATTTGCCCTGCCCGTTCAGCTTCCAGTTGTCCAAGTGCTGTAATATCTACATCCTGCCAACCTGTAAAACGGTTTTCAAGGTTCCATTGTGATTGTCCGTGCCGGACTAAAAATAATTTTCTCATCGTTTTATGTATTATGTTTAACCAATGCTTTTCCTTTTCTATCTTCATTAAAATGCCCCTCTTCGTAAACAAGGTTTCCATTGACCAATGTGTGTGTAACCTTAGTTTGAAAAACAGTACCTTCCAATGGCGACCAGCCACATTTATACAGGATATTGTCTTTTGAAACCATCCATTCCCTGTTCATATCCACCAATACCAAATCCGCATAATATCCCTCCCTGATAAATCCACGGTTCTCGATTTGGTAAAGTATAGCAGGGTTATGGCACATCTTCTCCGCTATTTTTTCCAACGATATAATTCCCTGCTTAAAAAATTCAAGCATAATATTCAGTGAATGCTGTACCATAGGTGCGCCTGAAAGAGCGGTAAAATAGTTGCCGCTTTTTTCTTCAAGGGTGTGCGGTGCGTGGTCGGTAGTAACCAGGTCAATATGATTGTCTGTCAATGCCTGCAACAAACCTTTTCTGTCTGCTTCTGATTTGATGGATGGGTTCCATTTTATGAATGCGCCCAATCGGTCATAGTCTTTCTCGGAAAACCAAAGATGCTGTACGCAAACTTCGGTAGTGATGTTCTTATCAGTCAGGGGAATGGTTTTGTCAAATAGCTGTGCTTCGGATGCGGTTGTAAGGTGCAGGATATGCAAACGGGCATTGTATTTGGTTGCCAAAGCAATAAAGTCCCGTGTTGCTTCGATACAGGCTTGCTCATTGCGTATTTGAGGATGGAACTTAAATGGAATATCGTTACCATATTGCAGCTTATAAACAGCTTCGTTTGCTGTAATGAGGGCTTCCTTTTCGGCGTGTACGGCAATGATACATTGGCAATGGGCAAACAGTTTTTCCATTACCTGCGGATTGTCGGCAAGCAGGTTTCCTTTCTTTGTAAAGTATAAGCCGTCGTCTGATACCGCCAGGAACTGAGAGGTATCCATCTGAAGAATATCCTCAATGTTATCGGCATTTACGCCCATAAAAAAGCCAAAGTTTGCCAATGACTTCTGTGCTGCCATACGGTATTTGTTTTCCCATAATTTCAGCGTGAGTACATTGGGCTTCGTGTTCGGCATATCTATAAACGAGGTAACGCCTCCGGCTATGGCTGCCTTGCTTTCTGTATATAAATCCGCTTTGTGCGTTAATCCGGGGTCACGAAAATGCACCTGACCGTCAATAACCCCTGGAAATAAATACTTACCGTTTCCGCTAATCACTTTTGCATCCCACTGATGAAGTGCAATACCTATTTTTTGGATACGACCATTAGCAATGAGTACATCTGCATTGGTAATGATGCCCTCATTGACTACGTTGGTATCTTTTATGAGAATAGGTTGTGTCATTTTCTTTGTTAATTCCAAATGCCGTTGGCTTCCGTTAGAATAACAGGAGCGCCATCGGTAACGATTAGCGTATGTTCGTGCTGGGCTACATAGCCGCCTTTATTGCCTACAAGTGTCCATTCATCCAGTTTCGGATTACCCAATACTGCCATTGTAGAGTGGGTGGCTATAAATGTTTCCACGGCAACAACCGTATTTTTCCTGAACCGGCTGAAATTCATCTTGTCCCGGAAATTAGGGATGGACGGCTCTTCGTGCAGCCTGTTCCCGATACCGTGACCCGTAAGATTGTGTATCACTTTGTATCCTCTTTTTTTGGCTTCCGTTTCAATAATAAACCCCACATCTTTTATCCGCACACCGGCTTTGATGTTGCCGATGGCTTTCTTCAGTATTTGCTTGGACGCATCAACCAAAAGAGTGTGGTTATGCACATCGTTTCCCAATACAAACGAACCGCCATTATCCGCCCAAAAGCCGTTCAGTTCGGCAGATACATCTACGTTTACCAAATCACCTTCTTTCAGGATTTTAGTGGCAGACGGAATGCCGTGTGCTACTTCCTGATTGACACAGATACAGGTACAACCGGGAAATTTGTAAGTGGAATATGGGGCTGACTTTGCTCCGAAACTGTAAAGCATCTTCGCTCCGAAATCATCCAGTTCTTTTGTGGACATACCGGGTTCGGCGTAGCGTTGCATTGCCCTTAGTGTAAGAGCAACCGCTTTGCTTACTGCCTGCATCCCGATTAAATCCGTTTCTGCTGATATTGACATAATTCTTATTATTAATTGTTTTAGCTGCCGCAGGCAATGCACTCTTCGGGATTGTCCAATGAACAGGAAATTTCCGCTTGTTTGTCTTCGGCTGATTGCACCGTTTCTACCGTAAACTTGATGGCATCTGCTGCCGCTTTGGTTCGCAGGTAATACATTCCTGTTTTCAGTCCGCTTTTCCAGGAGTGGAAGTGCATCGAAGTGAGCTTTGCCATATTGGGTTCTGCCATAAAAAGGTTGAGCGATTGGGATTGACAGATAAATGCACCTCTGTCGGCAGCCATATCAATGATGGTTTTCTGTTTGATTTCCCATACGGTCTTGTACAGTTCTTTTAAATCCGTAGGAATTTCCTCAATGTTTTGAACAGAACCATTCTCGGCAATCAGCCTGTTTTTCATTTGGGCATCCCAAAGGTTTAATTCTATCAGGTCTTTCAGTAAATGCTTATTGACCACCACAAACTCACCCGAAAGCACACGCCTGTTATAAACATTACTTGTGTAAGGTTCAAAGCATTCGTTGTTCCCCAATATCTGCGAAGTAGAAGCGGTAGGCATCGGAGCCACTAACAAGGAATTGCGTACGCCAAATTCCATTACGTCTTTACGTAAATCTGCCCAATCCCAACGGTCTGATGGCTCGACATTCCATAAATCAAACTGAAACTTTCCCTCGGAAAGGGGCGAGCCCTTGAAACTCTCGTAAGCCCCCTGTTCCTTCGCCAGCTCCATCGAACTTTCCATTGCCGCATAGTAGATGGTTTCAAAAATATCCTTGTTCAGTTGCCGTGCTTCCTCACTTTCAAAAGGCATCCGCAATAACAGGAAGACATCCGCCAAACCTTGTACGCCCAAACCGATAGGTCGGTGTCTGAAGTTGGAGTTTTGCGTTTCGGGTACGGGATAGTAATTGCCGTCAATGACTTTATTGAGGTTTCGGGTAACAATCTTCGTTACTTCGTACAGCTTCTGAAAATCAAAGCCATTCTCTGCAACATATCTCGGCAAAGCCAGTGAAGCCAGGTTGCATACGGCAACTTCTCCGGCATTGGTGAACTCCATTATCTCGGTACACAGGTTGGAGCTACGGATTACGCCTATATTTTTCTGGTTGGACTTTTCGTTGACGGCATCTTTGTAGCATATATAAGGCGTACCTGTTTCTATTTGGGCTTCCAATATGGCGTTCCAAAGCTCACGGGCTTTTACCTGCCTGCGGAATTTCCCTTCCTGCTCATATTGTTGGTACAATGCCGCAAACTCATCGCCATAAGTATCGTACAATCCTGGGGCTTCATTCGGGTCAAACAGTGACCAATCGGCATTTTCTTCTACCCGTTGCATAAACAAGTCGGGTATCCACAGGGCAGGGAACAAATCCCTTGCCCGCATTTCTTCCTTGCCGTGGTTTTTGCGGAGGTCGAGGAAATCAAAAATATCGGCGTGCCACGGTTCCAGATATACCGCAATGGCTCCCTTGCGTTTGCCGCCGCCCTGGTCCACATAACGGGCTGTGTCATTATACACCCTAAGCATCGGGATGATGCCGTTGGAAATACCGCCTGTACCTTTGATGTAGCTGCCCGTAGCCCTTACATTGTGAATGCTCAACCCGATACCTCCGGCTGATTGCGAAATCAAAGCACAGCGTTTCAGGGTGTCGAAAATACCGCTGATGCTGTCTTCGGTCATACTCAACAGGAAACAGGACGACATCTGCGGTTTGGGTGTTCCGGCATTGAATAAGGTAGGCGTAGCGTGGATAAACCATTTTTCGCTCATCAGGTTGTAGGTTTCTATTGCTGCTGCAATATCTTCTTTGTGTACGCCTATTGCCACCCGCATAAACAAGTGCTGCGGACGTTCGGTTATTTTGCCGTTAGTGCGGATGAGGTATGAGCGTTCCAGTGTTTTGAACCCGAAATAGTCAAAATTATAATCCCGGTCATAAATGATACTGCTGTCTATGGCATCGGCATTTTTTCGGATGATGTCATAGGTTTCTTTAGATAATAAAGGTGCGTACGTATTGGTTACAGGGTCGATATAATCGTACAGCAATTTAGCTGTTTTGGAAAATGACTTTAGGGTATTCTTATGCAGGTTGCTGACCGCAATTCTTGCAGCAAGCACAGCGAAATCAGGATGTACCGTTGTATAGGCGGCAGCCGTTTCTGCGGCAAGATTATCCAGCTCGGTAGTGGTTACATTGTCATAGATGCCCTGAATTACTTTCTTGGCAATTTCGATGACATCCTTTTCGTCCACAGCCAGTCCGTACACTAATTTGTGTAGCCGTGCCGTAATCTTATCGAAATGTACGGCTTCCTGTTTTCCGTTTCTTTTTATTACAAACATTGAGCGTTGCGTTAATTTATTTTTAGTTCTTGAATTTCATTTTATAGGGCGTGGTAACGTTTCCTTTCAGCACTTGTTTCAGCTTACTTTCCATCAGTTTTTTACTCAATGGTTTTACACGGTCTATGTATAAAATGCCTTGCGTATGGTCGTATTCGTGCAGGATAACACGGGCAGTCATTCCGCTAAACTTTTTCTGTATGGTTTCAAAATGCTGATTTTGATACTGCACTTCCACAGACCAGGAACGAACCACCTTGCCGGACAGAAATGGCAGGCTCAAACAACCTTCCGTTTCTTCCCATTTGTTTTCAGAAAGGCTTATAATTTCTGTATTGATAAATACTTCCCGGATGCCCGTATCTCCTTCGGTAAAAACATCTTTCCGTTCTGTTTCTCCCATATTATCAAACAGAATTTTGCTGTCCGCTACAAAGAGCTGAAGCGGCTTGCCAATTTGCGGTGCAGCCAGTCCACAGCCCTGTGCGTTTTCCATCGTTTCCCACATATCGGCAATGAGCGTATCCAGTCCGGGATAATCCTGCTCCACCTTATCTGCTGTCATTTTCAGCACATTATTCCCATATCCGTAAACCGGTAACTTCATCTCAAGCACATTTATTAAAAATCTTCATCGAGCGAAAAGCTGTTTTGTTCTTTTGTATTCTGTGCCACACCCGATTTTTGGTATTCGCCTACACGACGTTCAAAAAAGTTGGTTTTTCCTTGCAGTGAAATCAGCTCCATAAAGTCAAACGGGTTGGTAGCATTCCAAATCTTTTTACAGCCTAATGCCACAAGCAACCGGTCAGCTACAAACTCAATGTACTGGCACATCAGTTCGGCATTCATCCCGATAAGCCTAACGGGTAAAGCATCTGTTACAAATTCTTTTTCAACGTCAACCGCATCGGCTATTATTTTTTGCACGGTTGCTTCGGGCAATTTGTTGACCAGGTGATTGACATACAGCAAACAGGCAAAATCGCAGTGCAGACCTTCGTCACGGCTGATGAGTTCATTGGAAAACGTCAGACCGGGCATCAGTCCCCGTTTTTTCAGCCAGAAAATGGAACAAAAGCTGCCTGAAAAGAAAATCCCTTCGACAGCCGCAAATGCAATCAGCCTTTCGGCGAAATTGTCGCTTTCAATCCAGCGTAAAGCCCAATCGGCTTTTTTGCCCACACAGGGGATGGTGTCAATAGCTCGTAACAGGTAATCCTTTTCTACAGCGTCTTTTACATAGGTATCAATCAGCAGGGAGTACATTTCCGAATGGATATTCTCAATCATAATCTGGAACCCGTAGAAGCAACGTGCTTCGGGATATTGCACTTCCTGTACAAAGTTTATGGCAAGGTTTTCATTTACGATACCGTCACTCGCCGCAAAAAATGCCAGTACGTGCGATATGAAATAGCGTTCGTCATTGTTCAGCTTGTTGTGCCAGTCGTTCATATCGGGCGACAAGTCCACTTCTTCGGCTGTCCAAAAACTCGCTTCTGCTTTTTTGTAGAATTGCCAGATGTCATCGTGCTGAATGGGAAAGATGACAAACCGGTCTTTGTTATCCTGTAAAATCGGCTCAATCATCTTTGCACTTTCTTTTTACAAATTCATATAATAACCGTACAGGTACAGCCGTAGCTCCGCTCTGCCTGTATCCTTTGGCTTCTTTGACGAATGCTGCTCCTGCAATGTCAAGGTGTAACCAGGGATAGTCCGTAAAGTGTTCCAAGAATATGGAAGAGGTGCTGACACCGCCTACCGGACCGCCCAGATTGCTCATATCGGCAACCGAAGATTTCAGCAAATCTTTGTATTCTTTCCAAAGGGGTAGTTGCAATAACCTTTCGTAAACCTGCTCGCCAATGCCTTTGAGCTCATCAATCTGTTCCTGAGCATTTCCCAACACGGCTATTCCTAACGAACCTGTAATGGCAGCCGAAGCTCCCGTTAAGGTTGCCATATCAATGACCAGTTCAGGCTCAAACCGTTTGGCGTATGTCAAGGCATCAGCCAATACCAAACGCCCTTCAGCATCGGTATTCTGTACCTCTATGGTAGTGCCGTCCATCATTGTGATGACATCATCAACGACCAAAGCATTAGCCGAAATCTTATTGTCCGTAGCGGGAACCAATCCGATTACATAATAGGGCAGTTTGTTTCCTGCAATAGCAGCAACCGTTCCCAATACTGCCGCACCTCCTGCCATATCGCATTTCATCGTGAGCATATTACCGCCTGTCTTCAGCGAGTAACCACCCGTATCGAACATCACGCCTTTGCCCACCAGCACCAGCGGCTTTTCATTGACCGCATTTTCGGGCTTGTAATGGAAAATATTGAAGGTTGGCGGTGTTTCCGAACCTTTGTTTACCGCAAGCAAACCACCCATTTTCAATTCCTCTATCTGTGCTTTGTGCAGGATTTCGGTTTCAAAACCAAACTGTTTTCCAGCTTCTGTTGCCACTTCGGAAAACCGCAGGGCATCCATATAATTGACAGGCTCGTTTACTAATGTTTTCGTCAGTGAAACGGCTTCTACAAGCCGTTTCAGCTCTTCAATCTTGTCTTTCGGAAAAGAGCGGTTACGGATATGCACATCAACGGGATGCTGTTTCTTTTTTGCTTTGTATTTATTAAAATCATAGCTACTCAACAGCATTCCCTCTAAAAACGCATAGCGTTCTGCTTCCGTAAGTTCATCCAGCCCCCGTAGTCGTGCAGTTTGGGTTTGCTGTTTCTGCAAGGCAGCATACAGCGATGCTCCTGCCAACCTTAATGCCTCGGTTTCCGTATTGGGCGTGATGACAATAAAGTTCTGTTTATCGCCCAATGTGGTAATCACTTCCGTTTGATTTTCAGAAAATGCCTTGTCAATGTTTTGTACCAATGATTTCTGAAAGGCATAGCGTTCTGCCTGCTCTTTGGTGGCAATGAGTATGATGTTTGCAGCACTATCTGCAACGTCTTCTTTTTTTGTATAGGGTATGAAATTTAAGTTCAAGTAATTATCCTGCATTTTGCTCTTTTAGTTTTGCTGTTACCGTTTGTTGTCCTGGTGTCCATCCGCAACCTGTCAATTCTTCTGTTTGCAGTGCATCCAGTACCCTAAGCACTTCGTTTACATTTCTGCCTACGTTCATCGGATACACGCTTACCCATTGTATTTTGCCATTGGGGTCGATGATGAAGGTGGCACGGTAGGCAACTTTTTCTTCACTGTCGAGTATGCCCATTTCTTCAGCTAAAGATTTTGAGGTATCAGCAAGCATCGGAATAGTCAGTTTTGCCAATTCCGGATGGTTTTGCCTCCATCCAAGATGCACGAACTCTGTATCGGTAGAAGCTCCGATAACCTGTGCGTTACGTTCTACAAATGCGGTATTGTTATTGTCAAATTCGATGATTTCGGTAGGACATACAAACGTGAAATCTTTCGGCCACCAGAACAGCACTGTCCATTTGCCTTGCTCTGAAAGATAACGGTTGTCGATGTCCGTAATTTCTATGCCGTTTTCTGTGGTTACAACAGCTTTCTTGAAAAATTCGGGCAGTTTATCCCCGATACTTAAAGGTCCTTTTTGTACCAGTTGCATTTGCTGCTGGCTCATTAGTTTTTTTACTGAATTGCACATAATCTCTAATCTATTTTTATTAAATTGTTTTCTACTAATTGTTCTTTCAGGGTTCTGAAAAGCTGTTCCTGCTTTTCCTTTCCTGTATTATTTTTCTCTGCAAAACGGACATAAGCCAATGTGGCTCTTTTCAGTTCCGATTGTATCTCGTCAGGATTGAGGGCTTTATTGGCTGAAAGATGCAGGAGGTAATACACCGTACGTTTGAGCATATTTTCCGCTTCTTCCAGATTGCCAAGCTCTTCGTAGGTGTTCGCCAGGTTATTGCAGGAAATGATATATACCTGTATGAACGGTATTTTCAGACGGATGCAATCCGGGATGTTATTGTTCAGTACTTCCGCTCTGTACAGTGCGTCTTTATATCCTGACAGTGCTTTTTCAAAATTGCCTTTATTGAAATGCTCGTTATTCGATACAGTTAATGACTGCCAATATTTTTCTATATGGTCCATACAGGTATCACTCATTTTATTTTAAATTGTTGTTCGCAAAATCCCAGTTGACGATTTCCCAAAAGCCTTCCACAAATTTTGGACGGGCATTGCGGTAGTCGATGTAGTAGGCGTGTTCCCATACGTCCAGCGTGAGGATTGGGGTTTTATTTTCAGTCAATGGAGTATGGGCATCTTTCATCGGCACGATTTCCAGTTTTTGGTTTTCGTCCTGTGCGAGCCACGCCCATCCGCATCCAAATAGCTTTACTGCCGTAGTAGAAAACAGTTCCTTGAAGTTTTCAAAACTGCCGAAATCACGATTGATAAGTTCGGCTATCCTGCCTTGTGGAGTTTTACCGCCATTTGGCGAAAGGCAATGCCAGAAAAAGCTGTGGTTCCAATGCTGTGCAGCATTATTGAACAGTCCGGCATTGTTTTCTGCAAATCCCTTTCGTATGATTTCCTCGACGGTAGCGTTTTCTAAGGGGGTGTCTTTTACCAACCCTGCAAGGTTGTTGACATACGTAGCGTGATGCTTACCGTAATGATAATCGAAGGTTTCCTCCGTGATTATCGGATTAAGGGCATTTCTGTCGTACGGAAGCTCCGGTAATACTTGTGTAATTCTCATCTCTTATTGTTCTTTAGTTTTAAAATTTTAATCGCTCTTTTTAATTGACTGACCTGCCCTAATTGCTCTGTGGCTTTCTTCATATTGTTCTGCATCAGGTTATTATCCCGAATATTTCTTTCGAGGTATTTCTTGTTTTCTTCCAATAATTCTATTACATACTCCATATCACTAATCTTGTTTTTGATTAAAATTAGATTAGCAAAAATAATAAGTTAGAATGTACTAACAAAATAATTAGATGAATTATTTTGAAATAACAGGAAGCTGCATATAGCAATTAAAAAAGCCGAAGTCTAAAAACTTCGGCTAACACGCCATTCAGGTTTAATAAGAAAAGTATATATATCTTTAGTTGTCCTGCTGTACCAAATGCTGCAAGTTCGGGTCATTTTTAATCCGCTCCATTTCGCTCTCAACAATATGAACAATGTCTAATTTTATCTGACGGTAATTGCTCTCAATTTCCTGCTTCATCTTATCCTCGCCCTGTTCATCTACAAAAGATAAAATTTCCGGTATCTTCTGGTAGGCTTTGGTTTCGGCTGCAACCTTTTCATTGTCCACAACAATTTCAGCGTGAAAAATCTTTTGCTCGATACGCTCGTCAAAGTTATCGGAGATAGCACCGACAAACATACCTTGTGTCAATGTTGAAATTTTCGATGCAGGAATAAGGCTGTCTAATTGGGTAGAAATAGAAGTAGATTTATCGTTACGATTGATGGTCATACTTTGCCGTTTCTGTAATACTTTTCCGAAGCGTTCAGAGAGGCTCTTTGCCGTTTCGCCAACGACCTGACCACTAAAAATATTACCTACCGTATTCTGAATTACCTTAGCTTCCTTGTCGCCGTAATCCCTTGTCAATTGTGAAAAATCCTGAAAGCCCAAACAGACTGCCACTTTATTACTTCTCGCAGTTGCGATAAGGTTATCGAGTCCCCTAAAATAAATTGTGGGCAACTCATCTATGATTACAGAACTCTTTAATTGCCCTTTTTTGTTGATGAGCTTCACAATTCTCGAATTGTACAAGCCCAAAGCTGCGGAGTAGATATTTTGACGGTCAGGATTATTCCCCACGCACAAAATTTTCGGCTCCTTTGGGTTATTGATGTCGAGCGTAAAGTCATCGCCAGTCATAACCCAATACAACTGCGGGCTAATCATTCTTGACAACGGAATTTTTGCCGATGCAATTTGTCCCTGCAACTGGTCTTGTGCTCCGCCTTGCCAAGCATCCATAAATGGTGAAAGATAGTTTTCCAAATCAGGATACGAAGTTAAAATGGTAAATACATCCGAATACTTTTTATTCAGCAATTCAATGGCGTGTGGAAAGGTGCAATACTTACCATTCTCGTAAATTTTTAAAAACCAGATGATAGCCGCTAAAAGAATAATTGGAGATTCGACAAAGAAATCTCCTTGTTTTTGTATCCAGCTTCTGTTGAGGTTCAACATAATCGTGTAAGCGGCTTCATAAGCATCGGATATGTCAGTCATAAAATCTGGATTGAGCGGATTGCAACGATGGCTCTTGCGTGGATCGTCAAAGTTGATGACGTAGAACTTTGGTTTTATTTCGTACTTATCCTGATGTTTCAATAAATGATTATAAGCAATAGTAGAAAGGTCGTCAAACTTGAAATCGTAGATATACATCGAAAAACCTTTTTCAATTTGTTGCTTGATATAATTGTTAACGACGGCATACGATTTACCAGAACCCGGAGTCCCCAAAACAATCGTTGCTCTGAAAGGATTTACGATATTGATCCAGCCCTTGTGTTCCTTTTTATTGTACCAAAATTTAGTAGGCAGGTTTACGGAATATTCATTTTCCATCAATTTGGTTTCCTGCATAAAACTTTCGTTCTCCATATTGAAAACATCATCCATCAGGTTGTTTTTCAATAACCTGCTTATCCAAACCCCAGCCATCAGCAAAGCAATATAACCTAGTCCGATAGTCAGTATATAAAAGAATGTGCCAATGATGGGCGACAACTTTAACAGTGGTGTATTCAGAAAGAACAGCAAAAAACCAATTCCCAAAGCCATATAAATTTTAGACCAGGTTATCTTCTCGTTCTTCACGCCTTTGGTTCCCAAACAGCTTAAAGCCAATAACACGATTGCAAATACTTTGGTATATAAAGTATGCGAAAACAAACCGGCTGTTCGGTCAAAATTCCCTAATATTTTATTGATTACTTCTAGTGTCCAGCCACGTTCCATAAAGAAACCATAACAAAACCAATAAAGATGCATCAGTACTAATAGAATACTAACTGCTCTCATAAAAGCCATTATTTTGGCTAAACCTCTTAAATCGTCTTCTCCTTGCATTATTTTTAATTTTAATGTTCGGGCGTGAATTTAAAGACTATAAAGATTGGCTTTGGAAAAGTGGTAGTGGATGGCGGTGAGTGGCAGGGTTCGGCTGGGTCATAAGAGGTATAGCTTCTATACCCCTTTTATATAGTAATATTTATAGGTAGTAAAATAAAAATACTTTAGTTATATCGACCTTCTTTTGTTTTATACCCGTTAGCAACATTTTTTGTTTTGCTGAATAGGTGGACAAGGAACATTTCCATAACTACAATAAACACAACAGTCGCCTTGCTTTGGTTTAAGAACATGTTTGCACTTTTCACATTCGTAAAAATATTGACAAGCGTCTGTCGGCATTGTTTCTTCTTTCTTGTGTCCGCAGTTGGGACAAGTTATTGTTGATTGTAATTTGATTTCCATTTTAATTT
>MKSF01000009.1 GCA_001897155.1 Bacteroidetes bacterium 47-18 | reverse complement strand
TGCACATCGCGGGAGAGTAGGTAGCTGCCATATGTATTTATAACGCCTCAACATACTGTTGAGGCGTTTTTTTTGTTGGAGGGAGGAAAGGAGGAGGAGGAGAGAGATACCTATTCCTACCTATTCCCCTTTATATCTCCCCATGCTCTCCTCGTGCTATACCGCTACCCCGGCAGCTAATACATATACACGCAGCTCCAGCATCCCCCTGACCGTGAGCAGTAACCGGCAAACCCGTTCCAACCAACAGGTAAGGAGCCATTGTAATTACCAGGCCGATCAGCTTTACAAAGTCTGTTATATAGACAGTAAGAGGCAGTCATGAAAACATGGCTACCTCTCGTATTGTAGTTTGATAAAGCTCCTGGTTATAGTTACCTGATCAGTTGGCTGAGTAGGGCATCCAGCTCATCATAGAGATTTTCTGAAGTACCCATTTGGGCGTAAGCGACCTTACCATCCCGGTCTATAATGTATAAAGTGGGGTAGCCCCTGACATTATATGCTTGAGGAATAGTGTCGGTAATAAGGATGGGATATTCCATAGGTGTTCTCTGGAGGAAGGCGCTGATACGTGACTGGTCTTTTTCCTTGTTCTCTACCGGGTTAACGCCAACGATCCGTAATTGCCGCCCGTATTTTTGCTGCAGCTTATTGAGGTGTGGTATGGCTTTGATGCATGGCATACAGGAAGTGTACCAGAAATCCAGGATAGTAATGCCGCCGCCTGGCTCTAAAACGCTTTCCTGCTGATAATCAGGATACCATTTGCCGGATATGGAAGGAACCACTGTACCGCTGTCCAGTAATTTATAATCCGCTTCTGTAAGCGGTTTATAAGTCTCTTTGTCATATGCTTTTAAAAAAGGCTTTGTTTGGCTGTCGAATATTTTATCGGGGATGGCTCCGAATCTGATATTGCTGAGCTGCCAGTCATTCTGCTGTACCTGGTCACCGTAGCGTACATGGTACGTTATTCTGCTGATCGTAAGCGCGGGTTTATGTATGTAAATGTTTTCCACGCGATCATAAAATTCATCATCATCAGGGAGATGCAGTGTTAGTTTAAGATAAGCACCGCTATCTGTATAGGCCGTTGTTATTTTCTCATTGGCGAGCTTTTTTTCCAGTCGGGCTATGTCCGTAAAATAGATATTCAGCACGCTACCATCTATATTACCGGTGACCGGGAAAGTTTCCATCCTGGCCGTGTTGAATTCGGTGATCTTGCGCTCGTTATGGTCTATGACCAGGAGGCGTTTGGTATCATAATATTTATGGATGTCCACAAGCGAGTCTTTCCGGCTGTACAGGAATTTGCTGTTAAAGACCGTATCCGAAGAGCGCTTTTGCAGGATCACGGATGACTGTATATCAAAGGGGGATTCACTATCAAAAGATTTTATCCGGTACAGGATATCGTAGGAGATGCCTGCCTGTTTTTTGTATTTTTCAATAAGTGTCTTTACAAGCTGTTTTGCCGGAGCCTGTTGAGCGCCTGCGGCTAAAGTGATCAGCAGCAGCGGCAGAAGCATCATTTTCCCTATGATATGCATAACCGGAAGTGGGTTTACAAAATGAAATTAATTTTTGTTGTATAACTGTTATAGAAAGCTTTTATTGTAGATACGCACATATTTTTTTATGGATGGGTGCTTACGGTAGCTTCTCTACAAGGTAAAGGTATTGTGCAGGCAGGTGGTGCTGCCAGATATCGGGATTGGATGGATCGTTGCTGTATATTTTAAAATAGGCTTCATCTGCATAAAGCACGATGATAGTGCCGGTGCGTACATAATAGTTGCTTTTATAGTAGTCCGGAGTGTTAAACTGGGGCAGTTGCTTCCTGACTGATTTGGATACCATTTTACCAAGATATTTCTCATAATTTCTCTGTGCTTTCAGGCTCGGCCTGCTGAGCTGCCTGTAAGCTCTTTTGAGCGCTATATTGACGGGGAATTTTTGTTTTTTTATCATCCCTTTGGCATGATAAAAGGGATTGACAGCAGTAAAATCGTTAACGGTCTGGACAGAGAACGGCACATCAGGTACCCAGTCTGCGGTATTGACGACATTATAGGCCCAGCCTCCTTCTGTAAGCTTTTCGTAGTCGTAGGCAAAAAATAGGTTACCCGGCTTGGGTCCCGCGCTGCAATAGGTCTTGAAGCGGATATCGGCCGGTAGCTGCCCGTCAAGCTGGAGGTTCCGCAGGTAGGCCGTGAGCATATATGTAATGCCTCCGCCCTGGCTGTGGCCGGTCAGTATAAAATCTTTGATGCCTGACTGGTAGCAGGAGTCTATTTTATGGAGGATCGTCCGGGACAGGTAGGCCATGGCTACAAACCAGCCTACCTGTACGGCAGCACGGGGTTCCTGCGCGAGCTTATAGGTGAAGGTAAAGTCCTTTTCCAGCTCCAGTATGCCCTGGGCGGGGATCATAGCGGCGTAAAGATTGGCCAGGTAGCTGGCCTGGGTCTGGATGCTGCCCCTTACGGCGATGACGGCCACCGGTTGTCCGCGATGTATCCAGAGGTCCCAGATATTGTCGAATGCAACTTCGGGTGAACGGTACTGAAATCTGAATTGCTGCGGTTCGCCGATATCTTTAATACCCTGCCATTCATTCAGCGCGACATGCGCCCGGTGATTGATCTTCAAGGTTTCAATATATTCGGATTTATCAAATCCGGGTTGCAATACCTGTGCGAAAAGTGTTTGCGACAACAGCAGCAGGATAGGAAGTAATATGCGCTTCATATTATATGGTTGGTAATAGGTGATAAAGAATAATAAGTAGTCAAATATACGTATTTTCTCTTTTTGAATGTGTTGCAGGGACCAGGCTGCTGACTGGATGTTTTTGCTGCCCGGTAGGCCATTGGGGTAAAAATGTATTGACTATATAGGAACAAAATCATTATAAGCTGCCCATTATTATAAGGGATGCCTCACATCCGTCCGGTATGACCAGCACTCCTCAGTTCCTTTATAGCAAAAGCAGTCTCTGAACTAGAGTTAACACATCCCGGCATATCCGTAATAAAAGGTTATTGCCTGTAAGCAGATAGCCACTAAAAAATATACAAGGGGAGGCAATGGAAATCTTGACTGTGCTTATATTGTTGTGGAATGCCGTCCTGTGATCGTCCAGGCGGATTTGATGTACAGGTTTTCAACGCTTACTTCCATTGGTCGCTCATACAGTATGCTTCCATAAGCGTCAGGACGATTGAAGCGTATGCAGCAGCTCCTGTAATCTGGTGAGGGCGGTCCGGGCATAGGAAAGCTGGGCCTCTTCAGGTGGTGTAACGGGCGGAAGCTCTATTTTTTGCGTGGCCAGTGTACGGCCGGCATAATGGATGCTGTAATAGGCATAAAGCCGGAATCCTGACTGGGAAACAGCGGTAGCATACCCGGTGGTAGCCAGTCCCCAGGATGTACCGAACAGTTTGGAGACATGCCCGGCCATCTGCTCTGCAATGAGCGGAGATACACAATTCGCGCGTTCCGCCTCTTCGGGATCCACCTGTAGTAGCTTGATCTTTTCTTCTTTGGCATATGCCGTGATACCGCCTTTGTAGCAATCGGAAGCGTCAGGTATACAGGAAAAGGCCTGTTGCAGCAGCCCTGAAGTAACGCTTTCCGCTATTGCGATGCTTTCCGTTCTCTCGAGCAGTATGTTGCCTATCTGTTGTAAAATGTGGTCTGGTAAGTTCATGTGTGTGAATATCAGTTCAGGTGTGTGAATAATTTAAACAGGTTATGGTACCGTGCTTATGTGACGCGGCGGCTGTTGGAAGCGGGCAGCCATTCCGATTTCCCGCAGGAGGTGCATATGGTGGCGCTCCGGGATGTCTTGCTTTCCGTAAATCCGCAATAGGTGCAGGCATAATAGCCCGGCGCGGGGATTTCAGTAAGTCCCTGCTCCAGCACGTCAGGCATGATGGGTAGCCCGTATTTCACTTCGTGATCTTCGTAATAGAAAACACTGATGTCGCCTGATATTTCCTCTATAGCGGTCTGTACCTGTCCCAGTTGCGATACGCCTTTAACCCGCAGCGCTGAATAGAGCTCGTGTGAGCCCAGGGATTCTTTCCTGAAGTTCTGCATAGCAAACCTGCCGTCCCTGATAAGACAGAGCGGCCGGCCTTCCATGATATTTTCGAATGTCTTGTTCCGTCCTATAAAGAATACCAGTATCTTATACGCCAGGATGATCACCATCAGCACAACGGCAGCGGTAAGTATGCCGATCTCCTTATAGATCATAGGATCTCCCGCGGCGGAGCCGAAGCTGATGATCACTACCAACTCGAAAATAGAAAGCTGCTTGACGCCTCTTTTCCCCAATATCCGGAGCGCCAGTATGATAATGGTTATCATGAGACCGGTACGGAGTATGATCTCCAGGAGGAAGTCCCAGTTTTCGTCTCCTACCAGCAATTGCTGCCAGTCAATATGCTGCTTCATATATATTACTATTATTAAGTGTCGCTTTGGTATGAGCCGGCACGTTGTGGTATAAACATAACGGCTGAAAAATTGTTGAATAAAGGATGCACGACTGTGCGGATTTGAAATTTAATTCAATATTTTTACCACTTAAAATACTAAAGAATGGCATCGGGAATATTTGCTGTTTTGGATGATATAGCGGCCTTAATGGATGACGTTGCGGTAGCCAGCAAGGTGGCTACCCGTAAGACTGCCGGCATACTGGGTGATGACCTGGCAGTGAATGCGGAGAAAGCGACAGGCTTTTTATCTTCACGAGAATTACCGGTTTTGTGGGCTATCACCAAGGGCTCCTTCCTGAACAAGCTGATCATCATACCGGTCGCCCTGCTGCTGAACGTGTTCTTTCCGCTTGCCATCAAGGTGATCCTGGTGCTGGGCGGCCTTTTCCTGGCCTATGAGGGCGCGGAGAAGATCGTGGAATATTTTTTGCATCGCACCCCTAAAGGAAAGGAGGTCATACAGGAAGCCAGGGAAGATGCGGGCGTAGCGGAAAAAGCCAAGATCCGGTCTGCCATTTCCACCGACTTCATCTTATCGATAGAGATCGTGATCATAGCGCTGGGCACGGTACTGGATAAAAGCCTGCCTGTGCAGATCATGACGGTCAGCGTGGTGGCTGTGCTGGCCACCGTGGGCGTTTACGGGCTTGTAGCCCTTATCGTCCGGATGGACGATGCCGGGTTCAGGCTGATAAAAAGGTCCGGGGATAAAGGCTTGCTGTCAAAGCTGGGTCACCTGCTGGTAAAACTGCTGCCGCTGATCATCAAATTCTTCGCCGTTATCGGTACCGTGGCATTGCTGCTGGTATCCGGCGGTATCTTTGTACATAATATACCTTTTCTCCATCCTGTATTTCCCGCCGTGCCTGCTATTCTCAAGGAGCTGGGGGTAGGGCTGGCGGCAGGTCTGCTGGTAGTGATCCTGGTGACAGGCGTCAAAAAGCTGATCGGGGCCTTCCGCAAAAAGCAGCCGGAAAGTGTATAACGGTCTTTCCCGGCTCACCTCGGACCGGCGCAGCACTTAAAGGAATATTTCATTGGCTGTTATATACGTATTGGTATGTGCTTCCAGCAGGATGCGGATATCGGCAGCGTAGCCGCCGCCCATGCTGCATTGTACCGGTATGCCATGGGCATATGCGGTTTCCATAACTATCCTGTCACGGGCTTTACAGCCCTCAAGCGTGCATTGCAGCTTTCCCATCTTATCCGCATAGAGAATATCCACACCGGCCTGGTAAAAGATAAAGCCGGGGCGGAAAGTACGGATAATGTCGTGCAGGTTTTCTGCAAGGAGGTGCAGGTAAGTATCGTCCGTGGTGCCGGCCTCCAGGCCTATATCCCTGTGGGAGGTCTGCTTGTGAAAAGGATAATTATGCTCGCAATGCATGGAAAAGGTATAGACCTCACTCCGGCCCCGGAAAATATCGGCTGTGCCGTTACCCTGGTGGACGTCGAGGTCTACGATCAGCACTCGTTGCACAGGCGTATGGTCCAGCAGGTACTGTGCGGCAACGGCCTGATCATTGAGCATACAAAAGCCTTCCCCGTGAGCGCGGCATGCGTGGTGGGTGCCGCCTGCTATATTAAAGGCTATGCCGTCGTCAAGCGCCCGTACCGCCCCATCTATAGTGCCCTGTACCAGTAGCAGCTCCCGCTCCACCAGGTCGGTGTCCTGGATGAAGCCAGTCCGCCGGCCTTCATGATAGGATAGCCGGAGCTGGACAAAACGGTCTGTATAATCTTTGTCGTGTACCCTGTAAATATGCTGTAGCGCTGCCTCACCGGGGCGGAAAAACTGCTGCGGGGCCACAATACCCCTGTGTACGAGCTGTTGCGGCAGCAGCTCGTATTTGACCATAGGGAACCTGTGGCCGTCCGGTACCGGGTGTACATATCGGGGATGGAATGCTACCGCATACATAGAATGTGCCGAATGACGAAACGTTTTTTGCTATTCCGGGAGATTATTTTTTGCCCACGATTCTTCTGCCCATCTGGCTGAGATACTTCCTGAAGAAAGGGTACTGCCCCAGCAGGATGCTGTAAATGAGCACGCAGGCCGGCCAGAGAACGGTAACGATAAGAATGTACACCACCCAGTAAGCGACTCCTTTGTCCAGTCCGATCAGGGGCATGAGCTTTCTGCCCAGGTAGGCGCAGGTGGATCCTCCGAGGGTGAAGATGATCAGCACCATGATCACCTGGAAGATGCTGTTGAGCTTCCATTTTTCCTGGAGCTTACTGAGGTAGTTTTTTTTGTCGGACATGGGTTTGGTGGAGTTACCGGGAGTATTGCAGCATTCTTTCATTACAAAAGAGTATATGGACGTATTTATTTTTTGATGGTTTGCAAAGTGTAGGAGTCAGGTATCCTGAAGCTTACCTCCGCGGGAATATCGATATCTGCCCTTGTAAAGTCGAGGCTTACGAGGGTCTGCTCCCCGTTGTTGTCTATTTCAATGGTGCGTGCAAAGGCAAAGGGCTGCTTGTCTGACAGCGGCTTGTAATTGCCCTGCTGTATCCTGCAGGAGAATTGCTTGCCGGTGTGCGTAATAAGCTGTTCGCGGATGAGCTGAGTCTCCTTGTCGTATTTAACGGTGAGGATATATCCATCCTGCTCTACCTGTACCTGTATCGTTGTGGAATCTGTTTCGGAGGCTTTGGCGTTGCTTTTGCCGGTGATCAGCGGGTTGCCCAAAAAGAGGTTCTGGAGGGATACGAACTCCAGCTCGGCCTGTATGAGCGAGAGCCCTTCCTGGAAGGATAAGGCGTAGGCGTCCCTGGACATAGGCAGCAGCGCCTTCAGGCTGTCCGGCGTGATATAGGCCCGGGCCACCTCCACGATGCCTCCCATAGCGGAGACCGAGGACCAGATGTTTTTCAGGTGGTTCATTTTGATATTGGCGATCACCTTCTGGCTCATTTTGGGTGTGGTGATCTGCATATTGGCCTTGCCGAAAAAGCTTTTGTAAAGCAGGATCTGCTTGTAATAATCTTCCGGCTGTATGGCCTGCTGCGGTACTTTACTGCCCCTGTCCGCTGTCTTGTCGCCCAGCTTTTTGCTGCTGCCGCAGGAAGCCAGCAGCACCATACTGCAACATAGCATTAAAACAGCCTGTATATATTTTCTTATATTCATTTTCCTCTGTTGTTCAAACCTGTAAAAATACCACAATTTATGGCAAGAAAGAAGGGTATTGCGTATATAATAACATATAGGTTAAAAAGCAGGGGCCTGTTTTGTATGAAATTAGGAAATCATAACATCAGAACTGTAAATAAAATATTACTTTTGTAGACTAAAAATACATCAATTAAGCATGGCGAAAGTAAAAGTAGGACTGGTACAGCATACCTGCACCGCAGACAAGGCGGAAAATCTGCAAAAAGCGATCAGGGGTGTGAGAGAGGCGGCACAAAAAGGCGCCCAGATAGTATGTCTGCAGGAGCTTTTCACATCATTGTATTTTTGTGATGTGGAAGATTATGATAATTTTTTACTGGCAGAAGCCATTCCCGGTCCCAGCACGGATGCCCTGAGCGCCGTGGCTAAGGAACTGGGCGTGGTGATCATAGCCTCCCTGTTCGAGAAAAGGGCGGAAGGGCTGTATCATAACACCACCGCGGTATTGGATGCAGACGGTTCTTACCTGGGTAAGTACAGGAAGATGCATATACCGGACGACCCGGCATATTACGAGAAATTTTACTTTACTCCCGGCGATACGGGCTATAAGGTCTTTAAGACCAGGTTTGCCACTATCGGTGTGCTGATCTGCTGGGACCAGTGGTATCCCGAAGCGGCCCGCATCACTTCCCTGATGGGCGCGGAGATATTATTTTATCCTACCGCCATAGGCTGGGCCACCTCCCAGGATCCTGATACCAATACGGAGCAATACAATGCCTGGCAGACCATACAGCGCAGCCACGCCGTGGCCAACGGGGTGCACGTGGTGAGCGTGAACCGTTGCGGCTTTGAGCAGGACGGCGCTATGAAGTTCTGGGGCGGCTCTTTTGTATCCAATCCTTTCGGTACAATAATGTACAAGGCCTCCCACGAGGAAGAGGAAGTGGCTGTAGTGGAAATAGACACTCAGGCGTCCGACCGGTACCGTACCCACTGGCCGTTCTTAAGGGACAGGAGGATAGATTCCTACCAGCCTATAACCAAACGCTATATAGACGAAGATTAAAACCGGACGTATAAAAAATAGTATTGACAGATATATCCATGTGATGTGAGTGTGGTTTTAAAATGTACTGCATTTACATCACATTCCTATTATAACATAAAGAAGTATTTATGGCTTTTGAGATAAGAAATACATTACCGGCTGCAGATGGCTTTTATTTTCCTGCAGAATGGGTAAAGCATAGTGCCACCTGGCTGAGCTGGCCTCATAAGGAAGTCTCGTGGCCTGGTAAGCTGGATGCCGTATATCCTAATTACTGCCGGTTTATAAAAGAAGTGACGCAGGGTGAAATGGTGCATATCAATGTGGCGGATAAGGCTATGCAGGATTTTGCAACGCAATGCCTGGCTGCTGAGGGGGTGGACCTTGCCAGGGTGCGCTTCTTTATGCACCCCACCAACGATGCCTGGTGCAGGGACCACGGTCCGGCATTTTTACTGCACAGGCATAAAGCGCAGGGCAAAGTGATCGTTGACTGGGGCTATAATGCCTGGGGCAATAAATATCCCCCGTACGACCTGGATGATGTGATACCCACAAGGATAGCGGAAGCTTACGGCATCCCCGTGTATCATCCCGGTATCGTGATGGAAGGCGGATCGGTGGAATTCAATGATAAAGGAACCCTGCTGACCTCCCGCTCCTGTCTCCTGAACCCCAATCGTAACCCTCACCTGAGCCAGGGGGAAATAGAGACCTACCTGCATAACTATTACGGTGTGGAGCAGGTGCTGTGGGTGGATGACGGTATTGTAGGGGACGATACGGACGGGCATATTGATGATACCGTGCGCTTTGTGAACACTGATACGGTGCTCACCGTGGTGGAAGAGAACCGGCAGGACGAGAATTATGAGCTCCTGCAGGTGAACCTCAGGCAGTTGCAGCAGATGCGCCTTCCTGGCGGTAAGCAGCTGAACGTGGTAGAGCTGCCGATGCCGGACCCGGTGGTCTACGAAGACCAGCGCCTGCCGGCCTCTTATGCCAATTTCTATATTGCCAACAGCGCGGTGATAGTACCTACTTACCGCTGCAGCAAGGATGATAAAGCGCTGGATATTATCCAGGCGCATTTCCCTGACAGGCGCGTGGTAGGAATAGACTCCACAGATATCATCTGGGGACTCGGAAGCTTCCACTGCCTGAGCCAGCAGGAGCCTGAATAATGGCCGCTGCTGCCTGGAAGTGAGCCTATCGGCTTTATTATAAAACAAACTGACTATCTGTATATAAGAAACAAAGCCATTATAAGCTATAGATTATTATAAGAGATTCCTCACATCCGTTCGGAATGACCACACCCTAAGTTTCCTTTATAGTAAAAGCGGTCTCTGATCCGCAGAGAGGACACTTCCCAGTGAAGCATATCTGTAATAAAAGGCTGTTGCCTATAAGCAAATAGTCCCTTAAAACAATCTTTCAGACATCCCGGGTTGTCCGTATCGGCTTACAGGCCCTGCGGATGGTCCGGGATACTTAGGTTATAAGGCTGCTTCCGTACCATTGACGGCTACCGGTTTGGTAATGATAAACGTATGGTTGCTCAGGTTCCTGGAATAATTATGACAGGCCACATGCGCGCCCTGTTGCTCAAAGAAGCGGATGGTCTGCTCACGGCTTATGAAATGCAGGGTATTGCGGGTCTTGTTGAAACGGAGTATCCTGGTAGAAAATAACTCAGTCAGCCGGGTCTTTTCGTGCTTTTCACGGTCTTCCTTGACGCCGTCCCGGAGTATCAGCACGCCACCCGGCAGCAGGGCATCATAGCAGGCCTGTAATAAAGTGTCCTGCTCTTCAGGCAATAAGTAATGCAGGGCGTCCATTAAGAGTATGCCGTTACAGGGCTGGAGGGTTATCTTGGTAAGGTCGCCATGACTGAAAGACAGGCCTTTTTCAAAATCGTCCGCCGCTTCCCGGCTGTACAATTCCCGGTATCTCCTGGTATTAAAGTAATAATTATTTTGCGCGGTGGCTATTTTGTCCTCGTCATAATCTATGCCGATGAACTTCCTGCCCGGGGCGGACCAGTGCAGCATAAAGGTCATAAATCCATAACCGCAGCCCAGGTCGTAAAACCTGCCTTCCCGGGGCAGCAGGGTATGGAACTGCTCATAATTATTTTCCAGCTTTGTTTTGATCCGGCAGTACCATTCCAGCACCGGCCCTTTGTATATATGGCTTTTTATCAGCGTTTCCCGGAAATAAGCGGGTGTCTCGTAATGGTTTTTATAATGCCGGTACCTTTGCCTGAACCATTGCGATACGAATTTTCTCCTGTCGGCCACCGTGTGCCCGAAATCCGGGTCATCCCAGCGTATCCTGTCCTCCACATGTACGTTTATATGCCCGTTCTTTAAAAGAAAATCTCCTTTTTCCATCGTGTATTGAACGCCATGCAGCACCAGCGGCTGGATATCCATCTGTAGCTGTTCGGCCAGGTAAAAGGCGCCTTTCCTGAACTTGCCCATCCTGTCGGTATAAGAGCGGGTGCCTTCCGGGAATATAACAATGCTGTAGCCTTTGTCCCTCATCGTCCTGAGGTGGGTCAGGCCTTCCTGGGCGCCTTCGGCAGCAGGGTAATAATCGGCCATGCGCACCAGCGGACCCATAACAGGGGATTTCCAGACCCAGTCGGCGGTAATAAGGATCACCTTGGGATGCAGGCTGGTCATGATAAGGATATCCAGGAAAGAAGTATGGTTGGCAATGTACACCGCGGGCTTTTTATGGTAGTCCTTATCCGTATAGTGATAGGTTTTGGAGACATTACCCATGATGTTGATCAGCGAGCGGATATACCTGCTGATGAGGAAATGCACGACCTTTTTGCCGCGTTCCCTGCCCAGCGGGTTAAGATAAACAAGCACCGCACCCACCAGGGTCAGCACCAGGCAGCCCACTACAAAATAAGTGAACGCGAAGATCATCTTTGAAAAGCTCCAGAGGGTAAAGGGCATCAATCCCTTGTCCGCTCTTTTTTGTATAAACAGTCCGAACAGGAAAGGCTGCAGCACCTGGGAGATCATCACCACGCAGGCGATGCCCAGCACGGCTATCAGCGCAATGCTTTTAAGAGCCGGATGCTTGGCAAAGATGAGCACGCCCAGGCCTATGATGGTGGTAAGGGCGCTCACGTAAATAGCGGAGCGCGAGATAAGTATCTTATTGTGGCCGGTCTTATATTTTTCGATCAGGCCGTCCATCATAAAGATGCAGTAATCATCGCCCAGGCCGAAGATAAGGGTGCAGATGATGATATTGACAATATTGAACTCTATATGGAAAATGCCCATGATGCCCAATATCCATATCCAGGAAATGGCCATAGGCAGAAATGACATCAGCGCCAGCTCCAGCCTGCCGTACACGATGAGCAGCGCTAAGAATACAAGTGCGCCGGAATAGAATACCAGGTTATTGAAATCTTCCCTGATATAGCTGATAAGTGTTTCCGCGATGCTTTGCCGGTCCGTGATGATCAGGCCGGAAGGGCTGCTGCCCAGGGCTTCCAGCACGGCCTTCCGGTTGTCGCTGGTGACCTTAATGGTCGTAATATAAGCTGTCGTGTCGTGGTAATTGCTGATATTGAGCGGCATCAGTGTCCGGAATTCGGCAAGCGCTTCGTCCGAATAATTGAACTGTTTCTCCCTGACAAAATCTTTCAGAGGGATCAGCGCCCCGGCATCCATTCCCGCACGGGTGGCAGCCAGTACGACCTGTTCCTGTGCGTCTGCTATCCTGGCATCGTTCCAGAAGGCTTCCCACCTTTGCCGCGCCCGCTGTCTTTCGGCTGCAGGCCTGATGAATACGGAAGGCTGTACAAACTGCTGTACCCAGCCTTGCCGCTGCAGTGAATCGACCACCGGGGTCAGCGTGCCCGACCGTTCCAGCGCTTTGTCAGCGTCCCGGTCCTTGCTGATGGCATAGATGACACGCAGCGACTGGTCGGCATCGCGGTTGAACGATGCTTCGGCACGGCGCATCTCATCGCTCATATAATTGAGCTGCATCAGGTCGCCTTCAAACTTCACCTCCCCGGAAAAGTACCAGAGCACAGGGGTGAGCAGGAAGATACCGATGACCAGGTATTTGTTCTTTTCCGGCTGCCACCGAGCCCATTTATCTATAAAGGTCGGCTTATGGGACGTGTCCGTCTGCTTCAGCCGCAGGTGATCTACAATATGGGGCAGGAAGACCAGGGTGAACAGGGAAGCCCCGGTGAGCGCCAGGCTGGCAAACAGCCCGACATCCTGCAGTACGGAAGCCTGCGCGAAGTTGAGGATAAAGAAAGCGCCGATCGTGGTGAAGGCCCCGAGGCTGAGCGGCAGCGCCAGCGCCCGGACGTCTTCCCGGGAGGTGGTCTGCTCTCTTGCGTGGTTCAGGTAGTGGATGGAGAAGTCCAGGGCTATGCCGAGGATAACGGCTCCCACGCCCAGCGCCATGACCGCCAATGTGCCTTTGAAAAAGGAGAGCAGCCCCAACGAGAACAGCATGCCGAATACCACAGGCAGCATCAGCAGCAGCCCGGTCCGCTTCCTTTTGAAGATATACCACGTAAGGCTCACCAGCAGCACTATGGTAATGCCCAGTGTCAGGATCGTATCTTCCTGCATCTGCCGGGCATTGTCCGCACCTATGAGTCCGCCGCTGAAGTACTGCACATCGCATTGGGGATAGCGTGACAGGAAAATGGCCGTCGCGGTCCGCATAGCTTTATGCAGCTCCTGGTTGCGCTTATTGTCGCTGCCGGCATACCGGGGTGTCAGGAAGAAGATCAGCTTGCTTTCACCGGCAGTGAAGATATGGTTGTCAACAATGCTGTACTGGCTGTTCTGATGGAGGGCTGCAAATTTGGACAGCGCCAGGTAGTTAAGGCCCAGGGGGTCCTGCGGCAATGCCTGGCTGATAAATGCGCCGGCAGGGGTCTGGAGCAGCTCTCTTTGCTTCTGGAAGTAAGCCTGTATCTTTTCCGGCTGCAGCCTGGCTTCCAGCTCTCTGTAATCCTCATCTGTCAGGTAGAGGGGAAGGTAATCGCTGCTGAGGCGGTAAAGCGCCTGCTCGTCTATGCCGGCGGGTTCGCTTTCGATACTTTTGATATGGGGTCCGGCTATGCTGTCCAGCAGGTCAGCCAGCAGGCTTTGCAACTGTATGATGCTGTCAGGACCTAGGGAGAGGCTGTCCCGTCCCGAGATGCTGAGCACCATTTTTTCGCCTCCTTCCGTATGCTGCAGGTAATTGCTGAGCGATGAGATCTTTTCATCCTGGGGGATGATCCGGTTGATATCATTCTCATACCGGAGGCGTAGGGCGCCTGCGCCCAGCAGTAGGGTAAGGATACCCAGTAATATATACAGAATGGCTTTCCGGGTTGCGAAAAAGTCATAGATTGTTGTAAAAATATAGCTCATCTGTTGGCGGCAAAATCTGCTGCAATTTACATGAATTAATTGAGTGACAATGTAAAATGAACGGAAAGCGACGTCAGTAATGACAGGCTTTTTATTTTATAAGAGGAGATCGCAGGGCTTTATGCCGGTTATCTTTTTGAAGGAGGTGCTGAAGTATGCATGGCTGGCGTAGCCCATTTCCATGGCCACTTCGTTGATGTTCATTTTCTTGCTGAGTATCAGCTCCTGTGATTTCTTGATCCGCTCAAATTCGCGGAACTCGTATATGGTCTTCCCGAACATGGCCTTGAAGCCTTTTTTCAGGTAGCACTCATTCATACCGCAATGCCTGGCCAGCTCCCGGATGGTGAGCGGGGTGGTAAGGTTTTCCAGTATGATGTCCTGGGCTTTGAGGATCTTTTCCCGCTCCACGCTGTTGTTAAGGAAGCCGCAGGCGGGGATGCTGTTGGATTCGTCGGCGAGCATCAGGCCGTCCAGGGCGAATTTCAGCAGTGATACCGCATGCTGGAACTGCTGGAGGGCAGTCGTAAAATCACCTTTATTGTCCGGGTTCCTGATCAGGAAATCAAAATGCGCCCTGCTTTCCATCCGGAGCGAGTACGCCTGCTCAACGGGCCTGGAGATGTCAAAAGGATACCCGGACGCTTCTACAAGTGTAGCCCATTGCTCAAAGAACGCGGGAGAGAATGCGAGCTGGTACACGCTTTTGTCCTTATCGTTCAGCTTTTCATAGTCGGGCAGGTAAGTGAGCATGATACGGCAGCAGTCCGTGTCCGGGTAATAGCTGAAGATGGCCTTCTCTTCCAGGCTCTGGGACGTTGGCGGAATGCTGATGTGGTGCCGCAGCAGCTTTACAGTTCCGGAAAGAGCATACGCCCCGCTGCTCAGCACTGCCACCTGCTCATTGATGAGGCGCTCCAGTATATCTGCAGTAACGGATGTAGCTGTATGTTCCAATGCTGTTTTGTTGTTTTACCTGCAAAAATAATCACTTTATGAGCGAGTGGCGTCAACATAATGTAAAAACAATCTGACAAAACAGTTCCGCGGGGCGGCTTCGGGGAAAAACTTTAGGAAGAATCAGGGTGCATTACTTTTTAGATTGCCCGAAATAATTTATTTTTGCCCACAGTTTTAACCTTTATAAAAATCAAGATTATGACTTCTGTTTTATTGCAAAGCGCCTTTTATACATTCGGAAACGCTTTAGGAGGTTTTTCCGCCATCGCGTTGACGCTGATCTTCGTGATCGTCTGGATATGGGTAATGTTCAGGTACCTGAACACATCTGATTTAAAAGGATAAGACCATTGGGTGGTATGCACACGCTGTCACAACATATAGCGCAGATACGGGAAGACTACAGCCTGGCCACTCTGGATGAGCACCTGGCTGGAGACGATCCGCTGGCTTTGTTTGAGAAGTGGTTCCGGGAGGCGGAAATCTCCGAGATCACGGATGTGAATGCCATGTCGCTGGCTACCGTTGACGCCTCGCTCCAGCCTCATGTACGGACAGTGCTGCTGAAAGGACTGGAAGACGGCGGCTTTGTTTTTTATACCAATTACGAAAGTACCAAAGGGCAGGATATCAGCTTCTGCAATAAGGTTTCCCTGCTTTTTTTCTGGAAGGAGCTGCAGCGCCAGGTAAGGATAGAGGGGGTGGCGGAAAGAGTGACGGCAGACCTTTCCGATGCCTATTTCCGGTCCCGGCCGTTTGGCAGCCGCATAGGCGCCATAGCCTCTCCCCAGAGCCGTGAGATCGCGGCAAGGGATATACTGGAAAACAGGATACAGGAATTATTGAAACAGTACGGCGAAGACGATGCGGTGCCGCGCCCTGCCCACTGGGGCGGATATATCGTATATCCCCGGAAAATGGAATTCTGGCAGGGGCGTTCCAGCAGACTGCACGACAGGATCGTTTTTGAATCGGACGGGCCGCAAGCCTGGAAAAAATACAGAATAGCACCTTAATAAAGGATTGCTATTTTTTTTTATCGTTATTACAGAAATATGATGAAATCACTTTATAACCAGCAGCATCTTAAGATAACATTGGACAGGCTGACGGCAGAACTGGTAGAAAATCACAGGGATTTTTCCAATGCCGTGATCATCGGTATGCAACCCAGGGGGATCTACCTTGCGGACAGGATCGTACAGTTGCTGAAGGAACAATTGGCGGGGCGCCCCATACAGTACGGCAAGCTGGATATCACCTTTTACCGGGATGATTTTAACACGAAGCCGGGAGAGCTGCATATCCCTACGGAGACCAGCATAGATTTTTCTCTCGACGGGAAGAATGTCATACTGATAGATGATGTGCTGTACACCGGGCGGTCCATCAGGTCAGGCCTGGATGCCCTGCTGGATTTCGGGCGTCCGAAATCCGTTGAGCTGCTTGTGCTGATAGACAGGTGGTTCAGCAGGGAGGTGCCCATACAGCCGGATTATGTGGGCAAGACCGTGGAAAGCGCCACCGCCCAGAAAGTAAAGGTATTGTGGCAGGAAAATGACGGCAAGGATGAGGTGGTATTGCTGTAATTATTAAATAAACTTATTATTCCGAAAATATAAACGATGTCATTATCAGTAAAGCATTTATTAGGCATTAAGGATTTAAAGAAAGAAGATATTGAGCTGATCCTGCATACCGCGGCCAATTTTAAGGATGTATTGCAAAGGCCTATTAAGAAGGTTCCTACGCTGAGGGATACCACGATCGTCAATCTTTTTTACGAGAACTCCACCCGCACGCGTATCTCTTTTGAGCTGGCGGAGAAAAGATTGAGCGCTGATACCATCAACTTTGCAGCCTCTTCCAGCTCGGTCTCTAAAGGAGAGACCCTGATAGATACTGTGAATAATGTCCTCTCTATGAAGGTGGATATGGTGGTCATGCGCCATTCGGCCACGGGAGCTCCTCATTTCCTGTCCAGGCATATCCCCGCGAGCATCATCAATGCCGGCGACGGTATCAATGAGCATCCCACGCAGGCCTTGCTGGACGCCTATTCCATTAAGGAACGGCTGGGCGGGCTGGAAGGCCGGAAGGTAGCGCTGATAGGTGATATTATGCATTCCAGGGTCGCCTTGAGCAATATTTATTTACTGACCAAAATGGGCGCGGAAGTGGAAGTTTGCGGTCCGCCGACGCTGATACCCAAGCATATCGAGCACCTGGGCGTCAGGGTGTCGTATGACCTGAAAAAGACGCTGCAGTGGTGTGATGTAGCCAATGTATTAAGAATACAACTGGAAAGACAGCATAAGCCGCTCTTTTCCTCGCTCCGGGAGTATAACCTGTATTACGGGGTCAGCAGGCAGCTGGTGGATAGCCTGGATAAGGAGATCGTGATCATGCACCCGGGTCCTATCAACAGGGGGGTCGAGCTGAATTCCGATGTAGCGGACAGCGGCCATTCCATTATCCTGGACCAGGTGGAGAACGGGGTAGCCGTCCGGATGGCGGTGCTGTATCTCCTGGCAGGGAAAAAGGACGAGCTGGTGGTATAGCCAGGGTATGATAAGCTATATGGCGGGGCTTTGTAAATATTACAAAGCCCTGTTTTCGTACAGGGGAGCGCTAGGGTCATCTTACGCATTTGTGAAATATATAAAAGAGTGAACTTAATTGCTCTGCTTTTCCTTAATTTTATAATATGTATAAATGGCTGTTGATACTGATTGCTGCTCTAACCCCGCTCAGCGTACCCGCCCAGGGCTACCATTACACCGAGTTCCCCAATTCCTTGTTGTGGGAGGTGAAAGGCAATGGCATCACCAGGCCGGTATATATCTTTGGCACCATTCATCATATCTGCAATAAGTGGGTGTACTGGACGCCCGAGATAGATTCGTTGCTGCATTCCGTGGATAAGGTCTTTTTTGAGGTGGATGTGGCCAAATTGCATAAGGTATATTATATGCAGGAAGAGGTGAAGGGCCTGGATACCCTGAATACGTCTATCCGGGGAATACTGGCCGGTATGAACGAAATGTATTTCTGTGCGGATGAGATCGGCTATGAAAGCATTATCTACACCAAGGCGGTGGATGCCAGCATTGCCACCTCCGGCCTGGAATCCATTTCTTCCCAGGTATTCCTGCTGGATAAGATCTATGACGATAAGATCGCTATTGAGCAGCCGGGAGCCTTCCATACTTACAGGCGTATGTACAATAGCCTGCTGAAAAGCTATGCAGAGCAGAATATCAATATATTGTACCACCTGACCAATATACAGATGTCATTTGAGCAGTCCAGGCAATTGCTGGACGACCGGAATAAAAGATGGGTCCTGAAGTTCAACCAGCTGGTAAAGGACAAATCCATATTCATCGCGGTGGGGGCCGCCCACCTGGGAGGTAAAGCGGGCGTCTTGAACCTGCTGCAGGATAAGGGCTATACAGTTACGCCTGTCAATTATAAGTCCCGGTAGCAGCAGCTTCACTGAAGCTCCTTTACCCGCCTTTTCCAGTGCGGGAACAGCGGTCCTGCCTTTTGTGCTTTTCAATAAGTTTGTCAAAGTTCGCCCTGATCCTTTGCTGTTCTTCCTGTAAGTAGTCGTCTGAAAAAGGCGAACCGCAGTCCTAGTTGTTTACCTGATGTAATAGTTGGCCGTTTTCAAAATAGCTTCTGTCTTCGATTATTGCTGATTGATTAAAGTCAAACGCTTCGGTGTCATTGTTCTCTTGCATTGCAATGGTGTCGTAATACAATGGACGATTATATTGGTGCCGTTTTTCAAAAACGAATGAAAGTTGTCCGTCCAATAAATAATAGGCTGCCCGCAACCGGAATGTTTCACCGTAATATCGCGCTACAATCTTTTCCAGCTGACCGTTCCGGTAATAATATCTTGCTTCTCCTCCTTCCGTTGATTCCGATAATGCTACCGTATCAATGGCTGTCCAGTTCCTAATGGCGTTAATTCTCTTAAAATTATCTCTGACAGCCTGCAGCCTGTCGGTCAAATAGTCGCCGGTAAGCATATCTTCTTCATTAAACGGTTCCTGCAGCCGGAAGGTGTCCTGTTGTAAGCTGACCGGCTGTACCGATGACGGAGCTGTGCCTGTCTGACTGCCTTTTGTATTGCCCGTTCCGCAACCGGCCGCTAAAAAGGTCAAAAAAGTTAGCGCGTAATATGTGAGTCTGTTTTTCACTGTGTCATTGTTTAAGCAGGCGGACGGATAGGTGAGGTTTTACTGGTTGGGCTACGTGTAGCTGTTCGCGTTTATTATTGCCTTACTATTCTGATTCGCTCAGCGATGACAATATTTTTTTGACATCAGGGTCGTTGTGGTATTTGTCATAGACAGCTTCTGTTGTTGCAGTATTCTGCAAAGGGTTGAAGCCAATATCGTAAAGAGCCTGTGAAATGAGCTGGAAGTTGTAGGTGAAAACCGATAAATACCCGGTTTGGTATTCGGCTGCGTCCTTTTCTGTAAGCCTGACCTTGTCTATATAAACGGCCAGGTAATTTTTGAAATCGGATAATGAAAGGCTGTCAAGCGGTTTCATTTGCTTTAATGAATCAATATAGTATTCTGAGAATACATAATACCCCAGTAGCTGCCTGTGGTCATTTTGATGTATCCGGATCAGGGTTTCAATGTCCTCCGTTACAGTGTCGGGATGGTTCCAGGCAATTTGAAAATACTTTTTGTCATTCAGGTTGATAAGGGCCGTTGCGGAAAATTTCAGCGTATCCTCTTGCGATTTGCTGATTAACAGGGTCCTGTCACCCAGCTTTACCATTTTTATGTAATTGCTTGATTGCTGGGCTTTGTCTTTAGGTGTGAAATCCGTGAAAAGCTGCCGGGTCTTAATGCTGTCCCGGGTTATTGAGAACTCAATAAGGCCGCTTCGGTTAACCATATACCAGGTTCCCAAGAATTCCTGCGAGCGACAGGGCAGGAAAGCCAGCAGCAGGATCGTTGTAAATAGTCGTATCATAATTGCTCTAAAACCGTGTATTGACAGCATTTTAATGCTTTAGCCGTTTGTAAATATTTGTGCTTTATTGTTATATAATATAACTAAATTAAGAAAAAAACAATACCCGGCTTCTTTAGGGACAGGTGATCAGACCATTTCTCTGCTGTTTGCCGGCTTGATTCTATTTGGAAAAGATGTTTTGGTGTTTCCCTGGCATCTGCATATCTTATATTTTGTTGCTTCCCACTATCTCTTTTGGTTCCGGCTTCGCAGGAGGTTAGTGCCTGGTATTTGCAGTTAGTGTTTGTTTGCTCCGGTGTCATTTTATGTTGTCAAAAATTTGGTGATATTCCACTGTGTTTTGATTACCGTACGGATAGTCGCCAAATCGTTTTACAATGCTGTGTGTTGCCATAAGCAGGAATTCATTGATTGCCATTTCATCTTTGGGGTTTTCAACAATGAAAGTAAGAATGGTTAAGGCGACTCGTTCCCGCATCTTGTCATATTCTCCATTGGGAATATCTGACATTTTTGAAACCCCGTAAAGGTTTTGCTGCGTTACTGACCGCCATTTCAACCAGGCTTCAAATAAATAAATGGAATAGTGTCCCTGGTCTAAAATCGATTTATATTTGGCAATTGCAATTGCTGTTGCATCTTCCTCCAGGCTGTCCCTGTATTTTTCATATTGGTCGGCTGATTCTATCTGGTAAACAGTATATTCCTGGAAGTTTGAAGTTTGTTTGATGATGCTGTCCAGCAGCATTAATCCGGCTTTTAAATTCGCCGTTTTTAACTTTTGGTATCTTGAATAATCTTTTGATCTGATATAATTGTTTTTATCATTAGCTTTCCAGTAAGTGTCTTCCGTCATATTTACAAAGTGATTTGTTGCATACGTGGCATAGAGGTAGTTCATATATTTCCCTTGTTCTGCCTTATACTTTTCAAAATCCTTTTTGAATGCATTGGAGCTTAATCCTTTACTCTGCAAGATATCGTAGCTCTGAATGGTCAGGGTCAAATATCTTTTTACAAAAGAGTTTAAAGTTTCGTTGTAAAAATTGCACTGTTTTAGGCTGTCACAGGTCTTAATGAAGCCGGTAAGCAGTTCCTTTAACCCGGCAGCATCCTCATCCTGATAAATATTGATCCATTCCTGCTGCTCTGTTATGATGTTGTTGATGCGAAATGCCCTGTAAACATCTTTCAGCTCTTTCGTCAATTCAGAATTGTCTTTAATATTGTCCAGCCGGTCCCGGGCAAAAGCGCCAGAAAGCGTCAGGAACAGAACTGCAAGGGCAAGAAGTGCCGTTTTACATTGGTGGCTTAGCGCTGCTGAAAATTGCATTATCATTTTAGGTGTCAGTTTGGTATCGGCACTGTTCTCATAAAGTTGCCGTTGATGGTCAATGGTATGGCGAAGCGGCGGATCAATGAACATAAAGATCGATCAGGCGAAGCAGCCGGTACTATGGTCCGTTGGCTAAGCTACAAAAAATAACAAATACTTGGAAGCAGAATAAATTAGTTTGAAAGAATGACTCGCTGTAGCTTTTTGAAGCACCTTATTGCTGCCGCTTGATTTCTTGAAGAGCGTATACAATTCAGGTTCTCTGACTTGTTCCCCTGAATTGTAAAATATTTTATTAGCTCATTTTTTCAACTGGCTTGGCAGAAAACCATATTTCTTTTTGAATGCGGCTGAAAAATGGCGTTGGTTTTTATACCCGATCTGTAGAGATACTTCACCCACGTTCATATTTTGCTCGGTGAGCAACTGTTTGGCCTGTTCCATTTTAGCATCGCTCCAGAATCCGAAGACCGTTGTCCCGAACACTTCTTTAAATCCTTTTTTCAGGATGAAATCATTCGTGCCTACCAGGTGCGCCAGGTCAATAAGCGAGCAGGCAGCATCCAGGTTTTTCAGGATAAACTCCCTTACCGCATATATTTTATCGACATCCGATTTTTTGAGTGTGGAATTAGAAAAGGACTTATCCGAAAACTGTTCGAACTGCAATAATAGCAATTCCAGGACTTTAGATTCCAAGAACATCCGTTTAAAGATGCCTGTCCTTTCGCAACTCATCATCTCGTCAATCAGCTTATACATCTTATGGCTGATAGGGCGATGTTGCTGGTGCAGCAGGCCGGAATTTCCTTTTTCGATGGCATTGCGGAAGGAATCAAAAAGCTGGTGGTTATCTGGCAGGAACCTTTTGAAGAATGAAGGGGCAAGATTGACCTCAAAGATACTGAAAGGACCGTTCTCCCATTCCATTTTTCCGCTCATCCCGTTGGCGTAAATAATATTATGGTTATGGGCTTCAAAGCAAATGTCCCGTTCAAATGTCTCCGGAAAAGCTGTGTTTTTACCCTTTAGAGCAAAGTGCATTTCTATGGTTTCGTAATCGCTTTCAAAGCCCAGCCGTATTTTTTCAGCCAACCGGGCATCACCGAAGCCAATATGTACACCCTCAAAAAAGATTTCCCTGAAATACCCGTTTCCTATAAAATCCTTTAATTGAATAAAACACTCCTGTATACTGTCATTATTCACGAAATAATATTCCGGGTATTCCTTTTCGTAGATTAAGGTATTCAAGTCATTGTCATACAATCGTAAATTCATCAGCACTTCTTTTAATTAATCCGTTTCGCGGACATGATAATCCCTCTTACGTACCTGTTAGGACAATCTAACTTTTACTTTTGCACAAAGGTATCAATTATTTAAAACCATTCTCAATAGAATCCAATATTTTACCAATGAATGAAAAACATCGAAAAAAAACCGGAATAGCCCGCCTCCTGGAGATTGCCGGAAGACGAAAAGTACTGTTGTTCGTATCGGGATTTCTGGCGGTTGTTCACGCTGTATTGAGCCTGGTGCCTTACATTCTGGTATTTTATATCATCAGGGAACTGACCAGGGAAACGGTAGATTTTACGCTCACAAGTACTTATATCATTTATGCAGTGATTGCCGCCATCATCAGTATGGCTATGCTGTTCCTCTCGGGGATCTTATCGCATATTGCGGCATTCAATATCCTGTACGAGCTTCGAAAATTCATTGCCGATAAAGTAGGCCGGATGCCGATGGGCTACCTGACCAACCGCAACTCGGGAGCATTGAAGAAAATCCTGTCGGACGATGTGGAACGGATCGAGAGCTTTATCGCTCACCAGATTCCGGATTTTGTGAAAGGGATTGCTTTGCCCGTTATTACCCTTATTTTCCTGTTTTCACAGGACTGGCGTTTGGCAGCCATCAGTTTTGTGCCGTTACTGATATTGGTGGTGATGATCCCTAAAATGTACGGAGGCCGGAACAGGCAACTGATCAGGGATTACCACCAGTCGCTGGAGGATATGAATGCCGGTATCGTGGAGTATGTGAGAGCCATGCCGGTGATGAAAATCTTCGGGCAGTCGGCAGACACATTCGATAAATACGGAAATACCGTCAAACGTTTCAACAGTTTTGTTGCAGAATGGGTAAAAAGCAGCACGCCCGGATTTGCCGTGTTTATGAGCTTTACCAGCAATGCGATGCTCCCCGTGCTTGCCCTGGGACTGTACCTGTATTTCGCGAACGGCGTGACGCTGGCTACCTTGTTGCTGTTCCTGATCCTGGGAACTGGCTATATCAAACCGCTTTTTGTGCTGAGCAATATGGGGATGCAGCTTTCCATCATCAACCGTGGTGTGGAACAAATTGATGAACTATTGGGGCAAGAGGACCTGGAAGAAAATACAGCAATGCAGCAGCCCGGAAATTTCAATATTGAATTTCAGGATGTGTCATTTGCTTATCAGGATGAGAGCTGGGTATTGGACAAGATCAGTTTTGAGATCAAAGAAAAAACGATCGCCGCGCTGGTAGGCCCCTCTGGAGCTGGGAAAAGCACGGTTGGACAGCTGCTATCCCGTTTTTGGGATGTAAGCAAGGGCGGCATTTACATCGGGGGAAAAGATATCCGGGAATACCCGACAGAACAACTGATGCAGATGGTGTCATTCGTTTTTCAGGACAGCTTTATGTTCCAGCAAAGTATGTATGATAACATCCGGATGGGAATGGACAAAACTACAGAAGAAGTGGAAAATGCAGCCAAAGCGGCGCAGATCCACGATTTGATTGTAGGTCTGCCCAATGGCTACGATACGCTTTTCGGACAATCGGGTGTACACCTTAGCGGTGGTGAACAGCAACGTTTCCAACTGGCAAGAGCCATTCTGAAAGATGCGCCGGTACTGATCCTGGACGAAGCGACAGCCTTTGCCGATCCGGAGAATGAATACAGGATACAACAGGCATTCAGCGAATTGATCAAGGATAAAACAGTTCTGATCATTGCGCACCGCCTGAGCACCATCACCGATGCCGACCAGATATTGGTCTTTGACAAAGGAAAATTGTCTGCCAAAGGAAAACACGATGAACTATTGCAGCAAAGCGAACTTTACGGACGTATGTGGAATGCCCATATCAGGGCAAAGGAGTTCGTGATTTAATAACTGAAATACTTATAAAATGAAAAATTTTAAAACGATACAAGCCGAGCTCAGCGTAAGCAGGAAAGAATACATCACCCCGCATTATATCCGTATTTACCTGACCGGGGAAAAGGTTCCGCTGTTTGAAAATACCACTGTTGGTGTCAACAACAAAATCCTGATCCCGCCCAAAGGGGTGGATAAGATTTATTTCCCTGAATTTGATTACGAAAAGATGCAGTGGAAGCCGATGCCGGAAGAGATCCGTCCGGCGGTTCGTACTTACACGCACCGGGGCATTGATGTAAGCAAAAATGAGATCTGGATAGATTTTGTGGCGCACGGGGATGAAGGTCCTGCTTCTGCCTGGGCCATTGCAGCTAAGGAAGGCGATGTATTGGGCGTATTGATGAAAGACGGCAAAACGGGATTGTATGCCAAAGCCGAAAACTATTTCCTGGTAGCCGATTCGACCGGCATTCCCGTTGTAGCGGCCATATTGGAAGACCTCCCGGAAACGGCCAGAGGAACCTGCATCATTGAGGTGCACGGAAAGGAAGACGAGCAGGATCTGTTCACCAGGGCAAATATTGATCTTATCTGGCTGCACAATTCGCATCCGCAAAACGGAAGCGGGCTTGCCGCAACGGTAAAACAACAAACGCTGCCTGAAACATCACGTTCGGGCTATGTAGCCGCAGAGTTTTCTTCCGTAAAAGAGATCCGCCAGTATTTAAGAAAAGAAAAGGGCTGGAAACAGGAGGAGCTGTATGCGTATTCGTACTGGAAAGCCGGTGTTGCGGAAGATCAATCCACCGCTGAACGGCATCAGGAAAAAGAGGAAAATTAATAAGGAGTATCTACATATAAGCAACAAAGTTATTAAATAAAGGGTTCAGGATGCTGCTAGCCGGTATAGGAGATTCCTCACGTCCGTTCGGAATGACCTATGGTAAATCGCTCTCTGAACCTCGGATAGGGCACATCTCAGCTAAGTGTACTGTAATAAGAGATTGTTTCCTATAAGCAGATAGCCATTAAATTAATTCAAAATACAGACAGCAACCATTTCCGGAGCGGGCCATGGCAGGTTGGTAGCACATCCTGCAGAAACAGCGAAAATTATTCTACAACATTTGAAAAGATAAAACCGATGATTAAGAACCTAAAATACGTTACTTCATTCAACCGAAAAGAAACCTGGCGAGTGGCACTTTGGGAAATTGTACACAGCATTTTTGTGGCGGCACCATCGGGAATTTTGTTGGTCATTATCTGGGAATTGTTCTCGGAGCATCCCAATGTTCAGAAGATATGGACGGTTGTGGGCTTAATGGCGGTCATGCTGGTTATCCAGTTTTTCATCGCTTCTAGGTCAATGGTGAAATCCAATACCTGGGTATATGATCTATCAACCAAACTGCGCATTCATTTAGGAAATCGTATTCAGAAGTTCTCCCTGGGATTTTTCAAGAAGAAAGATCCGGGCGAGATTGCTTCGATCGTCCTGCAGGACGTCGCTAATTTTGAGGGTATCTTCGGGCATAGCGTTGGCAATCTGGCATCGGCAGCTTTTGGCACGGTGGTGCTTTCGGTATTCCTGTTCATTTACGACTGGCGGCTGGCATTGTGCCTGCTGGCAGCATTGCCCTTGATCTTTCCTTTTTTGCAACTGGCAAATTATTTCGTGAGCAAACTGGGTAAAAAGCAAATTGCCGCCCGCAACACGATGGGAGCGAAATTTCTGGAATATGTACAAGGCATACGACACCTGAAATCTTATGGCTTAACGGGAGAAAGGCACAAAGGACTGGAGCACGCTTTCGAGGATTTACGCAAGAAAAGCATCAAAATGGAAGCTGTTCCCGGACCGTTTGTGATTACGGCGAGTGTGGTGTTTGAAATTGGTTTCCTGGCGATGGTCGCTTTGGGATTGTACTACCTGAGCGGAAATTCCATTACCGTTCCCGTGTTGATTACTTTTTTGATCATGGGTTACAACCTGTACAACCCCTTGAAAGTAGTCATGGTGGATTACCTGGTTTTGCGTTATATGAATGAAAGCCTGAACCGTGTAATCAATGTTTTGGAGGAACCGACAATGGAAACCGGCAGGAACGAAATGCCGGATAATTTTGATCTTACGTTTGAAAATGTAAGTTTCGGTTATTTGGATAAAATGACTGTTCAGGATTTAGATTTCACCATTCCCGAAAAGTCAATGACCGCACTGGTCGGGCATTCGGGGTCGGGAAAGACTACAATTGCTTCGCTCATAGCCCGGTTCTGGGATGTAAGTTCGGGAAGTATCAAAATAGGTGGTGTGGATATCCGCAACATCAACCAGGATCAGTTTTACAAGCTCATCAGCGAAGTTTTTCAGGAAGTGTATCTGTTTGATGATACCATTTACAACAACATCAAAATCGGGAAACCAGAGGCAAGCAAAGAGGAAATAATCGAAGCGGCAGACAAAGCACAGGTGCTAAGTTTTGCCTGGGAATTTCCGGAAGAAATGGACACTTTGGTTGGTGAAGCCGGCAGTAAGCTTTCCGGCGGTCAAAAGCAGCGTATCAGCATTGCAAGGGCTTTGCTGAAAGATGCTCCCATTGTTTTATTAGATGAAGCTACTGCATCGCTCGATCCTGAAAACGAGATCTATATCCAGAAAGCTATCCAGGAATTGGTAAGATCAAAGACCGTTGTTGTCATCGCTCATAAATTAGCGACTATTCAAAAAGTCGGTCAGATATTGGTTCTGGAAGAAGGGAAGATTGCCGAAAAAGGTACGCACAGCGAGCTGTTAGACAAAAAAGGCATTTACAGGAAAATGTGGGACATCCAGCAGAAATCCGGTGGCTGGAAGGTGAAGAAAACTAATGCAGGAATGTGATTTTGGCTATATCCAATCCCATATCGTTATTCTTAAATTTACGTAAAAATTTAATACGAACAGCATTGGCAGTATCGAAACGCGGGAGTGGCGGGCTTAGCTATAACTTCATTGTGTGAAAGGGATGGTATCAGTATTTTGGAGGTAATCAGTCCGGTCGCATCGGTTCCACTTCCATCACTGCCGCCCATTCATTGAGCTTAAGCGGTTTCCGGTAAGGATCCTTGAGAACCGAATAGATGTATTGGTAAAGCTCATTGGTCAGGAATATCAGCATGCCGTCATTACCTCCTGAAGCCAAATATATCTGCTCGTCTTTCCCTTGTTTAGTCAATTCAGCGTTCAGTATCTCTGCTATTCGTTTGGGAGCTTCGCCCCAACCCATTTCAGTGAAGTTTTTGAAAATTACATATTCTGTTCCGTTGATAGTAATCCTGTGGTTGAGCCATTGGTTTTTGTCGTCCCATACTTCAAAATGACCGGTTACGTTACATTGGAAGTTGAGTTTGTCAAACGTTGGTTGCAGGTCTTGCAGTAAATCAGTAATACCACCTTGTTCATACACTGTTTCCCCGTCACAAAAAGTAATATCTGTAATCCTTAGGTGTTCCTGTATGCTCGTCCCACATACTTGTTAGCTCGCTGTATGGGTTATAGCTGTTAAGCATATTGCTCTTTAAGCTGTCGAGGTCTGAGGCGTCAGCATATTTAAAATAGCCGAGCTCATCAAGCCGCCTGACAAAGCTTTCTGCTTCCTCTTTATTGTAAGCCGCTTTTTGGGGGGATGTGTGCCGTCCCTTAGTGCTCCTGGACCAAAGGGCCACAATTGCAGCAAGGAGTGCCAGTATTATTCCTATAGTCATTTTCATTTTATGCGGTTGGCCGCCCAGACTGTCCATAAGGTTTAGCAGTCTTTGCGACGGGAATATGAAATATCAATCCGATTAGTAGCCTGTAGCTGTTAAAATACGGAGTTTTTACGGATATCCAGGGTATGTCAGTAATCAGCTCAGCGGCCATTAGGGTATCAGTAAGCTAAAAAAGCGGACTGTTCTGAACAGTCCGCTTTTTTATTATAGGAGCGTAATATGATTACTTAAGTTTACATGTACTTTCATTACCGTCAATGGCAGTCGTTCTTTCACAGATATCTTTTGCATCTTTCTGGGAAGCTTTTACGGTCTGAGACTCGTTGATCTTTTCAATGCCCAGCTCGGTGTATGTACAAACGCAGGTATATTGTTTGTTACAGGATGTAAATAATCCACCTGCTAACAACAGGGAAGATGCAATGATAATAAAACTCTTTTTCATAAAAAGTATGATTTGGATATTGTAAATAGTTTTTATACTGAATAATACTGCAATTATACAAATTATTTTTTTATAAACAGCATGACCGATCAAAAAAAATGTCCCCGGGGCTGGTGCAGAGATAAGGAGTGTGGTGCATCCCGGAGGGATAAAATCCCGTCCCGGGTTCAGGGTATATCCGCATATTATGTATGGGATATCGGACCGGGTGCAGGGTGTCGCATCGTCGGGCGGAGCGTAAATGATCCGGTTGTACATACTTGTTATTTACAGCTAATATTATAGCATTGCATATCCGCCGGAATATTTTGTATGGGCTGCCCGGATATGGCAGGTGGCAGCAGCATGCCGGCATAGAATATTGATGAGGTACACTTCAGGACTGTAGCAGCATAGAGCCGTCTGAAAAATCTTTTATCCCGTCACCGGAAACCGGGTGGATATATTACAGATACGCCTCGCTGAACGGTGCCTCTCTGCAGTTCAAAAACCACTTTTGCTAAAGGAACTGAGGGTGCCGGTCATTCCGAACGGATGTGAGGAATCTCTTATAATAATTTATAACTGATAATGACTTTGTTGCCTATATATAGATAGCCAGTTAATTTGGAAAAGTGATTCTCTCTGCTTACAGGCTACAACCTTTTTATTACAGATACGCTTTGCTGGGCAATTTCCTCTCTGCGGGGCAGTGAGCATTTTTCTATTAAGGTACTATCGTGTGCCGGTCATTCCGAACGAATGTGAGGAATCTCTAATTTGTAGCATCTTACCTTATAATTCATGTATGCTACATTTTATTATATTTTATATCTTAAAGATTGTACATTAAGGTACATTTTCTGACCTGTAGGGTAGGAGATAAAGGGACTTGTGTCATTATGGCATAAGTCCCTTTGCTGTATCCGGGCACCTATCGCAGGAGCTTATAGTATTCTTGGGCCTATATGCCTGGCTCAGGTCTGCGAAAGGAGCCCATTGATGCCGGGATGCATCCCTTAAAAAATAAAATATATGCTATTTTGCAATTTGATTCGATTTCGCATCCTTTTTACAGATATTATGCTGGGTTTTAAAATGTTTTTTAATACTATAAATAACTTTATATAAACTTCTTAAAATAATATAAACCATAAGTTTATTTGTAAAATATTTTATTTTTATGCTATTATGTCAGTTTTGTTGTTTCGAGAATTATTTTTTTATTTAAGTTATTGGTCTATAATTTTATAATTAGTTTACCGGAACTAAAATATAGATATAGCTTTGAAAACGGTCCAAATCAAAAATTGTATTAATTTTATTTATTATATATAATTGTTCGGAGAATTATTTTTTGCCGAAATTCAGGCTATTTGAAAGAATTGTATATATTGAGTTGGTTTTTTAAAAAAGATTAAAATTTGAGGCCATGAAATCAAAACTGCAATTGACCACCCTGGTGCTGTTCACGCTTGGATCTGTAATTTCATTTTTATACCTGAACGCATGGCTGGGTGTCAGTGTGACAGTTGTTAAAATGGTCTGGCTGATATTCGCCCTGATCTTTTTCGGGTTTGCTTTTTATAAGAAATCCCTTACGACGTGGATATTGGCGGCTATGGTAGCCGGTATCTTCATCGGGTTTGAATTTCACGACTTCGCTATGGAACTTCAGGTGCTTAGTAAGATCTTCCTGAAGCTGATAAAATCCATTATAGGCCCTATACTGTTTGCTACTCTGGTGGTGGGGATTGCCAGCCATTCCAACATGAGACAGTTGGGCAGAATGGGTTGGAAATCATTGCTTTATTTTGAGGTAGTTACTACAATGGCATTGGTAGTGGGCCTGCTGGCCATTAATGTGTCCAAAGCCGGGAGCAATATAGAGCTGCCGGATAACCTGAAGGATGCTATGCCATTGTCCGCTACCAGGCAAAATCAGCAGCGTATCATAGAGGTATTGGACAGTGCGGGTGTGGAAATGCCGGCCGATCTCCTGCACCGCCTTCCCGATGCGCCGCCTCCCGGCTGGAAGGAGCATGTGCTGGACATCTTTCCTGAAAATATAGCCAAGGCCGTTGCCGAAGGGCAGGTGCTGCCGATCGTGGTGTTCAGCGTGATCTTCGGGATCGCGCTGGCTATGCTGAACGAGCAGAAAAAGCGTCCGATGCTGGAATTTACGGAGAGCCTGGCCGAAACTATGTTCAAATTCACCAATATTATCATGTATTTTGCGCCCTTCGGCGTGGGGGCGGCTATCGCGCACGCCACGGCAGAGCTTGGAGTGGATATACTGGTAGCATTGTTTAAGCTGCTTATAACTTTATATATTGCACTATTAATCTTTGTTATTCTGGTGTTTGGATCGGTTATGATGATCTGCAGAATACCGGTGCGGCAGTTCTTTAAAGCGGTACAGGAGCCGGTGACCATCGCTTTTGCCACTACCAGCTCTGAAAGCGCTCTGCCCAAGGCTATGGAAAACCTGGAGAAATTCGGTGTGCCGAGAAAGATCGTGGCTTTTGTGCTGCCTACGGGATACACTTTCAACCTGGATGGTACGACCTTATACCTTTCGCTGGCCGTGGTTTTTGTGGCGCAGGCCGCTAACATTGATCTCTCTATCGGGCAGCAGGTAATGATCGGGTTGACACTGATGCTTACCAGCAAAGGTGTGGCGGGGGTGCCCAGGGCCTCTCTGGTGATACTGACCGGCGCGGCAGCAACATTTAACCTGCCTTTGTGGCCCATAATGGCTATTCTGGGTATAGATGAGCTGATGGATATGGCAAGGACATCGGTCAATGTGCTGGGTAACAGTCTGGCCAGTTGTGTGGTAGCACGATGGGAAGGAGAATTGGATGATGTAAAAATGTTAGCTTATAATAATGATGATGAATAGTTTGTATATTATTGTCTAAAGTTATTAGGTAATATCAGCTTAGTTTAAGAATATGGTCCTGCTGTTGCTGGCCGGGAATGTTTGTTAGGCTGATGGGGTTTAAGGAGAATAAATATTTTTAGTTTAGTTTTGTTAATTTAAATTAATGATAATTAAATTATTGTATTGATTTATATTGTCTTTTCTACGATTAGAGATTTTCTGCACGCTTTTACGGTTATATTATGAACTGGCTATCTGCTTATAGGAAACACCTTGTATTGCAGGTACGTTTCGCCGGGCCCTTTCCTCCCTGCGGGTCAGCAGGCCAGAGACTACTTTTACTATAGGGGATTGGCCATTCCGAACGGATATGAGGAATTTCCTTACGCCTTCTATATGATCTCGCTTTATTGCCTATATTATAATACAGGAATTGCAGCCGGATGTTCTAAGCTGTAATTATGCTGATGCTGATCCCGATAAATAATCATGGTAGGCTGCTGCGCCACAGGTGTAGAGGTGGTCATGACTACCCATCTTTATAATTATTACCTGATCCTTAATAGAGAATAAAAATACCTCAATCCGGACAAATCGTTGTAACTTTGATGCGCTAAAAAAAGTGTTTCAATTTTTATAAACATATTATATGCTCAATACAATAGCTGAAGCTATAGAAGATATAAAGAAAGGAAAGCTGATCATTGTGGTAGATGATGAAGACCGTGAGAATGAGGGCGATTTTATTACTGCGGCGCGGAATGTGACACCCGAAGTGATCAACTTCATGTCAAAATACGGCAGAGGACTGATCTGCGCGCCGATCACCGAGGCGCGTGCCGTTGCGCTGGAGCTGAACCTGATGGTGGAAAATAATACAGTGCTGCACCAGACGCCGTTCACGGTATCGGTGGACCTGATAGGGCATGGCTGTACTACCGGCATTTCTGCCCATGATCGTGCCAAAACGGTACAGGCCCTGATCGATCCGGCTACCAGGCCCGGCGACCTGGGACGCCCGGGGCATATCTTTCCTTTAAGGGCCAAGGATGGCGGCGTGCTGCGCCGTACCGGGCATACGGAGGCCACGGTTGACCTTGCACGGCTGGCCGGTATGGAGCCTGCGGGTGTGCTGGTGGAGATCATGAATGAGGACGGTACTATGGCCCGCCTGCCGGAATTGCTGGAGCTGGCTAAGAAATACGACATGAAGATCATCTCCATCAAGGACCTGATCGCCTATCGCCTGGAGGCAGAATCGCTGATAGAAGAAATAGTAAGGGTCAATATGCCTACCAGGCATGGTATCTTCGAGCTGGTGGCCTTTGAGCAGAAAAATACAGGAGAGCAGCATGTGGCGCTTATAAAAGGCGACTGGGAGGAAGGAGATACGGTGCTGACAAGGATCCACAGCAGTTGCTTTACCGGCGATATCCTGCATTCCCTGCGATGTGATTGCGGCGAGCAGTTGACCGCAGCGATGGAAATGATCGAGCGGGAAGGAAAAGGCTGCCTGTTATATATGAACCAGGAAGGCAGGGGTATAGGGCTGATGAACAAGCTGAAAGCCTACAAGCTCCAGGAGCAGGGTAAAGACACGGTGGAAGCCAACCTTGCGCTGGGCTTTAAAATGGATCAGCGTGATTATGGCATAGGCGCCCAGATACTGCGGCATCTGAAAATAACCAACCTGCGCCTCATGAGCAACAATCCCCGTAAGCGTGCCGGTCTTGCCGGTTACGGTATTGAAATAGTGGACACCGTACCTATCGAGGTCCTGCCTAATCCCCATAACGAATTCTACCTGAAGACCAAGAGGGATAAGCTGGGCCACGAGATATTAAAATAAAGTAAGCTCTGCCTATAGGAAGGAACTTCTTATTACAGGCACGCTTCGCTGAGGAGTGTCTTTTCTGCGGGTCAGAAACCGCTTTTACTATAAAGGTACTTAGGGTGTTGGTCATTCCGAACGGATGTGAGGAATCTCTTATAATAATCTATAGCTTATAATGACTTTGTTGCCTATATATAGATAGTCAATTAAAATAAAGTAAGCTTTGCCCATAGGAAGGAACCTCTTATTACAGGCACGCTTCGCTAAGGGGTGTCTTTTCTGCGGGTCAGAAACCGCTTTTACTATAAAGGTACTTAGGGTATTGGTCATTCCGGACATAGTTCAAATAAAGCAATGCTGCCGGCAGCAGGCTGATAAGCCTACTGCCGGTTTTGTATATGCAGGACCGGGGCGGAGCAGGAAAATAATTTTATCGTCCTTCCGGGTGTGAAGCGTGGTTTTAAACCTTATTTTTGCGAAAACACAAAAACTACAAACTAAAACTATTCTGTTATGCTAACCGGATTTCTACATCTGCACTCGTATTTTGCCTATTTGGTATTGGCCTTACTGGTTATCTCCGTGATCGTTGCGCTGCTGAACGTGGCAGGCAACAAGCCGTTCGGCAGCCTGTCCAAGATCTCTAAATTTGCGATGATCGCCACCCATACCCAGTTCCTGGTCGGCATCATACTGTATGTGATGGAAGGCAGGTATGTGGATATGGGAGAGAAAATGGGTATCTCCTCGGAGCGTTTGCTGGCGCTGGAGCACCCTTTGATGATGCTGGTGGGTATCGTGCTGATTACCGTCGGTAACTCCAAAGCTAAAAAAGCGCAGACCGATGCCCAGAAAAACAAGAGCATCCTGGTCTTCTTCGGCCTGGGACTGATCTGTATCCTGGCCAGGATACCCTGGAGCAACTGGCTCTGAGCTTAAAGACGCCGGCGCAGCCGGACATATTTTAGTATACACTTATTTAATTAGGAAAATGAGGCCGTACGGTCTCATTTTTTGTTATCTGCTTATAGGCAACACCTTGTTATCGTCCCACCGGGCTTGTTCTGTCACATTGGGCTTGCCTTGTCACATTGGGCTTGCCTTGTCACATTGAGCTTGTCGAAATGTGTGTTATATCAACAACCCTGTCAATTGTACGCTTTCTTAAGCAGTGCTCTTACTGTGGTCAGAAACCACTTTTGCTATAATTGCTGCTCTGGAATAACCGGTCTTGCAAAAGGTGCTTCTAAAAATCCTCTTTTATCGTCCCACCGGGCTTGTTTTGTCACATTGGACTTGCCTTGTCACATTGAGCTTGTCAAAATGTGTGTTATATCAACAGCCCTGTCAATTGTACGCTTGGTTAAGCAGCACCCTTGCTGTAGGTCAGACCACTTTTGCTATAATTGCTGCTCTGGAATAACCGGTCTTGCAAAAGGTGCTTCTTAAAAAGCCTCTTTTATCGTCCCGCCGGGCTTGTTTTGTCACATTGAGCTTTTATTGTCACATTGAGCTTGTCGAAATGTGTGTTATATCAACAGCCCTGTCAATTGTATGCTTTCTTAAGCAGTGCCCTTGCTACAGGAGCAGCGAGCGTTTGCTATAAAGGTTGTAGCGTGCCGGTCATTCCGAACGGATGTGAGGGATCTCTGGTTGGCAGCATCTTATAATGTAATGTATATGCTGCATCCTCTGTATGCTGGCTTTATCTCTTATATATGGTCCGTTTTGATGCCCCGGAGCCAGGGGAACACATGAAATTTTCCGGAGTTGCGGGAGGATTTTAACCCCCGTTTTGCAGGACGACACTTCCTGTCCTTTACCGGATGTTACTTTGATCCTGATGAATGATATTTCTATAAAATAATCGTATTTTTAGGTAACGATGGACGCAGGTGAGAGATATATTAAAGGAAGAGGGGCCCAGGTAAATCCGGCGAACCGTTTTTTAAAATCATCCTATGATAAGGAGGAGTTTGAAAAGGAGGAGGATTGGGAAAAATTCCAGAAGCAAAAAACGCAGGTGCTGTTCGATGACAGTAAGACGATCGTCAATAAGATCACATCGGAAGATATTCCGCTGGAATTGTCCGTAAACCCTTACCAGGGCTGTGAGCATGGCTGTATATACTGCTATGCCCGCAATACGCATGAATACTGGGGCTATAGCGCGGGTATAGACTTTGAGACCCGTATCATTGCCAAGCCGAATGCCCCGGATCTGCTCCGGAAAGCGTTCGAGAAAAAAACATACACACCGCAGGTCGTTTCTTTTTCCATGAACACGGACTGTTACCAGCCTGTGGAGCGCAAGCTGCAACTGACGCGCAAGCTGCTGGAAGTATGCCTGGAATACAGGAACCCCTGCACTATCCTGACGAAGAACGCCCTGGTGCTCAGGGACCTGGATATACTCCAGGAGCTGAACAAACACCAGCTGGTACATGTAAGCACTTCCATCACAGCGGCGGGTGAGGATATCCGGTCGGTGCTGGAGCCGCGCACCAGTTCCATTAAGACCCGGCTGAAGATCATCGAGCACTGCGCGCGCCTGGACATACCTACCGGCCTGATGTTCGCGCCTATCATACCCGGTCTGAATGATGCGGATATGTTTAAGGTACTGAAAATGGCTGCTGATGCGGGCGCATTCTGGGCAGGCTATACCATTGTGAGGCTGAACGGCGCCATTGCTGAAATATTTGAGGACTGGCTGTATAAGGCTTTCCCGGACAGGGCTGAAAAAATATGGCATCACATTCAAAGCTGCCATGGCGGTAAGGTCAATGACAGCCGCTGGGGCACGCGTATGCGGGGAGAAGGGAAGATAGCGGAGATGATCAGGGGGCAGTTCAAAATTTATTGCCGGAAGCTCGGCCTGAACGAACGTACCTGCCCGCTGAACACGGCTGCTTTCAGAAGACCTCCCCAAAACGGGCAGTTGGAATTATTTGGTGATTACTGACCGCGGCAGGAGCGCTGAAGGAGCGGTTTTGCGGGTGCCGTGGCGGGTAAGAAGGACTTTTTCTAAAAAAAAATAGCGGATTGAATGGGAATACCTACAATTATGTATTTTTGCCGTTCAGTATCAAATTTCACAAATGGTTGATGTACTTTTAGGCTTACAATGGGGTGATGAAGGTAAAGGGAAAATTGTCGATTACCTGGCCCAGGGCTATGATATTATTGCGCGTTTCCAGGGAGGTCCTAATGCAGGACATACGCTGTACGTAGATGGAAATAAAGTGGTTTTGAGGACCATACCTTCCGGTGTGTTCAACCCCAGGACCTTAAATCTTATAGGTAATGGCGTGGTGATAGACCCCGTTACCCTGAGAGAGGAGATAGAAGGATTGAAGCAGCTCGGCATAGCAGTGGACACTAACCTGTTCATTGCGCATAAGGCGCACCTTATCCTGCCTTCCCACCGTGCCCTGGATGCAGCTTCCGAAGCGGCGAAAGGCAAAGACAAGATAGGCTCCACCCTGAAAGGCATAGGACCTGCCTATATGGATAAGACCGGCAGGAACGGGCTTCGTGTTGGTGATATCCTGACGGAAAACTGGAAAGAGAAATACGAAAAATTAAAGAACAAGCATATGGAAATGCTGGCCATGTACCAGGATATCCCTGATTGGAAAAGCTGGGAAGCCGAGTTCTTTAATGCTATTGAATACCTGAGAAACCTGAACATCGTCAACTGTGAATACTGGATCAATGAGCACCTGGCGAATGGTAAGAAAATACTGGCGGAAGGTGCGCAGGGCTCCATGCTGGACGTTGACTACGGTACCTATCCCTTTGTAACCTCCTCCAACACCATTGCTGCCGGCGTATGTACCGGCCTGGGCATCGCGCCCCAGAAAGTAGGAGATGTATATGGTATCACCAAAGCATACTGTACAAGGGTGGGCAGCGGTCCTTTCCCTACGGAGCTTTTCGATGAGACCGGAGACAAGCTGAGAGATGCCGGCCATGAATATGGTGCCGTTACCAAGCGTCCCCGCAGGTGCGGATGGATAGACCTGGTGGCGCTTAAATACGCGGTGATGATGAGCGGAGCGAACAGGCTGATCGTTACCAAAACGGACGTCCTGGATGGCTTTGATGAGATCAGGGTATGCACTTCCTATACCGTGAACGGGGAGACGACTACGGAATTTCCTTTCGACATCTGCAGTGATAATATAGTAGCGAACTATGAGACCCTTGAAGGGTGGGGGAACAATATGACGGGATGTACGGACGCGCAGGCTTTACCCGGGGCATTCCTGAAATATCAGCACAAGCTGGAATCCTTTCTGGGGGCCCGTATCCAGTTCGTATCCAATGGTACGGGACGAAATAATTTAATCAAAATCTTTTAATAAAAATAATTTTTTAATAAATCCAAGCTTATTTAAATTCGTATCCTAATTAGGTTTGTACAACTATCAATTAATATAACCCTTAATAGAATTCAAACTATATGAACAACATTGCAGCACAACCAGAAGACCTTTTAACCGTTCCTGAAGAGGTTGTTACAGAAGAGAAACAGACAGAAGGTGATGCTATTGATCAGGAGCTGACGGAACTGTTATCTTCCATGCAGATTGAAGCGGCCAAGAAAGCTGCTCCTAAAAAGGCTTCCAAGAAAGCAAAGGATGAAGACGAGGACGATGAGGAAGAGGATGATGAGGATTTTGATGATTTTGAGGACGATGATGACGATTTTGGAAAAGATGATTTTGGTGATGATTTTGATTTTGAGACCGATCCGGATTTCGAAGAGTTTGATATGCCAAAGTCCAAAAAAGGAAAAGCTGCAGGTAAGAAAAAGGATGAGGATGATTTTGACGATGACTTTGGAAACTTAGATATTTTTAATGATGAATTTGATGATGATGATTTTTAAATTATAGCTATTACCGGAATTGAGAAAAATTGAAGAAATAACATTCCACCCGGAAGAACTGAAGATTATAAAAAGAAAAGTGCTGTACTGGCTTAAGGCTTACAGCACTTTTATATATTTGGACAATAATGCTTACCGGAACGCTCCCAACAGGTTCGAGCTGCTGGCCGGGGCCGGCGTTCGCCGTGAAGTAGCCGTAGAGGAGATAGATGCCGTAAAGGGGGATTGGCTTTTCGGGCATATCGGTTATGATTTTAAGAATACCATATTTCCCCGCCTGCATTCGCGCCATAGGATACTTGCGGACTTTCCCGCGACGTCCTTTTATGTCCCTGATGTGGTGATCAGCATCCCGTTCGGGTCCGCTACGCTGCAGGTAGCCGCTGTTACGGAAGATCCCGCCGTGGTCTTGCAGGCTATACTGGCTACTGTGGTTCCTGCGGATGTGTCGGGCAGCATACAGGTGGATGAAGCTACCTGGGTGTCAGACTTTGACAGCAGTAGCTATATGGATACTGTCGGGCAGCTGCGGCAGCACATTACGGAAGGGGATTGCTATGAGATTAACCTATGCAACGGTCACCGGGTAACAGTACGGTCCATCCGCCCTTACGAGCTGTTTGACACGCTGAACGGGCAGAACCCGGCGCCGTTCGCGGCCTTTTGCCGGTATGGAGAGCGGTTCTTATTATCAACCAGCCCGGAACGGTACCTGTATAAGGAAGGAGCGACGGTCCTGTCCCAGCCGATAAAAGGCACCACCCGCAAAAGCGCTGATCCCCTGGAAGATGAGCAGCAGCGGGATAGCCTGTACCATAGTATCAAGGAACGCGCTGAAAACGTGATGATCACGGACTTGGTACGGAACGATCTGGCCCGGATCTGTGAAACCGGCAGCATTGAAGTGCCGGAGCTGTTCGGCGTCTATACCTTCTCCTCACTGCATCACCTGATATCTACTGTTCAGGGACGCCTGCTGCCGGGCAGCACGCTCCGGGATATCATAACCATCCCCTTCCCGATGGGCAGTATGACCGGGGCGCCCAAATACATCGTCATGCAACTGATCGAGCAATATGAGCGTTCCGCAAGGGGCATATTCTCAGGTACGGTCGGCTACATCACACCCTCGGAAGACTTTGACTTCAACGTGGTGATCAGGAGCCTGGTATATGATGGGGAGCAGTCTGTATTGAGCCTGCACACCGGCGGAGCCATCACCATTGACAGTGATGCGGCAGCGGAATGGAACGAGGCCTCTTTAAAGGCGCTGCGTCTGAAGCAGGTGATGGGCATAATCTCCTGATCCCTTAGGCTTTGGAAGACGGGCTTTTGAATGCCCTGGCTACTACCGGCGCTATGATCTTTACCCAGTTCTGGTATGCTTTTTCACTGTAATGCAGCGCGTCTGCAACCAGGTAAGACGGGTCGGTGCCGTTTTGGATGCTTTCCGGCGTAATATCAATGAAATGGCACTTGTTCATAATGGTGACAGAACGTTTCAGCTTATTATAGGCGGCTATCTCCTGCGCTATCTGGCTGCGGTCACGGTCCTGGGCAAAGGGTGTGACGCCCCAGTCCGGTATGGAGATGACAAACACATGCGCTACTCCTTTTTTTGTATGAAGGATAGCGGTATACAGCAACTGTGTGAACTCCTTTATAAACACCCGTATATCCTGGCCCCGGTATTGGTTATTGACCCCGATGAGCAGGGTGGTCATATCATACTGCTGCAGGGGAGACCGTCCGGATATCGCTTCCGTGAGCTCTCCTGTTGTCCACCCGGTGGTGGCTATGATATCGGGAACGCTGAACTCCAGCTCGTACTGTTCCTTTAAATGGCGGACCAGCAAATGAGGAAAATTGCTGTGTGTCTCCACGCCTTCTCCTATCGTATAGGAATCTCCCAGTGCCAGGTAGGTATTCATAACGCCTGTTATTTTATATAATTGGAAAACACTTCTTCACCGTTCAATACGCCGCGTATCTCGTCAAAAGGCAATATGGGACCTACTCCCTGCGGGGTGCCCGTAAAGATGAGGTCACCGATCTGTAAGGAAAAATACGTGGAAATGTGATGGATGATATGGCTGAAATCAAAGAGCATATCATCAGTATTTCCGCTTTGCTTCAGTTCATCATTTACGTAAAATTCAAAAGAGGCCTTTTTATCAGGGCTGACCGGGAGGAAAGTACCGACAAATGCGGAATTATCGAATGCTTTGGCCTTTTCCCAGGGAAGTCCCTGCTTTTTCAGGCTGTCCTGGAGGTCCCGCGCTGTAAAATCCACACCCAGCGACCATTCCTGGTAATAATTATGAGTGTCGGATAAAGGAATATTTTTACCGTTCTTGGAAATTTTAAGAACTACCTCAGCCTCGTAATGCACATTGTCCGAAAACGGAGGATAGTTAATGGGGAAATTCTGACGTGCCAGTGCGGATTTGGGCTTCATAAAAATAACCGGCTCTGCAGGAACGTTGTTTTGAAGCTCATCAATATGAGCCCGGTAATTTCTGCCGATACAAAAAATTTTCATTCTTAAAGTTATTTAAGATTTGGTTGCTTAGTCTCGTAAAATTAAGGCTTATTTTCAAAAAACAGAACATTCGCCGTATAAGTTTATACATTCCCGAATGTAATTTGTAGCTTTGCATTCTATATGACAACAGCAACTTATTTCGCAGAAAAACTATTACATATCAAGGCTGTAAAGCTCAATCCGGATCAGCCTTTTACCTGGACTTCCGGCTGGAAATCACCTATTTACTGTGACAACCGTAAAATCTTAAGCTTTCCTCATGTAAGGGACTATGTGAAGAGCGAGCTGGCCAATACCATACTCGAGCACTTCCCGGAAGCGGAGGCCTTATCGGGAGTGGCTACTGCCGGTATCGCCCATGGCGCGCTGGCGGCCGACATCCTCAAGCTGCCCTATACCTATGTTCGCTCCAAGCCGAAAGGCCACGGGCTGGGCAACCAGATAGAAGGGATCATCGAGCCCGGGCAGAAGGTGGTAGTAGTGGAAGACCTGATATCCACCGGCAAAAGCAGCCTGGAAGCTGTGGAGGCCCTGCGTGCCGCAGGTGCGGATGTCATCGGGCTGTGCGCATTATTTACGTATGGCTTTGATGCTTCGGTAGCCGCCTTTGAAGCTGCCGGCGTAAAGCTGGTGACCCTGTCCGACTATAATGCGCTGGTCGCCTTGCTGATTGATAACGGTACTGTCACGGAAGATAAAAAAGCGACCCTGGAATCCTGGAGGGCACAGCCTGCCGCCTGGATGCAGGATGCTTAAGCCGCATATAATATTATAAGGGGTGCTTTGTGGTGAAGCGCTCCCGGAAGGAGACAGTATTGTATCGTAAGATGGCCTTACTGTCTTGTTTTTTAATGTAATAATCTCTGTTTTTCGCGCTGTCGCAGCGCTGTGGATATTGTTATGAGTGATGTATTGAAAACTCCTGTTGCATACCTGAAAGGGGTAGGTCCCCAGAAAGCGGAACTATTGTCGCAGGAATTAGGCATTCATACATTTGAAGACCTTATCGGGCATTTCCCGCACCGCTATATAGATGCGAAATCCGTTCAGAACATATCGGCACTGTCGCCCGGCCTGGACTATGTGCAGGTAAGAGGCATCATTACGGCGGTGAGGGAGGAAGGCGCCAAATTCAAAAAACGGCTGGTGGCCGAGCTGACGGATCAGACCGGTTCCCTGGAGCTGGTCTGGTTCCAGGGAGCGGCCTGGGTGAAAAAGCAGTTGGAAGCCGCGGGCGTATATACCGTTTACGGCAGGGTCTCCTACTTCAACGGCAGGGCCACGATCTCACACCCGGATATCGAGCGCTATGATCCCGCCGTTTCTCCGTCCAGCATCCAGCCCCTGTATCCTTCCACGGAAAAGCTGAAAGGAAAAGGCATCAATAACAAAACGTTCGGCAAGCTGGTCAGCAGCGTGCTGGAGCGTATCGGCCCGGGAGATATCCGGGAGACCCTTCCCTATAAAACATTACAGAAATACGGCCTCAAGCACAGGTCGGAGGCAGTATGGCATATTCATAATCCCCCGGCGCTGGAAGACGCCGACAGGGCCATCCGCAGGATGAAATGGGAGGAGCTTTTTTACACCCAGGTCAGGATAGGGCAGCTCAGGCTGTTCAACCATTCCCAGCCCGGCTACGTATTTCCGGTAGTGGGCACCTGCTTCAATGACATGTATGAAAAATATATGCCTTTCGATTTAACTAATGCCCAGAAACGCGTTCTAAAGGAAATAAGGACAGATACCCGGAGCGGCAGGCATATGAACAGGCTGGTGCAGGGAGATGTGGGCAGCGGTAAGACCATGGTGGCCTTTATGAGCATGCTCCTGGCTATTGACAACGGTTTTCAGACCTGTATGATGGCTCCTACGGAGATACTGGCACAGCAGCACTATGAAAGCATCAGGCAACTGGCCGCGCCGCTGGACATTAATGTCTGCATACTGACAGGTACCACGAAGGCCAAAGAAAGGAAGCAGATCCTCCAATACTTGCAGGAAGGATTGATCCATATTCTTATCGGTACCCATGCGCTGATAGAGGAGACCGTGCAGTTTAAGAACCTGGGGCTGGCGGTGATAGATGAGCAGCACCGTTTTGGTGTGGGGCAGCGCGCCCGGCTCTGGAAAAAGAACGAGCTGCCGCCGCATATACTTGTTATGACGGCTACACCTATTCCGCGTACGCTGGCTATGACCGTCTATGGTGACCTGGAAGTCTCCGTGATAGATGAATTGCCGCCGGGAAGGAAGCCCATCACGACCATTCACAGGAATGAGAGCTTCCGTCCGCAGGTGATGCAGTTCCTCAGGGAAGAAATAGCCAAAGGCCGGCAGATCTACATCGTCTACCCGCTGATAGATGAGAGCGAGAAGCTGGAATATGAAAGCCTGATGGCAGGATATGAGCAGGTCAAAACATGGTTTCCCCATCCCAACTACAATATCGCGATGGTGCATGGCAAAATGGCCCCGGAAGAAAAAGAGAACAATATGCAGCGCTTTGTAAGCGGCCAGGCGCATATTATGGTGGCTACCACGGTCATAGAAGTGGGGGTCAATGTGCCCAATGCCAGTGTAATGGTCATTGAAAGCGCTGAAAAATTCGGGCTATCGCAGCTTCACCAGTTGAGAGGCCGTGTAGGGAGAGGGAGTGAAAAAAGCTACTGCGTACTGTTGACCGGCAATGAGCTTTCCAGGGAGGCCCGGCAGCGTATGACCATCATGGTGCAGACCAATGACGGCTTTGTGATAGCGGAGGAAGACCTGAAAATGAGAGGCCCCGGTGATCTTTACGGTACCCGGCAGAGCGGGGCTATGGAATTTAAGATCGCGGACATTGTGAACGATACGGACATTGTGGAGGAAACAAGGGCGGAGGCTATGAGCATACTGGATGAAGATCCCAACCTGGTAAAGGCGGAGCATATGGTGATCAGGCACTGCTTGTCGCAAATGAATATGCGACAGTCCACGCACTGGAATAAAATAAGTTAAATCAAAAAAACAAAAAATACATAATGCGTATATTGATAACGAACCGGATAATGCAATGGTCGGTCTGCCTCCTGGCAATGCTTGCGCTGTTAACTGCTATGCCGTTGCGCGCGCAGGAGGTAGGTATCACGAATGATGTGCATATCGGCACACTGGACAACGGCCTGAAATATTACATTCACCCTAACGCAAAGCCTTCCAAAAAGCTGGAGCTGAGGCTGGTGGTCAATGCGGGCTCCCTGCAGGAGACCGAGACTCAAAGGGGCATAGCCCACTTTACGGAGCATATGCTGTTCAACGGCACCCGCAGCTATCCTAAAAATACCCTGGTGGACCGCCTGGAATCCATGGGCATCGCGTTTGGCGCGGACCTCAATGCCTACACGTCTTTTGATGAGACGGTCTATATCCTGCCGGTCCCTACGGAGAACCGGGCGAACGTGGGAGAAGGCTTTAAGATACTGAAAGAGTGGGCGGGCGACGCCCTGCTGACGGATGAGGACATTGATGCTGAAAGAGGCATCGTGCTGGAAGAAAGCCGCCTGAGCAAAAGCTCGGACAGGCGGATGTATGAGCAATACCTCCCTAAGCTGTTCAATCATACCCTGTATGCCGACCGCCTTCCTATCGGCCTGGATAAGGTCATCTCGGAAGCGCCGTACAGTGAGTTCCGTTCATTTTACAAGACCTGGTACCGGCCGGACCTGATGGCCGTGATAGCGGTGGGAGATATTACGGTGGAGGAAGCGGAGGCGCTGATAAAGAAATACTTCGGACAGTTGGAAAATCCCGCAAACCCGCAGCCCCGCATGGCTGTGACGTTGCCGCCCTATGAAAAAAATGAGGCCATGGTGCTGACGGATGTGGAGGCTACCGGCTACAATACCACGGTGTACTTCTCCCCCCACCAGACAGACAGGCCTTTATCCATACAGACCTACAGGAGCAATATTATCAAAGGACTGTTCATCAATGCGCTGAACAGGAGGCTGGCAGAGCTCAAAGAGCAGCCTAAGCCGCCTTTTGCAGCCGGTGATGTGGACATAGACGACTATATAAGAGGCTATGAAGGACTGATAGTGGATATTACGCCTGCGGATGATATGAAAAGCGCCATCACTGCCGTATTGACGGAGGTCAGCAGGATGTACAGGTTCGGCATCACCCCGGAAGAGCTGGAAACAGGTAAGAAAATGATGCTGGCCGCTGTGCAGAACCAGTTGAAGGAAAAGGACGCTACCGCGTCCGGTACGCTGGTCAGCCTGTATATCAGCCATTTCCTGAACCAGACGCCTGTTGAAGGGCAGGAGCTGCGGTTCGGGTATTACAACCAGATGCTCCCGAACATATCCGTAGCGGAAGTGAATAAGGAAATTCGTCAATGGATGGATATCCAGCGTACTTTCCTGGCGGTGATGACGGGTCCGGATTCAAAGCAAATGCCCCTGCTTTCCGAAAAGGAAACGGTCAGGCTGATCCAGGAAGTGCTTAAAAAGGAAGTGACGCCCTATGTTGCCAGGGAGACGAAGGAAGCGCTGGTAAATGTCGGTATGCTGGAGCTGCAGAAGGGGAGCATTACAAAAGAGACGTATGATAAGGAGCTGGATGTGACCTACTATGAGCTGGCCAACGGCGTTAAGGTGGCCTTGAAATCCACCCGCTATAAAAATGACGAGATCATCCTCACAGCCGACAATTACGGCGGCACCAGCCGGTACAATACCGAAGCGGATCCGTCCCGTGAGAGCGCTTTCTTTGCCAGCCTGTTGCTGGACCAGTTGGGATATGGCGATTTCACACCATCGGAGCTGGGCACTTATATGGCCGGTAAAAACGCTAGCGTTGCCCTGAAAATGGATGCTGTCAGCAACCAGGTGCATGGTAGTGCTACGGTCCAGGACCTGGAAACGATGATGCAGTTGCTGCACCTGAAGCTTACTGCCCTGAGGAAGGACAGGCAGCAATTCGAAAGCTTTGTCAATACGTTCAAAAAACAGCTGGCCATCCTGGACAAAGACCCGGAAACTGCCTTTATGGATACGCTGGTCAGGGCATTCTATAATAACAGCAGGCTGGCGCCGATCATTGTGCCCAATGAGCAGATGCTTCATAAAATGGACCTTGATAAGATATATGCGATCTATGAAGCCTCTTTTAAAAATGCCGCGGCCGACTTCTTTTATGTATTTACAGGCAATATAGACAAAAGCGTCTTTGAAAAATATATGCTGCTGTACCTGGGCTCCCTGCCGGCTTCCGGTGAGCAAACAATGTGGGTGGATAACGGCGTAAGGCCCGTACAGGGATTTAACGAACTGGAATACCACGCCGGTGTGGAAGATAAAGCGGTCATCCTGCAGATCATACACGGCAAGATCGACTACAGCCAGGACCTGCAGCTCAAGGCGAGCATGCTGACAGAGATACTGAATTTTAAAATCATGGAGGAAGTGCGCGAAAAGCTGGGCGTCATTTATGGCGGCGGGTTCTCCATCAATATAGAAAAAGTGCCTTACCAGAACTACCAGATCCTGCTGCAGCTGCCCTGCGGCCCTGCCAATGTGGATACGATCCTGTACACGGTACAGGCAGAGCTGACCAAGCTGCGGAAGGAAGGCATCACCCGGAAGGACCTGGACAAGGTGGTGGCCAACTATATGGAATCATACCGGACCTCGCTGGAATCTAACTACGATTGGAGCAGGAGGATTTTGAATATCAACCGTTGGGAACATGACAAGGAGCGCTTCCTGGATTTCCCGGATGTATTGGCCAAGATCACGGTCAATGACATTAAGGCGACCGCCAACCTCCTGTTGGGGGGCGTCAGCTCGAATATCTTTATGGGTGTCCTTTATCCCCGGGATTATAAAAAGTAAAAGTCACACAGCCATAGGAACCTAATGACTGGCCGGCCCGGAGCAGCAAAGCTCCGGGCCGGCTTTTGCCTTTTTATCAGATCTTGTATGTAACTTGCAGCTTTCACCAACATATCCGGGTATATATGGAAAATGTACAGGTTGCGCTGTCAACGATGCTGCAGGCAAGAGAGGTCAGTTTTGAGCCCATTTCGCCCAGGTACTTCACGATCATAGCTATCAGGTGGTTTATATTCCTGCTGGCGGTATTGGGAGGATGGACGCTTATTGCCGGCCTGAATGACATTCCCCTGGCTACGGGTCTTTTAATTGGCGGAGGCCTGCTTGTTGCGGCCGGTATCTGGCTGGCGGTGATGAAGCTGAGCTTTAAATACCGGGGAATTGCCGTCAGGGAATATGATGTGGTGTTCAGAACGGGTTTCATCAATATTACGGAAACGCTGGTGCCTTACAACCGTGTGCAGCATGTCAAACTGATAAGGGGTGTTTTTGAAAAAATGTTCGGGCTGAGCGCCTTATACATCTATACGGCGGCCGGTGGCAACCATAACCTGTCCATCGCCGGTCTGAAAGCAGCGGATGCGGAAAAGATCAAATCCTATATAATGGATAAGGTCAGGATAGGTGAGGAGGTAGCCGGCCCTGCAGGTGATATACAGGCAGCGGAAGCGTCCGCTGAAGATCAGGATAACGAGCATAACCGGGAAGAAGACAGCCATGGAAACCAATAATACCGCTACATTTCTGAGCCCTAACAGGATGAGCCGTATCGGCGTGCTGCTGCTGTTTGTAAAGCAATTGATGCTGTACATGCGTGCTTTCGGGCTGATCCTGATACTGGCTGTTTACAGGTATCTGCGCAGTGAGGCATTTGAAACGTACGGCTTCAGGTATGTGCTGCTGCTTCTCTTCGTCTTCTTTGCGCTGGTGCTTGTCACCGCTTTCCTGCGATACAGGAACTTCAGGTTTTATATAGACCAGGAAGCGGAAGCTTTTATACTGGAAAAAGGGATCTTTTCAAAAGAAAAAACGATCATCCGGCTGGAGAAGATCTTCCAGATCAACCTGCAGCAGAATGTATGGCAGCAGGTATTTGATGTGTATGAGCTGGAGGTGGAAACAGCCGGCTCTGCCCGGGCTGAGGTCAGGATCCCGGCCTTGTCCGAGCCGGTGGCGAATGCGCTTAAAATAACCTTGCAGGCCTATGCCTTGCAGCACCGGTCCGGGGACAATATTGACGCTGCCGGTATTCCGGGCGAAGAAGTTGCAGCGTCTGCCGACCGCCGGTATATAGGTACCGGGAATATCTTTTATGCTTCGCTGCTGTCCCATTACGGTAATGGATTACGGGTGACCCTGGGTTTCCTGCTGGTATTGTGGTCGCAGTTCAACGACTGGGCGCAGTTGTTCTCCAGCCAGACGGAAGAAGAGCGGCTTATGTCCTGGTGGGAAGCGCTTGACAGCGAAAGGCTACTGGTGATAGTGGTGCTCCTGCTGCTGATCCCTTTTGTCATCAATACCATCCGGTTCGTAATAAAATACTATAATATCTCTTACCAGGTCTTGAACCCCAGGGAGCTGGGCATTGACTACGGCCTGTTCACCCTGCAGCACAGGATCTTCCAGGTGCAGAAGCTGCAGGAGCTGAATATTGTGTCCAACTGGTTCCTCAGGAAAAAAGGCATCAGCTTTGTCACCTTATTGCAGTCTGATAATACCGTGGGTCGCAGACAGAAAAGCACTACCGTATTCCCGGGCATGTCAGATGCGCAACTGGCGCAACTGGAAGGGCTGTTCTTCGGGCAGCGTATTCAGCAGGGAACGGTCATCCGGCCTTATGTCAACAAGCTGGTGCTGGCCATGCTGTTAAGGCTGGCAGCGGTTGCTGCCCTGGGATGGTTTGCCACAGCTTTCTTTGAGATGCCGGTGGAAGGGTGGTGGCTGGCAGCGCTCATATTGGCCTGGAGCTGGCTCATGGCCGTACTGCGGTTCAGGAATGATGCCTTTTACCTGCATAAGGACTTTATTATCAGGCAAAGCGGCAGCCTCAGGCGCACCAGAAAGATCATAGAGCCGCACAAGATCCAGCATATGGAGGTCTTCCGGAAGATATGGCGGCCTAAATTCGGCAGCATAGCCATCTATACGGCTTCCGGCGTTATATACGGATCCTGGTACGATTATGATACCCTGTACCGGTGGAGTGAGGGCCTGATCAGCGAAGTGAGCAGGACATCCCGGAACTGGATGTAAATGACGGATATCCGCGCGGTCAACTTTTTCCTGTGTTTTTTTGGGTGAAAAATCATAAATTTGCCGTTCCCTTGCTTGTAATGTTTGGTTATAGAAATGTTTCAAATATTCAGAGTTAATATCCTGCTGCTTATAGCGCTGTTGTTTGGCCATGTTAATATCCTGGCAGGCAATGGCTTCCCCGATGCGGAACGATGGGCGCACTATTATTCCTGGACATGTGGTGAGGCCGAATATACGGCTCAATACGAGATCCAGGAAGCGGCATATGAATTAGTGGACGAAGGGTCGGTGCCGAGACGCTATAGTGATGTCACTAAGATGACCTGCTATCCGGGCAGGCAGCAATATATTGATTTCCTTCACTGTATATTTCCTGTAGTGCCGGTCCGCGGGGCTCCCCGCGATGATGAAAGCGCACCTAAGCAGCTCTCCGGCTACGGGATGCTGTATCTTCAGTATCTGTTTTAATATTTCAGGATGTCGAATGGCCTATGCTTTACAGTGTGCAATGACGCACCTGTCGAGATATTGTCATTGCTTTAAGCGGACAGGCGCCGGCGGGATCATTCTGCCCCGGCGTTCGAATTATTCATTTTTCCCTGATTTATTAGAACAGATTAAGCATGTTTAAAAACACGATAATGCTTGCAGCGGTAGGTGCAGCCCTGGGCTGGATATCCTGCAATAACGCTCCTGCAGCGGATAATGCCCCGAACGAGATCAAAAAGATACCCGTTGTCAATATAATTAAAAAAGATACCTTATTGCCGGTGGAATATGTGGCGGATATACAAGCTGTCAGGAATATAGAAATAAGGCCCCGTACTGCAGGTATACTGGAAAAAATATATATCAGGGAGGGGCAGAGCGTACACGCCAACCAGTTGCTTTTTAAGATCAACGACAGTGAGCTGCAGATAGACCTCAGCAGGGCCAACGCGGTCTATCACAGCGCGCTGGCCGAGCAAAAGGTCACAGAAGTGGAGCTGGAAAGGGTGAAAACGCTGGTAGATAAAAAAGTAGTGCCCCTGTCCGAGCTGGACCTTGTAAAAGCCAGGTATAATGCGGCCAAGGCCAAATCCGAGCAGGCGCTGGCGGATAAGAATGCCGTGTCCAAGCGTATCTCCTATACCGAGATCAGGGCGCCGTTCGCGGGTATTGTGGACCGGTTCCTGTTCAGGGAAGGCAGCCTGGTCAATGAGAACAGCCTCCTGACCACCGTTTCCGATAACAGCCATATGTATGCCTATTTTAATGTCTCAGAGAAGATATATTTTGATATGATGGTGAACGGCGGGGAGGATGAGGTGGAAAAAGTTACCCTGCTGCTGCCCAACGGTATGCCCTATGAGCACCAGGGAGAGATCCGGGCCGCTGAAAGTGAAATAGATGAGAATACCGGATCTATTGCTTACAAGGTGGTGTTTCCCAACCCCGCAGGATTGCTCCGGCACGGGGCGTCCGGTAAGCTGATCCTGGAGCAGCCGGTCAGGAATGCCTTCCTGATACCCCAGAAATCCGTCATAGAGATACAGGACAAATACTATGTATTCGTGGTGGACGAGCAGCATATGGTCCGGATGCACAGCTTCGTGCCTTTTAACAGGGTGGCCAACTATTACATCGTCACATCGGGACTGACAGGCAATGAAAAGATCGTCTATGAAGGTGTCAGGCAACTGCGGGAAGGCGAGATCATCCAGCCCGAGCTCAGGCAGCCCTAAAATCCCGGTATCCGCAGCCGGAGCGGCTGCATATCTTTTTTCTCTAAGCTATAAACACATATTGTAATGGTTGAAATGTTTATCAGGCGGCCGGTATTGTCGCTTGTTATATCCATATTTATTACTCTTTTGGGGGTGCTGGCCCTCTTCAGCTTACCCATCACCCAGTTCCCGGATATCGTGCCGCCTTCTGTTGTCGTAACGGCAAGATATACCGGCGCGAACGCCGAAGTATCGGTAGATGCCGTGGCGCTGCCGCTGGAGCGTGCCATTAACGGGGTGCCGGGCATGACGTATATGTCCACCGTTACCGGTAATGACGGGGTGACAATGATACAGGTATTCTTTGAAGTGGGCACGGATCCTGATCTTGCTGCCGTGAATGTGCAGAACAGGGTAGCCACTGTCATTGACGAGCTGCCGGAAGAGGTCATCAAAGCCGGGGTGCAGACGGAAAAGGAGGTGAACTCCATGCTGATGTACCTGAACATTGTCAGCAATGATACGGCGGCAGATGAAGACTTTATCTTCAATTTTACGGATATCAATATCCTGAAGGAGCTCAAACGTATCAACGGGGTGGGCCGTGCGGAGATCATGGGGCAGAAAGAATATGCTATGCGTATCTGGCTGAAGCCTGATCGTATGGCCGCCTATGAGATATCAACGGATGAGGTCATAACGGCGCTGCAAAAACAAAATGTATCTGCCGCCCCGGGTAAAACGGGTGAAAGCTCGGGCAAAAGAGGCCAGGAGGTACAGTACGTCCTGCGCTATACCGGGAAATTCAGTGAGCCTGCAGAATATGAAAATATAGCCATCCGTTCCAATGCTGATGGGTCCATTCTGAAGCTGAAAGACGTGGCAGAGGTGGAATTCGGTGCTATGAGCTACGGGATGGTCTCCAAGACCAACGGCCAGCCATCTGCTTCTATTATGATCAAGCAGCGCCCGGGCTCCAATGCCAGTGACGTGATACGGGATATCAAGGACCGTATGGCTGAGCTGAAGACCGCTACCTTCCCCCCGGGAATGGACTATAACCTGGCTTATGACGTTTCGCGCTTCCTGGACGCTTCCATTAACGAAGTATTGAAGACCCTGCTCGAAGCCTTTTTATTTGTGGGCATCGTTGTTTTCATATTCATACAGGACTGGCGTTCCACGCTCATCCCGGTGCTGGCGGTGCCGGTAGCGCTGATAGGCACGCTGGCCTGCATGCTGATGCTGGATTTTTCCATCAACCTGCTGACCCTGTTTGCGCTGGTGCTGGCTATCGGTATCGTGGTGGACAACGCTATTGTGGTGGTGGAAGCGGTGCACGTAAAAATGCATGAGGAGCACCTGCCGCCCCTGGAGGCCACGATCAGCGCAATGAAAGAGATCACGGGCGCTATTATCGCCATCACGCTGGTCATGTCTGCCGTATTTGTGCCCGTAGCGTTCCTGAGCGGTCCCGTTGGCATCTTCTACAGGCAGTTCTCGCTGACGCTGGCCTTTGCTATTGTCATCTCGGGCATCAATGCCCTTACCCTGACACCGGCGCTTTGCGCCCTGTTGCTAAAGCCGGTATCCCATCATAAGAAGGACAATCTTTTAAACCGTTTTTTCAGGAAGTTCAATACGGGGTTTGATAAAATGAACGGCAGGTACCAGGGCCTGCTCTGGAAAATGGCCGGCAGGAAAGGATTGACCGTAGGGCTGATGTTCCTGTTCATCCTGCTGACCTGGGGTACATCGGCTATTTTGCCCAGCGGCTTTATTCCCACGGAAGACCAGGGAATGATATATGTCAACGTGACCACGCCGCAGGGCGCCACCGTGGAACGTACCGAAAAGGTGCTGGATGACATTTATGAGCAAGCCAGGTCCATAGAGGCCGTGGAAGCGGTGACCACGCTGGCCGGCTACAGCCTGGTGAATGAAATTGCAGGTGCGTCCTATGGTATGGGGATGATCAACCTCAGGCCCTGGAGCGACCGGAGCGTAAGCGTTAACGATATCATTCAGGAGCTTAAAAGCAGGGTACAGCATATTTCCGATGCCAGCATTGAGATATTCGCGCCGCCGACGGTGCCGGGCTTTGGTAACTCCAGCGGCTTCGAGCTGCGCCTGCTGGACCGTACCGGCGGAGATATCGCTACGAGCGCCGATATCACAAGGGAATTCGTGGAAGAGCTCAACAAAAGTACCGTGGTGCGGAATGCCTTTACCTCTTTCGACGCCTCTTTCCCGCAGTACCTGATCCGGGTGGACTATGATATGGCCGCTAAAAAAGGTATCACCGTAGAAAATGCTATGGGAACCCTGCAGACCCTGATCGGCAGCTACTATGCCACCAACTTTATACGGTTCAACCAGATGTATAAGGTAATGGTGCAGGCGGACCCGGAATACCGGAAGAACCCGGAAGATATTTTACGGCAGTATGTGAAGAACGACTATGGAGAAATGGTGCAGTTCTCTTCCTTTATCAGGATGGAAAGGGTATATGGTCCGGAGCAGCTGACGCGCTATAATATGTACACGGCCGCTATGATCAACGGGGAGCCGCAACCCGGTAAGAGCAGCGGTGATGCCATCCGGGAAGTGCAGCGTATCGCTGCTGAAAAGTTGCCCAGGGGCTACGGGTATGAATGGTCCGGTATGACGAGGGAAGAGATCCTGTCCGGCAACCAGGCCTTATATGTATTTGCGATCTGCCTGGTCTTCGTGTATCTCCTGCTGGCGGCGCAGTACGAGAGCTTCCTGCTGCCTTTACCGGTGCTATTGAGCCTGCCGGCAGGTATATTCGGCTCCTTCCTGCTGCTGAAGCTGACCGGTATGGAAAACAATATATATGCACAGGTGGCACTGGTCATGCTCATAGGGCTGCTGGGCAAGAACGCTATCCTGATCGTGGAATTTGCCATACAGAGCCGTAAGGAAGGGGCTTCCGTGATACAGGCGGCCATAGATGGCGCCACGCAGCGGCTGCGGCCCATATTGATGACCTCCTTTGCCTTTATTGCGGGCCTGATCCCCTTATGTATCGCCAGCGGTGCCGGTGCCATGGGTAACAGGTCTATCGGTATTGCCGCGGCGGGAGGTATGCTTATCGGTACCATATTCGGTGTGATCGTTATCCCCGGTCTCTACGTGCTGTTTGCGTCTATGGAGAAAAAAAACAAATCAACGGTTCCCCAGCAGGAACAGGTGTCTTAAACTGAAAATGATGAAATCCATAAACTTTAGATATTATATACTCTCTTCTGCTATATTGCTGGCCGCCGGCTGTAAAGTGCCGGCTGTGCTGAGCGATACGGCCGGTAAGGAGCTGCCGCGGGAATTTGTGATCCCGGCGTCCGATACCCTGAACATACAGCAACTGACCATAGATGACTTCTTTGCTGACCAGCACCTGAAACAATTGATCCGGAAAACCCTGCGGGACAACCCGGATTATCGTATTGCCTTTAAAAGGATCAGCATAGCGGAGGCATATCTTGCCAAATCCCGGGGGGCTTTGTGGCCATCGCTGAAAGGGCTGGGCAATGCTTCAGCCACGCAGTACGGAAAATACACGATGGAAGGCGTGGGTAACTTTGATACCAACCTTTCTCCCAATATAGAAGAAAGCCAGAAGATAGACACGCATCCTACCCCCAATTACTTTCTGGGCTTCGGAGCCGACTGGGAACTGGATATATGGGGGAAGTACAGGCATATGAAGCGTGCGGCCAAAGCCCGCTTCTGGGCGACAGTAGAAGGGAAGAAGCTGCTGGAATCCATGCTGGTCACCCAGACGGCCCTGGTGTATTACGATCTGATCGCCCTGGACCAGGAGATCAGTATACTGCATAATAACATCCGGCTTCAGGAGGAAGCTTTTGAGGTGGTGCAGATACACCAGGAAGTAGGAAGATCCACCTTGCTGGCCGTTAAGCAAATGGAAGCGCAATTAAATAACTCCAGGTCGCTTTTATACCTGAAACAGCAGGAGCTGCAGGAAGCGGAAACGGCTATGCAGGAGCTTATAGGAGAGTATGAGGGCAGCGTGGTGCGCAGCAACAGTATTGATATACAGGCTGTGCGTTATCTGTACAATAACGCCGTACCGGTACAGGTAATGGCTTACCGCCCGGACATACGCCAGGCGCTCCATGAGCTGGAAGCCACGCATGCGGACGCAAAGGCAGCGAGAGCGGCATTTTTCCCGTCAGTTAATATAACAGCTTACCTGGCCTATAATGCTTTCAGCGGTGAGATGCTTTTTAACCCCGCGTCCCTGGGCTGGCAGGTGCTTGGTGGGATCACGGCGCCTATACTCAATAAGAACCAGATTCGGAGCGATTTTAAAATAGCTACCGCTCAGCAGGAGATCGCTTTTATTGAGCTGGAAAGAGCCACTATGAAGGCGTACCGGGAAGTGAACCTGCTGCTCCGGAAGATCAGCAATACCAATCTGGCGTATGCGGAAAAGGAAAAGGAATCCAGGGCCATTACCAGCGGGGTGGAAATATCCCAGGATCTCTATATGAACGGGTATGCCAACTACCTGGAGCTGATAGCCGCCCGTAAGAGCAAGCTGGAAGCCGATCTGCAGATCATTGAATTAAAGCGTATGCAGGTGCAGCAACTGGTACAGCTTTATAAGGTCCTTGGAGGAGGATATGATGTCCAGCAGTAAAAGTTGTAGAAGAGATTTAAAAGGGATATCGAAGCAAAAAGCATTACAGCGATCGCTGTAATGCTTTTTTTATGTGGTTAATCCCTCCCGGCTAATTCCACCTGTTAAACCCGCCGGAACGTATCTTCCAGTATTTGAACAGGAGGTAAGCGAATATCATACCGCCCAGGTGGGCGAAATGGGCTATATTATCGGCGGGGTCATTCCTGAGTCCTGCAAAGAGGGCTATGACAGCCATAATGGCTACAAGATATTTAGCCCGGATAGGGAACAGGAAATAGATCATGATCTGTACATTGGGAAACAGGTAGGCAAAGGCAAACAGCACGCCGAAGATAGCCCCGGATGCGCCCAGCATAGGGGTAACTAAAGGAAATACGTTAGGGTTGCCATAGTTCGTAAGAAGCACCTGATTTACCGCGTTGATCTGCTCATTTTCCGTAAGCGTCTGGAACCATTGAATGGCCGCCTGGTTTTCCCAGGAAAAGACCAGCAGGTGCAATAAGGCGGCCCCGAACCCGCAGGTCAGGTAAAAGATCAGGAAACGCTGTGAACCCAACCGGCTTTCTACGGATGCTCCCAGCATCCATAAGGTGAACATATTAAAAAACAGGTGGGCAAAGTTGGCGTGCATGAACTGGTGGGTCAGGATCTGCCAGGGCTTGAACAAAGGAGAAGCCCAGTGATATAATGCTAGATACGGTGTCAGGGATGGCATCAGCCAGCCGGTAACGATAAATAACAATACATTGATGATGATCAGATTCTTAATAACGGGTGGTAAAAAATTAAATCCTCCGGCGGGTCCTAAATTCATATCGTTATCTTTTTAAGGTGTGAGCTTCTTGAAAATTCAAAGATATTGATTGTTGCTTTAAAAAATGAAAACATACTGTTTATTCTATCGTATTTCGTTATATTTGAAGCTATGAAAGCAATGCTGCTGTCGGCTGGGTTAGGTACCCGGCTCAGGCCCTTTACCGACTGCCATCCCAAGGCCCTGGCACCCATTGGCGACCGTACCCTCCTGGAGATCAATATCAGGAAGCTGGTACACGCCGGCATCCGTGATATAGTGGTAAATGTGCACCATTTTGCCGGCCAGATCATTGAAGCGGTCAGGCAGCATAACGGCTTCGGTGCCAATGTGCTGATATCGGATGAAACGGCAGTAGTGCTGGAAACGGGAGGAGGCGTTCAGAAAGCTGCACCCCTGTTTGACAATGAAGAGGATATCCTGGTGTGTAACGTGGATATATTATCCAATATAGATATCAATGCCCTGTATGCCTGTCACCGGCAGTACCAGGCGGCAGCCACACTTGCCGTGCAGCACAGGTCAACATCCCGCAACCTGCTCTTTGACAGGGACGGGAATCTAAAAGGATGGCAAAATAATGTGACCGGGGAGGTCAGGCCGGCTGATCTGGGTAGTACCGGACATCTGGTACCTTTTGCCTTCAGCGGTATTCAGATATTGAACAGGAAGCTGTACCAGGATATTCCGCTACAGGGGAAATTTTCTCTTATAGATGTGTACCTCTATTGTATGAACAGCCATATCATTAAGGGATTTGACCATACCGGAGATGTGCTGCTGGATGTAGGGAAACCTGAGGCTCTGGAGAAGGCCCGTGCGATCCTGGATGAAATCTCCTGACCGGTTTGATCATTAGGCGGTTCTGTCACCCTTTCAGGGTTAGGTTGGGATAAATATCTTATGGCTATAATTGTTATACCGCTTCACGGTTATGCGGTATGAGGGCGACCGGGTACCGTTTGGGTAGATATATCGTAGACGCTTTGCCGGAAAAGATAAAAAAAAGCTTTTCTACCAATTAATGACATCCCTGATTTGGTACGGTGTCAACAAGCCCTAAGGGCTGACATTATTATAGCCTATTATACCATTATTATATTCAACCACGAAGTGGTGGTATTATGAATTGACCGGTGTTATATGATAGGAAGGGTAGATGTGATCATTAGACGATTTTATCACCCTTTCAGGGTTGTTGGGACAAATATCTTATAGCTATAATTGTTACACCGCTTCGCGGTTATGCGGTATGGAGGTCGAACCGGGTAGAGTTTTGGCAGATATATCGTAAAATCCTTGCCGGAAAGATAAAAATGTTCTTCTTCCAATTATGTACACCTTGGGTTGGTACGGGTTATCAACAAGCCCTAAGGGCTGACATTACTATAGCCTATTATGCCATTATTGATTAAACCACGAAATGGTGGTATTATGAATTGACCGGTGTTATATGATAGGAAGGGTAGATGTGATCATTAGACGGTTCTGTTATCCTTTCAGGGTTAGGTTGGGACAAATATCTTATGGCTATAATTGTTACACCGCTTCGCGGTTATGTGGTATTGTTCCGAGGGCAGGGATCTCTTAAAATTAATACACCGCTTCGCGGTTATGCGGTATGAGGGTGACCGGGTAGCGTTTGGGCAGATATATCGTAGACGCTTTGCCGGAAAAGATAAAAAAATGCTTTTCTACCAATTAATGACATCCCTGATTTGGTATGGTGTCAACAAGCCCGAAGGGCTGACACTATTATAGCTTATTATGCCATTATTATATTCAACCACGAAGTGGTGGCATTATTGTCAAAATTTACGCTTTTGACCAGTATGGTTATTTTTCAATAAACCCGAAGGGCTGATATTATCATAGCCCAACAAATATCATTATCCATTTAACCACGAAGTGGTGACATTATAGATAACCGTTATATAGTGAAAAGGATAGGTATGGCCATTATGATAAATCTACCATTCTTTCTGTTATTTACTTTTTCTTAGGTGTATCAGGTTTGGTAGGCGTCTTGGGCTTAACCGGCGGATTCTTTTTATTGACGGAATCTGCCGACCGGGCATTGCTGAACGTAGGTTTGGGTGTTGTATTGTTCACCGGCTGGATGGTATCCAATTTTTTTATCTCTATATTATGGGGGTGCACAATGCCGAAATTCTGCCCGTTGGAGGTCTTGAGTGATTGTGGTGAGCCGCTGTGGCTGTAATGAAATATTTTAGGTGTCTGGGCACCGGCTGTTACGATTCCTCCTATCAGGAAAGCCAGCGCGAAACAGGTTGTTTTCATTGCAATTATTTTTACGAATATAATCAATAAATTGCAAAAGACATTTTAAAATATCAGAAGTGCGAAAATATCTCAATAATACCTTACGCCTCATCCTGGCAAGAAGCATCATGATGACGGTAGTGGGGTTGTCTGTACCGTTTATGCTTGATACTGCCTTATTCAGGCAGGAAGCCTATATGCTGATGGCCGTCATTTCAAAAGGCAATACCATACTGTCCGGCTATCTTTATGGCTTCAGGCCGTCCGGACATTGGATGCACGTCCAGTCAGACAGTACCGGGCTGTACCTGTATATGCTGAATATCGCTTTATTATCAGTCGCAGGGAGCCTTGTTTATACCATTGGTCTTAAAAAGAAGGAGCTTTCAGCCAGGGGGATCGCTCTTTTTACAGTGTTTGTAAGGTACCTGCTGGCTTTTAAGCTCCTGCAATACGGGTTGAATAAGGTCTTCAAATACCAGTTTTTCCAGCCGGAACCTAATATATTATATACGCCGTTCGGTATGTTGCCCAAAGAGCTGCTGTACTGGAGCGTGAATGGCATATCTTATGGCTTTTCCTTGTTTACAGGCGCGCTGGAATGCCTGGCGGGTATGCTATTATTGTGGCGGCGTACTTTCGTGTCGGGAGCTATTGCTGCCTTTGTGATACTGGTACAGGTAGCCGCGGTGAATTTCTGCTATGATATCTCTGTAAAGATACTGTCGCTCTATCTCCTGCTGCTGGCCGGTATACTGCTGTTCCCGTATCTTAAAAGTATTATACGCTTCCTGGCAGGTGCTGCCGTACCGCCGCTGCCCGGTATCAGGAACAATGCGGGCAGCACACGCAGGTACGGCATATTGAAATATACGGTGATCCTGTTGATGCTGGGCTGTACCCTGTACCCTTATGTCATTTCCGGTAACTATAACGATGACAGGACTCCAAGGCCGCCTTATCATGGCGCTTATTCACCGGAGCGTATCATTATGAACGGGGACACCTTCGGGAAGGATGAGCTGGCGTGGAAGCGCATCTTTGTGCATCGGAAACAATACCTGATTGTACAGGACGACCAGGATATCATGCAGGATTACCCGTTCTCTTACGGTGCTGGTGGCGGGCTTTATATGGAAGACCCTTCAGGAGCTCGCTCTGAGTTGTTCTTTGAAACGAAGGATAGCCTGCGGTACACTATAACCGGCATATGGCAGGGTGACAGTTTACGGATGGATGTGATCCGTGACGGCTATAAGCAGCTTCCGGCGCTTCAGCAGGGGTTCCACTGGAGGGTGGATGAATAATGGCGGGAAGTGCCTGTGTTCCGCCTGTACAGGAGCAGCATACATCCGATCATCATTACATTGTAAAAAAATGCGGCGGCTGTGTTCCAAAGGCTCTTTATTATAAAAATAAAGTGGCTAAATCTCTGAAATGCTCTATTTTTACCAAAAGTATCTTCACTGCGAAATACGATTCAATAATATTTTACACCTCAGTACATTTATGAATACACTTCAGTTACAGCGTCCCATTGCATTTTTTGATTTGGAAACAACAGGATTAGACCAGGCTAAGGACAGGATCGTAGAGATTGCCATTGTCAAGTGGATGCCCGATGGCACCGTAGAAGAATATGAAAAGCGCCTCAATCCTGAGATGCCCATTTCCAGGGAAAGCTCGGAAATTCATGGGATCACGAATGAAGATGTGGCTGATGCGCCTACCTTTAAGGAGGTAGCCCACGAAATAGCTGCTTTTATCAAAAACTGTGACCTTGGCGGCTACAACAGCAATAAGTTTGATCTTCCCGTCCTGGCCGAAGAATTTCTGAGGGCAGGGCATACCGTAGATTTCAATAAAAGGAAGCTGATAGATGTTCAGCAGGTATTCTATAAGAAAGAGCCCCGTACCCTGGCCGCCGCATACAAATTCTACTGTAACCGTGAGCTGGAAAATGCCCACAGCGCGCTGGCCGATGTCAGGGCGACCGTGGATGTGCTGAAAGCGCAACTGGAAAGATATGAGGATATCGGTAATACGGCGGAATCCCTGCATAATTTTACCGGCAGCGGCGATATTGTGGATTATGCCAGGAGAATTATCATCAAGGATAATGAGCACTATTTCAACTTCGGTAAGCACAAGGGAAAGAAAGTGGTGGAAGTGCTTCGGGCAGAGCCGCAGTATTATGACTGGATCATGCAGTCGGACTTCACCCTGCACACCAAGCAATGTTTAAGCGAGATACTTAAGGCGATGTATTTCAATAAAAAATAAATATAAAAGTTGTAGCAATATTATAGTAAATTGCAAATTACATTCTAAAAACAGACTATATACGCTTGGACAAAGTAGTTATCATACCGACATTTAATGAAATAGAGAATATAGAAAAGATCATTCGTAAAGTGTTCTCTTTGTCAGGAGGTTACCATATTAAGATCATAGATGATGGTTCTCCTGACGGCACGGCACAGAAAGTAAAGGAATTGCAGCGGGAATTTCCCGACCGTCTGTTCTTAACCCAGCGAGAGGGAAAGCAGGGCCTGGGTACGGCTTATATCTGCGGGTTCAAATGGGCTTTGGAGCGTAATTACCAGTATATCTTTGAGATGGATGCGGATTTTTCGCATAACCCGGATGACCTGGACCGCTTGTACGAGGTCTGTGCTACCGGCCAGGGAGACCTGGCGGTTGGTTCCAGGTATGTCAAAGGCGGCAGTGTCGTCAACTGGCCGTTCAACAGGATACTCATCTCCTACGGCGCTTCCCTCTATACCCGTATGATCACCTGGATGCCGGTGAAAGACTGCACTGCCGGATTTGTATGCTATACCCGCAGGGTGCTGCAAGCCTTACCGCTGGATGAGGTCCGTTTTGTAGGCTATGCTTTCCAGATAGAGATGAAATACAGGACCTGGAGAAAAGGCTTTAAAATCAAAGAGATCCCCATAGAGTTTATAGACAGGCAGGAAGGTGTGTCAAAAATGTCGAAAGGCATTGTAAAGGAAGCTGTGCTGGGCGTATGGAAAATGAGGGGATTCGTATAAAACAACAAATTATGAAAAAGAAAAATAAGAAAGCTCCGTATATACCCAAGCCTAAAAAATCGTCCCAGCACCAGATGGTAGGCATGACGCTTACCGGTAAGCTGGATCTTGCCAGGAACGGTATGGGCTATGTGAGCGTTGAAGGATTGCCCCAGGACGTGATCGTCAGGGAGGCAGACCTGAAATCGGCCCTTAACGGCGATGAAGTAAAGGTAAAAGTGACCTATGTATCTGGTAAAGGGCGTCCCGAAGGCTTTATTTCGGAGATCGTGAAACGCAGCCAGACCTCTTTTATAGGCCGTATTCAACTGGCGGGTGAATTCGGGTTTATGATCCCGAACAACCGTGCGATGCCTACCGACATCTTCCTGCCGCCCGCACAGGTGAAGGGCCTGAAGAACGGTGATATGGTAGTGGTGAAAATAGTGGAATGGAAAGGAGACAGCAAGCGTAAGAACCCTGTGGGTGAAGTGATAGAGGTGCTCACACAGGAGCGCCTGAACTCCATCGCTATGATGGAGATACTGGTAGAGAACGGTTTCCCGCTCCAGTTTTCGGAAGCTGCCATCAGCGAAGCTGAGGCGCTGCCGCAGGTGCTGGATGAGCAGGAGGTCAGCTTCCGCAGGGATATGAGAGATACGCTCACCTTTACCATCGACCCGGTGGATGCAAAAGATTTTGATGATGCGATCTCTTACCGCGACCTGGGTGAGGGCCTGTTTGAGATCGGGGTCCATATAGCCGATGTAAGCCATTATGTACAGCCCGGATCGGAGCTGGATAAGGAGGCTTACCAGCGTGCTACTTCCGTGTACCTGCCGGACAGGGTCAACCCTATGCTACCGGAACGCATCTCTAACGAATTATGTTCCCTCAGGCCGCATGAAGATAAATTCACCTTTTCCGCAGTTTTCCAGATGAACCACCAGGGCATTGTAAAAGATGTCTGGCTGGGAAGAACGGTCACGCATTCCGACCGCAGGTTTACCTACGAGGAAGCGCAGGAGATCATTGAAGGAGCGGACGGCGACCATAAAGACATCATTTTAAAGCTGAGGGATATCACCCAGCACCTCCGCAGGCAGCGGTTTAAAAAAGGAGCTATCAATTTCTCATCGCAGGAAGTCCGCTTTATACTGGACGAAAAAGGCATCCCTGTCGGCATACAGGTAAAGGAAAGCAAGGAAGCGCACCAACTGATAGAAGAGCTGATGTTGCTGGCCAACAAGCACGTGGCGATATTCGTCGGTCAGCAGCGGGAAAACGGGCAGCCGGTACCATTCCCGTACCGTGTGCATGACGTACCCGATGAAACCAAATTAGGCGTATTTGCCGCCTTTGCCGCCCGTTTCGGCTATAAGCTGAATCTCAACAGCCCTGAAAAAATTGCCGAATCTTTTAACGAGCTGCTGAAAGCCGTGGAAGGCAAGCCGGAACAGCATGTGCTGGAGCAGCTGGGCATCCGTACCATGGCCAAGGCTATGTACACGACCGAAAATATAGGCCACTACGGCCTTTCATTTGAAGACTATTGTCACTTCACATCTCCTATACGCCGCTATCCCGATATTATGGTGCATCGTGTGCTGCAGCAATGCCTGGACGAGCTGATCGTTCCGGATAAGAAAATGGAGCTCAAGGCACGCCATTGCAGCGAGCGGGAAAGAAAGGCGATGGAAGCGGAGCGGTCGGCCAACAAATACAAGCAGGTGGAGTTTATGCAGCAGTTCATCGGTGAAACCTTTGACGCGGTGATCAGCGGCGTGTCCAGTTTCGGGTTCTGGGCGGAGACCGTAGCGCATAAGTGTGAAGGGCTGGTAAGCATTGCAGATCTTGTGGACATTGACCAGTTTGAATTTATAGAGCATGACTATGCTCTGCTTGGGCTGAATACGGGCGTGAAGTTCAGGATAGGGGATGCTGTAAAAGTGCAGATAGTAGCTACCGACCTGGAACGCAGGACCATAGATTTTGATCTTGTGACCATGGGACAGCATCTGCCCAAGGAACGTGACGCACCTAAAAAAACAAAAAGAGCGGTACCGGCGGAAAAGGCCGCAACCGGCAATGACAGGACTGCTAAAACAGATAAGCAGCCCAAAGCTGGTGCCGGGAAGAAAAAGAAAAGGTAAGCCTGACGCCGGGCACGGCTTTCAGGGAAAACTATATTCAATGCAGCCAGGTGGTAAGGACGGTACAGATGATCAGCAGAATACTGTACAGCAGCATCATACCGTCCACATTGATCACGTAAAACAGCTCGCTTTTATTGGGCCGGATGCGCCGGAGCATGATCTTCAGCAGCAGGAATGCCAGGATCTGCACCACATAAAAGAGATGCATGCCAAAATAGAAGAATGCCGCACCCAGCAAAAGGATCACACCGTTGATGACGCGGTGAAGAAAATCCAGCAGACGGGTACCCAGCAGGATGGGAAAGGTCTTGATGCCTTTCTCACTGTCCACCTGTATATCCTTGATATCAAACAGGATGCACAGGATAAGGATAAAAATCCATCGTATTGCTCCCCTGAGCACCAGTTCGGGGCTGAGCGGGATGGCCAGCTCCACTATCGGTAGCAGGAATGTCACCGCTACCCATACGAGCGACAGCAGGAAAGGCTTTAATATCCCCATGCTCTTCAGAGCGACCCTGCTCCGGTTAAAGCGCAGCAGCGGGTAGGAATAGGAGAGCGTGAGTACGGTCAGGATGATCAGCAGCGAGATCCCGTTACGGTGCAGGTGGAACACGAATACGGATGCCAGTATAAAGCCCACCGCTCCCCAGCAGATAATATTGAAGGTATGGGACAGGTTCCACGCGTTACGCTGTGTGCTGATGCGTTTGCGGACCTTAAAATAATTGTGCGCGTTATAGACCAGCAGGGTGCTCCCGAAAACGAACATCAGCAGCGGGTGAAAATAGGATATGCGGTAGCCCTGTCCTACAATGATGGTCAGCAATACCAGGCTGTAGGCGCAGAGAGCAGCCCACAGGCTGCTAAAACCGAGATATGTCAGTAGCTTATTCATAAAAAAGCAGTATTACCCGGGAATACTGCTTTATAGTTTTATTTTATATCCGGACGTGCAGGCTTATACCTGGAATACGCCCGATTTCCATTCTTCCTTAATAGGTGCGTTGTCGGCGGCTTTGATGGCTTCGCTTACATACTTGCGGGTCAGGGAAGGATCAATGATATCATCTACCCATAACCTGGCCGCGGCATAATACGAGCTTGTCTGCTCATTATAACGGGCTGTGATCTTATCCAGCAGCTCTTTTTCCTTGTCTGCATCTATGGTTTCGCCCTTGGATTTGGCAGAAGCCACCTGGATCTGGAGCAGGGTTTTGGCAGCCTGCTCACCGCCCATTACGGCTATTTTAGCATTCGGCCACGCGTAAATGAAACGGGGATCATAGGCCTTGCCGCACATGGCATAATTGCCCGCACCGTAAGAATTGCCCACCACGATCGTGATCTTGGGAACCACCGAATTGGCAACGGCATTCACCAGCTTGGCGCCGTCTTTAATGATGCCGCTTTGCTCGCTGCGGCTACCCACCATAAAGCCTGTCACATCCTGTAAAAACAGCAGGGGGATCTTCTTCTGGTTACAATTCTGTATAAAACGTGCTGCCTTATCCGCGCTGTCATTATAGATCACACCGCCCAGCTGCATCTCCTTCTTGCCGCTTTTGACGATCAGGCGCTGATTGGCTACGATACCTACCGCCCATCCGTCTATACGGGCATAGCCGCAGACGATGGTCTTGCCGTACTCCTGCTTGAACTGGTCAAAGCTGTCTTCATCCACGATGCAATTGATCACATCCGTTACATCATACGGTTTGGTATTGTCCACAGACACATAGCCGTATATCTGGCCTGGATCGGTCTTCGGCGCTTTGGAGGCAATGCGGTCAAACCCTGCGCGGGGCGTATCGCCCAGCTTGCCGATGATACGCTTTACCTGGTCCAGGCATTCCTGTTCCGTCTTGAATTTATAATCTGCTATGCCGCTGATCTCGTTGTGCATTTTGGCGCCGCCCAGTGATTCCGCATCTATGTCTTCACCGATCGCGGCCTTTACCAGGTAGGGGCCTGCCAGGAATATGGAGGCGTTCTCTTCTACCATCAGTGTCTCGTCGCTCATAATGGGCAGGTAAGCGCCGCCGGCCACGCAGGGACCCATAACTGCGGCTATCTGGGTGATGCCCATCGCGCTCATGCGGGCATTATTGCGGAAGATACGCCCGAAATGCTCTTTGTCGGGGAAGATCTCATCCTGCATAGGGAGATACACGCCGGCGCTGTCCACGATATAGACCACCGGGAGGTGATTCTCCATCGCTATTTCCTGTAAGCGCAGGTTCTTCTTCCCGGTAATGGGGAACCAGGCGCCTGCCTTTACCGTATAATCATTGGCTACTATCATACACTGGCGCCCGGAGATATAACCGATACCGGCTACGGTACCGCCCGCCGGGCAGCCGCCTTCTTCCTTATACATATCATAACCGGCAAAAGTGCCGATCTCTGTAAAATCACTGTCCTTATCTGTTAAATACTGGATGCGTTCCCGGGGAGATAATTTATTTTTCGCCTTAGCCTTTTCCAAAGCCTTTTTACCGCCGCCTTCTTCTATTTTGTTCCTGCGCTGTTTCCACTGGCTCAATGCCATTTTCATAGCATCTTCATTTTTATTGAATTCTAAATTCATACCTCGAGAAATGTTTAAAATATGGGGGTAAATTTAAACCAAATTATTTTTATACCCTTAATTCACAGGAATTAAATCCGTTTTTTTAACTTGCAGGCATTAAAAAAACAATAAAAGCACGCATTCAGGTATTTATGAAAAAGTCGGTAACAATTTTAGGGGCGGGACTGGTAGGATCCTTGTGGAGCGTTATATTGGCAAAGAGAGGATATGAGGTGCAGATATACGAACGCCGCCCGGATATGCGTAAGCAAAGCATTTCCGCGGGCAAATCCATCAACCTGGCCATGAGCAACAGGGGATGGAAAGCCATTGAGCTGGCGGGGCTGAAAGAAGATATCGAGCAGATCGCCATTCCTATGACCGGCAGGTTCCTCCACCAGAAAGACGGCTCTTCGGCATTCCAGGCATATGGTAAGAACGGGGAGGCCATCTATTCCGTAAGCAGGGGAGAGCTGAATAAAAAGCTGATGGACCTGGCGGAAAAAAACGGGGTAAAGATACACTTTGAGCATAAATGTACCGATGTGAACCTGCAGACCAATACGGTAACGCTGGAGGACAGGGACGGGCAGGCAGAAAAGATAACAGCGGAACTGCTATTCGGCGCGGACGGGGCCCACTCCGCCTTGAGGCAGGCCTATACGCTGATAGACCGGGTGAACAGCAGCCGGCACTATATATCCTGCGGCTACAAGGAGCTGTTTATTCCTGCGGGTCCCGGCCATACGTTCCTGATGGAAAAAAATGCGTTGCATATCTGGCCGAGAGGGCAGTATATGATGATCGCGCTGGCGAATTTTGATGGCAGCTTTACCTGCACATTGTTCTTTCCTTTCGAAGGCGATCCGTCTTTTGAAAGCCTGGATACGGATGATAAGATCCGCGCCTTCTTTGAGGAAGAGTTTGGCGATGCCGTGGCTTTGATGCCGACCCTGCTGGAAGATTACAAGCGCAATCCTGTGGGCTCCCTGATCACCACGCGTATTGACCAGTACGCTTTCCAGGATAAAAGCTGCCTGATAGGGGATGCGGCGCATGCTATTGTACCCTTTTACGGGCAGGGCATGAATGCCGGGTTTGAGGATTGTACCATTCTGGCGCAACTGATGGATACCTGTGAAGAAGACTGGAGCCGGATATTTGAACGGTTCAACAGGATAAGGCCGGCCAATGGGCAGGCGGTAGCCGACCTGGCACTGGAGAATTTCATTGAAATGAGGGACAAGGTGGCCGACCCGAAATTCCTGGAACGGAAAAAGATAGAAAAAGAGCTGGGTAAGATGTTCCCGGAATATTATAACTCCGTGTACGAGATGGTGTCGTTTACACAGACGCCCTATGCGGAAGCGCTGGCTGCCATACAGGCGCAGGATGCGCTGCTGGCAAGGATCATGGAAAACGGTGATTTCTATGAGCGCCTGGAACAGGAAGATTACAGGGCGCAGCTGGAAAGGTGGCTGCAGGCCTACAGCAGTGACCTGGAGCAGACGATCGCGGCTATTGAAAAATAATGTAAGTATGAGCACAAGAATAGAGCAGCTTCTTGCTTTCCTGGAAGAGAGCCCGGCGGATAACTTCCTGATACATGCCCTGGCGCTGGAATATGCCAAAGCGGGAGATTTTGAGCAGGCGAAGGCCTGTTTTAAAAAGAACCTGGAACTGGACAGTAAGTATATCGCTACTTATTACCACCTGGGCAAGCTCTATGAAAATAAAGGAATGGAGCAGGAAGCCATAGAAACCTACCGGGCGGGTATGGAAGTAGCGCAGGCTATCGGCGACCAGCACGCTTTCAGCGAGCTGCGAAGCGTCTATGAAGAGCTGACCTTTTAATACTTCCGGAAAAGTAGAAAAAGATGATACGGATGTCTGAAAAACCTTTTATATAGTTACATTCATCCTGTTGTCACATTGAACCTATGGTGTCACCCTGAGCTTGTCGAAGGGTGGTTTATAATGGTTGTAGCAGGGCTTCGACGGGGCTCAGCCTGACAGTTGAGAGGATTATTTGTCGCATTGAGCCTGTTGTGTCACCCTTAGCTTGTCGAAGGGTGTTTTATAATAATTGTAACAGGGCTTCGACGGGGCTCAGCCTGACAGTTGAGAGGATTATTTGTCGCATTGAGCCTGTTGTGTCACCTTGAGCTTGTCGAAGGGCGGTTTATAATGTTTTAGCAGGGCTTCGACGGGGCTCAGCCTGAAGTTGAGAGGATTATTTGTCGCATTGAATCTGTCGAAATGTGCTATGTATCAATAAACAACCCTGTCCATATTGCGACTTCGTTCTATATGACAGGGTTGTTTTATTTTTCTGGCGGCCTTATGGCTTGTTCATTGCAGGCAGCTCATCAGTAGTTCTGTCCCAGGCTGGAGAGCAGTTGCGGCCAGTTGGCTTTTCCCTTGTTTTTGCCAAGGCGCACAATGACCAGGTTTTTTTCCGGGTACACGTAAATATATTGTCCTAATATGCCCCTTGCCAGGAAATCCCCCCTGTCGGAGGGCATCCACCACTGGTACTGGTAATACCAGGCGCTGCCGTTTTGCGTATCGTCATTTCTGACGGATTGCTCCACCCAGGAGGCGGATACGATCTGCCTGCCGTTCCAGTTCCCTTTGTTCAGGTACAGGCGTCCTATTTTGGCAAAGTCCCGCGCACGTGCGTTGACACAGCAGAATGTCTTTTCCAGGCCGTTCTTCTTCCGGTCCAGGCTCCAGCTGGCATCATATTCCATACCGAGCGGCCGCCACAGCTTTTCCCCGGCGTATGCGCTGACCGTTCTGGTTTTCAGCGCGCGCTCCAGCACCAGTCCCAGCAACTGGGTATTCCCGCTGGCATACTCGAACTGCAGACCGGGATCCGTTTTTAATTTCATTTTCCTGATGGCCCGGCGGAGATTGCGGCCATAATAAAATGTGGCTACATCCCCGAACGGGTTGGTATAGCCTTCATTATACTTCAGGCCGGAGGTCATCTGCAGGAGATGCGCTATGGTTACCTTGTCAAACCCGTTTTGCTTCAGCTCCGGGATATAATTCGTTACCGGCTCCTCTATGGAAGCGATCAGTTGATCGTCTATGGCACAGCCTATCAAAATGGAGGTAATGGATTTGGCAACGGAAAAGGAAGGTACAATAGAGGCGGCATCATAGCCCCTGAAATACTTTTCATACTGGATGGTATCGTTCTGTATGACCAGGAAAGCCACTGTCTGGTTGTCTTCCAGGTATTTTTCAAAGGGGTAGTCATGCCCGTCAATATGCAGTGCTTTAGGTGCCTTTCCCGCAGCAGCTGCGGGATAAAGGTAGGGAGTACCGCTTTTTTCGATCGTCCTGGAAGGAAACTTCCGGTAATCTTTGATGTCCGCAAAATTGTAATAGACAAAGCGTCCCACCTTGCAGGAGCCGAGACACAGCCCGGAAAGCAGCAGGAGGCATATATATTTGACGGTGCTCATTGGAGATGCCTGATTTTAGGATCAGAAAGGAGCAGCAGGGCACAAAACAGTTAGCTGTTTCCTGATCGTTGTGATTAAATGATAAAACCGGTCAACAACAATGTCAGCCGGTTTCATCAGTAAAGATAAGAATATAAGGGGATATGTTTATTTTTTTGTTGAATCCGCCGGTGCGACAGGTTTGGATACGCCGCTTTTTTTATACAGCTCGTTCAGCCCGTTGACCACATCATCGGTAATATCCAGTGCGGGATTGGCATATAATACCAGGGACACCCCGTACTGGTAGCTTAAGATATAATCATACTTGCCGTCCTTGTTGTAGGAAGCCAGGAAATCATCCACCTTCTTCCTGTAATCGGTCTGGAAAGAATCCGTTTTAGCCATCAGCCGGTTGGACATACCCTGCATTTTCTGCTGGTAATTCTGCTCCATGGACTGGATGCGTCCGCCGATGGTCTCGTATTCTTCCTGGGAGATACTTTTATCGTTCACTTTCTTTTGTAACGTGGCATATTGTCCTTTGATAGCCTGTTCCAGTTGCTTTAATTCAGCTTCCATAGCTTTCTGTTCCGCCTCAAACCTTACTTTCCCGTCCACGATGTACTGGTACTTGGCATCCAGGGTATCAAGGTTAATATAAGCTATTTTGGTAGCTGTTTCAGTAGCGCCATTGGAAGACTTGCCGGCGGCCGGCTGTCCTTTTTTATCACCACAGGACTGAAAAATCATCAGGCCTCCTATAGCCAGGACAGATAAAAGGGATGTTAACTTCATTATGATTGCTTTATTAAGGTGCGAATTTACCAAGATTGCGGTAATATATATAACTTAAAATATGATTATAGATTAATTAAATGTTAATAGGATTTGTGCCGGAGCCTGCTAATCCTCTTGCCCGGTCTCTGCCGGTGATTCCGGATGCATCATATGCCTGTATTTATTGTACAGGAAGGATATGATGAGCAGCAGGATACCGAGGATGATGAATATGATGGTTTTGGACAGCGTATTCAGGTGTGCCAGGTCGTAAAAGAATAATTTAAGCAGCGTCACTCCGAAGAGCACCATGGCCGCGATACGGATATAGGGCCTTGATTTGAATATGCCTTTATAGATCAGGTAGAGCGAGCAGGTTCCCCAGAGAATGGACAGCCCGAGCTTATAAGTATGGTTGTAGCCAGCCATATCCAGCCATTGTATCAGCTCGCTGCTGAGCATCCAGATGCCCGTGGCATAGGCAGCCAGCGCAGCGGCCTGCCGGATGCCTTTCTCAGGATAATAACGTTGCTGCAGCCTGCTGTTGAGGAAGAGGATCAGCACGGCCAGGGCTATGCAGGTATATCTCCACAGCAGCCATATGCCGGATATATGGAATGCGGCACGGTGCTCCGGAACCAGGAAGTGTTCCCGCAATTCGCTGATATTATATAACCCGATCACCAGGAAAATGAGGAGTAGCAGGTAATTAAGGCCAAGCTGTAAGGCAGCACCGGCGCGATGTTTCGCGTACCGGAGCACGAGCAGGCTTGTCACGGATAGGAACAGGAAATTATAGACCAGGAGCCAGGTGGCGGACAGGCTGGTATAATACTGGTAAAAGGTATCTGCCAGTTGCTGGTCCCGCAGGCTGTACTGCCTGAATGCGAGCATCCGTTGAAGTGCGGTGTGTCCCGTTATTTCCATTGTGCCGGTGATGTAAAGTATGACGGCGCCGCAAATGGTATATACCAGTGAAAGTGATTGTTGACGGACGGTAACAGCGGCAGGATGCTTTTTTATGATCCATGCATGACCCAGGACCAGCGTGCCGGCAGCTATGGATGATAAAGCCGGTGCGTTCAGCAGCGGCCATTGCCGGAGCGTCCTTGTGTAGAACGCCGGGGTGAACCAGTCTGCCATGATGCTGATGCAGCCCAGTACAAATACGATATAGCTTAGCTTTTCAAGGAAAGGCAGCGCTTTTTTCCTGGCAGTCCACAGGAACAGCAGGGATTCCGTCAACCAGAGAATCGTGACGAAATAGCCGTCAAACTGGATGGGAATGCTGATGGTCAGGAAGCTTAAACCGAGGCCCAGGAACAGGTAAAAGGCGGTCTGCCGGGCTTGCTGCTTATGGAAATAGTAACATACGGTAAGATAGAAAGCGGCATTGGCTATGGTGAACAGCCCGGTAAGCGATACATCTTTGGATAAGGCTTCCGTCAGCAGGTAGCCCGTAGCGAAGAAGCAGAGGGCATTCAGGATGAGCGAGAGCATCACCAGCTTATGCGGCTTTTCGGGCCTGGCCCGGAAAAGCAGGATGAGCGTCAGTGCCGACAGTAGGAAGAAAAGGATGGCAAAGGCGAACAATGCCGGCTTATGCTGCGTATGATCGTGCAAGATGTACCAGGTCAGCAGCACCAGCCAGGAAATGACGGATGCCAGCAAATGGGAGCTGTACCAATGCTTCCTGTACACGATATAATAAATGCCCAGGTTGATGATGGCCATATAGCTCAGCAGCATTACAGGTGTTCCTGTGTCCTCTCCCAACAGTACCGGCAGGGCATAGGCGCCCACCATGCCCAGAACAGATATGATCTCCTTATCATACTTCAGGGCGGCAAGAACGGTAAAGATGGTAAAAAGCAGCATCAGTCCGAAAGCTATTGTGAGACCCAGCAGGTGGTAATGGGCATAGGCGGCGTAGGTCAGGAAATACAGGGAGGTCATCGCGCCGCTCAGCAATACCGCGCTGAAATTATGGTACTTTGTCTTCAGCCGGTAAGCAAATCCCAGCAATCCCAGCCCCAATACATAACCCGTGATGATGCGCGTTGCCGGGCTGATCAGGTCCTTGTCTATCGCGTATTTTGCGCCTATGATGATGCCTATTACCAGTATAACGATGCCGATCTTGTTGATCAGGTTTTCCCCTATGAACTTTTCCCAGTTCAGCGCAGGTGCCTTCTTCCCGGCAGGTGCAGCAGTGCGGGCGGCCACAGGAGGTGCATCATTTACCGCGGGGATGGCAGGAGGTACCTGCGCTGTAGTTACAGTTGGATGTTCATCCGTAACGTCACCGGCAGTCGGCCGGTGTTCCGGGAACCGGGCTTCCAGGTGCTGCAGGCGTTGCTGTAAGCGCCGGATAGCGGCATCCTGCTCCTGTTGCTGTAATTGGAGCAGGGATAGCTGCTGCCTGATATATGATAGTTCCTTTTGCGGTTCTGGATCCTGCATATGGTCGGTTTTAGAATGAGCAGTGCTTATCTGGATTTATAAATGAACTTCTGGTCCAGGCTGTATTTACCGGGACCTAATATCAGGATCAGCACATACCCGTAAAGAAAAAGATAACCGATTCGTACTTCCCGATCAGCGCCCATTCGTGCTGCTGCATGATCACCAGCATCGTAATGATCAGGGGCAGGGTCGCCAGTCGTGTAAAAAGACCGGCTATGAGCAGCAGGCTGCAGAAGAATTCCGCGAAGACGGCCAGTCCCAGCGATAAGGTGCTACCCAGTCCCATAAAGTCCATAAAAGCGGCTTTCTTTTGATCAAAGCCGGCCAGCTTGGGCCACCCATGGGCAGGTATCATCGTAACACCCCATACGACCCGCAGCAGCAGCAGGGCAAAATGGACCGCGGCAGGTCCGGGCTTGCCGAATAGTAGTTTTTTCATGAATATGAGCGCTTTGGTTGGAATAAAGATACACATTTTATGTGCAAAGCGCCGGAGTATAAGATATATCCGTATTGGAATTTTATGGGTATGTTATATTATTTATATGCTTATTTCCATATTTATCGCTTGGATGTTTTAAGATGCTTATTATGTGTATAAAGTCTTTCGTTTTTTACACCCGAAGCTTGGCAAGATTGCCTATATTCGCAGTCCGAATTTTTTTAAATACCAGTATTATGTCAGTAGAATTCAGTGCCATTGTTTCCCAAAAGCTCAATATTAAAGAACAGTACGTAAAGGCTGTGCTGAACCTTACGGCGGAAGGAGCTACGATCCCGTTCATCGCCAGGTACCGTAAGGACCAGACAGGCGCCCTGGATGAGGTGGCTATTACCCATATCATTGATAGCGCTAAATTTGAAAAGGAATTTGCTGACCGTAAAGCATTTATAGAGAAGACCATTACGGAGCAGGGTAAAATGACAGAAGAGCTGCAGGGTAAGCTGGATGCTGCCGTTACGCTGAACGAGCTGGAAGATATTTACCTGCCTTACAAGCCTAAAAGGAAGACTAAAGCGCAGACGGCACGCGAAAACGGCCTGGAGCCCCTGGCTTTGCTGGTACTGGAGCAGACCGGCACTGACCCGGAAGCGGAAGCCGCTAAATACATAGGAGAAAAAGTGCCCGATATGGCTGCTGCTTTGCAGGGTGCGAGAGATATTATCGCTGAAATGATCAACGAAGATGCGGCCATCCGTACCGGCCTCCGTAACCTTTTTGAAAAAGAAGGACAGCTGGTCAGCACCGTGATCGAAGATAAGAAAGAAGAAGGCGTCAAGTATAAGGATTACTTTGAATTCAGCGAACGGATAGCGCAGGTGCCTTCCCATCGTATTCTCGCTATCATGCGGGGCTTTATGGAGGGCTACCTGAGAATGTCCATACTCCCGGATGAGGAAACGGCATTGGAGCTTATAGGCCGCCAATACCTCAGGCCCGGTAATGCTGCCGGTACGGAGCTGGTGAAGAAAGCCGTCCGTGACGCCTACAGGAGGCTCTTACAGCCCAGCCTGGAGAGTGAATTCCGCTTCGCGCTTAAAACGAAGGCGGATGAGGAGGCCATTACCGTGTTCGCGGAAAACCTGAGACAGCTCCTGCTATCGTCTCCCCTGGGAGGCAAAAGGATACTGGCCATTGACCCCGGCTACCGTACGGGCTGTAAGGTGGTGGTGCTGGATGAAAAGGGTGACCTGCTGACCACCGACCTGGTATATATACACGAAAAGAACTATAAGCTCACAGAGGCTGAGCAGATCATCAGGAAACACTTTAATAATTATAATATCCAGGTATTTGCCATCGGTGATGGGACTGCGGGCCGGGAGACGGAGCAGTTCATCAAAAAGCTGGGGCTGGATGCGGCTATTTTCCTGGTGAATGAAGACGGGGCATCCGTATATTCGGCTTCGGAAACGGCAAGGGAAGAATTTCCTGACTATGACATTACGGTCCGCGGCGCGGTCAGTATCGGCCGGAGGCTGATGGACCCGCTCGCGGAACTGGTGAAGATCGATCCCAAATCCATCGGGGTAGGGCAATACCAGCACGACGTCAACCAGGTCAGGCTGAAGGAAAAGCTGGACCAGACGGTGGAAAGTTGTGTGAACGCGGTAGGTGTCAACCTGAATACAGCCGGCAAGCACCTGCTGCGCTATGTGAGCGGTATCGGGCCGGGCATCGCGGACAATATCGTACAATACAGGAAGGAAATAGGCCGCTTCTCCAACAGGAAGCAGCTCCTGAAAGTGACCCGGCTGGGCAATAAGGCCTTTGAGCAATGCGCGGGCTTCCTGCGTATCAAGGACGGTGAGCATCCGCTGGATGCCAGCGGGGTACACCCGGAATCGTACCATATCGTGGAGCAGATGTGCAGGGACCTTTCTGTGAACGTGGCGGATATTATAGGCAATGAAGTGGTCATTAAGCAGATCGTTCCACAGAAATATGTATCGGAAACGATAGGCCTGCATACCATACAGGATATCATAAAGGAATTGCAGAAGCCTGGCCTGGATCCGCGCAGCGAATTGCAGTCCTTTGAATTTGCCGATATTTACAGCATTGAGGATGTGCGTGTGGGTATGACCGTGCCGGGCATTGTGACTAATATCACCCGTTTCGGGGCCTTTGTGGACATCGGGGTGAAGCAGGACGGCCTGGTGCACGTTTCGGAGATCTCTCATGAGTATATCACAGACCCTTCCGAAAAGCTGAAGCTCAACGATAAGGTCGAAGTGCTGGTAACGGAAGTGGACCTGCCCCGCAAACGTATAGCTTTGTCCATCAAGCAGACCCAGCAGGCGCCTGCCATGTCATCCGGGCCAAAGAAAGCGCCCAAAAAGGAAACTGCCAGCAATAATATTGATGATGCGATGAGCCTGCTCAGGAAAAAGTTTGGTAAATAAGCCTGTGGCTGATTGTTGTCACATTGAGCCTGTCTTATCCCATGGAGCTTGTGTTGTCACCCTGAGCTTGTCGAAGGGCGATTGATAATGTTTGTAGCTGGGCTTCGACGGAGCTCAGCCTGACAGTTGAGTGATTTGTCACATTGTGTTTGTGTTGTCACATGGAGCCTATGGTGTCACCCTGAGCTTGTCGAAGGGCGATTGATAATGGTTGTAGCAGGGCTTCGACAGGGCTCAGCCTGACAGTTGAGCGATTTGTCACATTGTGTTTGTGCTGTCATATGGAGCCTATGTTGTCACCCTGAGCTTGTCGAAGGGCGATTGATAATGGTTGTAGCAGGGCTTCGACAGGGCTCAGCCTGACAGTTGAGTGATTTGTCACATTGTGTTTGTGTTGTCACATGGAGCCTATGGTGTCACCCTGAGCTTGTCGAAGGGTGATTGATAATGGTTGTAGCAGGGCTTCGACAGGGCTCAGCCTGACAGTTGAGCGATTTGTCACATTGAGCTGTGTTGTCACCCTGAGCTTGTCGAAGGGTGATTGATAATGGTTGTAGCAGGGCTTCGACAGGGCTTAGCCTGACAGTTGAGCGATTTGTCACATTGTGTTTGTGTTGTCACATAGAGTCTATGGTGTCACCCTGAGCTTGTCGAAGGGCGATTGATAATGGTTTTGGCAGGACTTCGACAGGGCTCAGCCTAACAGTTGAGTGATTTGTCACAGTTGTCACATGGAGCCTATGTTGTCACCCTGAGCTTGTCGAAGGGTGATTGATAATGGTTGTAGCAGGGCTTCGACGGAGCTCAGCCTGACTGACAGGATAAGGCGTGTGTCACATTGAGCCTGTCGAAATGTGCTATATACAAATCAACAACCCTTCGGTATTTGATCAAGCTCTATATGAAAGGATTGTTTACCTTCCAGGTAGCCATTCAGGCGGGGTAATAAGACTAATTTAAACTGCCGCTGCGGTTTTGTTGCTGAAATTTATACTAACTTAGAGTACCTAATTAAATCTTTTCGTTTTCGTTCGTATGTTGTTATCCGGAATTATTAAAGCATGCAAGGGTAGCCCTTCGGGACCCTTTGAAGATGTGGAAATCGATGAATTTGTAAATGATACCAGGAAGATAAAAAATGCCCCAAAAGCTGTTTTTATAGCCCTGAAGGCCTACCGGGACGGACACGATTTTATAGGTGACGCCTACCAGAAAGGAATACGGTATTTTATCATTTCGGCTGATGTGGATGCGGAGAATTTTCCCGGAGCGTTCTTTATAAAGGTGGAGCAGACCCTGACCGCGCTGCAGCAGGTGGCCCAGGCGCACCGGTCCGGCTTCCATTTCCCGGTTATCGGCATAACGGGCAGCAACGGTAAAACGATCATCAAGGAATGGCTGGGACAACTGCTTGCACCGGATTATAATATCGTAAAAAGTCCCAAAAGCTATAACTCGCAGATAGGGGTGGCCTTATCCGTGCTGAAGATGCAGCCGGAGCACGAGCTGGGCATCTTTGAGGCGGGCATTTCCCAGCCCGGTGAGATGTCGCGGCTTTATAATATGATCAGGCCCACTATCGGCATCTTTACCAATATCAATGAAGCGCATAACGAGGGCTTTCTGAATGAGAGGCAGAAGATCAACGAAAAGCTGCAGCTCTTCAGGCAGGCCGACCTGATCGTATATAATAAGGATTACCTGCTGCTGCATGAGAATATCGTTGGCTTTACCCACCTGGTCAAAGAAGATGCAGATGGCCTGCAACTGTTTGACTGGAGCTTCAATACGCCTGCTATGCTCCGTATAACGGGCACGGAGACAACAGGACATCATACTGACATCAAGGCGCTTTATAACGGCAACCAGATATACATTACCATTCCTTTTAAGGACAAGGCATATATTGAGAATGCCATTCACTGCTGGTGCATCATGCTGCACCTGGGCGTTCCCGAGGACAGGATAAGGGAGCGTATGAAGCAACTGCAGCCGATAGCCATGAGGCTGGAGCTGAAGCACGGTATTAATAACAGCATTATCGTGAACGACACCTATAACAGTGACCTGACCTCCCTGAACATAGCCCTGGACTTCCTGGCGCAGCAGCCTCTCAGCAACAGGGTGCTTATCCTGTCGGACATGCTGCAGATAGGTATGCCGGATATGGAGGTCTATAATGAGGTGGTGCAGCAGATCAGGCAGAAGCAGATACAGACCTTTATAGGTATCGGACCGTCTATCCAGAAGCATAAAAGTATTTTTGAAAATATCCCGAAGCTGGATGCCTATTTCTTTTCCGGTACGGAAGAATTCATCCGGCAGATCAGCCTGTTCAGGTTTGACCGGCAGGCAGTGCTGCTTAAAGGATCGAGGGCGTTCAGGTTTGAAAAGATCGAGAAGATACTGGCAGAAAAGATCCACAACACCGTGCTGGAGATCAATATGTCAGACCTGCTGCACAACCTGAATATCTACAGGAATATGCTGCGGCCGGATGTACGGCTGATGGCTATGGTGAAAGCTTATTCCTACGGCAGCGGCAGCGCCGAGATCGCCAATCAGCTGCAGCTGGCGGGCGTGGACTACCTGACGGTGGCCTATATTGATGAAGGTATCGATCTCCGGCAGGCAGGCATTACAGCGCCTATTATGGTCATGAATCCTGACCTGCAGATGCTGGACCGGATGATCATCTGGAACCTGGAACCGGAAGTGTATAATAAGAATTCCCTGCTCCAGGTAATGGAAGCCGTTAAGGAGCTGGACCTGGAGCATTATCCCGTACACATCAAGCTGGACACGGGCATGCACCGGCTGGGGTTTGAAGAGCCGGACCTGGAAGCGCTGCTGGATATATTGCTCAATACAACGGCAGTGAAGGTGAAAAGCATATTCACGCATCTGGCCGGCAGCGACAGCGAAACATTCAAAGCGTATACCGAGCGGCAGCATGCGCAATATGAGCAGCTAAGCCGGATTATCCTGGACGCGCTCGGCTACCCGGTGCTGAGACATGTGTCCAATACCGCGGCTATTACCACTTATCCTGAAATGCAGTATGATATGGTAAGGCTGGGGATAGGCCTGTATGGTATAGACACTATGGGAACCATCCAGCATAAGCTGAAGCCCGTTGCTGCCTTAAAGACCCATATCACGCAGATCAAGCACCTGAAAGCGGGTGAAACGGTAGGGTACAGCAGGAAAGGCGTATTGACGCGTGACAGTAAGATCGCTACCGTCAATATCGGGTATGCCGACGGGTATTCCCGGCAATTCGGGAACGGTAAGGCGCATATGCTGGTGAACGGACAACCGGCACCGCTGGTGGGTGTGGTCTGTATGGATATGTGTATGCTGGATGTTACCGATATCGGGGATGTAATGGAAGGCGATGAGGTCATCGTATTCGGCAAAGGGCTGCAGATCCAGCAGCTGGCATCCTGGGCCGGCACCATTCCCTATGAGATACTGACCAGCATATCCCAGAGGGTCAAAAGAATCTACATCAATGATTGATCAGTCTGAACAGTATAGCCGGCCTTAAACCTATCATATCCTCCGGCTTACGATCCGGAGAACTTAATTATCCTGTTGCGGTATATACTGCTTAATACATTCCCAGATCACAATACCTGTGGTAACAGCTATGTTCAGCGAATGCTTGGAGCCGAATTGCGGTATCTCGATCACGTGGTCACACAGGGCCAGGGCTTTGTCAGAAATGCCCGTTACTTCATTGCCGAAAATAAAGGCGCATTTACCCGGCACCTTATGATGCATATCCTGCAGCCAGATGCTGTTATGGGTCTGCTCGATACCCAGTATGCGGTAGCCTTCGCTCTTTAGGCGGAGGATAGCGGCTGTTATATCCGCTTCATACTTCCAGTTGACCGATTCGGTAGCGCCCAGGGCTGTCTTGTGAATATCCCTGTGTGGCGGACGGGGCGTATAGCCGCACAGGTAAATACCCTCTAGATTGAACGAATCTGCGGTCCGGAATACAGATCCTACATTATTCATGCTCCTGATATCGTCCAGCAGGATCCAGACCGGTAAATGTTGCTTATTCCTGGCCGTTTCCTTGTCGGAACGGCCCAATTCATCCATGGATTTTTTGATAAACGCTGCATTCATAGATTGCAAAAGTAAAATGAAATCAGTTCAATTCTGCAATCCGGCCGTTCTTTAAACTTATCCTGTGCCTGTTTGTCCCTTACCATAAACTTTCTGTATCTTTGGAGCGTTACATCTCAATCAAATTATTATGAAAAAATTATTATTAGCATCCGGTATATTGCTGGCATTGGCATCATGTAATTCCGGCACTGAACAGGCTACCCCGGAAAACGCAACAGCGAAAGTGCTGGACCCGGTTTGTAAAATGGAGAAAGATGCTTCCTGGACAGAATATACCGAAACGCATGGCCAGATCTTCTACTTCTGTTCCCCGGTATGTAAGGAACAATTTGATAAAGATCCGCACAAATACCTGGATGCGCACGCGCACTAAACTGCATTAAAAATATTATCTTATACAAACCAATACAGTACATAATCACGAATTTTTCATGAGGCGTTGCCTGCAGCTGGCACGGCTGGGAGAGGGACATACGTATCCCAATCCTATGGTAGGTGCTGTATTGGTTCATGATAATAGCATCATTGGTGAAGGCTGGCATCAGCAGTACGGTGGCCCGCATGCAGAAGTGAACTGCATAGCAAACGTACCGGAGCACCTCCGGCACCTTATTTCCGCTGCCGTTATGTATGTGAGCCTGGAGCCCTGCGCGCATTACGGCAAAACGCCGCCCTGTGCCTCCTTATTGATACAGCAGCATGTCCCTGAAGTGGTCATCGGCTGTGTGGACACTTTCGGAAAGGTGGCGGGTAAGGGTATAGCGATGCTGGAAGACGCAGGTATAAAGGTCACGGTGGGCGTCCTGGAAGCGGCATGCACAGACCTGAATAAATGCTTCTTTACTTTCCATCAGAAAAAAAGACCTTATATATTCCTGAAATGGGCGATGACCGCTGACGGCTTCATGGGACCTGAGGACGGGCAGCCGCTCCGGATATCCAACGGGGCGACACAGTTGCTGCTGCATAAATGGCGGGGCACTATCCCGGCATTCGCAGTCGGCTTCAACACCGTTGTAAAGGATGATCCCCGGCTCAGCAACCGTTTATGGCCTAACGGGCAACAACCTGTCAGGGTCATACTGGATCCTGAAAATGAGCTGCCCTGCAAGAGTAATATCTTTGACGGTCAGCAACCCACATGGATCTATAACCGCCATTTCAGTATGGATGGAGAAGTGACCCAATGGATCAGGATCGATACCCCCTCCTTTCTGGAGGGTGTGCTGGAAGATCTGTATCAGAAGCATATCATGGCGGTGATGGTGGAAGGCGGCGCCCGTACGCTGCAGGCATTTATAGATGCGCGCTATTATGATGAGATCATTACTTTCCAAAGTCGTGTGGTGCTTGGAAAAGGTATCAAAGCGCCCGCTTTCGATGCCGCTCCCCGCAACGAAAGCTATATGCTGGACGATAATGTGGTCTCGCACTATTATTACTGACAGAACATTGTTATCCCGGCGGTTACCGGCGGATATTACAATGCCGGGGATTGACCGGTGCTACAGAAAAAATACGCATGCAATATACTTATTGGACCATTGAAGCAGCCGCTCAGGCCGAGTTTAAGGACAGGGGCAGTAAATTCCTGGCCTATGCCTATCCCGTTCGTACACAGGAGGAGATCAAAGAGCACCTGAAGACCCTGAAGGAGCTGCATCCCAAAGCTGTTCATCATTGTTATGCCTGGCGCCTGGGCGTATCAGGCACCCTGTTCCGTGCCAATGATGACGGGGAGCCGTCCGGAAGCGCGGGCCGGCCTATTCTCGGCCAGATAGACAGCGCCGGCGTGACGAATGTGCTGGTTGTGGTGGTCCGTTATTTCGGTGGTACCCTGCTGGGCGTGCCGGGACTGATCAATGCCTACAAAACCGTAGCCGCGGCAGCCTTCCAGGAGGTGCAGCGGGTAGAGCGCGACCTGGAGGCGGTCTATGACCTGGAGTATGAATATCCTATTATGAACCAGGTATTGTACACGGTTAAGCAGCACCAGGCCGCTATTCTGAAAAATGATCTTATGCTGTTTTGCTCAATACAGATATCCGTTCCATTAAAAAATGAAAAGGCCTGCCTTGATAAGCTGGAGCAGATCCATGGTTTGAAGATCACAAGATTGGCTTAGGCGCGAAATTGCCAGTGGCCAGGTCCAGGAGCCTTAGGTAGTGCTGCCGCCAGCCTTTATATTCCCCGGCTGTGCCTAAAGTATAATTGTGAAATACGGTGATCATAAGGCTGTTGGTCTTCCTGATGGCCCAGTAAAGTCTTTCCAGCTCCTCAAAAGCCCGGTCGGGCGATTGCTTTTCGTAAAAGATGGATGTCGCTTCCATGAAGACGAAAGGGTACACCAGCAGGTCCGTACGCTTATTGTCCCGGAGGTCAAACCACGGGAAAGGATTGGAAGTGCCTGCCCTGAAGCCGTTGCTGTCGGCATATCCCATACTGTAATCTTCCGTAATGCCCTGTGCGATCAGTGTCCTGTAGGTATCCGGCAGCGTGAACCTGATGTAGTGTTGCCGGCTTTTAGCTACCGGTGCAGCATATTGTTCCAGGAGCTGTATCTCCTGTCGCAGCACTCCGGGGTCCCGGTGGCTGTCGTATGAAGGATGAATGCCATATGCAACGGTATCGCGGTAGCGTTGCAGCAAATGCTGCATGCGTTCGCTGTCCGGGTCGTTATTGGTATCAAAAGACGACCGCCTGTCCGACAGCAGCCAGAAATAGGTGGGTTTGAAACCATACTGATGATGAATATCTTCCATCCACCGGAAATTATCATAGGGGTCTTCTGCACGGCCCCTGCATACCTTATAGCGCAGGACAGCCTGCCCCACCTTCCCTTTGGCTATATCCCTGATGCCGCCCAGCATATGCTTCCACAGCGGCTTGTCCAGGTAATTATAAGCGGTATCAATATCGAAAGTAGGAAGGAAGGTAAACTGTCTTTCCCGGGGTTCCAGACCGAACTGCTTTTGCAGCAGCCGTCCCAGGTGCCATACCCAGAGATCGGCTACAGGCTCTTTCAGGAAGCTGTAAGCTGTGGCGACGGACCGGCTGGCGGGGTACCTGCCATGCTTATCCCTGGCGCCCGACAGGTACTCTTCATACCTGGACAGCATAAAAAAGACCGCTCCGAAGAGGTCGAAAGGAATGGGAGCGCCCGGCTGGTTGTAAAAGATGACAGCGGTATGTTTCCACCGGTGGTAGGTAACGGGTTGCTCCCTGGTATCCGATTGGTACAGGATGCCCTGGGGCCGGATGTTTACAGCACCGGGCATCTGCCTGGAGGAATAGTTCAGCAGGGCTTTGCCGGACAGGCCATCTGTTTTGTCTGAAGGCAGGCAGGTATAGTCCATACCCAACTGCTCCCGGAATATCCAGTCCAGGGTATAGGTAAGCCTGGGTGTGATCGTATCTGCCGCGATATAAAGCATTATAGATGGTTTAAAATAGCTGAAAGTTCCGTTTGTAGGTTGCTGTCCCCAGGCAAATATAAGGTTTGCAGGCCTAATTGCCTTGCACCTGCTATATGTTGCGGGCTGTCGTCTATAAATAAGGTAGCGGCGGGATGCAGGTTGTTATCGGCCAGTATCATTCGGAAGCCTTCCGGGTGGGGCTTCCGGTATCCGATCTTATGAGACAGGTACACCCTGTCGAAAAAGGCGGAGAGATTATCAGCCCCGGTAACACGCTTTACCTCCCTGTTAAAGGCCGTTTCATGCAGGTCGTTGGTATTGCTGAACACGAAGGTCTTATAACGGGGTCTCAGGGCCTGTAGCCAGGCTATCCTGTCGGCTGGGAGGTCCAGCAGCATAGCATTCCAGGAATGGACAACCTCTTCCGGCTGCAGGCCGGGAGCCGTTGCAGTCAGCCTGGCTATGAATGCGGCCGTATCTATTTTGCCGGTCTCGTAATCATCAAACAGGTGCGACTGGGAAAGCTGGGAATACAACTGCTCAAAATGAGGGACGCCTTTTTCTGTAAAGGCCCGGGTGGTGAGATGATAATCTATGTTCAGCACCACGCCCCCGAGATCGAAAATGATATTCTCTATAGTATTCATAGCGGATTATACGGTTTTGCCTTTCCATTTACCGGAAAGCAGGTAGCCGCCCGACGCAGCCAGCAGCAGGGTCCAGTAAAATATTTCGGAGGTCCAGGAAATATCTATAGGCATACGCAGGTAGCCTATGACATAGGTAATAAAGACGCAATATAAGATAACGGTGGATGATTCTATGGAAAAATTGATCCAGGTATTACCGGTCCCTACCACGGCATTAAAGCAAACGGTGGAAATGCTCATAACAAGCGTCGATAAGGCGAGAATAGGGGTAATGGTCATACCCAGGGATACCAGGTAGGAGGAGTCGGTGTAAATGCTCAGCACCTGGCGGGGGAAGAGGAGCAGGATCGCGGAGATGATAGCGGTATAGCCTATGCTCACCGTAATGAGCCGGAGTATGGTACCGTAGACCTCTTTCTCCTGACCGGCGCCTATCTGCCTGCTGACCAGCGTATTGCATGTGGAAGCCAGCGCCCAGGTACCCACGGAAACGATGCCTAATATGCTTCTCAGGACGTGGGATATGGCCACCTCGGAAGTGCCGAGATGCTCTACGTAGATGAAAAACAACTGCCAGCCCCCGATACTGAATATATACTGCAATACCAGCGGCGTGCTGACTTTGATGATGTTCCGGATGATCTGCTTATCCTTGCCTGCGTCTGAAAGGACAGGGAATTCCCGGTGCAGGCCTCTCCAGCGGTAAATCAGGAACGTGGTGAGGGCCAGCACCACTTCCCCGGCCAGGGATGCCCATGCCGCACCCTGCACGCCCAGGGCCGGGAGCCCGAAATTGCCGAATATCAGGCCGTAATCCAGGCATACGATGGTCAGATTGCTGGTCAGCGCGCCCCAGATGAGGAGACGGGAACGCCCCAGGGCTATGAAAAGCGCGTTGAACAGTTGGGTGAACATCAGGAACGGCAGGCCCAGTACCTTGATATGCAGGAAGCTGACAATGCCGTCCTTAAGGAACGTATTATCCAGCGCATAGCTGTACAGCAGGTCCATACCCATATAAGAAAGCGCCATCAGGGAGACGCAGGTGACGGCGCTGAGCAGCAGGCCGTTGTACAGGGTGGGATTCAAAGCATCCCGGCGCTGCTCGCCTATACGCCTGGACAGCACCACCATAATACCGCTGGACAGGCCGTAGCCGACCCAGTTGAGCAATAAATAAAAGATGGAGGCCAGCCCGTTGATCACCATTTCATGTTCTCCGACCCTGCCTAAAAAGGCGGCATTGGCAAAAAAGCTGATCTGCGGCACCAGCAGGGAAAAGGAGATAGGGACGGCCTGCTTTAATATTTGTTTATAGGAAATGGAAGTGGACCACATACGGAAAATAAATTGCTGCAAAAATACAGTAGTTTATGCTCTCCGGGAAAATTAACGGTTGCATGGTAAAGAATAAAGCGTAAAACAACGTAACTTTGCACAAAATTTTCATTTTCAAATTAGAATGATTTATTTAACCAGAATAGAGCGCTTTAATGCGGCTCATAAGTTATATAATGAAAACTGGTCGGAAGAGCAGAACAGGGAGGTATTCGGTAAATGCTCCAATGCCAACTGGCACGGTCATAATTATGAACTGCATGTGACGCTGAAAGGTAGGCCGAGCCCTGATACGGGCTTTGTGTTCAATGCGAAGGAATTGGGAGATATTGTAAAAGAAGTGATCATTGATAAGGTGGACCACCTGAACCTGAACATAGATGTCGATTTTATGAAAGGCAAGCTCACTTCAGTGGAGAACCTGGCCATTGCAATCTGGGACGAGCTGAAGCCTCACGTGGAGAAGGACGGTGTCAGGCTGCATTGCATCAAGCTGTATGAAACAGCTACTATTTATACGGAATATTACGGCGAAGCATCATTATAACATTAAACATTGCCTTTGAAAGCTGTTATTTCAGAGGACTGTATATATCTAATGGCATATAATAACATAGAAAAGTACACGGAAGCAATCTCTGAGCAATTGCAGGAGGAGTATAAGAGCATTATCGGTTTGTTGGGTGAAGACCCGGAAAGGGAAGGCCTGCTCAAAACCCCGGAAAGGGTGGCAAAAGCTATGCAGTACATGACCAAAGGCTATAACGAGGATGCGGTTCAGATCCTGAACTCTGCAAAATTCAAAGAGTCGTATAAGGAAATGGTCATTGTAAAGGACATTGAATTATATTCGCTTTGTGAGCATCACATGCTGCCTTTTATCGGGAAAGCGCATATCGCTTATATTCCTAACGGCTATATCACGGGACTGAGTAAAATAGCCAGGGTAGTGGATGTGTTTGCCAGGAGGCTGCAGGTGCAGGAAAGGCTGACCCACCAGATACTGGACGCTATACAGGAGGCGCTGAGCCCCCAGGGTGTAGCGGTAGTGATAGAAGCCCGGCATATGTGCATGATGATGCGCGGCGTGCAGAAGCAGAACAGCTTTACCTCTACTCATGCCTTCAGCGGTAAGTTTGAAGATGCGGAAACCCGTTCTGACTTTTTAAGGCTGATCGGTTCCCAGCTATCTTAACAGCGCTTACAGGCAATACGATATTATAAATGCACTTTCCGGCCGGAAAGTGCATTTTGCTGCTATATACTTAGTTAATGTATTTTATGGCTGATCCCGGGAACGTGAGAGCAGTGTGTCTGGTATTGGTAAAAATACCGGGCCGGTATTTTAAACAGATCGCAAAAAGGCAGCATTTGTTATCTTTGTTTGCATTATTTCTTACTCATTAAATCAAAATCAGCTTTTATGGATACGGACGCATTAAAGAATCTGGCAGCCCAGCTGGGCCGGCCGGAAGGTGAAGACGGCATACTCGTGGCCAATAATATGCACGAAACGAATATCGGGATGACCCGGCATGCGATAGCGCACCTGCAGGTCGGCGATCATAACAGGATACTGGAGCTGGGACATGGGAACTGCGGTCACCTGGAGCTCCTGCTGTCAGCAGGCAGGAATATAGCTTATCACGGTCTTGAAATATCAGCGCTGATGCACCGGGAGGCGCAGCAGCTCAACCGCGAATATACAGAGCAGGGCAGGGCTGTGTTCGGGATGTATGACGGTCGTAAGATACCTTTTCCTGATGCGTACTTTGACCGGATCTTTACGGTGAACACCATTTACTTCTGGCAGGAGCCTGAAAAGTTGCTGGAGGAGCTGTACCGCGTATTGCAGCCGGGCGGTCTGCTGAACATCACCTTTGCGCATAAGGATTTTATGCAGCAGTTGCCTTTTACACATTTCGGGTTTACACTGTATAATACACAAGATATCGAGCTGCTGGCGCAGTCTACGGCTTTCCGTTATACCGGCGCGGCTACCCATACGGAAACCATACAGAGCAAGGCCGGCGATACGGTTGACCGGACATTCTCTACGGTAACGCTTTCCCGGTGATCTTCAATGGTGTACGGATGTTTTAAATCCCCCGTATCCCGGTGAAAAAAGTTGCGTAAAAAAATTTTGCCGTCTCAACCCGTTGCTTTAATTTTGCGCCCGGTGAGATGGCAGAGTGGTCGAATGCGGCGGTCTTGAAAACCGTTAACTGTAACAGGTTCGGGGGTTCGAATCCCTCTCTCACCGCAGCCTGAAATTTTAGCCGATCGTATAAGTTCTTATATGGCCGGCTTTTTTGTTTTAAGCCGAAAAGTGAAGACCTAACCGGCGGCATTATGCGCTCCGTCTGTGCGGTGCCGCTGCCGTCACGTAGCGGATTGTAAATTGGAGCATTATGGGTCTCGCTACTCTATAATTTGAGTAATTGCCTTTATTTTGCATTATGAATATGCCAGGGAAATCAACAACAGCACTGCCGCTATCTACGCAATCCTATATAATTGTGCAAAGCCATAACCGGGTGTATCGTTTCAGCACCCGGCAAAAATGGGGCATTGCCCTGCTGTTTTTTATGATTCCGGCTTATTGCCTTTATATCTACCTGGTGTCAAAGGAAATATCCGTATTCATCGTATTGATCTTATTTGCGATACTGATTGCCGCAGCTTTCAGAAAGATCCTGAAAAGCAAATCCTATTTTCTCGCTGTTGTTGATAATGATGTTCTTATCATAGATTTTGATCTGGATGGGAAGAATGACAAGCCGGAAAGACACAGGATTATGGTCCCGGCCCGCAATATAACAGGATACGATACCCAATCCTTTTTAAAAGGTAATATTTCTCATGTCAGTATCCGGTTTAAAGAAAATAATCAGACGATAAGTACCCGCCCTGTTCTCGTTGAAGCGTTGACCAAAGAAGAGCTGAATAAGCTGCTTTCCTATCTTGATGCACAGGTAAGCCACGCCAGGAGACTTACGGAATAAGTATGAATACTTCATATAAAAGGTTACTGAATGTCATTTTTGCAATGAATTAAAGAAAACAGCCTCTTATTACGCCGAGCAGTGTCCCTTCCTCGGGAACGGCAGGCACTTTGCTATTAAGGTATGATGGCTCCTATTGTACTTACTATAAATCACCCGCTATCCTGATTGCCTGGGCACGGGATGAAACGTGCAGCTTTTTGTATATTTTAGCGATATGATTCCTTACCGTATTGGGGCTTAAATGCAGCTCCGATCCTATTTCCTTATACTCCAATCCTTTTATCAGCAGGTGCAGGATATCTTTTTCTCTTTCTGTCAGGTTATAGTCGTTGGCTGCCGGAGCACCGGGCCGGCTGGTTTCTTTTTCTGAATGCATCAGCAGGTTCAGCACCCTTCTGGCAATGCTGGGCGACATGGGCGCGCCTTCATTGTTCAGCAGGTTATCTATGGCCTCTTTGATTTTTTCCACCGGTTCATCTTTCAGCAAATAACCATCCGCACCGGCTTTGATGGCATCAAATATTTTATCATCATCATCAAAAATGGTCAGCATCAGATATTTTGTACCGGGAAAACGTGCTTTCCCTTCCGATACTGCCTTAATACCATTCATCACAGGCATATCAATATCCATCAATATAATATCAGGGCTTACAGCCTTTCTTGCATCTCTCATTTTTTCGAGGAAATCCTTACCGTTTTCCGCAGTAAACAAAACTTCATATCCTGTAAACTGGAGCAGCCGGTCTTTAAGCGTAAGACATAGATTTTTACTATCATCAACAATGGCTATATATATCATCTGTTAAGAATTTATAGTTATGGAAACGACATATTCAGTTCCTCCTTCTATTGCCGATGTACAGGCCACAGTTATATCAGACTCCTGTGCACGCTTATGGATATTACGCAACCCGTATCCTTCAGGATGCGTATTGGCCAGCCTGCATCCGATGCCGTCATCTGTAATTTTAATAGATAATGTATGCTTGTCAAAGGAGAGGTTTATACGTACGTTTTGAGCCTGCGAATGCTTAAAGGCATTAGTCAATATCTCCTGGCAGATACGGTAAAGATTTAAGCTCAGCAAAGAATTCAATTCCGTATCTTCCTGTATATTTTCTGTAAAATCTATTTTGATATCGCTGAGCCGGAACAAGTCTCTTACAAAGACCTTTAGCTTATCCGAAAAGTCTTGTAGCCGGGTATTGCTATCGCTGATCAGCCAGATGGTTTCCCGGAGATTCCTGATAACACTACGTACTGACCGGGTAATATTCTGGGTAATGACGGCACGTTTCTCCGCATTATCCTGGTTAATGCCGTCTAAAGAATGGATAATGAATGATAACTGGCTCCCGACATTATCATGAAGGTCTCCTGCGATACGTTCTTTCTCTTTCCGCAAATTTTCTTCGGCTACACGCTTGGCCGATTCTTCTGTCAGTTGCTTTTCAAGTAATAGTCTGCCAAATTGCTGCTTCTTTAATTTTCTTGCCAATAGTATCACTGCCAGCAATACTAAAGCAATAAATAAGGAAAAGATAAGCAGTAATCTTTGCTGTTGTAATTTCATCCGGGAGTTTTTCATCTCTTCATCCAGCAACTGTATTTGCTGTTCCTTTTCTCCCAATTCATAGGAAGCGATGAATATATCTGCCGCAAGGTCTTTCTTCGCCTGCATTACCGAATCTTTTAACAGGCTGTATCGATTATTGTAAATGTAAGCGGAATCAAACTGGTGCATCCCGGCATACATGGCCGACAGTCTTAAGCAGGCTTCATATAGCTGGGGGGTATTTTCCTTGGAAGCGGCCAGTTGTATGGCTTTATGATAAAATTGCTTTCCCAGGCTATGCTGGTGCATCCCGGTATAGCTGTCACCCATGAAAATATAGGTCCAGAAAAGTTCATTGGGCTCATTCAGCGCTTCCCTTATGGCTTTTGCTTTTTCAAGATAAGGAACCGCCAGGGCATATTGTTTACGGAATACATAAAAAGAGCCAATATCATTGTAAGCATAGGCTATATATGACCTGTGATTGATCTGCTCAGCCAGTTTTAATCCCTTTTCATTATAGTAAAAGGCACTGTCATATTCTTCCAGGTTCCGGCAGGCAGTAGCCACATTCAGATAAGCCTGCGCCAGGGTGGCTGTATCGCCGGAGGGTTCCAGTAAAGTAACCGTATTTAAGAATACCTGCTTTGCCTTATCATATTTTTTTTCCTGGTTGTAATCAATACCCAGATCGTTATAGGAATTGGCGATCAGGACGGGGATATCCAGTTGTCTGGCTATCTTCAGCGCCTTTAAATTGGTTTCATGGGCAAGCTTAAAGTTATTGGTACTCTGGTAAACATATGACAACAGTTGATATGCAAAGCACAGATCCTTACCTGCCGGCTCTTTCTCGAAAAAACGGATGGCTGCGGTTGCATCTTTAAATGCAGCCGGCAGATCGTTCCTGATATAGCAATTCGTATAAGCTCCCATCAGGGAGGCTTTTGCCATAAGGTAAGGATGCTGCTTAAATTGAGCCGCATATGCTGTAAACCTGCGGCTGAGCGAATCGGTAATCGCCTCTTCTTCGTAAGACAAGATGTACAATAAACGGAACATGCTATCTGCACAGGTACGGTCTGTACAGGAGCGTCCGGTCAATTGCCGGAAGCTTTGAACATACTTGTTCTCCTGGGCACAGGCTGTACAGCCTGTGCCGGTCAATAATAAAAGAAAGCCTGCTATTTTCCTAAAATACATCTGTACAAAAGTACAAATATTACCTGCTGAAACAGTGTATAGTACATCCGTACTATTTTATTTGACGGATATAAGCATCAATTTTGTAATTGAAAAATGTATATATTAAAAACTGCCGGAAATGAAATCATCTTTTACATTTATTACGCTCTCTATCCTGTTGCTGGCTGCCTGCAAGAAAAAAGACAAGCCCGGCGATATGCCCCAGGCGCCCAATTGGGAGATCGTGCGTAACTTTCACCAGGACGATTCTTACAGTGGCGGTGCCAAAATTACCGTGTTCAATGGCGACGTATTTTTCAGCACATTCGGGCACAGGGGCATCAGTCCCGGCAGCTCCGGCTCGCTTAATGAACATTTGAATGCTACTTTCTTTTATCAGATCGGTGAAGAGTGGTATCGCTATGCCACCACCGATGAAGCTATCAGCAACCTTAAAGCCTTTAACGGCGAGCTGTATGGCATAAGGCACAGGATGAGCATTAAAACCACACGACCCGTCATACAATATTATAACAGCTATATCCTGTTCAGGTGGAAGAACAATAATTTTGAAGACATTGATACGCTTGAATATACCGATAATAATCTTATTGAAAAATCGGACATAGGCAATATTACCCTCTGGGCGTTTGGAGGGAAGCTGCACATGGTGGCTACCACAACGAACACTGCAAGAATTTGGGAGCTTTCCGGCAACCAGTTGGTCAAAAAGCCTGAAGAGTACAATATGTCCTGCAGTGGTACGGTCGCTACGGACAATAAGGAAGTGGCATTTACCCAGGTTATTCAGCTTACATCCGGCCAGGACAGGACCGAATACCGCGTGAGGGGTCATTATTACAATAACAATACATTCAGTACCGGGCCCGAATACACCTTTATCAGTGAAATCGGATTCAACAGCATAGATGCTGCCAGCTATGCTGCCATCAACAGCCATATCTGGGGCATCGGCTACGAAAACGACAAGATAAAAAACTACGACAACGATCAATTAGTGCAGGGATTGTCAAAAGGGAAAGTGCTCAGGGGCGACATCCTGGTAAGCAATAACGGTAACCTGTATATGATGCTGGGGGATGAAAAAAGTCCGGGTGGATGTGCAGGGCTGGCCATATTTGACGGTACCGTATTAAAAGAAATACCTTTTGTATTGCCGGAACCTTTAGACCCCTGTTCAAAGCTGATAGACGCTACCGAAGATAATGGTGTCGTTTATTTATTGCTGATGAACAGGTTCCAGTATGTTATTGTAAGGAGTAAATAAAGGTAAAAATAAATATTCACAACATTCCATCTGTAAACAAATTTTGCATTATGAAAAAAATATCCGGCCGGCTTCTTTTCTCCTGGGCAACTATTGCGGCATTGATCACGCCCTCCTTTACTATGGCGCAATCCTCTTCCGATAAGGAGGTGAAAAAAATGTTTGCGCCCAAAGGAACGCACCGTGCGCCGTTTAAAAAAGCTGATGAAGTCGCACTGGTCAGCGTTAATCTGCAATTTAAGCTGGCCACCCGGCAGGAGCAGGAGAAACGCGGTGTAGGCAATATTATTACCTGGGGATTCCTGGAAGGCGTCAATGATACCCTGTTGCAGGAAATAACCGATGAGTATTACAGGCGGCTTGCTTCAAAGCTGAAAGAAAACGGGTTTGCGCTTAATGAAACCTATAAGGATAGTAAGTCTTACCAGAAGCTGGTGGAAAACAATAGTGACCGGGAGCGTGAGACGGAAAAAAAGAACTGGGGGATTGCCAGGATCTTCACCGCAAATGATGCTCCTTATATTGAATATCCTACCGGAATGATGGGGGCTCACGCTTCTTTGGGAAATGATTTAAAAATGCCTGTGGGTCAACTGTTTATCACTGTGGACTTTATTGATATCAATCAAGCGATAAAAAAGGGCAGCAGCGATCTGTGGGGCTACCGTACAGACAAGTTTGAAACAGATATACAACCCGTAATAAGAATAGAAGGTATTACATCCCAGTCATTGGGCAAGCAATTTAAAGGCGACGGTACTTATGCCAAATTCACCGGTGGTAACTGGAGCTACTGTAATGCCATATTGCAGCCCGGATATGCGGTAACTTCTGACATCCCCTATGCCGCGGAATTGGACCAGGCCGATGGTATTCCTGAAAAAATGAAAAAGTTCAAAAGCGCTTTTGCCGGAGATATGGTCAATTTATTTTCGGGCGGTACCGTCAAAAGCGGCCGGGGTAAGGCAGAAAACACATTTATGATCTATGCTGACCCGCAGGCTTACAAAAAAGCGGTGCTGAATGCGCTGGATAAATACAATGATTACCTGATAGCTTATATTAAAGCCAATAACTAAGCGGGAGGGTGCCTTGTAAACTACAAAATCTATATTCTTTACAAATTTAACTTATAATCTGATGAAAGCAAGTATTACCACTTTGACCATTTGCCTGTTGCTGACTGTTACAAAATCAAATGCGCAATGGCAGGAAACATCTTTAAGAACGGATGTGAACAGCTCCTACGGGATTACCAAGCTCTATTATGACAATGATATCTTTTGGGCTGGAAGCCGCTCCAGGGTTTACAAATCCGAAGATAAGGGCAAATCCTGGTCGGAGGTTACCTCCGGCGGTATTAACGTCACGCAAACCGATGTGAAAGATATTATCAAACTGGGCGATTATGTTTATGTAGCATTCGGAGGTAATGGTAACAAACAAATTTACAGGACCAATAATGCAGGACAAACCTGGAGCCTGGATACTGCGGGGCACACACCATTTCAGCACGTCACTAATTTTTATACACACCAGGATTATGTGGTGGCAAAATTAGAAACCAATTTTGTATTGTATAAGAAAAATGCCGATGCGCAGTGGACAACGCTTAGCGTTCCGGAAAGCCGCTTTAATACCCCCGCTACCATTTTCTCCAAAGGCGATACCTTAATACTGACCAGCGGCCAGCCGGCACCCGCTATGGCACTGACGACGGATATGGGGCAGAACTGGACGGTAAGGGCAACAGACTGGGGCCCCGTGCTACCTGCCAACGGCGACTGGACATTCGGTGTATGGCACGGCAAACATGATAAACAGCAGATGTTCGGTACGCACAGGGGATTTACCACTACGACACCTTTGAAGTACATTTATCATTTTATCAATACCTATGATGGTATGGAAACTTTTGATACCGTAAGCTTCAACAGTTCCGGGCTGGTAACGATGTGGCTTCATAACGACGATGTATATGCCGGCTTTCAGCGCTCCAATGCTGAATTGGCCAACAGGATTATGCATAGTGCCGACAAAGGACAAAGCTGGACCGATATAACGGGCAATATGCTGGATTTTGTGCAATTCAATCACCTGCCGGTATCCTCAGTTGAAGTGATAGATGGCGTTGTGTTCGTTGCCGGCAACCAGGATGGCGTTTTGAGCCATGGTAATGCTGTAAGCATTGACAAGCGGGACAGTGAGACATTGGGCATTACTGTCTATCCCAATCCTGTACAGCGGGTTATTGCCATAGCAGGAGCTACCCCGGGTACCCGGATAGAGATCCGCAACAGCTTGGGGCAGGTGCAATTGCACAGCACGCTGCAACAGGCAAATGCATATATTGACGTGTCTGCTTTGGGCAGCGGATTATATATCATTAACTTTACCACCAAAGAGGGTAAAACTGCCAACACGAAATTTGTGAAGGAATAATGGAGACCGTTGCCTTAACGGTACATCCCGTTCCGGAGATATCCGGAATGGGATTTTTATTTATTATTTACTGACTATCTGTAGATTAGCTGTTTTCCGAAGGAGCCGGCACAAGCGGGAATATTATAGCGTGTTATTATTACCCTGCATTATTCATTTATTTAATCCCTTACTTCTTCCGCATTTCTGAAGATGTATATAAAATCATTGACATTGGTGTCGTTCAGTTCAAAAGTGCCTTCAATGGTGAGGTATTCATCCGTTTTAAATCTCCTTGGCTTACTTTTGAACTTTAGAGAAATAACCGTTTCGACACCTGCCGCTCCGCAAAAGAAACAGGAGGCATAAGGGTATCTTGATACGGCATATAACCCGGAATTTATATCCAGGGGAATCATATAGCCTGTTATCCTGAGCCGTTTGCCGGCAAGACTTTTTACATTCTTTCCAAAATCGGGGTATTGCACCTTTGATTTAAGCTGTTCATTATACCTCACTTCATAGGTAACATCCCGTATAGACTGCCATGCTATGAGCTGTGCCTCCTTTTCCCCGGAGGCAGTATAACCGGTAAGCTCTCCTGAAGTATGATCCTCGTCCGTTTCGCCGCCTGTCGTCCCTTTACTATTGAAAACGAAAGGGATATTCGCGGCTGCCGCCACATTGTGCCGGCAAATGAAAGATGCTTTTACCATTGTCAGTCCTGTCAGAAAAGTAAAGATCAATGCTTTTTTAATTAGTTTATCCATTGGCCAGTGTTTTAGAGATATTTAAGGACCATATCCTTAATGCCGGGATCAATACAGCTAACAGGCCTAAGCATAAGGTGATAACGGTCAGTGCAGGTTCTCCCGGGACAGGACTCCACAGCTTATCCCAGGCTAAGTGATAGTTGTCCTGTATAGCACCTGAAAGCAGGAACAGGATTATCCGGCTCAATACAAGTCCGGAGCATATCCCTGTGATACTTATGATCAATCCTTCTGCCAGGAGTGAAATGAAAATCCTTAGCCCGGAAATACCCACAGTTCTCATTAAGGCAAGCTCATACTTACGCTCTTTCAGGGCATTATACAGTGATACAAAAATAATGAGCGCAGCAAGCAGCATGATCCCGAAACCTATATTCTTTAAAACAGTTACCCCTGTTCCGAAAAGCGAGAATAAGCGGTTTACCTCTATGGCGGGCACGGCGGCCATCATAGAGGTTTCCTGGTTGATCAGCCTTGGCATCTGAACCAGGGCCATCGGGGTTTTGAATTTGACCAGTATAGCCGTCAGTTCCCTGTGCTTATCTTCGTGATGATGCCCGTCTTCGTGGTTACAATGCTGGTGTTCATCAGGGTGGTCGTGTATCTTCCACACACTTTCTATATTCCCTACGATCAGGTTGTCCAGCACCGTACCGGTAGGAGATAAAACCCCGGTGACAGTATAAGCCTGGTCGGTATGCTCTTCACCGTGTTCGTCATGGCCGTGGGTGCTGAAAAAGGTATCACCTACTTTCAGGGATAATTTTTGCGACAGATTATGACCGAGCACCACTTCAAAGTTGTTCTCAAAAGCTTTACCTGCTGCGATCACAGCTTCATAATGTTGTAAATACGCTTCCGTAGTGCCTATTATAGAGTAGCCCTCATAAGAATCGCCGTAAGCCAGTGGAACAGCTTTCTCTACCAAAGGATGATGCATCCATTGTTCTGCTTCTTTCAATGGAATATTGCCGGTAGGCGCATCTATGTGAAAAACGGACGATAATATTAATTGTAGCGGGCTTCCCTTAGCTCCTATGACCATATCTATACCGTCAATATTCTTCCCGAACTGCCGCTCAAAGTTATTTTGAAAAATAAGCAGCATTGAAATAATGCCTGCACTTATGCTAATGCCTGTCCAGCTTAGCAGGGCGTTCAGTGGTTTGTTCAAAATGTTTTTCCAGGCAAGTTTCAGCATCGTCATAGCTCTATTTTTTTAGGGAAAATTTCTTTCAGTCTCCGGTCATGCGTTACAATGACCAGGGCCGATTGGTTATTGTATGCCTGCTCTTTCAAAAGAGCGGCAACATTATAGCAGTTGTCATCGTCCAGGCTTGATGTAGGCTCATCTGACAGCAACAGCAACGGCTTATTTACCAAAGCTCTTATAATAGACAAACGTTGCTGCTGGCCCATGCTCAGGCTGTCCGGCTTCTGGTGCATCAATGCTTCCATTCCTGTCTGTTGCAGCAGTCGCTTTGCCTGTTGGAGCTTACGTTTTTTATCTAAGGTATGGGTTGCCAATAACAGGTTATCCAGGACAGATAAGGATGCTACATAATGGGCCTGCTGGAAGATAATGCCAATATGATTGCCTCTGAATCTATCCAGGTGCTTATTGCTCAATTTCTGGATCTCGGTACTGCCAATAGTAATACTGCCTGCTTCAGGCCTGAGCAATCCGCCCAGCAGGTGCAGCAGGGTGGTTTTACCTTTGCCGGACTGCCCGGTTATCAGCAGTACTTCTCCCGGAGCACAATGGATATCCGGGAATTTAAACGCAATGGACTTATATGCAAACTGTAAATTCCGTGTATGCAGCATATCTTTTTCTCAAATTTGATATTGTAATACTATATGTCTTTAGGGAAAGGATCTTCAAACCTGATGTTTTTGTCAAACAGGTACTGTTCATGGTCCTGCAACAGGCAGGCTTCCAGGTCGGCCATCATTTTTTCCTTATCTATATGCTGCCCGATAAATACCAGCTCATTCATACGGTCGCCCCATTGCTGGCTCCAGCGGCTTTCTATCACGTCCCGGTTATGAATGAAGGAAGCATACCTTACCCGTTCGCTGAATGGCATACTTACCCACCAGACGCCGGCTCTTTCCAGCCTTGAAGAACCGCCCGCCTGCGAAAAGTTAAACGCATCGTCAGGGCGTGAAGCCAGCCAAAACAAACCTTTGGCCCTGATAATCCCCCCTGGGTAAGCATGATTGAGATAGTCCCAAAAACGCCTGGGGTGAAATGGCTTCCTGCTGCGGAATACGAAGGAGCTGATGCCGTATTCTTCTGTTTCGGGAATATGGGTCCCGGCCTCCAGTTCCTTTTGCCAGCCGGCTGAGGCCTCGGCTTCTTCAAAGTTGAATAAACCTGTATGCAGTATATCCCCGGACTTTACTTTTCCAAACTCTGATTGTATTATCCTGGCTGCCGGGTTCAGTTTACGAATAGTGGCTTTGAGCAGACCCACGGTATCTTTATCTACCAGGTCAGTTTTATTGAGGATGATCACATTGGCAAATTCAACCTGGTCGGTGAGCAGGTTTGCGATCGTTCTGTAATCGCCTTCCATATCAGTGAGATGCCGATCCTGCAGGAGCTCGTTCGTGCCAAAATCCCTGAAAAAATTGAAACAATCCACTACGGTCACCATCGTATCTATGTAACTGAATCTTGACAGGTCAATGCCGTTTTCTTCATCTACATAAGAAAATGTCTGAGCCACCGGAACAGGTTCGCTGATGCCGGTGCTTTCAATCAGCAGATAATCGAACTTTTTTTCCTTTGCGAGCTTTGCTACTTCTATCATCAGATCCTCACGGAGCGTGCAGCAGATGCAGCCGTTGCTCATTTCTACCAGCTTTTCTTCTGTCCGGGAAAGTGTGTTTTCATTTTCTACTAACCGGGCATCTACGTTTACTTCGCTCATATCATTCACGATTACGGCTACCTTTAACCCATCTTTGTTATGCAAGACGTGGTTGAGCAAAGTAGTTTTACCTGCTCCGAGAAAACCGCTTAAAACGGTTACGGGAAGTTTGTCCTGTATCATTTTATATGTGATATTTTATGATTTTTAAAGTTTATAAGATGTCCTGCTATCAAGCCGACAGCGCCTATATATATCAATGGAGTATGCGCGTGCAACAGTATATGGAGCAGTACTGATATGGAAATCAGCAAGACTGAGATCCAGAGCGTATATTTTACTGCGACCGAACCGTTTTGCTTTGTCGTTTTATATACGCTCCATATTCCTAACAGGAGAAATACGAGGTCTATGTAAGGGTTGTGCGAAATACCGATCGGTATAAATATGAGTAACGGAAACGCTACACAATGCACCAGGCAAAGGAATGCGGAAATCGCTCCCAGCAGGTCATAGTTTTTTGTTTTGTATTTTAAAGACATTTTTATTGGAAATAATTGTTGAATTGAATGCCTGCAATGTGCGGAGCAGGATTTTATTGGCTTTTCAGAACTAAGGAATACCAGTTAATAATATTTTGCAAATGCTGCTCGCCATATAATGAAACGAATTTCTCTGTTTCGGGATTCTTTCTGTCCCGGTAAACCGCTATACGCTGCTGTGCAAATTGCCTGGTCAGGTTGATCTTACAGTCGTTGATAATGCAGCTTTTCCACTGCTCAAAAGTTTGGGGTATCATAATATAGATTTTGAAATTTACTTCAATATTGCAGCATTGTTGCGTTTGTAAAAGTAGTGATATTTTTATAAATGCAACAATATTGCAATAATATTTTTTTGAAATGAATAAAAAGGAGAGATATCAAAATCTGTAAAACTGCATTTACAGATTTTGGAGCATCCGGGTAAGCCTTACCTGGTTCCGAAATAGGGCTTAAGCTGGAAGCAAGGGATAAATACCGCAGCTATTTTATCGGAAACAAAGCCATTATAAGAGATTCCTCACATCCGTTCTGAATGACCAGCATTCTCAGCCCTTTATAGCAAAGATGGTCGTTGACCCGCAGAGAGGACGCTGCTCAGCGAAGCGTACCCGTAACAAAAGATTGTTTTCTATAGGAAGGGCACCGCTTAAAAAAATCAAAAGTAATGAGCATAGGCGCTGCAGAGAAAGACCGGGGAATCGCCAGTTCAGAGGAATGCCTGAGAATGTTACTGAACAATATATATTTGCAGGATAATCTGATATTATTTTACAGGTTTTACGGACAGGTATGGAATAAATAACTATTATGGGATTGGGAAGAAGAGAGTTTATCAGGCTCATAAGCTTAGCTTTTGCGGGAGCTGTAATTGATCCTTTAAAAGCTGTAGCGACTAATGATAATATCTATGTAAACAAAAAGCTTGGCATCCTTTTTCATAAACCCGAAGATTGGGGCTTTATAGCTGTAAAGGATTTTGGGAAATTAAAAAGTGAACAAAAAATCGGAACGGGACTTGATATGGATATTGATGAAGTCTGGGATGAGCTGGGAGATCCGGTTTGTGTTATGACCAAATATTTTGAAGACAAACCTGAGCTTAAGGGTGTTTTTTCACCGACAATAACATTAAATATTACCCCGAAATCTTCACTGGAATATTTGGGATATGAAACGTTCGAAGAGCTTGTGGAAATGTCGTTATTGGCAACTCCCCTGATTTTAAAAGATTTTGAGGTGGTGAAAGCATACGGACCCTGTGAGATCAGCAATATTAAGTTCTATGAATTTGATGCCCGCTATTGCTTCGAGCATATTGAAATAGAAGAGCCGTTACCGGTTGAGCTGAAAGTGCTGAAAGGTGAGCACAACGGCTGCTATTATGATTTCAACTTCCATCAATCTAAAGCCTGGAATCAAACCGCGGAAAAAGAATTTGCACAATTTATAAGATCAGTTAAGCTTTTATAATGGCAGGTTATGGGTAATGGAAACTGGTCAAATTGGCTTTAGAGATGCGTTCGGAAATATTGTTAAGGGAGTATATATGAATAAAGGTGCCCTGTTCGGGGCACCTTTATAGCGTTTATCTTAATATTCGTCTTCGTTAAAGAAAAAGTCTTCCTGGGTAGGATAATCCGGCCAGATATCTTCAACACCTTCATACATTTCTCCTTCATCTTCCAGCTCTTGTAAATTTTCCACCACTTCCAGCGGAGCTCCCGAACGGATAGCATAATCTATCAGCTCATCTTTTGTGGCAGGCCATGGTGCATCTTCTAAGTGAGAAGCTAATTCTAATGTCCAAAACATATTTTAATATTTTTAGCTTTTTACAATTTTTGCAAATGTAATGATAAAATGTATATCAAAAATTAAATTTTTATGAATTACAAACTGTACGATTGTATAGACAAATTTTAATGCCCAGAGTTTAATCGCATAAAATAAAATATTGTTACAATCCTTCGGAACGCCGGGTTTACGGCCCGGGACAGGGAAGCATATGAGCTTGCCGTTTTGGGTCTGATGATGACCTTTTACTGTGAGAAGCAGCATCCCGGGTGCGCCGGCGACAGGTATCGCCTCCCGGATTTTGGTGCAGGATATATGCTTACACCTGGGGAGCATTTGGGGGTATAAATAATACGCAGGTTACCGGAAAGGCTTGTGCAGCGGTAAATGACACGGTTTTCTGAAGTCGAAAGCTTTTTTCCTCATATTGAAACTGAAGAGCACCCGAATAGTTGGAATTTTGCACCCTGACACAACACTAAAAAGCAAATGAAAAAAATAATTTTAGCAGTCGCGGCCAGCGCTCTTATAGTCGCGGCCTGCAACAATACGCCGTCTGATCCCGCCGCCACAGCGCCGGTTCCTGTAAAGATCGTATCCCTGAACGGTACCGTTTCAGAGGTATTATCCGGTTTGAATATGGAGTCCAATATTGTAGGGGTGGATGTTACCAGCGTGTATCCTGAAAACCTGAAGGAAAAAACACAGATGGGCAGCTCTCACAGCTATAATATAGAAGGTATCATCGCCGCTGCTCCCGATTATGTGATCTGCACGCAGGAAAGAGGGCTGTCACCGGAGCAGGTGACCCAGTTGCAGCAGGCAGGTTTAAAAGTATGGGTGCTCAGCCAGGAATACTCCATTGCCGGTACGAAAAAGCTGATCAATGAGCTGGCCGACTCTTTCAAAAAACAGGAAGAAGCAAAGCATATGATCGCGAAGATCGATACGGACCTTGCCGCCGCCAAAGCTACGGACACCAGACCTAAGGTGATATTCATCTATGCCCGTGGTGCCGGGACCCTGCAGGTAGCCGGTAATGGCACACCTATGAATGAAATGATCAAGCTCGCGAACGGTGAGCCGGCAGCTACAGATTTTAACGGCTTTAAGCCCCTGACTGCTGAGGCCATGGTGGCGGCAAACCCTGATTATATCCTGCTGTTTGACACGGGCCTTAAGAGCCTTGAAGGTGCGGAGGGTGTATTAAAGGTGCCGGGTGTGGCCAATACCAATGCCGGGAAAAACAAAGGCATTATTGAAATGGATGGCCTGAAGCTTTCCGGTTTCGGACCGAGAGTAGGGGAAGCGGTAAAAGAGCTTAGTGAGAAATTACACCCTTAACCGTTATTTCTTTCGTAAGTTTGATACCTGTTTTATTGAAAACCTGTAGTGATTAAATTAAAAAAGTATATCGTTGGAATATTGATTGCCGGGCTGGTATTGAGCGCTTTGTTGAGCTTGGGTTTGGGTGCGTATGTTATTTCCCCGGGGAACATCCTTAATAACATTGTCAGGGCGCTGGGGGGCTCGGTACCTGTGGACGATGTCGCTTACAAAGTATTCTGGTATATAAGAATGCCCAGGGTAGTGCTGGCCGTATTGGTAGGCGCTACTCTTGCCGTTGCAGGAGTAGGGTTCCAGGGATTGTTCCGGAATCCGCTTGCTGATGCCAGCTTGATAGGGGTCGGTTCCGGCGCTACGCTGGCAGCTATTTTTGCCATCGTGCTGGGCAGTACGCTGCTGCTGAGCTTCCAGACCATACTGGGGCAATACCTGCTGAATGTATCCGCATTTGTAGGCGCTATCCTGAGCATCCTGGTAGTGTACAGGCTGAGCCGGTCACAGGGGAAGACGCACGTGGCCATTATGCTGCTGGCGGGTATTGCTATCAATGCCATTGTCGGTGCGGCATCGGGACTGATCACGCTGGCTGCCAAGGATGAGCAGTTGCGGACCATCACTTTCTGGAGCCTGGGCAGCCTGGGCGGTGCCAACTGGAAGAATATCCTGGCGCTGTTGCCTTTCGTGGCCGTGACCATGGCTGTTATGCCCTTTATGGGCAAGCCGCTGAATGCGCTGGCGCTGGGTGAGCAGGATGCCGTTTCCATGGGCATACCCATCGAACGCGTGAAGAATATCATTATGATCGTCTGCGCGGTAGGCGTAGGTGCCTGTGTGGCTATGACCGGTATGATAGGCTTTGTTGGGCTGGTAATACCGCATATCTTCCGCCTGCTGCTGGGGCCGGAGCACAAAAAGCTGATCATCGTCAGTGCCTTAGGCGGCGCTATACTGCTGCTGCTTTCAGACCTTGTCAGCCGTACTATTATCGCCCCGGTCGAGATACCCATTGGCATCATCACGTCGCTGATAGGCGGACCGTTTTTTATATACCTGTTGTTAAAGGAGAAAAATAAAAATATCTTTTAAAGTATGATCCGGATAGAAGGCTTGACGTACACGGGAAAAGGTGGCAGGGTGATCCTGGAAGATATACACTGCGCTTTTGCAGCGGGTAAGCTGACCGCTGTGCTGGGGGCCAACGGTGCAGGCAAATCCACTTTGTTCAAATGTATCAACGGGGAAGTCCGGTTCCGGCAGGGCACTATCAGCTGGGATGACCGGGATATGAAGACCTTACCCGCCCCGGAGCTCAGTAAGAAAAAGGCGGTATTGCGCCAGCATTACCAGGTATCCCTGCCGTTTACCGCACGGGAAATCGTGGAGATGGGACGTTATGGCTACTTTAAAACCTATCCTACTGAAAGATGTAAAGAAGTCATTACGCTTATTACGGAGCTGGTCGGGATCACTCACCTTATGGACAGGAGCTACCTTACCCTGTCGGGAGGAGAGCAGCAGCGGGTGCAGCTGGCAAGGGTCATGGCCCAGGTATGGGACAGTCCCACGAAGGAACGGCTGCTTTTGCTGGATGAGCCGGTAAGCGCCCTGGATATCCAGTACCAGCACCAGCTCATGCAGATGATGCAGCAGCTCACAAGGGAGTACGGGTTTACCGTTATTGCTATCGTGCATGACCTCAATCTTACGCTGCAATATGCGGACGATATCCTGATGCTGGATAAGGGCAGCGTGGTAGACCAGGGGCCGGCGGTTTCCGTGCTGACGGAGCAGAACATACAGCGGGTCTTCGGGATCTCTGTACTGATCGAGAAGAACTCCCTGGACCAACTATATATACAGGTGACTCCCCGGAAATTAGAAACGATATCATTATAAAAGCCATTGCTAAATTTTAAATATTATGACCACTAACATATTAAGCTTAAAGGAGCAGTACGCTCAGATGAAAAGTGAGAACCCCAAAATGCGTATCCGTGAGATCGCGAAACAGCTGCAGTCCAGCGAGGCGCAGTTGCTGGCTACGGGTGTCGGTGAAAACGTCACCAGGCTGAAGGACGATCCTAAGGCCATTTTGGGTGATATTATCAAATTGGGAAAAGTGATGGCGCTGACCCGTAATGATCATGCGGTACACGAAAGGAAAGGCGTCTATGACAACCTGACCTTCCAGGGCCCTGTGGGTACTTTCGTAAATGAAGATATTGACCTCCGCCTGTTTATGATGGCCTGGGCATATGCTTTTGCCGTCAATGAGAATGACCGGCTGAGCATCCAGTTTTTTGATAAAAGCGGGGAAGCGGTCCATAAGATATACCTGACAGAAGATTCCGACCGGGAAGCCTACCACCAGTTGGTGGAGAAGTTCAGGGCGGAAGACCAGTCTGCCGGGCTGGCCGTAACACCTTATCCTGCACCGGAGCCGGAGCTGAAGGACGAAGATGTAGATGCAGCTGCCTTTCGTGAGGAATGGATGGCCTTACAGGACACTCATGATTTCTTCGGACTGCTGCAGAAGCACAAAGTGACCAGGACCCAGGCGTTAAGGCTGGCACCTGAAGGCATGGCGCGTCAGCTTGACAACGATGTCACACGCAAGGTGTTTAACCTGGCAGTGGAAAGGCAGGTACCTATTATGGTGTTTATCGGTAACAGGGGCTGTATCCAGATCCATACCGGCGAGGTGTATAAATTAATGGACGCGGGCCCGTGGTTCAACGTATTGGACCCGGATTTCAATATGCACCTGAATGAAACGAGGATAGCTTCTTCCTGGCTGGTGGTCAAGCCCAGCAGGGACGGCCTGATCCATGCCATAGAGGTCTATGATGCGGCCGGGGAGCTGATCGTACAGCTGTTCGGAAAGCGTAAGCCGGGCATTCCGGAGCTGGAATCCTGGAGAGCTATTGTAAAAGAAGTGTCCGGGCAATAACATCCGTATAAAGACCATTTAATATAATAAGCGGCAACCTTCACTGGTTGCCGCTTATTATATAAGAGTATCCGGAGATTCTGCGGATATATGCTAATGTGCTAGCCATACGGCGCCGCCTATGCTGTCGTTTGTAGCTCCTGTAACGGAAGAAAGGGTATTGATCTCCTCCCGCCATCTCAGGATGCCGCTCAGCGCCATACCCAGGCCTTCCTTAAAATTCACCAGCTTGTAATCGGGTTTGACCAGCGTCACCCGGAATTCCTCAAGGTGGGCCTGGATACAGGATAGCAGGAAATCATTATGAGCGCCCCCGCCTGTCACCAGCATATGCGTTGGTTCCGTATCGACAGAATGTAACAGAACGGCCTGCTGTATTTCATAGGCTATATGCTGGCAGGCGGTACACAGCGCGTCTGCCGGGCTTAAATGCTGTAATGCGGGTATGATGACGCTACGGGAAAAGTCGTTGCTCAGGGATTTGGCGCCCTGCTGCTGAAAATACGGGTGGCTGTGAAGCGAGCTGATGACCTGATCGTCTGCTGTGCCGGTAGCGGCCATTTGTCCGCCGTTATCATAGGGCTGTCCCTGCTGCTGTGCAAAATGGTTCAGCACCTGGTTGGCGGCACAGATGTCAAACGCGTGAAGCGTACCGTCGGCGGATTTGACGGAAATATTGGCGATGCCGCCGAGGTTCAGGCAATACTTATAATCTTTAAACAATAATTTGTCGGTAATGGGTATGATGGGTGCGCCCTGTCCGCCGTAGGCGATATCCATATTCCTGAGATCGGAAATGGTGGTCAGCCCGGTAACCGCAGCGATACCGGCGCCGTCACCCAGCTGAAAGGTGGTTTTCCCGGAGGGGTTATGATAAGCGGTATGCCCGTGGCTGGCAATAAAATGCACCTTGTGATGCAACTGATGCCGGTCTATAAAATCGTTCACCTGCGTGCCGAGATACCGGCCGTAAGCTGTATGCAGCTCCAGGAAAGCGGGAATGTCGTTTTGCTGAAGGGTGTTCAGCCTGCTGAGCCATTCGCCGGGATAGGGGATGGTTTCGGCACATTCTATCTCATATTCCCACTGCTGACCGGTGCTGGTAATAGTAGTATAGACCATATCCAGGCCGTCCAATGAGCTGCCGGACATCAGTCCTATTACTTTATATATCATCGCTTGAAAATTTTATGCAAATGTAAGTATAAAGCAGCACAGATGCCGGTGTATTGCAGCAGGAAATGACCAGGAAAAAAAGAGGTTGCATACGTCAACGCACGCAACCTCTTCTTACAGGTGTACAGATCACTTCAAATTACAGTAGTTTTTTAACCTAAGAAATATTTTAACAGGTGACACTTATTGGTGGTGCGGAGCTTGGTGATAGCTTTGTCCTTTATCTGGCGTACCCTTTCACGGGTCAGCCCGAACTTCTCACCGATATCTTCCAGCGAAACGGGATGTTCCAGCCCTATGCCGAAATATAGCTTCAGCACTTCCCGCTGCTTTTCCGTCAGTGTGTTGAGAGAGCGGTGTATCTCTATCTGGAGCGATTCGTTAAAGTCCATATCGCTGTCCACCTTGGCGGAATTGTGGTTTTCGAGAATATCGAGGAGGGTGCTTTCGTCGCCATCCGCGAAGGGGGCGTCAACACTGATATGGCGGGTAGCTATGCCTAAGGTGGATTCCACTTCATCCAGCTCTATCTCCAGAAGGAGGGCCAGCTCTTCGCTGGAAGGCTCTCTTTCAAATTCCTGCTCCAGTTGTGTATAGGCCTTGTTGATCTTATTGGTCAGCCCGACCTTATTGAGCGGCAGGCGTACGATCCGGCTTTGTTCTGCCAGCGCCTGGAGGATAGACTGCCGGATCCACCATACGGCATAAGAGATGAATTTAAAGCCGCGGGTCTCATCAAAGCGTTGGGCTGCCTTGATCAGGCCCAGGTTACCCTCGTTGATCAGATCGCTGAGTGACAAGCCCTGGTTCTGGTATTGTTTGGCTACTGATACCACAAAACGGAGATTTGCCTTGGTCAGCCGCTCCAGTGCCCTGCCGTCGCCTGCTTTTATCCTTTGTGCCAGTTCTACTTCTTCTTCCGGAGAGATCAGGTCTACCTTGCCTATTTCCTGCAGATACTTTTCCAACGATTGACTTTCTCTATTGGTAATAGATTTAGTAATCTTAAGTTGACGCATAGACATAATTACATAGAGTTTGAGTTGTTAAGGTTATTGTTAATGTTAATGAGTTGTAAACTTTAGACGAATTTAGGAGTAACCTTATAGATTTCCAAAAATATTTTTTTTAATAAAGTAAAAGGGCATAAAAAAATATTGGAAATAATTTTGAAAAGTTAAAAAAAAATCTATTATTGCAATAGCTTTATAAAAAAGCAGGCATTATTACTATACTAACTAAACAATTACAATGGCAACGAAGAGAGAGCAATATACTGTAGAATATCCTATAAGATGTTCCCCTAATATACTGTTTGAATTTTTGAGTTCTGCAAATGGTCTGCAGGAGTGGTTTGCGGATAAGGTAGATTCCAAGGAAACGACTTTTTATTTCACCTGGAACGGCGCTACAGACGAAGCGGAACAGATAGAGGCTATTGAGAATGAGTCTGTAAGATACCGCTGGGAATATTATGATGATGACGAGTATTTTGAATTCAGGATCTCCCGGAGTCACGTGACCAATGAAACGATCCTGCAGATCACTGATTTCGCGGATAAATATGAAGTGGAGGATCAGAAGCGGCTTTGGGATACACAGGTAGTGAACCTGAAGCACAGAATAGGAAGTTAATGGTAACGGTATCAGAATTATAAAATGTATTTTTAGCGTATCTATAGCAGATACGCTATATTTTTGCATAGTTACCGCAACGGGAGCCGGGAGTGTGCCGCTGTATCGCAGTATGTAAGAGATCCGGAGGGCAGAGCGCAGAACGAACCTGCAAACTTGCGGAGATTGTGAGCTTATGAATGTTAAACTGAAAAAATTAGACTGGCTGCTGCTTAAGAGCTTTTTAGGCCCTTTCGCTATCACGTCGGTCCTGGTGATATTTACCTTCATCATGCAGTTCTACTGGCTGTATATGGATGATCTGATCGGTAAGGGGCTGGGTATCGGTATGATGCTGAAGCTGTTGCTGTATATGGTGCCCAATGTTGTGCCCCTGGCGTTGCCTTTGATCGTGATGCTGTCTTCCATTATGACCATGGGTGCCCTGGGGGAATCCTATGAGCTGGTGGCCATCAAAGCCTCCGGCATCTCGCTGTTCCGGTTTATCCGGCCGCTGTTCGTATTCATTCTGGTAGTGGCGGCGGGTGCTTTCTTCTTTAATAACAATGTATTGCCGGTGGCCAATTTAAAGGCATATTCCCTGCTGTATGATATGCGTAACCAGAAGCCCACCAGCAACTTTGCGGAAGGCATTTTCAATACCGATTTCAAGGATTACGCCATCCGTATCAATAAGAAGCATAAGGACGGCCAGAACATAGAAGGCATCCTGATTTACGATCATACCAAAGGGGACGGGAACAAGAATATCGTCATGGCCGAAAAAGGCAGGATGTACACTTCTCCCAGCGGTAAAAGCCTGATCTTCGAGCTGCACAACGGCTGGCGCCATGAAGAGAAAAAGGACCGGGAGACCGATGAGGTGACCAGGATGCACTTTAATAAATGGTTTATGACCTTCGACCTGTCCCAGTTCGATTTTGAGCGTACCAGCGAGGAAGAGTTCAAAGGCCGGGAAGAAATGATGAACTATGCGCAGCTCTCCGGAACGGTTGATTCCTTCCGTAAAAGGGAAGCGAACAATTTTGAAAGTGTGCTGATGAATGTGCAGCCTTATCTGACGGTCTTTAAGCAAAGGGGAGAGGATACGCTGCTGGCACGGAAGATACGGGAAAGCTCCGTGCAGCCGGTCGTTTTCCGGAATTCTGTTGCAGAAACCTTCGGCAGCGACTCTCTGCGTAATATCGCCCTGGAAAATGCTATTTCCAGCGTCCGGAACGTAGAGCGCTCCATAGGCGTTATCCTGTATGATGTGGACTTTAACAAGACCAAGATCAACAAGGCGCAGATAGCCCTCAACAATAAATTCACCTTATCCATCGCCTGTATCATCCTGTTCTTTATCGGAGCGCCGCTGGGCGCCATTATCAGGAAGGGTGGCCTGGGTATGCCGGTGCTGGTCGCCATTATATTTTTCCTTATCTATTTTATTCTCAGCAATACCGGGGAAAAGCTCGCGGAGCAGCAGAAATTCACGCCCTGGCAGGGTATGTGGCTGGCCAATGTCATACTCATACCCATAGCCGTCTTTATCATGATCAAGGCGCGGAATGATTCCAACCTGTTCAACAAGGAGATTTACCTGAGGATATGGGCTAAGATAAGAGCGGTGCTGCCTTTTGGCAAAAAGGTAAAGATTAAGGATATTTAGAACGAAAAACATCAGAGCCTGCATGATAGCAAAGATATTTATAGATAAAAACTGGTACCTTATATTCCTCGGGATCATCCTGCTGTTCCTCGCTTCCTACCTGTGGGTGCCGCTGTTCTATATAGCTGTCTGTGTGCTGGCGATATTTGTGCTGCTCACGCTTGCGGATGTCCTGTTGCTGTACCGTGTAGCGCAGCCTGTTGCCGTGCAGCGGAACATACCGGAGGTCTTTCACCTGGGGGAGTTTAACAGCATTGACCTCCACCTCGACAATCTTACCAACCTGGAGCTGAAATACCTGGTCATAGAGGAGATACCCGATATTTTCCAGGTCAGGAATTTTGCCCTGCCAGGTGTGCTGAAGGCACGTGAGAAAACGGAGCGCCGTTACGAAATAAAAGCCGTCAGGAGAGGGCAGTTCCGTTTTGAACGGACGGTCGTTTACCTGAAGACCGCCATTGGGTTCATACAGCGGCGTATCAATATAGATCATGCGCACCTGGTCAGGGTATATCCTTCCACCCGGCTGTTTAAAAAATACCAGTTGCTGGCCGCTTCCAGCCAGTATGCCCTTGCCGGCAACCGGCAGCTCAGGAAGATAGGCCACAGTATGGAGTTTGACCAGATCAGGGACTATGTGCAGGGAGATGATATACGCAGTATCAACTGGAAGGCCACGGCCCGTAAAGGGAACCTGATGGTCAATAACTATATTGATGAAAAAAGCCAGACGGTTTACAGTATCATCGACGGCGGCAGGCTGATGCACTATACCTTTGACGGTCTGAGCCTGCTGGACTATGCTGTGAATGCCAGCCTGCTCCTCTCAAAGATCGTGCTGCTGAAAGAAGATAAGGCTGGGCTGATATTGTTCAACGATACGGTCAGGCATATACTGGTCGCAGACAAGCAGTCCCGGCAGATGCTGCGCATCAATCAATTGCTGTATAATTACCATACCGATTTCAAGGACAGCTCCTTTGAGCACCTCGTCAATGCCGTTTCCCATAAGGTCACACAGAGGAGCCTGCTCGTGCTGTACACCAATTTTGAATCTAAAATATCGTTTGACCGGCAGCTTGTTTACTTCCGGCAACTGGCCAAAAAGCACTTATTATGTGTGGTGTTCTTTGAAAATACGGCTATAAAGGCCTATACGGACAGGGAGAGCCAGACCCTGGAAGAGGTATTTGTCAGCACGATCGCTGAGAAGTATGCCTTTGAGAAAAAGCAGATCGTCAGGCAGCTTAAAAACCTGGGTATCGTGGCGATCCTCACTACGCCTCAGCAACTGAATACGGATGTGATGAATAAATACCTTGAGCTGAAGGCCAGCCAGATGATATAAGCTCGGTGAAGGAAAGCCGTATGCCGTCACAACCGGAGGCTTGAACGGTAAGCCTGTTTTTACTAACTTAGTGGTCTGACCATTGCCTGATAAGATATATGCCATGAAGCAACGTTCCTTTATACGCTATTCCATTGCCATTTTGCTGCTCCTGTGCACCGCAGGAGCCTGTCGCCTGTATGCCCAGCAGGACTCCTCCTATGTCTTGCTGCAGGAATTGCTTAAAAGGAATGAGGAACAACGCCTGAGGGATTCTTTCAGGATAGCGTTCCTTATGCTGGAGGTAGAGAAGGTAAAGCATCCCCGTTCGGGTGATCATAAGGAGCTGCTGGACCGGCTGCAGGCGATCAGGACGGAAGACTCCCTGAAGCTGGTGCAGGAGCAGCATGAGGTGGACAGGCTCCGGAAAATAGCCAAGGGACATCCCGTCAGGCTCTTTAATGATACCCTGCTGGAGATATACGCGCCCTTAGGCTCTTTTACCGCAGAATTAAGGGCAAAGGATGCCCACGAAAAAATACTGGCGCTCTTCCAAAGCAATACCTACCACCCGGACTCCTTCAGCATTCAGCCATTCACGGACTATTTCAATATCATGTACGGGCAGACTACGATACTGACCGTAAGCAGCTATGACGCGTTATGGATGAACCAGACCAAGCAGCAGCTCGCCCGTACCTACCTGGAGAATATTAAATTCAGTATCGACAGGAACAGGGTAGAGCATAGCTGGGAGAAAGTTGCCCTGCGGTGGACACAGGTGCTGATCATCGTGGTGGTGGCCGCCCTGCTGCTCCGGCTGCTGTCCAGGGGCGGACTGAAGCTGATCCGGGTGCTGGGCAGGCATAAGCCGGGTGTTATCCGTGATGTCCGCATCCGTAATTATGAGCTGTTCAGCGCAGCCTTCCTGCTCAAAGTCCTTATCCGCGTCCTGTACATCCTGAGGATCATCTTCATGGGCGTTGTCGTGTACTTTGCCGTTTCATTCATACTGAATGTATTTCCCCAGACACAGCCCTACACCCGTAAGCTGTGGGACTGGGTGCTGGACCCGGTGAAAGATGTGGGGCTGAGCATTGTGCACTACATACCCAATCTCTTCAAGATCGCTGCCATTATTATATTCTTCCGCTATATAATCTATGCGTTCCGCTATTTCTCCCTGGAAGTGGAGAAGGGTGACCTGAAGCTGCGGCATTTTCACCCGGAATGGGCCAGGACCACTTACCAGATCATCCGTATTGTGCTGATAGCGTTCTGTATCGTGTTCGTGTTCCCTTATCTCCCCGGCTCGGATACCATAGCGTTTAAGGGTATCTCGGTCTTTGCGGGTGTGCTGATATCCTTTGGCTCCTCTACCGCTATCAGCAATACCATTGCCGGCTTTGTTATCACTTATATGCGGCCCTTTAAGGTAGGAGACTGGATCAAGGTAGGGAACGATACCGGGAGGGTAAAGGAAAAAACGGTGCTGGTGACACGGATAGAAACGATTAACAATGAAGAGATCACTATCCCGAATTCCTCCATACTGAGCAAGCATACGATCAATTACTCTTCTACCGGGTCGGAAGGCGGCCTGGTGATCACCGCTACCGTGACCATGGCCTATGCGGTTGAATGGCGGAAAGTACATGAAGTGCTCCGGGAGGCTGCCTGCCGTACGGAATACACCAATAAGGAAAAAGAGCCGTACGTCTTCCAGAATACCCTGGACAGCTATTATGTGACCTACCAGATCAATGTCTATACGCAGGAGCCGGATAAGATGTACTTTATTCATACGGCATTATTGCAGCATATCCAGGATGGGTTCAAGGCCGCCGGCATCGACCTGCACCTGCCGGCCCAGATCACCATAAAGGAATAAAATTTTCCGTTTATCAGGCCATACAATAACCGATTATCTTAGATTTACACTTTTATATACAGGGGGACATGAAAAAATTTGCATTAGTAACGGGCGGATCCAGGGGTATTGGCAGGGCCATATGCCTCAGGCTGGCCGCTGCCGGTTACCATATCATCATCAACTATAAAGGCAATGAAACGGCGGCGCAGGCTACCCGTGAGGCAGTAACGGCATTGGGGGTGGAAGCGGTGCTGATGAAATTTGACGTAGCGGATGCCGCTGAGGTAGCCGCCAGCATAGGGCAGTGGCAGGAAGCGCATAAGGATACCGCTATTATTGAAGTGCTGGTCAACAATGCAGGTATCCGCCAGGATGTCCTGATGGCTTTTATGAATGATGAGCAGTGGAGCAGCGTCCTGGATACCAGCCTGGGCGGTATGTACGCCGTTACCCGGCAGGTGCTGAATCCTATGGTCATGAACCGTTTTGGCAGGATCGTCAATATCGTATCCCTGAGCGGGCTGAAAGGTATGCCCGGCCAGGTGAACTATTCTGCGGCCAAAGCAGGTATGATCGGCGCAACGAAAGCCCTGGCGCAGGAAGTTGCCAAGCGGAACATTACGGTGAACGCGGTAGCGCCGGGCTTTATCAGGACCAATATGACGGAAGACCTGAACGAAAAGGAGCTCAGGTCGCTGATCCCCCTGAACCGTTTCGGGGAGGCGGAGGAAGTAGCCGCGCTTGTGGGCTTTCTCGTATCTAAGGATGCCGGCTATATTACAGGTCAGGTCATATCTGTAAATGGAGGGCTTTATACCTGATGCCCGCTATTGTTTCTTCAACTTAAAATACAATTCATCCGATGAGGATCATATCTTATAATGTAAACGGCATCCGGAGCGCCATTAATAAAGGGCTGCTGGAATGGCTGGAAACGGACCCGGCAGATATCATCTGCTTCCAGGAGCTGAAATCCGCTATAGATAGCATTCCTACCGAACGTTTTGAGGCGCTGGGGTATCATGCTTACTGGTTTCCCGCCGCTAAAAAGGGGTACAGCGGGGTAGGCGTTATCACCCGGCAGCAGCCGGAGCGTGTTACTTACGGTAATACTTTTGAGCAGAGCAATGCGGAAGGCCGTGTGCTCAGGCTGGACTTTGAGCCGTTCGTACTGATAGGCGCCTACTTCCCCAGCGGTTCCAGCGGCGAGGAGCGCCAGGTCTATAAATACCAGTGGATGGATGAATTCTTTGAATATATTGATGAGATCAAGGCGGAAGGCAAGCCGCTTATTGTATGCGGGGATTACAACATCTGCCACAGGGAGATCGATATCCATAATCCCAAATCCAATAAAGATTCCAGCGGCTTTCTCCCGGAAGAAAGGGCGTGGATGGATAAATGGTTCAGCAACGGTATGACCGATACGTTCCGTTTACTGAACCAGGACCCTCACCAATACTCCTGGTGGAGCTTCCGTGCCAATGCCCGTGCCAATAACAAGGGCTGGCGTATAGATTACATCAGCATATCAGACAGCCTTAAGGAAGCCGTAAAGGAAGTGGCGATTTATCCCGATGTCCGGCATTCAGACCATTGCCCGGTCTATGTATCCCTGGCACTCTAATCAGACAACATATTATGAACTGGGAATACCTATATACTACGCAGCGCCTTACAGGTCGTACCGACCAGGGGGTGAATCCCGATAAGCTGCGCACCTCCTTTATGAGGGATTATGACAGGCTGATTTTTTCTGCCGCTTTCAGGAAGCTGCAGAATAAGACCCAGGTATTTCCGTTGCCGGGTGTGGTGTTCGTGCACAACAGGCTGACCCATAGCCTGGAAGTGGCCAGTGTAGGCCGCTCCCTGGGCAGGCAGGTGGGCAGCAGCATCGCCCGGCAGCACCCGGATGCAGACGAAGCGTTCCTGAATTTTTATAATTATGAGCTGGGTAATGTTATTACTTCTGCCTGCCTGGCGCACGATATAGGCAACCCGCCTTTCGGCCATTCGGGCGAAGATGCGATCCGTAATTACTTCCGGAATGTCAAGGGTGACATCCAGCGTGTCCTGCGGCAGGAGCTCAGCAGGGAAGAGCTGGCGGATTTTGAGTATTTTGAAGGCAACAGCAATGCGCTACGCGTATTGACCCATACCTTCAATGAGCCGGCTTCGGCCTATAACCTGACCCTGACCACGCTGGCATCCATCATTAAATATCCCACGGCGGCCCATTGCGGATTCCGGCAGGGCGCCGGTATCGTAGCTAAAAAGGCCGGTTACTTCCAGTCGGAAAAGGAGGTATTTCACCGCATTATGAGCGCTTTTCATTTAAAGGCGCTGGATGAGGATACCTATGTGCGGCACCCCTTTGTATTCCTGACGGAAGCTGCGGATGACATCTGTTACAGGGTGATAGATATTGAGGATGCGGAGCGGCTGGGTATTGTGAGCCTGGAGGAAATGAAAGCGCTCTTCCTGCCCTGTTTTGCGGCGGAAACCGGCTTTAATGCCCTGGAGAAAGTCACGGAGCAACTCTCGCAATTTCATGACCCGCATCAGCAGGCACAATACATCCGGGCCCGGTGGATAGGACTGATGGTAGAAAAAACATCGGAGGTGTTTATGGAGCACCAGGCGGCTATCCTGGACGGAACATTCGGCATGTCCCTTCTGGATGCCCTGCCGGAGCACCTGCTGGACCAGATCAGGGCTATCAACCGTTTTTCCGTAGAACGTATCTATAACCACAAAAATGTCATTGAGGTAGAGCTTGCCGGCTTTAATGTGATCGGTATCCTGCTGGACGCCTTTATCGAAGCGCTCGTCTATCCTCACAACCAGAAATCCGTAAAGCTGCTGCAGCTGGTGGAACCACAGTACAAAACAGATGTAAAAGGGCAGCGCTTATATGATAATATACTATCTGTGATAGACTTTATCTCCGGGATGACCGATAATCATGCCATTGATCTCTACCGGAAAATAAAAGGCATAGATATTACCGGATTTCACAGGTTTTAGCAGCCTGTATAAAATTGAATAGGTTGTTTAAAAGTAAACAACCCTGCCCTGTCATATTTCGAGTTAGCTCCATATGACAGGGTTTTATTGATATATAGCACACATTTCGACAAGCTCAATGTGACAACACGAGCTCAATATGAAACGTCAGTTGTCAGGCTGAGCCCCCTTGAAGCCCTGCTAAAACTATTATAAACTACCTTCGGCAAGCTCAATATGACACGACAGAATTAATGTGATAAAATCACTCAGTTGTCAGGCTGAGCCGCGTCGAAGCCCTGCTACAACCATTATAAACTATCAAGCTCAATATGACACGACAGAATTAATGTGATAAAATCACTCAGTTGTCAGGCTGAGCCGCGTCGAAGCCCTGCTACAACCATTATAAACTATCAAGCTCAATGTGACACGACAGGATCAATATGAGAAGTCATTCAGTTTGTCAGGCTGAGCCGCGCCGAAGCCCTGCTACAACCATTATAAACTATCAAGCTCAATATGGCACGACAGGCTCAATATGAGAAGTCATTCAGTTTGTCAGGCTGAGCCGCGCCGAAGCCTTGCTAAAACTATTATAAACTACCAAGCTCAATATGACTTTTTAGACAGCCGCTTCTGCCAGGAAGCTATACGGCTTCTTCTACGATATCCTTTTCTATCACCAGGTTGTCAATGATGAAATTCTGGCGTTGCGGGGTGTTCTTACCCATATAATACTCCAGCAGTTTCTGGATCTGGCTGTCCTTGGACAGCAGCACCGGCACCTTGCGCATCTGTTCCCCGATAAATGCCTCAAATTCCTTGGGTGAGATCTCGCCCAGACCCTTGAAGCGGGTTATCTCCGGCTTTCCTTTCAGCTCGGCAATAGCTCTCTGCTTTTCCTCTTCGTTATAGCAATAGATCGTTTTCTGCTTGTTCCGCACACGGAACAGCGGGGTTTCCAGGATATATATATGGCCGTTCCTTACAAGGTCGGGAAAGAACTGCAGGAAGAAGGTCATAATAAGCAGGCGGATGTGCATACCGTCCACATCGGCATCCGTTGCGATAATGATATTATTATACCGCAATCCGTCCAGGCCTTCTTCTATATTCAGCGCATGCTGCAGGAGATTGAACTCTTCATTCTCATACACTATCTTCTTGGTAAGCCCGAAGCAGTTGAGGGGCTTTCCTCTCAGGCTGAATACCGCCTGGGATTCCACGTTGCGGCTGGTGGTAATGGAGCCGGAGGCGGAATTTCCTTCCGTGATAAAGATGCTGGAGGCCATCATCTTTTCCTGGTATTCCTCTTTGTTCTTGTTTGGCGGCACATCATTCAGGTGTATCCTGCAGTCCCGCAATTTTTTATTGTGCAGGTTGGCCTTCTTGGCTCTTTCATTGGCCAGCTTCCGGATGCCGGACAGCTCCTTGCGTTCCCGCTCGCTTTGCTCGATACGTTTTTTCAGCGCATCGGCCACATCCGCATTCTTATGCAGGTAATTATCCAGCTCCTTGGACAGGAAATCCAGTACAAAGGACTTCATAGTAGGACCGCCTTCATAAATATTCAGGGAGCCCAGCTTGGTTTTGGTCTGTGATTCGAAGACCGGTTCCTGTACATTCACTGAAACGGCGGCGCAGATGCTCTGCCTGATATCGGCAGCCTCATAATCCTTCTTGTAAAAATCCCGGATCACCTTTACGAAGGCTTCACGGAAGGCCTGCTGGTGCGTACCGCCCTGGGTGGTGTACTGACCATTGACGAACGAATAGATCTCTTCACCGTAGTCGTTATTATGGGTGATCGCCACCTCGATATCTTCCCCTTTCATATGAATGATAGGGTAGCGGAGGGATTCGGCGTTTATCTTATTGGTCAGCAGGTCGAACAGGCCGTTCCTGGATAAATACTTTTTATTGTTATAAATGATGGTCAGGCCGGCATTCAGGTAACAGTAATTCCAGATCTGGTTGATGATATACTCATGGATAAAATGATAATTCTTAAAGACCGTATCATCCGGCCGGAATACTACTTCGGTACCATTGGGCTGGTCTGTTTTCTCTATCTTCCATTCCCGGGTGAGCTCACCACGTTCAAACTCGGCCATTTTTTTCTGTCCATCCCTGTGCGAGGTCACGCAGAAATAGCTGCTCAGGGCATTGACGGCTTTGGTACCCACACCATTCAGCCCTACGGATTTCTGGAAGGCTTTGCTGTCGTATTTGGCTCCGGTGTTGATCTTGCTGACCACATCCACTACCTTGCCGAGCGGTATGCCGCGGCCATAATCCCTGACGGTCACCACGCCTTCATCTACGCTGATGTCTATCTGCCTGCCCACGCCCATCCTGAACTCATCGATACTGTTATCTACCACCTCTTTCAGCAGTATATAGATACCGTCGTCCATGCTGCTGCCGTCGCCAAGCTTACCGATATACATACCCGGCCGCAGTCGGATATGTTCCTTCCAGTCTAAGGTCCGGATGCTGTCATCCGTATATTGTACTGCTGCGTTGCTAGTCCCTTCACTCATTTTATATCTGCTGTATTTTGGATTCCTGCAAATTTATAAAAAACCGCTCATACATTGCGGATTTGCTTTTCGGAAGCAGCTTTTGAAAAAACGGGGATACTTCTGAGAATCAAACTGCTAATAATGTGTCCGAAACCAATTATATTCTTCTTATACAATGGAAAGGAAGTTATTGGGATAAAATTTTTGAAAAATATCAATAATTAATATATTATTATGGTGAAATTATTCGTAATTTCTTTTTTAGGTGTATTATTTTTTCTGTTTCGTGTCAAGATATTAGAGAGGGGCTTGATAACGACACTGTAAAATATTATAATTTAAATGCTCAGTATATATCGGAGTTTTTAACAGATAGTACTCGTAAACAGCAAATCGAGGCAATTTTAGTCAGTAGGGATACTGGTGCTTACGAAAGACTGAAAGATAATTACCGAATGAGTGGTATGGGAAGAGAATTTATGTTCTACTCTTTATTTATGGTCGAAAAATATAAACTTTCAGATGCATATTTTGATGTTTATCTCATATTGCAAAATAATCAAATGAACAACAATTTACAGAAATATTACCTGCTTAAGGCTTATGCTAATGGTTCGGAGAGTGCTTTATCTCATATGACTGAGATGTTTGGGGAGAATTATGATAGTCTTCAGTTAGTAAATTACAATAAAGAATTGGAACAATATCTGTTTGATCGATAGTGAGAGTTTGTAAGGATTAATAGTGTATGTACCCAAATTGTTGTTTTGTAAAAATGAGTGTAGCGTTGCAAAATTATTTGAAATTTTAGTGAGCTGTGATATATGTAAGGAGTTGGTGAGTTATAAATTCAATCAAGGTATATTCACAAAGTGACATCTTATGGCACTAGCCATATTGTAAGTATCCCTAAAAATGAGACAGTTTAAAACTAGAGAAATTTATTAATTTTAAACTGTAAAAAGATGAAAAAGACAAGATTCACAGAGACACAAATTGTTTCCG
>MKSF01000008.1:124295-167102 GCA_001897155.1 Bacteroidetes bacterium 47-18 | reverse complement strand
CCATATCTGTATTCATCCCAAATAACCTATTGTATTGGATCCGATCAGAAATAGGTCCACCTCCTAATAAAATATGCCGCCTGGCTTCCACCGTCTCTGAAAAGCTATTATCCGTCTCCGCATACTTTGTCATCTCCCCGTTCGGGTCGATCATCATCCCGGGACTATTGCCCATAGCCGCATAAGGACTGAACACCTGCTGACCACCGCTGTAGGCCAAAGGATCAATGCTTAAAAACCTGCCCAGCTGCGGATCGTACTGCCTGGCGTGGAAGTCCATCCAACGCAGCTCATTGTCCTCGATATACTCATTGCCCTGGTAACGATGCCGGTTCTCCTGATGGCCCGCATCACTGCTCGCCAATGCCTTAATAGGCAAGCCGTGAGGATAGTAGTGCGTTTCTTCCAGCAAGTTACCTCTTTTAACCGCTAAATACAAATTATCAAAGTACACGTGCTTTGCAGACGCATTCGAGGTCAGCACCAGCAGGTAGCCGTTCGATTCAATGTCAATGTCAGCACCCGTACCGATCAGGTTCCATACACCGTTGCCGCCCTGCGCCTGGATGGACCCGGTAGCGCCCGCTACAGGCTGGAAGTTATCGTCCAGCAGCATATAGGTCAGGTAGGAACGCGGCAGCAGGCTGTCGTAGCTGTCTTGCATCAGCAGGCTCATACCCTCCGTAACCGCGGCATTGCTGAAGATGCCCTCCAGGATCGTATGGTAGCCCGATTCTCCGGCCTCAGGGTCCACATTGTCCTTCAGCGCGTTGAAGAGACCTTCCAGGAGGTCGTTGTCCGACACGATGGGCTGCGGCTGCACACTGTCAGCGTCGATCCACGTCTGCGTGCTCACGTTGAACGCATCGCCCGCCATCACTTTGAGCAGCAGCGAGGTGCCCACAGCCGTGCCTTCGGCTGCATTGAGCCGCGCCACAAATTCATTCGTAGGGTCCCAGTCCGGGGAGATGTCACGCGGACCGTCGATGTTGTTGAAGAGCAGCCGCTCCGACTGGACGCTCGAGACCTCGTAGGTAGCCAGGTATTCTTTGGGGACCAGCAGCTTGTGCTCAAAGTCGATCACCGTGCGCACATTGCCCAGGTGGTCCTTTACAAAGAATTCTTCCTTGTATTCGTTGTGGACGCCCTTCATTACCGTACGCCCTACAGGGTGGCTGATGTGCGCCAGGCCGTCGTCCAGGTAGACGAAGTTGGAGATGTAGGTCCGCTTTTTTTCCGCGAAGTCACCCAGTTTGAAGTAGCCGGTGTATTCGTGCAGCTTGTTGCCGCCCGCATCGTAGATGTAACGGAAGTATGCCCCGTTGCTGTAACGGATCTCTGACGGCTTGTTGACCACAGGGTGGTAGCTGATCTGTTCTATGTCTTTGTTCTCGTCGTGCAGCAGGTTGCCCGCAGCATCGTAGCTGTAGTCATTGTCCGAGCCGTTGCCGTCCCTGAAGTCGCCGATAGGCATCGAGGGAACGATGGTGTTGTAGTCTTTGACACCCTGCAGCTTGTTGCTGAACGGCTGGTAGGTGTAGTCCAGCCAGTCGATAAGGTAAGGAGCCGTATTGGAGGCTTCCTGGCCCCGCTGGCGCATCGTCAGGATGTTGCCGTTGAGGTCGTAGGTGAGATGGCTCACCGTAAAGTCCATATCCGTGTTCGTCCAGGCCGTAGCGCCCGCCTTGCGGTGCTGGTAGAGCGCTTTGGTCAGCCGGCCCGTACGGTCGTAGCTGTAGCCGTAGGCATGCTCCGTACGCCGGTTGCTCCCACGCCAGATCATTCCGGATATCTTGCCATCGTTACGCGGTTGCACAAAGCCGTAGTCGTAGCGCAGCGCTTCACCAAAGGTTTTGGGAGTGCCCTGGTATTGACCCGTCAGCGCGTATTGCTCGTTGATGCCCTGGAGCTGACCCCGGAGGTTGTAGGTGTATAAGCGGTGCTCGCTCAGGTTACCCAGCGTTTCTTCTTTGAGACGGCCCAGCTCGTCCTGCTCGTAGACCACGAGCTTGCGGAAAGCCTCACCGTTCTGCTGCCGGCGGATCTCGGCCAGGAAGCCACGCGTGTAGTCGTAGGTGTAGGAGAGCACCTCCAGCTGGCCAGGGTTGTGAATGGAGGTTTCACGGCTGTTCCACACGTAGTGGAAGGTGTAGTCAGGACGGTTCAGGTAGTCGTAGAGCGTACCGCTGTAGTCCCGGTAGAGCTCGCTGCCGTCTTCGTCCGTAATGGTCGTGCCGGAGTAGAGCGGGCTGTAGTTGCGATTGTAGCGCACCACGCTGCTTTTCCAGCTGCCCGTTTCCATAGGACTGTAGTGGTCATCCGGAAGGATGCGCACCCTGGAGCCCGTCACCTGGCCGTTGGCAAAGGTAACGGTGACCGTGTCGTTGTTGTAGGGGATAGCAGGCACCGGGTAGCTCATACCCAGCGCCGTCTGTATGGCGTCCGTATAGCTCCCCGAGGGATCCGGGATAGCATAGCGGTCGTAGTAGTTTTCCGTCAGCAGGTAGAAGTCGCTGATGCCACCGGTGAAGCTGCTGCCGTCTGCAGGCAGCGTCCCGATGAGCTGCTCGTCCGTGAAGTAGCTTTGCAGCGTGCCCGGAGCGGCAGTTTCAGCGTTGAAGAGCTCCTGGAGGTCCGACCGGGAGAGCGCGGTTTTGACAGTGCCGCTCCCAACGATACGGCCGTAGGCGTCAGGGAAGCTGACACGCCAGGTGTCCGTTCCAGCGTCCAGCGGCGTCCGGACCAGCACAGCGTTGCCGCCCAGGTCGTAGACGTAGGAGGTGAAGGCCGCTTCTCCGGGCTTGCGCTCCTGCTGCAGCCGACCCTGGCCGTCGTAGATAAATTCAAAGCAGAGCTCCCGGATCTTGTCGGCGGAGAGCACAATGGGGCCGCTGTTGTTGGAGACGTCTTCCAGCGCTTTGGGCTGGATGATGAAGATCAGCCGGTGAAAGTCGTCGTACACATAGTAGGTGTTAGACCAGAGCGTGTCAGCGCCACCGTCGATGACGCTTTCCATTTGCTTTTCCAGGATGGGCTTACCGCTGGAGCGGTGCTTGTAGACCACGCTGATAGCCCCTGTCTCGCTGACCGTAGTGGTTTTGAGCAGCTGCTTGTCCACGTAGAAGCCCAGCACTTCCAGCCGTTTGCTGGAGGGCGTGTAGGACCAGCGGCGCACCCGGTCACGGCCGTTGTTGTGGTCAATGATGGTTTCTGAGCCCTCGCCTTTACCGATGTTGCTCATACCGGGAGCGTAGTGCGTCACCGAACGTTTGGCCGCCGTAGAGGTATTTTCCGTATAGGAGACGGCCGTTGCCCCTTCATTCGGGTATTGCTGCTGGTAGTAGCTTTTTTGACGGGTGAAGAAGTCCGAGTGGTAGACCTGGCTTTGCGGCACCACGTCCGAAAAGTCCAGGTAGCTTTTCTGGAGCGTGCCGTAAGAGCGGTCGTGCAGCTTCACATAGCTCGCGAAGCTCCCGTCACGGACCACGGCCCGTTTCCGGATCTCAAAGACGGTGTTGCCGGCAGCGTTGAAGACGTCAAAGCTCTGGAAGTAGTGCTCGTATTCCGCAGTCGTCAGCGTATCGTGACCCTTACGTTTGTACACCCGCTTTTCGGTATGGTGCAATCCCTGGACCGTACCGCTGAAGGTCGGCGGGTAGCTGATGGTCGTGTTCGTAACAGGGCCCGCGGGTCCCGTGAGGCCGTTGGGCTTGTTGTCCGCGGGTGTGCTCGTCCCCTGGCTGTAGACAGCTCCCGTGTAGAGTAATGCAGCCAATGCCGCTATGAGTCTCAGTATCTGTGTCATCTTGTGGTCCTCCTCCTTATCTGCTGATGTGATAGTTAAATGTTTCCCTGATGTTGCCGTTTTCATCACGTGTCACTTTTAAACGGTCAAAGGCATCGTATTCATAGCGTACCTGCTTACCGTTCAGCGTACCTTCCATATCTGTCAGGCCGCGGTTATTAAATGATTTAATAACGTAGGTAGCCCCTGCAGGCGCTATCACGACATTGTCCACCCATACTCTTTCATTCCCGTCATGAACCAGCTCCAGCATCTTTTCACCCGCTGCCAGCGTGACCTCTGCCTGGTAATAGTACCAGCGGCTCCACTTATGATTCCGGGACAGCTGCAGCTCAACAGCACCCCCTTCCGTCATCACCTTCAGGGCCTGCGGAGCAGAAGGACCGACATTGGTTATCCAGCAGGACACTACATACCGCTTATTCCCGGAAAGCCCGTTCATGCGTATTTTATCACCGTTATCCATCTGCAGCATCCATACACCGGACTGCGCACGATCGAACCTGTCAAGCACCTGTGCCGTACCCGTCAGCTTATTTTCATCATACACCACCCGGTCATCCGAAGCGCCTCTTTCAAAGCTCAGGAACCCAAAATCATCAAAGCGGGTATTGCAGGAAGCAATTTCTGTCTTATAATGCGTATTATACCTTAAGGTGCTGTACTTATTGATACCGCGGTGCCTGAGCTCCAGCGGACGGAGATAGTCGTCTGTTTTGGTAACCTTTGGACCGGTCATATAGCCGTTAACATCCTGTGCAGACCGCAGGAGCAGCTCCGCATTATTTTTTTCAGGATCTGTTGTCATCACAGTGCTCCAGCTCCTGTTGCCCTTCATGAGCCTGGAATTAGTGATCGCATAGATATCGCCCTGCCCATTGAAGCCATAGGTATAAAATGAAGCGTCCGTTACCAGGTACGGGAAATCCAAAGGCGGGTTAAGCGTCCGCTTGGTGACTACAACACCCACATCATTAAGAATATTCCTGTCCACCAGCTCCTGCGCAATATTTTGCACTTCCGTGTTAGCAGCAGTAAGGAAGTTCCTGGGGTAGTAGTATTTTTTCCAGTAATAGTAATTATCCCTGTCCAGGTAGGTGCGTTCCGCCAGCAGGTTGCCATCGGCATCATAGGTGTATACGGTGATATCCTTGGCAGAGCGTCCGCCGGAAAGGTATTTCTGTTCCAGTACCGAGTCCACTACGGCTTTGCCGCTGATGATCCCGTAATTGTCTTCCAGCACCTGCCCCATAACAGGATCGGCCAATTCCCCGGAGTTGGTGATATCAGGATAAAGCAGGTGCTTATTAACAGTATATGAGGGAGGACTGAACGTATTTTCAATGAACTTATACCGCAGCTCTTTCTGGTCTGTAACATAACCCAGGTTATCATAATTGAGCTCTTTAAGCAGCAGGCCGATCTTGTAATCCAGCAGGTAGCTTTTTTGCGTATAGGGCAGTTCAAAGTAGTGACGGTCTCCGTTACGGGTATAATAGTTATCATATATGTTGCCGTACGGACGTTTGGTTACCACATTGGAGAAATAACTTTCCTTGCCGGACAGGTATTCACCGCCTGCATTATAGACCGATTCCGTGATCTTATTATAGCCCTGGGCGCTGCCCTGCACCATATGGTAAGGCGACTGTCTCATATTGGACACTATGGTATCCTCGAATACCCATCCATTATTATTGTTCACTTCATATAAAGGCCTTAGAGGACGGTGCCAGGTACCGCCCAGCAAAAAGGTCATACCGCCTTCATAGGTAAACTCTTTCCGCAACTCATTATTGCCCGGCATCGTAGGGTCCCATATACGGATAGCCTTCACCCGGAGACCTTCACCAACATTACGGCCTATCACCCGGTTGGCATCCAGCCTGGCGGCAAAAGAAGGGTCCGCATTCCCGTAAGACATATCCATATCCTGGTTCACCACATGCAGATCATATTCATAGGTTACCTTAAGGCCTAACTGGTTGGTCACGCTTTTCAGGCTGAGCCTTTTCATATAATCCAGGTTCGGGGCAAAGCTCTTCTTATTGACCCCGGCCACATAGTCATCCGGGAGACTACCTTCAATTCCATTGTAATAGCCCCAGTAATCGGTAGCGGTCACCGCACGGGAAGGCAGGCCAGCAGCGACATCATTATATTCAAACCTGTAATAAGGAAGGTTGCCGCCGCCAGAGATCCCGCTGTGCAGGTTAATGGAATCCAGCAGCACCCGGTAAGCAGCCTGGCCTTCCATAAAGGCTATAGTTCCCTGCATCTGGAGGATATCCTCTTCATCATAGATAAGAGCGTCATAAAAATCACAGTGCGTATTGGTCATGAGATAACCTTTGCCCGCATAGCTGTAATGCATCTGGTAATAATTCCGGAGCCGGCCGCTGGTATTGTTGCTGTTATACACGGACACTTTGTCCAGCAAAGGCGTCATCCCCAGGTCACAGCGGGGAAATACACGGTATTCAAACACTACGGAATCATGGTTGGGATAGACAGCCTCCTTTAAAAGCGGCAGCTGCCGCTCGCCTGAAGCAACTTTGTCCGTCTGCAAACCGTTATATAAAGTAGCGCCATTAAGCTTCTCCTGGTAATGGGTATAGCCATAAAAGCTGGACACGTATTTCTGGTAAGAAAAAGAGACCTGCTCCCTGTTCGGGAACTCCACCTTCGCCAGTACCCAGATACGGTTTTTATTATCCAGGTAGACCGCCGGAGTGCCGGGAATATTGTGCCGGAACAGGAATTTCTTGATCTGTTGCTCCTCTTCATACCTGAAGTAATAATTATTGCCGTAAATATCCGTAATGATAAAGTTATCGTTCTCTTTGCGAATCTTCACATCATGCCTGGGTGCTACAAACACATAGCCGTTCTCACCCATGTAGAAAGTAAAACTGTAGCCTCCCACGGACACCTGGTATTCATCGTATTCTTTATCAATATAAGTATTATTGGACTGGGGCGCCGCGCCGATACGCAGCTTACCCGCAAGTACCGTAAAGCCGCCCCAGGTAGTATTAATCGGCGCAGTCTTAAGCTGGTCGTCCTCCATATCATTGACCACCTTGATAATATAGCCGCCACCGGACAGGTTCCAGTGGAGGCCGAAACTGCCGGAAGTCTCTGCCAGCTTGACTCCTTTGGTATTGGTCACCAGCCCGAGGCTCAGGTCAATGTTGTTCTTCTTATATTCATACAGGGGCACGTTGATGCTCGTACTGCCGGTAAACAGGCCGGCGGAAGACAGCTGGCTCAGCTGCATGCCCTGGTTGATCGCGTTATCCGACTTGGAAGTAGCCCTTATGGAAGTCTCATTATTCTCATAAGGACTCGCCGTCTCCTGCCCCTGAACTATCCCTGCGCCCAACAAAGAAAGTGTTATAATAGTGTAAAATATCCGCTTCATATTCCAAAAATTGGCGCGAAATTACCACTAAAATGTTAAAAAACAAACTTTCTTTAACTAAAGACGCAACACAATACTACCGCTTACCCACCCTGAAACGTAGAAGAGCTGCCTGGGATAGTCGCGCAGGGACACCAGCCGGGAGGAATTGACACCCACCAGGCCGCCCAGCAGCAACTGGGTGCTCAGAGAACTGCTGACTGCTATTTCCATACCCAGCGCTGCCGTACCGCTGATACCCGCCGACACCGTCATCTTATCCAGGTTCCTGTACACAGGCTCTTTACCCAGGATGCTTTTGGCGCTGCCTGTCCTGTCCAGGTTGTCATCCCGTATCGGTTCCGTACGGACATCATACCGGCCGGCACTGTCCGGGTAAGCATAGATGACGCGGTAATACACCGGCTTGGAAAGGTTAAGGTGCACTCCGGCAGTGTTCCGGTTAAAGACCGAAAAGTTCCCGCCGCTGTACATTACGTATTCCTGTACATAGCTAAGCGCCAGGGTATAGACATTGTGCTGCTTTTTATAATAGAACGGCGTGACCTTTTCCTTATCGAACAGAGTAAGGTATTCCTTATTGATCTGCTTCTGCTCTTTGGGATGTATATATTCCTGTATGCGCAGCTCCAGCCCGCGCCGCTTATCCTGCCGCAGCATCTGCAGCGATGCGGCCCAGCCGTCATTGTATAGCACGCCCCCGGCAGAAAGCCGCATATTCCTATCCCGTATTTGACCAGATTGCTCTATTTTTGCACCCTGAGCACACACAGATACAGGCATGACACCTACGAGCGGTAACAGGAGCGGCATCAGCAGCGTATGGAAGGTTTTCTTTATCATCCTTTTGATTTCAGCCGATAAATATACATATAGTCAGATAATTAGCAATAGAATTGAGTACAGGAACGCATTTACCGATCCCGTCATGATACAGGTGGGCGGTATCAGCTTTGTGGGCGATTCCGCCTGGTGCCGGGCAGCAGCACCCTTCCTGGAGGCCAACCTCAGCCGTTTCAGCGCGCAGCTCCGGCAGCAAACCCCTTTCGGTACCGGCGGCGGCACCATATTTGTCTACCGCTCTGCCCCGGACAGGGCAGCTTCCAATGTCGGTATCCGGCAGGAGAATAAGTATGCGGAACCCTATAGTCCTGTGATCTACTGGGGCCTGGATACCGCCCTGTTCCTGCAGAAGGTGTACGCGCATATCATTTCCCGGGAATGGGATATCTATTTTGCGGGAGGTAATCCACGTCTCATCCATACCGAAGCGCTGAAAAGCGCCTGTATGGATTTCATCCTGTACCGCTGGTCAGAAAAGGACAATTACCATTTTATCCATCATAACGATATCTATATACAGTACAAGGCGCTGCTCAGCTATGTAGCCGCATCGGGCGACAGGTACCTGTCTTATTTTCTCCGGCTCCTGCGTAAATACAGTATCGAAGAAAGCCTGGAAATGATGTACCGGAAGGAGTATGCCGCCGTCAGGGAAGACCTGGCAGCTTTTATCAGGCAGCATATCCGTCTTCCTCATACAGACGCGGTCAAGGGGCAGGCAGGCACAGCAGGCTACCGGCATCACCAGTTCTACCTGCAACGGGACGGCAGGCGCTTAAGAAAAGTACGCCATATCCATCAGCCGGTATACCGGCCGGATGTCTATGCCGGGGAATATCCCAGGCTACTGTGGGAAGATACCACAACGGTATCGTATATCCACCCTTATAAAGGCTCACTTCATTTATTCCTTACGCCTAAGACGAAATATGGCACTGCCGGGAAATATGATCTTAAATGCCTGGATGCGCAGGAGCTCAGCTATTCGGCAAAGGAAATGCATTATACCGGGCTGAACGACAGGTACGAGATACGGTATTATACCCTCCTGCTGCCTTCCGGGAAAGTCCGGTCATCCCTGCACCGGGAAGAACAGGTCACGGACCCGCTGGCGGTACCATCCGGTCCTGCCTTCCGTTACTTTGGCTGGCAACAGCAGCAACACAGTTATACAGGCAGGTTGCTGACGGACAGCCTGCAGCCTGTTCCTGCTGCAACTGATACGGTCGGAACAGCAGCAACACTGCAGTCTCTGCGGCTGCGTGCCGTTAAGTCATCTGTTAGCGTGGATGTGGTTTCCCGTGAATTCCTGCAGCATTACCAGCCTTACGACCTGCAGTTCGGGAATTTCAATACGCCCCAACTGAGCGCCACTGCCGGGTACACCGTCACCGATCTCCTGGAAGATCACCAGTTCGATATCGCCTACCGCCTGCCTTTCCAACTGAACGGAAGCGAATATTACGTATCTTTCATCAACCGGAAGCGACGAACGGACTGGGGCATCAGCCTTATCAGGAGAGTACGCCTCATAGATGACAATAATAATGCCCCATGGCAGGACGGCAATCAAAGGCTCTATCCTTCCTATGCCAAAATAAAGACCTGGCAGTTGAACGTATTCGCAGCACAGCCGCTCAGCTATAAGCTGACTTGGGTCAGCCAGCTGTCCCTTAACAGGAACACGGTCTACTTCCCGAGCATAGAGTCTTACTCACATACCTACCCTGCCGTAAACCGTTATGATATGATCGGCAATACCGCCCTGCAGTATAAGCTCAATAATGATAAGGAGCTGGAAGTATTCCGGCAGCACCTGGAAAGCAAATTATCGCTGGACCTCATTACATCCCTGCCGGGGCTGTCCTATATAACGGCCGGGCTGGAAGCTGCTGTCCGCTATAAAACCCTGCTCTCCCACAGGTGGATACTGGAAGTCCGCAACCAGGCCGGCTACAGCTTCGGCAGCAAGCAACTGCTATACCGCTTCGCCGAAACGGAGAACAATGTGATCGTACACAGCAATGATACGGCCCGGTGGGGACAGGCGCTCCCCTATTCTTTCCAGAAGATCAAACATCACCTGCGCGGCGCAGAGAATAATCTCTATGGCGGACCGTCCTTCAACCTGCTCAACATAGATCTGACCACAACGGAATTATCCCGTTTTCTGAACCGCGATTTTCGTATAAGGCTTATCAACAGGCTGCGGGCCGGCGTGCTGTATGACAACCTGGTGTATTACAATGCATCCGGTAATGTAGCGTGGGTACACACTGCGGGGTTCAGCCTGGAAACCCGCCTCAGCAATAAAAGGATAGGCATCAATATTGCCTGCCCGCTCCATGATATTTCCAAACCGCTTTTCAATCTCTATATCCGATAATTATGATGCTTACCCGGTCTTTCCTCACCCTTCTATGTATGACAGCCGCAACTGCAAGCTACAGCCGGTCGCCTGACAGTACCGCCGCTTTCCAGATGCCGGAAACATTCCTGTTCGAGCAACCTGCCCGTACCAGCAAAAAAGCAGTGGAAAAACAGATAGCCAGAGATCTCCGGAAGCTCCGGAAGCTGAACGATAAGCACGCGGCAGCCAATAAGCGGCTGCGTAAACAGCTCAGCCGGCTGGATATTCACGCGGATACCCTGAAAAGATTCAGCCCGGTGCAGACCAAAGAGCTGGAAAAGCTCAAAAAATACGATGCGATACTGAATAAGGAGTTGAAAACAGACAAGTACAACCAGGCATTGGCGGACCTCCGGAAGCAGGTAACGGACAACCAGAAAGAAAGCCGTTATATCCAGCAGGGACTTAACCAGCTGCAACTGGATGCCGGCAAGTATAATACCCGGATCCTGAAAAAGATAAAGATAGCCATGGATATGAAAAGGAACTGGCAGTCCTATTACGATGACCAGGACAAAATGGAAACGGCACTGCTCTATTTCATTGAGAAGTATAATAAGACCAACCCCGTTAAAAGTCCGTACCAGCAGGGAAGCACTAATGAAAGCCTCACCAGGGAAGGCTACCAGACCACACAGGGTGTGAAGCAGCGCATTCAGGACAAATTCGGTATGGACGATGAACAGTATAACAAATTGCTCATGGAAAAGCAGGAAGCCGCGCAGCGTGCGCACCTGGATAAGCTGCAGGAGCTGAAGACGCAGGCACAGCAGGCCAGAGGTAAGGTACAGGAATTACAGAACACGTACCAGGGCATCCGTTATAACAAGGTACGGGCCACGCCGTTCAGGCTACGCTTCAAGCCCGTTTATAATTTCAATATCCAGCCTAAAAACATTGTGACCAATAATAACAGCCTCTTCATCAGCATAGGGCTGGAACAGAAGCTATCAGAAGATCTCAGGCAGGGTATCGGCATCAACAGCAATATCGGCTTCAATATCCGGAAGCCGTATTACCTTAAATACGACCATTGTTTCCTGTTCTATTATATCAAGTATCACCTTGTCTGGGGCATCTCGCTGCAGGGAGGCTATGAGCTCAACGTGTACAACCGTTACAGCAACAGCAGCACCCCAGATGAGCAGGGCGATAACCCGTTCAGGGAGTATCTCACCCGGAATCACAATAATATCGCCTACCTGGGGCTCTCCAAGAGCTACAGGATCAATAACAGCTGGCACGGAACCTTGCTGGTAGGCTATGATTTTCTCTGGGATAAGGTCAGCACTTCCCAGAGCACGCCCTGGATCATACGGCTGGGCATCAGGAAGAACTGACCGGCAAAACGCCTGCCTATGGCACCAGCTCGTTGACAACCAGGCTACCTCCTTCTGCCTTCACCCTGGACCCCTGTATCAGGTGTTGCAGCCTGTGGTTCAGTATCAGTTGGTCAAACTCATTGCCCTGCGGCTTTACCAGCGGCCATAACCGCGCCCATTTCTTCTGGGGATGCAGCCTGATGACCTCCAGGATCTTCTCATCGTAATAGTCCGCATCGTGGACCGCTACCTGCTTGCCGCCCGATAGTACCCTGACGGTGCCGGGATGCTGCTGGAAAAATTTCCATTCATCCCCGTCCGCCTCTATTTCGGAAGCGGTGATCACCCGGGACAGCTTAAGCGCCTTAACGATGCCCCTGACATTGATCTCTGTGAAGCTGCGGGGGTAAAATAGCTGCAGCTCATCATTCAGGAAAGGCAGCCCGTTAATGTTGATGATATGCAAGCGGCCGGCCAGCGGCTTCAGGTAATGCAGCAGGAAGTAATAGGTAAGCAGCTCGGCTGCCTTATCTGACATCCAGAAATGCACCGTCAGCTCACCGTTGGCCTCTGTGGAGCGCGCCGGAAGGGACAGGATATTTTCCAGGTCACGGATTTCATAACTGTTGCCGATATCGCCCTTCAGGCCGTTCCAGAACTGGTTCCGGAGCAGGGAGAAGGGCACATCAGGCTGTCGCAGCGGCCCGTAGCTGTAGTCATCCGTTATGGCAAGGATCTCCGTATCCTCCACGTGTGATGCTTCCAGAGCAGCAGCTATATGCTGTGCCTGTTCCGCTCCTGTAACAATGTGTATGTGCTTCATGTCCCTATTATAAAATTACAGACAAAAATAGCGATCTGCCGCCAAATAAAAAGAGCTTAGCATTTAAATCTAAGCTCTTTTCTATATCATTAATTAATTGTTCTAGTGGGATTCCTCACCGGGCTTTAAAGGCACGTTCTGCGGTATGAAGTCATTACCGTTGCCGTCATCTTTAAAGTCATAAGCCCATCTGTGAACTTCAGGGATCGGACCTTCCCAGTTACCGTGACCAGGCACCAGCGGTGTGGTCCATTCCAGCGTAGTGGATTTCCACGGATTCGGATCCGTAACTTTTTTGCCTTTGAAGATGCTCATAAAGAAGTTGAAAACGAACAGCAGCTGGGCAAAGAATACGATCACCACTACTATGGAGATGAATTTATTCAGCTCAGCAAACTGGCTGAAGGATTGCCATGCGCTGTAATCATAGTATCTCCTGGGCATACCCGCCAGACCTTCGTAGTGCATAGGCCAGAAGATCAGGTAAGCACCGATGATGGTCACAAAGAAGTGGATATATCCTAAAGTATTGTTCATGAACCTGCCGTACATTTTAGGGAACCAGTGGTAGATACCCGCGAACATACCGAAGAAGGCAGACACACCCATTACAAGGTGGAAGTGCGCAATAACGAAGTACGTATCGTGCAGGTGTATATCCAGGGCGGAGTTACCTAACCAGATACCCGTCAGACCACCGGAAATGAACAGGGATACGAAGCCTAGGGAGAACATCATCGGAACGGTAAATTTGATATTACCTCTCCATATCGTCGTTATCCAGTTGAATACCTTAATAGCGGAAGGAATGGCGATCAGCAGCGTCAGCAATACGAATATACTGCCCAGGAACGGCGACATACCCGTAACGAACATATGGTGCGCCCATACGATGAAGGCCAGTGTAGTGATACCCGCCAGGGATATGATCATCGCTATATAACCGAAAATAGGCTTCCTGGAATGCGTGGCCAGTATCTCGGACGCCATACCCATACCCGGCAGCATTACGATATATACCTCAGGGTGACCCAGGAACCAGAACAGATGCTGGTACAGGATAGCCGAGCCGCCGATGTGGGATAAGGCCTTACCGCCTATAAATATTTCAGATAAGTAGAAGGAAGTGCCGAAGTGACGGTCGAATATCAGCAGCACGAAACCGGAAGTCAGTACAGGGAAAGATAACAGGCCGAGAACGGCAGTGAACATGAATGCCCACATGGTCAGCGGCATCCTGGTCATCTTCATACCCTTGGTACGCATATTCAGAATAGTTGAAACATAGTTCAGACCACCCAGGAGCTGCGACACAACGAATAAGACCATAGATATCAGCCAGAGATCCATACCAAGGCCGGAACCCAGGGACGCTTCCTTAAGGGCCGACAAAGGCGGATAGGTCGTCCAGCCTCCGGCAGCAGGACCGGTCTGGATGAATAAGGAGATCATCATGATCACGCTGGAAACAAAGAAGAACCAGTAAGAGAGCATATTCATGAACGGGGACGCCATATCCCTGGCTCCTATCTGCAGCGGGATCAGGTAGTTACTGAAAGTACCGGACAGGCCTGCCGTCAATACGAAGAATACCAGGATGGTACCGTGCATGGTAACCAGTGCGTAATAGAATTCCGGAGATAATTTACCGCCTTTGGCCCATTCGCCCAGCACCTGCTCCATCAAAGGGAAGGTATCTTCAGGAAAACCTAACTGGAGACGGAAAAAAACAGAAAATAAAGCCCCGATAATAGCCCATATTATACCGGAAATCAGATATTGCTTCCCGATTATCTTATGATCCTGACTAAATACATATTTCCATATAAAATGCTGTTCATGGTGCTCATGGTGATGATCATGACTTGCTCCATGATGTACTTGTTCGTGTCCAAGTGTAGCTGTACTCATCTTTATTTATATTTAAAACTTCTAAGTCTGAAGTAAGATTATTAAATTCTGATTATTAACTGTTAGATCGTTCCTTAGTGCTTCGCAACCACATTGGCCGTTGCCGTATCAGCATTCGGTGCGGGAGCAGCAGCCGGAGCCTCCTCGTTCAGGGTAGAATAATGCGATTTTTGCTCTTTCAGCCATTGGGCAAACTCTTCTGCCGTCTGAACTATGATAGTACCTCTCATAGCATAGTGGCCTTTACCGCACATTTCCGAACAGGCTATTTCATAAACAAAATCCTTGTTACCGGTAATACCTTTCATCTCTTCCGTAGTGATGGTAGGTGTGAACCAGATAGTTGTGGTGATACCGGGTACCAGGTCCATTTTTACACGGAAGTGGTTCATTCCCACATTATGTATCACGTCTCTTGACCCGAGCACCAACTTTACGGGCTGATCCTTTACAATATGCAGCTCACCGGTCTGAATGATAATATCGTCGTGGGAAGCCTTATCTTTCCAGTCAAGACCCAGGGGATTGGTCGCGTCATCAATCAGCCTGAAGTTCTTTTCACCAAAAACGCCGTCAGGTCCGGGATATCTTACGATAAAGTTGAACTGCTTACCTGTAATTTCCACAATCATAGCATCGGCAGGAGCGGGAGAAGTGAAGGCCATCCAGTTTCTCAGACCTACCACTACCAGCACCAGCAGCACCAGCGCGGGAACGGTAGTCCATAATACTTCCAGCTTGTTGTTGTGCGGGTAGTAAAACGATTTCTTGCCCTCTTTGTGCTGATATTTGTAGGAAAAGTAAAACAATAAGATATGGGTAGCTAAAAACACGAAACCTGTAATGTATAATGTTACTTTCATCATACTGTCATATTCCACCCCCTGCGCTGAAGCTGAAACAGGCAACATCATCGGCATCATATATTGATGGCATTTGTAAATACCAACCAGGCCCAGTATAAAAAATCCAACCCATAACCAGGACATCAACTTATTGGTTGACGCAGCCACTCTTTCCTCACCTTTTAAAATTGTTGCCATTTCCCCGGCCCTAGCGATTTGATAGATCACTATGAAAACCAGAACAACTAAAGCTGTAATTATTAACGCTGACATTGTAAATTGTTGTTTATATTATTCAATAAGCCAAAAGGCAATGAAATTCTCTGATTTATTCTTATAAAATATACTAGCTGATATGCACCAGCGTCTCTTTCAGTAATGGATGATTCTCCGTGATCAGGCTGGCCTTGGATAAGGTATTGGAAACAGCAAGGATCAATATACCGACAAAGAAGAACGGCACGCCCAGCTCAAACCAGTTCAGGAACCAGTTCTCCTGCATAGGAGAAGGATTGATCATCATATAGAAGTCTATCCAGTGACCGAAAATGATCATGAAGGCAATGAATACCAGTGTAAAATAGTTACGCTTGCTGGGACGGGACATCAGTATGAATATAGGTAATACCAGGTTGATAATAATATTGGCATAGAAGAAGAAGCTGTAAGGCCCCTGCATTCTTATTTTGAAGTAAGTGGTCTCCTCAGGGATATTACCGTACCAGATCAGCATAAACTGGGAGAACCACAGGTAAGTCCAGAATATACTGAAGGCGAACATGAATTTACCCAGGTCATGGATGTGCTCCTTGGTAACCAGCTTCAGCGCATTTTTACCTTTCAGATAGATCACCCACAATAATATCAGGGAAATACCGCTTACAAACGCAGAAGCGAATACATACCAGGAGAATAAGGTAGAGAACCAGTGGGCATCAATGCTCATGATCCAGAACCAGGGAATAGTGCTCATCATCGTCAATGCATATACAAAAAGGAAGGCACCGCTCAAAGCTATCACGCCCCAGTATATCTTGGTGCTGTTCTTGGGAGCAGTCTCCTGCGCTATGGATCTCTGACGGAATTTGATACCGAACCAGCTCCATAATACCACGGCTACCACGGAAAAGCCTACGAACATTCCAGGATTCAGGAAGGCGGATTTACCCTGCAGGATCTTATCATCACCGGGATGTGTCCAGTGATAGATAGGATTATGACCGTTATGATCGGCAGCACCGAAAACGATAGCGAATAGAACGGCCAGCGCAATAATGCCAAATATCCATACATTGGCCCCTATGGCTTCCGGGATCCTCTTATATGCCAGGATCCAGCCGCCCTGGGCCAGAGATGCAGCAGCCTGGATAAAAATAGACGCTACACAGATGAACAGGAAAAACACACTGTTGTGCAATAAAGAAACCCAAAAACGACTGTGATCGATTTCGTTAGCACTACCCAATAAAGTGATACCGCCCGCAATAAGGGTCAGCAATCCTATAATCAATAATGCGAAACCGGTAGTTTTCAATTTCGCCGGTACTGTAAAACGTTCCGTCATCATAACTTAATAACCGTTCAAACGGTAAACTTAATTTAGTTAAAAATTCAAAATTATCAAAGAATAAAATTAGTGTGCCGTACCGGGTGCCTTTGCCGTATCGGCGGTTGCAGGTGCAGGAGCTACTGCCGTACTGCCGCTGCCTGCCTCAGCCAGCATGGTAAAAGGCGCACCACCATTCTCACTTTGTACTTTCTTAATATAGGCTATCACTTTCCATCTTTCATGCTCTTTCAGCTGGCTGGCATAGGAACCCATAACGTTCTTACCGTACATGATAGCATAATACATTTTACCTTCCGGCATATTGATGTAATTCTCACCTTTCAGGTTGGCCGGCATCGCAGCGAATTTACCGCTTGTGAATAAAGGCCCCTGCCCGTCCAGCTTCTGGCCGTGGCAGATACCGCAATGAATATCATAGTGCAGCTTACCCTGGGCCAGCTCCTGCTCCGTGAACTTATAAGGAGATTTCAATGCATAATACTGCGTAGTATCATTCTTTGTAAGATGCGTAGGCAAGGCATGACCACGTGCTATCGTTCCCTGTACAGGCTTTAAACTTGTAGGCTCCCCTTCTACCGGCCCTTTTGTATAAGCGTCATAAGCCTGGGAGTATACCATATCAGGAACATAGGTTTTACCGGGATTCCTGCGTACACCACCACTGTTACAAGCTACAGCAAACATTGTTCCGGCTGCAAGTATTGAAATAATAATGTTCTTATTCATTGTATAATTATATCTGAAATCCAGTTTTACCTGAAAACATTTTATGCAAAATTTTTAGTATAATCTTCGTCCTTATCCCAGCGACCGAACCACCAGCCGTCTTCCGCCACCTGTACATTGGTTTCCAGGGGATTCGTTCCGGCCAGGAATTCCATGATCTCGCCCTCCGGCTCACCTTCAGGAACTTCCACTACCAGCACAAAATAATCGTCTGTCTGCCTGGGATGAAAAACGTGCTTTTTAACGCCCGGCATGATCTGGTTCAGGTAACAATAGGTCAGTACCATACCTACAGCGGCGAACAGTACCGTCAGCTCAAAGGTAATGGGAATGAACGCTGGCAGGGCAAAAAACGGCTTACCGGCATAATTGATAGGCCAGTCGGACGTAAAGATCCAGCTCATAAAGCCCAGGGCGGTAGCTGTACCCGTAAGACCGAAACAGAAGCCGGCAATGTGCAGGTCCGTATCCTTATGTCCCATAGCTACATCCAGGCCGTGCACCGGGAACGGCGTGTACACATCGTGCAGTTTATATCCACTGTTTCTTACTTTATCTACAGCCGCAAATAATGGTGCTTCATCATCAAAACATGCAACTGCGAATTTTTTTATAGCCATTTTATTTTAAATTCTTTTAGTTAATGTAACAATTTTAAGATTTACACCTTAATTAATGCGCGTGATTCGCTTCTTCCAGAAACTCTTCCGTTGTCATCGCATCCAGGCGCTGCATATCACGTTTGTACTTATCACCGGAAACTTTGAGCGTGAACTTGATCTCCGCGATAGCGATCACAGGGAAGTATTTGGAGAACAGGAAGAAGCATGTAAAGAACAATCCGAAGGTACCCAGGTAAAATCCTAGCTCAGGCCATGTCGGTGAGTAGTAGGTCCAGCTGGAAGGCAGGAAGTCGTTCGCCAGGGTCGTTACAATGATCACGAAACGCTCAAACCACATACCTATATTTACCACGATGGACAGGATAAATGTAAAGACGATATTCCTGCGTAATTTTTTGAACCAGAAGAACTGGGGAGATACCACGTTGCAGGTCATCATCGCCCAATATGCCCACCAGTAAGGTCCGAATACACGGTATTTGAACGCTTCCTGCTCAAAGTGCACCTGGGAATACCAGGCCATGAACAGCTCTGTCAGGTAAGCCACACCCACGATAGATCCTGTCAGCACAATTACCTTATTCATCGCTTCAATGTGACCTAAAGTGATATAGTCTTCCATTTTATATATCTTACGCACCAGGATCAGCAGGGTCTGCACCATAGCAAAGCCGGAGAATACCGCACCCGCAACGAAGTAAGGAGGGAAGATAGTGGCGTGCCATCCGGGAATAACGGAAGTGGCGAAGTCAAAAGATACGATAGTGTGTACGGATAATACCAGCGGCGTAGACAGGCCTGCCAGCACAAGGGATAAGGCCTCGAAACGCTGCCAGTTCTTGGCGGTACCGGTCCACCCGAAGGAGGCCAGACCATATAAACGCTTGCGTAATTTTGTTTTGGCCCTGTCACGGATGGTAGCGAAGTCAGGCACCAGACCGGAATACCAGAACAGCAGGGATACTGTAAAGTAAGTAGAGATCGCAAATACGTCCCATAATAACGCCGAGTTGAAGTTAGGCCATAAAGGACCACGGGTATTAGGAAGCGGTAATACATAAAAGGCATTCCATACACGACCCATGTGGAAGATAGGGAACTGACCCGCACACATTACGGCGAAGATCGTCATCGCTTCAGCAGCACGGTTTACACCGGTCCTCCATCCCTGACGGAATAATAACAAGATAGCTGAGATCAGCGTACCGGCGTGACCGATACCTACCCACCATACGAAGTTGGTGATATCCCAACCCCAACCTACAGTACGGTTGATACCCCAGGTACCTAAACCCCAGTAAACTTCCCAGAACACCGAGAAAACTCCGAAACCCAAAAAAAGCAGTGAGAGGACAAAGCCAACATACCATAATTTAGAAGGTTTCTGTTCTATAGGTTTACAAATATCCTCAGTTACCTGAGCATAAGTCTTATCGCCTGTAATTAATGGCTCCCGAACAAAGGATTCGTATTTTAAGTGCATAACTCTGTTAATTCTACCCTATAAAGGGCCTGTTTATTATTCCTAAATAAAGTTATTTAATATATACCTGAAATTTTCGCGCCCTGCCTTAAAGATTTTTCACCTGGAAAACATCCTGTTCCTTATCCTTAGCCACAATGGCATCCGTATTCCTGATCTTGGACAAATAGCTGATATTCGGTAATACGTGCAGGTATTCCAGTACATAGAATAAACGCTCGCTGTTTTCCTCGTAACGCTCTTTGTATATTTTACTTTCCGTATCGTTTACATTACCGAAAGTGATACAATCACCGGCACACGCTTTCTGGCAGGCTACCTGCACATCAGTATCCTTCAGCGGGCGGCCTTCCATTTTGGCAGCCAATTTACCCGCCTGTAACCTTTGTACGCAGAAAGAACATTTCTCCATCACACCACGGCTACGTACCGTAACATCCGGGTTCAGCACCATACGGGTAATATCGTCGTTGATATCGTCCCTGCGGCCGTCCTGGTACAGGTTATCTGCAAAGCTGTCCGCGCCGTTCCAGTCAAACCAGTTAAAGTGACGCACTTTATAAGGACAGTTGTTCGCACAATATTTGGTACCGATACAACGGTTATAGGCCATCTGGTTCAGACCCTCATCAGAGTGGTTGGTAGCAGATACCGGACAAACGTTCTCACATGGAGCGTTATCACAGTGCTGACACAGCATCGGCTGGTAGATGGTCTGGATAGTATCCGGGTCGTCAGGATTACCGGAGAAGTAACGGTCAATACGGATCCAGCTCATTTCCTGTGCCACCAGCACCCTGTCCTTACCTACCACGGAAATATTATTTTCCGCCTGGCAGGCGATCACGCACGCACCGCAACCCGTACAGGCGTTCAGGTCGATGCTCATACCCCATTTGATACCGTGCTTCTCGTGCACAGGGTATAAGGTACCGTTCTTTTCAAAATCCTTGTCATGCTTCAGGGCCTGCTCACCGGCAGAGGACTTATCCTCACCGTGCTCGTCGTGATGGCCTTCCCAATGTAAGGTGGTATAGTGACCTAATTCCTTCTTACGCTTGTTCAGCAGGAAGTTAGGGTCTTTCTTAAATTCGTCTAAAGTGAATTCCTGTATGATCTCACGGCCTTCATAGCTGTGGTGGGTCTGCGTAATAGCTACGGGATAGAACGCTGAGGTCAGCGCTACCGTACCCACATTGTAGTTTAAGAAGGTAGTGCCGGTGTACTGTCCGAAATGGTATACATTCTTACCCAGATCGGCAGCCGCCCTGCCTACGTTCTTGCTGCGGCCGTAACCCACGGCAATAGCGATCACGTCATTGTGCATACCGGGAAGCACTACAACAGGCAGCTCTACTTCCTTGTTATTGACAGTAACTTTTAATACACGTTTTTTATGATCTACCTGGTTGTGTAAGGTCAGCTCCGACTCAAATTTCTCCTTGGCGGTTTTATAGGACATACAGATATAGTTGTCCCAGGTAGCGCGCGTTACAGGATCCGGCATCTCCAGCAACCATGGATTATTGGAGTGGCTGCCGCCGTAGCCGATCGCTACGGATTCATAGATCAGCACTTCGTACTGACCGTCCGTATTTCCTTTATAGGCATTTACAGCAGCGATGGCGCCGTCAACGGCAGCTCCGCTGAAGGAGCCCGATGCAACTGGCGCTTCCGTTACAATAATACCGTCCTGTAAAGCCTTATCAAATGCAGACTGGCCTAATTTACCCACCCAGTAAGCATTAAAGATCGTATGATAAGTATCTGTGATGCCCGCCCAGGTCAGTAAAGAATCCTGGAAGGCCCTTGTTTTGAATAACGGGGCGATGGTAGGCTGGATGAAAGAATAATGGCCGGATTTCGGCTCTGCATCTCCCCAGCTTTCCAGCCAGTGGTGGTCGGGAACCACATATTGACATTTTTCTGCCGTTTCATCCAGTCTTTCAGCAAAGGATACGGACAGGCCAACCTTGGACAGGCCGCTGTTGAATTTCTCTGCGTCCAGATAATCGTAGGAAGGATTGACGCCGTGGATGAATACCGCGCCTACCTGGCCGGCATTCATAGCATCAACGAAAGCAACAAATTCCTTGTCATTACCCTGCTTGTAATTGGAGGTCGCGCCCCAGCTGATGGTATTGCCATAGGCGCCGATAGCGTTATTGATAGCGTTCACAATGATCTGTACATTGACGTCATTGCTGCCGCACACTACCAGGCCGTTATTCTTTAATTCTTTGGCAGCGCTGCTGATCAGCTTGTTCAGCTTGTCGGAACCCGTTTTGGGAGCAGCCCCGGAAACAACAGCCTGGTAAAGGGCTGCCGCCACCTTGCCGTATTCTGACGGCTTGCAGGTAGCGCGCTCATCGGCGTTGGAGCCTGTCATGCTCATCATGGCCTCTACCTGGTAATGCTTGGACATATCAGGATTTTTGGCCGATATCTTTCTGTTCAGGTTATACCCGTGATTGAATTCGTTGGGTGCCAGCCACGTACCCAGGAAATCTGCGCCCAGGGAGAAAATGGTCCTGGCTTTCTCAAAATGGTAGGAAGGTATGGCGTTCCTTCCGAAAGTAGCGTCGTTGGCTAATGCCAGTCCGTTATAGGAGACCGGGTCATACTGGATATGCCTGGCGTTGGGATATTTGGATCTGAACTGCTCGATCACCACTTTGGTGGTAGGGCTCAGTACCGTGCCTGTAAGCAGGTAAACAGCACCGCCGGCACCTGCCAGCGCCTGCTTTATGGGGGTATCAACCGCTTCAAAGGTATCCACCGGGTTACCCTTTACCAGCGGCTGGCGCAACCTTGCCTTGTCGTATAAACTCAAAGTAGATGCGATCACCCTTGCAGAAACCACCCCGTGGGTAACAGAGGACAGTTCATTGCCTTCTACCATGATAGGACGGCCTTCTCTTGTCTTAACCACTACAGCAGCATAATCCCCATTGTCAACAAAAGAAGAAGCGTAAAAGTTAGCTACACCCGGAGTAATATCTTCTGGTTTAATAGCATAAGGAATCGCTTTTCTTACAGGCATTTCACAGCTTGCGGCTACCGTAGCAGCCAAAGTGCTGAAACCGAGAAATTTCAGAAAATCGCGGCGCGGAGTTTCCGCACCCAGGAGCTTATCGCTTACGTCACCCAGCACGGGCAACTCCTGCTGAAACTCATTCTCAACGATTTGCTGATGTTCTGGAGTATTTTCCAGTTCTTCTAAACCCTTCCAGTATTTTTTCTGAGCCATAATTTCTATTGTGATAATGTGAGTATTACGCAACTCACTTTATTTTTTTATAATCAGAGTACCGTATTACCGGCACGGGAGTATTTAATAGTTTTTATATCAATTGCTTTCCAGCCGTTAGTAGTGACATTTCTGACAATCCAGACCACCCAGCTCTGCTGCGGTAACGCCGGTACGGTGACCGTCCCTGATCTCCTGCTGGTATTTTTCAAAGATCTGGTAATAGCCGTTCTCCGTAAATTTCACCTCTGTGGTCCTGTGACAGTTGATACACCATCCCATAGACAACGGAGCGAACTGGTACACCTCATCCATCTCCTGTACAGGACCGTGACAGGACTGGCATTGCACCTGGCCAACGGCAACGTGCTGAGAGTGGTTGAAATATACGTGATCCGGCAGATTGTGGATCTTCACCCACTCAATAGGCTTGGCATCGATCTCACCGTTCTCTTTATATTTATAGGCTTTCTTTACAGGATCCCATCCGGCATATTCATACAGCTTATGGATCTCTGTGGTGCCGTCTATTTTTTTACCTTCATAGGTATATAGCTGATCGCCGGTATATTCGCTGATCTGCATGTGACAGTTCATACATACATTCGTGGAAGGTATCATTGCCTGGCGGCTTTCATCGGCAGCGGAGTGACAATACTGACAGTTGATCTGGTTGATGCCCGCGTGCACCTTGTGGGAATAGAAGATAGGCTGCTCCGGCATATAATTCTGCTGACGTCCCATTTCCATAGCGCCGTTAGCCACCCAGTAGCCGGCAAGCGCCAGCAGCACCACGCTGATCACTGCAATATTCACCCTGTTCCTGTACCATGGAACATCCTTACGGTTAGCGATACCTCTTTGCTCATTCGTTACCTTACCTAAAGTCTTATTGACACGGGATAGTATAAACACCAATAATGCCAGTACGGCAGTAGCAATAGCATAAATCCATGTATTATCTTTCTGGTTCGCGGCCGCTGCTCCACTCTCATTGGGATTCTCTGGCGTATTCGGATCTACCCAGGCTTCAACATAGGCAAAGATATTATCAATCTCCTCGTGGGTCAGATCAGCAAAAGGCGTCATCACACTTTTATTGTACTCCAGGAAGATATCATTCGCGTACTTATCGCCACTCTTGATCAGGGCGGAAGAGTTGTGCACCCAGGCATACAACCATTCTTTGGATGGAACGCGATCTACCGCACCTTTCAGAGCAGGACCTGTAGATTTCTTGGCAGGATGGTGACAGCTCGCACACTTATTCTGAAACAATGTTTTTCCAGCTGCCGCATCCTGGGCAGATGCGTAATTTCCGAAGGAAAGTAAAGTGAAGATTGCTGCAAGGAAGAGGATTCCTGTACGCTTAACCAATGATTGAGACCTTAATTGTACAAACACGAGTGAATTATTTTTGGTTATACTCTTAATGATTCCTAAAAAGGATAATATTGTGGGCAAAAGTACAACAGGTTTTTTAAAGTTTTGTCATTATTACAAAAAATTTTTTTTCAATACTGTAGCGTGTTTCAGGGCTTTTTGTAAGTAGTCAGATTTATTTTTGTCATATGTTTGTCACAAAGTTTTACAAAAACGTTATTAAAATTTTATTTTAAAATTTACCCCCATTTTTTCTCTAATGAACAGTCTATCAGAGCGTCATCCTCATCTTGCTGTATTAACATGAGTTAAAGAAATCCGGCCTCCGGCATTTACACTGCCTTAACTTCTCAATTCTTAAATATTTCCAAAAAAAATTGTAGAACAATTATTAATTATATTATTATCTTTGCCCACTATTTTCGTAATTAAGATTTTTAAGACACAACAAATTACCCGTTTATGCAATTAAAAGGTTTAGTGAAGTTTTTCACAATTGCACTTATTCTGTATTCTTTATGGAGATTGTCGTTCACGTTTATGGCAATCAGTGCAGACAAAAAGATCAATGCAGTTGTTGACCGGCAGGTCGCAGCCGCATCTGCCAACCTCAATGACATTCAGAAAGATTCCCTGTTCGATGCTGTGTATAGTAATATAACGGACAGTATGCAGAACCAGGAAATTTTCAACCTGTTGGGTCTGAAATTCAAGTATGCCGATGTAAAAGCCAAGGAGCTCCAGTTAGGTCTTGACCTGCAGGGCGGTATGAGCGTCACCCTGGAAGTGGGTGTGGACTCCCTGATCCGCTCTATGAGCAACAATCCTAAGGATGGCGCGCTGATGGCGGCACTGGCAGCAGCCAATGACCAGAGGAACGCGAGCAGTGAAGATTATGTAACCATCTTCGGCAAAGCCTATGAGAAACTCAATCCCGGCGGAAATCTGGCTGCCCTCTTCACTAAGCCGTCACAAAAGCAACTGACATTAAACAGCAGCAACGCGGAAGTGCTGAGCGTCATACGTACCGAAGCACGGGACGCTATCAACAGAACACATAAGATCCTCTCTACCCGTATCGATAAATTCGGTGTCGCCTCCCCGGCCATTAACCTGGACGAAGCCAAAGGTGTCATCACCGTAGAGCTGGCAGGCGTCAAAAACCCTGAAAGCGTAAGGAAATACCTCCAGTCCACCGCAAGGCTTCAATTCTGGGAAGTATATACCATCACCGAGATCATACAGGGCCTCGCAAAGGCCAATGAGGCATCCACCACCTATTTCAAAAGCCTGAAAGGAGAAGATACCACTACTGTCGCACAAAAGGCCGCAGATACCGCTAAAGTTGCCGCCGCGGAGCCTAAGGATACCGCCGGCGCAGAGAATACGCTGGAAAACACACTGGAGGGTAGCCTGAGCCAACTGGAGAATACCGCTCCGGATGCCGGATCCCTGGAAGATAAAAAGCGGGATGAAAGTCTTTTTACCTACCTGATGCCGGCGGTAGACCAGAACGGTCAGCCTATGCAGGGCACCCCGATCATAGGTATTCTTGAAAAACGCTATGCCAAAAAAGTGCTGGATCTCCTCAATAACGTTCCGGCCATCAAACGTAATTTCCGTAATGATGTCAGGTTCCTGATCGGTGAAAACCCTAACAGGGCCAAGAACGCACCGGTAGAATACGTAGGCCTGTATGCCATCAAGACCGGCAATAAAGATGCCGCCAAGCTGGAAGGCGATCACGTGAGCGATGCCAGGTTCGATTTTGAGCAGCAAAGCGGTACACCTATGATCTCCCTGGAAATGGACGAGGAAGGTGCCGACAAATGGGCAAAACTGACAAGAGAAAATATCGGAAGACCTATCGCTATCGTACTGGACGATTATGTACATACCGCTCCTACCGTTAATACCGTGATAGCGGACGGAAGGTCCCAGATCACCGGCTCCTTCACTCCCAAGGAAGGTACCGACCTGGCCAACATCCTGAAAACCGGTAAGCTCCCGGCGCCTGCCAAAATAGTGCAGGAACAACTGGTAGGACCTACATTGGGACAGGAATCCATAGACGGCTCTGTTAAGGCCTTCAGCATTTCTTTCCTGGTCATCTTCCTGCTGATGCTGATATATTATAATACTGCCGGTATCATTGCCAATATCGCGCTGACACTGAACGTACTGTTCACTTTCGCCATCTTCGCGGAGCTTGGCGGTACGCTGACCATGGCCGGTATAGCGGGTATCATTCTCGGTATCGGTATGGCCGTGGATGCCAACGTGATCATATTTGAGCGGATCAAGGAAGAGCTCGCGCTGGGCAAGACCCATGCCGAATCGGTGAAGCTGGGTTACCAGCATTCCTACGCGCCTGTAATTGACGGTCACGTAACGTCCCTGATCACTGCCTTTATCCTGCTGTATTTCGGTCTGGGGCCCATCAAAGGCTTTGCTACCACGCAGATCATCGCCCTGACCTTATCCTTATTCACAGGTATCATTGTTTCCAGGCTGATCACTGACATCTACCTGAACAAAGGCCGTCATTTCAAATATTTCACCAAATTCTCCCAGGGCATATTCCAGAAAGCCAACTTCCAGTTCATCAAGGCACGGAAGATCGGTTATATCATTTCCGCCGTCCTGATACTTGCGGGTATCGCCGCGTTCTTCAACGGCTTCCATTATGGTGTGGAATTCTCCGGGGGACGTATGTACACCGTACAACTGGACAGCAAGCATGCCACACAGGATATCAGGCACGACCTGCAGCCTTACTTCGGTAACCACCCGGTTGTTAAAACCTTAGGCTCCAACAACCAGTACAGCATCACGACCGATTACCTGATCGCGGAGCCGGACCTGAAAGTGGGAGAAGAAGTAATGACCAAGCTGTACACCGGTCTGAAGGAAAAAGGCTATATCCCTCAGGGTACGGATCTCAATACCTTTAAGACACAGACCATACATGGTATACAATCCGTTTCGCCGCTGATCTCCAAAGACCTGGTGAAAGGCGCCAAGCTGGCTACTATCGTATCGGTACTGGCTATCTGTATCTATATATTCATCCGTTTCCGCAAGTTCCAATACTCTGTAGGAACAGTGATCTCCCTGGCGCACGATGCCCTGGTGACCGTAGCGATCTTCTCTTTCTTTAAGGATATCGTACCGTTCTCCCTGGAGATCGACCAGCACTTTATCGCGGCATTGCTGACCATCATCGGTTTCTCTATGAACGATACGGTGATCGTATATGACAGGACCAGGGAATTCTTCAGGAAAGAACCGAACGGCAACAAGGCAGATATCGTTAACCGGGCCATCAACAGCACGCTTACACGTACTATCATGACGTCGCTGACCTTATTCCTGGTAGCAGTGATCCTGTTCATTTTCGGAGGAGAGGTGATCCGCGGCTTTGCATTCGCAATGTCTATAGGCGTACTGGTGGCTACCTATTCCTCCATTTTCATCGCCGCACCATTGCTGATAGACCTCGATAAGCGCAATACGCTGAGCGTGGAAGAGGACAAGGACGCACGTATCAAAAAAGTAAAAGAACAGGCATAAGCCTATTTATAGAACATCCGGAACAGGGAAGACATCACGTCTTCCCTGTTTTTTTTGATATTTCTCAAGCTCCCGGTAACATGTTTTTTAAAAATTAAGTATGTTTGAGCAATAATATAAACCACATACAATCAGAATCCTAATGAGTTTATTCAGAAAGAAACCCCTGGCCGTACTGTTAAAAGAAGTCTCCTCATCTGAAAACGGGTTTAAACGCACCCTTTCAGCCGGTGCCCTGGTATCCCTCGGGATAGGCGCTATTATCGGCGCGGGCCTGTTTGTAAGAACCGCCGCCGCAGCGGCGCAGAATGCCGGTCCTTCCGTAACCATAGGCTTTATAGTAGCAGCCCTGGGCTGCGCGCTGGCAGGCCTCTGCTACGCGGAGCTTTCCTCCTCTATTCCTGTTTCCGGGAGCGCCTACACCTTTACCTATGCTACAATGGGCGAAATGCTGGCCTGGGTGATCGGCTGGGACCTTATCCTGGAGTACGCCGTGGGTGCCGCCACTGTAGGTATAGCGTGGAGCGAGTATCTCAATAACCTGCTGGTAGAGGTGCTGCATCTCTCTCCCGTCCCCTATGAATGGTGCCATTCGCCCTTCCAGGTCTCCAAAGAAGGTATAAGGGGCATTATCAACCTGCCGGCACTGTTCATCGTTACCGTGATCAGCCTGCTGCTGATGCGGGGCATCAAAGAGTCCGCCTTCTTCAACAATATCATCGTCATTATCAAAGTAAGCATCGTGCTGCTGGTCATATTCCTGGGATGGAGCTTCATATCCGAAGCCAATCATACGCCTTATATACCGGAAGCCACTACCTATATCGACCACCAGGGCGTCAGCTATAATTTCGGGGGCATACTCGGTATCCTCGGCGCGGCAGGGACCGTATTCTTTGCCTTTATTGGCTTTGATGCCGTAAGCACGGCCGCCCAGGAAACCAAAAACCCTGCCAAAGCTATGCCCATCGGTATCATCGGTTCCCTTCTGATATGCACTTTACTGTATGTGCTGTTCTCCCACGTCTTAACGGGACTGGTGCCGGTAGAATTCTTCAGGGACCCGGATAAAGGCGGTGAAGCGTCCGTGGTAGCAGCCATCCAGGAAGCTATGCCTACCTATGGCTGGCTGAGCAAGTCCATTACCATAGCGATCCTGGCAGGGTTTTCATCCGTGATCCTGGTACTCCTGATGGGACAAAGCCGCGTATTCTACTCTATGAGCAAGGACGGCTTACTCCCGAAAGCATTTTCCGACCTGCATCCTAAATTCCAGACACCCGTAAAGGGCAATGCCATTATACTTATTTTAGTTGCCCTGTTCGCCGCCTTTGTTCCGGGCGACGTAGTGGGACATATGACCAGCATAGGCACCCTGTTCGCGTTCATGCTGGTATGCGGCGCCGTGATCATACTGAGAAAAAGAGAACCTGACCTGGAACGTAAATTCAAGACACCGCTGGTACCGTTCATACCTATCCTGGGTATTCTCACCTGCGGCGCCATGATCTTCGGGCTGGGTAAGGAAAACTGGATCCGCCTGTTCATCTGGCTGATACTGGGCTTTATCGTGTATTTCGGCTATAGCATCAGGCATAGTAAGCTCAACAAAAAGCGGGGTGCATAACCCGCGGCATTATAAGGTTAATAACCATAAGCAGCAAGGGCTGTCCGTTTTTAGCGGACAGCCCTTGCTGCTTATAGAAGATCGCGGATAAGCCTGCCGGATGTTCAGCACGAGATAGAAGCCTTGGCCTGCAAGCAACTTAACCTTAAAATGGCCGGGAACAGTGTCGTTTATTATGCGGGAACTCCAGCAACACAGGCAATCGCTCCATAAATTGCTGGTGAAAGATCCATAACAGTGAAAGTCCCGTGCGGGAATTAGCGACAATCAGCAATAACAGAGAAAACCACTTATCTTCCCGCGGTTAGCATAGTTGAGATACAGCACCCGGAACAACGCAGCTAAAAACGGAAGAGGCTGCCCGAAAAACGGGCAGCCTCCATCGGGAATCTGTATCTTTCCTTATTTCACCTCTATCACGCTGCCGGCGCTGTGTGCCGCGAACTCCGGCGCATACATACATTGTACGGATGCGATGCCGCCGCTGTATGTGCCCCTGGCATTCGCATAGGCCTCGTACTCCAGCACATAGGTACCTTTAGGCAGGAAATCCACGAAGAAATTGGTGCTGATATCCCTGGTAGACTGGTAATAGCCCAGCCTGTCCTTGTACAGGTACCTGCTCAATACATCCTTAGGCTCAAAACAGGCCGCCCTGGTATCTTTGATATGCACATATTCAAGGTCCCTGTCGGAGGTCACCGTCAGCCTGACCACTATTTTATCCCCGGTGGTCACAGGTGCCTGTCCGGAGATAGCCTTTAAGCGGATACCGCCTGCCGTATTCTCCGCCTTAAAGATCTCTTTGCTCACTTTCAGGGACTTGACGTCTGCAGCCGTTATCTTATCGTATTGCTCGAAATACTGCCAATAGACAGCGCCCCAGGATGGTAATCCCGCTTTCATATCACTTACATTGACGGTGATATTACCCATCTGCGGCTGCACCTGCTTTCCTTCAATCACCGACTGGAAATAGCCTGTGCCTGCCTGCTGCTTTACGGACCGGGAGGAGATGGCAGTATTGCCCAGTTGTATCTGTACTTTGGGCTGCTGCTCTGTAATGTTCATATTATCAGCAAACAGGGCATAGGAAGCGTCTACCGTCGCCCGTGTACTATGCCACCTGTTGGTCTGCTTATGCTTGAGCAGCCAGGTCTGCATCTGAGCGACCTCGTTCCCTTTAGCGCCTACCTTTTTAAAGGCCTGGATCAGAGCGGCCTGGGTTTCCACCGGCGCTTCATACCACCTGTTATATCCCTGGTTCTGCTTCCAGTACATACCCATTTCTTCCTGGACGATGGCACGCTGGCGCAGGCTTTCGACAATAAGGCCGGCCGTAGCATGCTCATTACGCCGCTGCATAATCTCCGCGGCATAGGCCTGCAGCAGCAGTCCCTGGTCTTTCCAGTATTGCTGTACCTGCCTGATATAGTAATCATATTCTTTCCGGTATTGCGCCGGGATGTCCTTTTTGCTGAGCGTAAAGGCATATAGGTACTGGATAACGGCCGGGCTTAAGTTATCCTGCTCCAGCTTTATCTTTTTCCTCACCAGGTTCTGGTAATCCTCAACCATCCGCTGCTCTAAGAACGGCATAGCCCTGTCTACAATAGCCCTGGTCTTAGCATCCTTTGCAGCAGTAATATTCTTATCCTGCATCTTCAACAGCCCCAATGCTATGGTCTGGGTGATGTACCTGTCCGCCTGCATACCTTCAAACCAGGAGAATGCCCCATTGCTCATTTGCTTTTTCTCCAACTGGGCCAGGGATTTATCCAATTCCCTGCTGAGGCGACGCGCTTCAAATAAAGCGGCTATCCTTTGCTTTTGCTCCGCTTCATTCCCTGCTTCCAGCACCCACGGCGTCTCTTCCAGCAAGGCGGTCTTTAATTGTTCATTCTTTTGAAGATTCGACAGAAGCGCATCTTTGCTATTGATGCTCCACTCCCTGAATACCTGCTCTATTTTCGGCGACCGCTGTACAATATCCGCGGCGATGGCATTGGCGTAAAATTTACTGAAGACCTGTTCCGCGCAGTCATACGGGTAAGCAGAGAGGTAAGGCAGGGCCTGTATGACGTACCAGGTAGGATTGGCAGTATATTCAACAGTGATGCCTTTGTTCAATAAAGTAGTGCTGTTCGCAGAGAGCAGCTTCTCCAACCTGAATTGCCTGGTGCCGTTGCCGCTCATCGGGAGCGGTAAGGTTTCCGTAACCAGCATACGGTTAGTGATCACGGGAATATAATGCTCCTCGCCGTCAGTATGGTTGCCGGCCTTTGCAAATACTCTCAATACGACAGGCTGGTACACCGACTCCGGTATATGGATATTCCAGGACACCTCCCTGCTCTGCCCAGCAGGCAGTTGTAACTGCTGCTTATGCTGCTCCAGCCGGAACGGCAAAGCAAGTGATTGCAGGGTACGGGCATCCAGTATCTCCACCCAGGCTTCTGCCGCAAGCGCCGCATCCGTAAGGTTCACGACCTTGGAGCTCAGCACGATATTGTCCGTCTGGCGGAAAACCCGGGGAATATTGGGCTGCACCATCAGGTCCTTCTGGGTCTGGACCGTTCCTTCCAGGTAACCTGTCTTCCAGTCTGTTGTATGACCGAAGGTCCGCCACTTCCAGGTGGTCAGCGCTTCCGGCATGGTAAATTCAAAGCTGATCTCTCCTTTATCATTCGTACGCAGCTGCGGGTAGAAAAAGGCAGTTTCATTCAGGTTGGTACGCGGTGCAAAGCCCGCGCTGCTCCCGTTTTTATCCGCAGCCTCAGCAACAGCTTCACTATCCCCCTTTACCGCACCCGCCTTATCCTTACTTTCTTCGGCTGCAGCAGGCACCGGTGCGCCCATAAAAGCGTTAGCATCTTCCCTTGCGGCCCTGCCTACCCATTTTGTTCTTTCCATAGAGCCTCCGAAGCTCAGCCTCGGCAAGCTGTATAGCTTCATATGAACGGGAGTATAGCCGGACAGACCCTGCAATGCAGGGTCAGAGAACTCCCTGTACCAATGCGCGGAACCGGAAACCTGCCCGAAGCTGCCGGATAAAGCCAGATAGGCCGGCACTGTACTCATAAGATTGCTGTAATTCCAGCCGTTCACGTATAAAGCATCCAGTGAGGCATCGTACATACCGGCCAGCAGCTCCGTGCTGTACGTTCCGGATTTATTGCCGGATATTACATAGCTCCACTTTTCCTTACTTCCCGGCAGGAGCTTGCTGCGCTCCGTCAGCAGCTTTACGCTGAGCGCTTTATTATCAAAAGGTATGGTTATATACCGGCTGCTTTCATACAGGCGGTTATTGCTGATGTAGTAGGCTTTGTAAAATACGCCGCCCCTGTGCGCTTCCGTTACGGTAAAGTCATTCAGGTTCTTTACCTGGCTATGGGAAACGATCAGCAAGCGCTCCTGCGCGCCTTCCGCCTGCTTCATTACCTTCACTTTCACCTGGTCTCCCGGGATAGCCTCCTCGCGGCTGGCCGCTATCAGTATATCCTTTTCTACCGGCTTATTCCAGTCGGTTACCACATGAGTATAATATTTCTGGGTCACTTCCTGGCCTTTTATATCTTTGGTGCTCAGCTCCACCACATACCAGCCGTTCTGGTCAAAGGCCTTCAGCTCCACCAGGTTCAGTTGCTGCGGTCCCCTGTACGTCTGTGTAAAGACGGTTTTCAGCTCCTTCCAGCTTTCCCTGTCCTTTTCCTTTTTATACACATCATCGGGGAAGAAAGACCGGAACGTCGCTTCATCATACAGGTACTGGTCCGGGGTTTGCCACAGCCTGGATTTTAAAAGCCGTTTCGGCGCTTCCAGCTTGGCGACCCGCACAGTGTACGGGTTGTTGATGGCGATATCGTTGACATTCGTCACCCGTACAGTCACCTTCCTGAGATTGACATCGGAGCCGTCTTCAGGGATCGTGGCTGTCAGCAAGGCGTCCCTGTAAGCCGCGCTTACATTCTGCGAGAACTCGTGGGTCTCGCCGTTGAGGTCGGTTACCTTAATATTCACGGTATAAGTAAATACAGGCCATAGCTCCGGGTTGGTATTATCCGGGATCGCCTTGAAGGGAATTGTAAACCGTCCTTCGGCATCCGTTACCGTCGCACCGCCGGCTACCGTCTCTGACCTGTTATCAGGTACCGGCCACCAGTAACAGCGCCAGGGGAACGGGAATCTTACATTACGTTCCACAGCATATTCCACGCTGGCATCGTTGATGTTGTTACCGGCATACGCCTGCGCAACACCGCGTACCTCTATCCCGTCATTGACAAAATAGCTGCCCTTAAGCGTATCGAAGGTCACAAAAAATTTGGGACGCTTATATTCTTCTACCTTTACGGCGACCTGCCCGGTACCTATCTTAATGATATAGTCACCGGTATAGCCATTCTCCGGGGCTTTAAACGTGCCCTGCACACTTCCGAACTCATTGGTGGTAAGCTCTACCGTCTCAATAGCCTTATCATAATAATTCTTATGGATGCTGGCCTTTACCTGCTGCTGCGCCACTACACGGGTGTCATTATGCGCCTTTTTACTGACCACGATACCTTTGAAGTAAATGGTCTGTCCCGGCCTGTATATGTCCCGGTCTGTAAAAATGAATGTATGGGTGCTGGGCTTTTCTTCCGGCCGGTTAAAATATCCCCAGTAGCTGTTGCCTGTCAGCTTATCGTTACCATGTGTGATCGTAAAACGGTTCCAGTTATAATAGTCATTCCTGATGTCATTTACACGCAGCACGCCGTTCTTATCGGCAGTGTACATTTTGAGCTGCCTTATGGGATTCGCGGGATGCAGCTTTAGCACAGCATTCGCCAAAGGCCGCCCGGTAATGCGGTCAACAATGGTAACCTGGTCATCATTACGCACGTAAGCGATCCCTGAGACCTGGAATTCCAGCTTCATCCAGTTATATTCGTCATCGCCCTGCTGCGGCTGATCCGGGATAATGAAGTATTTGCCGGGCGGCAGGGCGTCTATTTTCAGCTCCGTACTGTGCTGCTTCAGATCGGCAGCAGCCGGCAGGTTGGTAGTATAGGTACTGATGACAGGCTGCGCCATCACGCGGCTGCGGTAATCATCAAAACGTTCTTTCTCCTTCCTTTCAATAAAAGGCAGCACCAGCAGTCGGCAGGCGCTGACATTCCTGTATTCCAGCAATATTTTAAAGGGACGGCCCGGCGGCACCACTTCTTCGCCCTTCAGGCTGAATTGCTGCGCCTTTAACTGCGACAAGGCATTGAACAATTCCTGGCTGGCCGGGGAATTGGGATATTTCCGGATAAGCCTTTCATATGCCGCGATAGCAGCCAGCGGCTCTGTCTCCTTATCCTGCAGTTGCTGCTCTATATTATATTTGAGCGCCAGCGCCGCTACCGGGTAGGCGGCGTACCGCGCTGCAAATCTTTCCATCACCCGGGACACCAGCGCCTTTTCATTGGGAAACAGGAAATGCTCCTTCAGGTACAGGATCCTTTCAAAATCCAGCTGCGCCTGCTTTGCTTCATTTTTGCCGGCTTGGTAATAGCCGGTCAATAATTGAAATGCTTCAATAGTATGCTTTTTTATATCAATATCAGAAGCGGCATCAATTTTTTTATTGATAAACGCAGCGGGATCCAGGGTGAACCACGAGGTATCGTTTGTCTTATATTGCTGGAAGTCCTGTGAGAAGAGGTGTATATTCGCCAGATTGAACTGCTTGTATTCCTGTAAAAGGAATTCATACAGGTCCATATCAGCAGCTTTACCATCGTCATCACGGGTCAGCAGCGATCCATACCTGGCAGCAGGCAGCCGCTCCAGCTCCGCCTTATAGCTCAGGGACTTCCTGAAGAGCTTATATATTGTATCTACGAACTGTACCTCTGACCAAGCCGCAGGCTGGATATCCTCATTGGAAGTCGTCACGTTGGTCCTTGATACGATCTGCCACCTGTTGTTCTGAAAATAGTCGGCATAGGTCACTGCCTGGATAGCATATATCAGCGCTCTTTCGGAATTATTGCCTGCGGCTTCCTCCAGGCTGCTCACCAAAGGGAAAGCATCTGCCAACTGGTCCGCTTTAGATACTTTCAGCTGAGTCCGGTAAATAACAGCTTTGAGATACTGTTCCCTGTCATTGTCCTTCCTGCTCTGGGCCAGCACCTGCTGTATGACCGCTTCGGCGTCTTTTTCAAGCCCGTAATTCATCAGGCTGTCGTACTGCTTCCACAGTGCCTTATAACTTTTGGATTGCTGTGCCATAGATGTGAATGCTACCAGAACCCCGGCCAGAAGCAGCCAGGAGATCCGCCATGTTTTCAAATGCATATTAAAAGTTTTAATAATCAAAAGTAACATATTAGAACGTAGGAATGTTCAACATTTTATATATCGTTAAAACGTCGGACCGGCAGCTTTCCATACACGGAAACGGATATTATCTGTTTGTTTACAAAGCGGGAGGAGGGTCAGCCGGTATTACAGGAACAATAAGCAGTACCGGGGCAACTCATGGGAAGCAGTCACGCTGCCGGAACACCTGCCGGCAGCACGTTAAACATATTACCTACAAACAGCAATGCGGCCTGCCCGGATTACAAAAAGACCCGGATATCTTAAAGCCAGGCTTCAGTAAGGTATCCGGGTCAAAAAATGCGGCTGATCGCTTACGCTCCCTGCTGGGCCCTTCCTTTTTCTTCCTCAGCGCCTCCCGCTCTTTTACGTACGGGAGCCACCGTATTGCTGCCAAAACGATACGTGAAGGCCAGTGTCGCCACCCGTGTTTCCCGTTCTGCTACAAAATCTTCGTGGTAACCGGTGTATTCCGAAGTGGCCCTGGGATAACCTGTAAAAAATATATCCTGGATATTGAGCCTTAAAGTTGCCTTTTTATCCCAGAAATGCTTTTGCACGCCAAAGTTCAGCATCCAGTTAGCCCGGACATCCATATAGGCGTACAGCTCCCTGGACCTGTAATTCAGCCCCAGCTCCATGGACATATCATAAGGAAGCATAAAAGTATTATTAGTATAAACATTGAAAGCAGGCCTGCCCTTGCTCAGGGGTGTCTGCGCTATATCACCGTCATAGTGGGCATAGTATGCCTGGAAATTGGTTACATTGCTCCACCAGCTGGTTATCTTTGGTGAATAGGAGCCATTGATGCCCGCAAAGATCATCTGCTTCATATTTTTGTTGGTTTGTACTGTCACGGAGTCTTCAGACTCACTTGGCTGTATCACCTCCGCGATAAACCCTTTATTGATACCATAAACAAAAGAGGTGATGAAACGCTGCTGATAGGTATGCGACAGTTCCGCAGAATAGAACGAAGCCGGGTTTAAATAGGGATATCCTTCACGGTAGGTCGTTTTGTCTACGAAAAACTTAAACGGGTTCAATTGCTGATAATTGGGACGCTCTATCCTGCGGCTAAATGTCAGGCCGATATCATGCTTACCCGTAACATGGTACTGCGCAGCCAGGCTGGGAAACAGTTGCGTGTAGGAAGTATTGAACTGTTGCTGTGTCGTCAGCTGCTCCCAGTGAGCATTTGTATTTTCAACCCTTACACCCAGCTGTGTGCTCCACTTCTCTATGTTCTGATGCACGTTAATATATCCTGCATTGATGTTTTCATTATAGATAAAATGATTGCTCCTTTTGGTGTCTAAAACATAGCTGCCGTTTTCCAGCTCATAAAACAGAGGGTTGTTATCTGCCACTGTAAAGCTGGACTTCAGTCCCAGATCCATTTTCCATTTGCTGTTGAACGGGTGATTGTAGTCTGCCTTAACCGATCTGATAGACGTGATGCCGTCCAGAATGCTTTTCAGATAATAGTCCGGGAGATACTGGCTGCCATCAGGTCCCGTATAGGTTGTCCTGAAGTTCTGCCTGGTACGGTTACCAAACGCAGCATAGTCCAGGTCCGCGCTTAAGGACCTGCCACTGCTGCTGAACTGGTGCCTGAGGTTGACATTGGCACTGTAATTATAATACAGGTTATCATGCGCGCCTGCCGTATTGAAATGATATAATAACGCGTCATCCGGACCCAATGCCCGGGAGCGGTTGTTCACCTCGGGCTCAAACTTATTGGCACCTGCATTAAAGGCAGCGCCCAGGATCGTTTTATCGGTCAGATAATAATCTATACCAACGTTGCCGGTATGGTTCCTGAAGTTAAACACCGCGTAATTATCCTGGTCGTAGCGGAACAGATGCTTACCGCCCTGTCCAGCCGCCGTATCCAGGAAACGCCTGTCCAGCATTAAATGATTGAACCAGTAACGCATAGCATAGTTATAATTGGCATACAGGTTGATCTTTTTATCCCTGTAATTCAGGTTAAATCCCGCTCCGTATTTCATATATTTTCCATGGCCGAAGTTGCCGGTAAGCGCGCCGTTCCAGCCCAGGCGCTTATCCTTTTTCAGCTTTATATTGATAATACCGCCACTGCCGGCAGCGTCAAAACGAGCACCGGGATTGGTAATGATCTCAATTTTATCTACCGAACCGGCCGGCATGCCTCTCAGCACGGTAGCCAGGTCCTGCCCCTGCAGCGGGCTGGGCTTGCCGTCTATCCAGACAGCCGCGGCCTGGTTGCCTTTCAGGCTGATACGATCGTTATTATCTACATTGACACCGGGAGAGCGCTGCAACACTTCCATGACCGAAGCTCCCGCAGAGCCGATACTGTTGTCTACATTTACCACTATCCTGTCTGCATACACTTCTACAGGCTGCTTTATATCCTTAAAAGTGACGGCTTCCAGCTCGTCAGCGCCCTCCTCTGTCAGCGCTATAGCAGGCAAGGCCAGGCTATGCTCCACTGCAATACCGTGCTGCACATACCCGGTAAAGCCTGTTGCCGTAATTTTTAAGGAATAGGTTCCGGCCGGGACAGGGTCAAACTCAAAACGACCGCTGTCGTCCGTAACGCTCATCTTGACGATAAGGGTATCTCTTAATAAGATAAGGTTTGCACCGGCAACAGGCTTTTGTTGCGGACCGGTGACCGTCCCGGTGAGCCGGGCATCCTGCTGGGCAGGCAATACATGCGGAGCAAGAAAAATCAGCAGTAAGGAAATAAGCTTGTACATAAGAAGAATTTTTACCATACAAACTTATCTTTACAGCTTAAAAATAAAATAACCCTAACAGGGTGAAATCCTTTATTACAGGCCCTTTCAGCATCCCCCTTAAAGCGGGATTTTGTATGGCGGGGCCTTTGGCATTGCTGCCATTTCCGGGGGCAGAGCCCACATAATAAGGCCGTTCCGGCTATACTTTCATCTCAACCTGCTTTCGCTTTTGAGGATGGGAAAGTAAACGTTATGCGCAATTGCCAACCGGTTGCTGATCCTTACCCGCGCCAATGATCATTAAGAAGCGCACAGCCGGAAAAACGAAGCAGGCACCAGCAACACGGAAATCCGTTATATTTGTACCTGTTTAATGTAAAAACGTTTTGTTTCCATATATGCGGGGGAAGTTCGGCTGTTTATTTACTATCCTGGGCCTATGCCTTGGACAGGTGGCTTATTCACAAAATGCTGCAAATGACCGATGGCAGGGCATAGGCTTTGAGGCGACCGCCAAATTTGCCACTATGATAAAGCACACCGCTAAGTTCACGGGACCGATGCCTGCTTTCTGTTACGGGTCTGACGTCAACCTGCTGTTCCAGACCTACGGCAGGAAGCCCTGGCACCAGATCCGCAATTATCCCCTGGTAGGCATAGGTCTCAGCTATATGAACTATAACATGCCCGACATCTACGGATTTGCCATAGGCGTGAATCCCAACATCACCCTGCCAATAATACGGCGTAATAAATGGGAGTGGACCGTCAGGGCCGGTATGGGCGTATCCTTTGTCAGCAAATATTATAATGTAACAACAGGCTCCAACAGCCAGAATGTAGCGATCGGCGGTCATTTCAATAATATCAGCCCGTTCGCTATGGACCTGCGCTATAAGATAAACCGGCACTGGCACCTGCAGGCCGGGCTTAATTTCACACACGTTTCCAATGCGTCCTTCCAGCGGCCCAACCTGGGCATTAACACCTACGGCTATCATATAGGCGCGCGCTATTTCCCCGTTTCTTCCGAACCCGAAAAGCTGTCAACAAACCCCGCCCCTTCCTTCCGTAATAATTTTATGTTCACTGCCCGGGCAGGCATTGCGTTCAAGGAAAACGGCCCTGCTGACGGCCCTACCTTCCGGACCTATATTGTACAGGCAGGCATCGCCAAACGGTATGCCGGTAAAAATAAGGTGTTCACGGGTATAGACCTGCATTATCATACGCACCTGGTCTACTTTGCCGCTCATTCGGCAACGCCCATACAGCATAAAATGAAAACGGCGGGACAATATGCCTGGTACCTGGGACACGAGTTCGTATTCGGGAGGGTAGGCATCATAGGCCAGTTAGGCTATTATATAAGGCCTTATGAGTTCCAGTCCGACAAGCTATACCAGAAGATAGGCGGCTGCTTCTATGCCATCAGGAATGAAAGAGGCTGGGTAAAGGAGCTTTATTTTACCGCGCTCCTGAAAACGCACCTTTCCGTGGCAGAGATATTCGAGATGGGTGTGGGAGTAAGCATGTAACCATCCTAATGTGTGCTGCCGTTCTTTTATTTTTTGTATCTTTAAGGCGCACCAAATACATGCTATATGAAAAAGCTCATCCTGCCCGCACTCCTGGCTGCTACCGGCTTCACTGCCTGCACAGAAGGATATGAGGCGTCGCACAGGGATATTTTCAAAGACCAGATATGGACCAAAGGAGAGGTTATTGAATTCAATCCTGATATAAAAGAATCCGGTAAGACCTACCAGATCAGCGCAGACCTGCAGCATATTTACGGGTATGCCATCAGTGGCCTGGATGTAAAGGTCAGCATTACCGCCCCTTCCGGCGCCGTGGAGCTGGAAAAAGATTATGTAATAGCTTTTAAGGACGCCTCGGGCAACAGTCTTTCAGACTGCAGCGGGGACTACTGCGATGTGATCCAGGTGCTGGAGCCCGCTTTTCAGTTCAGGGAAACAGGCGTCTACAGCGTTAAGGTGGAACAGGACAGTCATGCTGAAAGCGTAGCGGGCTTTTTAAGCCTTAAGCTGATGATAAAATAACAGCTATGTACAAAATATTTGAATGGATAACAGAAGCATATGGATGGTTCAGAATTATGCTGAGTCCACTCCTGATAGCTTCTGTTATTGGATACGCGATCTACCTGTTCAACAGTAATTATCGGGCGCTCAGCTTTATAAGCATCGGTATCGGCCTGGTCACAGGAATAGCCTGGGCTACCAGGATATGGAAAAGCCGGGGAGGTACTATTCAGTTCCTGTCAAAAATATCGCATACAGACGATATACCTACCTCTGAACAGGCTATTTAAGCTGCTGTAATGCTTCCTCATTCCAGCCAATGCTCAGTATCTTATCCTGCTCTTCTATCACGGGGCGTTTGATCACACTGGTATGTGCTGCCATCAGTGCGATGGCTGAAGCGGCATCAGTCACGCCTTCCTTTACGGTATCGTCCAGTTGACGCCAGGTCGTACCTTTTTTATTCACCAGCGCTTCCCAGCCCGCCTGACGGCACCAGCTTTCAAGGCGGTCTTTTGTGATACCCGCTTTCTTGTAATCATGGAAAGTATAGGGAATGGCATGCTCATCCAGGTAGGTCAATACTTTCTTTACCGTATTGCAATTTTTAATACCATATATTATTTTCATAAGCTATTCTTTTTCAGGTTCGTGATCTGCCGCTTGCTTAAACTTGTCGGCTTTCCGGGATTCGGGCTTAAAGATATAAGGCTTAAAGTCGATCTCATTCTCCCAGCCCGGCCGCAACAGCACCTTGCCGTCATGAGGTATCATGATCTCCGGCTGCCTTCTCTCCAGGAAATTCCCGGTAGTCCACTTCCCGTCCCTGTTCCTGTCTTCAAAGATCATCACCGTATAGGCTTCCGGAGCCAGGTAGGATAAGCTGACAGCCGCGGTTATCAGGCCGTAATGAACGGTATCCTTTTCCGTGCTGACCATTACATAATAATCCCTGTTCAGCAGGGTATCAGCAAAATTGATCCTGAGCTCACTGTAATCCTCTTTGCCCCTGGTGCGAAAGATATATTTGCCGGGCGGCACTTCATTGGCCGCGCTGTCTGTAGCCCATCCTTTTACCAGCCTGAGAGTATATACCTTATCCTGCAGCCACTGCGTCCTGATAACAATGCTGTCTCCCGACTGCATGATGTCTGCGACGGATTCCGCATCTATGCCTTCAGCATCATAGCTGAGAAATATCTTATTCCTGTCGATCCTGATGGAGGTATCCCGGAGAGTTATATAGAGGGGCGTGGTAATATCGAAAGTCCGTTTTTCGGCATTCATCGTATCTACCCTTACCGTGTATGCTACGGTTCCGCCCTTGGCTGACCGGCTGACACCGGGTCCCGTTCCGAACTTGGCCGATTTGGAGTCCGGTGCCTGCGGCTCTTCCCTGGCAGTGTCATTCGCGGGCCTGTCTTCCTTAAAGGAATACAGGAAGGCTTCCAGCCCTGCGTCTACCGAAGGACGTACAATGGTCTCTGAAAAGGCCATACGCTCATTGCCCGGGTGATACAGGTAATTATTGTCTTCATCACCTACGGCTATGAGCCTGAAATTGCCGGGAGGCAGTATCTCGAAATTAAAATATCCCCGGAGGTCGGTCTTGGTCACATATACAGGCTTACGCCTCAGTATCATACTGTCCGTAAATGTATCCTCATAGAGCATTACGGTGATGCCGGTATCCGGGAAGCCGGTCCGGGCGTTCAGCACATAACCTTCATACATCAGGGAATCCAGGTACGGCCCGGTGGAAAATATATATGCGAAGTCGGCATAAGGCGTATTTTCCCGGTTGTCGGTAAGCGCATTGCCCAAGCTCAGCTTATAGGTCGTATTCGGCCTCAGGAGCGAATCGGTTATCTTTATTTCCACACGCTTGCCGTAAGATATCACGGTAGGCTGGATATCCAGGAGCGGCGAGATGCTCATGTTCTTGTCCAGCTCCTTGACCTCCATAAACTTGTCAAACCGCAGCGTGATCCTGGAAGGCCTCAGGCTGATCTGCGAATCGGCAGGCACCATGCTCAGCAGTACCGGCGG
>MKSF01000008.1:0-124286 GCA_001897155.1 Bacteroidetes bacterium 47-18 | reverse complement strand
ACCCGCCATAAAAAGCGCCGCCAGCACAACAAAAAGAATATATGCTCTGAAAAGATCCATTTTGATTAAATAGCTGTAAAATTAGGTCATATTCGCCAGTTAGCCGGTCTTATTTTATCAACCACGGGATAGCGAGCGCGCCAACCAGCAGCAGGAAGGCCAGCAGGTCAGGCAGCCATTTCCTGTATGGCTCGTAATAAGTGAAAGACCCGAAAAGGGCGATAACCGGCACCAGCATGACGGCTCCGGCATAGCTGGCATGCATGGTAGTGATCACCATACCCAGGCTGGTAACCGCTGCAATGAGGATAACGCTCCAGTACTTTTTGGTTTCCACCACCATCCTGTTGATATAATAACCTGCATAATACAGGCTGAGCAGCACCGTCACCAGCAATACCGCACCGGCGGCTATTTCACGGGGCGTAATATTCCTTACCGGCTCAAAGTCAAAACGGAAAATATAACGGACCAGGTACAGGGAATCGGTAAGATAACATATGCTTATGAAGAAGTAATAAGGTACAAGGAAGCCAACTATAAGCCCGATCCACTCTGCCAGCTTAAAGGGACGTAAGATGGCCAGGCCGGCCAGCGCCAGTAAAAGCACCACCGAGGCGGGCACCAGCAGGATAGCTGTGCAGGCGCTTATAAAGCCGATATTGAACGCGAGCGTCTTGGCCTCACGGGCCATGTACAGCTTGAGTATGCTGTTGAGCAGTATAAGGATCAGCCAGTTAAGAATAATGTACACGCTCCAGGTATTCCACTCTTTTAAAAGCGCGGTCAATACCACGAAAGTATAGGCGGGCAGATAGGAATACCTGGGAAACAGGCTGTGCTTCGTGCTGACCCAGTTAAGCAGGAGCGCCTGTCCGAAGATATTGCATATCAGCACAAAAAACATCACATAGGCAAGGAAGCCTGAGTCTGCCGGGAATTTATCGGTCAGCCACTGCCATAAGTATTGCCCTTCAGCCACCAGCGGCGTATCTGCGTAGCTTACAAACGCCAGCCTGGTGATAATTGTAAGAATGAACAACGCAATGACCGCAAAAGGATTATGATTTTTAAATATACCGAACACGTACTTACCTGGTTTTTAGAAATAAGATGCAAGGACATGCGCCTTTCTCATGACAGGAAAGCGCCTCATGCCCACACAAAAATAAAAGTTATGTAGATATATAGCATTATTTTTGCTGAACATTATATTTTTTCCATATGAGGAAGTTATTATTTTACTTCATTTTATCCTTTACCATCGCAGGACAGGCCGCCGCAAAGCAGGAAGCCGCCTATTTCCAGCAGGAGGTCAATACGACCATACGCGTCACCCTGGATGATATATCCCACGTCTTAAGGGGCGCCGTGGAGCATGAATATATCAATAATTCACCCGACACCCTACATTTCATATATTTCCATATCTATCCCAACGCGTATAAGGACAATACCACCGCATACGCGAAACAGATGCAGCACCATGGCAGCACGGCGTTTATGAAGACCACAGCCGAAGAAAGAGGCTTTATAGACAGCCTCTCCTTTAAGATGGACGGCCTGCAGGCATCCATACAGGCAACAAAGGATATGGATGTGATCAGGGTAATCCTTCCGCGCCCGCTGGCTCCCGGCGGGTCCTGCAGGATCACCACGCCCTTCCGCGTGAAGATCCCGGTAATGACCTCAAGGCTGGGACATGCCGGTCAGTCGTACCAGGTCTCGCAATGGTTTCCCAAACCCGCCGTGTATGACCGCAACGGCTGGCACCAGTTTCCCTATCTAAACCTCGGAGAATATTACAGTGAATTCGGGACATATACCGTGGATATCACCTTACCGGACAATTATATCGTCATGGCCACCGGCAACCTCCGGAATGCGCGGGAAGAAAAATGGCTGGACAGCCTGAGCAACCTTCCCTATGACGCATTCCCGTCCAAAGGCGATGGCGTGGCCAGCAGTGCACGGATGAAGACGCTCAGGTTCGAGGAAAGCCGCGTACACGATTTTGCCTGGTTTGCAGACAAAAAATGGATCGTCAGGAAAGAGGTGTTCACACTCCCTGAGAACAATCACGAGGTTACGGCCTACGCCTGCTTTTATAAGGATGACACTTCATATGCCCGCCGCAGCGTCCTGTTTATAAAGGAAGCCATACTGGGGTACAGCAGGTATGCCGGTCCCTACCCTTACAAGACTGCCAAATCGGTGACCGGGGCCCTGAATGCCGGCGGCGGTATGGAATACCCCACCATCACTATCATTGATGCCTTTAAAGACGAGCAGCTTATTAAGCAGGTGATCGTACACGAGGTGGGACATAACTGGTTTTACGGCATTCTCGGCAATAATGAAAGAAGATATCCTTTCATGGATGAAAGTATCAATTCCTATTATGAAAAGCTGGTGGTGGATGATATTAACGCAAAATATGGCCTCAGCGATACCGTATCAGGCATTATGTCAACGCTGGAGCAACTCACGGTCAGCATCGCCGGAAGCGCCAATAAATTAGCCCCGGTCTGCCTGCACAGCGCCGGGTATAAAAGCATCAATTACAGCCTGGACATCTATGAAAAAGGCGCACAATATTTTAGCTGGCTCAGCCATTACATGGGGCCCGACACCTTCCACAAGGCCATCAGGTCCTATTTTGAGCAATGGCAGTTCAGGCATCCGCAGCCCGAAGACCTCCAGAAGGTATTGCAAAGCCACACGCAAAAGCCCATAGGCTGGTTCTTCGAAAGCGCTATTACCCGGCCGGGTATGCCGGACTTTTCCGTCAGCTCCAAAAGCAGCATCCTGGCGGGGGACAGGATAATTATAAGGAACCGTACAGGATCGCTTCATGTACCTGCCGGCATACGGCTCATCAACGGGGCAGATTCTTCCGGGGTGCTATGGACACCTCCGTTCAGGAGAAAATATACCCTATCCTTAAATAACGCTTCCCCTTACAGCTCGGCATTGCTGGACAGGACGACACCGGACCAGAATGCCTCCAATAATTCAAGTAAAAAGCAACTGCGCATCCGGCCGCTGTTCGGGTTGAACAACAAGCCCGGCTACAGCATCTATATAAGCCCCGCTATCGGCGGCAATGTGTATGACGGGCTGATGCTGGGCGGTTTGCTGCACAATATCACCCTGCCGGGCAAAAAGCTGGAATACGCCATTGCACCCATGTACGGGTTCCAATCCGGGCAGTTTGTATATACGGGATACGCCAGCTATTTCTGGCCGCTCAACAATACTGCTTTCAGGGATATCACCTTTACGCTGAACTCTAAAAAATTCTCTGACGGCTTTTACCCGGCGCTTATGGGCCAGAGCGTCCAGTATCTTAAAAATAAACTGGGTGTGACCTTTAATTTCAAGCCGGCAGATTACGGCAGCTATGACCAGCACAGCCTCACAGCGGCCGTCTATAATATTTCTCGCAACAGCATAGGATACAACGTAGACAGCAACAGCCATGTTGACATACATAAAAACGGGTACAAGCATCAGCAATATTATACGCTTACCTATGCCTGGAACAACCGCCGCCCGTTCAATCCATACAGCCTAAAGCTATACGCGCAGGCGGGACAATCCTTCGGGCTGCTGAGCGCGGACGCACGCTATAAGGTCTCCTATAAAGCCGGCAAAAAAGGCATCAGCATAAGAGCCTTCGCAGGCCAGTTGCTGGGCAATAACATCCCCCTTAACGGGCTGCTGAGCATTACACATTCCGGCTGGAACGATTACCTGTACGATCACACCTTTATAGGCAGGAACGAGCAGACCGGCTTCTGGAGCAACCAGTCGGTGCTGAACAGCGGCGGCTTTTACACACAGACCCGCCTTTTATCCGAGCAGGTAGGCATCACCGGCAATTTCCTGGGGGCCTTGAATATAGATATACAGGTACCCAAGACACCCTTCAGCATCTTCGGCAACCTTGCCTATACCGGCAAAAGCAAGTATACCTTCAGCAATTACAATGCCGTACAGTATGAGGCAGGGATCGCATTCCACCTGGCAGACTATATCACTATAGCCCTGCCAATTGTATTAAGCGAGGACCTGAACAATTACCGGAAATATTATTTGGGCAAAAACCGGGTGCTTAAAAGCGTAGCATTCCGGCTGAACCTGTCTGAGCTGTTCCCTTCCAGGAATATGCTGAATACTATCTTTAAATGATTATGAAACAACCTATCGGTATTTTTGATTCCGGCTTCGGTGGTCTTACGGTCTTCAAGGCGATCCGGCAGCAGCTTCCGCAATATGATTATATCTACCTGGGAGATAACGCAAGGGCCCCTTACGGCAACCGCAGCTTTGAAACGGTTTACGAGTACACGCTGGAATGTGTCCGGTGGCTGCACCGCCGGCATTGCCCGCTTGTTATCCTGGCCTGCAATACGGCTTCTGCCAAAGCATTAAGGACCATACAGCAAAAAGACCTGCCGCATTTTGATCCTTCGCTGAAGGTACTGGGCGTGATAAGGCCTACGGCAGAGACCGTAGGAAGCTATACCGGGAGCGGCCATATCGGGATCCTGGCGACCCGGGGAACGGTACAATCACAGTCCTATGCCATAGAGCTCCATAAGTTTTTCCCGGAACTGGCCGTATTCCAGCAGGCCTGCCCAATGTGGGTGCCCTTTATAGAAAGCGGCGAAGCGGAGAATGAAGCCATGGATTATTATATACAAAAGGATGTAAAGGCGCTTATGGCACAATCCCCGGAGATCGATACGGTCATCATGGCCTGTACCCATTACCCGATGATACAGGACAGGATCAGGAAGTTCCTTCCCCCGCATGTACAACTGGTCGGACAGGGAGAGCTTGTAGCAATGAGCCTGAAGCAGTACCTGGACAATCACCCGGAGATCGCTCACAGCTTGTCTGCAGGCGGTACCAGCGAATATTACACTACCGATGATGCCGCTGCGTTCGACCAGGGTGCACGGCTCTTTATGGAAGAGCCGGTAGCCTCCGTCAGGATACACCTGTAAGGGTAAGGCCGGGAACGTCATAAGGTGCTATAACGAGATTGTTTCCTGCAAGCAGACAGTCATTTTATCTTAAATAGGCAAAGGGCCGCGGATATACCGCGGCCCTTTGTTTTACAAGGTACCTGGTCTCAGAAATCCGTACGCATCCCGTCAAAGGTTCCAGAGCTCATCAAAAGCAGGCATACCGGCCGGTCCGACCCGGCAACAGCATCCTGTATCCATTCCTCCAGCTCCTCTTTTTTATCAAACACGACAAGATCATCCCGCTTGAAGTGCCGCTTCACATCTTCTTTTGATAAAGGAGGCAGTCCTTTCAGGTTGAGCGCGTGCGTGCTGAAAAAGACGGCGCCCGCATCACAATGCTCCATAGCGCCTTCATATTCTTTCAGGAAGTCCGCATTCAGGCTGCTGTAGGTATGCAGCTCAAAGCAGGCCACCAGGTAATGCTCAGCAAACTGGTTTCTTGCGCCTTTCAATGTAGCTTTGAGCTTTGAAGGCGCATGCGCGAAATCCCTGTAGGCTGTAAAGCCCTCTCTTTCACTGATCTTTTCAAACCGGCGTGCCGCTCCCTGGAAAGTCGCTATGGACTTATAGAATTTCAGATCATCAATGCCCAGCTCATTACATACCATCCTGGCCGCTTCCATATTCTGCATATTATGGCTCCCGAATATCTGTAAGGGCTGCTCACCATACGGCGTGCTTACAACCACGGTATTATCCGCAATAATAAAGTCGGGCGTCTGGTAGGGTACGGTGCGGAAAACATTGCTGAACTTCTCTCCCAGGAACCTGACCTCCGCGTCTTCCCGGTTGTATATCAGCACACTATCTTCTGTAAATGTCCGGAGGTATATATCGAACTGCTCCCTGTAATTGCTGAAGGTGGGGAATACGTTAACGTGATCCCAGGCGATGCCGGTAAGTACCGAGATATGGGGCCTGTAAAAGTGTATCTTGGGTCTTTTTTCTATCACAGAGGCCGGGTATTCGTCTCCTTCCAGGATGATAACGGGCGCATCGGTGATCTTTACCGACTGCTCAAATCCCGCTACTCTCGCACCTACCAGGTAATCAAACGCCAGCCCGCTCTCTTTCAGCACATGCATGATCATAGAGGTGGTGGTGGTCTTGCCATGGCTGCCCGCAACCACTACCCGCTTCTTATTCTTTGAGACCTCGTATATATATTCCGGGAAAGAATAGATCTTAAGCCCTAACTCCCCGGCTCTTACCAGCTCCGGGTTATCCGCTTTGGCGTGCATACCCAGGATGATACCATCCAGGTCGCCTGTGATCTTTTCCGGGAACCATCCGGGAACTTCGGGAAGCAGCCCGGCTTCCGCAAGATTACTCTTTGCAGGATCCGTGATCTCGTCATCACTGCCTGTTATATGGTATCCTTTCCGTTGCAATGCAATAGCCAGCTGGTGCATTATCGCACCCCCTACAGCAATGAAATGTAATCTCATTAAAAATTATTTTGTTTTGGGAATTTTTATGTAATTTAGTATCTTTACGTAAAGAAATAAAAAAAATCCAGGAGATGAAAAAAATTTATAAATATATAAGCATTGTGCTGTTTGCCTGCTGTGCGGTAGTATCGTTACAGTCCTGCGGCTCTTCCAAATCAGGATGTCCTGAGCGTATGGAGATCAGTAGCTGGAAATAAACTTTCCTCCCTGTCATTAAGAGCCCAGACCGAACTGTTTTATATTTTCAGAATGTAAAGCAGTTCGGTTTTTATTTTGCCCTTACGCTCCCAGCAACAGGTCCGCCAGGCGCAACAATTTTTCTTCTTCCGCTGCCGTAGCATTTTCCAGGCTATCCGCATACAGGCATATTCCTACAAAGGCATCGTACTGAATGACCATCCGGGTACCCTCGTAGCAGAATTCGTATTCCCTGAAATCCCCGTGACGTACCTCATATTCCGGCTGTATATCCATAGCCTGCAATTGCAAAAGAAAGCTGTCCATCACTTCCGGCGGACATAATGTCTGCAGGTACACCTGCAGGTATCCATGCCTTTTCGTTGTTATCATGCTGCAAAAATCGGTAAATTACGGTTACCGCTGCGCTCATTTTTTCCGGAGGCCGAAGCGCGTACACGGAGCCGGGAAACGTAGCCGGTATTTACCACGCTTGCCGGTGAAAAGCAACTGCCGGGGGAGGCACTTATGCCTGATAATAAAAGTAAGGGAAACTTTTACAGGCAGCATCCTTATCTACCGGCGTACACTCTTTGATACCGGGTTATCAATTACACCATTAACAGGAACAAGGTATTTAAAAACAGGAAAAGGCTGCCCAAAACGGGCAGCCCTTTTTCCTATGTCAGAAGCTATGTGATTAGCGTGTTAATGTTACGTCTCCTTTGAACTGGAAGGTTTCCCTGTCCACATTGGCCATTTCTATGAAGTAGAAATAAACACCGGCCCCTGCTTTTTCTCCGTTCAGGTAAGTACCATCCCAGCCTTTATTGATATTAGTGGTTTCAAACACCTTGGTTCCGTTGCGGTCAAATACCTGGAAGCTGATCAGCCTTTCATATTGCCTGCCTTCTATTTTGAAGACATCGTTCAGTCCGTCACCATTCGGCGAGAAGGCATTCGGCATCATAAGCTTGGGCTGATACACCACTTTCACCTCTACCTGCCCGCTATCCTTACATCCGAACTCATCAAATACAATGGCCGTATAAATGGTAGACTCCTTAGGCCATACTGTGACGGTCTCAAAGCTGTAGTCCCTGATAGACCTGGTCGGGTTCCATACCCAGATAGCAGCGTTCTCTCCTTTTGCCGTCAGCCTGATGGAATCGCCGTAACGGATGGTAGTGTCATTGGACAGCTCTGTTATCTTGAACGGCGGCATTATGGTAACGGTGAATTCTTCTTCTTTCGTACATTTTGCTATCGGTGTGGCTACCCTCAGGATCTTGGTATAGGTTCCCGGGTTGTCAAAGAATTTGGAGTTCATATTCTTCGGATTGCTGAAGCCGTTGGCCGGTATCCAGGTCACATCATATTTCGGGTTATCCGGCGTCACGCCTACGTCAAAGGTCATGCTATCGGTAAGACAGATGATAAAGTCATCCGGTACCCTGATAACCGGGTAAGGCTCTACCGTAACGGTATATTTCTTGGTTCTTGGCGGACAGGTAGACGGCGCTCCCGGATATTCCACCCTGATGCTGTAGGTAGTGGTCAGGGAAGGCGATGCTTTCACTGTCAGGCCATTGCCGAAAATAAGATTGGAAGGTTCCCAGAAATGATCCAGTATCGGGTCTTTGGTCGCTGTAATGGTAACGGTATCACCCGGGCATACGGTAACCGGAGGAGAAATGATATCCACTTCCAGTGAATCTTTGATCAGGACGTCTATCGTTCTCACCACCTTGTATTCGGCCAGATTACATGGGTTAGGCGAAAGCACTTCGATCTTAAGGTTCTTATTGCCCACAGACGGGTTTCTCAGCAACGGAATGATCTCCATATATTGTACGGTATCTCCCGGGCGGAATACCATCTGGGTATCCAGCCAGCCATAATCCAGTCCGTTCTGCGCGTTACCCAACAGGTTCAGCTTCAGCTTTACGGTATCCTGTCTTGGCTTGATCTGGAACTTCACTATTCCGCTCATACAGCCCCTGTACAAATAAAAGCTGGTATCCGGGCCTACAGCTACCGTCTGGGAGCCTGATTCACAGGATGCAATATCCTCGTAATAAGGAAATGCAGGTACAGGATTCAGCGCGGTGGGATTAAAATATACCGTATCATCTTTTATAACACCGCTGTATACGCCATCCTGGTTGGTAAAATATACACTGTCACAGAATACGGCCAGGCCGCCACCCAGGTTATAGTTGGTTGTGGCATTCACCAGCGGATATTCCTGGACCAGCGTACCGTTCGGATCATATTTACGCAGCCATTGCGGGTTCGTCAGCTTTAGCAGGAAGAAATTGCCATCCTTATCTGCAGCCATATCCCATGGGCCTGTCAGCATTCCTCCCAGGTTCAGCACCATAACGCCCGGACCGGTACCATCATAGCGATATACGGTCCCTGCACCACCTGCAAGATTGAAGATATACCCGCCGCCCGCAGTAATGTTCACAGCAGGCCCGGCACCTGTATTATGAGTGGTATTCACCCAGGCGGTACCGTCATAGTAATAGTAATTGCTGCCTACTGTGGTATAGAAGGTCTTATAGGTAGGACCTATGCCCAGGAAATCGGAAACTGCCAGTCCGCCTGCACCGCCGGGCAGTACGATGGTATTGACAGTAGGATTAGCGGGACCGATGGCCTGCTCCGGATCCCAGTTCCTGATACCGGTACCATACTGGAGATAGATGTAACCGCCGCTATTCAGGCAGTCCGGCATTTGCGCTCTGGCGGCCTGCATGCCGAACAACAACGCTACAATGGATAAAAATATCTTATTCATATCTAAACAGATTTCTATAATAATAATTTAACACGTTATAAAAATAGAATTTAATTTTTATTTACATACTGAATAAGACAACTAATTTCAAAAATAGGTTGGGTCATTGTAACGGATATTTTTTCGCTATCCAATCTTCCTCCAGATCCTGTTCCAGCGCCAGCACCTTTACCTTAAACCCGCTCCGGTCCAGCAATTCATATGCCGGCGACAGGTTGGGACAGGCCTTCAGCGGGCAGCAGCCGCAATAAATGATAACTTCCCGCCGCTTATCCAGGCGGGGCAAAAGGGCGGCCAGCCGGTCCACGTATTTCTTATTTTCCACCGGGCCGATATGGATAGCATATAATATATCTTCCATGGGTCCGGTATTCAGGATATAGATACCCGAAGTATCTGCCTTCCTGACTTTACCCGCAAGCGCGTCCGCGCTGTAAAGCTGCTCCTTCTTCCAGGAGCCGGTATCCTGTGACCACGCGGTGACGGACAGCCATATTCCTGCAAGAACAGCCGTAAAAAACCATTTTTCTGATCGTATCATAGGTTGGGGATTGTGTGCCGAATGAGATTTCTATAAAAATAAAAAAATTGTTGGAATATTGAATTAACAATACGTATATTTGCACTCCATTAAATCAACAGGCAAGCCCCAGTGCTTGCTGTTTAATCCCTACGGGCATAGTTCAATGGTAGAATAGAGGTCTCCAAAACCTTTGATCTGGGTTCGAATCCTGGTGCCCGTGCAAAATAATCAAATTTTATGTATATTTGTTTAATGGATGAGGATAACACCTTACCATTAAACATTTTTGTATTATTAATATACCCGAAAAATAAATTGATGTATGAGTAAATTCGGCAAATACGTTCAGGAATCCTATGATGAGCTGATCCACAAGGTAACCTGGCCCAAATGGAATGAATTACAACAATCTACCATTATCGTCCTGGTGGCTTTATTAGTGATCACGCTGATACTGTTAGGTATGAATGGTGCCTCTGAATTTGTAATGAAATTAATTTACGGTGTGTAAAATAACCGGATATCATTCATTAAGATTAATTTGAAACTAAACAATGAGCGACAATCAGACTACAACCAATACTACCGACCAGGTGACCAAATGGTATGTATTACGTATAGTGAGTGGTAAAGAGAAAAAAGTAAAGGAATACCTGGATAAGGAAATCCAGATCAATGGCTGGTCTCATGCTATTACTCAGGTGCTGTGTCCCACAGAAAAAATATTTAAGATCCAGAACGGAAAAAAGGTCTTAAGAGAAAAGATCCTGTACCCCGGCTATATCATGCTGGAAGCGCTGGACGGTAAGCTGAACGATACGATGATCCAGGGCATACAAAGCGTGACCAATGTGATACATTTCCTCGGGAAAGAAAATCCCATAGCGCTCAGGAAGTCCGAGGTCAACAAGATGTTCGGTAATATTGATGACGTGGCTGAGCAGGGCATCGGCTTTGCAGAGCCATTCATTGTAGGAGAGACCGTCAAGATCATTGACGGCGCGTTCAATGACTTCAATGGCGAGATAGAAGAGGTGAATGAAGAGCGTAAGCGCCTTAAGGTTGTGGTAAAGATCTTCGGACGCCCCCAACCCGTGGAGCTCAGCTTTATGCAGGTGGAAAAGATCGTTTAATAAGACACCAATATCTTATAAATACAAAAGAGACCGGGAGTGCCGGTCTCTTTTGTATTTTATAGCATAGCTTATACCACTACTCTTACCAGCAGCCCTTTCAGGTACTCCCCTTCCGGGAAGCTGGCACGTACAGGGTGATCTTCCGGCTGTGAGAACTGGCGTATGAACTGTATCTGCCTGCCCGCATCCAGCGCCGCCCAGGCCACCACCTGCTTAAATGTCTCTATATCCATCGCGCCCGAACAGGAGAATGTAGCCAGCAGCCCGCCCTGCTCCAGCAGCATCAGGCCTCTCAGGTTCAGGTCCTTATAAGCACGAGAAGCCTTTTCCAGCGCAGACCGCGTGGGCGCGTATTTGGGAGGGTCCAGGATGATCACATCGAAGCGCTCTTCCTGTGCGCCCAGCGTTCTCAGGTATTGATTGACATCCGATCTTACCGCTGTATGGCGGGCGGCATCCAGGCCGTTCAGCGCCACATTGCGCTGCAGGGTAGCCACCGCCAGCGCAGAGCTGTCTACGGAAATAACCTCCGAAGCCCCGGCTGCCAGCGCGTTTAAGGTAAATCCGCCGGAATAGCAGAAGCAGTCCAGCACACGCTTATTCTGTACATACTGTGCGGTAAGGCGCCTGTTCTCCCGCTGGTCGCAGTAGAAGCCCGATTTCTGTCCTTCCGCGATATTTACATGATAGTGGATGCCGTTCTCTATGATAGCCGCAAACTCGGGAGGTGCCGCGCCGTATAATACACCGTTATGGTCAGGAAGCCCTTCATGCTCCCTGGAGCCCAGGTCGCTGCGCTCGTAAATACCTTTAGGGTCGAACTGCTTTACAAGCTCCTCTATAATGATATGCTTCATCTTTTCCGTGACGGCCGCATGGATCTGCACGGAAATATAATCCCCGTATTTATCGGCGATCAGTCCCGGTAAAAAATCAGCCTCTGCGAATACCAGCCGGGCGGCATTGTTCTGCCCGTTCAGCAAATGCATCCTGTTAGTGAAGGCCGTCTGCAGCTTATGGCGCCACCAGCCCTCATCCACCGGGATATCCCGGTGCCATTCCAGGAGCCTTACAGCTACCCTGGACCTGTTATTATAAGCGCCGTAAGCAAGAAACTCCCCATCTGTATTCAAAACTTCCGCTATTTCCCCGTTCTCCGGCTCGCCTGTTATTGTCCTGATCGCCCCGGAAAACACCCAGGGATGCAATTGCCAGGCGGCCTTGTCTTTGCCTTTATGTAGAATGATCTGCTTCATAGGGCAAAAGTATTTCAAAATAGGACAGCATGCTGTACCTGCCTGCCTTTTTATCCGGTAAGCTGCTCAGGAGCCCGCCTGCCCGGTATACAGCATCAGGCGCTCCGGCCAGGGGAACGGCCTGAAGCCGCACTGCGCGTACAGCCCATGGGCATCCTGCGTTGTAAGCAGGAACCGCCGCAGCCTGAACGCTTCCGCCAGTCCGCAGAAGAGCTGCATCATCTGCCTGGAGATGCCCCGTCCCCGGAAGTCTTCCAGGACAAACACATCCGCCAGGTAGCCGAAGGTGGCCCTGTCCGTGATCATTCGCCCAAACCCCGCCATCCGGTTATCCGCATCATATACCCCCAGGCAAATGGAATGCGCTATCGATTCCCTGACGACCTCCGCGTCAATACCCAATGCCCAATAGCTTCTGCAGGCCAGGAAATCATGGACCGTTTCCGTATCGATCCGCTGCTTATCAAAGGAATAGGTAAAACCGTCCTTTTCTGTAGTTGTTTCCAGAATACCTTTCATTCCAGGTGTATTACATAAATGATTAAAAGTACTTTCTGTTAATTTATACGCGGTGATCTTTTCTCACCATCCGGCATACCATATGCAGCGCCAAAAATAATACCTCTGTAATGACCGGGCACCCGTAATATTCCTTAAATTTCGGCTTTTTATAAAATCCCAAAAAATTCACTGCAATGCAAGACCCGAAATCATTAACCTCGGTAGCCGCTTTTCATAAGACCTTTCACCACCCTGTGCTGGACAGTCCCCGGATACCATCGCAGGAACGCTGCGCCCTGCGTGTATCCCTGCTCGCTGAAGAGCTGAAGGAACTGGAAGCCGCCATTAAAGATAATAATATCGTAGAAGTGGCGGATGCCCTGTGCGATCTGCAGTATGTACTCTCAGGAGCCGTCCTGGAATTCGGCCTGCAGGATAAGTTCGCCCGGCTGTTCGATGAGGTGCAGCGCTCCAATATGAGCAAGGCCTGCAAAAGCCTGGCAGAAGCGGAAGCCACTATGCAGCACTTTATGGACAAGGACGGCACGGAAAGCTATTATGAAGAGAAGGACGGGCTGTTCCTCGTGTACAGGAAAAGCGACAACAAAACGCTCAAGTCCGTCAACTATTCGCCTGCCGACCTGAAATCCATCCTGGATAGCGAGGATTAAAGAGTCTCATTTCTGCTGAGCCGGCACGGGCAGCCTGCATTCATGCTCAGTCATACGCCACAAAAAGCGGGACTTCCTGCTATCATGAGGAAGTCCCGTCTCTTTATAATTAAAGCAGCTTAGTACCTGTAATGTTCCGGCTTGTACGGACCATCTACCGAAATGCCAAGGTAAGCCGATTGCTCGGGGGTCAGCACATCCAGCTCTACGCCGATCTTGGACAGGTGCAGGCGGGCCACCTTCTCATCCAGGTGCTTAGGCAATACATATACCTGGTTGTCATACTTGTCACTGTGCTGCCACAGCTCTATCTGGGCCAGTGTCTGGTTAGAGAAGGAGTTGGACATCACGAAAGAAGGGTGACCGGTAGCACAACCCAGGTTCACCAGGCGGCCTTCAGCGAGCAGGATAATATCCTTACCATCCACATTGTAAATGTCGACCTGTGGCTTTACGGTATCTTTGGTATGACCGTAATTGTCGTTCAGCCAGGCCACATCTATCTCGATATCAAAGTGACCGATATTACATACGATCGTTTTATCCTTCATCGCTTTAAAGTGCTCACCACGAACGATATCCCGGCAGCCGGTAGTCGTCACAACGATGTCCGCTTCTTTTACGGCGTTTTCCATCTTCTTTACTTCGTAACCGTCCATAGCAGCCTGTAAGGCACAGATAGGATCGATCTCGGTCACGATCACACGGCAGCCTGCACCGGACAGGGAAGCGGCGGAGCCTTTACCCACATCGCCATAGCCGGCAACCACAGCCACCTTACCTGCCAGCATTACATCCGTAGCGCGGCGGATAGCATCTACCAGGGATTCCTTACAACCGTACTTGTTGTCGAATTTGGATTTGGTCACAGAGTCATTCACGTTGATGGCAGGCATAGGCAGGGTGCCGTTGGCCATCCTTTCATATAAACGGTGCACACCGGTAGTGGTCTCTTCAGATAAGCCCCTGATACCGGCAACAAGGTGCGGATATTTATCAAATACCATATTGGTCAGATCGCCGCCGTCATCCAGTATCATATTCAGGGGACGGTCTTCGGAGCCGAAGAATAAGGTCTGCTCAATACACCAGTCGGCCTCTTCCTGGGTCTGTCCTTTCCAGGCGAATACGCCTACTCCCGTAGCGGCTATCGCGGCAGCGGCCTGGTCCTGTGTAGAGAATATATTACAGGAGCTCCAGCGTACTTCAGCGCCCAGCGCTACTAACGTTTCTATCAATACAGCCGTCTGAATGGTCATGTGAAGACATCCGGCTATGCGGGCACCTTTCAGGGGCTGCTCATGCTTATATTCTTCACGGATGGCCATCAGTCCGGGCATCTCTGCTTCGGCCAGGCGGATCTCTTTGCGTCCCCATTCTGCAAGGGACATATCTTTTACCTTATAAGGCAAGGTCAGATCTAATGTTGCGGTTGACATAATATGAAAATACTTTTAATTTTTAAAAGTGAAAAAATCTACGCAAAGATACTATATATAGTATAAAATCAAATTACAGTAATTAAATTCAGAACAAATGCTTATAAAATATTAATTTCACAGAACAAACTCACAAAACACGCAGGATATGATACCCCTGGATGAAACAGATATACAGATTCTCCGCCTGTTGCAGCAAAATGCCAAAATGAGCGTGAGAGACCTGGCACAGCAGATCCACCTGAGCGCCACTCCTGTTCACAACCGCATCAGGCGTATGGAGGAGGCCGGTATCATACAGGGCTATACGACAAAAATAGATTTCACTAAATTCAAAAATACCCTGATGGTGATCTGCTATGTCTCCCTGAAAGAGCACAGTAAAATATCCGGGGGTCAGTTCATTGCTGCCATACAGCAGATGGCTGAAGTAGTGGAGTGCTACAACATCAGCGGCGCGTTCGATTTTATGCTTAAGGTGATCTGCGGCAATATGGAGGAATATTATGACTTCCATGTCAACCGGCTCAGCCAGGTAGCCAATGTGGGACAGGTGCAAAGCACCTTCGTCATGGGCATTATCAAGGATACCGGCCGTACGCTTTCCGTTTAAAAAATATTTACCTATTCCCGCATACTATTTACCCGGAACGCCCGTTAAGGACCTAAACAAATTATATGAAAAACATTACCAAACTATCCGTACTCGCTCTTATGGCACTCGGAAGCTGGACCGCGCAGGCACAGCAAAGGACTGCTTTAAGCAACTTACTGCATTCCAAAAAACAAAACAGCACGGCATTCCGCGGCGGCATTACCGCCTTCTCTTCCAAAGGAACTGCTGCACGCCCTACTGCCGAATCATTTTACAGGCCTGTGGCTATCACTTCTTTTGAATATGGACTCACAGCCTTTGAGCCAGTTGACTCAGTGACCATTAGCTGGGAAGGCAACAGGGGTAATAACCTGGATATCCTGGGAGATTTCGGGCTGTACCATATGGAGAATTTCCACTACCTGTTTGAAAATTTCGATTTTACCTATTTTGACTCCTATCCCCTTATAGCCGGACCGGATATGACACAACGGAAAATCTACCCGGCCCCGTTCGCCAATACACCGGATGAAACCGAATCATTTTATTATAAGAATGACAAGAAAGACTCCGTAACCTTTGCCTCTACAGGCAACTACAACCTGTACCGCTACGACAACAACGGCAACCTCACTGCCATCCTGTATTATGATGGCAATGTCCTGAACAGCTATGACAGCGTCATCTATAACAGCAGCAATCTCAAAACCTCCCAGGTGAGCGGGGATATGGCCAATAAACGTGTGGATAACTTCTATTATGACGGCTCCAATAAAATGGTAGCGCACGAATACCTGGATATTGATGTACCAAGCAATGCGGTAACGTACAAAACAACAGACACGATCTACGCGGTAAGCGCCGGTGTGGATTCCCTGGTCAGCTATGATGATCTCGGAGACCCTTCTGAACAGGTAGTCATCTACAGGACCAATAACCTGATAGATTCACTTCATATGTCCGAAGTCGGCCAAACCTCCGGTATGATGATGCGGTATTTAAGGAATGCCGGAAATGTGCTTACGGGAGTGGAAATATGGGAAAGCAACTTCAAAGCGGCGGAAGTAAAATTTGAGTACCATACCAATGGTAAGCTCAGCGCGGTGGAAATGCACGATCCTATGGTCAATTACCGTGAAACGATGACATATGATAACAACAACAATCTGACCGCCTACACAACTTTCTCTGCATATGATGCGGTCAATAATGCCTGGGAGCATGTGCCTTCATCAGACATTCAGAACAATTTCTACTACGAATTGTATGATGATACACCCGGCAGTGTAGGCAAGCTGGCCAAAGGTGCCGTTTCCCTCTATCCTAATCCCGCATCCGGCGTCCTGAACATCAGAACCGAAAGCGGTGCTATCAGCGGCATTACCGTATATGATGCCATGGGAAGAGTAGTACTGCAGCAACAGGCGAACGCAACCCGGAGCAATGAAGCGCAGGTGAATGTGGAACAATTATCCAACGGTAACTACATCATCAGGCTACAAACTGATAAAGGCGCAGGTACTGCAAGCTTTGTAAAGCATTAATCCGAAACATACCAGCCTTAGAGCGACTGCCCCGTATCCGGGACAGTCGCTTTTTGCATTGATAAATGTGTACATTTGCGGTCCTTAATAAAAATGAATATGAAAAAATATCTGAGCACACTTCTCCTCCTGCTAACGCTTTTACCGTCAGCACTTTTCGCTCAACAGGCCTCTCCCGGTTCATTCTACCGTATTTCGGAGATGAAATGCCTATATATTTTAAGCCCGTACTGGCCTAACAAACATTATACCTACCAATTCTCATGGCATAAAAATGAGGGCGCTGATTATAATATTTTCCACCTTTTTACCCTCCGGAATATAGCAAAACCATTAGGAGCATATACTTACCTGGACAATGACTACCCTCCCCATTATGCCACGTTAGATACGTTTAGCTATCACTACCCGGTATTGTTCGATTCAATAAAATTATTTAAAAGCAGATACGATTCCATACTGTATGTGTTTAACCATTCCGGCGACAAGCTGATGTCTTGCGGCATCCGGGCCGAAAGGCAGCAAGATTCCAGGTATTACTTTTACAACCACAATAAAGCAGGCACCGTAAGCAGCATCATGACCTATATGGGCCATGATTCTGCCCGTATAAAGGCAGATAGTTTTTATTATGATGGTGCACAGCGTATGATCCGTCATATATCATCAGAAACCTATGGCAATACCATACATACCACCAACGACATACAGTACGATTATAATGAAGGAAACAGCCTCAGCATGATATCCCGGACTGAAAAAACTTCCGGTTTCAACCCCAGTTATGAAAGCCAGCATATTTATCACCCTAAGCCCGGTATCGATTCCATAGTTACAGTGGACCCAGGCATCGTTCATATATATGTACAGGTCAACTACCGGACCAGCGGGCTTATAGATTCTATTCACTATTCCGGCTTTCTTGCACCTTTAGGCGATACTGTTTGGTATGACTCTTATTATTCCTGCTTTGAAAGGAATGAGCGGGACCAGATCACTAAAATTACCAATAAAACAGCATCACGGGTCGAAGAGATCATCTTTGAATACTCCTCCACACATAAATTAACAACGGTAACGAAATATTTGATTGACAACGGCCTGAGCATAAAAATAGGCAAAGAAGTGCTGGAGTATGATCACAATGACAACCTTAAAACCTACAGCACCTATTCAAGATACGACCAGGAACAGGACAAATGGACGCAATATGAATATGACTTTGTATATAACCTCACCTATGAGCTCCATGAACGGAAGGACTACGAGGACAAGACATCCCGCAAAAAGATGTTCTTTGATATCTTCCCTTATCCCAATCCTGCCAGCCAGTATATCAGGATCAATGTCGGGGAGTTTATTTTTGATAAAGTAGAGGTATATGATATGTCAGGGAAGCTGGTGCTCCTGGACGCAACCCCCTCCCCGCTTTTCAATTATACGACCCTGAGCATCAGCAACCTGGCAGCAGGGGAATATATTGTAAAGGTTCATACGGGACAGGGGATTGGTGTCGGCAGATTTATCAAAATATGGTAATAGTATTCAGTGACTCCCAGCTTACAGGCAACAACTTTTTATTACGCATACGCTTCGCTGGGCAAGTGTCCTCTCTGCGGGTCAGGAACCGCTTTTGCTATAAAGTAGCTGAGGGTGCCGGTCATTCCGAACGGATGTGAGGCATCTCTTATAATAATTGGTAGCTTATAACGGCTTTGTTTCCTATATAGAGATAGTCAGTTAGTATTTCTTACTTTTACACCATGTTTTAAAATTAATAATGGCTCCGATACAATTAAGCGTTGTAATAATCACCTTTAATGAAGCCGGGCATATCCGGCAGTGCCTGGAATCGGTCCGGTCCGTGGCCGATGAGGTCATCGTGCTGGACAGCTACAGCACGGATGATACGGTGATGCTGGCAGAACAGGCAGGCGCCAGGGTGTACCGGCAGGCATTCAAAGGCTATGGTGTCCAGAAAAATGATGCGAACCGGCTGGCCGCTCATACCTGGGTCCTGTCACTGGATGCAGATGAGGTACTGACACCGGAGCTTGCGGCAGAAATCCAAGCCTTCAAGAACACCGTCCCCCCGGCCGACGCCTATGCTATTCCCCGGCTCAACAATTACCTGGGCAAATGGCTGCGTCATGGGGGCTGGTACCCTGATGCCAAAATACGCCTGTTCAACAGGACAAAGGGCAGTTGGAAAACGCTGAGCGTGCATGAATTCTGGGAACCCGCAGCATCGGCCCGGACAGGCAGGCTTGCCCATCATATGCTGCACTATACCATGGCCACTTTCGGGCAGCAATTGCAAAAGATCGAGACCTATACCGAGCTGTCGGCCCTGCATGCGGTGGCACAGGACAAAGGCATAAGCCTGCTCAAAGCCGTCCTGGTACCCCACTGGACATTTTTCCAACGGTTTATCCTGCGGCTGGGATTCCTGGACGGCTACGAAGGGTACCTGATGTGCAAAATGGCCGCCATGGAAAAATGGCTTAAATACCACAAGATCAGAAAATACAGCCGGGAAAAAAACGGGCAATAAATATTTCCAAAATACCGTTAACATATTTTTGATATCAGTAATTATTTTTGTATTATTGTACGTTAATTCAACACATTCAGACTAAATCATTGTATAATGAATATATGTAGACGTAGTTTATTGGCAGCGGGGCTTGCTGTTACAAGTATGTTCACCTTTAATTCCTGTAAAAAAGAGTATAGTAACGATACGGTTATCCCGAAAGAAGTCTCTACTACTTTATATATCGGCAATAACAACAATTTTGTATATGCAATGGACCCCCTGACGGGCGAGAAAAAGTGGGAGCTTAATGCAGGTTCCCCGGTATTGACCAGCGTGGTCATACACAACAATGCCGCCTGGATCTCCTCCAGCGCCGGCATACTGTATAAGGTCAACAGGATAACGGGCAAGGTCATTAACCAGCGGGATTTCGGCGCGCCTATCCTCGTTACACCGCTCAGCTATAACAATATCCTGTATGTAGCGGCAGGCAGCAGGCTGCACCTCATAGATAACGGCACACTGGCAACCATACATTCGGGTGATGCCGGCGGTATCATTACCGGTGCACCTACCATACATGATATTGTCGGAAAGGCCCACAAGCAGGTGTTCGTATCCGCACAGAATACCGTAAGGACCTTCCGGGAAGATTCCCTTTTTACCAATGCCACATTCACCGCTCCCGATCCGGGCTCATTCGTAAGCTCTCCATGTGTTGAAAACGATTCGATCATGTATATCGGCAACCAGAACGGCAAAGTGTATGCTGTCAATACAAGGACCAACGCGGTCAAATGGTCTTATACGACCGGCGGCGCCATTACATCCACCATACTGACCATCGGCGGCAATATCCTGTTCGGCTCCTATGACTCCAGGTTTTACTCCCTGGATACGGAAACGGGACGCCTCAGGTGGAGCATTAAGACCGGCGACAGGATATCCAGCTCTCCCTTCGTATATAAGCAGAACGTGTACTTCGGGGGCTATGACAGGAATGTTTACAATATTGATATCATTGACGGAACTGTCAACTGGAAAGTGCCTACGGTAGGCCTGATCAAAGGCAGCCCTATAGTTTATAAGGACAAAGTGTACATTGCCGGCTACGACCAGATCATGATCTGCATAGATACGGAGACCGGTGAGCAGTACTGGAACAAGACCATAGGAGGTCTCGTGGAAGGCTCCCCTATGCTTGATGATGTTACTATCAGCATTGTACCGGCCACAGACGGTGCACATCCCCTAAAATAATCTTTTACATTTTTTCCGGAATCAAAGGCAACTGTATAGTTGCCTTTTTTGATAGAATTGCCATTTAATGTTATTTTTGCCGTATGAACAGACCCATTGTAGAAACCTGCCTGTCCCCTGCATTATTACACTTATTTGATACGGAGCATACCATAGTAGTTATAATAGATATTTTCCGGGCTACTTCCACTATTACCACCGCACTGGCCAACGGAGCCAGGGAAGTCATCCCGGTAGCGGATGTGAACGAATGTATTACCCTTAAATCCCTCCACCCGGGATATATCACAGCCGGTGAAAGGGATGGCAAGGTAGCGCCGGGCCTGGAATACGGCAACTCCCCGTTCGAATACCCGCCTGCGTTCATAAAAGACAAGACCCTCGCCCTGACCACGACCAACGGCACCAAGCTTCTTCATATGGTGGAAAATGCCGACCAGATCATCATCGGGTCTTTCCTCAACCTGGACGCCGTCAGCAGCTATCTAATACGGCAGAACAAAAAAGTGCTGCTGGCCTGCGCAGCCTGGAAGGACAGGGTAAATAAGGAAGACAGCCTGTATGCGGGTGCGGTAGCCACACAATTGCAGGAACATTTCACAATAGCATGCGACAGCACCAGGCTGTGTATGGACCTCTACGAGCAGTCCCGCCGGGCTCCCTCCCTGCTCGACTTCCTGCGCGACAGCAATCACTACCGCAGGCTGAGCAGCTTCGGGCTGGAAAAAGATATGGAATTCTGCACCACACCCAATCAATACCAGGTGGTACCCAGATACAACGGCCACGCTATCGTTACGGAAACAATACCCCCTGTATGACCCCGGCGGCCTGTGGAGAAAATACGTTGCCGCCCTGCTATAAAGTTAAGCTATTGAGCGTTCAACCAGTATTTTAAATATTTATAGTATTATTGATGCTATTGGCGGCATCAATAATGTTCATACTTTTGCAGAGAATATTCAAATGATGATTTCTGGTATGGATTTTGCAATACTATAATTATCATGCAGGTATATTTTAAGCACATTTCTTTTATGACACTTTTTGATAAAGCCAAGCTTGCTTTTACCGAACTTAAGAACGCCATTGAAGACAATCTGGATAAGCTCACAGATAAAGCGGAACAATTCATCCAGGACACCACTGAAGAGATAGAAGATTCCCTTGAGCAGGTAGAAGATGCGGCAGAAGACGTATGGGAAGATGCCAAACATTTTGTCGAGGAACGACGTCAGCAGAGGAAATAAACGGGCCCCGATCGGCCACACCATGAGGTCATTATGCCCCATAAGAACATCCAGACCGGTATCCGGTAACAATCAGCCATAACACTTTAATGTAAAAATATCCTGCATACGCCTAACCCGCGACACCCGTTTTGGCATCCGGCCATCATCTCTCCATTCCATACAGGCCTCATTCATTCACCAGGCACCTCACATATCCTTCAAATAATCGTCTTGCCGTAACGGCCTGACCAATGAACAGATCACGGTCAACAGGCTGACGGTAAATAAGCCTGCGGAACAGCTTAAAGGCGGGATAAAATAAGCCCGCTTAGTTAAGCTAAGCGGGCTTCGGACCGTGCCCCAGGCCGGACTTGAACCGGCACGGGCATTGCTGCCCACAGGATTTTAAGTCCTGCGTGTCTACCAATTTCACCACCAGGGCGCTCCAACTTTACATTGAAGAGCAGAAGACGCGATTCGAACGCGCGACCCTAACCTTGGCAAGGTTATGCTCTACCAGCTGAGCTACTTCTGCATTAAAAGCTATAAGCAAGAGATTCAATACGGTTCTGATAAAGTGCCCCAGGCCGGACTTGAACCGGCACGGGCATTGCTGCCCACAGGATTTTAAGTCCTGCGTGTCTACCAATTTCACCACCAGGGCCTTATCAACTTTGCATTGAAAGAGCAGAAGACGCGATTCGAACGCGCGACCCTAACCTTGGCAAGGTTATGCTCTACCAGCTGAGCTACTTCTGCTTATGCTTTTACAAAGAACTTCAGCGCTTTATAAACGCCTCACTTTTTTAAGACTGCAAATATAGAGCAGTATTTTTAAATCAAAAAATTTTTTTAATTTATTTGGTCAGTAACTTCCTTCACGCTACATTTGCATCTGTTATCGCCAAGATAACGCTTATCAAGAAAGACAGAGGGATATGGCCCTGTGAAGTCTTAGCAACCATTTCGATATGAAAAAGGTGCTACATCCAGCCGAAAGGAAAGATAAGTCAAGAGAACCTGATTGTAATATACTGTCAATATTCACGCTCCTGACTTCCTAAAGCCGGGAGCGTTTTTTTTAGCGGCATTAAAACTCATAAGCAAATGAACAAACTGTTCCGTAATACCATGTGCAGTCGTTGTTGTCATTGGATAATGTGTCCAATGATGCTGCCGTATGCTTTTCAGGATATGATATTCTGCTCTTCCTGAGATCACGGACAACAGCCCATACAATACAACCGGCCCAATGCAGAATAAATCGCATTGGGTCTTTTTTTATAATTCTGTATACCCATCTAAAAAGCAAACAAATGTCTACACAAAAAAAGTTAGTCATCGGCCTCTTTGGCTTTGGCGTTGTAGGAGAAGGCCTGTACCTGGCCTTAAACAATGCGATCTACCTGGACGCATCGATCAAGAAAGTATGTATCAAGGACGCGGACAAGCAAAGGAATGCGCCCGCCCGGCTCTTCACCACCAACCCGGACGAGCTCCTGGACGACCCCGAGATCAACGTGATCGTGGAGGTCATCAATGATACCGCCGCGGCAAAGGCCATAGCCCTGAAAGCGATAGCCAGCGGCAAGCAGCTGGTCAGCGCCAGCAAGAAATTAATTGCGGAAAACCTGCAGGAGCTCATAGCGCTGCACAGTCACCACAACACCTCCTTCCTGTATGAAAGCTCCGTATGCGCCTCTATCCCGGTGATCAGGAACCTGGAAGAATATTACAACAATGATTTTCTCCAGCATCTTTCGGGCATCATCAACGGCTCTACCAATTTTATACTTCACAAGGTATTTGAAGACAACCTGGAATACGCGGACGCCCTGCGACTGGCACAGGACCTGGGATTTGCCGAGCTGGACCCGGCTCTGGACGTGCAGGGCACCGATGCCCTTCATAAGCTCGTCATCCTGCTGGCGCACGCTTTCGGCATCGTTGCCAGGCCTGACGAGATACTGGTCAACGGCATCCGGAATATCAACGGGTATGATGTAAGATATGCCAAGCAGCACCAGTCACAGATCAAGCTGGTAGCGCAGGCCAAGCCACTGCAGAATGGCGATATAGCCGCCCTGGTGCTGCCCACCCTGGTCAGGAACAGCAGTCCTTTGTCCTTTGTGAAGGAGGAATATAACGGGATCCTTATCAGGAGCAGTCTGGCAGATGAGCAGTTCTTTTACGGGAAGGGCGCGGGCAGCTTCCCCACAGCTTCGGCGGTGCTCAGCGATATCGCGGCATTATCATACGGTTATAAGTATGAATACCACAAGCTGCGGCAGCAACTGGGCAATAAGCTGGCGGACGATGCCATCCTTAAGGTATATGTCAGCCACCCGCATAATGTAAAGCTGCCGCTGACCGATTTCAGGAGTATACAGACCATTCACGATGACCCTGAACGCAGTTATATCATAGGGGAAATATCTTACCACTACCTGCTGGAAAACGACTGGTGGCAATCTGAACACATCTCCCTGCTGCTTTTTGAAGATGGCATTACGGAAAAGAAAGCCCCGGCACACAGCCAGGCATCTTACTATACCTCCCATCAAACTGTCTAAAAAAACAAGAACCGTCATATTTTTTTTTCAACTTCAAAAATGTTTATACAAAATGAGCACACAAAAATTTGAGACCTTACAGGTACACGCCGGACAGGAAATAGATCCCGTAACGAAATCCCGCGCCGTACCCATATACCAGACCACCTCTTATGTCTTTGATAATGCAGCCCATGCGGCAGACCTTTTCAGCCTTAAGGCCTTCGGTAATATCTACACCCGGATCATGAACCCGACAACGGATGTGCTGGAAAAAAGACTGGCAGCCCTGGAAGGCGGCGTAGCCGCTGTAGCGGTATCCAGCGGACAGGCCGCCCAGTTGCTCGCTGTTACCAATATCGTGAGCAGCGGAGAGAATTTCATCAGCACGAAGCAGCTTTACGGAGGCACCTATAACCAGTTCAAGGTGGCCTTTAAAAGATTCGGCATTGAGGCCAGGTTCGCGGATCTCCACGACATCAGCAACTTTGAAAAGCTCATAGATGACAAGACAAAGGCCATCTACCTGGAAAGCATCGCCAACCCCGGCCTGGAAATACCCGATTTCGACGCCTTTAAGCAACTGTCGGACAAATACGACCTGCCCATTATAGTAGACAATACCTTCGGGGCGGGCGGCTATCTTATACGGCCGCTGGAGCTGGGCGCGCACATCGTTGTGGCGTCTGCAACCAAATGGATAGGCGGGCATGGCAACTCCATCGGGGGCATCATTATAGATGGCGGCACCTACAATTGGGGCAACGGGAAGTTTCCCCAGTTCACAGAGCCGTCCGAGGGCTACCACGGACTTAAATTCTGGGAAACCTTCGGAGCCGGCAATGCCCTGGGTCTTCCTAATATCGCCTTTGCCATAAGGGCACGGGTAGAAGGACTGAGGGACCTGGGTCCTGCGCTCAGCCCGTTCAATTCCTTCCTGCTGCTGCAGGGCCTGGAAACCTTATCCCTCAGGGTGCAGCGTCATGCCGACAATACGCTGGCGCTTGCCCGCTGGCTACAGCAGCAGCCTTGGGTAGCCACTGTCAGCTATCCGGGTCTTGAGAGTCACCCGGATCACCTGAAGGCAAAGAAATATTTAAGGCATGGCTTCGGAGGCGTGCTGACCTTTAATATCAAAGGCAGCAAAGCGGATGCAAGCGCTTTTATTGATGCGCTGCAGCTCGCCAGCAATCTTGCCAATGTGGGCGATGCCAAAACCCTGGTCATCCACCCGGCCTCCACTACACACGAACAGTTGTCGGCAGAAGAGCAGGCACAGTCAGGGATAGCGCCCACGCTTATCCGCGTAAGCCCCGGCATTGAACATATAGACGATATTATTGCCGACTTCAGGCAGGCTGCCGCACGCATCGCCCGGCCGGAAAAAGTGGCGGCAGCATCCGTTTAAACCCTAAATCTTTAAGATGTCCGTATTACATATTTATGAGCACCCTGGCGCCTTCCGGCTGGAAAGCGCCAGGGAAATCTCCCGGCTGAAGCTGGCCTACCAGGTATGGGGACAGCCCAATGCCGCCAGGGACAATATCGTCTGGGTGCTGCATGCCTTTTCAGGAAGCCCGGATTGTTTCGACTGGTGGAAGGGACTTGTAGGCCATAACGATCTTATCAACGATAAGGATTACTGCATCATATGCGCCAATATGCCCGGGAGCTGCTATGGCAGCACCAGCCCCTTATCGCTGGACACCGTAGCCGACGCGCCCTATTATTATGACTTCCCGGTGTGGACCACCAGGGATGTCGCCAGGGCCTTTGACGCGCTCCGGGAGTACCTGGGCTTTCCGCACATATACCTTGGTCTCGGGGGCTCTCTCGGCGGACAGGTATTGCTGGAATGGGCAGTGGAAAAGGCAGAGGTATTCAAAAACATATGTGTAATAGCTGCCAGCGCTACCCATACGCCTTACGGGATCGCGTTCAATACCGCCCAGCGGCAGGCTATAGCGCTGGACCCTACCTGGGGCACCTGCCATCCTGCAGCAGGAGAGAACGGCCTGAAAGTGGCGCGCAGCATCGCCCTGCTGTCTTACCGTACTGCAGAGACCTACCGGCTGCACCAATCAGGTGTTCATCCCGACTATACGGGCCTGCCGGTGGACCAGCAGGTATTTAAAGCCAGCACTTACCAGTGGTACCAGGGAGAGAAAATGGCAAAGCGCTTTACGGCGCTGAGCTATTATTTCCTTACCAGGACGATGGACAGCCACGATGTGGGACGTGACAGGGGAGGGCTCGTCAATGCGCTGCAGCAAATAAAAGCCCGCACACTGATCCTCAGCCTGGAGAACGATCAGCTATTCCCGTTCGATGAGCAACTGCTGTTGACACAGTATATACCGGACAGCAACCTGGAGGTAGTGGCAACGCAGCATGGCCATGACGGGTTCCTGCTGGAGCTGGACCAGATCACCTTATATCTCAGCCGTTTCCTGAAGCATACCGGGCATAAAAATGCGCATTTTACAAAATTCCACCTGAACTGAAGCATTGGCCACCGGGAACAACTATATGCCCCGCGGACCGAGACAAAGACATAAGCCCGTTACCGGTCATATCCGCACCGGTAACGGGCTTGTGCTATGCGGAATTATTACAAACGATAAATGATACTCCGGCCCTTTGGGGATAGGGATCAGAATGCCGGCCAATACCGGGGAAACAGCTCCTGGTGGTCCTCCGCACAAAGTGTTCCGGGCGTTTTTCTTTTAAAAAGCCGTAACGCCGCGTTCATTTTGTTAAATAAACATTATTCCATCATAAAAATTCAGGATAAAATAGCAGTATTTGGAAAATAGATTTTATTTTCAACTAAATATTCACCTGAAAGTCATTTTTTCAACCAATAACATTCAACAAATCAAAATCGTATGTCTTTGTTAATAGCAGATAGCGGCTCCACTAAAACCGACTGGATCCTGGTTAAAAACGGGAAAGCTACCAAAACTATCCAGACCTCGGGACTGAATCCGTTTATCTGTGGCGAAGAAATATACGCCACCATACTTCAGCAGGAATTGAACCTGGACCTGAAACGTAATAACATTGAAGAGATCATTTTTTACGGCGCAGGCGTAAAGGACAGCAACAAGGCCAAGTTCGTCGAAAAGCAGCTCAGCAAACACTTCGGCATCAAGAACGTCAAAGCCTATTCTGATATGCTTGCGGCTTCCAGGGCCACCTGCGGCCTGGAAAAAGGCGTCTGCTGCATCCTGGGTACCGGCAGCAATTCCGCCTACTTTGACGGGAACAGGATAAAAACCCAGAACCCTTCCCTGGGATATATTGTCGGGGATGAGGGCAGCGGCACCTACCTGGGTAAAAAAGTGCTGCAGTATTATTTTTACAATACTTTCGATGATGAGCTGAAAGAGTCTTTCTTAAGCCGCTACGGCAATGACCTCACCGCCATCCTTGACAACATATATTCCCGGCCTTTTCCCAACAGGTATATTGCCGGCTTCACACAGTTCCTGATGGACCACAGGGGTCATTATATGGTAGAGAATATCATTGAAGACGCACTGATAGAGTTCCACCAGAAACACGTATTAAAATACAGGGAAAGCTGGAAATATCCCGTTCACTTCGTGGGGGCCGTTGCTTATGCCTTCAGGGATATCATTAAGGACCTGCACGCCTCTTACGGGCTCACGACAGGAAAGATACTGAAAGCTCCCAAAGACGGGCTGATCGCATACCACACCCAATAATTTTCAACAACAACAATGATAGAAGTAAAAGGACTGCATAAAAGTTTTGGTGACAAAAACGTGCTGATTGATGTCAACTTTACGATGGAAGCCGGCAAAACCAACCTTATCATAGGAAGCAGCGGCAGCGGGAAGACAGTGCTTATGAAATGTATGATCGGTCTTTTCAGGCCGGAAAAAGGTCAGATATTATATAACGGCATGGATATCGTTACCGCGGGTCCGGATGAGATCAAGCAGGTCCGCCAGGAAATCGGTATGCTGTTCCAAGGCTCTGCATTGTTTGACAGCAAAACCGTAGAGGAGAATGTCATGTTCCCCCTGGATATGTTTACAAAGGACGGGTACAGGAAAAAGCTCAAACGCGTACAGGAAGTGCTGGAAAGGGTCAACCTGAAGGATGCCAATAAAAAATACCCTTCCGAGATCAGCGGCGGTATGAAAAAACGGGTAGCGCTGGCCAGGGCCATTGTACTCAATCCCAAATATCTTTTCTGTGACGAGCCCAACTCCGGGCTGGATCCCCAGACCTCGCTGGTCATCGACCACCTGATACGCGAGATAACCACGGAGTACAATATGGTGACCGTCATCAATACGCACGATATGAACACCGTGCTGGAAAGCGGCGACCATATCGTTTATATGCACCAGGGCCACAAACAATGGGAAGGCTCCAACAGGGATATTATTTTCAGTGATGACGAATTGCTGAACAATTTTATTTTTGCATCAGAATTTCTCAGAGATGCCAAACAAACCCGCATGCGGCAATTACAAAATGAATCCGGAGAATGATATTGTGATACCTTACCGGTCATATAATCTAAAGCAAAAGGGGTGGAGCATAGCAGCACACCTTTTTTTATGTGTAGCAGCGCTCTTCCTGACACGCTGGGGCTTTTATATCAGCAACAGGGATTTCTTCGGACACCCCGAGCTGCTACGGCTGTCCTGGTACGGGCTCCGGTTTGACCTCTCCGCTATCTGTATGACAACAGGGCTTATGTTCTTCCTGCTGCTCCTGCCCTTTAAATGGAACTATAAAACATCCCGGTACTGGAGCCTGGCCTTCACGGTCATCTTTGCCCTTGTGCTCTGCTTTGAGCTGGCCGACTGGAAATACTTCCCGTATAACCAGCGCAGGAGCAATGCCGATGTGCTGCAGATGATCAGCAGGGGCGGCGACTTCCTTAGCCTGCTGCCGGGGTTCTTCCGGGACTTCTGGTACCTCTTCCTGCTGGCCGGTGCTATGACCTGGGGCATCTATATGCTGTCCAGGCGCATATTCAGGCTAAGCGACAGGCTCCTGCTTAATTCTAACGCTCTGGGCAACAGGCGGGTGCTATGGCAGCACAGCGCAGCAGCGCTGGCAGCCGCAGGCCTTATGGTCATCGGGGTAAGGGGAGGCCTGCAACTGGTACCGATCACCCCCAGGAATGCCATATTATATACCACTAACCAGCAGGTTCCGCTGGTGCTCAATACCACCTTCAATATCATCACTTCCCTGCAGAGCCGGGAAATGGAGCACGTACATTATACAGATGATGCGGAAGCCAGGAATTATGTGCAACCCATCCACTACCCCGATACAGGGCGGGATTTTATCCCAAGGAATGTGATGGTGATCATCCTGGAGAGCTTTTCAAAGGAATTCACCGGCCTTACCGCCGGTAAAAGCTATACGCCTTTCCTGGACAGCCTGATGCAGATCAGCTATACCTTTACCAATGCCTATGCCAATTCCTTCCAGTCGGCACAGGGCATACCGGCCATACTTGCCGGCATACCCGGGCTTACGGATCATTCCTTCATCACCTCGGCATATGCCAATAACAATATCAATTCCTTTGCCAGCCTGCTGAAGCCCTACGGCTATACTTCTGTTTTCTTTCATAATGCCACGAACGGGAGCATGAACTTTGACCTGTTTGCCAAAAACGCGGGCTATGACCGGTATTTCGGGCGCAGGGAATACAATAATGAAAAAGATTATGACGGTAGCTGGGGCATATGGGATGAGCCGTTCCTGCAACGTGTGGCCGATGAAATAGCGCAGCTGCAGCAACCCTTTCATGCCTCCATGTTCAATATCAACTCCCACCAGCCCTATATCATTCCTGCCCGGTACCGGGACCGGTTCAAAGAAGAGGGGCTGCCGATATACAGCGCGGTACGTTACAGCGACTACGCGGTGCAGCAGTTCTTCCGGAAAGCAGCCGGACAGCCCTGGTTCAGCAACACCCTGTTCATCTTTACCGCTGACCATGCTTCTCCTATAGGCTCCAATGATTTTTATATGTATAAGACCGGCAAGTTCCGGATACCGATCTTTATATACGACCCCTCACAGCAGGCATTTCCTGCCACACGCAATTCCCACCTGATGCAGCAGATAGATATTCTGCCCACCGTAATGACCGCTCTCGGGTACCCGGAGCCTTATTATGCCCTGGGACGTGACGCCCGCGGAGGCAACGGCATGATCCTGGCCAAGGCAGGAACAGATACTTACTTTATCAGCGACAGCCTGCAACTGACCTATTTCAATGAGCAGCTCACCGGTGTGTACCGTTTCCCTGCAGACAGTATGAACACAACCAACCTGCAGGCTGACCTCAGCTACCGGGAGGCCATTTCAGTCCTGCAGCGTCATTTCCATTACTACAAGCAGGTGTATGTGAATGATATGATCGACAACAGGATGTATTATAGGCCCGCCAGGTAATACATAATATACCGGTAAAAATCGGGTATCAGAACATCTCCCATGCAATTTATTCTGCAGACTACCCAAGATCAGTGGCGGGTAGTACGTCTTTGATCCAAAGACTTTCATAATATATTTTAACCACCGAGGTGAGTTTATTTTCAACTTAAAGCTACTGCATATGTATTACAGGATACTCCTTAAAGCCTACCTGGTATTGTTGCTTTTATCGAGCAATGGAATAACGCTCTATGCGCAACGTGTCCATTATAACAATTATCTTTCGGTAATACCTATCGGATTTTTTTACAGGACCTTCCACAAAGGCGTAGAATATACCAGGTATTTCGGCACAGCACATAACAGGAGCATTCAATTAGGATTCTATTATGGCCAACAGCTATATATTCCTGGCTGGAATGAGCATAAATATTACCTGGTGACCGCGGCATTCAATGCAACGGTGGTACAGAAAAACAGGTTTGAATATGCTGTAGGAGTACATTCCGGAGTGGGGAGATTCCAGGATACCTATACGGAGAGGTACCCTTACCGACAGGATATATTCTATGGTATTTCCATAGGCATGAATAATAATTTCTATTGGCATATAAGCAAGCGCTTTTTCCTGGGTGCCAATGCGGTGCCGCCTATGCCGGTGTTGACCTTTGATAAGGGCTTAAAGACCGGCGTAGGGTTCAAGTTTTCATTGCAGGCAGGCATAAAGCTATAAGCCTGCCCGGGTAACATGCATCATTATTGTTTAGTTCGTGCATTTTTCCGAAATTGTACCTTCTAATCAAATTCCAGGTTGTTATGAAAGTAACTGTTATAGGTGCGGGCAATGTCGGCGCCAGCTGTGCGGATTACCTGGCGCAGCGCAATTTCCTGTCCGAGCTGATATTGCTGGACATCAAGGAAAATTTCGCGGAAGGAAAGGCCATGGACCTGAACCAGACAGCCGTTTACAATCACTTCTACACTACGATAAAAGGTGTTACCAACGATTACCCGGCCACTGCCGGCAGCGATGTGGTGGTCATTACCAGCGGCATAGCCAGGAAGCCGGGTATGACCAGGGAAGAGCTGATCGCCACCAATGCCGGCATCGTAAAGGAAGTGGTGCTTAAAGCGCTCAGTCACTCTCCGGACGCTTTCTTTATCATTGTCAGCAACCCGCTGGATACCATGACCTACCTGGCCTATAAGACCTTGGGAATACCACGGAATAAGATATTCGGTATGGGCGGCGCCCTGGACAGCGCCCGTTTCAAATATTATTTAAGCCAGGCGCTCCAGAAAAGCCCTTCTGATATCAGCGCGCTTGTAGTAGGAGCGCACAGCGATACGGGTATGATACCGCTGATACGGTGGGCCACCTATAACGGAGTTCCCGTATCGTGCTACCTGTCAGAACAGGAAATGGAAGATATCGTGCAAAAAACCAAAGTAGGCGGCGCTACGCTGACACAGTTGCTGGGCACTTCAGCCTGGTATGGCCCGGGCGCAGCAGTGGCCCACGTGGTACAATCCATCTTATGCAATCATCATGTCATTATACCCAGCAGCGTTTACCTGGAGGGAGAATACGGGCTGCAGGATGTGTGTATAGGCGTTCCGAGCCTTATCAGCAAAAACGGCATAGACAGCATCAAGGAGATCGACCTGAACGAGGCGGAGCTGCAGCAGATGCGGGATGTGGCAGCCTCATTACAGGCCATCAACAGCCGGCTTTTTGATAATCCCTGAGGCATAGCCGCTACCCCGTCAACAAGGGATGATTAACATGCGGTTGATGCAAATCCCGTTATAAGATCGCTGCAGGCATTGTAATTCTGCATAGCTTTGTTTCTATATGAAAATATTAAAACGAATGTTGTACACTATTATAATGCTGTTGCTGGCCCTTTTCCTTTTTGGTCTTTATTTTATGAACAGGCCGGAATTCGGCAAACATCCTTCGGGAGACAGGCTGCAAAAAATCTTGAGATCACCTCACTATAAGGACGGGCAGTTCCAGAACCTGTCTCCCACACCGCAACTGGAAAAAGGATATAATATATTCGGCGTATTGATCAACTTCCTGTTCCGGAAGCCGGAGCATATCAAACCGAAAAATGACATACCTGTCATCAAGACCGATCTTAAAAATTTATCAAGGGACTCCAATTTACTCATCTGGTTCGGCCATTCTTCCTATCTTTTCATACTGAACGGCAAAACCTTTCTCGTCGATCCTGTTCTCAGCGACAATGCCTCCCCTGTTCCCGGGTCCAATAAGGCATATAAAGGCACCTCCCTGTACACCGCCGATGATCTTCCCGCTATTGACTATCTTATTATCACCCACGATCATTTTGACCACCTGGATTATCCCACCATCAGGGAGCTGAAAGGTAAGGTGCAGCAGGTCATCTGCGGCCTGGGCGTAGGTGAGCACCTGGAATACTGGGGGTACCCCGCGGCCGGCATTACGGAGCTGGACTGGTACGAAAGCACTGAGTTTACCGATGGTGTCAGGATCACCGCTACGCCGGCACGTCATTTTTCAGGCCGTACCTTTAAACGGAATACCACCCTGTTCTGCTCCTATGTGCTGCAAAGCGGCGACACCAGGATATTCGTCGGAGGAGACAGCGGCTACGATACGCATTTCAAAGCCATAGGCACACAATACGGCCCCTTTGACCTGGCGATCCTTGAGAACGGCCAGTACAATGAAGCATGGAGATACATCCATACCCTGCCCTCCGAAATGCCGGCTGTTATAAAGGATATCAATGCAAGGAACATACTGCCGGTACACTCCGGCAAATTCGCGCTGGCCCTGCATTCCTGGAAAGAGCCTCTTACGGAGATCATCAAATTACAAAATACGGAAACGAGGATACTCACTCCCCGGATAGGAGAAGTCTTAAAGCTGGATGACAGTACCCAGACCTTCAGCAGGTGGTGGGAAGAAGCGGAGTAAGCGATCAGGGCACCTTCTGGTAAGCCAGGCGCGGGGTACCGTCACTTACATAGATGATCCCGCAATAGCTATAGCCCATCTTTTCAAAGATATGCTGCATGATCGTATTATCCCGGTGGGTATCTACCCGGATGTTGGGATGCTGCTCAAAGCACCAGTCCAGCACAGCGGCTGCGACGCCTCTTATCTGTCCGTTGGTTGCCAGCCGGTGTATGACGCCGTAAGGCGCTTCATTCAGCCAGGCGCCTTCTATCTTATTATAATTAGGATCCTCTGCAACAGCGAAGCAAAAAACGCCCGCCGGCTCCCGGCCCGATATACAGACAAATAATTCTCCTTTATCCAGGCATTCCAGCATCAGCTCCCTGGAGGGATACCCGTTAATCCATTGGCTGGCATTACCGTTCGCTCTCATGATGCTACGGGCATGCGCGATGATATCCATAATGCTGTCCATCTCCTGGGGACGGGCTTTTCTTATATTCATTGTGTAGCTCCTGATTCAACAACAAAATTATCATAAACCTCGCATCTTTCCCCTATCAAAAGATATAATAATACGATTACCGCCGGATCGGTCCGGTTCCATCACAGGCGTCAATAACGAAGGATATCCCATATATACCGTAAAAATGCCTAACTTGCAAGGTTAATTCAATATTATTATCAATAACATCAGAGAACAATATATAATGCAACCCAACAGCAAACCCATTATCGGCGTCAGCATAGGCGATGTGAATGGCATAGGTCCGGAAGTGATCATCAAGACCTTTGCCGATCCGAGGATCCTGGATATGTGCACACCCGTCATCTTTGCCAATCCTAAAATCATCAATTTTTATAAAAAGAGCCTGGATATCCAGGGATTCAGCTTTAATACCGCCCAGGATCTTACCCAGCTCAACCCTAAGCAGGTCAATGTATGCACTATCTGGCAGGACGAGATCAGCATTCAGCCGGGCGTTCTTACGGATGATGCCGGCAGACTCGCTGTGGCCAGCCTGGTGAATGCCGCCCAGGCACTGAAGGACGGGCACATACAGGGGCTGGTAACAGCTCCCATCCATAAGACGAATGTGCAGGGACCTGATTTCAAGCATACCGGGCACACTCCTTTCCTGAAGGAATTCTTTGGCGTGAAAGAAGTAGCTATGATGCTGTACAGCAATAATTTCCGCGTGGCACTGCTTTCCGAACATATACCCATAGCCCAGGCCGCCGCCGCGGTTACCGGGGAAAATATTACCAGGAAGCTCGCCGTGGTACATCGTTCACTGGTGCGGGATTTCGGCATAGACAAGCCTAAGATCGCGGTGCTGGGACTCAACCCCCACGCCGGCGACGGTGGACTGATCGGCCAGGAGGAAAAAGAGATCATCAAGCCCACCCTGGACAAGCTGAAGAAAGAAAAAGGATGGCTGCTGTTCGGTCCTTACAGCGCGGACGGCTTCTTTGCCCACGGTCACCATACACAGTTTGATGCCGTACTGGCCATGTATCACGACCAGGGCCTTATACCGCTGAAATCACTGGGCACTGAGGACGGCGTAAACTTCACCTGTGGGCTGCCTTCTGTCAGGACCTCTCCCGACCACGGCACCGCCTTTGACATTGCAGGCAAAAATATTGCCGATGAGCAATCGTTCCGCAATGCGGTCTTTGAAGCCATAGACATTTCCAAGAGGCAAAGGGCCTATGATGAGGCTACTGCCAACCCCCTGAAGCGACAAAAATTAAGTAAAGAATGATCCTAACTTGAAGCGGGCGCTACCTGACAGGTAGCGCCCGCTTCAAGTTATCAGGCATATTGCCCTTATGTTATTCATCATCCTCGGTCTGGTACTGGTATAACGCGGCATAATGCCCGTCCAACTTCATCAGCGTTTCGTGAGAGCCCTGCTCCACGATCCTGCCGTCCTCCATTATGATGATCTTATCAAAGTTCCAGTGCCTGAATATCCTGTGTGAGATAATGATCGTGGTCTTATCTTTAAGAATAGCGCTCAGATTCTGCTGGATGGTATTCTCGGTTTTGCTGTCCACCGCGGAAAGGCTGTCATCCATAATAAGCATAGCGGGCTTTTTATACAATGCCCGTGCGATTGATATCCTTTGCTTCTGGCCGCCGGAAAGCATAACGCCCCGCTCCCCGGTTATGGTATCATAACCGCTTACCAGGCCAACGATATCCTTGTGGACATCGGCCAGCCGGGCAGCCTCCTGTATACGTTCCATATCAAAGGTATCTCCCATGGCAATGTTGGACGCAATGGTATCCGAGAACAGGAAAACATCCTGCGGTACATAGCTGACCTGTTTTCTCAGGGAGCCCAGGTCCAGCTCTTTGATATTGGTGCCGTCAATGAGTATCTCCCCTTCCGTCACATCATACATCCTTAGCAGCAGGTGGACCAGCGTGCTCTTTCCCGAACCGGTCTTACCCATGACAGCCACCTTTTCCCCTTTTTCGATCACCAGGTTGAATTGCTCCAGCGCCCTGATGCCGGTATGGGGATATACAAATGTAACATTCCGGAATTCCACTTTACCTATAAGGTTATGATGCAGCGCATCGGGCGCGTTCCGGATATCTACCGGGGCATCCAGGAATTCATTGATCCTCCGCTGGGACACCGCGGCACGCGTGATCATATTGGCGGTAAAGCCGATCGCCATGATAGGGAAGGTAAGCATCGAAATGTAGATCACAAACTCCGCTATATTGCCTACCGTGATATAGCCGTTAATAGCCTGGTAACCACCTATAAGCACGGTTATAAGAATGCTCATACCCGTAAATATGCCCATAGCCGGACCATAGATGGCATCGGTAAGGGCCAGGTTGATATTGCTCTTCCTGTACTCTTCTGTGGCCTCGCTGAAAGTACGGTACATCGCTTCTTCCTGGTTGAAAGATTTTACCACCCGGATGCCTGCGTACGTCTCCTGCGCCCTGGAAGTGATATTGGAAAGGTGCGCCTGTATCTTTTCGGATTTCCTGTTGATGATCTTATTGACATAAAAAATAGATATGGCCAGCAAAGGCAGGGGCAGCAGGACATAAATGCTGAGCGATACACTCACCCTGAACATATTGACAAGGCACAGCAGCGTTAAGACCACCAGGTTGATACCATACATAATAGCAGGTCCTGTGTACATTCTCACCCGGGAAACATCCTCGGAAATCCGGCTCATCAGGTCGCCCACGCGGTGCGATTTGAAAAACGAGGTGCTCAGCTCCTGGTATTTGGTATATATCTCCTTCTTCTGGTCATATTCAATATGCCGGGACATGACGATGATGGTCTGCCGCATGAAGAACATGAACACGCCCCGTAATACGGCAAAGAGTATCAGCAGGAACCCGTTATACATTACCAGGTCCAGGACTTCGGATTTAAGAATGGTCTTCTGCGGACCGTCGGCTAAAAGATTATACTGGCTGATATGCACATACACCTGGTCCATCACTTTCCTGATAATGCCCGGGGGCAATACCGCGAAGAAGTTGGATACGGCCACAAAGATGACTCCCAGGGTAAGTCGCCATTTGTACTTTACAAAGTACTTATTTAAAGACTTTAAGGATGATAACAACGTATTCTGGTTTATATTTACGGGATGCTCACTATAAAGTTATTCTTAAACTTTGCAAAGCATAAGAAAACAAAGCACAAAAGTACAACAAATGCCGGAGGCAAACGTTAAATTTGCATTTGCTTATGAAAGGGACCTGCATTTTGATCATGGGCAGCTTTATGCTGCTGGCGGCCGCTTCCTGCGGAGAGGATGCTGCTCCTGCCAGGTACACCCCGGAGCAGTTCCGGCATACGGTAGACAGTACCATCGCCGCCCGTATACCCGAGATCAGGAAGGAATTACGTGAAGATTATGAAATGCGTAAGGCTATCATATTAAAATCCGTACAGGATTCAATTAAAGGGACAGGCCAGTCCATACCGGCGGTAATCATCCCCGGGGACGCCCTGTTAAAAGACACATCTCATGACGAAACAACCACTGATACTGGTAACCAATGATGACGGCATCAATGCGCCGGGCATCAAAAACCTGATCCAGGCCGTACTTCCTTACGGCAGGGTCGTAGTTGTGGCTCCCGACAGCCCCCAGTCAGGGATGGGACATGCCATTTCCATCAACAGGCCGCTGCGGCTGGAACGCCTGGACCTGTTTGACGAATGGGATGTGGAAACCTACCAATGCAGCGGCACGCCCGTAGATTGTGTAAAGCTGGCCATAGACGTGATCTTTAAAGGCGAAAAGCCCGACCTGTGCGTCAGCGGCATCAACCACGGGTCCAATGCCTCCATCAATGTCATCTACTCAGGCACTATGAGCGCTGCCATGGAAGCAGCGATCGACGGGATACCCTCTATCGGCTTCTCCCTCCTGGATTTTAATTACCATGCGGACTTTACCGTATCCAGGTATGTTGTGGAGCAGCTTGTGTCCAGGGTGCTGGGGGAACCGATGCCGGATCATTTCCTTTTAAATGTCAATATACCCAAGGTCACGCTGGAAGCATTCCGGGGATTGAAGATATGCCGGCAGGCCGATGCCCACTGGACCGAGAATTTTGATGAAAGGCAGGACCCGCGGGGCAAGAACTACTACTGGATGGTAGGCCGGTTTGTGAACAGGGACAGGGGAGAAGATACCGATGTGGAAGCGCTTAAGAACGGGTTTGCCTCCGTGGTGCCGGTAAGGATCGATTTTACGGAAGAGTTTATCAAGACCTGGCTAGAGAATAAATGGACAGCGTTCCGCTAAGAGCCATACAGCCTAAAAAAATAAACAACCCTGTCCTACGGAGCTAAGCCGGAATATGGACAGGGTTGCTGGTCTCCGGGCCTGCTACATTTCGACAGGCTCAATGTGACACGACAAGCTCAATGACGACAGGCTCAATGTAACAACACAAGAGGCTTTAGACAGGACAGCTTTCTTATAACGCAGCTTCTTTAATGTTCGGAGCTGGTGCGGGCAGCTAAATAGTAATAGCGTTCTTCCTGGGCCCTGAACGGTTCCCCGGTCGTTTCAACATAATGATTACGCTGCTTATTATCCAGTATACGCGCTTTCACGTTTTCATTCAGCTCAATATGCAGGAGATTCGTGATCTCCTGTTTAAGGGCGGCATTCTCTATCTCAAAAGCCGTTTCCACGCGGTGGTCCAGGTTCCTTACCATCCAGTCTGCAGAGGAAACGTAAACTTTAGGGTTATTGTTATTGTAAAAATAAAATACCCTGGAATGCTCCAGGTACCTGTCAACGATACTGATAGCGCTGATAGGTGTCCTGAATTTACTGTTTCTGGTAACAGCGCAGCAGATGCCCCGGATAATGAGCTGCACCTTTACTCCGAAATGCGCCGCCTCGTAGAGCTTATTGATCAGCGTCCTGTCTACCAGGCTGTTCAGCTTAATGATAATCTCGGCTGTCTTCTTTCTTTTGGCATTCTTTATTTCCTGCTCTATGAGCTTCAGGAAGGCCTCCCTCATATTTACAGGCGACAGCAGCAGCGTCTTACATTTCAGCAGGGACTTCTGGTGCTGCTCCGGCCCGGCCAGGAACTCGAAAATATACTCGGCATCCCGCAGCATCTTTTTATTGCTGGTCAGGAGACAGGTATCCACATATATCCTGGCAGTGCTCTCATTCAAATTTCCCGTGCTCAGGAACCCGTAATATGATATCTTGCCTTTTATGACCCTTTTGATCACGCATATCTTGGCATGCACCTTCATATCCGGCACGCCTACCAATACGGTCACTCCTTCCTCCTCCAGCTTTGTCTTCCAGTAAAGGTTGGCCTCTTCATCAAACCTTGCTCTCAGCTCGAGGTAAACGATCACCTCCTTGCCGTTCTTGGCCGCATTGATAAGCGTATTGATGATCTTTGAATTCTGCGCCAGGCGGTAGCAGGTAATCTTAATGCTTCTTACGGTCGGGTCAATGGCCGCTTCCCTCAGCAGGTCTATGAGACTGTCAAAGCTGTGATAAGGAAAATGCAGCAGGATATCCTTCTCATCCAGGATATCCATGATCCTGCAGGGCTGGACCAGGTCCTTATGGATAAATGGCTTTGTATGCTCCTTTATATCATTGAACACACTTTCGGGAAATTTCATAAAATCCTTAAAGTTGTGTATCCGTCCTCCCTTGTTGATATAATCGGAATGGGTCAGTCCCAGCCGTTTGACCAGGTAGTTCAGCAGGTCGGTATCTATATTCCTGTCGCAGACAAACCTGGTGGCCCTTCCCTTCTTACGGTTCTTCAGACCTTTTTCAATGGAAGTGATGATGTTCATATTGACGTCATTATCAATATCCAGCTCTGCATCCCGGGTAACTTTTATAATATGGCCCGCGCAGTCATCGAAACCAAAAGGCGCAAAGATATTAGGCAGGTTATAGCGGATGATATCCTCCAGCAGGATAATGTCCTGCTCACCCGGTTCTGACGGCAGTATAATGAACCGTTCAATACTTTTTGCCGGGATCTCGATCAGGGCAAAACGCTTCTTTTCGGGGTGTGTGGAAATACGCAGCGCACAGGCCAGGTAAATATTCTTGTCCTTAAGCAAGGGCAGCTGGGGTAAGGATTCTATCATCAGGGGCACAATATTGGGATATACCTGCTCATAGAAATATTTTTTTACAAAATGCTTCTGCTCCCTGCTGAGATGCTTTTCATTCTTGATAAAGATATTGTACCCGCCAAGCTCCTTAATGATATGGGTATAGGTCCTCCTGAACGCTATCTGCTGCTTTTCCACGATAGTATTGATCTGGCTGAGTATCTCCTTGGGATTTTCTTCCAGGTGCACATTCGCTTTCTTGCCGAACTGCGCCATGCGCTTAAGGGTGGCCACACGTACACGGAAGAACTCATCCAGGTTATTGGAAAAAATACCCAGGAATTTCAGGCGGTCGTGGATATGATTCTGCGGATCCTGCGCCTCCTGCAGTACCCTTTCGTTGAAAGACAGCCAGCTAATGTCTCTTACCAGATGTCCTTTAATACCATATTTGGCTACCATAAAAATACGATTCTGTTTCGGGGGATGAATTTATGCAAACTCCCTGTAACGGGGCTACCGCTCCGGGTTATTTAATTATGAATTATCTTAATGATAACCGAAAAAATGGTAGGATGCCGGGCTGTACTCGATATTGATCTCATCATTGACATCGTAAAAGTTATAATCTTTCTTATTCACTTCAATGCTTTTTTTTATCCTGCTGCTCAGGTAAAAGTGGTAGCTATGCGTCTGTGACATATATTTCTTTTCCACGATAAAGGCCTGCTCCACCACTTTATAGCCGCTCTTTATTTCCCGGAACAGGCTGAGTATGGTAAAGTAATATAAAAGTCCCAGCACTATCGCAAAAAACAGGAACATCCCGGCGGCGACCTGCAATACAAATACCGGGGAGAGCGGCGTTTCCGTTCTCTCATCTATATTACCGGGATCATAGGTAAAGTTGGAAAAAGTGTACAGGGCCGTCATAAACAGTGCCAGCCCCAGAAAGATGTAATGCGCCACCCTCAGGAACAGCTTCCTTTGCCGGACAGCATGTCTTTCCAGGTATTGCAGCTCTTCCCTTTCCATCGGTTCCCGGTAGCTGTTGTTGGTAATATGCACCATGCTTCTGTATAATGGTTATGTCCTGCTTCAAATTTAATTTTAATACGTTAATTTTTGACGATTAGGGCATATAATTTTACTTTTGAGGCGTATAATCCCCATATGCTCTACATTAATAGTTACTGCGCCTATACTGCCGGCGGCCATATTGCTCCCGGAACACCGCTACGCTGCCTGGAACAGGCTGCAGCGGGAGCGGCCTACGCGCGGGAGCCTGATTACAAAGACTTGATACCGCCTATGCAGTTGCGCCGTATGCCCAGGCCCATACGCCTGAGCATAGCTGCTGTAAAAAATATCCTTGCAGGTGCCGCCGGGCAGGAAGTAAGCGCTATCAATGTAGGGACGGCTTACGGGCTGCTTTCCGATACGGAGCAGTTCCTCAGCCAGATAGTGCGCCAGGAGGAGCAACTGCTCACCCCTACGGCATTTATCCAATCCACGCAGAATACCATTGGCGGCCATATAGCGCTTCTGCTCCGCAGCCACGCGCACAATATGACCTTTGTGCAGCGGGGACACTCTTTTGAGCATGCCTTACTGGATATCGAGCTGCTGGAGCCCTCCGTTCCCGACCAATATATCGTGGGCGGCGTGGATGAGCTGACACCCAGCTCCTATACCATCACCAATACCCTGCTCCGGCAGCATAAAGGCCTGGACAGCGATGCCAATCTCAGCGAAGGCGCCGCCTTTTTCAGGCTATCGCATCAGCCCCAGGCAGATTCCATCGCCGCCATTGCAGGTTATCATATTTTCAGGGCCAACAGCAGCCACGCCGTTGCTGACAATATTCACCGGTTCCTGGCAGGCATCCCTGCCACAGAAGACCGCGACTGGATACTCGGCGATATCGGCACAGCGACCTTCAGCAAATTTTACAAGCCGCTGCTGAACGACCACGATGTAAGAAATATCACGCATTACAAGCCCTACACTTCCGACTATCCTACGGTCGCCGCAGCCGGGCTGGCGTTCGCCACCGGCTATTTGACGGAACAGCGGCAGGAACAGGTGATCCTGGTGCAGAATTATTATGATCACTGGAGCGTATTTGTGCTGAATAGTATGGATATGCTGTAAGAACGTCGTTTACAGTACACTTAGTATGGCTTTGTCGGAGCGGCCGGGATCACAGGCTGCGGATATCCCATTTTTTCTGGCGGCAGTAAGCCAGCAGCCGGGGCAATGCATATTCCAGCCGGTCCCATGCTTTTTCACTGTCGTGGAAGACGATGATATCACCTTCTTTCAAACGGGTTACGGTATGATTCCAGCAGCTTTCGGGAGAAAGGTTCCTGTCAAAATCACCCGTCAGGAGGCTCCACATGACGATCTTATACCCTCTTTTGATCAGGTACCGGGCCTGCTTGTTCCTGATACGACCGTACGGGGGACGGAACAGCCTTGAGCCGATCAGCGCTTCCGCCTTCAGCACATTGCGGATATACAGGCTGTCGGGCGTCTTCCAGCCGTTCTTATGGTCATAGGTATGATTGCCTATGGTATGACCCGCATCTATAATGGACTGGTACACTTCCGGGTAACGCGCTACATTATTGCCGATACAAAAAAAAGTGGCCCTGACATCATACTTCTTAAGCAGGTCCAGGACAAAGGGCGTTATAACAGGATGAGGACCATCGTCAAACGTTAAGTGCACAGCGGCCTTTTCCCGGGTTTTCCAGTAATATGAAGACCAGAATTGCTGCATAAAGGCGTTGGATCGGAAAAGGTAGCTGCGCATACTGTGACAAAAATAAATAAAAAAGCGTAGCACATTGATCTGCACTACGCTTCCGGGGTATTTAAAACTTATTTCTTAAGAGCCAGTTCCTTTGCTTTCTTATACAATATATCCTCACTTCCCGGCTTATAGCTGGTATGCATATAAGCGATCTTGCCGCTTTTATCCACTATGAACGTGAAAGGAACCTCCTGGAAATTCAGAGAACGTTTCAGGTCAGAGTTCGGATCATAATAATCATCGAACGGCCAGCCGTTACTTTTCACCATGCCTTTGGCCTTGCCCATAGCGCGGGCATCGTCGATAGAGATGATCTTGTAATCAATGTCTGATTCCTTCTTCCAGCCGGCCAGCTTGCCCTTCACCGCGTTCAGCTCCTGGCGGCAGGGAATGCAGGGTACATTCCAGACACTTACAATGGTGACTTTACCAGGGGTAAAGATCTTATTGAAGGCTACGGTCTGCCCGTTCGCATCCTTGATAGGCGTATTGGGCAGAGATCCCCCGGTCTGGGCGAATAAAAAGGTGCTGATCAGCAGGCTGAACGATAGCAGGAATAACTTTTTCATATGATGAAATTAAATAAAGATAACAATTCGTTGAATCAAAAGTAATGAAAATAATAATATCCCTTATTTTTTCGGAAAAATTACCGTTAAGAAATAATTTTTTAATTTCAATAAAGTGATTTACTTTGTATTAACTTTTCTTAGACCCTTGAAAATGATCCGGGTTTAATCCCTGAATAATTTTTAAACAACTCTTTTTCCTATTTCATATTTTTATGAAAATTAATTTTATCAAATCTGCCTCTGCCGGAGCACTATTGCTAAGCAGCATGCAGGGATTTGCGCAGGACGTAACAGATACTGCAAGGGCTGCCGCACCTGACATTCTCCGGGAAACACCGGTTGTTTCCGAATATCCTGCAGCACCAGAACCAGCTCCTCCCGTAGAGCTCGGGCATTTATCCGGTGATATCATGATCAACGGAAACTTTTTCCAGAGAGACCCGTCCATAGGCGCGTCCAATAACCCGCTGTATGATAACCTGCTCAGCGGCAGCGAATCCTGGATGTCACTGCGGTACAGCTACAAATCCTTCAACGCCTTCCTCAGGGTAGACGGGTTTGCCAATTCCAACCTGAAGAACCCGGTAGTAGGTATGACAGGATTCGGTATCGGGGCATTCAGCCTGAGCAAGGAATTCAATAAGCTGACGGCCACCGCCGGCTATATCTATGACCAGATAGGCACGGGTATCATTTTCCGTTCCTACGAGGACAGGGGTATGCTGATCGACAACGCGCTGGTGGGTATGCATCTTAAATACAACCTGCTGGACAATGTCACGGTCAGGGGGTTCGCAGGACAGCAAAAGAACGTCTTTGAAAGATTCCAGCCTGTGATAAAGGGCAGCGCCATAGAAGGCAGCTTCGCCATTAGGGATAAGATCTTCCTGGCGCCCGGATTCGGTGCCGTTAACCGCACGCTGGACAAAGGCTCCATGGATAATATTGTCAACACCATCAACAGCTTTCCGTCCGAGGACAGGTTTATACCCAAGTATAATACCTACGCCTTTAGCTTTTATAACAACCTCTCCGTAGGAGGCTTTTCCTGGGATGTGGAAGCCGCCTATAAAACGGCTGAGGCCATCAACGATTACAACGGGCGGCTGATGAACAGGGACGGTACCGTTATGTACAGCACTCTTACCTATGCACAGAAAGGCATAGCCGTCAACCTTATGGGCAAGCGTACGGAAAATTTTGTGCTCAGGACCTCCCCGGGCGAAACCCAGGCCAACGCGGGTATGATCAACTGGCAGCCTATTATGGCACAGATACGTCCCCAAAGGCTGATATCAAGATATATGCCTGCATCCCAGGACCTCAGCGAGCAGTCTTTAAGCGCCAACCTGGACCTGATGCCTGTTGACAAATATATGTTCAATATAAGCTATACCCATATCAATACGATCAATGATATCAAGCTGTTCCGGGAATTCCTCTTTGAAGCCAATATCAGGAGCATTCCCAGGACTATCGTGGACCTGGGTGTGCATTATATGCATTATAACCAGGATTACTACCAGAATAAGCCGGGCGTACCGATGCTCGTAGCATTGACCCCTTATACGGAGATCACCTACAGCTTTACCGATATGCATTCGGGTAAAATGCAATTCCAGTATATGGATACCAAACAGGATTACGGAAGCTGGATGTTCGCCAGCTTTGAGTATTCCGTAGCTTCAAAATATGCCATAGCCGTATCGGATATGTATAATATCAAGCCCAACGGCGGCAATGAGAAGAAGCATTATTACAATATCTTCCTCTCCTATATCCAGGGAGCGCACAGGTTCTCCATTGCCTGGGTAAAGCAGGTGGAAGGGATCAACTGTACCGGGGGTGTATGCCGGTATGAGCCCGCGTTCAACGGCTTAAGGCTGAACGTAGTTTCCAGCTTTTAGCACCTCATAAAAAATACCTCCAAAAGCGGTTGCCCGAAAATCGGGCAACCGCTTTTTTTTCGGCGAAGTATTATCGCAATGAAAAAACAAAGCTCCTTGCAATGACTATTTAAAGCCCGTTTGTCTGGTAACGGTCATTTTACCGATATGGAAATGATAATTCCGAAACTCTAAAATCAAACCATTTTCCGGTGAATAATTTTGCTCTCAAAAAAATGTTCCAAAATTTATCTAAAAAAATTTTACTGGCTGCGGTACTGCTACCCGGAAGCTCCTGCCTGGTAGCTCAAACGTTCAGTAAAACGATCCCGAACAGCAGCTACTATTCTATTGTGCAGCTTTCTACCGGCGAGCTGGTGCTTGCAGGGCAAAAGCAATCTTTCGACACCGCAATGGTGGTCAGCAAATATACTACCGGCGGCCATCATATCAGCAGCAGGTATGTATGGCATATCGGCGGTGTATCCATAGACGATGCGCACGCCAATAATCTCCTGTACAATGATAACGACAGCCTTTTGCTGTCTATCTATGTTTCGAGCGGCGCACAGGGAGGCACCCTGGGAGCTGTTTCCAAGCTGGATAACAATGCTGCTATCGGATGGTATAACAGGTATAAAGTAGGCAATCCCTCAGGCAATGTAAGGGGTGGAATAGCGGCGACCTACAGGCCTAAAAGCAGTGACAATTATGTGAATGTCGGCTGGACAAACCCGGCAGTAACAGCTACGTCCATAAATTACGGCGGCGTGATACAAAAAACGGACCTGAACGGTATTCCTGTATGGAGCAAATTCTTTCAGACTTCTTTCCAGTTCTTCTTTGCAGTTACGGACGGAGCGGATTATAACAGCTATACCGTGGCAGGAGGATCAGGCTTTGCCCGCATCTTAAACGTAGATACCGCCGGTAATACCAACTGGTCCTATTCCTTCAAAGCAGGCGGGACCAATACGGAGATCTTAGGCTTAAAGACCACGGAAGACAGCTGCTATATTCACGTAGGGAACCACGTCCGGGCCGGGGGGTCAGACAAGAACGCCTATATTATGAAAATGGACAGAAACGCGGATATCATCTGGGCTTACTCTGTGGGCGGCAATAGTGAAGACAATTTCACCAATGTTATTACAACTTCGGACGGAGGATACCTGGCTGTCGGTAAAACGGGCAGCTACGGCTCAGGCGGTACTGATGCCTGGCTGGTAAAGTTCTCCTCGGAAGGATCCATAAAATGGACAAGAACAGCCGGTAAAGTCACTGCCGATGAATTACTGTATAATGTTATCGAAGGTAAGGACGGCAGCTATTTTGCCGTAGGCAAAGAAGGTGTAAATTCTATATTAATAGCCGTAAAAAATAATGGCTATTTATCCTGCGGCAGCAGTGTCAGCCCTACCGTAACGGATATTAAAAGCACCTCTGCCCCATCAGCCGTTTCATACGCTACCTCAACCTATTCAGGATACTTGTCAGAACAGGGTACTCATGATACGCTGTCCTTTATTGCGCATACAGATTGTACGCTGGAAGACATAGCCGTTGTTAAGATCAGGCCGGAATATGAACAGGTATTTGATTGCGCTGACATCGCTTTTGAATATGCGGTAAAGAATGACGGGAACGATACGCTCAGGGATATTATCATTGGATATTCGATCAATAATGTAATAGTGGGCTATGATACGGTCAGCACCGCTATTGCACCGGGCACACTGCATCGTGCTGTATTCAACCGGAAATGGAGCCCCGTTCCTGCCGGTACCTATAACGCCAGGGCCTTTATTGTAGGCGCCTGGGATGAATATTTAGATAATGACACCCTGGCTCATACCTTCCAGGTATCTGCTTTTGCCGCTCCCCTTATCCAGCGGAATGGCAACACATTATCTGCCGTATCTGCTTATGAATCCTATCAATGGCTATTGAACGGCAATCCTATCAATGGAGCTAACGGCAGCACCTATATCCCCTCAGCAGACGGCAGCTACAGCCTGTCAGTAAAAAGCAGCAATTGCGAAGCTACGTCTGATACTATTATTGTAGAGGGATTAAGCGTAGACCGGATAGGCAATGACAATAATATAAAAATTTACCCGATACCGTTCCACGGCAGCATTACCCTTGAAACGGAGGGCACCGCTTATGTAGCGCTGTATTCCCTGGATGGTAAACGTGTATGGGACGGTACCTGCAGGAACAGCATTACTATCAATACCGAAAGCCTTCATTCGGGCGTATATGTTTTGCAGACCACCACAGAGCAGGGCCATGTTATCATCAGGAAAATAGTAAAGCTTTAGATACTAAAGCTGGCAACCAATTCCAGGCCCGCTGAATAAGCAAAGGCTGACCATCTGAGGTCAGCCTTTAGTTATTTTCTGATGCCCATATTACAATAAGCAACGTATTTTCCTTGCCATCTATCCTAAAAAACATGGCTGTCTAAAAAATAAGCAACGCTGTCAATATTTCGGTTGAGTTCCATATGACAGGGTTGCTTATACATGCATATCACATTTCGACAGGCTCAATGTGGCAACAAAAGCTCAATATGACCAGACAGGCCTAATGTGATAGACAAGCCAATATAACAAAAAAGAGGCTTTTTAGAAAGCCTCTTCTCAGGAGCTATATTCACTAACCCATTAGCTGCAGTCCTGTATTGCAATACAGCAGGTAAGATACCCCTGCCGTATTTGCTTTACAAAGTAAACACCTGCAGGCGACAAGGTATGTCGCAATATATTTAACGGATAGCATATTTCAAAAATAGCTGCATCCAGGTACCGGGCAGCGGGTTCGCTCCGGCCTCCGTTACGGTCACATTTGCTAAATTCTGAACGTTATAGCCTGCTTCCCACTTCGAACGGGTATATACGATGCTTGCATCCATCAGCCAGTAATCCTTATAGGAGATACGGGACTGATAGCTGGCGCCCGCCTGCAGCTTCAGCCTGTCCCAAAGCAGGGTATGTACGCTCAGTATAAAGTGATGCCGCAATGCATTCACCGCATATCTTGAAATAATGCCGCCTTCCTGCTCTTTCAGGTCGGGATGCAGGTAATTATATCCCAGCCTGTAGCCGGCCGCTATATGATCGTTCCACTGACGGTCCTGGGACAGGGAGATATGGTATCCCCAGGTATTCAGCTGGTGATAGTTTGCAGGCCGCCATACATCATTCACATCGGCTTTTGTCCAGTCTATGAAGCGGTCTATAGACCTGTAAAAGACATAGGTATTCAACTGCATCTCCTGCCATTTCGCCTGGTAGCCTATCTCGGTATTGATGGCCTGTTCCGGCTTCAGGCCGGCATTGCCCTCTATCACACCTCGCTGCTGGTAATAAAGATCTGTAAAGGTAGGCAGCCGCTGACCGGAGCTGATATTGGCTATCAGCTTGGAATGGCTGCCCAGGAAATAACCGATGCCCAGGTTGGGATATAGCTGGAAGCCGTAGCTGGAATGCTGGTTGGCATAAGCGCCTGCTTCTACAGACCACTTTTTCGCTAAGAGCACGTCATAATTGAACAGCACACCGGTATTGAAACGCTGGTGCGTGCCCAGGTTGCTGCTGTGCAGCTGCTCATTCCTGAACTCCAGGCCCAGCTTTACAGTACCGATCCTGCTTTTGTACTGCAGCGCGGACGTAAGGTTCACGATATTCTGAAAATGCTTATTGTGTCCCAGCACAGGTTCCTTTATATACTTATAGTCATCCGTCTTGTAATTATAGACAACATCATTGGTCCATACAAGCTGCCTGTGAAGCGGTACAAGGTGCTTCAGCCCCAGGATCGTATTCTGGACGGTCTCGTGGCTGTTGCTGTCCCCGGGAGCGGCATAAAAGCCGTTAGCCCCGAAGTCCATATACCGGTACCCGCCCATCAGGTGCAAATGATGCTTCCCGATCCTGCCTCTGGTATCATACCAGGCATTGGGAGAGTTATAGGCCGTATTGGGACGGTAGCCGTTCCCGTATTTCCAGCCGGCATTGAAATTATGGGAGAAACTACCCGTCTTCAATCCTCCCTGCAGCACCACGCCTGAATTATAGTATAGCTGCTCCTGCTCGTTCCTTTTTAAGGAGCTTCCTCCCGATAAGGTAATATCCAGGTAATTCCGGTCCGTCTCTTTGGTTATAACATTCACCACGCCCGTAAGCGCGTTGACACCGTACATGCTGGACGCCGCACCCTTGATCACCTGTACCTGCTGCAGGTTCTGGATCTCAAAAGGCAGCATCATCATATTATGACCTGTCTGCGGGTCTGCTATCTTCAGCCCGTTGACCAGCAGCATCACCTGGTCGAAGGTACCGCCGTCTATGGCAATATCACTTTGTACGCCTGCCGGTCCGCGCTGCCGGATGTCTATGCCGGCTACACTGCGCAGCAGCTGGTCCACTGTTGTGGCATTGGAATATTTAAGCGCTGTTTCATCCAGCACCAGCTGCTGCTTATTCTTATACTCCTGTACGCTTTTAACCAGCGGAGCGATATTGTAGCGCACGCCGTCCAGCGTATCTGCCTGCTCCTGCGCATATACCATTAGGCCGCTGCATAAGAAGCTTACTGACAATAAAGTTTTTTTCATTGCTCATTTATAATTTGGGAGCAAAAGTATAGCTTTGCTGGACTACACCAATAGTCCAATTATAAGCAAAAATGAATAGTCCAGATAGTATACACTATTTTACGAATATCCGGTGGAAACAGCAGGAGCCCAAGTACCAGACGCTGATGGAGCACATTAAGGAAGGTATCCTCAACCAGGCGCTGCAAGACTGGCTGCCTTCTTCCCGGCAGCTGGCGGCGCTGTGCAGCCTGAACAGGAATACCGTTGTAAAGGCGCTGGAAGAGCTGGCATGGGAAGGCTGGCTGATCAGCTTCCCGCAAAAAGGATTAAAGGTCAATACAGCGATGGCAAAGACCCGGCCGTCCAGGCAGGCGGCTTATAATATACCTTACAAATTAAAGCAGGCGGCCCTCCATAATTTTCCTGTCACCGGTATAAGGATGCAGGAAACGGCCTACCAGCAGGCTAAAGCCAGGTTCCTGCAGCAGTATGACGGAACACCTCCACACCAGCTGCTCCGGGAATGGGTATACCATAAATGGGGCTTCAATGCAGAAGCATCCCATATCGGCTTTGCCGGCTCAATATTCGAATGCAACTACATCCTGAGCCGTTTGCTGCTGGACAACGCGGACAGCATTATAGGCAGCCCCAAAGCCAGGAACGCGCTGGCAGCACACCTGCCAAACCTGGATATAACGCTGATCAGCCTGCCGGTCTGTAACAAGCGGTTACAACTGGAACAGCTTAAGCAGATCCTGGAAATACACGATAACATTAAATTCCTGTACCTGCACAATACCCTGGATGAGCTGGCATTGGACCCGGTCGCCATCATCAACCTCATGGAGCTGTGCTTCAGGCATGGCGTACTGATCATTGAAAATATAGTGATCCACGCTGATAACCTGCTGCACAAGATGAACCTTTGTAAATTCTATGATTATAAGCATTATGTCATCACCTGCATCCATAACCAGCTTATCGCCGGTGAGCAGTTCAGCTATATCCTGGCACATCCGTCCATATTGGAGCAGGTAAGCCGTATGAAGGAAAATATGCATGCTCCGACTCACCTGCCCTCGCTGGCATACCACCTGCAGTTCCTGCTCCGGCCCAGGCTGCTGCATAAGCTGAAAAGCGACTAAGCTAATAACAAACAGGGCAGACCTTCCGGTCTGCCCTGATCTATTCCTATAATAGCTAAAGTTACTTAGCTACAGTAAATTTACTTACACCACGGCGATCGGTTGTAGCGATCTCCAGCTGGTACATACCTGCATTCAGGGAAGATACATCCACCTGGACGGTCTGGATACCGGTACCTTTTACTTCCTGTGTCAATAAGGTACGGCCGGTCAGGTCATATACCCGAACCGTTGCGCTTTCATTACCTTTGAACTCGAATTCAAAGCTGGTCAGCCCGTTGGCGGCAGGGTTAGGATATACATGCAGCGCTGCAGTATTGGCATTGATCTCCCTGACACTGATAGGGCATTTAATGAATTCTACTACAACAGCACTTAAATTGTTAGTATCCACCAGGTCTTCATAATTAGGCGCTTCCTGCCAGACATTATTGGCATCAGCGTTACCGAAGCCAATGGTCCGGACATAAATGATGTAATGACCGGCAATGGGGTTATTCCTGAAAGTAGTAAACGGATCACCCGCAGTGTAAGGGACTTTCCACACATTAAACAGGTCTTTTACTTTACGCGTCCTTGTCTGCCGGGAAACCTCCTGGTTAACTGCCAGTGCAAACTTTCCTATCGGGTTAAAGCTCACCATATCCCTGCCCCCGGAAGTGTATGTACTGTCCATAGAGCATTGGATACCCACCAGGATAGTGGAATCAACACCGGTCAGGTCAAAGGGATCAGGACCATTGTTTTTCAACGTATAGCTGATGGTCAGGTCATCATCACAGTTAAATACAGCATTAGGCTGAGGACTGGTAATGGTGACAGACAAGTCCGAAGTAGTTATCTGTGCGTTTGCGGCTAAAGCCCCGAAAGATAATAAAGCGAAGCTTGTAAGGATTTTTTTCATATACATTTAGTTTTAAGTGTTAAAAAACATTCTATTAGTATAAAGACGGAAAGAGCAGGATAATCCTTGGGTATATCTGTCAATTTTTTTAAAAGTTTTACTGCTATCTATATATAGGAAACAAAGCCATTATAAGCGACCAATTATTATAAGAGATGCCTCACATCCGTTCGGAATGACCTGTTCCTTTATAGCCAAAGCGGCATGTGAGCCTCAGAAAGGACACTGCTCAGCAAAGCGTACCCATATAATAAAAGGTTGTTGCCCATAAGCAGATAGGCACTAAAGTTTTTTTCTATTCTGTATACTGTAATTCTCAAAGCAGCCTAAATAAAATAAGGCAGACCAATTTATGGTCTGCCTTATATACATCCCGTTGTAGGAACGGGAGCAGTTAAGCAGAATAGTATCTTATTGAGCTACGGTAAATTTGCTTACACCACGATGATCCGCAGTAGCGATCTCCATATTATACATACCTGCGTTCAGTGAAGATACATCTACCTGGACAGTCTGCATACCGGTACCTTTAACTTCCCGGGTCAGCACAGTACGGCCGGTTACATCATATACACGAACAGTCGCGGTCTCATTACCTTTGAATTCAAACTCAAAGCCGGTAACACCACTGACAGCAGGGTTAGGATACACATTCAGTGCGGAAGTATGCGCATTGATCTCTTTCACGTTAATACCACAGTCAAATGATACCACTACATAGCCGATATCATTCGTATCCACCTCATCATTATAATTATAAGCCATCTGCCTGGTCACTCTGTCAATAAAACCCAGCGTTTCAATATAAAGCACAAACCGGCCGGAACGTACGTTCTCCCTGTAAATTTCAGGTGACGTACCGGGCTCGATAGGATATTTCCATACTCTGAAAATATCTTTTACCTTACGGGTAACAGTCTGGCCTGTCATTTCCTCATCAACACCCAATGCAAATTTACCGACAGTATCAAAGCTTATCATGTCCTGGCCTCCTAAACTGAACGTACTGTCCATAGTGCCCTGGATGCCTACTATAATAGTAGAGTCTGCACCTGTAAGATCAATAGGGTCAGGGCCATTATTTTTCAGCGTATAGCTGATGGTCAGATCATCGTAACAGGTTATGATGGCATCAGGCTGGGGACTGGTGATCCTGATAGACAGATCCGCACTGACTTGTGCGACGGCTCCCGCTGCAGGGAGAAATAATAATGCAATGCCTGTAAATAGTTTTTTCATATGCGTCCTGGTTGAGTAAAAAAAATAGTATGGTTCAAAAACGAAATGCGTACGACAATTCCCGAAGCAACGGCATTTCTTAAAAGAGCTTATTAATATATCACAAAAAAGCAGACCGGTAATGGTCTGCTTTTCCGGTTCGCCTTACCGGCACAATGCGGTATGACTCTTAACTTATCTGGAAACAGTAAATTTACTTACACCACGACGATCCGCAGTAGCGATCTCCATATTATACATACCTGCATTCAGGGAAGATACATCTACCTGGACAGTCTGCATACCGGTACCTTTAACTTCCCGGGTCAGTACAGTACGGCCGGTTACATCATATACGCGAACAGTAGCGGTCTCATTACCTTTGAATTCAAATTCAAAGCTGGCTACACCACTGAGCGCAGGATTCGGATAAACATTCAGCGCAGAGGTATTGGCGTTGATCTCTTTTACGCTTTGCGCACATTCGAACTCTACCAGAACATATTTGATATCATTGCTGTCAACAGGATCATCGTAGTTAGGCGCTTCCTGCCAGTAGTCATTAGCATCCCCGTTACCGAAACCTATGGTCTGAACAAAAATGAGGAACTGGCCGGAACGTACATTATCCCGGAAGGATTCATATTCATTGGACTGAATAGGGTATTCCAGCACACGGAAAATATCCCTTACTTTACGGGTAATGGTCTGGTTGGTAGTTTCCTGGTCCACTGCCAGCGCAAACTGTCCTATAGGGTTAAAGCTCACCATACTCTGGCTTCCCGACATAAAGGTACTGTCCATAGTACCCTGGATACCTACCAGGATAGTAGAGTCAACACCTGTCAGGTCGATCGGGTCAGGACCATTGTTTTTAAGCGCGTAGTGTATCGTCAGATCATCATCACAACTGAATTTAGTATTTGGCTCAGGGCTGGTGATCCGGATCGACAGGTCGGCTGTAATCTGCGCGTTGGCAGCAAAGCCGCCCAGGGATAATAAAGCGATACTTGTAAGGATTCTTTTCATATGTATGATTTAAAATGTAAAAAAATAGCTGTTATTATAAAGACGGAATGAGCAGGATAATCCTTGGGTGTACAGGCCGATTTTTTAAGAAATTTACCCGGTGTACTTATCTGCCTTGTGGACAGGAGATCAAAATTAAGCAAAATAAGGCAGACCGTCAATAGGTCTGCCTTATATACATCCCGTTATATGTACGGGAGCACTGTTTAATATAATAGCATTACTTGGAAACAGTAAATTTGCTTACACCACGGCGGTCTGCTGTAGCGATCTCCATATTATACATACCTGCATTCAGGGAAGATACATCTACCTGTACAGTCTGAACACCGGTACCTTTAACTTCCTGGGTCAGTACAGTACGACCGGTTACATCGTACACACGAACGGTAGCGGTCTCATTACCTTTGAATTCAAATTCAAAGTTGGTTACGCCACTGAGAGCCGGGTTCGGATAAACGTTCAGCGCAGAGGTGTTGGCGTTGATCTCTTTTACGCTTTGCGCACATTCGAACTCCACCAGGACATAGTGGATATCGTTGCTGTCAACAGGATCATCATAGTTAGGAGCTTCCTGCCAGTAGTTATTGGCATCGCCATTACCGAAACCTATGGTCTGAATAAAAATGAGGAACTGGCCGGAGCGAACATTATCCCGGAAATTTTCATATTCATTAGACTGGATAGGATATTCCAGCACACGGAAGATATCTCTTACTTTACGGGTAACGGTCTGGTTGGTAGTTTCCTGGTCCACTGCCAGTGCAAACTGTCCGATAGGGTAAAAGCTTACCATATCCTCGGTTCCGTTATTGTAAGTACTATCCATAGTACCCTGGATACCTACCAGGATAGTAGAATCCACACCTGTCAGGTCGATCGGGTCAGGGCCATTGTTTTTAAGCGCGTATTGTATCGTCAGATCATCATCACAACCGAATTTAGTATTTGGCTGAGGGCTGGTGATCCGGATCGACAGGTCGGCTGTGACCTGTGCGTTGGCAGCAAAACCGCCCAGCGATAATAAGGCGATACTGGTAAGAATTTTTTTCATAAAATCTACTCGTTTAAGGTTTAAAAATAAGAATATATACGTTTTCAGTTTTGTACGGTTAAAAATAGACCTTAAAACTCAATCCACCAACTAAAATCTGTTTTGAAAATCCTAAAATTAACCGAATACTTATGTAAAAACAGTGAGCCTTAAAAATAATCCAGGACCGGTCATCATGTGTAAAAAAAATACAGGACCGCCTGATGGTGGTCCTGTATTTTTTTAGATAATTATATAAAACTATCTCAGCTTAATTATTTAGCAACAGTGAATTTGCTTACACCACGACGGTCTGCAGTAGCGATCTCCATATTGTACATACCTGCATTCAGGGAAGATACATCTACCTGTACAGTCTGAACACCGGTACCTTTAACTTCCTGAGTCAGTACAGTACGGCCTGTTACATCGTAAACACGAACTGTAGCAGTTTCGTTACCTTTGAATTCAAACTCAAAGTTAGTAACACCGCTCATAGCAGGATTAGGATAAACGTTCAGCGCAGAAGTGTTAGCGTTGATCTCTTTTACGCCCTGAGCACAATCGAATTCAACCAGAACGTATTTGATGTCATTGCTATCAGCAGGATCGTCATAGTTTGGAGCAGATTGCCACATGTTGTTGGCATCACCGTTACCGAAACCTATAGTCTGAACGAAAACCAGGAACTGGCCGGAACGAACATTATCCCTGAAAACTTCATATTCATTAGACTGAATAGGATATTCCAGTACACGGAACAGGTCTCTTACTTTACGGGTACGCGTTTGGTTAGTAAGCTCCTGGTCAACTGCCAAAGTGAATTTTCCGATAGGGCTGAAACGTACCATTGGAGTTCCGCCATTATCATAAGTACTGTCCATAGTACCCTGGATACCTACCAGGATAGTAGAATCCACACCAGTCAGGTCGATTGGATCAGGACCGTTGTTTTTAAGAGCGTATTGAATGGTCAGGTCATCATCACATTTTAATTTAGTGTTAGCCTGGGGACTTGTGATCCTGATGGATAAATCCGCAGTAACCTGAGCATTTGCGGCAAATGCCCCTATAGATAAAAGAGCAATGCTAGTAAGAATTTTTTTCATAAAAATCTAATTTTTTGTAGTGTTTTAAAATTTTAAATGTTAATAGTTCGAAATACTTAATACAAAAATAATATTTTTTTCAACAAAACCAAATAATATTTTTTTTAGCAAAAAAAACGCGTTCAGGGCTTTCTCTACACCGAGATGCTGAAATCGCGCAGCGCATCATTGAGACTGGTTTTCAGGTCGGTACTGGCTTTACGCTTGCCAATAATAAGCGCACAGCTCACACCATAGGTACCCGCCGGGAATGTCTTCTGGTAAGTGCCGGGGATCACCACGCTGCGCTCCGGTATATAGCCCTTCATTTCAACCGGGGCCGCTCCGCTGACATCAATGATCTTGGTGGATTGTGTCAGCACTACATTAGCGCCCAGCACCGCTTCCTTACCAACCCTTACCCCTTCCACTACTATACATCGGGATCCGATAAAGGCCCCGTCCTCTATAACAACGGGTGCGGCCTGCAAAGGCTCCAGCACACCTCCTATGCCCACACCACCGCTCAGGTGCACTCCTTTGCCTATCTGGGCACAGGAGCCTACGGTAGCCCAGGTGTCTACCATGGTGCCTTCATCCACATAGGCGCCGATATTCACATAGGATGGCATAAGCACCACACCCCGGGCAATATAAGCGCCGTATCTTGCCACGGCATGCGGCACCGCCCTGACACCCAGTTGCTCGTATCCCCGCTTCAGCTCCATCTTATCATAAAATTCAAAAGGCGCTACTTCCCAGGTCTGCATTTTCTGGATACCGAAGTACATCAGTATGGCCTGCTTCACCCATTGGTTCACCTGCCATTCACCGCCGTTCTCCCCGGGCTGTGAGACCCTCAGCCGGCCCTTGTCCACTTCTTCCAGTACGGTCCTTACCGCCTGCTCATATTCCGGCTGCTGCAGCAGGGACCTGTCTGCATAGGCGGCTTCAATCAGTTGTTGTAATTGCTCCATCTTTTAAATTTAATTACTATGATCTTTTATGATGCTTATATGATTACGGACGGTCTGTGGTCTGCACCTGCCACAGGCTTTTATCCGTGATCCTGTTTTTATAAATATATTTCATTACAAAATAGCCGGTCACCGCCGATACGGCAAAGATCAGTACCTGCGCCCATATGGTGCCGGTAGCATCCGTATCGGATTCCGGCGATGAGAAATACTGAACGAGTATCTGTATCGCATTCGTGAGAAAGTGTATCACGATCGTATTGATAAGGTTGCCCGTATAGTAGTATATGAAGCACAGGATCATGCTGCCCGTAAAGATAGGCACAAACTCATACAGGCTGCTGTGCAGCACTGTAAAGAAAAGTGACGTAGCCATAAATGCCATTCCCGGCTTCAGCCGGAAGCTCAACAGGAATTTCATGACCGCGCCCCTGAACAGCAGCTCCTCGCATATCGCCGGTATGAGCGCCATCAATACAAGATTGGTAAGCAGGCCCGGCAGGCTGCTGTTCCTCAGGTAGCTTAATATCTGGTGCTCTCTTGCTTCCTGCAGGCGATCGGCCCAGCCGCCCAGCGGCAGATTTTTGATCAGTCCTCCGAGCGAGCCCATCAGAAATATCACCACGCACCCCGCCAGCAGCCACATCAGGGGAGACAGCCACCTGCCTTTACGGTGAACGCCGGCAAACTGCAGCGGGCGACCTCCCGATAAAAAGCCGAACAGCAATACCGGCACTCCGAATCCCAGCACCTGCTGAACAAGGTTGTTCGCAAGCACCGCGCGGGGATACTGCATCATATTCTCTGCCGTGAGCCGGTCCACCGGGAGACCCAGCACATAGGGGGTAACGCTCACCTGGATGAGCCCCACTACCAGCATACACGATACCCATATGGCTATGAAAAGGGAAAGCTGCACCGGTGCAGGCAACAAATTGAGCTGAACTTTCATAATGTTTTAAGATCAATGCTATTATAAAAAAACCAACTTTTGACAAGTTGGTTCCCGGCTTACGCTGCTTTTATATATTCCAGCTTCGCGTGATCCAGCTTTGATTTTGCATAGGCCAGGTCTATCACGAACTTCCCGTCCTTATTTTCCTGGGAAGGCATCTCGAACATCGCATCCGTCAGGATGATCTCGCAAATGGTCCGTAAGCCCCTACCACCCAGCTTATAGGTATAGGCTTTGTCCACGATATAATCCAGCGCCTCATCTTTTACTTCCAGCACGACATTCTCATATTCAAACAGCTTTTTATACTGCCTGATCAGCGCATTCTTAGGCTCTGTCAGGATCCTGCGCAATGCTTCCTTATCCAGCGGATTAAGATAGGTCACTACCGGGAGCCTTCCCAGCAGCTCGGGGATCAGCCCGAAAGACTTAAGGTCCATAGGGTTGACATACTGCAGCAGGTTGGTTTTATCTATATTCTCTTCCTGAGCAGATGTTTTGAAGCCTATGGCAGAGGTCTCCATACGCTTGGCGATCATCTTGTCAATGCCCTCAAAGGCACCGCCGCAGATGAACAGGATATTCTGGGTATTCACCTTGATCATTTTCTGCTCAGGATGCTTCCTGCCGCCCTGCGGCGGTACCAGCACTTCCGATCCCTCCAGCAGCTTCAGCAGCGACTGCTGCACACCTTCACCGCTGACATCCCTGGTAATGGACGGGTTATCTCCCTTTCTTCCTATCTTATCTATCTCATCTATGAAAATGATGCCCTTTTCTGCTGCTTCCACATTGTAATCACAAGCCTGCAGCAGCCTCGATATGATGCTTTCCACATCCTCGCCCACATAGCCGGCCTGTGTAAAGACAGTGGCATCCGCGATAGCGAACGGTACCTGCAGCAGTTTAGCTACGGTCTTGGCCAGCAGCGTTTTACCCGTACCGGTCTCTCCTACCATGATGATATTGGATTTTTCGATCTCCACCTCATCATCCTTTTGCTGCAGCAGCCGCTTATAATGGTTGTACATCGCCACGGACAGCACCTTCTTGGCCGCATCCTGGCCTATGATATAATTATCCAGGTAGGCTTTGATCTCATGAGGCTTAAGCACCTTATGCTTGGAAGTATCAAATGTTGTGCCCTCATCGCCATACTGCGCGTGCTCTTTCACCATCAGGTAAGCCTGGTTTGCGCACTCATCGCAGATATTACCTTCCAGACCCGTGATCAGCAATCCTGCCTGCGCCTCGGGCTTACCACAAAATGAACACTTTCTTGAACTACTATTTCCTTTTGCCATGACTAAATCTATGATATTTTTCCTGTAAAACAGACTTGCGAAGTTACAAATAAATAAGGCTTAAATTACACAGTCTTTAGTTAAATATGCATACAATTACACGCTTAAACCTGTAGCGTGGCCTAAAAATAAATATCTTTGTAAGGACAATCTATTGTGGGTGAGGAAATCAAATCATAAATGAAAATAAAATCATTTTTAGCAAAGCCTTATGCTGCCATTGTCAGCAAGAGAATAAAAAAGGCTCGCAAAACCGCTGTCGCCGATCAGAAGGAGATCTTTCAGCACCTGGTCAAAGTGGGAAAGAACACCCTGTTCGGTAAAGACCATCACTTTGAAAATATTGCTACATACGAAGATTTTAAGCAGCACGTGCCTGTCAAGGACTATGAAGCATTCAAACCCTATATCGAGCTTATCAAAGAAGGCAAGCAAAATGTGCTGTGGAAAGGCAAGCCGCTGTATTTTGCCAAGACCTCAGGCACTACAAGCGGTGTAAAATACATTCCCATCACCAAGGACGGCATTCCCAACCTGGTAGGGTCCGCCAAAAATGCCCTGCTCTGCTATATGCACGAATCGGGCAATGCGGCATTCGCGGACGGAAAAATGATCTTCCTGACCGGGAGCCCTGTGCTGGAACGTGTGGGCGGCATCCCCACCGGGAGGCTCAGCGGCATTTCCAACCACCTGGTGCCGGGATACCTGCGCAAGAACCAGCTACCGGACTTTACCACCAATTGCATTGAGGACTGGGAAGAGAAGCTCGGAAAAATAGTGGAGCAGACCTTCGACAAGAATATGACCCTCATCAGCGGCATACCGCCATGGATCCAGATGTATTTCGACTGGCTGATAGCCAAAGGCGAAGGCAAAAAGATAGCGGACATATTCCCGAACCTGGCCGTTATCGCCCATGGGGGCGTCAATTTCGAGCCTTATAAAAAGAAGCTGTTCGAAAGCCTGGGCAGGCCGGTAGACACCATAGAGACCTATCCCGCCTCCGAAGGCTTCTTCGCATTCCAGGACACCCGGGAGGAAGAAGGCCTGCTGCTGGTGGCCAATTCCGGCATCTTTTATGAATTCATCCCTACAAGCGAATATTTCAATGAAAACCCGACCCGGCTATCGCTCGAGCAGGTAGAGACCGGCGTTAATTACGCGCTTATCATCAATAGCGTGAACGGGCTGTGGGGCTACAGCATCGGCGATACGGTAAAGTTTGTCAGCAAGGACCCCTACAGGCTGGTAGTTACCGGGAGGATCAAGCATTATATTTCCGCTTTCGGGGAGCATGTCATAGGAGAAGAGGTGGAGCACGCCATCAAATCGGTATCTGACAAGCATAACGTAAAGATCACGGAATTTACGGTGGCGCCCTATATACAGCCCGCAAGCGGGCTGCCTTACCATGAATGGCTGATAGAATTTGAGGGTATGCCCGGCGATCTGCAGGGCTTCGCCCTGGATATAGACAACGAGATGCGTCTTAAGAACATCTATTATGACGACCTCATCACCGGCAATATCCTGCAGCCGCTCAAAATAACACCTTTGAAGAAAGGCTCTTTCATCGCATATATGAAATCTATCGGGAAGCTGGGCGGCCAGAACAAGACACCCCGCCTCACCAATGACCGGGAAGTGGCCGATGCCCTTATAGCTCTTCAGTAAGCCGCAGCCATTGCCGCCACTATTCAAACGCTCCTCATGATCTTCACGGGGAGCGTTTGAAGCAGATACCGGTTATTTTTTAAAGAGGAAATATACTGCCAGCACCAGGAAAACAAAGCCGATCAGGTGATTGACCCGGAACGTTTCACCCTTAAAGGCTATCAGGGTAAACAGGGTAAATACGACCAGCGTAATGACCTCCTGTATGACCTTCAGTTGCCAGATAGTGAAAGGACCGCCGTTGCCCTCAAATCCCAACCTGTTGGCCGGCACCTGCACCGCGTATTCAAACAGGGCGATCAGCCAACTGAACAGGATCACCTTAAAAAGGCTGAGGTTGGAAAACCACGAATATTCCTTGAGCTTCAGGTGACCATACCAGGCGATGGTCATGAAGATGTTGGACAGCACCAGCAAGACAATTGTGAGAAAAGCCTTCATTGAAATATAATATTTCAGCAAATGTAAAGCTAAAAAAGACAGGAAATACACCTGTATGGATAAGAAAAATCCCTGACGGTCTTTACATAAATCCCAGCTCAAAACGGGCTTCATCGCTCATCATATCCCGGGTCCAGGGCGGATCAAAGGTAAGCTGAACATGGACGTCGCTGACCTCTTCGATAGCGCCCACCCGCTCCTGGATCTGCTGGACGATCTCTCCCGCTACGGGACAGGCCGGGGCGGTAAGGGTCATAGTGATCCTGATATGGCCGTTCGCCCCGATATTGATCTCGTAGATGAGGCCCAGCTCATACACGTCCACGGGGGCCATTTCCGGGTCTACAACGGTTTTGAGCGCAGCGATTATTTTGTCGTACAGGTTCATAATTACTCCGGTAAATTATTGACGCGAGGCAAAAGCCAGCGCATACATTTTCATTTGTTTCAGCATAGAGAGCAGCCCGTTGCTGCGTGTAGGCGAGAGGTGGCTCTTAAGGCCGATCCTGTCAATAAAATAGATATCAGCGTTCACGATATCCTTTGCCGGCTGGTCTGACAGCACCCTGATCATCAGGCTTACCAAGCCCTTGGTGATGATGGCGTCGCTGTCTGCCGTAAAGTGCACCTTCCCGGCATCGTCACAGGTGGCGTGCAGCCATACCCTTGACTGGCATCCCTTGATCAGGTTGTCATCCGTTTTATACTGCTCCTCTATCAGGTCCAGCTCCTTACCCAGCTGTATAATGTATTCATACTTATCCATCCACTCATCATAAAAGGCAAATTCCTCTATAATGGCATCCTGTTTTTCGTTAATGGTCATTTGATTGCTGTTTACAGGTATATATCAATAAGCCCGTCGGGTATATGCAAAGTTAGCTCTTTCTTCCTTGCATCAATGTTTATAATATGTTGTTCCACTATGGGGACCAGCGCTTCATTGCCGTTGACCAGTATCACATTCGCCATAAGCTGCCCGGGATATTCTATCACCGAATCCACCACGCCTGTCCTTTTATCATACTGATCGTACAGTACAAAGCCTTTGAAATCAAGCGTCTGTTCCGCGGGCTGCAGGCGGTCATATTCACCGGAAGGCAGGAATACATTTTTCCCGGCGATCCTTTTGGCCTGCTCAATGGTATCAATGCCTTCCAACCGGATAATGGCATCCATTTCCGACAGCACCCGGGCTGAAGTGACCCGGAAGGGGATATAGCTTTTGTTCCTCAGCTCAATAAAAACGAAAGGCAGTTGCTGAAAGGGCTTTTTACCTTTAAGCCGGTGCACGAGCGCGATGCTCCCGTCCAGCCCGTGGGTGGAGGACAGCCTGCCGATCTGGGAAAATGATTCAATGGTCTGGTACATAGGAGCTCAAATAAACAATAACATTAAAAAAGCCTTCTCAATGATGATTGAGAAGGCTTTTTGAGTGAAAACCAAAATATTTGAAAAATATCAAATGACAGTCTGGTAAACTAAACGGTGCATTATTCAGCAGCAGGAGCGTCTTCAGCAGGAGCCTCTGTATTGTCTTCAGTGGCAGTAGCTTCAGCAGCAGCAGCGGCTTTTGCAGCCTGTTTTTCGTTTACTAAACGTACAGATTCCTGTTCAGCCTTCTGACGTTTTTCGATTTTTTGCTTACGGTTATTCTCTTCCCTCGCCACAACCAGCTTTTCGTGGTCTGCATTCCAGGCTTCAAATTTCTGCATTGCAGCGGCTTCATCAAATAAGCCCAAGGAGACACCACGCATCAGGTGCTTCATGTACAATACGCCTTTGAAGGATAAAATACGACGAACCGTGTTGGTAGGCTGTGCACCTTTGTTTAACCAGCTTAAGGCCTTATCACGGTCGATACGGATAGTAGCCGGAACGGTCAGGGGATTATAAGTACCGATCTTCTCGATAAACTTACCGTCGCGGGGAGCAGTGCTGTTAGCTGCTACGATAAAATAAAATGGGCGCTTTTTGGACCCATGGCGTTGCATTCTGAGTTTTACCGCCATAATAATTGAAATTATTTGCGTGAATAAATAGATTTAAGACTGCAAATGTAAGCAGGGAATTTTATAATACCAAATTATCTATCAACCTTATTTCTCCTATAAACACCGCGATAAGCGCTATCATAGGCTGCGACCTGTCATAATCATCCAGCGCTTCCAGCGTATCTGCGTTGCAAAGCAGGATATATTCCGGCCTTATGCCTTTTTTCTCCAGCAGGTCAGCGCATTCCTTCTGCACTATCTTAAACGGCTTGATACCCGCCTGCGCCTGGATGGATACCAGGCACTGGTAAATCAGGTTGGCCTGCTGGCGCTCACCTTCCGTAAGCCGCATATTCCGGGAGCTCATAGCCAGCCCGTCCGGCTCTCTCATGGTAGGCACTATATGGAGCTCCACATCCCTGCGCGTGCGGTCCAGCAGCTCTTTCACCACCAGGCTCTGCTGGTAATCCTTCTGCCCCATGAACAGGCACCGGGGATTGACAACGGCCAGCAGCTTATCTACGATCGTGGCCATGCCACGGAAATGGCCCGGCCTGAACAGGCCCTCCAGCTTTTCCGCCACCGGACCGAGATCCACATCAATCCGCTCTGCCACACCATCCGGGTACATTTCGGCCACAGACGGCAGGAAAAGGACATCGCACCCATGCATTTCCAGCTTGTAAATATCCTCATCAATGGTCTGGGGATAGCTCTCCAGGTCGGCGGAATTATTGAACTGGGCAGGATTTACAAAAATACTGCATACCACCACATCCGTGTGCGACTTTGCCCTATCCACCAGGGAGAGATGACCCTCATGCAACGCGCCCATAGTGGGTACAAAACCTACGGCGGCACCGTGGCGCCTGCGCTCCTCCAGGTAGGAGGATAAATCATTAATATGATGAAAAATGAACATTTTATAAAATTTCGTACCTTTGCAAATCGAAGCGTCTGAAATCAGTTGACGCAGCCCCTCATCTTCATGCATAGAGACGGGCTGCACAAAACTCATATAGGACTATTGATGTGAATAACCAGGGCAAGGTTATTTTGATTAAAAATCTAAGTTTTGGTATTAGAGTATATCGCAGGTAACAGGTAATGTAATTCTGTATTCTGATGTCAAAAATAGAGGTTTTGCTGAATTGGCAAAATTTTTTTTCAAAACAGCATAAAATCATACAGGCCTGCTGCCGGGTTATGCATAAATAAGTTTAAAATTCATTTATACATGTCTGCACAAGTAAAAAAACGCGTTTTAATCATTGCAAACGAATTGTCTCCTTATCTGGAATTAACGGACTTTTCTGCTATATTAAATAAACTCGCGGTTAAAACGTTTGATTCCGGTATCGAAGTAAGAGTGATTATGCCAAGATTCGGCGTGATTAACGAAAGAAGGCACAGGCTGCACGAAGTAGTGAGACTTTCCGGTATCAATGTAGTAGTGGATAAAGAGGATCACCCTTTATTGATCAAGGTAGCCAGCCTTCCCAATGCGAGATTGCAGGTCTACTTCATGGATAACGAGGATTTCTTTAAACGCAAGTTCACTTTTAACGATGCCGAAGGCAATTTTTTCGAGGACAATGCCGAAAGACTGATCTTTTTCGGGAAAAGCGCCCTGGAGATCGTAAAAAAATTCGGCTGGCCGCCTGATGTGATACATTGCCATGGCTGGATGACCTCCCTGATCCCGCTCTTCCTGAAAACATCGTATAAGAAAGAACCGGTATTCGCCAACTCCAAGGTCATTTATACAGCCCAGAAAGAGCAGTTTGAGAATGCGCTGCACCCCGATTTTGGTAAAATGTTGCTAAACAGCGTGGCGGTGAAAGATAAAGATGTGGATGTTTATAATAATGGTACGAATTTAGCGTTAAATTTGGGCGCTTGTAAATATGCGGATGCCATACTCCACGGGGGAGAAGATCTGGATCCTGCGGTAGGATCCATTTCAGCTACCAGGAACAAACAGGTGATACCTTATGATGAAGCCTGGAAGGATGACATCAACCCGCTTTATAGTGTCTATGAGCATCTGGCCGTAAGTATAAATTAAAAATATAAAAAATTGACAACAAATAGTATTAAAAGAAAAAAAGCCTTAGCCTTGTATGCAGGCTTTTTTTCGTGTTTGGTCATAGGAGGCATCTCCTGTAAGGAAAGGAATATAGGCACCACAGATGCCATTCCGCAGGTGGATAATATTCATACATTTGAAACCGGCACGGATGCCATCACCCTGCAGTCCCTTTATGACGACTCCCTGGTTACCAACGACTATACGCACCTGGTGGGCTCCATAGGCAAGATCGATGACCCTTTTTTCGGTAAAAGCGTGGCCGGCCTGTACTTCCAGGTCTCCCTGCCCAACGTGCTCTTCGCCTTTCCTTCGGATGCCGTTATGGACAGCAGCGTAGTGTCCCTCCCTTACTATATATCTACTACCGGCAGGCGATACGTGTACGGAGATACCACCCAGTCGATCACCTTCAATGCTTATCGCATAACGGACGCTTTTGAATATAACCTGGATAAGGCGTTATATGCCCACGATTCACTGGGGTATGACCGTTCGCCGCTGGGCAGCAGGACCGTAACGTACAGGGAGATGCTCAACCCATCCGTCCTTGCCAACGGGGATACCTTCACGGATGTGCTCCGTATCCGGCTGAGCAGCGCCTTTACGAATGAGATCGCCGCCCTGGACCCCGATGTATATTTCCCGGCATCTGCCGAATTCAAAAAATACTTCCCCGGGTTTTATATTGCCGCCGCTGCTCCCCAGCCCGGTAATATGTTCGGGCTGTTCACCCTGCTGGACGGCAGCAGGACAGGAGAAAGCAGTACTGCCAACCTCACCTTTTATTATCATACCACCTCTGATGCCACACCCAAGAAAGCGGTATTCAGCTTCGCCAATAACAACTGCGCGTGGTTCAACAGCATCAGGAAGGATTATAACGGCTATCCGGCCAGCGCCTACCGCCAGGCTTCCAACATAGACAGTGTCATCCTGCAGGGCGCCCCGGGTATCAAGACCGATATCAGGATAGCCATACCGCAAAGCCTGCCCAAATCCGTTATCCATAAGGCAGAGCTGGAGCTGACGCTGCTGGATCCCGGCGCTTCCAATAAGTTCATACATCCCGTACAGCTCATCGTCAAGGCGCTGGACGCCGATGGCAATGAGCATGACGTGCTCGACAAGGTGGGACGCCCGGGTTTTGAATACATAGGAGGATGGCCTGATACGGTCATTGCCAACGGCAATACGCTTGTCAGGTATAAGATCAATATACCGCGCGAGCTCCAGAAGCAACTGGATCAAGGCGCTACCTCCCTGACGCTGAGAGTCTATCCTACCACCGCGCACCCGGGATTTTACAGGGGCATACTGGGCGGACCGGGCTCTGGAGACGTTTATAAACCTAAATTTAATATCATCTATTCGGTAAAATAGTTAACTTTAAAGATTATACAAGATTAAAATAATACATATATGTGTGGCATAGTAGGATATATAGGAACAAGAGACGCCTATCCCATATTAATGAAAGGACTGGCCAGGTTAGAATACAGGGGCTATGACAGCGCCGGCGTGGTATTGCTTTCCGACCATACTTTTAACCTGTATAAAAAAGCAGGAAAAGTATCTGAGCTGGATGCCTTTACAAAGGGCAAAAATACCAGCGGCACCATAGGTATAGGACATACCAGGTGGGCTACGCATGGGGTACCCAATGATACGAACGCCCATCCGCACCTTAGCAACTCGGGAAAGCTGGCGCTCATACACAATGGAATTATAGAGAACTATGCTACCTTAAAGGAGCAGCTTACCAAAAAAGGCTACCACTTCAAATCAGAAACGGATACCGAAGTGCTGGTTAACTTTATAGAGGAAGTAAAGATACAGGGCAATCTCAACCTCGAAGATGCCATCCGGACCGCGCTCAATGAGATCATAGGCGCCTATGCCATTGTCGTAATGGACATAGATAACCCTGATGTGCTGATCGCGGCCAGGAAAGGCAGCCCGCTGGTGGTAGGGATCGGCAAGAATGAATTTTTTGTCGCTTCAGACGCCTCCCCCATCATAGAATACACCAAGAATGTGGTCTACCTGGACGACAAGGAATACGCGGTGCTGCACCGCAACGGGGATTTCACCATCCACACGCTGGGTAATGTGCAGATGACACCTTTCGTACAGGAGCTGCAGATGGACCTGGAAGCGATCGAGAAAGGCGGGTTCGACCATTTTATGCTGAAAGAGATCTATGAGCAGCCCCGTGCGCTGGTAGATTCCATACGCGGACGCGTCAACGCGGAAGACGGCTGGATCAAGCTCGGCGGCGTGGAAGAATACCTGAACAGGATACTTAAGGCCAACAGGTATATCATTACCGCCTGCGGCACTTCCTACCATGCAGGCCTTTTGGGTGAATATCTCATTGAAGACCTTTCCAGGATCCCGGTAGAAGTGGAATTCGCTTCCGAATTCAGGTACCGCAATCCTATTATCTATAACGATGACGTGGTGCTGGCCATTTCCCAGTCGGGAGAAACAGCCGATACCCTGGCAGCCATTGAGATCGCCAAAGAACGCCAGGCACTGGTGTATGGTATCTGTAACGTGATAGGCTCCTCTATCGCCCGCGCGACTCATGCAGGCTCCTATACGCACGCAGGACCGGAAATCGGTGTGGCTTCCACCAAGGCTTTTTCCACCCAGGTGGTATTATTGATCTTATGGGCGCTGCAGATAGCAGAGAAAAAAGGCTCTATTTCCACCTCCTATCTCAGGAGGATCCTGTTTGAGCTGGAAAGCATCCCCAAAAAGATAGAAGAAATATTAAAGCAAAACGATGCTATCAGGGAAATAGCCTATAAATTCCATAATGCAGAGAACTTCCTGTACCTCGGCAGGGGCTACAACTATCCCGTGGCTATGGAAGGCGCGTTAAAGCTGAAAGAGATATCCTACATCCACGCGGAAGGTTATCCCGCCGCAGAGATGAAGCATGGCCCGATAGCCCTGATCGATGAGCAGATGCCGGTAGTAGTGCTGGCAACCAATGAAAGCGCCCGCGAAAAGATCGTCTCCAACATCCAGGAAGTAAAGGCCCGTAAAGGCCAGATCATAGCAGTGATCAATGAAGGAGATGAAGAGATCAGAGCCATGGCGGATTATGCCATCGAGATACCTTCTACGGAAGAGATACTGACCCCGCTGCTGACGGTGGTACCCCTGCAGCTCCTCTCCTACCATATCGCGGTTATGAGAGGCGCCAATGTGGACCAGCCCCGCAACCTGGCCAAATCGGTCACTGTAGAATAAAGCATATAACTGAACGATGTATAATTATTAAACGCAACCTCTTTCCGGGGGTTGCGTTTATGATATGGAGCACTATATAAGTAAGCGGAGTTACAGCCTGCTCTTTATTCCCTGACCGTACCGGCAAACTGCTGCTCTCCTGCGGCTACAGCGACAGGCAGGCTGTTTTCCGGGGGCGGAACGGGACACGAATATCCTCCGGCAAATGCGCAATAAGGATTGTAGGCCTTATTAAAATCCAGCAGTATATGGCCATCCCTGATATCCGCAACGGACAGGTCGATGTAACGTCCGCCGCCATAGGTGGTTTCGCTGTTCGTAAGGTCTGTAAAAGGCAGGAATAAATGCAGGCTGTCCGTGGTCATATAATTTACGTTCTGGTACACAAAGAGCCTGTACCCGGTGCCGCCGATCTCAAAATCCAGGTATCCGTATTCCCGGAAAGGCTTGGACGTATGATTATAGGTAGGCAGGAGCAGGTCGCGCCGGTCTTCCCGTAATGTAAAGCGCGCCGGCAGCTTCCAGGCGGGGTCCGGCGGATAAAAACGGATAAAGCCGGTATCTGCGGCGGTCAGCGGGCTTTTTTCCGTCACCAGGAATTCCGCTTTATAATGATGCTGCCACGCATATATACTGTCGCTGTAAGACTGGGCCGCAGCACGCGCTCCCGGCATAAGAAGCAGTCCTGCCAGCAACGTCATTACCCTGCGCAAAATAAGATACACTTTCATATGGATGCGTTCATTTCAGTGCAATGATACAAAAATAATCACAGTTCACGCCCGGACGGACAGGACCGTAATGCCTCCGGGAAGCACGGTCTGCCGCTGCCCTGCCGGGAATTAACCCGCGTTTATAGGGGTGTACGCAGCTCAGACTGTCTTATATTAAAGTGCTGCCGGCAACCGCCCCCTGCTTTACAAAACAATGAACATACTCCAAGCAACCGTCTTCTATTTCCTCTATGCCGCCCTGTTTATATTGAGCCTGTGTCCTATGCGGCTGCTCTATATCTGCTCCCGCCTGCTTTCGGGCTGCATGTACCATATCGTAGGCTACCGCAGGGATGTGGTAATTCAGAATATTTCCAGGTCATTTCCCCACCTGAGATACAACCAGGTAAAAGATATCTCCCGCGCCTTCTATAATAACCTGTCGGACAATTTTGTAGAAATCTTTAAGAGCATCTCCGCTCCTCCCTCCCGGTGGCAGCAAAAGGTCGTCTTTAAGGATTTTGACATTATTACCCGGCATATCAGCGAAGGCAGGACCGTCCTGGCAGGATTGGGACATATGACCAACTGGGAGATACTGAATATCCTTCCCAAAGTAAAGGGTATCCCCGTCACAGCCGTTTACCAGACCCAGTCCTCGACGGTCATGGACCGGCTCATGGCCACTATACGGTCCCGGTTTGGAATGCGGCTGATCACCTCAAAGGATATTGCCAGGCACCTGCTGTCTCCCAACGCCCGGACCGGCCTTTATCTTTTTATCGCAGATCAGTGTCCTGTGTACAGCAGGGAAGACGAGAAGATCAGGTTCCTCCACCAAAGCACCCAGGTATTCAACGGGTTGGAAAAGATAGCCCAAAAGGTAAAAGCCGAAGTGGTCTACCTGAAACTGACCCGGCTGAAAAGAGGCCTGTACGAGGTGGCATGCCAGCCGCTGGACGCTCCGGGGGATAGTGCCGGGAAAGGGCGGCTTACTACTGCTTATGCCCGCCAACTGGAGCAGAATATCATGGAGCAGCCGGAAGGATGGCTATGGACCCATAAACGCTGGAAGAGATAGCACAGCCTGTTGTGCATGGGTGCCGAAATAAGTTTCCGTGTCCTGCGCTGTATTCCGTAATTTAGTTGCCGGGACTCCTGTACTTTTACGGATATTTCCGCAACTTTACAGGAGATAATATGATCAGCAATGAAAAAAGTAATTCTGGACCTGGCGGTAACGCTGGACGGCTTTATTGAGGGTCCCTCCGGTGAAACGGATTGGTGTATACTGGATGATGATATGGATTTCGATGCTTTTATCGACAGCATTGATACCATATTTTACGGCCGTGTGAGCTATGATGCCTGGGGAAACTTCCAGCCGGGCAATGATGTGGCGCACGCGGAAAAGCAGTTCTGGAAAGCGGTACACAGCAAAGATAAATACGTCTTTTCCAGGCAGGAAAGGCAGGATAACCGCGCGGCCTTCATCCATTCGGATATCAGCAGCCGGGTTGCAGCCATTAAGCAGCAGGGTGGTAAGGATATCTGGCTGTATGGCGGTGCCGGTCTTATAGATACCTTTATAAAGCTGGACCTTATTGACAGCTACCGGCTGTCCGTACATCCTGTGGTGCTGGGCCAGGGCAAGCCTTTATTTGAGCACGTACAGCACAGGATAGGACTGCGGCTGACCGGCAGCCGCGTATTCCGGTCCGGGGTAGTACAGCTTATTTATGAACCGGAAAGAATCAGCCAGCCATAAATATCTTATGCCCCTTTACAAAATTCCTTTAAAATCAATTCAGCGATCATGGGCACCGGCTTCGTAGTACTGATACACCTGGTCGGTACTTTTATATTAAGTACGGCGATTGCCCTTGTCGGGAGCATCCTCGTGTACTGTACCGGCAGTAAACAGACCAGGCCCCGAAGACTATTCTTTGCAACTGCTGCGCCTTTTACCGGCTTATTCAGCCTGTATTTTTTCTATCTCACAGCCGCGGTCATTATCTCGGGGCTCAAAGATACGGACATAGGTATCGGTGATACCTGGTATATACCATTGAGCAGGGATAGCCGACTGTTATTCATTGATCTCCCGGAGCAGGCGTATATCGAATATAAAGGCCAGACCATTATAGATGAAGTATCGCATCTGGATATGACAGGAGATACGGTGACCGGCCAGACCTACGACCATACTTACTTTATCTATAATGCTACTACCGGCACACTTCAGGTGTCAGACAAGCCGTCATCAGATATACCGGCAGTACAGACGGAAGCCTGGGATTTTTATATTGCCCGGAAAAACGCGTTAACAGGTAACTGGGTAGTTATGGCAGGTATGCTTGCTGCCGGTATCAGCGTGGGTATAATATGGTGGTTAGGCAAACTGCTGTTTAAACATAGACAAATAAAAAATCCCAACGCATAAAAATGGTCGGGATATAAGATTCTTATTTTATAGTGCTTGTCTATAGCAGAATGTATAGAGAGGCACTTGTGATAGCAAAGATACGAGCTATTTGCTAAATATCCAAACAAATATGATTCCTAATTATAGTATTTAACGAAGTATTCTGGCTAGCGTTGGTAACTATAGATTTTATATTATTCTCCAGCTCATCCGCCCTATTCTTAGAAATTTTACTTAAAATAAACAAGATCAAACGAATAGACGCATTTAAATTCGTAGTATTCCTTGTTTTAAACCTATATTTTTTATTAGGTATTCTATGAATACCAATAGGTTGATTAAAATCGAAAAGCACTCCGTTGTGAGAACAAATATTCCGAATGTTAATAATGGCCTTAAAAAAATTTATCAATAGGGTATAATCTCTAAAGCCATATTGGTTAGCTATCTCATCCTTAAGGTCATTATCTTTTAAACTACAAAAAAATTTAAAAACCTGTCCGAAAGTAAGAAACTCAAAGGTTTTCCAAGCAGGAGCGTAAATATCATTAGTATATTTTTCATGATGCTTTTTTAAAGCCTTGTTATACATTTTTAAGTTAGTATATATGCTGTTAAAATCTTTTATGAAAGACTTATCTACAATACTATCTACATTAAACCAAGCGGGATGGGTCTTATACTTATTGGAAACCCAATAAACTACCTGTGTTCTAAAATGTACCTCTATTCTATAAATATACTTAGAAAGTACGTTCTTTAGGTCAATATCTAAGTAGTACAATTTGATAATGTCGTCAAAGTGAATTTGCTCCTGAAAATTATGATTATCGTCTATTTCAAAATAATGCCAATAGAATCCTAATCGATAATATCCTATATCCAACAAATGCTCTTTTGCCTTTTCGTTATCCAAAATGAGCATTCCTCTGTTTCTAAGAGTTTCAATCTGGGTATCAATATTCGTAGCTATATTTCCCATTCAGTTTTTTACTATGCAATATATAGATTTTTACATAATTGCTACATACAATACATAAGATAAAAACAATATAAATTTAATTACAATACCTATGTATGATCGGTTTATTTGCCGAAACATAACATAAAATTCCGGAACAGCTACAAAGAATGTTATGCAAAATCACTTACAACAAAAATAGCTGTCGAAAAAGGTAGAGTAGCCACCTAAGAATGAAATATTTCCTGCTGCAAAGCGCGGGTAAAAAATGAAAAAGAATCAAAGAAAGAGGCTGACCTTTGGGGCCAGCCTCCTTGACATATATTATTTTAAAGCTCTTACGCTTCCGCTTCCATATAGCTTTCCACAGGCTCACAGGTACAGATAAGGTTCCTGTCACCATGGGTATTGTTGATACGGGAAACCGTAGGCCAGAATTTATTGGCAGCTACAAAAGGCAGCGGGTAAGCAGCCTCTTCCCTGCTGTACTTCCGGTTCCAATCAGAGCTGATCACCACAGCCTGGGTATGCGGCGCATGCTTCAGCACACTGTCCTCATAAGCGATGCTGCCGTTCTCAACAGCCCTGATCTCCTCACGGATAGCCAGTAAGGCATCACAGAAACGATCCAGCTCTCCTTTATCTTCCGATTCCGTAGGCTCGATCATAATAGTGCCGGCTACCGGGAAGGACATGGTTGGCGCGTGAAAACCGTAATCCATCAGGCGCTTAGCCACATCTTCCGCTTCCACACCCGCGCTTTTCTTCAAAGGACGCAGGTCCACAATGAACTCGTGCGCACAGGTACCGTTGGCGCCGGAATATAAGATATCATAATCTTTCTCCAGGCGGGATTTCATATAGTTGGCATTCAGGATAGCATATTGTGTTGCTTTCTTCAGGCCGTCAGCACCCAGCATCTTGATATAGGCGTAGGAGATCAGCAGGATAGAAGCCGAACCATATAACGCAGAAGATACGGAGCCGTCGTGACCGCCTTCAAATCTGAAGTTACCCGGTAAGAAGGGCTGCAGGTGAGCCTTCACGCAGATAGGACCCACACCCGGACCGCCGCCGCCGTGAGGGATAGCGAAAGTTTTGTGCAGGTTCAGATGACAAACGTCCGCGCCGATGAAGCCGGGAGCCGTAAGACCTACCTGGGCGTTCATATTGGCACCGTCCATATATACCTGACCACCGTTGCTGTGTATGATGTCAATGATCGTTTTTACGCTCTCTTCATAGATACCATAGGTAGAAGGATAGGTGATCATCACACCCGCCAGGTCTTTACTGTATTGCTCAGCTTTGGCCTTTAAGTCCTCCACATCGATATTCCCGTTCTCCAGGGCTTTTACCACTACCACCTTATAGCCTGCCATCACAGCAGAAGCGGGATTGGTACCGTGCGCGGAGATGGGGATCAGGATCACGTTGCGGTGTCCTTCACCACGGGATTCGTGGTAGCCCCTGATCGCCAGCAGGCCGGCATATTCGCCGGAAGCGCCGGAATTAGGCTGCAGGCTGCAGGCGTCAAAGCCGGTAATTTCAGACAGGTATCTTTCCAGCTCGGTAGCCATCTGCACATAGCCTTTTACCTGGTCTGCAGGAGCAAAAGGATGGATGCTGCTGAAATGCGCCCATGACAACGGGATCATTTCCGTAGCAGCATTCAGCTTCATGGTACAGCTGCCTAAGGTGATCATAGATGTATTCAGTCCCAGGTCTTTGTTTTCCAAAGATTTCAGGTAACGCATCATCAGCGATTCACTATGATAAGAATTGAAATTAGGATGTGTAAGGAACGCTGAGGTCCGTACCAGGCCGGCAGGGACACCTTCCAGTATATGCGCCTCATCCAGGTCAACAGCAACCGCTCCCTCTACGAGGTTGACGGCATTGACGATATCCGCCACATCTTCCTGGCTGGCAGTTTCGTCTATGGCGATACCTACATAAGCGGCGCCATCCTGCTCAAAATAACGGAAGTTGATGCCGAAGGCCTCTGCTTTTTCACGGATAGCCTGCGCCTTATCCGTTTTGATGACCACGGTATCAAAAAAGGATTCGCTGACCAGGGTCTGGCCGGCTTCCTTCAACGCGGCAGCAACGGCATTGGCTATGATGTTCACGCGTTTCGCGATATTTTTCAATCCTTCAGGACCGTGATATACCGCATACATGGCAGCCATATTGGCCAGTAATGCCTGGGCGGTACAGATATTGGAGGTCGCCTTTTCGCGTTTGATATGCTGCTCACGTGTCTGTAAGGCCATACGTAAGGCGCGCTTGCCTTCCGCATCTATGGAAACACCGATGATCCGGCCGGGGATCTGGCGGGTAAACTCTTCTTTAGTGGTAAAGAAAGCGGCGTGCGGTCCTCCGAAGCCTAAAGGCACACCAAAGCGCTGCGAGTTGCCGAACGCAACATCCGCGCCCATTTCGCCGGGGGAAGCTAAGAGCGTCAGCGCCAGCAGGTCTGTGCCTACAGCTACTTTGGCATCGATCGCGTGAACTTTTTCTATAAAGCCGGTATAATCCTCCACGGCACCCACTGCATTCGGATACTGCACGATAGCGCCGAAGAAATCCTGAGTCAGCTCTATGGTCTTATAATCACCATATACGATCTCGATATCTAAAGGTAAAGCACGTGTATATAAAACCTGTTTGGTCTGGGGGAATACCTCGTTGTCCACGAATAACTTTGTCCTGGTGGCCTTTCCTTTATTAACGGCGTGGAAGAACATGCTCATCGCTTCTGCCGCCGCCGTTCCTTCATCCAGGAGGGAAGCGTTCGCAATGGGTAATCCCGTCAGGTCGCTGACCATGGTCTGGTAGTTCAGCAGGGATTCAAGGCGGCCCTGGGCGATCTCCGCCTGGTAAGGCGTGTACGCGGTGTACCAGCCCGGGTTCTCGAACATATTGCGTAAGATCACGCTGGGGGTCAGCGTGCCGTAATAGCCCTGACCGATATAATTGCGGGCCACTTTATTATTTAAAGATAAGGTCTTTAAGGCACGGAGGTAGTCCGCTTCGCTTAAGGATGCCGGCAGATTAAGCGGCTTCGGCAAACGGATAGCACCTGGAACGGTTTTATCGATCAATGCATCGATAGAAGAAATGCCGATCACCTCAAGCATTTCCTGGGTCTGAGCTTCATTCGGGCCGATATGACGGCGAGAGAACTCCTGCTGTTGTTGCGCAAAAAGATTCATATCTTCAGAAGTATAAATAAGTGTAAAAAAGATGTGCAAAATTACGCTTAATTTTACGATTCTCAAAAGATAGACAAAACGTCTGGACCCCGATAATTTCATAGATAAAATCTATAAAACAATGACTGCATTTGACGAGCATTACTGGCAGGAGCGGTGGCAGAAAGGACAAACCGGCTGGGATATTGGCGGCCCTGCGCCGGCCATCCTACAGCACTTCCGGTCGCTAGACGACAAAGCGCTCAGCATCCTTATTCCCGGCTGCGGGAATGCCTATGAAGCTAAAGCGCTATGGGACATGGGATTCAACCGTATTACGGTAGCGGAGATCGTGGCCGCCAAAGCCGCAGAGCTGCGGGAACGGTTCAGCGATACCGGCATCCGCGTGCTGCATGAAGATTTTTTCCGGTTGGAAGGACAGTATGACATCATAGTGGAACATACCTTTTTCTGCAGTCTTTCTCCCGACCTGCGGCCCGCCTACGTGCAGCAGGCCCACCGGCTGCTCCGGGAAAACGGTCAACTGACCGGCCTGCTGTTCAACAGGACCTTTGAGCAGCCGGGCCCGCCTTTCGGGGGCAGCCCCGAAGAATATACTGCGCTTTTTACGCCGGTATTCAGGCAGGTAAGCCTGGAACCCTGCAACAACAGCATCCCGCCAAGGGCCGGTAAAGAACTGTATATAGTGCTAACCAGATAGCTGTGGGACTTAACAGACAGGGAATACCAGGCAAGCAGCGGTAAACGAATGCGTTTGATACGCTGCATGTCGGCGCAATGGATGATAGCAGGAATAAGCAGGGTCAGCGCTACCGAGTGGGCAGGAGGCCGGAACAACCGGAAGTAACCAGCTTGAAACGGCGCCCCGGCAGCTCCCGCCCACAAGGAGCCTGCAGGAAAAAAGGACGGAGCTTATTTCAATATAAATTTCACTTCCGCCTGCTCCTGTACCCGGATCTGCTCAAATTCTATCTCGGCGATATCGGCACTGCCGTTCTCGGCCTTTACCTTACTTTTATAGAGGTAGCTGTCTGTATTATTATAGAATGGCGCGCTAACCGTAACATTGGAATAGTTGTTCATAAATAGCGCAGGACCCGGATCCTGGCCCAGCACGGCCGTCATGGTCACCGCCTTATCCCTCGCATTCCTGACGGCTTTCGCCCTGCACAGCATCCGTATCTTTTCCATATCCGTATGACCGATCTTGGCAACATTCGCATTGGATATCTTATTTTCTTCCAGGACACTGAACAGCCTGCTCAGCATCATACCGCTGTTTACCTTCACCTGGTAGGTCTTGGTCTTTACCACCTTGGCAGACATCCCGTAAACAGCGTACTTACTGCTGAAATTTTTGGTCACCAGGTCCTTATCCGTATTGATGCCCAGCGTTTTCAGCGCTTTTAAAAGCCGCTGCTCCTGCTCTTCCACGGATCTCCTGTCCTTGGAATCGCTTTCCGAAATGGTGATGTCCACAAAGATCTCATTGGGGGTGATCAGCGTATCCGCCATACCGTTGACCTCGATATAAGGCTGATCTATAAAATTTTTGGATACCTGCGCCTGCAGTGCGAACGGGAGCAGCAGTCCCGCTGCTAAAACAATCTTCTTCATACCTGCTTATTTTGCATAAAGGAAGAATATTGCCTGCTAAAAAATATCCTGACTTGGTCAAAGCGCCGTTTCACTTGGTATAAAGTGACTATCTGCTTACAGGCAACAAGTTTTTATTACCGATACGCCTCGTTGAACGGTGTTCTCTCTGCGGGTCAAAAAACGCTTTTACTATAAAGGAACTGAGTGTGGTGGTCATTCCGAACGGATGTGAGGAATCTCTTATAATAATTTATAACTGATAACGAATTTGTTGCCTATATAGATAGTCAGTTGGTATAATTTCGTCAGCACCTACCGGGGCGGGCGGATTGTTGGTGAAGAATACCAACAACGGAGCATTACTCAGGATCATATTTCAAAATGGCAGGTTGATACTGCGACAGGCCAGGGGCACCGGGTCTTTAAGTTAAAATTGCTGTATAGTAACCGGTAATGCTCTTTAAAAATTAATGAAATTTTTAATTTAACATTTTATTTTTTGGTAAATTAGTGCTTCGTATCCAAAAGTGCCGTCACAGGTGATCCTTTTGCGTTATTGAGCTTTTGCGGCAGATACCTCCCTTATCGACAAAACTTATTGTATCAACATTTAAAATAAAAAGACAATGAAAAAGAATAACGCCATATTATGCTTCGTTCTGACATTGATAACAATGTTGACACTGGTAGCAACAAGTTGCCAAAAGAACGAAATTGAGAACAAAAAGACGTTAAAAAAACTGTACAAGATATACAAAGACGGATCTATCAGCGAATGTAAATACAATGGGCAGACTGTTTATACCGGGATGCATAACGCATTTGATGCAGGCATGACTATTTTCGACAAAGACGGGCAACGGATGGGAACCTGTAATTACGCTTGGGGCCCGGCAGACCCAATATGTGATCAATTAACAGACTGCAAAAAGATTTACATGGTTAAGGACAACCTGTGGGGAGAACCGGCCGTTGACAAATACAGGATCGGGGGCCTGTTTTAGCTTTTATAACATCTGGCGGCAGGTGCGGAACATCAACAAAGCGCACAACGCAACATCGAAAAAATAAAAAAGGCGGCCCGTTCAGTGGCCAGCCAAGACAATTAATACAGCATCATGAAATTGACATTCATAACACTGTTGACTTTTGGACTTTTTGCCTGTAACAGTTCAGCGGACCGAAGATTGATTGACAATGCAACGGTAAAAGACCACCCGGTTCCCGTTGACAAAAACGAAATAAATAATGACGAATATAATTGCGGCTTTGATGTATTCGTCAAAGATCCAGAAATACCAGAAATTGCCAAAGATATTTATCTCGATCATGAGTGGAATTTAAACAACGATAACGAAGCACTGGCGCTGCTTGATGGTTTAACGGCAAAAGACATATCTTTAAGACCGTTTTACTTTAAAGTCGTAACGAAATCAGTAAAGAAATCGGACGGCTACTTTTCAGAAGGACTTGGAAATGCAGGCTACAATTATGTCTTGAATAACACAGAAGAATTTGCTTCCTTCTTTGACAGCAGACAATGCCATACTGAAAGTGACCTGGAGACCTGGGCAGACATTGTAATGCTGGAGTTTGGGATCATCAGTGAAGACAATTACGACAAGCCAGTTGTTGGGAACTACATCAAAAAGCTCCAATCAAACTGTAACAACTGTTCGGCAACACAAAAGGAAACGATAAATAAATTTAGCCTGGCACTAAGCGAAAGATGGAAAGGATTTCTTCAACATACGGACACGCAAGCGAAAAAAAAAACTAAACTTCTGACAAGGACGGAAACGGCAGCTTTTTAATTGAACTATATTATCCGCCTTTATGCTTCGATCTTCACCCGGACATAAACCCGAACCGCTGGCAGCAATTCAAAACCCAATATATCGTAACAATCAATGACAAATAAGAAATGCCTTAACTGCGGAAAAGAACTGACAGGCAAATACTGTGCCGGCTGTGGCCAAAAAGCCGATACACATCGTATTACATTTAAGCACTTTATCGCTCACGATGTCCTGCATGGAACGCTCCATATAGAAAAAGGCATGTTGTTCACAGCCAGGCAGGCCTTGATACGTCCGGGCAAAGCTGCGCTGGAGTATATTTCAGGGAAACGTGTGAATTATTACAATGTCTTTTATTTCATACTGATCTTAATAGGATTCAACATTTTACTGACCCATTATTACAACAGCATTGCATTGAAAATTGATCCGAGCAGGGCCCTGACCCCAACAATGAATGAAGCAGGTAAAACGATAGGTGAAATATTATCTAAATACGGTAAGCTGTTCATATTCGCCTTAGTGCCTTTAACCGCTTTGAACAGCTTTCTGGTATTCAAACGGAAAAGACTTAATTACAGCGAACACTTTATCATAAGCGGCATATTGCTTTTAGGCACCATTCTGATCACCACGCTGGTTCTGATCGTTTCTTTTATTGAATTCGCAGGCTTATCTCCAAAATTTTTTGATTTTATCCATAACATCACACCCTATTGGGTTTTGCTTTATATTATTTGGGGTTATTATAATACTTTCCGGAAAGATTATTCATTGCTTGGATTTGGTTACAGGATATTTCTTTTCATATTGCTCAGTGCTATACAGGTATTTTTATTCATTTGGATTATTTTAGGGATTGCAACAGGCTGGCAATCGGGGACAGAAATTGAATTTATGTTTTAATATTTATTTCCGACAGAAGGTTGATTCGGATCTGTCATCCCATTTACGCCGGTGCTTTCCTTTAACAGCCGGCAGAAAAACAGAAAATTATGAACATAACAGCAATAACAAAACGGGAGGCAATAACCAATAACGAAAAGTTGAACAGAATTGCCGCTCAATTCAATGAGCTCGTTAAAGAATTAAACAGGCGGAATCTACCTGAAAATACTGTTTCTTCTATTAACAGAGACATTGAAGAATTAAATTCCGACAGGATAGCAGGCCATGATCTTAAAAGACTGATACTAAGAAAACAGGCAAAAATTTGCAGGCTGATAGAAAAGAGGCATAAAATTGTACCCAAAAATTATTACCGGAATTTATGGCTGGTTCTGGGAATGACTGCATTCGGGCTCCCCATCGGCATTACTTTTGGGATGCTTATGAATAATATGGGATTATTGGCGATTGGACTACCCATAGGAATGGGAATCGGCATTGCAGCAGGCTCAGGAATGGATAAAAAAGCCCGTGAGGAAGGCAGGCAGTTAAATATTGAATTGAAAGGCGGATTATAGAACAGTAGTCTTAATGGCACTGCCGTGCAAAGAATTCCTGATCTCCGGCAATGCCCGAACCGTTAATGACAGGACTATGGCTACGATATTCAGGCAATATGACAAGATATTTTTATACTGTGGCTTTATGCTCCGCTTGTTTCCTGCGGGTAAGACTAGTAACATCCTGATAAAAAAGGCTGCCCGCTTAACGGGCAGCCTCCAAAATAAAGAACGGCATATTATCATTATCTGTAAGTATTCCACCAGCCTTTTTCGCCCCAGGTCCAGGAAAACGGCATAATGATAAAGCTGATGGTAGCCTGTACAGGTGCATTCACTTTATATTCATGCTTCACACCGCTGTTTTCCCCGAAGATACCACCCGACATGCCGCCGAACATGGAATTCCTGGAATCAGCCATCGGCATCACACCAAAGCCCACCTGGGCCCTCAGCTTCATAGCGATACCCGCGAAAAAGCCTATATCTCCCTTGATAAAAGGCGTCACACCTATTGCGAAGCTTTCTGATTCAAAATTGGGTATGCCTGCGGACATCGTGAACTGCGGCATTACCCCGATACCGACCGAAGACGCCCACCTGATATTTTTATATTTAAGCGCGTCAAACCCGAATTTAAAATCCAGGCTCACGGGCACGCCGATCTGCATGGACATACCGATAGTCTCTTCATCATAAAAGCCGTCCTGGCCCGTACCATCTATCGCCCAGGAAGTCTTGCCCCAGGTTTTGGAAGTATGCGACCACAGGAACATATTCTCCTGCATACCTATATTCAGCCCTAATGCAGAACGTTTCTGCATACCGAGCTTTTTTAATGCCAGGCTCCAGCCGATATACACACCGGGAGACATCAGGGAACGGACCTGGTTCGATTTGAATTCGTGGACGCTGCCATCAGGCAGTGTAAAGGTCTGGACCTGGTTGACAGCGGTAAACGAATAGGAATAACCAATTTCGTAATTGGATAAATACCCGGGCACCTTCCCCCCGAATATAATAACCACCTGCGAACGGGCTGTGATACCGGTCAGCATAAAAGATACTGCAAATAATAATAAAAATCTGCTCATTATAGATGTTAATAAAAATTAAAGATAATGCAAAAATAAAATATAACCACCTATAAACCAAGCCATTCAGCAATTTCTTAATACAGCTACCGGCTGCACGCATAAAAAAATCCCGGAAGCGGGGCCTCCGGGATCTTTTATATGTATATGCTTGTTAATCGTTGAGCTTCAGTACAGCCAGGAATGCTTCCTGCGGTACCTCTACAGAACCTATCTGGCGCATGCGCTTCTTACCTTCCTTCTGCTTTTCGAGGAGCTTCCGTTTACGGGAAATATCACCGCCGTAGCATTTGGCCGTAACATCCTTACGCATGGCCGATATCGTTTCGCGGGCCACTATCTTGGCACCGATAGCAGCCTGGATAGCGATCATAAACTGCTGGCGGGGTAACAATTCTTTTAATTTTTCACATAATTTCCTTCCGAAATCGTGCGCGCGGCTCCTGTGGATCAGCGCGCTTAAGGCATCTACCTGTTCGCCATTCAGCAGTATATCCATCTTGGTAATATCGCTGAGACGGTAATCCAGCGGGTGATAGTCAAAGGAGGCATATCCCCTGGTGGACGACTTCAGCTTATCGTAAAAGTCAAAAACGATCTCCGCAAGCGGCATTTCAAATATCAACTCCACCCTGGTAGGCGTCAGGTAGTTCTGGTTGACCAGGATACCACGCTTATTCAGGCACAGGCTCATGATATTGCCTATATAGTCCGGCAGGGTGATGATCTGCGCACGGATGAAGGGCTCTTCCACCCGGTCCAGGCGGGAAGGCTCCGGCATTTCGGAGGGGTTGTTCACGATGATCTTCACATCTTTTTCCCGAGTGGTATAGGCGTGGAAGCTCACGTTGGGAACCGTAGTGATGACCGTCTGGTTAAATTCGCGTTCCAGGCGCTCCTGGATAATTTCCATATGAAGCATACCCAGGAAACCGCATCGGAAACCAAAGCCCAGGGCCTGGGAGGTTTCGGGCTCGAAGGTCAGTGAAGCATCGTTGAGCTGCAGCTTTTCCATACAGTCTCTCAGCTCTTCGAAATCATCCGACGATACCGGGAAAATACCTGCGAACACCATCGGCTTCACATCCTCAAATCCCCTGATAGCTTCCGTGCTGGGATTGGATACCAGGGTAATGGTATCACCCACTTTTACCTCCCGCGCATTTTTGATACCGGTGATGATATAACCTACGTCACCGGTCAGTATCTCTTTCCGGGGGATCAGGCCCAGCCCGAGGCTACCCACCTCGTCAGCTTCGTATTCCTTACCGGTATTGATAAATTTTACCTTATCGCCTTTCCTGATGCTGCCGTTCAGCACGCGGAAGTAAACGATAATGCCCCTGAACGGGTTGAAAACGGAATCAAAGATAAGGGCCTGCGTAGGCAGGTCCGGGCTGCCGGCCGGGGCCGGTACGCGCTCTGCGATAGCCTGCAGTATATCTTCTATACCAATGCCGCTTTTACCGCTGGCCAGGATAATATCTTCAGGCTTACAGCCTATCAGGTCCACGATCTGGTCCGTTACCTCGGGGATCATAGCGCCGTCCATATCTACCTTGTTAATAACGGGGATGATCTCCAGGTCGTTATCAATGGCAAGATACAGGTTGGATATGGTTTGCGCCTGTATGCCCTGCGATGCGTCCACCAGCAGCAACGCGCCTTCACAGGCGGCAAGCGCGCGGGACACCTCGTAGGAAAAATCCACGTGACCCGGCGTATCAATCAGGTTATAGGTATAATCTTCTCCCTTATAATTGTAGGTTATCTGAATGGCTTTGCTCTTGATGGTAATGCCCTTCTCCCGCTCCAGGTCCATATCATCCAGTACCTGATTCTGCATATCGCGTTCAGATATGGTCTTGGTGTGCTCCAGCAGCCTGTCTGCCAGGGTGCTTTTACCATGGTCGATATGGGCTATAATACAAAAATTACGAATTTTTTTCATGCATTGAAAGTATAATCGCAAAGGTACGACAAAAATGAGATGTACGCATTTTTTATACTGCGGGACTATCCCCTTTTACGCCGTGCCTGAGGATCAGATAGTAGCAATGCATTTCAGCTCAATGGCGATCGGTGTAGGCAGGCTGTTGATCTCTACCGTTGTTCTGCAGGGCTGGTTATCCTTAAAATATTCTGCATACAGCTTGTTGAACGTATGAAAATCACGCTTCATATTCACCAGGAAGACCGTTACATCCACCAGCTTATCCCAGCTGCTGCCGCTTTCTTCAAGTACGATCCTTACATTTTCGAATACGCTGCGGCACTGGGCCTCAAAATCGAATGCCAGGAAATTGCCGTTCTTATCCAGCTCAAGACCGGGAATGGTGTTTTCCGTGGTACGGGGACCTATGCCCGACAGGAAAAGCAGGTCTCCGGCTCTCTTGGCATGAGGATACAGGCCTACCGGCTGCGGCGCCTTATGGGTTGAAAACGATTGCTGCATATGCTAAAATCTTGATTAAATTATTATTTGAAGTAGGGAATGGCCTTTATCTGCTCAATGAAAAGCTTACCGTGCGTAGGATCTACCACTACTGCCATAAAGAAGAACCCGAAAAGCGCTCCCCACAAATGCGCCTCATGACCGATCCTCGTATCCTTGCCCTTCATAACGTAAGAATAGATCACATAGGCTACTGCAAATAAAATAGCCGGTATCTTAAGTATAAAAAACAGGTAGATGGGTTCCCAGGGCGCCAGGTAAATAAACGCGAACACTACGGCGGCCACACCACCGGATGCGCCCAGCGCCATCCGCTCATAACGGTCCCTGTGTCGGATAGCGGAAGGAATATTGGCCACAATAATGGCGATGCAGTATAACAGGAGGAACTGCGTATTCGTCAGTATCCTCTGCAGTGCATTGCCAAAGAAATAAAAGGTGATCATATTCACCGCCAGGTGCGGCACATCACCATGCACAAACCCGGAGGTCAGCATCCTGTAATATTCCGCCGGCTCCCGCTTCATACGGTAAGGCCACAGCAGCAGTTTGTACAGCAGCTCCCTGTTGGAAAAAGCTATATACGACAGCACCACCGTGATAAGTATAATAAGAGTGACCAGGTTCAGCGTCATTACATTTCCAGTTTAATATTTTTCTCAAACGATTTTCCTTTGGCATCAGTTCCTGCTATCTTCAGCGTAATGCCTGTGATATCCGTGCTGAAAGGTGCCTGCGTGGGTTTGGATCTTGATCCTATCTTATTCACTTCCGACTGCACAACGGAAGATTTATATTTCCTTGACTGCAGCTCTTTCTGAACGGCAGTTTTGAGCTGTGCCGCGGTAGCGCTGCCGGGCTTTACGTTCGCTACTTTAGGAACACCTATCTCGTTCCCCTTAAATGATACCGGCTCCCAATCCGATGTATAGTTGCCGACCGATGATAATTTCAAGGCTGTATTGTTGATGGTATATAATACACCCGACTGGTACCTGTAAGACACCTTGCTGATCTTACCCTTATCCAGCCTGATAACCGCCTGATTGTACTTACCCGAAGTGATGAGATAATCCAGGTCGTTCGCAACAGTACCATCCTGCGCTTTGAACTCTTTAAGCTTTACACCATCTATCACCAGTGAAGAGCCGTTCCCGATAGCAATGCCGTGACCGCCTGATGCAATAGGGCTTGCAGCCTGCACATCCTTTTTCACCGGGGTATCGGCAGCCTGGCGGGCGGAGGGCGGCAATGCCGTTGCCGTATCGGCACCTGCAGCACCCGTACGGACCTGGCTCCTTTTACCATACTCCAGGTCTTCCACATTATCGCCGAGATACTGGGAATCCGTTTCCGTTACAATAAAGGCAGAATCACCCAACACAATAGGTTTTAAATCATGGTTGCCTGCAGGATTATCACAGGAAGTGAATAGTGCAGCACCTGCCAGGATGCTATAGATTACGATTATTTTTTTCATTCCGGAATGATATATTTAGGTACTGATCCTCTCATGCAAAGGTGATAAAATTATTTCAATTATCGCTGCCGTATTTCATCCGCAGATGATGCGGCGCTTTACTTTCATACACTGCACCTGCTTTTATTATGCACACTTTTTCAGCCTTTGTGGAAATTTTAATTAAAAAATATTTCCTCAACACAAAAATACTTGCTAATATTGTATTGTAAAGATGCGTCCTTACTAACCCATTAATAAAAGTCTCGATGTCCTGTCGGGACTTTATCTTTTAAAACGCTTGCCTGGCAATACTTTCAGCGACTATGAAGCATAAGGCATATACGTATATCTGGTTTTATAAACCTTATCAGGTGATGAGCCAGTTTTCCGCAGCAGGAGATAAAGCTACGCTCGCAGATTTTTTAACAGACATACCCGGAGATGTATATCCTGTAGGCCGCCTGGATTATGACAGCGAAGGTCTGCTCTTACTGACGAATGATACATCCGTCACGCACCGGTTGCTGCACCCGTCTTTCATGCACCAGCGCACCTATTACGTACAGGTGGAAGGCAGCATCACACCTGAAGCCTTACAGCAGCTCAGAGATGGCGTGACCATCCATATCAACGGCCAGCCACACCATACCTTACCCGCAGTGGCTACGCTGATCCCTGAACCGGAGCTACCGGAAAGAAACCCGCCCATACGCTTCCGCAAAAACATTCCTACCAGCTGGATCAGCCTTACCCTGACGGAAGGCAAAAACAGGCAGGTCAGGAGAATGACAGCGGCCGCAGGCTTTCCCACGCTCAGGCTTGTCCGCTACAGCATCGGTCATTACACCATCCGGGGATTACAGCCGGGTGATTATACCAGCTCACCAATGATAGACCAACAGAAGCTGCTGCTTACCACTGCTGCGTCAACATCAAAATCCCGGCAGTTCAAAAGAAAAAGATAGGTTTGTTTTTGCTACTTTTGTATCATTCAAAAGATAAATCCATACCTGCCTTTACCTATGTCGAACCATATCATTATAAGAAATGCAACGCTCGTGAACGAGGGACAGCAACGTGTCTGTGACGTGTGGATCAGGAATGACCGGATAGAAAAGATAGCCGATGATATTTCCGTTCCTTTCGCCGCGAAGGAGATCAATGCCGAAGGATTATGGCTGCTGCCCGGGGTCATTGATGACCAGGTGCATTTCAGGGAACCCGGCCTTACACATAAAGCCCGCATCGCTACCGAAAGCAGGGCAGCCGTAGCAGGAGGCACCACCTCCTTTATGGAAATGCCCAATACCCAGCCTCCCGCTACCACCCAGGAAAGGCTGGAAGAGAAGTACGGGATCGCTTCGCAGACATCTGTTGCCAACTACTCTTTCTTTATGGGAGTCGCCAACAATAATATCGAAGAAGTGCTGGCCACCAATAAGAAGATACACGAGGTATGCGGCATCAAGATATTCATGGGCAGCTCCACTGGCGATATGCTGGTAGATAACCAGCACACGCTTCATACTATCTTTTCCGAGACCGGGTTGCTGATCGCCACACACTGTGAAGACGAGCAGATCATCAAAGCCAATAAGGCGAAGTATGCAGGCGCAGCAGATGTGTCCTTTCACCCGCTCATCAGGGATACGGAAGCCTGCTACGCGTCTTCCTCCCTTGCCGTGGAGCTTGCAAAAAAGCACAACAGCAGGCTGCATATACTGCATATCACCACCGCTAAGGAGCTCGGCCTGTTCGATAAAACAACACCGCTGAAAGATAAGCGGATCACCAATGAGGTATGCGTGCATCACCTGCACTTTACAGCCGATGATTATGCACGCCTGGGCAACCAGATACAGTGCAACCCCGCGATCAAATCGGCTGATAACAAAGCGGCCCTGTGGAAAGGCCTGCTCGACGATACCCTGGACATTATAGCCACCGACCATGCCCCGCATACCTGGGAAGAGAAGCAGGCTCCTTACGGCGCCGCTCCCTCGGGCTTACCGCTGGTACAGCACTCCCTGCTGCTGATGCTGGACTATGTGAAGGCCGGCGCTATCAGCATTGAAAAAGTAGTGGAAAAGATGTGCCACGCACCGGCCGTCTGCTTCCAGGTAAGAGAGAGAGGCTATATAAGGGAAGGCTATTTTGCCGACCTCGTGCTGGTCAATCCAGACAGCGGGTACACTGTTACAAAAGATAATATCCTGTATAAATGCGGATGGTCTCCCTTTTCCGGGCATACGTTTTCCGCGCAGGTGGAAAAAACCATTGTGAACGGCCATATTGTATATGAAAACGGGACCGTTATAGATACGGTTATGGGGCAGAGACTGAAGTTCAGATAAGAATACAGGATTTTATATGTTCAATATTTTTTATATTTACAACATCAATACACCAGATTATACACTTTAACCGAAACCTGCAAATGGATACTAACTTTAATTTATACAAAGACCTTATCAATAATTTTCATGCGCACGACAAATGCACCCGGGAAAGGCTCGCGCTCATAGAGCCCATGGCAGCTTCCATGAAAAGCGGCTCCATCCAGCGCCTGCTGGAATCCTGGTTCCTGATCCTGCTGGAAATACTGGTATGGGTATTAGTGGTCATATCGCTGCTGGCGATCGTCTTTACCGACAGGGTCTATCCGTTCAGCTTCCTGCATAAGCTCAGCTTCAATAACACCATCGCGCTTGAAACATACGGAGAAAAAGACTTCGAGATGCTGTACCTGGGCACCAAGGCGCTCTTTGGCATCATAGCGCTGCTCCTTTTCATCATCACCCGCATGATAGCATCCGTAAGAAAGAAGAATAAGATACTCGGCATTGCCACCAGGAGCATGAAAAAGATAGGCGAAATGACACTGAAGGACAAAACACATATTGAGACCCTGTATAACCGTTATCCTTACGATCTTCCCAAAACCCAGGACAGCATCATCGTAGGGAATGCCACGGCCGTTACGCCTCCTCATGACGACCAGGTCTTATAATTTTTATTGTAACAACTCAACACTCACATGCTTTACGATTTAATTCAGGAAACAACAGCTTATATACAATCCAGGATCACCATCAGGCCTACGGTAGGCGTCATACTGGGCAGCGGCCTCGGCAGCCTCGCAGATATGATAGAGCAGCCCGTAGCCATACCTTACAGTGACATACCCAACTTCCCGGTCAGTACCGTGGAAGGCCATGCCGGCAATCTTATCTTCGGGCAACTGAATGGTAAGGATACCGTGCTGCTGAACGGCCGGTTCCATTATTATGAAGGCTACAATATGCAGGAGGTCACATTCCCGGTAAGGATCATGAAAGCCCTGGGCGTGGAAACACTGATCGTTTCCAATGCCGCGGGCGGTATGAATAAGGACTTCAGGGTTGGCGATATCATGCTTATCAGGGATCATATCAACCTGTTCCCCGAACATCCTTTAAGAGGCAGGAATGACAGCCGCCTGGGTACCCGCTTTCCCGACATGAGCGAACCTTATGATCATACCCTGCTGCAACGCGCTCACGAGATTGCCCGGCAGCAGCACATTGATGTGCAGGAAGGCGTGTATATAGGTCTGCAGGGACCCACCTTTGAAACCAGGGCGGAATACTACTGGCTGCACGTGATAGGCGGCGATGCCGTGGGCATGAGCACCGTGCCGGAAGTGATCGTAGCGATGCACGGAGGCGGTATGAAAGTATTTGCCGCCAGCATCATTACCGATCTTGGCATCCGTGAGGAACTGAATGTCATTACCCATGAAGAGGTGCTGGAAGCGGCCAATAATGCTGCTCCCAAGCTGGCAAAAATAGTATCGGAGCTGGTAGGCACCCTGTAAGTATTAATTTTCAGCTAAATATCGGTCAGCTATAGTGTACTGTGGGAAATAGTACACTATTTTTATACCACAAAGCCATATCTTTTTATGAAAAGAAGAAATTTCCTGCGTAACAGCTCTATCCTGACATTGGGCGCCACATTACTGACACCTTTTACCTCCTGGAATAAAGAACAGGATAAAAGCACACCTCCCAAAGGCAAATACAGGAATGTCATTTTTATGGTCAGTGACGGCATGAGCAGCGGTACGCTTACCATGGCCAACCTGCTGCACAGGAAGCTGCACCGCAGGGATTGCACGTGGATCGATGCCTATAAAAGAGGTATCGCCCATAAGGCGCTGATGGATACCAGCTCGGCCAGCTCTATGGTGACCGACAGCTCGGCTGGCAGCTCCGCCTGGGGCGGCGGCAGGAAGGTCAATAACGGCTCGCTGAATTATAATGAAAGCGATAAGACCTTTAATACTCCTATTCTGAAAAAAATGAAAGACGCGGGTAAATCCATCGGCTGTGTCACCACGGTACCCGTTACGCATGCCACACCCGCGGGCTTTTGCGTGGCCACCCCGTCCCGTGACGACCAGTCGCTTATCGCGGAGCTGTACCTGGAGCTGGAGCCGGATGTAATGCTGGGAGGCGGCAGCAAATACTTTGACGCCTCGAAACGGAAGGATAAGAAAGATATGTACAAGGCATTTGAAAAGATGCATTATTTTGTTGCCAAAACAAAGAAGCAGCTGCAGCAATTCAGCAGCCAGGGCAACCGGAAATTGCTGGGCACCTTTGATGAGGACGCGCTGCCTTACAGCCTTGACCACCAGCACGACGACCTCCTGAAAGAGCGGATTCCCACGCTCGCTGAAATGACGGCCGCCGCCCTTGAAACGCTCAGCAAAAACCCCAACGGGTTTATGCTGCAGGTAGAAGGCGGTAAAGTGGACTGGGCGGCACATGCCAACGATATCGGCGCACTCCTCTATGACCAGCTGGCCTTTGATGCAGCCATCAGCGTGGTCAAAGAGTTCGTCAAATCCCATCCTGATACCCTGGTGATCATCACCACAGACCATGGCAATGCCAATCCCGGGCTGTTCTACGGCAAGGAAGCCGATGGTAATTTTGAGAAGATACTGCAATTCAGGCATACGACCGACTGGGTGCTGAACGGCATCACCCGCCAGTTCAGCCCCGCGGATGTGATCAGCCGTTTCCGGGAGGCCTTTGGCTTTGAGATCACCACCGAAGAGGCCTCGCATATTTTAGGCTATTACGAACATCTTTCGGAGACAGGCGTTTATAATTACAGGAAGCTGCCCTATAAATACAGCGGGGAAGTGCTGGCAAAATATACTTCCTGTAAATTTGCCGATATGGACCATTCGGGAGACCATGTGGAGCTTACCGTCATAGGACAGGACCTTCCCCGGTTTCCTTCTTTCATACAAAATGACGAGGTGCACCACCAGATTTTAAAACTAACAGGTTTATAATGCAAAAGATCACCACCCTCCTATACCTCTTCTGTACAGTCCTGCTCACCGCCTCCTGCCGGGATAGCCGGCAAGCCGCGGATAAGGACACGCCGGACCCGGCAGCGCTGAATGATAAAGCGATGCGGATCATTACACAGGCCAGGGATTCATCCGCGGTATATGAAGGCCTGTTCTACCTGGACCAGGCCATAGCAATGGACAGCACCTATATGGCCCCCTATATCAATAAAATGAATACGCTGCTCCGGCTGAACATGTCAGATAAGGCGCTGGAAACATTGCAAAAGCTCAATGAGCGGAAAGCCATCCCTGAGAATGTGATGTTTGAAGGATTTATATACGACAGGGAGCTTGGAGATACCGCCAGGGCCAGGGAGCATTACCAGGAAGCCATACGCCTGTATGATGAGCAGTTCGGGCAGACCGGTGACAGTGTGCTGCTGCTGCATAAGGGACTGGCCATCCTGTTCACGGAAGGCAGGGAAGCAGGCATAAGCTACTACCGACAATACGGGAGCACGCTGGCCTATCATCCGCTGTACGGCGAGCTGAAGCGCCAGGCGGAATATTTTAACAAAGAACAATTCCTGCGTGAGCTCTGGTAATATAAGATATATCATCCTGTGCTGGCTGCCCTGCCTGATGGGCTGGAGCTGCAATTCCGCCGCTCCTTCCGCTCAGCCGGAGATCAGCTTCTATTACTGGAAGACACAATTCCGGCTCTCTGATTACGAGCAGGAGCTCCTGGATATTTATAAAGTACAACGCCTGTATGTCCGGTATTTCGACATCAATGTCATACAGGAGCAGGGCACATCCCGGGCGGTGCCCCAGGCAGTCATCGCATTCGACAGCCAAGCAGCGCCTGCCGGAACGGAGATCGTCCCTGTTATATTTATCCGGAATGCGGTGATGGAAGACAGATCGCTCTCCCTGGACAGCCTCGCCAGGAACACCTGGCAATTGGTCAGCAGCATCAGCAACCGTCACCATATCAGCATCCGGCAGGTACAACTGGATTGCGACTGGACCGTCAGCAGCGGTCAGCGTTTCTTTGACTTCACAGACAAGCTGGCGCAGTTGTCCGGCGTCAGGACTGGCTCTACGGTAAGGCTGCACCAGGTCAAGCATTTTAAGGTCACCGGGATACCACCCGTGGACACGCCGGTGCTGATGTATTATAATATGGGTGACATAGAGAGCGCTACGGGCAACTCTATCTATGAGAAGGCTATAGCGGATAAGTATAACAAAAGCTTGCGCTCCTATCCCAGGCCGCTCGCTGTGGCCATACCGGTTTATAGCTGGTTCATACACAGCAGGAACGGGAAGATACAGCAATTGTACAGCAAGAAGTCCAGGACAGAGCTGGAAGCCAGTCCCGGGTTCAGGAAAAAGGACGATACCTTTTATGAAGCGGTCACCAATCATATTTTCTGGGGCACCTATTTCAAAAAAGGCGACCTCCTCAAATACGAGCATATATCTGAAAAGGATTTAGAAACTATATTTGCTGACCTGGGCAGTCATCTCAGGTCCGCGCCCGGAGAGGTCATCCTGTATGACCTTGACGAATTAAACTTCACCAATCAACAGTATGAAAAAGATATTTTCAAAAAAATGGCTCGTCATTTTAAGTAGCAGCGTCCTCGCGAGCATAGGCATTGCCATAGCCTGCGCCGACAGCGGGGACTGGGAAGATTACGTCAACTACTATTCGTCCGTAAAAACGGAGAAGTATGTGGACAGCAGCAGCATCCCTTTTTTCTATGGCGCTAACGAGTTCATATACGGCACGGACCTGAACAATAATATCGGGCGGTTTACCGATCAGAACACAAATGACTGGTATGAATACCTGGGAGGCGCGCTGCCGTTGCAGACCGTGGACAGGCTGCTGCATAATGACAGCGCACAGGCATTGCGAAGCGCCTTGTTTGCCAACCTGGGTAATAAGAACTACCAGCAGAACGGCATTTCGCTCAGGAATGGGAAGGTAAGGGACTTTATTTATTTCCTGCGGGTCGCCAAGCCGATCGAGGCCTTCTCCACCCGTGAGCTCTATAGCTGGTATTATGATGATAATAAGGATTACGAAAAGGTGGGCCAGGATATTACAGAGCAGACCCTGAGCGCTTATGAAAAATATAAAGGGGACGCTTTTGTAAAAAACAGGCTGTGGTTCCAGGTAATGAAAGCTCATTTCTACAGCTATGAAAAAAAGAATGCCATTTACTTCTTTGACAAGACAGCGGCCGCGCAGCCTGTGAATACCCTTTATTACCGTGCGCTGTCCTATGTGGCCGGGGCCTATTACCAACTGAAAGATTACGAAACATCCAATTACCTGTTCAGTAAAGTGTACCTGGACGAACCGGCATTGCGCCACCTCGCGGTATATAATTTCCACCCGCAGGCGGAAAAGGATTTTCACGGGAGCCTTAAAATGGCTAAAAACAACGCGGAAAAGATCGCTTTATGGACGATGCTGGGACTGTATGGCGATGAGCTCCGCGCCATTAAGGAGATCTATGCCCTCCAGCCTGACCACAGGAACCTTGAATTCCTGGCGGCTACCTACCTGGTCGGCCTCGAGCAGCGTTTCAACAGTAAGAATGCTACCGATATAGCCTCGTTCAGGCAGGAGCTGAAAGAGATCATAGCAAAGGATGAGTGGGCGATCATAGACAAGATCGCCAGGGAGGAAAAGACCACTGCACCCGCCCTGTGGTATAATATCACCGGGTATATGAATATGCTGAACGGCGACTACAAACTGGCCGCCCGGCAATACCAGCAGTCCCTGGAGCATACCGATAAATCGGCCGCCTTCGCAGACCAGAACAGGATACTCCAGTTCATCAATAAGCTGCTGAGCCTCACTGACATCAGCAGCCAGGTGGAAAGCGGCCTGTATGAAGACCTGAAGTGGGTCTACGAACGGGTGGATAAAGAAAATATATGGGACAATGAAAGCTCACCCAACCGGTATTATCATGCCAAGCAATTTGCGCGTACCTACCTGTACAAGCTTTACCTGAAAACCGGGCAGCCGGAAATGGCGCAACTGGTCGCGCCTTCCCAATCCTACTATTTTGAAAAGCAGGCGCAGGATAATATGCTCAGGCTGATGAACCGGAAAAGCAACAGCAACTGGGTGCAGCTGCTGATAAAAGATTACACCTATACCAAAGGCGATATCTACTACCTGCAGGGACTGGTAGCGGCCTGGAATAATAATATACCTGAAGCAGTGACACTGATGAAGCAGGCAGCACGGAACAATGTCGTCACTATACTGGACGCCAATCCCTTCAACGGGAAAATAAAGGACTGTAATGATTGCGACTACGAAGAAACACAGCATACTGCCTATAACAGCGTGACCTACCTGGAGAAGATACAGGAAATGCAGGCTTATCTAAAGCAGGGTAAGGACGTTTACAATAACGCCACGCTCCTGGGCAATGCTTTTTACAGCATGTCCTACTTCGGGAATACACGGAATTACACCATTAACAACCCGGTCATCATAGCTTCACATTCATACATAGACAAGCACTATAAAGACCTGTGGATGAGCATGAGCCACGCCAGGCATTATTATGAAACGGCCCTGAAGCAGGCGGAGACCGATGAGCAGAAAGCACGCATACATTACCTGCTCAGCAAAGTGGAACGTAATGAATATTATGTACGCACCTTCCTGAAGGACAAGGAGTATTTCTCAGGCTTTGATTACTATTACAGGGATGACAAAAGCATTCCAGACTTTGTAGCTGGCACACATTTTGAAGCATTAAAGCAATACAAGCACACCCGCTATTACCAGGATGTGATCAGGGAGTGCGGCTATTTCAGGAAATACATTACCAAAAACAGATAATATATGAAACAATTATTTTTAAGTACCCTGATGATACTGCTCGGTACCACGCTCTGGTCGCAGCAGGGAGATATGGAGATCAGCACAATGCGGATCGGGCCGTTTAAGATCCATATGACCTCCGGTGAAGCGGAAACCCTTGCCGGCAAAAAGCTGGCCGTGCCCACGGAAAAGAATGACTATAACGGCACTACCATCGTCAAATACAATAACGAGCTGGTCGAAATCAGCCTGTCAGATGAATACGGCGATACCGGTAACGATAATGTCACCAAGTATAAAGTATACGCGCTGGCTACCCAAAGCCCGAAATTCAGGACCAGGTCCGGTATGGGCATCGGCAGCACCAGGGACCAGCTGATCGACACCTACAGGAATTTCACCAGCTTTGAGGTATATTCCGGCTGGACAGATGAGGGTAAAGCGTCCAAAACGGAAAGCTACTTTGTGCTCAATGACGTAGATGCCCAGACCCAGATCATATTCAAAATGCGGAATAGCATAGTGGTGGAAGTAAGGGTCAGCATCATTTATGAAGGCTGCTAATATGCATCAGTGATAAAAAATATGCCGCTCCGTTAAACCCCTCCGGCAGCCGGCAGTCCTATAACAAAACATTTACAGGTATATGAAAAAGCTTTTATTAACTGCAGCGCTTGCAGTAGCCGCAACAGGGGCTGCCCTGGCTCAGAAATTCGAATACAAGGTTATTACCTCTGTAGAATCCATCGTTCCTATGGGTATAGGACGTTCCATGCTCGTGGAAAACAAGCAGGAGGTGGATATTTCCAAGCTCAGCAGGGACCGGGAAGACGGCAAATCCCAGCAGGGCAATGTCAAAAGGAAGGACGCCAGGGTGGAAGAGATCACAGAAACCAAACTGCTCAATTTTTACAGCGGTGTAGGTATCAATTTCCAGAACATCGCTTCCAATGACGCTATTATTACGGCTAAGATCAATGAGCTGGGCAATGACGGCTGGGAGCTGGCTTTTATTGCCAGTGGTGTGGAAAGTGACGCGGGAGACGGAGACGGTAAAGGTATTTTCATTACCAGGTATATATTCAAAAAGCAGGTAAAATAACCCGGCTTGTAAAAAGGCAGCTTCCGTCAATGACGGAAGCTGCCTTTTTCAGTATATAGCTACTGCTATTTGTATTACAGGTATTTAGACATTTTAAATACGCTTACGTGCGGGATATCCTTAGGATATAAGCCTTTTTCCAGCTTTTCCCTTACAGCGGTAAAGGCATCCAGCGTCTGCTGTATATCTTCGTCCGTATGCACCGCTGTAGGTATAAGGCGCAGGATCAGCTGACCTTTCGGGATCACCGGGTACATCACCATCGAGCAGAAGATATTATAATTCTCACGCAGGTCCACCACCAGGTTGGTAGCGTCCGTAACGCCGCTTTCCATGTACACAGGCGTTACCGGGGAATTGGTCGTACCGATATTGAAGCCACGCTCTTTCAGTCCTGCCTGCAGCTTATTGACATTATACCATAATTTCTCTTTCAGCTCCGGCCTGGTCCTGATCAGCTCCATTCTCTTAAGGCCGCCTACGACCATTGGCATCAGGAGCGATTTGGCAAAGATCTGGGAACGCATATTATAGCGCAGGAAATAGACGATATCCCGGTTGCCGCAGATAAAGCCGCCGATACCGGCCAGGGATTTGGCAAAGGTGGAAAAATAAAGGTCGATATCCTCGATACAATCCTGCTCTTCTCCTATCCCGGCACCTTTTTTACCCATTGTACCGAAACCATGAGCATCATCCACAAATAAGCGGAACTCATACCTGTCCTTAAGGGCAGCGATCTCCTTTACACGTCCCTGGTTACCGTTCATACCGAATACCCCTTCCGTTACCACCAGGATACCGCCGGGCGTACCTTCTATTAATTTTTGAGCGCGCTGTAACTGCTTTTCGCAATCAGCCACGTCATTATGATTGAATTTAAATCTTTTACCTGGATGCATCCTCAGCCCGTCAATGATACAGGCGTGACATTCCGCGTCATACACCACCACATCGTGCCTGCCCAGGATAGCATCCAGCGCAGACAGCATTCCCTGGTATCCAAAGTTCAGCAGTATGGCATCTTCTTTTCCCACGAACGCCGCGAATTCCTTTTCCAGCTGGTCATGATAATCAGAATTACCGCTCATCATCCTTGCACCCATAGGGTAGGCCAGGCCAAACTCTTCCGTCGCTTTGGTATCTGCTTCCCTGATCTCGGGGTGATTAGCCAGCCCCAGGTAGTTATTTAAACTCCACACTATTTTTTCTTTTCCCCTAAAGTTCATTCTGTTGCTGATGGGTCCTTCCAGTTTCGGAAACGCAAAATATTCGTGAGCCAATTCTTGATACTGACCAATAGGTCCTCTATCTCTTAATAATTTTGTAAAAATATCCATACTACAAAACGATGAGTTGATTTCTGAATTAATATTTAAATGCGAAGTTAGATAATCTGAAATTTAATTTAATAATAATTTTCCAAGGATAAAAGCAGATCTGTCTTTTTTATTTTTTTAGTCTCTGAGCGGCTTCTTTGGCCCTGGTATTCCCCGGGTTCAGGCCCAGCGCGTTCGCGTATTCAAACCGGGCGCTGTCCGTATTGCGCAATTGCTCGTACGCCATTCCCAGCCAGTAATGGGCGCTGCTGCTGGCCGGTTCCGTAGCCACCGCTATGAGCAGGTTCCTCTTGGCTTTTTCTGCCGAATCCTGCTGCAGGAGGATCTTGCCCATCTGTATATAGGCATCCGTATAATCCCTGTTGGCCAGGATACATTTCATATAGGCTTCCTTCGCCCTGGGCGTATCATTGACCGTTTCATAAAAATACCCGATCTGGAAGAGCGGATATACATCGGAAGGTTCCAACTGGTAGGTATATTCATACTGGCGCACAGCCATTTTGTTCTTTTGTTCCGCGTAATATTCCCCCAGTAGCAGGGCGGCCTCATAGTAATAAGGATCCATCTGCAACGCTTTTTTCAGCAGGGTCTCCGCTTTCAGCGTATCCCTGCCTGCTGCCTCTATCTTCGCCTGTAAATAATAAGCATCGGGGTAATTGGGAGCCGCCTGCAGTATTTTATCCACGATATTCCTGGATTGCTCCACCTTATTGCCCAGCAGCAGGGAATTGGCGATGGAAAGGCTGTACTTCAGCTCTTTGGGCTTTATCTCGGAGGCTTTTTTAAAGGCCAGCACTGCCTGGTCGTGCTTTTCGAGGATATCCAGCAGCTCACCCTTGGCCGCCCAGAAAACATCGTTCTGGGGCTCCAGCGCAACCGCTTTCTCCAGGTCCTTCAAAGCCAGCTCTTCCATATTGATATTATAGAGCGCCAGGCTCCTTTTATAATACAGGGAGGCATTGGCGGAATCTTCCTGTATGGCTGCGGTATAGCTTTCCACAGCAGGATTGTGATAGGCTTTATGGTCCTGCTCCACCTGTTTTCCTGCATCATCCGTACAGGACGATACCATTATTACGGCATAGAGCATACCTAAAATAAATAAGCTGTTTCGCATAGACGGCTTCAAGTATAAATGGACGGCAAAGTTAATCTTTTTATAACAGAAATAATAATATTACACAGGGGCCGCTGCCTCCTTCCCAGGAGAATAGCAGGGCCGGACAAAGGCTCCAGGCGTGGTATGAAAGCCCTGTTTTGGGCTGCAACAGCCGTGCCGAACGGATGGTATCCCCCGGTAGAAGTGATTTACACGGCAAAAAACAGGCAAATATGCGCTTCTTATGCTCTTTTTATTAACTTCGTCACTGTTATTTAATTATTATATTACAATGAATATACGTAATTTTTTTGCTGCCGCCATCCTGGTGTGCAGCGGTATGCAGGGAGCATTTGCCCAGGACAACCTTGTAAACGCGCTGAAGGACAACAAAAGCGAGGACAGTAAAGTCAAATTCCAGTTTACGGAGGTAATCAATATCGAAAAGATGCCGGTCAAGAACCAGGGCTCTTCCGGCACCTGCTGGAGCTACAGCACTAACTCTTTCCTTGAATCCGAGATGATCAAAGCCGGGAAAGCGCCTGTAAACCTTTCCTATATGTATTCCGCAAGAAATGTCTACCTGGAAAAGGGCAGGCAGTATGTGAAAATGCATGGCGCCACTGCGCTGGGCGACGGCGGCTCGCTTCATGACGCCATAGATATGTACCGCCTTTACGGCGCTATGCCGGAAGAAGTATATACCGGCCTGAATTATGGCACCAAGCTGAACGACTTCAGTGAAATGGGTTCCGTAAGGGAAGCGTTCCTGGAAACGATCATCAAGCCTAAGAAAGGCAAGCTCACCCCCAACTGGTTTACCGCCTATAAAGGCATTATCGACGCTTACCTGGGCACACCACCCGAAAAATTCAAATGGGAAGGAAAGGAGTATACACCCCAGACCTTTGCATCCAAAGTAGTAGGCCTCAATCCCGATGATTATGTGGAATTGTCTTCCTTTATCGAATACCCGCTGTACCAGAAATTCATCCTGCCCATCCCGGACAACTGGTCGCTGGGACAGGTATATAATGTAAGAATGACCGAGCTGACAGACATCATTGACCATGCCCTGCAGAACGGCTATACGGTCAACTGGGCTACGGATGTGAGCGAGAAGTATTTCAGCTGGAAGAACGGCGTAGCCTATGTGCCGGAGAAAGATTTTGAAGACATGAACAAGGAAGAAAAGGAGAATATGTTCAGCGGTCCGCAGCCCGAAAGACAGCTTACAGAGCAGATGCGGCAGGATGCGTTCAACAGTTACAGCACCACGGACGATCACGGCATGCACATTGTCGGCATTGCCAAAGACCAGAATGGCAAGGAGTACTATATCGTTAAGAATTCCTGGGGAGACAGCAACGATTATAAGGGCTACCTGTATGTGACCAAAGCATATGTACAGTTCAAATCGACCGCTATCCTGCTGAATAAGGCCGGTCTGCCTAAAGCGATCGCTAAGAAGATCAATATTAAATAAGCAACCCCGCCCGGACTGAAGGAGCGGCTGTTAAAAAACTCTTGTACTGTCACATTGAACCTGTCGAAATGTGATAGATATCAATAAACAACCCTGTCAATATTTCGACTGAGCTCAATATGACAGGGTTGTTTACTTTTTAAAAAAGCAGCTTCCTTTTTATGTTATATATAGGCTATTCAGGGCTGTATCTTTATCTGGTATTTAGCCAGCAGACCGGGCAGGCCGGAAAGGGAGAACAGCGCTTTCTTAACCCGGTTGCTTTCGGGGTCAATAGTATAGTTCTGTGCGGTCCGCAGGTCGGCCTGCTCCAGTATGGCCTGGTAAAAAACGGCCTGGTGCAGCTCACAGTGCTCAAATACGGCCTGCGTCAGGTCACTCTCCGTAAAATCAGCCTCTTCCAGCTGCACATTTTTAAACCGTGTCTTTCTTAATCTTGTCTTATAGAAAGAAGCATGCTTCAACTGGCAGCCTTCAAAGTCCACCTCCAGGCCAAAGGGATTGCAGGTATCGAATTTGATGCCCAGCATTTTACAGTCTTTGAACCTGACACCGAGGAAAGCGGTATCCCTGATAACCGCCAGGCTCAGGTTACAGCCGTTGAAGGTACAATCTATAAAACGGCAGCGGCTCATATCCGCTTCGGTGAAATTGCAGTTATTAAACGTGCAGGTCTCGTAAACGCCCTTCGTCCAGGGTACCGCTGTATAGTCTATATTATCCAGCTCTTTTTCCTGTGTATAATGCTCCATATCTGTACGAATTTATTATAACGCCGCGCATTACTGATAATGCTGCATATGGTCCAGGAAATCATAGATCTCCTGCATGCTCTTCATATCGGAAACGATCAGCATAAAATTTTTGCCTACCTGCTTCAGCCTGGCCTTATTGGTGCCGGTCTGCAGGAAATTCATAATATTATTAAAGGTAGCGCTTTCAAAGTAAGAGGATTCCGGGTCGCTGACAAAGTACAGCCTGAGCGTATTGTTTTTCAGGAACAGCTTTTCAAAGCCCAGCAGCTTGGCAATACGCCGGCACCTGATAGTAGTGAACAGGTCTTCCACCTGCACCGGGACCGGGCCAAACCGGTCTTCCAGCTGCTGCCTGAACGCCTCCAGCGCCGCATCATCCTCTATATTATCGAGCTGTGTGTACAGCGACAGCCGCTCGGTGATATGATCCACATAGCTGTCCGGTATCATGATCTCCAGGTCCGTATCTATGGTACAATCGCTGACAAAGTCCTTTACCCGCTCCTGCTCTTCCGCGAATACTTCCTTAAAGTCGGTGGATTTGAGCTCCCTGATAGCTTCCGCCAGTATTTTCTGGTACATATCGAACCCGATCTCCGTAATGAAGCCGCTCTGCTCACCGCCCAGTATATTGCCCGCTCCTCTGATATCCAGGTCTCTCATAGCGATCTGGAAGCCGCTGCCCAGCTCATTGAACTGCTCCAGGGCCTGCAGCCGCTTCCGGCTGGTTTCCGGCAGGGTGAGCAGCGAAGGGGCCATTAGGTAGCAGAAAGCTTTCTTATTGCTCCGGCCCACACGACCCCTCAGCTGGTGCAGGTCGCTGAGCCCGAACTGGTGCGCGTTGTTGACAAAAATCGTATTCGCGTTGGAAATGTCCACACCGCTTTCCACGATATTGGTACAGACCAGGACGTCAAATTTATGATTGATAAAATCCAGCAGTACCTTTTCCAGCTTGGCACCTTCCATCTGCCCGTGCGCCACCGCAAATTCCACATCAGGGCACAGGTCTTTCAGCTTCCGGGCCATACTGTCCAGGCTCTGCACCCTGTTATGCACAAAGTACACCTGCCCTCCCCGTTCCACCTCGTAATAAATAGCGTCACGGATGGCCAGCTCGTTAAAGCCCATCAGCTCGGTATGGATAGGCTGCCGGTTGGGCGGCGGCGTATTGATGATGCTCAGGTCCCTTGCCGACATCAGCGAGAATTGCAGAGTCCTCGGTATCGGTGTGGCCGTCAGCGTCAGGGTGTCCACATTACTCTTGCGCTCCCTTAATTTTTCCTTGGCCGCCACCCCGAATTTCTGCTCCTCGTCTATGATCAGCAGTCCCAGGTCTCTGAATTTTACATCTTTGGCAAGCAGCGCATGCGTACCCACGATGATATCTATTTTTCCCTCTTCGAGTTTTTTAAGCGTTTCCTTCTTTTCCTTAGCGGATTTGAACCGGTTCAGGTAGTCGATATTGACCGGGAAATCCTTTAAGCGGTCGCTGAACGTTTTATAATGCTGGTAGGCCAGGATAGTGGTCGGTACCAGGATGGCTGCCTGCTTGCTGTCATTCACCGTCTTAAAGGCCGCACGTACCGCCACCTCGGTCTTACCGAAGCCTACATCCCCGCAAACCAGCCTGTCCATAGGCGCCGGGCTTTCCATATCCCGCTTGACATCCGCCACCGCTTTGCTCTGGTCCGGCGTATCTTCATACAGAAAAGAGGATTCCAGCTCTACCTGCAGGTAGGTATCCGGCGCATGGGCGAAGCCATGACTGGCCTTACGCTTGGCATACAGCCTGATAAGGTCCGTAGCGATATCCTTTACCTGCTTCTTGGTCTTGTTCTTCAGCTTTTCCCAGGCGTCGCTGCCCAGCTTATTGATCCTGGGCGTCACACCTTCCTTGCCCGTATATTTGCTGATCTTGTGCAGGGAGTTGATGTTGACATACAGCACATCGTTATCCCGGTAAATGATACGGACGGCCTCCTGCATATTGCCGTTCACTTCTATCTTCTGCAGCCCGCTGAACTGGCCGACCCCGTGGTCTATGTGCGTGACATAATCGCCCGGCTGCAGCTCTCTCAGTGCCTTCAGCGTAATGGCCTTTCCCTTGGTATAGGATTGCTTGACCTTGTATTTATGAAAGCGCTGGAATATCTGGTGGTCCGTATAGCAGACGAGCTTGTATTTATGATCTATAAAGCCCTTGGTCACCGATATGGGAACCGGCACAAAGTCCACCAGGGCCTGGGCGTCCTCAAAGATGCTCCGCAGCCGTTCCAGCTGGCGGGCATTCTCCGCAAAGATGTAGCAGGTATAATTGTTCCTGGTGCGCTGCTGCAGGTCGGCTATCAGGAGCTGGAAGTTCCTGTTGAACACCGGCTGCTCTTCGGACTGCCATTCTATGGTCGCGGCAGGATAATCGTCCAGCGTCATATCCTTGCCGCTCCAGTTGATGACGTGCCTTCTTTTCAGCTTTTCTATAAAGCTGTCCGTATCTTCAAAGTCCTCCACCTGCATTTCTTTGACCCACTGCTCCTCCGAGGCTTCAAATTCCGAACGCTCCCTGACCAGCTGGTCCTTCAGCTTTTCCGAAAGCACGCGCAGCTTTTCCATAGCATATTCATAGTCCCTGAACCAGAATACGGTATTATCCGGCAGGTAATCCAGGATGGAGATCCGGTCCCTGCTGCTGAACTGGGTCTCTATATTGGGAATGATGGACACCTGTACCAGCTTTTTGACCGATAGCTGGGTTTCCGGGTCAAAGAGGCGGATGCTGTCCACTTCCTTCCCGAACAGCTCAATACGGTAAGGGTGCTCATTACCATAGGAATAAATATCGAGTATGCCGCCACGCAGCGCGAACTGGCCCGGCTCATAGACAAAGCTTTCGTGCCTGAATCCCAGGTCCACCAGCCGGGATAACAGGGTATCCGTATCCAGGTTATCGCCCGATTTGATATGGATCATATTCCCGGTAAGCGCCTTATGATGCACTACTTTTTCAAACAGTCCTTCCGGGCTGGTCACCAGCACTTTCCTGTGGGTATTGTCCTGTATCTTGGAAAGCGCTTCCGTCCGCAGCATTATATTACTGCTGTTGAGCAGGTGGAAGTTGCCTTCCTTTTTGAAAGAGTCCGGGAAGTAGAAGATATCCAGGGCATCTGAAATATGCTCGAAGTCATTCTGAAAATAGGCCGCCTGCTCCTTATCCGGCAAAACAAATACGTGGTTGGACTGCGCTGTTTTCCATACGGCGTGGGAGAGAAATGTAAAATTGCTCCCTATCATATTCTTAATGTTCACCCTGAGCTTAGGTTCCCGTAGAGAGATACCTGCCGCTATTTCCTTTACGTGAATATCATTTGCATATATCCCCGTGATGCTCTGTAGATTCATACTGCTGCAAAGTTAGGGCATAATCTTTTTATGGAATAAGCCGATATGCGGTCAGCCCTTAAGGTATTTTGCCATTCGCATTCATTTGACGGATACAGCCCGTTTTATTACCGGGGTAAAGCCTCCCGGTACCCGGAACGGATAAATTCTTGATAAATTTTTAACTTTATGCTTTAAAAAATAAATTAGTTATTTTCTAATAGTTTGGTTTTAAACTTAACTTTGGCTGTTAAAAAAATTCACAACAGCATTACCGGCGGTTTATGAAACAAAATATTGCATTGGTGGCAGGCGGTTTTTCAGGCGAATACGAAGTATCGATAAAGTCCTGCAAAACCATTGAAAGCAACCTGGACAGTGAGAAATACAACATCTATAAAATTCTCATTACCAAGGAGGCATGGTGGTATGAAACGAAGGAAGGAGACAGGATCGATGTGGATAAGAATGATTTTTCGCTCACCCTTAAAGACAGTAAGATACATTTTGACCTGGTATTCATAGGCATCCACGGCACACCCGGCGAGGACGGGAAGCTGCAGGGCTACTTCGATATGCTGGGCATTCCCTATACAGGATGTAACAATATTGTTTCCAGCCTGACCTTCAATAAAGGGTTTTGCAATAAAGTGCTGAAAACGCATAATATCGTCAATATTGCGAGGTCCGTGGTCATTTATCATAATATACCCTATACCCTGGGCGTGATACTGGAGCAGGTCAAGCTCCCGGTATTCGTCAAGCCCAATGAAAGCGGCTCTTCCCTCGGCGTCAGCAAAGTTACCCGCCTGGAAGAGCTGGTACCGGCTATTGAAAAAGCCTTCGCAGAAGATAAGCAGGTGATCATAGAAGAATATATAGAGGGCAGGGAGTTTTCCATCGGCGTATATAGCCATAACGGGAAGGTGACCGTGCTCCCGCCAACGGAGATCATCTCCAAAAAGGAGTTTTTTGATTACGAGGCCAAGTACACTACCGGTGTTACGGATGAGATCACACCCGCTGTCCTTGATAAGGATGTTTTAACCAAAATGCGGCACAAAACAGCCGCCATTTACCAGGCGCTGAACTGCTTTGGCATAGTAAGGCTGGATTATATCCTGAACAGGCATGACGGCGAGCTGTATTTCCTGGAGGTGAATACCACGCCGGGACAGAGCGATAACAGCCTTATTCCCCAGCAGGTAAGGGCCGCAGGCATGACATTAAAAGAGTTTTACCAAATAATCGTTGATGAAGCGTTCAATAGAAAATAAGGAGACCCCCAAGAAATTACCGTTCTATAAAACATTCATGGGGGCTTTGCTGAGCATTATAGGGGTCTGTATCGTCCTCTATTTCGTGTTTTTTGCATCCCTGGCTTTCATTACAGGTCACGGAGAGGAATTGCAGGTGCCGGACCTGAAAGGCAAGCAACTGAGCGAAGTATTCCAGTCGCTGGAGCAGGAAGGCTTCGGCATTGTCATAGACAGCACCTACGAGCCGGAATTACCGCCTTTATCCATCCTGGACCAGCAGCCGGTACCCGGCAGCACGGTAAAGCCCGGCAGGCACATTTTCCTGACCATCAATAAGACCACACCGCCCAGCTCTTCCATGCCCAACCTGATCAACCTGTCGCTGAGAAGCGCCCTGATAGTGCTGAAAAGCAATAAGCTGCTGCTGGGAGATACCGTTGTTAAGCCGGATATGGCGCTGGGCGCCGTAGTATCCCAGAGCTTTAACGGGGCACACGTTTCCCCCGGCACTCCCATACCACAGGGCAGCAAGATAGACCTGGAAGTGGGCGGCGGCTTCAAAAGCACCCGGATCGTAGTGCCGGATGTGATGAACCTTACCTATGATGTAGCCGTGTCCATCCTGAGCGCCAGCAACCTGAAGTTCGATGTCGTATGGGAAGGAACGATCACGGATTCTTCCAACGCGGTCATTATCTACCAGCTGCCGGAAGGCTTTGATGAGAACCAGGAGCCCGTAGCCGTAGAGCAGGGCACAAGAATAGACCTGAAGGTCCGTCAGAATCCCTGATCTGCCTGTCATATATAATGGTTAAAAGCCGCTGTGCCTGTTGGGTACAGCGGCTTTTTTAATGACCCGGTCCTTTTTATTTTTATAGCTAATGCCCGAAAGGAACCGTAATTTTGCAGGGTATGAATTTCCTGACACAACATATTACCAATATCATCAGCACATATGACGGCAGTGTTCCGCTGGCCATCTACCTTAAGGGCTATTTTAAGCAATACCCTAAAATTGGATCGAGGGACAGGAAGGCCATTGCGGAAGGCGTCTATATCTATTACAGGAGCGCCTTGTTCCTGGATCCGGAAACGGAAGTGCTGGAGATCATCAGGCAGGGATATTACCTGTGCCGGAGCAGCAATGCCTTCCTGGCGCATAAGCTGGGGATCGACCCCGATGTGCCTGTTCCCGCCGATGCCTACGCGCCGGAGATAGGCGTGCCGCTCAGCGCCTCCGTTAATGAAGCTGCCTGGCTGAAATCCCACTGGACACAGCCGGATGTCTTTATCAGGATCGTACAGAATGAAGGCCTGGTGCTGGAATTGCTGGACCAGAATCAGATTCCCTATGAAAAAGAAGATTTTCCCGCCCGTTACCAGGCGGCATATACCTGCATACGCGTGCCCAACAGCGCACCCATAGACAAGATACTGTTCCCCGAAGATTATGTGATACAGGACCGGTCGTCACAGCTTGCCCTACTGACAGCGTCCGGCTTCTGGCAGGACCGCAGCCCGGCCTATTTCTGGGACGTATGCAGCGGCGCCGGGGGCAAGACCCTGCAGCTGAAGCACCTGGACCCGCAGTATCATATCACCGCTTCGGATATCAGGAAAAGCATCCTGTTCAACCTCCGGGGACGCTGCGCCAATTACGGGTTTAAGGACATTCACACCAAAGAGATAGATGCCACTGACCCTGCCGCTATCAGGAAGCAGTTAGGCCAAAAGCAATATGATGTGGTGCTGTGCGATGTGCCCTGTTCCGGCTCCGGGACCTGGAGCCGCACACCGGAGCAGCTTTATTTTTTCAATGCCGAATATTTCGACCGGTTCGCACACCTGCAATATCCCATAGCGGTCAATACGATACCTTTTATCAGGAAAGGCGGACTGCTGGTCTATATCACCTGCTCGGTAATGCACCACGAAAACGAAGGTGTGACGGAACAACTGTCAGCGCACCCGGAGCTCAGGTTGCTGCACCAGGAGATCATAGACGGGGTGGCGCATAAAGCCGATACCTTATTCACTGCCATATTCGAAAAGCTGTAACGTATGGCGAAAAAGATACTGATAGCGCCAATGGACTGGGGACTGGGACACACCAGCCGGTGCATCCCGCTTGCACAGCATTACCACAGCCAGGGACACCATATCTTTTTTGCCGGCAACACGCTGCAGCAGCAGCTATTCACCGCCTCCTGCCCCTTTGTTACCACGCTCGACCTGGACGGATACCGCATAAGCTATCCGCAGGAAGGCCGCCACTTTATGCTGAAAATGGCGATGCAGCTTCCCCGTCTGCAGCAGACCATTACCAGGGAGCAGCAATGGCTGCGGCAACAGATGCAGCATCATGCATTTGATGTTATTCTTTCAGATAACCGTTACGGCCTGTATCACCCGGCTGCCCAAAGCATCCTGCTGACGCATCAGCTGCATATACAGACGGGAAGCCGGCTGGGCAACCGGATCATCAGGCACAAGACACAGCAGCTCATCAACCGGTTTGACGCCTGCTGGGTCGCAGATGACGCCCATATACAGCTGGCGGGCATACTCAGTGACCCGATCAGTTTAAATATCCCGGCCCGGTACATCGGCTGGCTGTCACAGTTCCAGCTTAAAGCATATATTTCCCCGCATCCCTTACAGGGGCAACCCTATGTACTGGCTGTGCTGTCCGGCCCCGAACCGATGCGGACCCAGCTGGAAGCATTACTCTTAAAGCAGATGAAAGCCTTGCCCGGGCAACAGTTCATTATGACAGGCGGCACGCTGCAGCAACCAGGCCATGTTCCCGCCAATGTCCGGTATATTCCGCTGGCTGGCAGCCAAGAGATGTACACCTATCTTCAACATGCAGATATGGTCATAAGCCGGAGCGGCTATAGTACCGTTATGGATGTTATCTGTATGCAGCGGCCTGCCTTGTTCATTCCTACGCCCGGCCAGACCGAGCAGGAGCTGATAGCCCGTACATTACAGGAAAAGGAATGGTTTAGCTGTTCCGGCCAGGAACATCTGGATATTTCAGCGCCGCCTGTATTGCCTTATACGGCACCGGCCTTCCGTTCAGAGATTCCTGACCTGTAACAAAAGTTATTGGAACGCAAGCATAAAGAACAATAAATCAGCCGGTAAAGTTGTTATATACAGAACAATCCGGCCGGGTGGCACTTTAAATGAAAATACTTTTTTCTTTGCTAATAATATTTCTTACCCATACCCTAACAGGCTATGCGCAGATGTGGAATCCCTACGGACAAATTCATACCGGCAGCAATATCATTACAGGAAAGAAAACCCGTCCGAAACCGGAAGGACTCACCACAGCCTCTTTTATGCGGGCAGCAGGCGTACAGGCTGGTAATCTTTTTTACCTGAATGACCACTGGTTTATAGAAGCCGCTGCCGGGTACAAAGTGAGCCGGGTGGTCCTGAAGAATCAAATATTTACTAATTCAATGAACAGGCGGCAATATGTTCAATTAAAATATGTTACTTCCTACAATAACTTTTATGTGCCGGTGCGTCTGGGTACTACTATAAATGGCGGGATACTGCCAGGTAATTTCCTGATATCTGCCGGGGTCACCGGCGGATATATCTCCTACCTTGATTCAGATATACAGTTCGGAAGCGGATCAAGAGGCGGGTCGCAGGATTCTCCTACAGGAGGGTATGACGCAGACTTTAGAAACATCGCGCTTTCCGGATATACGTATCGCTATTGGGCTCTGGGAATAAATATCAGAAACAATCCTTTTAAAAGATTGCCGCAGCTTTATTTGGGACTGGAAGCCAATTGGCAATTGCAATACAGTCCATCACAGTTGTACCCTGTAGCTGTTTACGGACCGGGGGGTAATGTTCCCGTAATAAATGCTTACCATCTATCACACAGAACTATGGACGTCCTTTTGACCATCACCTACCTCCGGCAAGGCGCCGTTAAAGGAAATGTATACCAGTATGACCGCCATAATTACTAACCTCCCTGACCGAACAATTCCAGCAAGCGCGCTGTCACACGCCGGGTCTTACGAGCCGCATAGTCAAAGCATATCATCACGGTTTTAGCCTGGGCTATCACTACTTCCGTACCGGCTCTGACAGTAGTAACCTTATATAACAGGTCGAAGGAGGCGGCGCTGATATCATCTGCCCATATGGAAATATCCAGCACATCCCCGTAAAATGCTTCTCCCTTGTATATCACCAGGCTCTCGCCCATGATCAGGGACGCGCCACCAGCTTCCATTTCGGACATACCATGAGTTTGCAGCATTCTTACCCTTGCTTCGTGGAGCAGGGCAAGCATACGGTCATTTCCCAAATGATTGCCATAATTCAGATCGGTGATCTGTACCGGGATGCTCGTTATAAATAAAGGAGCGGCATCAGGAAACTGAAGGAAGGAACGGCTCATAAGCTATAAAAGGATATGCGTTAATAAATGCGGGCGTATCAAGCCGGGCAGGAAATTATTATTCCGCTTCGGGCTTCTTTTTCTTTTCAGGAAGCGTGATGGGATGATCCGGCAGGGTAAAGCTGACAAACTTAATGATCCGCTTGTCCTCCAGGTGCATCTTCTCGTAAAACGTCTGGATAGCCAGCAAGCCTTCCGGTGTACCGTTGGCATACACATCCGGGATATTTTCTATGATAGCGCATCCCTGCTCCTCAATGACCTCCAGGGTAAATTCATACAATTCAGTGGAATCGGTCTTGAGGTTGATCCTGGCGCCTTTCGGCAGCAGTCTCTGGTAAATGGACAGGAAGCGCTGGGAAGTCAGGCGCTTCTGTGTCTTGGAAGCCCTCAAGAACGGGTCCGGGAAGGTGATCCATATTTCGCTGATCTCGTTGACTGCAAAGTATTTCTCCAGGTCCAGTATCTGGGTACGCAGGAAAGCGACATTGTCCAGTCCTTCTTTCAATGCTTTTTTAGCTCCCACATACATCCTGTTACCTTTGATATCCACTCCTATAAAGTTCCTGTCCGGGAACATCTCCGCCATGGCTACGGCATAATCACCCTTACCGCAGGCCAGCTCTACCGTTATAGGATGATCATTCTTAAAAAACCGGTTCCAGTTGCCTGCCTGGTCTTCCGGAAACTGAAATACATTCGGAAAGGACCTGATAGCCTCAAACCTTTCTAATTTATTCTGACCCATATCTTTTTTCTTATAAAGTGGTGCAAAATTAAGGATTTTAAACAAGTTGAATCACTGCTGTTACAACTGGAAATGCTGGAAATGTGGAACTCATAAAACATTAACCAAATTTTCATAAATTAAAAATTATATATATCTTAGCAAAAGAAACTAGAATGCGCATTTTCAATAAGTTTCTATTTTTGTTAATTTTTTAAATCATATTACCTTATGAAAAGATTATTAATTTGCTCAGTAATGACTTTAGTAACTTATGCAGCAAACGCAGGATGGATCAAAGCCGGCCAGTTTAAATGGTCTGGTGCCGCCCCCGGCGGTACTTATTTTTCTTGTCTTTTCGCAGCTCAAATATGTATTGATTGCTCTAATTGTAGCGGCACTGCGACAACACCAGCACCGGGAGATAAAGCTATTCTTAAAACACCGTCAGGAGATGTTCCGGTGGACCTGGTATCATTCAATGTATTTATTGATGAGGCTGGTAATGCTTATGAGCTTATCGAACCTACAGACGATTAAGAAAAATATTTAATAAAATAATTTTTTTGAGGGAAAGCATTGTTAGCCACTAACAATGCTCTCTCTCATCTTTATAAAATTCAGTAATATGTATAGAGTATTATTTCTTGTATTCATTATAACATTATCCTGTATTAATGCCTTTGCGCAACATAAAACTAAAGTTAAAAATGCCTATCTGTTTAATGTAAACGTTCAGGATTGTTCTGCCTGTGTAGCCTTTTTAGGGAACGTAAAATTTATTGACCCACATAAATATGATATTTTTTATGTGTTTTCCAAAGAGTTTTCCGAAGATAAGCAGCTCATTATTGCTACACTGGGCATAGACACCACAAAATCGAAGCTGATTTTTAATGATTCTATTTACAATACGCATACCATCAATGGACAGTCTTCCTACCTGGTTATCAAAAACAGTACTGTCGTAAAGAAAGGACTTATCAAAAACGAATTCGGTAGCGAGTTAGTTAATTATTTTAACTCGTATAGTTCCAATAAGGCCGATACTTTAGACTATAGTGGGGATTTATTTTACAAAAGCGCATCTCACTACTTCGTTAAGGATAATTTTTTATATTCTAAAAATATGTTCGGAGGCTCCATCAACAGGGTGGATCTCACAACCGGAAATAAGATAAGCTATCAAATAGATAAAGAACAGGTATTAAAAACTTATGATTTAATATTTTCTAAGGAGCAGCAAAGCAAGATCTTTAATATGCTTAGATCAGGCAACATCAAAATAGAGCCCACAATGGAACAATATTTTGTCAGCGAGGATAAGGATATTTATATATGTGCAACATTGCCTTATGCAGAAGAGCATCCCAATGGCTTAGATACAACCTTATTAGGCTTTTATGCCATTTACAAACTGGGAATAAACGGAGAATATAAAGGTACACATATATTTGAGAAATATTATGTAGATTATAAACTGGCAGCATCCAAAGAAAATAAAAGATTTTTAATAGCTCCATTCGGATTTTACATAAGACAGGATACTTTGTACACTACCATTGTTGAAGAAAATAATGGTACAGCATTGGACAACAAGTATTTTTTTGCCAGGTTTTATCTTGATAATAAAACAAAAAGATGTGATTATTCAGGTATAGAAAAATGGCAGCTACCTTCCAATTATGATTATATAGGGTATAATATAATAAACCCGGTGTTTAGTAATAATTATAAATATTATATGCTGCCCCTGGAAAATCTGCTGTACACTACCGACAATAGCAATATATCTACAACTATTGATGTATTAAAATACGCTTCTCCTCCACAATCGGTTTTTGAAATAAAAGAAGTTATCAGCCATATCGCAGTACAAAACAATCTGGTATATGTTATATCAACCGATTATAAAGATTATTATTACTCTGTAAAAAATTTAAAAACAGGAAAATTAATAAAGGACAGGTTTAAAATATTTTCAACAGATAATGATAATAAATGTTATAATATTATTTTAGACCCTTATGATCCCAATTATATTTTACAGGTAATGAATAAGAATACCATTATAAGAAGAAACGTACATAATGAATGAGTATGGCTGCCTGTTATACAACCATACTAAAATCTCCTTTTTTGAACTAAATAGTATGATGAAGTTTAGAGTATTTTACTTTTTTGTTATTCTTTATGCTTGTTGCAACGATGCCCTCGCGGCTAAAAAGTATACTTATACTTTCTATATTCATCCGGCAGACACAACCCTGGAAAAGCAGTCCCTGTACCCTGTTCGGGAGATTGATACCGGCATTTATGACGTGGTGTTTATATTACCCAAAGAAAAAGACAAGGACAGACTTTTAACATTGTATGGTATTGATAAAGAATCTTTTAAAATATTGTTTGTTAACAGCCCGAATAAATTTGCAGCTAATAGTACACAGTCACTGTTTACAATCATAAAGGATAAAGAGGTATTGAAAGAAGGTAGTGTATCCAAAGACTTTACCAAAGGTATCGTACATTTTTTTAACTGCTTTGATGCAAGTATATATCGGGCAGAGTACAAATATGATTACATATCCCATTTGGACAAAAAGCTGATGGCGAAAGGGCATTATATCTACAGCTTAAATGATGTTATAGGCCTGCGGAGACTAGACATTGCCAACAGGAGCGTTAAAACATATAAAGTGCAGGACAGCATTGTTTTAAAAGCTTATGACATTTTATTTGATAGTGTAAAAAAGGATGAAACCCTGCAATTAATCCGGAAATGGCTCAAGGCGGCGCCTATCGGCGCAAAGATCTACAATTATTGTATAGAGAACGAAGTTATACATTTATACGCCACTATTCCTATGGCCAGCCGTGTCAATAATATGGGCGTATATTATGAATATCCGGTTATTTTCCAATATACATTAGAAGGCGAGTATCTCAATACTTTTTTGCTTAACAGAACTTCTACCCAAACAATAGATGATTCCGAAAAGAGTTATTTCACTATCCACAGCAGCGAATTCTTTGTAGCTGGAGATACGGCTTATATATCAGTAATTCCTAAGGCCGGAAATAATAAAAACTACTACTTATCCAGATTCTATTTAAATCCCAATACGAAAAAGTGTGAATATCTTGCTCTAATAGAGCGGGAATTACCTCCCGTATATGCAAAGCTTGACCATTCAGAAATCCGATTGCATTATTGCGGTGCAGCCCAAAAGTACATGCTTTCCATAGACAGCGCCATTTATCCTTTAGACAACAAAAAGGTCAGTTATTTTAATATTGCCAGATATGATAATCCGCTGGAATCTCCCGCTCAGATCAAAGAATCCGTTGCAGCGTTCAATATCAGCAATAACAGGGTATATTTCATTACTAAAACCCGCAAGGGAAATCACTATTATACCTGCTTCGATTTTCAATCAGGCAGAAGGCTGACAGATAAGATATTACTGAACGATGTTGAAAAAAATCAACGGGTTTATGCTACAATATTAGACAGCTATAATACGGATTATATCCTGCAAGTCGTAGATGGAAAGACTATTGTCAGAAAAAAAGTAACGGGCAATTGATAGTAGATTACCCTCTTCCTAACCATATAAATAATATCTTTGCTACGATTTGATAAGCAATCAATAACCAGCCAACACAGCGTAGCCATGGTATTTCATTTTACAGATGTACTGCCGGAATTCAGGAATGCCGTCATCACGATCGGTTCCTTTGACGGCGTACATCACGGCCATAAAAAGATATTGAAGGAGCTTTCCAGGGCGGCCAAAGCCATCAACGGGGAAAGCGTACTCATCACCTTCGACCCCCATCCGAGAAAGGTCATCAACCCCGAGGTATCGCTGGGATTGCTGTGCACACCCGAAGAGAAGTATAAGCTGATCATTGACGAGGGCATAGACCACATCGTGGTGGTGCCCTTTTCCCGTGACTTTTCCATGCAGCACGCGGAAGCCTATATCCAGGATTTCCTGATAAAGTATTTCAACCCCAGGAAAATCGTTATTGGTTATGACCACAAATTCGGACATAGCAGGGAGGGCGATATCCACCTGCTGAAAAAGGTGCTCCGGGATGTGGTGGTGGAAGAGATCGCTCCCCAGCTGATCGATGATGCCGCCGTCAGCTCTACCAAGATACGGCACGCGCTCGGCCGCGGGCAGGTAAGGGAAGCTGGCGATATGCTGGAACGGTATTATACCCTTACCGGCCATGTTGTGCAGGGCAGGCAGCTGGGACGCACCATAGGCTATCCCACCGCCAATTTAAGCATTAATAATACGGATGTGCTCATACCGGCCCAGGGGGTATATGCCGTGATGGTGGAATATGACGAGCAGGCCTATAAGGGTATGCTGAACATCGGCACCAACCCCACTGTAAGCAGCGAACAACAGCTCTCCTGCGAAGTGCATATTTTTGACTTTGAAGAAAATATTTACGGCAGGAACCTGACGGTCTATTTTATAGAGCATATGCGCCCGGAGGAGAAGTTCAACAGCCTGGACGCGCTCACCGCACAGCTCAAAAAAGACGAGGCGCACGCACGGCAGCTTTTAGCCGGCATAGATACGGCTAGCTTTCTAGCCAGAAACAGTATATTTCTTTAGGACCATGCACACCGGTCACCAATGTTTTTTCAATATCGGCAGTTCTGCTCGGTCCTGTATTCAGGTTGATCATAGAAGGTAAGGATTGCTGGTACTTCTGCCGCATCAGCTTCAGCCCGTCGCTGATATCCTTTACCACCTGGTGCGGCTGCAGCACCACTATATGAACGGGATAATACACCGGGGCCGTACGGCCGTAATTCTGCCGCGAGCTGAAGATAAAGCTGCCGGTACGGGCAACAGCCACCTCGCAATCGGTAATGCAGGCGTCATAGTTATCCTGGTGGGGATCCATATCCCGTACGTATCCTACCCGGTTATTGACCAGGAAAGTAAAAAGATCCTTATGGGAGCAGGCCACCTGTGTCCAGCTATGGGCAGAAGCCAGTGTATCCAGGTTCTGAATGAATTCCCGGGTATTGGCGCAGAAGACAAATTTCCCCCCGGCCTTCCCGAACGCTTCCGCGAAAGCAGTTGCCAGGTCCTCGTACGCCGGGGGAGCGTACACTTTCTCATAATCCACCTTGCCCATATCCGGGTATGGCATCTCCGCCTTATATTCCTGTAAGGCGGTTCTTATCTTTTTAAGGATGCTCTCTTTGGAAGAGGATGTTTTGAAGGTAGACATAATTCAGCGGCGATCTCTCCGCAAAGATACTTAAAAAGTAATTGGGGCAGATTTGATATTAGGTTATACATACCTTAAATTTGTGATATGCGAACCTACCCCGGTCATTCCATTCATAAAGTGCTGGCAAAGATCCTGTTCATAGTGCTGCCCACCGTAGCGGTACTGTATCACCTGCTGCAGTACTGGAACGTTTCGTTTGAGATCCCCACCACCGACCTGGTCCGGCAAACCGGCTATTTTGCCGTAGGATGCATCGGTGCCGTGCTCTTTTACGCCCTGGGATTCCGGTTCATTCCTACTTTCCTTATACTGGCAGCCGGGCTTTATTTCCTGTATAAAGGCATAGACGCCACTGCCATAGGAGAGTTTGACACCTTTTTCATGACCGTGCAGTTCGCAGTCTTCGCAGTCCTGTTCACGGCCGGCTGGCTTACCGGCTGGGCTATCCTGAGGGTCAGGAAAGCCGGTATCATCTTATCCGTTCTCTTTATGCTGCTGTATGTATTCCACCTGGGAGAAGACGAGGTATGGCTGCAGCAACATACGCATAACGAGGTATGGCTTTTATTGCTGAAAGGACTGGCGCCTATATTCTTTTATGCCGTTATCGCTATCTATTTTTCCGAATTCATCAATCACCTGGACACCACACCCCGGCAGTTCTGGACAGCGCTTGCCAAAAGAAGCGTCCTGCTGAGCGGTCTGATCTTCCTGCTGTTCCTGTTCACTTCCAAAAACAGCTTCCTCAATTTTGAGCAGCGGTTTATTCAACTGGCCGTCAGCGACGGGGACGGGAAAACGCACAATATGCTGAAAAAGGAGCAGGGTACCAACGGGCGGGAAGGAGGCTACAGCCTGAACGACAAGCTGTCTATGGCAGGCAGTAACCAGAAAGAGAATGTCCTGATGTTTACCGCGCATATTGATAACTTCTTTGATGACAGGACCACGCCGAATCCCCTGTACCTGGTAAGCTTCTATTACACCCGTTACGATGCCCGCACGGAAACCTTCGAACGGGATTCCGTTACGCCGGATAAAGATTATTTCAGCCCGGATGTATCCCGCATACCGATGTATCATATCCTGCAGGATACCTCCGTGCTGGCATATGGCAGGAAGGATGCCTATAAATCGGAAGTGGCCTTTGAGATATATAATAAGAACCTGACACCCGGCTTTTTCGTAGGGCCCGCCACCGCTTTCTTTGTACAGCCGATAGCGGTAGAGCCGTCCTTCCGGACCGAATATACGAACGCTTACAGGGGCAAAAGCCTCTCGTCGGACCTGAACAGCGCTTATTTCGTATATAACGTGGATGATCCCATCATCAGGACATTCCAGACCATCAGGACGAAGAAGCTGCAAAGCTATACCGATTATTCAGGCGTTGATACCGCTTTTATGCGGTATTATACGGATATGCCGGAATCCGATGTTTTCCGGAGGGTGGACTCCCTGGCCCACGCCGTTACGGCGCATAAAAAAAGCAATATAGATAAGGTCATCGCCATCAGGGATTTCTTCCTGGAGCGGGATGCAAAAGGCAAAAAGCTGTTCCGGTACACGGATAACCCGGGCGAGCCGGACCTGCCCGGAAGCTCCAAGCTGGCGTATTTCCTCTTTGAAAGCCGGAAAGGCTACTGCGCCTATTATGCCACCGCCACCCTATACATGCTCCGGTCCCTGGGTATCCCGTCCCGCGTGGTGGGAGGCTTCCTGACCGAAGACCGCTCCTCGGATAAGAACAGGGGCTGGTACTGGTATTATGCCGACCAGGCGCACGCCTGGGTACAGGTGTACTTCCCCGGAATAGGCTGGATAGATTTTGACACCACCATCGACAACGAAGATGCCAGGGAAAGCAACCAGACGGACGGCACCCCGCCGCTGCAGCCGGCAAAGGCCACCTTCGCCTCTTTCGGCACATTTACGGAAGTGGATACCCTGCTTAAGAAAGGCGTATTCCAGATCACTTCCCTGGTCATCATGGACAAGCCTATGGCAGTAGACCCTATGAAAGTGACCGTAGATCTTTCCATAGCCACGGTAAGAAAAGACACGGCCTCGCTCCCGATCAGCCATATCATACCGGGAGACAGCGCCACCATCGTATCCTATGCACGCGTGTTTGAAAAGATAGCGCAGGCAGATAGGCACAGTATTCAAAAGCAACTGCCGGAACCCTTGCCCGTGGATGAGGTACACCTGATGGTCAAACAGGACAAGTCAGCGCCGCCGCTGTCCGAAGCAGACCAGCAGCTCCGGAAGATCAAAAATACCATCGTATGGATACTGTCAGCATTAGGCCTGCTGATACTGATCGTCTTCAGCCTGCCTTACCTGGTATACCTGCTGCTGAAAAACCGTCTGAAAAACGCGACAGGGAGCAAGGCCGTTGTAACAGGCTATAAGCTCCAGCGTTGGATCAACCTGCTGTTCACAGACCAGTCCCATAAAACAGATAAGATGCTGTTTGAGGCAGCCGACCAGCAGTATGCGAGCCGGTCATCAGCGGTATTGGCAAGCTATCATGCTTACAAGTACGGGCAGCAGCTACCGGACGATATTGTCTCTTTTAAGCAATTGGTTTACAGCAATATTACCGGCATATTGAAGGAGGTAAAGGCATCCAGGCGACCGGCCAGGTGGCTGCAGGTGCAAAAGCTCCTGAAATAATATTTTAAAATTTTCCTATATTTAGGCCACGCAATACATTCCAGCTAAGTCCTTAAAAATTTAGTCTATGGTTTTATTGAAGCCTACCCTTCCCGCCATACCCATACTGGTAAGCTATATTACCGGTATCCTGCTTTACACCTGCCGTACGCCTCCGCGACAGGAATGGGTGCATATATTATGCGCAGTAGCATTCCTTGGCGCCTGCCTGGCTGCTTTTTACAGGGCGCTTTCCCCATCGGTCTATTATTTCAGAACTGCTTTCCTGCTGACCGGCTGCTGCTGCATAGGGTATAGCATCACAGCTTATCGGGATGCCTGGCAGGATCCCCGCTTTATAGGGCATCACCTGGCACAGGCTGACAGGATCAGGGTAAGGCTGGAAGACGACCCGGCAGAAAAGCAGAAGACCTATCTCCTTCCCTGCCGGGTAACCGGCTATTATAAGGGAGATTCGCTGTACACCGCAAGCGGGAAGGTGAACATTTACCTGTATAAGCACGACAGCATCCCCCTGCTCCGGGCCGGGACCACCGTTACCCTGCCCCAGCAACTGGTGCGCATTCAGAACAGCGGGAATCCCCATGCCTTTGACTTTGCACGGTATGCGGCTTACCAGCAGCTCTATTTCCAGGGCTTTTATGCGTATAAGGATATCCTGAAGACAGAAACGGACCAGCAACTCCCCGCGCTCCTTCGATGGAGAACACACCTGACAGACATCCTCCGTAGCAACATAAAGGATCACACTACACAGTCCGTGGTGCTCGCTATGCTGCTCAATGAACGGGCCCTGCTACACGATGATATATGGAAGGCCTATGCCGCTACCGGGATCGTTCACATCATTTCCATCTCAGGCATGCATATACAGGTCTTCCTGTTCATGGTGCTCTTCCTGTTGCGATGGCTAAAGCATCCCCGGTACAAATGGATCAAGTATGTCACGGCGCTTGTCCTGGTGTGGACCTATATACTGCTGACCAATTCTCCACCGTCTGCCGTGAGAGCCGGTATTATGTTCAGCCTGACCTCGATAGCCCTGTTTACCGAAAAGGAAGAAGCACCGCTTAATTCCCTTGCAGCAACAGCGTTCCTGATGCTGTTACTGCAACCCTACTGGCTATTCAACCTGGGCATGCAATTATCTTTCCTGTGCATGCTGTCCATCTTTACTTTTTACCAGCCCATACGTAACCTTATATTTTTCCGGAACAGGGTATTACGCAGCCTTTGGGAAGGGATAGCATTAAGCATAGCCGTACAGGTGTGGGTCACACCTGCCGTTATCTATTATTTCCACCAGTTTCCTTTATGGGTCGTATTGGTGAACCTGCCGGCCGGCATATACAGCTTTATCCTGATGGCCGGCGGACTGGTGATCATGGCTGCAGGCTACTGGACAGAGATGGCCTGGCTGGGCAACCTGCTTACAGGCATTACCACGCTATTCAATAAGCTGGTGTTCTTTTTCGCTGATGTTACGCCCCGATCCTTATCGCATTTCGCCATAGACAGCATTTCAGCGGTATTATTGACCTTCGTGCTGCTGTCCTGGGCCCGTTACCTGTCCATCTGCAGAACACGAACTATGCTGCTGGCAGGCATTGCAGGCAGCTGCATCCTGATGCTGGATCAGTATTTCATAACAGCCGGCCAGGCTGACCAGGATAAGCTGGTCGTGTACCGTTCCAACGGGTATTCGCTGACCCAGAAAGTGCAGGGTTTCCAGGGCTATGTTTATGCCCCGGATACTGCAGATGCCGCTACCGGTCGCCTCCTGCTGGCACCCGGCCTGCACTGGTCCCTGCAGCATCCCCTGCTACCGCTGGAACCCAATACGCTTTTCCGCTGGAAAGACCGGACGGCACTGATACTGACCGCCACACACCTCCGGCCCCAGGCTGTTGATATCCTCATTATCCCGGAACACGTGGCCTTCGACCCCGACCGGTGGGCATCACAGTTCAATCCCCGGCTGGTGGTCCTTGACGGCAGCTTTACCCGCCGGAAATCAAAAAAATGGGTAGAAGCTCTGAATAATTATAACTTTGCCGTCTACAGTGTCGTCCTACAGGGCGCATTGGTACTCGAATAATAAGATGATGTATTATTTCCTACTGGCATTCGCTTACCTGATAGCGATATTACCGTTCAGATTGCTATATATGCTGAGTGACCTGCTCTGCTTCCTGCTGTACCGGGTGGCGGGCTACAGGAAAGGCGTGGTATTGGAGAATCTCAGGACAGCATTCCCGGAGCAGCCGGAAGCAGCCATAAAAAATACGGCCAGGCTTTTTTACAGCGCTTTCTGTGACCAGTGGCTGGAAACGGTAAAATTGCTTACGATGTCTGAAAAAGAGCTCCGGAAAAGGTTTACAGGCAACTGGGAGCTTTTTGCCGGGCTCTCGGAGCAGCATAAGAATGTTTATGCCTTGCTGGGTCACCGGTTCAACTGGGAATGGGCCAATGCTGCGTCCAGCCTGAACAGCCCCCAGCAGTTCGCCGGTATTTATTTACCCGTTCATAACAAGGCGTTTGACAGGCTCATGCTGAAGATACGTCGGCGGACAGGCTCGATGCTGATACCTGCCGACCGTATGCGCTCCCATCTCCGGCTTCTGAACGGACAGCAGCATATCATCGGCTTCATTGCTGACCAGTCCCCGGGAAACCTAAAGGATGCCTACTGGTATCACTTCCTGAACAGGCCCGCGCCTTTTATCAGCGGCTCTGAAAAAGCGGCGATGCTGGCCGGTGCCGCCGTAGTGTATGCGGGCATTCACCGGGTAAAGCGCGGCTATTATACCGTACGGCTGGAATTGCTGACCGACAACGCCCGCCATATGCCACCGGAATGGATCACCCGGACCTACCTTCAGAAATTACAGCAAGATATACAATCACAGCCTTACAACTGGCTCTGGACGCACAAGCGGTGGAAGCACCAACCCGGGGCAGAAACGGTTGTACGGCATTTATAACCAAGCATGGAACAAACGTATATAGATACCATAGCCGCCATATTACAGTTACAGGAGCACAATCCCTTTGCCGGCATTGACAGCTCCGAATATCCTGCTGTAATGGCTGCGCACCGGGAAGCATATCCCGTCAGCATCCGCCTGAATCCTTACAAGACCTTCCAGCCGGAACAGGCATACGAACGCGTGCCCTGGTGCGGATACGGCTATTATCTCCCGGAGCGCCCGGTCTTTACACTGGATCCTTTATTTCATGCGGGTGCCTATTACGTCCAGGAAGCCTCTTCTATGTTTGTAGCCCATGTGTATGATTATATCAGGGAAGCCTGCACCGGCCCTGTCAAAGTGCTGGACCTCTGCGCCGCGCCCGGCGGGAAAAGCACCCTGCTGGCATCCCTCTTGCCAGCTGATGATATCCTGGTATCCAATGAAGTGATACAGGGCCGGGCCGGGATCCTGGTGGAAAATATGGTCAGATGGGGACAGGCCAATACCTGGGTACTGCAGAATGATCCCGAGATGATAGGCAAGTCGCTGGAAAATACGTTTGATATCATGCTGATAGACGCGCCCTGCACCGGGTCCGGCTTATGGCGCAAGGACCAGGCTGCCATAGACGAATGGTCGGTACAGCACGTAAAATTGTGCGCGGAGCGGCAAAAACGCATCATCGCGGACAGCTATGCTGCGCTGAAGCAGGACGGTTACCTGGTGTATGCTACCTGCTCTTATTCGCCGGAAGAGGATGAAGCCATCTGTGACTGGATAACGGAGCATTTTGACGTAATACCGGTCAGCATACCCTTTCCGCCCGAATGGAATATCGTAAGATCATACAGCAGCGCACACCGGGCAGAAGGCTATCATTTTTATCCCTGGAAGCTGAAAGGTGAAGGCCTTTTTATCGCTGTCTTTAAGAAAAATGACGGTGCGGCTGTCCCTGCAGGCAGGAAACCCGGGAAGAAACGCGCGTCCAGGAAGCCTTTTATACCTGCTACGGCCTGGGAACAGTATATTGACGGCGCCTGGCATTATGAGCTGATCCGGGAAGAGATATATGCCTTTCCTCCGCACCACTACGATTTTTTTGAACAGATCCGGGATAAGGTATATATCAGGAAAGCCGGCCTGAAGCTGGGACAGGAAACGGGCAGGGATGTTATCCCGTCTCACGAGCTGGCGCTCAGCATTCATCTCCGGAAAGACCTGCCGGCCGTGGCGCTGACCAGGGAAGAAGCATTGCTTTTCCTGAAAAAGGAGCCTGTGGCCACAGACAGGGGACTAAAGGGCTGGCATACGGCCACCTATCAGGGGCTGCCCCTGGGCTGGGGAAAATGGATGCCGGGAAGAATGAATAATTACCTGCCCAAGCACTGGCGCATCAGGATGGATATAGGATAATCCCGGTTGTGCCCGTACCGGACCATTAAGAGTAAAAAGAGATTATCTAAAAAGTAAACAACCCTGTCATATTGAGCTAAGTCGAAAATTGACAGGGTTGTTTATTGATACACATAGCACACATTTCGACAGGCTCAATGTGACACCGATAAGCTTAATGTGACAATGACACCCTCCCTGTGACAAATCCCTCAACTGTCAGGCTGAGCCCCGTCGAAGCCCTAATAAAAT
>MKSF01000007.1 GCA_001897155.1 Bacteroidetes bacterium 47-18 | reverse complement strand
CTTTTAATCGTTAGTAGTCAAGGTGAGCTTACACTTACACACATCATTCGGAATGGAACGAATATCGCCCGAATGTCTTGCACCTGTGGTGGACAAATTATAGTAACTGCAATTATCCATTTTGTCGTCGTAAGCAATCAGACAGCTCAAATCCATGTCCAGATGTTGTGCTTTCATACCTTTACCCCACTGCATAAACAACCTTACGGCATTGCCCTCCAAAGGAAAATGTGTACCCATTAGTGCTACGGGCAAATTCTGAACAGACGCTGCCCTGTCGCCGATTGGAATAGGCATATAGAACAGGGATTTGTCGATGAAAATGGTTTTGTTTTCATTTTCAACGGAAGCATAACGTCTTTCCATTTCGTGCAGACACATATCTTCCACCGCATCAATCATTGCCTGCAGCTGCGCGTCGGTGTACAATTCCAGCAAGCGGTTTGCTTTGATTGTTTTGTTTGTTCCGCCCAAAGGTTTTACGATTCTGTTTTGCGTTCTGTCAAAATAATTCTTTGCATAGCTATTCAGCGTGAACAACAATCTTGCAGGAATCTTATCGGCGACTGCCGAGAATGCCGACAAGGTTTCTGCTGCTCCGAACCACAACATATTGGCAAACAAAGAACGTGCAAACATACTTGGACGGGCTTGCAGCAAAGCAAATGTTTTCTCGGCATCTGCTTTCAAACGGTAATGCTCAATAACGCCCGCAGGCACTTCGTACAACTGATTGTAAAACACGTCCAGCAACTCTTTCAGCTTTTCCATGCCTTTCTGTTTGCTGTACTCTGCCAGGCGCAAAGCACGGATAAACCGAACCCACATCGCTCTTTTAGGGTGCATCAATATAGCGGATTGCTCCGTATTCATCGGCAGATTGTTCAACCATTGCACCACTATTTTAGATTCCGAACGGGAGTATTTCAATTTCAAAACAGCTTCGGCAGTTTTTTGAGATTGCCTTGCCGTATCCAGAAACGGAAGCATATGGCGGTTGTTGTTCGCTATTCTTTTCAGAATGGTTTTCGGCTCTATCAACTGCAAAAATCCCGTATGCTTATACCACAAGTAGCGCATAATATCAACAGGCGATGTAAACAAAACGCTTGCCTGCTCTGCCTTTCCGGCTTCTTTCAAGGCATCTGCCACCACAACCATTGTTTCTTTCATTCCGATAGCCACATCTGGAATATCGAAATAGCGCAACAGCACTTTCAGCGTGTCAATCTGCGTAGCGTCCAAAGCTGTTTTGGAAGCCAGTAAATTGTTCAAAACCGCTTGCGCGTCCTCATCTTCCCACAAAGCCAGCTCTTTCATTTTAGAACCCTGCGACAGATACACCGCATCATTCAGCTCGAAAGGCGTACCGCAAAACGGACAACCGTTGTATCTTTCCAGAGCAAAAGTATTTTCGGGTATCAGGTGTCCGCAAGCCAGCGTTACACCTTTCGGATTTTTGAAAATATTGGCGATAAAGGTAAACCAATGGTCTTCCCTCGTTTCAAGGGTAGGAATATCCCAACCTTTTACCAAAGGATTCCAGTTGTTTTTGATTTGCAACACATCTACAAACGCTTCGTAAATAGCCAACAGTTGCTGAGCGGTCATAAAATTAAGCTGATGCAGCAAATCCTCACTAACGGTATAACCGATTTTGTTTAGGTTGGCAGCCAGATTAGCCGCAGGTTGCCTAATGGTTTTAGCTGTTACAGACTGTACGTTTTCCACATAAACCGCATTGTAGCGGATAGCGATTTTCAATAGTTCGTTATTCATTTTTTATTTGTTTTTAAAAGGTAATTTTATCGCTGTCGTCTGTCTTAAAAGGATAGCTGAAGTAAGCGATAATTGACCTTTAGGTTTGATAATGGTATAGCTTTTAAGGATTCGAACCTCTTCGCCATTGGGCGATTACCCATATTGAAGTAAGCTATACTTGACCATTTTTTTGTTTGTGGAACAGGCGGGACTCGAACCCGCGACCGCTATATGCGCAAGGAAGTAAGATTTATTTGACCTTTTGAGATAATGACAAATCTTTATTATAGTGCTCTAACCACTGAGCTACTGTTCCATTTTTTGCGGGGCAGGTAGGATTCGAACCTACGACACGGGCATTAAAAGTGCAGAAGTAAATCCTGTTTTGACCCGAATAAGGTAATTAAAAGATTGTCCTGCTCTACCAACTGAGCTACTGCCCCGAGTTTCGGTAATGGTATAAGAGAATGATTCAATTGGAAGTTGAGTATGAAGTATCTTATACTTGACCGAAATATTTTTGAATATTTTAAAGAGCTTCTTTGTTGATTCTTGCCCTGTTTAGACCCATAAGGTTTTGCGATACCTTATAGGTCTTTTCCGCTGTTGTTATCAACAATGCAAAGATGCTATGCGCAGTGTGCAGCAGAATTGCGCAGTAGAATAAAATTTTAAAGAAATGCCTGAAACCCTTTACAGAATTGACTATAAATTTTCAAAAATATTCTTCTTAGGAGTAAAAAATAAAATCTGCGCAGATGTATTGCGCAGATTGTTTGCGTAATCATTTGAAATGATTTACTTTTAGGCAAAATAATACAAATGGCTGTAAACAAATTGGCGCTTATCCGCTACAAAACCATAGACCAATGTCTGCAAAACCGTTTGCGATGCTGGACTTTGGAAGATTTGATAGAGAAAGTAGCTGATGCTTTGTATGATTATGAGGGCATCGCAACGGGTGTGAGCAAACGCACCATTCAGGCAGATATACAACTCATGCGCAGCGATAAGCTCGGCTATAATGCGCCAATTGTGGTGCAGGAGAAGAAGTATTATATTTACGAAGATGCCGAATACAGCATCAACCACACCAAAATAACAGACGCAGACATTGACAAGATGAATGAAATCGTAAGTGTGCTGCGGCAGATGAACGGTTTTGATTATTTCGATGATATGAACGACATTATCGCGCGTTTGGAAAACAGTCTGAACAAATCTGCCAATGAGTCAGCCAACTACATTCAGCTTGAGGGCAACAAATTGCTGAAAGGCATCGGGCATATTCTGCCATTGTATCAGGCAATAAAAAAGAAAATCCCATTGCTCATCAATTACAAATCTTTCAAGGCGAGCGAAGCCCGACAGTCTGTTTACTCTCCCTACCTGCTGAAAGAATACCGCAACAGGTGGTTTCTGATTGCCGTGCCGCAAAGGGGAACAACCTTGGTTACTTTGGCATTGGACAGGATTATTGACTTTATGGAAATGACTCCAAAGGATTACAAACCCTATACGGGCGTGGATTTTGAGCGTTATTTTGAAGATACAATCGGCGTAACCAAAACGCAGAAAGACAGAGCATATAAAATCATTCTCTGGGTCAATAAATACAATGCACCTTATGTACTGACCAAGCCTATTCACACTTCCCAACAATTATTGAAAGAGGACGAAACGGGCATTACCATTCGTATAGACGTGGTTTTGAATTTTGAACTGGAAAGAGAGATCTTAGGCTTCGGCGAAAGTATAAAGGTGTTAGCACCAAGATTGCTGCAAAAGAAAATTAAAATGCGGATTGAAAAGATGAATAAGTTGTATATGCAAGCAGAAAAATGACAAGTGACTATCTGCTATAGCATGCTGATCATTCCGAAGGGAATGTGAGGTATCTCTTATAATAAAAAAAATTATAGCATCTTATAGGGGTATCCTACCGCTTCTATATGATGGCTTGTTTTTATATTAAATGGTACAATAACGACTGGACATAACCTCACCCCGAACATAAATTTTAAAAACCAACATTTTAACATTTTTCGGCAATTCGCTCAGGTAGAAGCCTTAACAATTTGTATTATATTTTGCTTAATAAAGCAATAATTTAATAAGATCGAACCAAGATCAGCAATACTTTTAAACATCAAACAAAATTATAGGCCATCTGTAGCAAGTACAGGGAAAAAGTATTTATTTTGTGAGGACTTATACAGCTTTCATTCAGAAGCAGATAGGAGGCTTTTACAATGCCGTCCAAAGCTTCGGCTGTATAAATGCTAACGCCCTTGAAGGGTACTTATAAACCCATAAACGCCCATAATTTTGAAAAATATCGAAATGCTGCGGCAGTCCGGACATACTTCCCGCCCCTCCGCTACCCCGGTTTTCTTCCGGCTCGGTCAGTCAACAGATAAAAAAGCTTTTGAAGACCTGCTGGCTTCAGGTGAGGTGGCTTTTCTCTACGATGAAATAGAAGGCCAACTGAAAGAGTTGGTCAAATGCCTGCACCCCGCGCAGAAGCTGAGCGCGGCAGACTATGAACAAAAGATACGGCAGCACCTGGACGGTCGCCCTGCCGATGAGTACGGGGTGTGGGTCTACTTTCCCTGGAACCGCAAAATGGTGCACCTGCTGGATGAAGCGGAATTCGTCACCGTACGTACCAACCGCAACCGCTATAAGATCACCGACGCGGAACAGCAGGCCCTGCAGACCAGAATCGTAGGGATCGTAGGCCTGTCCGTAGGACAATCCATCGCGCTGACACTGGCTATGGAAAGAAGCTGCGGCGAGCTCCGCCTCGCTGATTTCGATACCGCCGAGCTCAGCAACCTCAACCGCATCCGTACCGCTACCTACAACCTGGGACTGCCTAAAACGATCATAGCGGCCAGGGAGATCGCCGAAATAGACCCTTTTCTTAAGGTAAAAATATTCAGCGACGGCCTGACCCGGGATAATATAGACACCTTCTTTGATGACGGTAAACCCTTAGACCTGCTGGTGGAAGTGTGCGACGGGCTGGACATCAAGATCATCAGCCGCTTCAAGGCCCGCTCCATGGGTATTCCCGTAGTGATGGACACCAACGACCGCGGTATGCTGGATGTGGAGCGCTTTGACCTGGAGCCGGACCGCCCCGTTCTGCATGGCCTGGCCGGCGACCTGAACCCGGAAAAGATCAAGGACCTCAGCAACGAAGATAAGATACCCTATATCCTGAAGATGGTAGGCGCCGATACCCTGTCAACCAGGATGAAGGCTTCCATGATGGAAGTGGAGCAAAGCATCAATACCTGGCCGCAACTGGCATCTTCCGTGGTGCTGGGCGGCGCGGTCACCACAGATGTGGTACGCCGTATCTTCCTGGACCAGTACCATCAAAGCGGGCGGTATTATATCGACCTGGAAGCGCTGGTAGGCGACGGTACCGCAACAACCGGGAATACTGCCAGGGACTATGCGCAGGAAGCACCCGCACCGATAGATATAGCCACTATGGAAGCAGCCATGTCACAGCTGCCGCCACCGGGCCAGGCAGCGGATATTCCGGGAAGCACACTTCAGAAAATAGCTGATGCTGCCATAGCCGCACCTTCGGGCGGCAATGCACAGCCCTGGAAGTTCTACTACCGTGGCGGCAGGATCTATATCTTCCACGACCGGTATTACTCCTACTCGCTGCTGGATCATAAGGACCTGGGCTCTTATGTGTCCATCGGCGCTGCCATAGAAAATATCAGCCTGCAGGCACGTGCCGAAGGTTATGACACGGAGATACAATATTTCCCTTTAAAAGATAACAGGACCCTCGTGGCAATAGCAGATTTTAGCCCGGCGCCGCAGGGCAGCTCCCGGCAGGAAGTGGCAGCCTTCATCACCCGGAGGCTGACCAACCGGACCGTCAGCGAACGCGTTCCGCTGCCGCCATCGGCCTATGAAGACCTGGAAGCCGCCATTAGCGACTATCAGGGCGCTAAGGTACATTTCATTACCGAACCCGCCGCCATACAGCAGCTGGGAGAGGTGCTGGCCACCGCCGAGATGCTGCGCATGCTGCACCCCCGCGGCCATTATGATACCTTTGTCAATGAGCTGCGCTGGACGCCGGAAGAGAATGAGGCCAAGCGCGATGGCATGGATGTGGCGACCCTGGGCGTCAGCAAGGCCGAAACCCTGGCGCTGAAAGTGGCTGCCGACCCGGAAGCCATCAGCTTTATCCGTTCGGTGGACGGCGGTAAGGGGATGAAAAAGATAGCCAGGAAGGCCATAGCCGGCGCCTCTGCTATCGGTATCGTCACTATGCCGCATCATACCGGCCTGGACTACCTGAATACCGGCCGTGCGGTGGAACGGCTGTGGATAGAAGCCAATAAAGCCGGCATCGCTTTACAGCCATTCGCCCAGTACATCTTTCTCAGCGAAAGGGCCAACGACCCGGAAGACCGGGAATTAGGACCGGAATTCCGGCAGGCGCTGCAACAGCTCCAGGAACATTTCAGGCGACTGGTGCCACTGCCCGGCGGTGAGCAGCCCATGTTCATCTTCCGGCTGGCCATAGCTCCGGACCCGGAAGTAAGATCGCTGAGAAGGGACAAAGTAGCTGTTTTTCTGACAGACTGACCCTACTATCTATAGACTGAGAAACCTTTGTAATCAACCTATAAAACCATACCGCAACTATATGTATAGAATAAGGGCTTTCAGAGCTATAGACGATCCAGAATCCTGCAAAAAATTTGCAGAAGGGCATTTGAATGTATTATTGGAATACGGCGTAACCAAGGTAACGACCGCCAATCTTAGCTGGTTTCACAACCCCGGCGTATATGTAGTGCTGATAGAATCGGAGGATGGCAGCATCGCTTACGGCGGAGAAAGGATACACCTGGCCAATGACTACGCCAAGCTCCCGATAGAGGACGCCGTAAGCATAGTGGACGAGAACATCTTTGACCTCACGGCACAGTATCGAGCCCGGGGACTCACCGGGGAGCTGTGCGGACTGTGGAACTCCAGGGCCATAGCCGGCAGGGGGTTCAGCAACCTGCTGACCAAGCTGGGAGTAGCCATGGCGCGACGGCTGGAAATGTCGTCCCTCTTTGTGCTCTGCGCTCCCTACACCGTAGCCATGTGCCAGGCAGCCGGTTTCGAGATCGAGGAATCCGTGGGGAGCCGCGGCACCTTCAACTACCCCAAGCTGGACCTGGTGGCAACCGCGCTCCTGATCAAAGACCTGGAAAATTTGCCCACGGCGGATGCCGCTTATAAAGAAAAAATCTATAACTTTTCAGCTAATCCGGTACAACTGACCTCTGATACCGGTCCGAAAGGCTCCTTTTCATTTAATCTCAACCTGATAACCGGCCCAGAGCATTATGAACATCTATAAACACATCCGCATCCCCTTATTCCTGGTCTTGCTCCTGGCCTGCCTGCGGCTGGATGCGCAGGAATACCTCGTGGTCTCGGGTGATGAGCGCCTGCTTGCCGGCAGGAACCTTTCCTATATTGAAATGAAGGACTCCACCTCCCTGGAGGAAGCGCTGAAGAACGGCGAATGGATTACGAACGATAAAGACATCCTGAACTTTGGCCTGAGCGACTCCTATTACTGGATACGGCTACCGCTGGTCAACCGCACCGGCGGAGCCTCACTATCTGTCAATATAGATCAGGCCACACTGAACCTGGTCCAGATGTTCCAGGCCGACAGCCAGGGCGTGTACCACCGTACGCACGTAGCGGGGACCAACTTTCCTTTTTCCTGGCGGGAGACCAATGCGCCCACTTATATTTTTACCGCCGATATCAGGAACGGAGACAGCGCAGTGGTCTATATACAGGCCAAAGGCAACTCACCGTTGCTGGTGCCTATCATGGTTTCCCGCAAACGGGTGGCGCTGGAATATCTCAACGAACGTAACGCGGTCTTTTACGGGTACCTGGGCCTGATGGCCTGCATGTTCTTTTACAATGCCTTCCTTATGTTCAGCATCAGGGACGACAAAAGCTACATATGGTATGTGATCCATACTTTTCTTGTAGCGCTTACACAGGCCAGCTTCCTGGGCTACCCGTTCCAGTTCCTCTGGCCGGACCATCCATGGATCGCGCAGCAGAGCTTCTTTATACTGACCTGCCTGGTCAGCATCGTCGGTATTCTATTTATGCAGGCATTCCTGCAGACAAGAAAATTCACGCCGAGACTTAACCGGCTGTTCTCCATATTCTTCGCCTGTTACGGCATCATTATGCTGCTGTCGCTTGCGGGCTTCGGCACCACGGCCTACAAGATGCTCCAGCCCACCCAGATGCTGGTGGCCGTATTTATCCTGTACCTGGCCGGCACCCTGGTACGGCGGGGCTTCAAGCAGGCGCGGTTCTACCTGCTGAGCTGGAGCCTGTTCATGGTAAGCATTATCGTGTTTGCCCTGAAGGACTTCAATATCATACCTTATAATACCTTTACCGCCACGCTTATGCTTACCGGCTCTGCCGTACAGGTCGTGCTGCTGTCTTTCGCCCTCGCCGATAAGATCAATATCCTGCAGGCTACCACCATACGGGTAACGAAGGAGAACCTGAGGATCATCGAGGAGAAAAATGCGGAGCTGGCCCTGCGGGTGCAGGAACGTACCCAGGAGCTGCTGGACACCAATCAGGAGCTGACCGAGACGCTGGACGACCTGAAGCAGGCACAGGCGCAACTGGTGGAATCAGAGAAAATGGCATCGCTGGGACAACTGACCGCCGGTATCGCCCACGAGATCAATAACCCGATCAACTTTGTCACCAGCAACGTCTCACCGCTGAAAAGAGATGTAGGCATGCTGCTGGATTCCATGAATGTCATAGAAAGCATAGGACTACAAGAGGATATCAGCACGGAAGAAAAGAAAAGACAGATAGCGGCACATAAGCGGGAAACGGATTTTGATTACCTGAAAATGGAGCTGGACCAGTTGCTTAAAGGCATCAGCGAGGGCGCATCCCGTACCGCGGAGATCGTGAAGGGGCTGCGTATATTTTCAAGGGTGGACGAGGACGACCTGAAGTTCGCGGACATTAACGAAGGCCTGGAATCCACCATTATCATCATCAATAACCTGCTGGACCATATAGCGGTGGAAAAGCGTTACGGCAACATCCCCCTGGTGGAATGCTATCCCGGTAAGCTCAACCAGGTATTCCTCAACATCTTTACCAACGCGATATACGCCATAGGCGAAAAATACGGGCAGCAGCCGGGAGGCAAGCTGACCATCAGCACACGCTGCGACGAGCAGGACGTATTCATCAGCATTGCCGACAACGGCTCAGGAATGAGCGAAGAAACGAAAAAGAAGATATTTGAGCCGTTTTTTACCACGAAGGAAGTGGGTGAAGGCACAGGTCTGGGCATGTCCATTGTCTATAATACCCTGAAAAAGCATAACGGGCAGATAGAGGTCCATACAGAAGAAAAAGTAGGCACGGAATTTGTGCTACAATTCCCTTTACGGCAGACAGCCTCCTAAACCTTAAACTATTAGCTGCAATATAATTAAACCAATGATCATGCCTGAGAAAATCAAGATTCTGTACATTGATGACGAACCGCATAACCTCCTGGGGTTTAAAGCCGCCTTCAGAATGGATTATGATTTATTTACCTCGTTGGATACTACGGAAGCCCGGCAGATATTAAGCGAGCATCCTGATATCAGGATCATCTTCTGCGACCAGCGGATGCCCGGCAAAACAGGGGTGGAATTCTTTGATGAAATACGCCGCGAATTTCCCCTGCCCGTACGCATACTGATCACAGCCTATACCGATGTGGAAGCCGTGATCGACGCCATCAATAAAGGCAATATTTTCCGCTATATTAAAAAGCCCTGGAGCAATGTGGACATTATGTCCTCCATCGAGGAAGCCAATAAGTTTTATATGGCCATATCCATGCTGTCCATCAAGAATGAGGAACTGCAGAAAGCATATAAGGAGTTGGATAAATTCGCTTACAGCGTCAGCCATGACATCCGCGGACCCATCATCGGCCTCATCACCGCTATCAACTTTGCACGCGACCTGGACGATATCACAGAGATAAAGGACCTGCTGACCCTGATGGAAAAATCGGTCAAGAAGCTGGACACGTTTATCCTGAATATGCATGACTATTATAATGTGCAGCGAGGGGATCTGAAAATCTCCCGTATTGATTTTGAGAAGATCGCCAGTGACCAGAAAGATATTTACAGCACTTTCAGCCTGGCGGGCAAAATACCCCTGTATGTAGATGTGCAGCAGTCACCGCACCCTTTCTACAGCGATGAGATGTCCCTGAAGCTGATACTGACCAACCTACTGAGCAACGCTATAAAATTCCAGCGGCAGGATGCGAAAGAAAAATGGGTAAAGCTCACTATTATAACAGATGCCGACAAGGCGGTCATTACCGTTTCGGATAATGGGATAGGCATCCCGGAAGATGAGATCAACGAGATATTCGGATTGTTTTATAGGTCCAGCTCCAAGGAAGCGGGCTTTGGCTTCGGGCTGTATAACCTGAAATCAGCGCTGACCAAGCTGAACGGTACCATAGACGTAACATCCAGGTTCGGGGAAGGGACCACTTTCACCGTTACCGTTCCTACGATCTATACCATCGCGCAAGATAATGCGGATCAGGAAAGCAGTTTCTGGCGCAGCAGGAACTCCAGCTGATCGTTTGAAATGGCCAGCTTTTCGTTGGCCGTTTTTATTTCTTTCTGAAGGAGATATTCCTGGTAAGCCTTCTGGATGGTATTATCCAGCTCCTCTTCATTCCAGGGCTTGGTAAGATAATGGTAGATTTTCCCTTTGTTAACGGCATCTATCACGGCATTCATATCCGCGAAACCGGTAAGCAGGATACGCATAGGCTCAGGATATTTTTCCAGTACTTTGCTGAGGAACTCTACGCCGGTCATGCCGGGCATACGCTGATCGGTAATAATGATGTCCACAGGCTGGGTCTCCAGCAACTGCAGGGCCGTATCTCCGCTGATAGCCGTAAATACATTATACTTTATCCGGAAATTGGCTTTGAAAGAAAACAGGTTACTTTCTTCATCATCCACAAATAATATGTTGATCTTTCCTTCGGCCATTATTGTTTATGTTTTTAAAACTGCAAAAATACCCTATTATACTATCTGATCGAATATGTTCACATATTCAACAGCTAATATAATATAGAAGTTCATAAATTTTATATTTTTTAACAAAAAAATACCAAATTCAGGGTATTGCACATATCAAATATTGTTCATGAGAGACCTGCTCTCCTGTTCCCGGCAATACGGTAATGAAGGGTAAATGCGAGCCGGCAAATGCTTTTTTATGAAAAAAGAAGATGTCTCCCGTGTTTGTAAAAAACAAATACAGGAGACAATTTCCCTGATCTCTGTAGACCGCTGTCGCCTTCGCTTACCTGTTTGTAAACCGCAATACGGGGACGATCATTTCCTCCAGGCTGACCCCTCCATGCTGGAAGGTGTTCCTGTAATAGTTAACGTAATAATTATAATTATTGGGATAACAAAGGAAATAATCTTCCTTGGCAAATATATATTTGGAATTTACATTCGGCTGCGGCAGACCCGCCTCTTTGGGATTGGTAATGGCAAATACATGCTTATCCTCGTACTGCAGGTTCCTGCCGTGCTTATAACGGAGATTGGTAGTGGTCTGCTTATCCCCCACGCATTTGCTCGGCGTCTTGACCTGGGTGGTGCCGTGGTCTGTGGTGATGATGAGATTAATGTCGCGGGAAGCTATCTTTTTCAGGGCGCTGTACAGCGGTGAATGCTCGAACCAGCTCTGTGTCAGGGAGCGGTAGGACTTTTCATCACCGGCCAGCTCCTTCAGCACTTCCATTTCCGTACGGGCGTGCGACAGCATATCCACGAAGTTGTACACGATCACCGTAAGGTCATTATTAAGATAGTTATGGATATTATCTTCCAGGCTCTTGCCATCGTCATTATTGGTGATCTTCACATACGACCATTTGATATCCTTCATGTTCAGCCGTCTCAACTGGCCTTCCAGGAACAACTGCTCGTACAGGTTCTTCCCGCCCTCCTCGTCATCGTTCTTCCATTCTATAGGATAGCGCTTCTCTATCTCCAGCGGCATCAGGCCTGCAAAGATGGCATTGCGGCTGTACTGCGTGGAGGTCGGCAGGATGCTGTAGAACATATCCTCTTCCGCCAGGCGGAAGTGCTGATTGATGATAGGCTCTATCACTCTCCACTGATCAAACCGGAGATTATCTATCAGCACCATAAAAGTGGGCTTACCCTTTCCTATGGAAGGCGCGATCTTTTTGGCAAACACGTTATGCGACAGGACGGGAGTCCCGCTCTCATCCGGGTTCCTGATCCAGTCCAGGTAATTTTTACTGATATACTTATAAAATTCCGTATTGGCTTCGCTCTTCTGCGTCTGGAACACCTCCAGCATTTCCGGGCTGTCGCTTTTGCTCATCTCCACTTCCCAGTACACCAGCTTTTTGTACAGGTCCTGCCATTCCCTGGCGCTCAGGTTATCATTCAGCGTCATCATCATATTCCGGAACTCTTTCTGGTATTCGGTATTCGTCTTTTCAGATACCAGCCTCCTGGAGTCCACGATCTTCTTCAGGGACATCAGCACCTGGTTGGGATTCACCGGCTTGATCAGGTAATCGGATATCTGCGACCCGATGGCCTCCTCCATAATATATTCCGCTTCGTTCTTGGTGACCATCACCACCGGGAGCGTGGGCTTGCTCTCCTTTATTTTCTGCAGGGTTTCCAGGCCGGTCATACCCGGCATGCTTTCATCCAGCAGCACCACATCCGTTTCGTTATTATCGTTGATATATTCCAGGGCATCATAGCCGTTATTGAAGGACGCTACTTCATACCCTTTTTGCGTGAGAAATAAGATGATAGGCTTCAGTGAGGCTATTTCGTCGTCTACCCAGATAATTTTTGCTGACATAAGATTCGTTTTTGTTGCTTTATATAAACTTACTATTCGCTGATTTAGTATGGCCCTCAGGAAATAATATGCTGTCCTATCAAATATAGATCAATATACAATCAAATAAAAGATATGAATGTTTTTTTATAAATAGTTTACAGAAAGACAGGCAGCTTCCTGCCTTAAGATCACCTGCCTTACCTGATGTTCCTTGCGTTAAGCGCTTCATGGTAACGCCGGGCATTCACCAGGTGCTGCGAATAGGTTTCCGCGAAAACGTGGTAGCCGCTGAAGTCCTCACGGGCGCAGAAATACAGGTAACCTGTCTTCGCGGGATCCAGCACCGCCTCGATGGATCTTTTGGAAGGTGTGCAGATGGGTCCCGGCGGCAGCCCGGTATGCCTGTAGGTATTGTAAGGCGAGCTGATCTGTGTATGCTCGTTAAGGATCCGCTTAATGGTAAAATCGTTCCAGGCGAATTTCACTGTAGGGTCTGCCTGCAGCGGCATGCCTTTCCGCAGGCGGTTCAGGTACACGCTGGCCACAGCCGGCTTTTCATCAGGCTTATTGGTCTCCTCCTCCACGATGGAAGCGAGCGTGACCACCTCAGCGGGTTGCAGTTGCAGCGCCGCGGCCCTGGCTTTCCGCTCGTCCGTCCAGTACTTTTCATAATAGGCCGCCAGCTTTTTCAGCAGGCCTTCCGCATCCGTATTCCACCAGTATTCATAAGTATCCGGCAGCACCAGGCTCATGGCCGTATATTCATTGAGGCCGTATTGCTGCAGGAAATCCCGGTCAAGGAGCAGTTGTCTCAGGGCTGCCGTATCGGTCTCCAGCCGCTGCGATACAAAAGCGATCAGGTCATCCCTGGTCCGGAATTTATTGATCACCAGCTTCACCGGCTCCTGCTGCCCGTTGCGCAGCTTCCTGACAATGGCATAATTGCCCTCGTACGACCCGATCCTGTATTTCCCCGGCCTCACCTTTTTGTCCAGCCCAACCTGCTGTGCCAGCAGCCTGAAAGAGGTCATATTGTTCAGCACGTGCTGTTCCTCCAGTTGCCGCAGCAGGTCATCAAAGGAAGACCCGGTCCTGATATATACATACCCTTCCCTGAAGCCGCCGCTGACATTATTCAGAAAGGTGCGGTAAGCCAGCCAGCCGACCGGGGCCAGCAGGATGAGGATCACTATCAGGAAGACCTTACTTCTTTTGCGTTGCTTACCGGGAGTACGAGGCATATCAGAATATGTATTTGAAAATCATTAGTATTACCAAAGATATTGAATCAGGGATGGAAAATTACTTAATAAAACATTAATTGCATTTATTCGCGCAGGCAGCCCCGGTAAAGCGGGGAATATTCTTTAACTTTGAGCTACATACATGCATTTTCCCAAGATATGAAGTCATTTGATGTTCCGGTACACTACAGAAGCCCCTTAATCTCCTCTATCAAGCAGCAGCGGAAGGCCCAGGATAAGCTGAAAAAGGACTTCACCCCTACCCGCATCCGCATAGGAACGCTGGAAGTGGTGATAGCCAGGCATTTCGGCTTTTGCTACGGTGTGGAGAATGCCATAGAGATCGCTTTCCGTGCCGTGCATGAAAATCCGGGACGCAGGATCTACCTGCTGAGCGAGATGATCCACAATCCCCAGGTCAATGCAGACCTCCAGGCAGAGGGCGTGACCTTCATCATGGATACCTACGGCAACCAGCTGATCCCCTGGGAGGCCATCAGCAGCGAAGATGTGGTGATCGTGCCGGCTTTCGGCACCACTATAGAGATCGAAACGCTGCTGCAGTCCAAGGGCATCCGGATAGAAACCTATAATACCACCTGCCCTTTCGTGGAGAAAGTATGGAACAGGAGCGAGAAGATAGGCAATGACGGCTATACCATAGTAGTGCACGGCAAGCCGCGTCACGAAGAGACCCGCGCCACCTTTTCCCACAGCAAGCAGAATGCGCCCACTGTAGTGGTCAATGATATGAAGGAAGCAGTGGAGCTGGCGGGCTATATTACTGGGGAGAAGCCCGCGGCCCGGTTCTACGAGGAATTCAAAGGCCAGTATTCCAGGGACTTTGACGTAGAAAAGGACCTGCAGAAAATAGGCGTGGTCAACCAGACCACGATGCTGGCCAGCGATACGCAGGGCATAGCCGATTTTCTCAAGAATGTTGTCCGGACCCGCTATAACCTGGACGATGAGCATCTGAAAGCACGTTTTGCCGACACCCGCGATACCCTTTGCTATGCTACCAATGACAACCAGACCGCTGTGACCGGTATGCTGGAAGAGACCGCCGATTTTGCGCTCGTCATAGGCGGCTATAACAGCAGCAATACCTCCCACCTCGTAGAATTGTGCGAAGAAAAGCTGCCCACTTATTTCATCAATCATGAAAGATGCCTGGTGGATGCGGACCGGGTACAGCACTTCAATTTTCACGACAAGCAGGAGATCCTGACAGCAGGCTTCCTGCCTGAGCGGCTGCCGCTCACCGTTATGGTCACTTCCGGCGCCTCCTGTCCCGACGCATTGGTAGAAAGGGTCATAGAGCGCCTGGCCCTGCTGACAGGCAATCACGCTGCTATGGAGCAGTTGCAGGAGCAGGTAGCGGACGGAACTTTCCTGCTCAACTGATCAATTTAACACCCGGGTGTAGGAAACAACGAAAGAGCTTCGTACTTTGCATCGGTATTATGGTTGAAGAAGGTGTCATTTCGGCTGTACCGTAACAAAACCGGGAAATTCAATAATGGTCTGAAAAGCTTATACGACCATTCACCGGAAATACAATGATACAGCTATACCCGTAGCTACAGACAGAACATACTTTTTTTAAAAAATTACTTTTAAACACATTATACTATGCAGGAATTAATCAAAGAATTAATAGCCAAGGCAGGTCTCAGTGAAGAGATGGCCCAGAAATCGGTAAGCGTTACCAAAGATTTTATCAAAAGCAAGGTACCACCGGCTTTCCAGGATAAAATAGACGACATCCTGGAAGGGAAGTTTGATGTTATGTCCTTGATGAACGCCTTTATGAGCGGTAATTCCCAGTCAGAAGGTAACGACAGCGGCTCCCCGCTGGATACGCTGAAAGGCATGTTCGGCAATAAATAGGCCGCGGTCAGCAAATATACCATCCATTAAAGAGGTATTTAAAAAGCACCTTACCTTCATTTCAAGCGGAGCGGAATAAAGAAACTATGCTCTTGTAAAGCAAGATCTCATAGTCCTTGACTTACAAGGTCTTCACTGCGTTTCGCTTGAAATGACTGCCTTTGGGGGCAGTATCTTAAAAAACCTTTGCCTATCTATAGATAGGCAAAGGTTTTTTAAATTATTATAAGAGCTTCCTCACATCCGTTCGGAATGACCAACATTCTCAGTGTCTTTATAGTAAAAGCGGTTCTGACCCGCAGAGAGGACACCGTTCAGCGAGGCGTATCTGTAATAAAGGTTGTTCCCTGTAAGCAGATAGTCACTCAATCTTATCTTATATACATCAGGAAGCCGTTACTTCCTGTGCGGGTGCTGTTTCAGACGGCTCTTTTGAGCGTAGATAATCAGCTCTTTCCTGCTGTGCCTCCATGATCTTTTCAAGGTAAGGCTGCAGCACTGCTTCGAGCTGCTCTACCGTTATATCATTGGCGGCGCTGTTTTCCAGCAGGCTCATCCAGGGCCTGCGCTGTCCCCACGGGTAGTCGCCGTAAATGACGGTCGGCGTGCCCCTGGCCACCAGTTGCCCGTTCTTCAGTTGCCACTGGTCCGCCCAGTCATACAGCCATTGGGCATCTTCCGCCAGCAGGCGCATACAGGAGTGCGATATGGGATAGCCCGGCAGGTCATACTGGTGCCAGCCTACTCCCTGCGTATTATGCACGTTAAAGTTCCATTTCAGTACCCAGGAGCTGTTCACCGAGCTTTTGATCTCTTTTCCTTTCCAGTTGGCAAAGAACAGCCCTGTCGGGGTTTTGGTAGCTTTCTTACCCATATTGGTAGGGCCCCAGGTCTTCAGTGTGCCCTGCTCATATACGGCGTATGCCTGTATAGGATAGGAAAAGAGCACCAGCTTATTGACCTTGGACAGCATATCCATCCGCAGCGGGAAGGGACTGTAAGCCTCCAGCTCTTTAAACTTGTCCGGTACCAGCAGGGTGTCCAGGCCCGGCATATGTCGTTTATCCGCCCTGTTGATCGCGGCGAGTATCTTTACCTGGGCATCGTCCAGCGCCCGGAAGGCTTTTTTCAGTGAATCCGATCTTTTGACCGGCCAGGCCGTATAGGTAAGATCTTTCTCCGGCGCATCGGCTGATTTGACCGGTTCGGGTGCAGGAGGCGCGGCCGCGGTATCCTGATGTGGTGCCGGGGAAGCCGTTTTCCCGGGGTTGTCGGAAGTATTGCCGCAGGAGCAGATAGCCAGCATGCAGCTAGCAATAAACAGGTAGTGAAGGGATTTATGCATCAAAAGCGGTATTAAAAGTTTACGCTGGTATGAATCAAAAATTCATGTTCAAATATAACAGGTTTTGCTATTAATTGCGCAACCTTCATATAAAAATAATTTTACACATAAAAACAGCGTAGCACCGGGTCCGGCAGCTACGCTGAATCTTGGCTTATGCCGATATTAAATATGGAATTTAATGCCCTGTGCCAGCGGCAGGGAGTTACCGTAGTTGATCGTATTGGTCTGGCGTCTCATATAGGCTTTCCAACTGTCGGAACCGCTTTCCCTTCCGCCGCCGGTCTCTTTCTCTCCTCCGAAAGCTCCGCCGATCTCGGCGCCGCTGGTGCCGATGTTGACGTTGGCAATGCCGCAATCGCTGCCTTCGGCAGAGAGGAAACGCTGCGCTTCGCGGAGATTGCTGGTAAAGATAGCAGAAGAAAGGCCCTGCGGCACACTGTTCTGCAGCTCAATAGCCTCTTCCAGCGTGGTATATTTCATAACGTAGAGGATAGGCGCAAAGGTTTCTTCCTGCACGATGTCCAGGTCATTGGCTGCTTCAATGATACAGGGCTTCACATAGAACCCGTTCTCATAGCCTTCCGGTGTATAGCGGCCGCCTTCCACTATCACGCGGCCGCCTGCGGCCTTGGCCGTCTCTATAGCTTTCAGGTAAGTATTGACCGCATTTTCATCGATCAGCGGACCGATATGATTGTTAGCGTCCAGCGGGTTACCGATCCTGAGCTGACCGTAAGCATTTTTCAGCACCTCAATGGTCTTGTCATATACGCTTTCCTGCACGATCAGGCGGCGGGTCGTGGTACAACGCTGCCCGGCCGTACCTACCGCACCGAACACCACGCCCGGCAATACCATAGACAGGTCGGCGCTTTCGGTCACGATAATGGCATTGTTACCGCCCAGCTCCAGCAGGGATTTTCCGAAACGCTGCGCTACCGTCTGGCCTACGATACGGCCCACACGCGTGGAGCCCGTAAAGCTCACCAGCGCTATACGCTGGTCTCCGGACAGCCACGGACCGGCATCATCGCCGATAACAAGGTTACACACCCCTTCCTCTATATTGTTCTCCTTAAATACTTCTGCAATGATGTGCTGGCAGGCAATAGCGCACAGCGGCGTTTTAGAGCTCGGCTTCCAGATACATACGTCGCCGCATACCAGCGCCAGCATTGCATTCCAGCTCCATACCGCCACCGGGAAGTTGAAGGCGGAGATGATGCCCACCACGCCTATCGGGTGCCATTGCTCCATCATACTGTGCTGGGGGCGCTCACTGGCAATGGTCAGGCCGTATAATTGCCTGGACAGCCCAACGGCAAAGTCACAGATATCAATGATCTCCTGTACCTCTCCCAGCCCTTCCTGGTAGCTTTTGCCCATTTCCAGGGATACAAGACTGCCCAGCGGCTCTTTATATTCCCTCATTTTATTACCGATCTGCCTTACGATCTCACCACGCCTGGGAGCCGGTACGGTCCGCCATGTCTTAAAGGCCTGACGCGCTTTTTCCACGACCTCATCATACGCTTCCCTGGTGGTATGCTGCGTAGCGGCCAGGTAATCATTATTAATGGGGGAATAGGATTCCAGCCTGGCGCCTTTTCCTTCAGACCATACGGTCCCTGTACTTACGCCCTGGTTATCCGCAGCAATGTTCAATTGCTTCAAAATGTCTTGTATGTTCATAATTTCTGAATAAAATGATCTCTGAGGTGTCAAAATTAAACAAAAAAACAGTACCATTTCCAATGATACTGTTATGTACATTTTAAGGTTCATTCCCTAAAACAGCGAATGCCAGTCCTTATCCGTAAGGTTGTAGATCTCCTGGATCTGCTGCAGCTTTTCCTTATGGTTTATCTGCAGGTCTTTGATAAGCCCCGACTTCAGGTCAAAGACCCAGCCGTGGACTTCCGGATAGCCATGCGCTATGTAGGATTCCTGCACGGAAGCATATTTCAGGATGTTGATACATTGCTCTTCCACGTTCAGCTCCACCAAGCGGTCATAACGGGCTTCCTCATCCGTAATGCCATTCAGCTCCGCCTTATGCAGCCTGTAAACGTCCCTGATGTTGCGCAGCCAGGGGTTCAGTATGCCCATATCCCTGGCCTGCATGGCCGCTTTTACGCCGCCGCAGGTATAGTGCCCGCATACAATGATATGCTTTACCTTCAGGTGCACAACCGCGTAGTTGACGACCGCCATTACGTTCAGGTCCGTATTATTGACAAGGTTGGCCACATTGCGGTGCACAAATACTTCCCCGGGGGCCAGGCCCATGATCTCGTTGGCAGGCACCCTGCTGTCACTGCAGCCGATATACAGGTAATCGGGATGCTGGTCGGCGGAGAGCCTGGATAAAAAATCAGGGTCTGCAGCCAGGTTATTGCTCACCCAGGCTTTGTTATTGTCAAAGAGTTTATCGTAGTCACACATAGGATCAGTTTTTATAAAGGGTATAATATCCTCCGGAGAGGACAAAAATCACAGGTAAATATATACATTTTTATCAGAAACCGGCACCGCCGGCGATGGCATATTTCCGGATAAAGGCATAGGTGTGGAATAGCAGGCGGTTGGCCAGGTACTGCTTATTGGCATCCCTGTCGTAAGGCAGGGTAATGAGGTGGTGTTCCAGCTCCCTGCCGTTGGTGATGGCCGTATGCACAAAGGCCACCGGCTGCTCTTCGCTCGTTTCTATATAGCCGGTAGTGCTGATGCCGATATCAGAACCGAAGACGGTATGCGCCCGCTGCGCCATGACCTCGGCCACTTCCCTGCTGGTCGCCGTATGAACGGAGATCAGGTCTGCCGGTACACCCAGGATATTTATTTTGGCGCTGATGCTGTAAGTGTTCAGGCTGCCCAGGTACACTTCCGAAGCTCCCGGGACATTGGTGAGCTGGTGACCGATAAAGCCCCCCGAACAGCTTTCCGCACAGCCGATGGAAAGCGTATGCTTTTGCAGCAGCCTTATCACTGCCGCAGCTATGCTTTCAGAGGATTCGCTGTAAATATAGGGTTCCAGCAGCCGGCGGATATCCCGCACTACGCCATTGAACACTGCCGCATCAAAACCGGGACGTGTGGCTGTAATGCTGAAATCGACCGAGCCGTAAAACGGCAGGTAGGAAAAATACAGATCCGGGTATTGCATCCTGAGCGCTGTGAGCCGCTCTTCAATGTACACCTCCCCCACAAGCGCCACCTCAAAATGATGCCGCAGCAGCTTTTGCGCCGGGAAGTGCTCCTGCAAGAGCGGCTCCACTTCCCGGACCCAGATATGCTTCATTTCAAAAGGTACACCGGGAAGCGCGATAAGATGATGATCGTCCTGCCCGATATACAGTCCCGGGGCCGTTCCCAGCTCATTGCTGATCAGCCGGGCAATGGCAGGAAAGGTGTATTGTATGCCCAGGTTTTCGGGAACCGGCTTGTTGCGCTTTATATAAAGCTGCTCCAGGTGCAGCCTGTAGGCTTCCCGGGGCTCCATCGCGCAGCCCCATACCCGGCAAAGCGCCAGCTTGGTGACGTCATCCTGGGTAGGACCCAGCCCGCCCGAAAGCACCAGTACCCCGCAATGCCGCATCGCGTACCGGACCGCGTTGACGATATCTTCCTCGCGGTCGGCAATATTTATATGCAGTTGTACGTTAAATCCCAGGTTTTCCAGGTGTGTTGCTATCCATTGCGAGTTGGTATCAAGGGTATGACCGTTGACCAGCTCACCACCGATAGCAATTATAGCAGCATTCATAAGTTGTTATTATGTCTTTTAAATGATCTGTCCGCATAAACAACATATTCCGTTGCGGGACAGTTCCGGGCAAAAGGCTGAAAGCGCCCGGAGACTTACAAAATTAAAGATTAAAAGCATTTAAAAGACAGCGGCAAGAAGACAGGATGTGCGCTTCCTGAAAGAGCTCAGGCAAAAGGAAAAAAATAAAGCGCGTAAAAACGCGCCTTCAACTTTAATAGAATGTATATGAAAAAAACTCGCTTAACGGTTATAAGCCAAATCTGAATTTGAAATCCACTTTCGCAATTTCACATCAAATATAACAAATTTATTCGGAAATTCAATATATGTGTCATTATTTATATTTTCCGTGTAATATTTTGTTAAATCCCGATTACGGATCATCGCTTCAAAAAACAGCGGGGTACGGACAGCCAGGAGACTATCTGTCATTTTCCAGGTCCTGTACACTTCCTCGTAATAAGTGATCTCGCCTGCTTCATTCTTCACCAGCTTCCCGCCGGTGGCTGTTTTCTTAAGGTGCAGGCTGGGCGCTATCTTGATGATCTCGAAATATATGGTATCACCGTTGCCGGCGTAGTATTTGTCCAGTTTGATCTTTGAGGCTATCATCCGGTAATCGTTATCGAATTTCAGCTCAAATTTGGTGTCCTCCGTCGCATATTTCGGCAACCTGCCGACATAACGGGAGATGCTGTATTTAAAATTTCCTGCTTCCGCTTCAGATAAAACTGCCGCAGGATCATAGTCCGCATTTTTTTCTTTGCACGCAGTAAAGAGCAAAGTGAGCGACAATAAATAAAATAAAGGAATTATGTTTTTCATGATACGATTCTTTTAAGAGAGCTTCCGCTGCCCTGTACGGGCAGGCGGAAGCTGATGTTATGGTACAATACCTGTCATTAGTACTTTACATTGATAGGATCAAAGTTGGTCCAGCCCTGGGTCCAGTCCTGAGAACCGAATGCCCCGCGGAAAGCAACAGTTTTGTCAAAATGAGCGCTCCTGTTAGCCTGGCTGAAGGCAGCATAGGTAAACTTGGCCCCGGAAGCCAGCGTACCGCCGGTCACAGCAAAGTTAGGATGTGCAGGGTATTTGGTATTGATGGTCTTGCCGAAGAACTGGCTAGTATTCAGTCCCAGCGCCGTATAAGCGGCAGTCACCTGGAAGTCGCTACCGGCCTCTACGATATTCTCATTGGCAGTCAGGTAGTTCAGGATATCATCTGCAGTGAAGTCACCGTTACCGGATACGGTCTTATTGGTCTTAGCGTAGAAGATATTGTTGGCAACCTGCGCGTCACCGTTCTGGTAGTTAGGCAGTACGGTATTCTGGTTCATCCTTACAGCAGTAGGGAAACCTACTACTACAGAGTTGAACAGGTTGGCCGCTACCCTTCTTCTCAGGTCCATACCGTATTTGTAGTTACCGGAGTAGGAATTACCGTCCAGGGAAGGTCCGAGAATGGTGAAGTTAGATACCGTAGCTGTTGTCGGGCGGTCAGTAGCTTCGTTGGTACCGTTGGTATCCCATTCGAAGCCGTTGGAGTCTGACTGGTCAGCATAGCTCGGGTAACGTACGGACAGGCCGAACTGCAGGTTACCGGAGAAACCGTTATCAATGTCAAAGCAATCATCCCATGTACCGAATACCACAAGGTATTTACCGTTCACGGCGCCGCCAAACCACTCAATACCGTCATCACCACCGTAGGACACCTGGATATTTTCAAATTTGGTTCCGCTGCCTACACCACCCAATGTGATACCGTTGGTCTCATTGTTGGGGGTCAGCTCGATACCTGCAAATTCCACGCGTACGTACTGTAAAGAACCGGAGTTATCGCCGTCATCATTGCCGCCATATACCACAGCAGGCTCGATGCCTTCGATAGACGGGTTAGGAATGTTCACTTTGGCTTTACCCAGGATCACAAGGCCGCCCCAGTCTCCGCGGTCCCTGTCTCCTACTTCCTGGTTGGAAGTAAAGACGATAGGCTCTGAAGCGGTACCGTTGGCCATAAGCTTACCACCTCTGTCAATGACCAGCGTACCTTTGGATTTTTTCTCACCCAGGATAACAGTACCCGGCTCGATGGTCAGCGTCTGGCCATCTCTTACGAATACCTGGCCTACCAGCATATATTTTTTATCTTTTGACAAAGTCTGGCTGGATAACTCTCCGGACAACTGCACGATTTCGGTTGAGTCTGCCGGTTTATCGCCACCGCCGGGTTGATCTTTTTTCTTACATGATGCAGCCAGTAATATTGTTGCTAAAGCCGCTACCGAGATTAATTGTTTTTTCATATTGTTTTACTGTTAATGTTTAAAATTTATAGGAAAGTGATAAACTGTACAGTGTGCCGCGCCTGAATTTGAAGATAGCATCATCCATGCCTTTCATATTGATAGTTCCGTCCCTGTCGGTATCCTGGTAGAACCTGCTTTCATAGTTCAGCAGATCCTGTATACCCAGCTTGATACCCCAGTTATTCCCGAAAGATTTGCTGACGGTCAGATCCAGAGCGTGCCTTGGCATTTCATATATGGTAGGGAACAGGGCGCTGCCTACCGCAAAAATTCTTTTTCCGAAGATATTGTAGGAGGTATTTACCTGCAGTCCTGATTTCTTGTCATTATAGCTCAGGGTAGCATTGATAATATAGGGGGATTGTCCCTGCAAAGCCCTTTTCGTTTCCTGCCCGGTAACCACGTTCTCACCGTAGTCCACCTGCGACTGGATATATGCGGCATTCACATTGGCGCTGAGCTTGTCCACGAAGCCGGAACGGGTCATACCCTCGAAGGATTTCCGGAATTCCAGCTCCAGGCCCCGGCTGTAAGAGCTGGCAGCGTTCTGGTAAGAAAAGGCCGGCGATTCGGACCGGATCAGGATCAGCGTTTCGATAGGATTGGTAAAGTGCTTGTAGAATGCGCCGATGCTGATAGCCTCTCCTTTCCTCGGGTATATTTCATACCTCAGGTCGAAGTTGTCTATGTTGGCCGTTTTCAGGTCAGGGTTACCGTATTTTTCAGCATCGAACTGGTAGTCGTAAAAGAGGAACGGAGCCAGTTCCCTGAATTCAGGCCTGTTCACCGCCCTGTAGTAGGCGAATCTCAGCTTGGTCTTTTCAGTGAGGTTATAATCGGAGTTCAAGAAGCCCAGGGGAGACAATACGGGATTGTTCACATTGATCTCGCCACCTGCATCATTCGATGTGTTCAGCTTCAGCACGTTGTATTCCACCCTTACACCGCCGGACAGCGTCAGCCTGCCCAGGGGCAGCACCAGCCCGGCATAGCCTGCCGTCAGGAAATTACTGGCGGTATAGCTGTCTGAAGCCCTGGTGCCTTCTTCCATCAGGAAGCCGTCCGTGGTCTTCATATTATCGCCGGAGAATATCCGGTCCAGGCTTTGCCTTTCCAGCTGCTGCAGGACTTCCAACGAGGAGCTGCCGGGATAGATATAGGAGAAGTAACGGGTATCGAAGTTGCGCATCCTGTAATCCAGCATATACCCGAGCTTGAGCTGCACCGGGCGCGGGTTATCATTCAGATCCAGGATGTAGTTCAGGCTGTGGTTAAAGCCGGTCTCATTCAGCTTGCTGAAGAACCTTCCCGCATCGTACAGGTTGGAGGACGGCGGCAGGATCATCCGCATCTCACCGGAGCCTTCGGCGGTCTCAATCATACGAAACCTTCTCAGGTCCGGCTGGTCTTCAAAAAGGTAGTTCATACCCAGTACCCAGTTCAGCTTAGCCGTTTTATTGGCCATCTTGTGATCGTGGGTACCTTCCAGCTGCCCGCTGTAGATGGACCTGCTGCGGTATTGGTACAGGTAATTGCGCCTGTCCAGTCCCACTTGCTGTATATAATCCTCGCCATTCCTGATGACCGTGATATTTTCACCGATCTGGTTGAAGAGGTTGCGGAATTCCAGCTTATTCCTGCTGTTGAACCTGAAGGACCAGTTGCTGATAACGCCTATCTTGTTCTCCTTCTCATTATAGTTATCGCTGTACCGGAACCTTTTGGTGGCTTCCGGCTGCCCGGCGCCCAGCTCCAGGTAACGGGAGAAGCTTTTATCATAGGTCAGGAAGGCCTGGCTGTAGTTGATGGCATTGATGGTATTGACCTGCACACCCTTGATAAAGAACCTGCGCGCCAGGTTGAATCCCGCGCTTACATCCGGCATAGCGGTGTGCGTGGCAGGCGCAAAGTTGTTCTGCAGGGTTTTGGCGGCGTCCACCCGCTTCTGCGACCTGTTAGGCAATGTCCGCAGGTTTTCCACCGGGAACGCAGCAGGCATCTGGCGGTAACCGTTATCAAAGCCCAGGGCATCTGTACCGGAGCCTTTGGACTGGATATAATCGCTCCCGGTAGTACCGGTCCGGTAGCCGAAAGAAAGGTTGACGGAGGTCAGGTGGTCCTCGTTGGCATTGGCCGTATATACTTTGATAAGACCGCCCGCAAAGTCACCGGTATTTTCCGGCGCTCCCGATTTGTAGATCAGCATCCGGTCCAGCACATTGCTCGGTATGAGGTCGAAGGAGAAGGTCCGCTTATCCACTTCCGTGCTCGGGGCAATGGAATTATTCAGCAGCACCTGGTTGTAACGCTCAGGGATGCCCCTTACCATCACGAACCTGCCGTCTACCACGGTGATGCCGGGGATACGGCTCATAACCTGTGCGGCATTCTTATCCTGTGAGTTTTTGATCTGTTCCTGGGAAATACCGTTGGCTACCTGGGAGCTCAGCCTTGTTTCCTCAATGAGGGCGTCTACGGTATTGGTATTCTTCGCGGAGGAAAATTTAACTTCATCCAGCACCCCGGCCATCTTTTCCTTCACGGCCACCGGTGCAGTAATATAGAGTGTCAGCGCTACCGTATCACCGTTTTTTACCTGGATATTTTCATAGGTCCTGGATTGGTAATCGTCGCCAGTCACCACCACCTTGTAGTTGCCTTCCAGCAGGTTGGTAATGATAAAGCTACCGTCGGCATCGCTCATGGTCACCTGTTTCAGGGGACCCACTGCTTCCACATCCACCAGAGCACCCTCCTGCAGCAGGCTGTCGATCACCTGCCCTTTAATGACACCTGTCTGGGCATTGAGCTCCTGCGCCTGGAGGAACGGAAGGATTAAAAATAAGGGGATATTTTTCAGAAGCAGCCTGGATGTTTTTTTCATATAATTCTTATTATGCAATGCTTTTTAATTTTCACTGCAAAACTCCACACCTAATATTAACCCAGGATGAATGTAACGTTATGTAAACCTTACCCCAGTATTACTAAATTGTTATGCTGTATAACCCCTTAATTATGAGGCATTACAACCTGTATCAACAGCGGTACCGTTAGAGCAAACCGGCTGCAGGAAACGAGCGGAAGGCTTTGCACCGGCATGGGGGGGGGGTGGGAGAAGTGTCACCCCTGCTGCAGCAAAACGGCACTATATGAAAAAGCATTTCATAAGGCTGTCTGCGTCCCATCGCCCGGATACCGGCGACACAGTGAGAGTGATACCGGCAACCGGTTATCTATACAGATAGATAAAGTAATTCCCTTACCTTTGCACATATTTACAATTTTATGACAAAGCACTCCATAACAATAAATGTATTGCTGGATAACCAGAACCTGCCGGAACATATAGACTGGAACGCTACCGGCAGCGCTGAAGCCACTCCACAGCAGGCCAAGGCTTTTATGGCCTCATTCTGGGACCCTAAAGAGCGCACTGCGCTCCGTATGGACCTCTGGACCAAAAAGATGATGGTGGATGAAATGAACGATTTCTTTTTCCAGACGCTGATGACCATGGCCGATACCTATGTCAGGGCAACGCGTAATGAGGATCTGTCCGATGAGCTGAAAGAATTTGCCAGAAGCTTCCGGAAGAAAGCGGAAGAAAAGCTGATGGAAGATAACAAGGATGTACCCCAGTAAAACATACAGGCACGCATAAAAAAAATCACCTGATTTAAAATCAGGTGATTTTTTTATATATCCTGTCAGGTAGGACAACGGCAGGCAGTCTTTATCCTGCACACCCCCGGCCTATCTTCTGTGCTGCTGGTGACGGCCGTTGTCCTGCCTGCTATGCTGGTGGCCATTATCGCGACGGTCCATCCTGCCGGCAGTCCGGTGCTGTCCCCTGCCATACGGCTCACGACGGATGTCCTGATGCGGACGGTGCGCGTGATGCCCGCCGTAATCTCTCAGCATACGCTGGTTGCGGTGGCCCCTGTAATGCCCGTAATCCCTCATATGCATATGATTGTAACGGTAAGGGTTATGCCGGTTCACTACCACCTTATAGGTACGGTACATATCTATATGTCCGAAGCGTGGCGGTAAGGCCCTGGCATGTATCCACCGCTGGCCGTTGAGGTAGATATACTGACGGCTCATGACATCATAATATACATTGTATTCGGGTATATAATAATATTGTACATAATCGTACCCGGCAGGTCCCCACATCGGCTGACTGCCTATATTCACATTTACAGAAACCTGTGCGCGGGCATCCTGTGCCGTAAAGTTCATAATACCCAATGCTATAACTGCCGCAATGATGATCTTTTTCATAATATCTGCATTTTAAGAAATGAATAATAGTTGTATTCCTGTAAACTAAAATTGGTACGTAGCAATTATGTTGTTTATAGTATAATAGACCCGGTACTGTCGTCTTAGTTTAAAATGCAGCAGATTTTTTACGGGCACATGCGGAGTACCGATGCGCCGCCATCAGCTATCCATCCGGCCCAATACCCTGTTAAATTCTTCCGCGATCGCTTCATTGCAGAGATTCCCGATGCTGCCTTCATGCGTATGCCGTATATCACCCTTGTATGCAAAAGAGCCTTCCGATATCTGGCGGGCCACCTGCCCGTAGGCATCCCTGAAAGGCACGCCTTCCGCCACCAGCCTGTTAACGGCTTCCACGCTGAACAGGTATTTGTACCGCTCATCTTCAAGAATATGATCCGCTATACGAATGCCTGACAGCATCAGCCGCATCATCTCCAGGCATTGCAGCAGCTCCCGGATGGCAGGGAATATGATCTCCTTGGTGAGCTGCAGCTCCCGGTGATAACCGGAAGGCAGGTTGGTGAGCAGCAGGTTCAGCTCATTGGGCAGGGCCTGCAGCCGGTTGCATTTACCGCGTATCAGCTCCAGCACATCCGGGTTCTTTTTATGCGGCATGATACTGCTGCCCGTAGTGAGCTGTTCCGGGAAGGAGATAAAGCCGAAGTTCTGGCTGTTGAACAGACAGCAGTCCATAGCCAGCCTGCTTAAGGTAGCCGCCACAGACGCAACAGCCATGCTGAGGAACTTTTCCGTTTTACCCCTGCTCATCTGTGCGTAGATACTGTTCCAGTGCAGTGTCCGGAATCCCAGGAGCTCCGTTGTCCTTTGTCTGCTGATCGGGAACGAAGATCCATAGCCGGCCCCACTGCCCAGCGGGTTCTTATCACAGATCCCGTAAGCAGCGGCCAGCAGCGCCAGGTCATCCGTAAGGCTCTCGGCATAAGCGCCCAGCCACATACCGGCTGAAGAAGGCATCGCTACCTGCAGATGCGTATAACCCGGGATCAATATATCCTTATACCGATCGCTGAGACTGATCAGCAGCCCGAAAAGCTGCTGCATCTCTTTTTTGATGTCCTGGCAGGCATCCTTCAGGTACAGCTTGATATCTACAGCCACCTGGTCGTTACGGCTTCTGCCGCTGTGGATCATCTTACCGGTATCACCTATCCTTTCGGTCAGCAAAAGCTCCACCTGTGAATGCACATCCTCCACACCCGGACGGATACGGAAGCGGCCCTGCTCTATTTCACCGGCGATCTCCTGCAGGCCTTCTATAGCCGCAGCCGCCTGCTCCGCGCTCATCAGCCCGCACTCGCCCAGCATGGTCACGTGCGCCACAGAGCCCTGTACATCGTATTTTGCCAGCAATACATCAAATTCGGGATCCCTGCCTACTGTAAATTGCTCTACCAGCTCCGACAAGTCCGAATGCTCTTTTTGCCATAATTTTTTCATATCAGAAAGTAACGTTTTGTAGTAATTGAATATAATCCGCAATACCCTGCCTGATCTCTGAAAGATGTATATACTCATCGGCAGTATGGCTCCGCGCGCTGTCCCCCGGCCCCATTTTAAGGGCAGGGAACGGCAGCAGCGCCTTATCGCTGAGCGTGGGTGAGCCAAAGACCCGCCTGTTCATTTGCAGCCCGGCACGTACCAGCGGGTGCTCCCGGCCGATGGCTGAAGCCCGCAGGCGCATGCTCCGGGGGGTGAGCCGGCTGCGGAGCTGCTGCTGCAGGTAGCTGAAGAGCGCTTCCGGGCTGTAGCATTCATTATAACGCACATCTATTACAAAATGGCAGCGGGAAGGCACCACGTTATGCTGCGTGTTGTCCGTACCGATGACCGTAACAGTCGTCTTTACCTCTCCCGTAAGGGGGCTTACCTCCTGCATACGCAACTGCTGCAGGAAAGCAATATCCTGCAGGGCTATATAGATGGCATTGACACCTTCATCCCTGGCAGCATGGCCGGCACAGCCTTCCGCCAGGGCGTCTATCACCAGCAGTCCTTTTTCTGCCACTGCCAGTTGTAGCTGTGTAGGTTCACCCACGATACCGCAACAGTTACTGTAATCCGACGTGCCGCAGAAAGCCTGGAAAACATCGCTCCTGAATACGGCTTCCACACCGCCGGATCCGCTTATTTCCTCTTCTGCCGTAGCTGCCATTACCAGGTTGAAAGGAAGCTCCTGCCGCGGCCAGAAGTACAGGAAAGCTGCCAGCAGCGCGACCAGGCTCGCACCGGCGTCATTGCTGCCCAGCCCGAAGAGCATATCATTTTCTATCGCTGCGCTGAAAGGATCACGGGTATAGCCGCTGTCAGGCTTTACCGTATCATGATGGGAGTTCAGGACAATGACCGACTTCCCGGCATCATAATGCTTATTTTTCGCGATGATATTATGGCCTATACGGATACAGGGTATATCCCGCTCCTGCAGGAAGCCTGCAATAAGCGCTGCCGTGCCTGCTTCCTCTTTACTGAAAGAAGGTGTACGGACCAATTGCTGCAGCAACAGTATCGCGTCAGACTGTAATGATGAAAGTGATGCTGTCATAATATTATCTTTGTGCCGCACCGCCCTTCCGACAGCGCTTTTAATTGGTCTGCCGGTCCTATATATACCGACCCGACATCTTCCCGGAGGGCCAGGAAGGCATTATCCAGCTTGGGCAGCATACCGGCGAATATCCGCTGTTCTTCCCGGAGCTGCTGGTAGTGAGCTGCTGTCAGCAAGGGTATCACGCTATCCGGCTGTTCAACATCCTGCAGCACACCATTCTTCTCAAAAGTATAGATCAGCTCACAAGGCGCTGCTGCAGACAGTGCCGCAGCCACAGACCGGGCAATGGTATCTGCGTTGGTATTCAGTAGCTGACCGGACACATCCATTGTCAGCGGTGCCACCACTACAGTATCAAAGTGCAGCAGCAGTGCGCTTAAAGCGTCCGTATCCACACGGTCTATATCGCCGGCGAACCCGAAATCCGCCGGGAAGGTACGCCGGCGGGCGGTTATGATATGCCCGTCGGCTCCGCAAATGCCTATCGCGTTGCACCCGTAAGATTGCAGGCCGGACACTACCTGCTTGTTGACATAGCCTGCATAGACCATGGTCACTATCTTCAGCGTTTCGGCATCTGTTACTCTCCGGCCGTCTATCATCTGCTGCGTAATACCCAGCCGTCCTGCCAGCTCTGTAGCGAGCGCGCCACCGCCATGGACCAGGATCTTTTTACCTTCCAGCGCTGCGAATTCTTTCAGGAATGCCTGCAAGGCCGCCGGGCTGTTGATAATATTACCGCCTACTTTTATGATCTTTATATGTTCCGTCATAATGATTGAATAATGTTTGACAGGACCGCCTGCGCCGCCCATACCCTGTTGGCGGCCTGCCTGGTGACAATACTGCTGCTGCTGTCCAGCAAGGCATCGCTCAGCTCTATATTCCGCCTTACCGGCAGGCAGTGCATGATCTTTGCCCGGTTGGTCTTTTCCATATCTTCCGGCTGCAGCATCCAGCCGTCCTGATCCGTACCCATGGCACCGTAGGAGCGGTAAGCGCTCCAGTTCTTGACGTACACTACATCAGCATCCCGGAGCGCCGCTGCCTTATCATAGACCAGTTGCGCACCGGTGGTGAACGTTTCAGACAGCTCCATACCCGGGGGCTGCGCTATAACAAAGTCTGCACGGTCCCAGGCACCGACCCACTGGGCAAAGCTATTGGCCACACACTGGGGCAAAGGCTTGATATGCGGGGCCCAGCACAGCACTATTTTAGGCCGCTTCAGCTCCAGCTCCTGTATGGTAATGAGATCCGCCAGCGACTGCAAGGGATGCAGGGTGGCGCTTTCCAGGCTGATGACGGGCACCGAGGCATACGCTATAAATTGCTGCAATACCGTTTCCGCATAATCGGCTTCCCTGTCGGAGAGGCCGGGAAAGGTCCTTATGGCCAGCACATCAAAGTAGCTGCTCAGTACCGGCACCGCATCCCTGATATGCTCTACGGAAGTACCGTTCATAACAGCGCCATCCTCCAGCTCCCAGGACCAGCCTTCGCTACCTATGTTAAAGACTATGGCTTCCATGCCCAACTGCTGCGCCGCTACCTGGGTGCTGAGCCGTGTCCTCAGGCTGGGGTTTAAAAATATAAGGCCGATCCGCTTACGGGCGCCCGCCTGCACATCCCGCCAGGGGTTCTTTTTATAGTCCAGTGCCCGGGCAATCATACGGTCGATAGATGCGGACAAAGGAATGCCCTGCATCGCTATGTCCTTTACGGAAGTAAACTGTTTCAATATAATAATGGATTTATCTGGTCAGGTCGTTAACAGCAGACCTTAAAGCCTGCACAAATACCGATGCCTCCTCCCGGCTGAGAGCCAGGCCGGGCAGCAGGCGGATCACATTCGGGGCCGCCTCGCCGGTCAGTATACGGTAATGTTCCAGCAAGTGCCTTTTAAGCGGCGCCAGCGCTCCCGGCACATCAAAGCCTATCATTAAGCCTCTGCCCCTTACATTTTCAATTTCTTTTATATCCTGGAGCTGCGTCGTCAGATAAGCGCCCATCTCCAGCGCATTACCTGCCAGGCCTTCCGTCTCCATCACTTCCAGTACAGCAATACCGGCCGCACAGGCCAGGTGGCTGCCCCCGAAGGTGGTGCCCAGCATCCCATGACGCGCCGGAATATGCGGCGCAATGCTGATACCCGCTACGGGAAAGCCGTTGCCCATACCTTTGGCCATCGTATAGATATCGGCCGCTACGTTTCCATGGTCATGGCTGTAAAATCTGCCGGAACGGCCGTAACCGCATTGTACGCTGTCCGCTACGAACACGGCGCCATAGGTATCACACAGCTCCCTGATAGCCGCCAGGAAATCACCGGACGCTATCCTGATACCGCCTACCCCCTGTATGCCCTCGGTAATGACGGCAGCCACTTCCCTGCCATGGCGGCCGAAGTATTCCTGCAGGGCCGCCACATCGTTGAACGGTAAGAATACCACGTTACCTGTTTCGTTGACGGGAGCCGTATAGCTGCGGTTATCCGTTGCGCTTACCGCCAGCGAGGTCCTGCCATGGAAAGCGCCGGTAAATGCCACTACTTTTTTCCTGCCGGTATAAAAGGACGCCAGCTTCAGGGCATTTTCATTCGCTTCGGCACCGCTGTTGCATAAAAACAGATTGTAGTCAGGGCGTCCCGACATTATGCCCAGACGCTCTGCCAGCTCCTGCTGCAGCGTATTGATAACGGAGTTGGAATAAAAGGCAATTTTCCGGAGCTGCGACGTTATCCTTTCCACCCACCTGGGATGGTTATGTCCTATACTGATCACCGCGTGACCGCCGTACATATCCAGGTACCGGTTATCCCGGTCATCCCATACATAAGCGCCTTCCGCGCGTACGATATTCACAGGCAATAAGGGGTATACATCAAAGAGTTTCATAATCAATGCAATAATTAAAGGCTAAAAAAATGAGGGTTTCAGTTGTAGCCCTGCCGTTTCCTCCCATCCGAAACGGATGTTCATATTCTGAACGGCCTGCCCGGAAGCACCTTTCAGGAGATTATCAATGGCAGCATGCACTACAAGGATATCTCCCTCTTGTTCAATATGGATAAAGCAACGGTTGGTATTGACCACCTGCTTCAGGTGGATGGGATCCCTGCTGATGTGCACAAAGGGATGCTGCTCATAATAAGCATCGAACCATTCGTACACCTGCGCTTTCGGTACCGGGCTCTTTACCTGCAGCGACAGGAAGATGCCCCTTGCGAAGTCACCTCTCCAGGGCACGAAGTGTATATCCTGCTTAGTCACCGTAGTATTGACAGCCTGAAGCGAGCAGGCTATTTCATCCAGGTGCTGGTGCACCAGGGTTTTATACGGCTGTATATTATTGGCACGCCAACTGAAGTGCGATGTCGGGGAAAGCGCCTGTCCCGCGCCCGTGCTTCCCGTGATACCTGTTATATATACGCCTGTCCAGGGTTGTACCTGCTGTACAAGCGGCAGCAGCGCCAGTTGTATGGCAGTAGCGAAGCAACCGGGATTGGCAATAGACGCCGCTCCGGCTATATGTTCCCTGTTCCTTTCCGGCAGTCCGTAGATAAAGTGGCGGTTCGCTGCCGTACAGTGCGCGTTCACCCTGAAATCGTTGGCAAGGTCTATGATAGTGAGCTGCTCCGGGATATGATGCTGCGCCATAAAGTCTGCGGATTCTCCATGACCCAGGCACAGGAACAGCACATCCACGGTCATATCCACATCATCCGTAAACAGCAGGTCTGTCATACCCGACAGGTCCGTATGGACTGCCGCCAGCGGCTTACCCGCGTTACTCCTGCTGTGCGCAAAGGAGAGGACAACGTAAGGATGCTGCTGCAGCAGCCTTATCAATTCGCCGCCGGCATACCCGGCACCCCCTATAATGCCCACTTTAACCTGTTTCATATGCTGTGTATTTTTAAATAGTTTCCTGAATGGCATTCCATATCCTGGTCTGATTACCGAAAATAGCGCTGAAGCCCCTTACATCCTGTCCTGTATAGCCCGTATTCATCTCACCGTACTGGCCGAAAGCGCTTTTCATAAGGTCATACCGGCTTTCAATCCCGTTGACCCGGAACCTGTAAGGGAACAACTGCACATAAACGCTGCCGGTCACCACCTGTTGCGAGGAGAGGAAGAGCTGCTCTATATCCCTCATTACAGGATCGAGCACCTGTCCTTCGTGCAGCCAGTTAGCATAGAATTGTGCCAGCGTGTCCTTCCAGCTCAACTGCCATTTGGTAAGCACATGTTTTTCCAGGGTATGATGCGCTTTGATGATCACCATCGGGGCAGCAGCTTCAAATGCCACCCTGCCCTTGATGCCTATAATGGTATCACCGATGTGCATATCACGGCCTATGCCATAGGGACCGGCTATCTGCTGTAATGCCTGTATGGCGGCTACCGGATGAGCATATACCGTATCGTTGATGCCCGTCAGCTCACCGGCCGTGAAATGCAGACAGACCTCTTCCGTTCCGTCTTTGGTACAGGCAGTCTGCCAGGCGTCTTCGGGCAGCACACCGTAGCTGTGGAGCGTTTCCCTTCCGCCGATGCTGGTGCCCCATAATCCTTTATTGATGCTGTAGGCCGCCTTTTCAAAGTTCATCATCACACCCGCGCCGGTGAGATAGGCTATTTCCGCTTCGCGGCTTAGCTGCAGGTCCCTGACAGGAGTAATGATCTCCACACCCGGCAGCAACTGCCGGAAGATCATATCAAAGCGCACCTGGTCATTGCCCGCGCCGGTACTGCCATGCGCCACCGCATCCGCCTTTACCGACCGGGCATACCGGGCTATCTGCAATGCCTGGCATAAGCGCTCCGCGCTCACGCTTAAAGGATAGGTATCATTTTTGAGGCAGTTGCCGAATACCAGGTACCTGATAATGGTGTCATAATATTCCTGTACTGCATCAATAGCCGTATGCGTGTGTACGCCCAAGCGATATGCATGCGCCGCTATTGCTTCCAGCTCCCCGGTGTCAAATCCGCCGGTGTTGACAATAACGCTGTGCACCTCGTATTGCATTTCATCAGCCAGGTACCTGGCACAAAAGGAGGTATCCAGCCCTCCGCTGAACCCTAATACAACTTTTTTTTTCATTTTAAATGGATATATTTAACACCTGATGACCCGCCGCTACAGCGGCATCACCAATAATTTTTTAAACCGGGACCTGATGGCGGATGCCACATTTTTCGTCAGCTTCTTTTCCTGCTCAGGGTCGTACATCATAGCAGTGCACAGGCAGTTCTTCCGTTCCTTGCGGGTAAGGATATCAAAGTTCACACAGCTTTTACAGCCTGCCCAGAATGCTTCGTCCTGGGTAAGCTCGCTATAGGTGACCGGCTCGTATCCCAGGTCGCTGTTGATCTTCATGACGGCAAGCCCCGTGGTAAGCCCGAATATCCTGGCCTTGGGATAGCGTTTCCGGCTCAGCCTAAATATTCCCGATTTGATACGTTTAGCTACACCCAATCCTCTGAAGGCGGGGTTAACAATGAGGCCGCTGTTGGCAACAAAGGCACCGTGGCTCCAGGTCTCAATATAACAGAACCCGACCCATTCCCCTCCCGGAGTAACAGCTACTACAGCATTACCTTCCAGCATTTTCCGGATGATATAGTCAGGAGAGCGCTTGGCAATCCCCGTACCTCTGACACGGGCACTGCTTTCCATTTCAGTACAGATCTGTTCCGCATACTGCACATCCAATACGGACGCAGTACGAAAAATGATCTTACGATTCTTTTTCACGTAATGAAAACAACGATAAATTAAAAAAACAGATGACGATACACCAGGGAAATTCCGGCGCATCTTTAAGGATAGTAAGTTTGGGGCAATGTGAAGCAGCGTCAGCTACTTTTCAGCCCTATCGTCGTATAGACTTCGGGGAAGCTGGCAACGAAGCGGTATAGTCCGCCGCTTCAAAAGAAAGATGAGATGTAATAAATATCTGTGCCAATTTCAGTTCAGAATTTTAAATGGAGGCACAAAGATATTAATTAATTGGAAATAACAAATTATTTTCACCTGGTTATTTTTTTAAGTTCCGGAGCATTCATCCCTTAGGCTATAAGTACAGCAGCAGCCCGGCAGCCGCCATATCATTTACAGCAGCAGCCTGTAACGGCTGTGACGTCCATGACGCCCTCTGAAATATCAGCCGATTATTATAAATTTGCCAAATGAATATCAACAAGACCATCCTTATAATAATGGACGGCTGGGGATTGGGCCAGGTGCCGTCTGCAGACGCCATAGCGCATGCGCACACCCCTTTCGTGGACAGCCTTTATACACGATATCCCCATAGTACCCTGGTAACCTGCGGAGAGGCCGTAGGCCTGCCGGAAGGCCAGATGGGCAATTCCGAAGTGGGCCACCTGAACCTGGGAGCGGGACGCATCGTCTACCAGGAATTGCAGCGGATCAACGTTGCTATCAGGACAGGTCTGCTACAAAGCAATACGGTATTGCAGGAAACCTTTGATTACGCCAGGTCGCGGAATAAAGCCCTGCACCTGATAGGACTGACCAGCGACGGCGGCGTCCATGCCTCACTGGACCACCTAAAAGCCCTGGTGCAGTATGCCCATGCGGCACAGGTAGAAAAGATATATATTCACGCCTTTACAGACGGACGGGATACCGATCCCAAAAGCGCCATAGGCTATCTCCGGGACCTGATGGACAGCATCTCCGGCACACCTGCCGTGATAGCCACTGTCATAGGCCGCTATTACGCCATGGACCGCGATAAACGCTGGGAACGCGTGCAGAAGGCTTACGAAGCGCTTACCCTGGGACGCGGAGAGCGTACCACCGATATTATCCGGTCCATCGCGGAATCCTATGAAAAAGATATAACCGATGAATTTATAGAGCCTATCATCCATACGGATGAGGCAGGCAGCCCGCTGGCCGTTATCAATGAGGGCGATGCGGTGATCTGCTTTAATTTCCGTACCGACCGCTGCCGGGAGATCACGGAAGTACTGACCCAGACAGCCATACCCGAGTTCAATATGAAGCCCCTGCACCTGAAGTATGTAACAATGACAGAATACGATGCCAGCTTCAGCAATGTCGGCGTGCTTTTCACCAAAGACAATCTCAGTAAAACGCTGGGAGAAGTAATAGCGGATCATGGCCTGCGGCAGATACGCATTGCTGAAACAGAGAAGTATCCCCATGTTTCGTTCTTTTTTTCCGGAGGGCGTGAAGTGCCTTTTGAAGGGGAAAGCCGTATTATGATCCCCTCCCCGCAGGATGTACCTACCTACGACCTGAAGCCGGAAATGAGCGCCAACGAGATCACAGCCGCTATCCTCCCGGAGATCAGGCAGGAATCGGCCGATTTCATCTGCCTTAATTTTGCCAATACCGATATGGTAGGTCATACCGGCGTATGGGAAGCCGCCATAAAAGCCGCTGAAACGGTGGATCTCTGCCTGTCCAGGATCATACCGGAAGCGCTGGAGCATCATTACACCATTTTCCTCACAGCAGATCATGGCAATTCAGATTTCCTTGTCAATGCAGACGGCAGCCCCAATACTGCACACAGCCTGAACCCGGTACCGCTGATACTCATATCCAATGATTACAGGGGACCGCTCCGCAACGGGAAGCTGGGAGATATCGCTCCTTCTATCCTTAAAAGAATGGGACTGGAGATACCGGCAGCTATGACCGGGGATATCCTGATCGATTAAATCTTCCTCTTATGAACGTTATCCATCATCTTCTTATCGCGATCCTGCTGCTGTATGCCGCCCCAGCATACAGCCAGGCTATCAGCGCCGTCAGCGCCGTACAGCTGAACGAAAGGCTAAATGCCGGTACGGATACCATCTATGTGGTCAATTACTGGGCCACCTGGTGCATCCCATGCGTCAAAGAGCTGCCGGCACTGGAAAAGATACAGGAGCAGTATAAGGACAAGCCCGTAAAAGTCCTGCTGGTCAGCTTCGATTTTAAGGAGCAATATCCCGAGCAACTGGAAAAATGGGTACAGCAGAAGCAATTAAAGAGTGAAGTGGTATGGATGAATGAATCCGTGCCGGATGAGTTCATTCCCCGGCTCAATAATGACTGGTCCGGCAGCCTGCCCGCTACAACCATTCTTTATAAAAGAAAAACTTACCGCTATTTTACAGAAGCATCCGTAACGTATAAAGAATTGGACGGCATTATACGTCCTCTTTTAAAGTAGTATGGACCAGGCAAGACGGCCCGTCTGCTCAACGCCCCAGTTAAAGAGCGGCGCGTATTTGCTGCGCAACGCTCTTTCCAAAAACATACTATTATTACATCCCGTCCAGAATGGCTCCCATACCGGCAAACCGGCATAATGTACAGGGCAAATAAGTATTAAATAACATCGTCTGGCACAGTATTTGAAATCATATACATTAAATATGATTAACGGGTAGCTGATATTATTGTCCTGCAAAATATTACAGCGCATCCAGGTTAAATCCTTAACATGGCTGCCTGTCCCGGAAAGATACTGTTACCCAAGCTGATATGGATATATTATACTTATGAAACACTACTTAAAGTCAACAGCAGTAAGTGCTTTTATATGCCCGTCCTTAGTGATCGGCCTTTGCAGCGCTTACTGTGAAGCAGCCTATGCCCAGACCGGGATATCTGCAGCTTACCACACCACATTCATTCCTTCAGTCGGAAACACATATAATACGGGAGCCGCTCCCGGTGCTGCATCATCGGTCGGGAGCAATAATAAGGATTATTATTACGGCAATCTCAGCGGTTCCGCAGTACCGAGAGCACAGCAACTCCAAAGCTTCCAGACAACAAATTCCACCTACAGCTATTATATCGGGCAGTCACTCCCCCTCCAGATATTTGTCAGGAGGCAAACCACCCCTCCCGCCAATTTACGGAATGTAGACCTTATATTTTACGAAGGCACCTTAAGCTCAGGCAATACAGAGGTGAGAACCAATTATCCGTATTATCCCAAAATGGAAGACAATTTCGCCCATCGCTTTCTGGGTATGGGAACGGACAACCTGTTTACAAACGATGTCAACCAGGTTAATAATAATGCCATTGAAAGGGTAGACGCCATCATAGCATCAGGCTACAATATTGAAAATGCAGCCGCCACCGGCTTTGCCATCCTGGAACGGGGCGCCTCCAACGCACACGATGCCTGCGTAGTGGGTATTGTCACCGCCGTGGACGCCAACGGCACTCCCACGGCCTACGCTCCCACTTTCCTCCGGGTAAACAGCTCAAATTATTATACTGCCGGCAATATATACGGAGGCAATACGGCGGATTATTTTATAACGAGGAGAAACGTCAATACCAACAATTTGCTGCAAATATCCGATATTGTCAGCAACCAGGGTATCGGCGGCGTATATTTCAGCTTTATGGATTTCAATCTCAGTAATCATTCTGTCATATACGGCTACTCTATCTTTCCTGTTGATTTCTGGAACACTACCACCCCTGCCAACAGGTCTGCAAGCGCTGTAGACTGGACCAACACCACCGTGTTTCCCAACAATACTACCGAAACCAATGGCGGCATAGATCTTTCCATGGTAGCGGGCATTGTAAAAAAAATGATTATAAGCGGTTCCGTACACCATGATGGTAACGGTCTGACAAACGCCGCTGTAGACGGCGATGGCATATATAGTCCTTCCGGTGAGCAACTGTATGTATACCTGGTCAATCCTTCCACCCATAACATTATTTCAAAAGTTCCTGTCGCGAATGACGGTACTTTTGAAATAGACAAAATCACTTTCGGCAACCTGGAACTGATTTTATCTACGGACGGCAGCGGTACAGAAGGCGGCACATGGAACAGCAGCCTTAAAAAGCTGCCATCCGGATGGGAGTATGCAGGTGAGCATTTCGGAATAAATAATGGCAGCGGTTCCGGCGTAAAGGACGGATCAGGAACCGGATACAACAGTCCTTCATCCGTTAAAAACGGCATCGTGCCGGTAGAAATACGCGACAGGGATATGATTGAAGTGAAATTCGGCATTCAGCAGACACCAGTTGCGGATCCTAAAGAATACCAGGTGCCCAACAGCGCATTTTCAGCATTATACGGCTCACCGGGCGGCGACTTTCCCGCAGTAGCCGGCTTCCGGTATATACCAATGAATGCTGCAGCCTTATCGGGGCCGGGTGGCAACGGCTCCCTATCCGGCTCTGACGCGGAAGACTGCCCCGCAGCAGCAGCCTGTAACGGAAGCGGCGGTACAGGTGCGACCTTTACGGTAACTTCTGTGAAAAACAATACCCGGCTTTGGTATGATTTCGGGGCTGCAAACGGTGGCGTACAGCAGGTGATCCCTAATACCGCTACAGCCATTATCCCTGACTTTGATTACAATAAAATGGTCATCTACGGTGCCCTGAACAGCGGCGATGCCTCCAACCCATTAGTCTTTAACTATACTATGACGGATGCTGCCGGCTCTTCCAGCGCTCCCGTTTCCTATACCATCATCACCGCAGAACCGCTGCCACTGCAACTGACAGCTTTCAGCGGGTATGCCCGGGAACAGCAGACTGTGCTTGAATGGACTACAGAAGAGGAAAAAAATGTAAGCCACTTTGATATCCTGCGCAGCACCAACGGGTCTCAGTGGGCCACCATAGGCAGCGTGCAAGCACAAAGCCAGCCGGCAGCAAATCATTACAGCTTCACGGATCAGCACCCTTACAGCGGCATAAATCTGTATAAACTGCAAATGACGGACCTGGATAAAAGTAACAGCTATAGTAAAGTGATCATCGTGTCTCATAACATCGCGGCAGCACGGATGATAACAGCCCCGAACCCTTTTACAGAATATATCAGCATCAAATTACAGCAAACGGAACAGGATGAGGCTATAAGCGTTGTAATATATGACAGCAAAGGGGCGATATCCGTTGCAGATCATTTTAAAGGCGCTAACGGCAGCACATCTTTACATCTGGATGTGACTCACTTACCTCCAGGTAATTATTATCTTGAAGTAAGCACCTCCCGTGAAGTCTATACAGATAAACTGGTTAAACCCTAAAGCCTGAAAGTATTATACAGGCACCAGTAATATTAACACCTTACAAAAGAGGCTGTCCCAAAAGGGCAGTCTCTTTTGTTTTTGCCGGTTTCAGTCATATCCTGCCTCCAGGACCGGTACGCGGTAAGCGCCGCCAAACCAATCCGTTCAACAGGACCTGATAAGGTGCAGACAGGAAAATTAAGCGCGGTAATTTATTGCATACCTCCGGCAGAATCCACGGAACCGCCCGTATTGTTACCGGAGCTCGTAGAAGTATCCGTATGGTCCGGAGCAACAGGTGCTCCGGTCTCATCAGAAGGTTCCAGCGTGTTGCTTTCATAATTATCCCTGTCCCTGTAACCATGGGTATTCTGCTCACAGCCGACAGCCAGGGCCGTTATTACGGCCATCAGCAACAGAAGTACCAGGTTGGGCTTATACATGTTGTTCATCCTGCATCATTTTAAAGTGATAAAAAAAGCACTCTCTGACCTGTAGCAATCACCTGAGCACAGGATGGTCAAAAGAGGCAGAACGGACCGGGATAAAGCTGCTGACCATTTCCGGAAGTAACCGGGGCATTTATCTTCACCCTATATCCGCATCGTATGCTTTCATTCCCGGAAACCGCAGTTCACAGGAAATGATACAGTAACAGCAACAAGTCTCCTGCCAGACCAACCCCACATTAAAAACCAAAATAATATACATTAAAAAAAATATCAAACTGTATAAGCACTTCCCCAAATGGGGTATTAAGCGCCAGCCATACAGTCCCGGGCTGACCGGCATTAATGAAGCGATCCCTGGCGGAAATTATTGTTCAGGTCGGAGAAGTGATATTGCCTTCCGCATCCGCAAATGATATCACCGGTGTCCGTGGCGTGCTCTTCCCCGCAGCAGCACCTGATATGAACGGCGTTGCAAAAGCTGCATGAGCCCAAGTCAATGGTCTTAAATCTTTTCCCGTCGCGTTCGATCAATTCCCTTTCCGTCAGATCAAAGCCCTCCCCGAAATCCAGTCTTCCCTGATGCGGGTTGTATATAAAGCCTTCCTTATCCTCTTCTATGATGACCTTATGGTTGAATTCCACGGTTGCCATATTGTATTCCATACCTTTACAGTGCTTCAAGCAGGTGATCACGTCCCGGTTGGCATAGCTTAAATACGCATTATATTCAGCTATTATCGTGCTTTCCGCCTGCAGCGCTGTTGCAAGGTTCTTTTCAAAAATAAACGGCTTGTTCTGCAGCATTTCCTGCAGCCCGGAATGCATACTATCATTTTCCAGGTAAAAGTCTGCAGTATTATTGGATATAAAAATCGTATTTTCCGTATAGAGGCTGTCTGCATCATACCAGAAGAAATCAACAGTGCTCAGGAAGGTAAGCGCATCCCCTACATTATAGGATTTCCTGTGAAATGGTGTCCTTTTCCCGATCATCCAGTCCACTACTATTTTCTTATGATCATCCTTTACCGGTATATCGACAGACCTTTTCAATAATGCATCTATTATTTCGATCTGGCTTTTATTACGGTTTATTTTCTGCCGGAGGCTACCCTTTTTCCTATAATAGAGCTGCACCGCTTCCGCATAATCTTTGTTGCGTTTTTTCCTGAGCAGATGCTCTTCCTCTTCTATCTCCTGCTCATACTGCTCTATTGATTTTTGAGAGATAAGCCTATTCCTTTCCCAATCCAGCCTGATTATATAATTGGAAAACAGTCTCCATGTCCCGTTTTCAATGCCGTCCAGCATGCGGGCAGCAATCTCAAAGTGACCTTCATGCTCAATTTTCTCCGTATCTGCATAGAACCCTTTAGCCAGGTACATCCAGGCATTGGTATCTAAAACCAGGTTTACCATGGTTCTGATTGTTGTTATAGTGAATAAGCTTTATATCCAGAAAGATAATAAAGGAATTGGCTTTTTATTAAAGATAACGTTTTTTATTTTATATATTATAATATCAGCCGGCTGCCCGGATACAGGAAACAGCCTGACAAACAACTGTACTGCCCGATTCCCGGGCTTTCGAATATGTTTATCTGTTCCGGCCGTTTAAACAGGGCAGAAAAAAATAACGCCTGTTTCCCCTTGAATGTTGGGAAGGATGGCAACAATTTTACAGGTATCCTGTCCCAAGTTATGTACCGCTTAAAAAATCAAAAAAAAACGGATCAAGCATCCTGATGAACTATTCCTTTGCATTTGAAGTTATTATACCAAAAATTAAACGTCTATGGCAAAGGATAAAGGCAATTTTTTCAGATCCCACTTTACCATATTAAAGAACACGGTAACGGGGTTTATGAACGAACCGGCATTAAAATACAGCGCCTCGCTGGCATACTATACTGTTTTTTCAATCGGACCGATATTGGTACTGGTGATCTCGCTGGCAGGCATCTTCCTGGGTGAAGACGCTATCCAGGGGAAGATCTTTAGCGAGCTGCGGGGATTAATAGGACCCAGCGTCGCCAGCCAGGTCCAGGATATCATCAGGAACCTTTCGCTCTCGGGCAAGTCCAACCTGGCCCTTATCATCAGCGTGGTAACGCTTCTCCTGGCTGCGACCACCGTATTTGGCGATATCCAGAATTCCATCAATAATATCTGGCATGTGCGTGCCAAGGCCAAAAAGGGCTGGCTGAAGATGATCAAGGACCGCCTGCTTTCCTCCTCGCTGGTCATCGGGCTGGGCTTCCTGCTCGTGGTTACCCTTATTGTCAACGGTACCGTGCTCGCGCTTACAGACAGGCTCCAGCACTTCTTCCCGGATTCGACCGTTTCATTGTTCAGCGGTATCAATTTCCTCGTGTCATTCGGTGTGATCTTTTTTATGTTCTGTATTATCTTCAAAGTGCTGCCCGACGTAAACATCCGGTGGAAAATGGTGCGGTCGGGAGCGCTGTTCACCGCTATTCTTTTCGTGATCGGGCATTTCCTGATCGGCATCTATATCGAAAGGTCCAGCACAGAGAGCACTTACGGGGCAGCCAGCGCAATAGTGCTTATATTGTTATGGGTGTATTATACTGCTGCTATCCTGTATTTTGGAGCGGTGTACACGCGTGAGTATGCGGCCTATAAAGGCGTACCGATAGAGCCGTCTGAGTTTGCAGTGTATGTGGAAGTCAAAGAAGTAGAGAAAGAGACCGACCAGGTGCCGCCTGCACCACTCACAGAGACGGATATGGCCAAGGGAAAAAGAACAGATACATAGATCATTGTCACCATCAATCAGCCAAGTCCGCAGGGCCTGGAAAGGATATTCCGGATCATACACGGAATCGTTCATACAATATACAACAACGCCCGGTTATCACCGGGCGTTGTTGTAACTGCATATAGCGAGGTAAGCCACCCGGGAGTGAAGCCATGCCCGGCAGATTTTACAATTTTGAACGCAACTATTTAAGTAGCGGAATGTTCTGTATGCATTCAAACATATAGATTATGGCACTTGCTACCTACCGAAAGAAAAGATCATTTAATGATACGCCGGAGCCGGAAGGCGGAAAGCCAGGCCCAACGCAGCTCAGGTTCGTGGTCCAGAAGCATGATGCATCCCACCTGCATTATGATTTCCGGCTGGAAATACAGGGCGTCCTGAAAAGCTGGGCGGTACCCAAAGGTCCATCGCTCAATCCTGCGGACAAGCGACTGGCCATGGAAGTGGAGGATCACCCGTACGATTACAAAGATTTTGAGGGTATCATACCGAAAGGCAATTACGGGGCCGGTACCGTCATTGTCTGGGACGAGGGCACCTATGAACCTCTCGTTCCGGCGGAGAGCAAGCAGGAGATGGAAAAGGACCTGCTGAAGCAGTGGAAGGCCGGCAGCATGAAGTTCAGGCTCAACGGCAAAAAGCTCAGGGGAGAGTTTGCGTTGGTAAGGATGAAAGGCCGGGAAAAGAATGCCTGGCTGCTGATCAAGCATAAGGACGCTTATGCCTCCGAAGCAGATATAACTACTAAAGATAAATCGGTAGTGTCACGAAAGACCATAGCGCAGATGGCCAAAGCCAGTAGTAAAGGTCCAGGCGCTAAAGCTGTCGCTCCTCCTCCCCGTAAAACCGCAGCCCCGAAGAAGGCAGCCAAAAAGAACGTTCAAAAGAAGGGGGCTATTTCCGGCACAGGTGAGGATATTAAAAAAATACTTGCCGGGGCGCCTGAGGCAGCCTTCCCAAAATCTGTCATACCTATGCTGGCCACGCTGGTGGATGAGCCTTTTGATAATGACGATTGGGAATATGAAGTAAAATGGGACGGTTACAGGGCACTGGCATTCTGCAATAACAGGACGACAAAACTGCTGTCCAGGAATGAGAAGTCCTTCTCTGACAGGTTCTACCCGGTAACGGACGCTGTGAAGGCATGGCACATACGCGCGGTGCTGGATGGTGAGATCGTCGCGGTCAACGATGAGGGCCTGCCTGATTTCAACAGGCTTCAGAACTGGCAGAAGCCATCGGACGGACCTTTGCAGTACTATATTTTTGACCTGCTCTGGTATGAAGGCAAAGACCTGAGGGGGCTGCCCTTATCCCGGCGAAAGGCCATTCTAAGCAGCATAATCCCGGATAAGCATCCTATCATCAAGCTAAGCGACAGCCTGAATGTTGCCGGTACCACGCTTTTTAAGCAGGTGTCTGGTATGGGCCTTGAAGGCATCATAGCCAAACGATCCAACAGCCGCTATCATCCCGGGGAGCGTTCCAGGGACTGGCTGAAGATCAAAGCGCAGAAAAGGCAGGAAGTGGTGATAGGAGGCTATACAAGGAACCAGGGCAGCTCAAAGGCTTTCAGCTCCCTGTTGCTGGGCGTCTTTGAAGGTAAAAAGTTCAGATATGTAGGCAAAGCCGGTACCGGGTTCAAGGAGCAGGAACAACGCACGCTCCTGGCGCTGTTCGAACCGCTGATCCGCAAGACCAGCCCGTTTGACGAAACGCCGGACGTGGACACCTCCTCCCCGTTCCGACCGCGCCCTCCCAGAGCAGCAGTGGTCTGGCTGCAGCCGGAGCTGGTATGCGAGATCCGTTTTACGGAGATCACGGAAGGAGGCGTATTCCGCCATCCCGCATTCATTGCCTTAAGGGAAGATAAGAAGCCGACAGCAGTGAAGGAGGAAAAGGAGCTTCCTACCGGGGCTGTCGTCACAGACGAAGCAGGGCCTCCCCAAAGCCGTAAATCGCCTGCAAAAACCGCGAAGAAGCCTCAAAAGAAGACAGTAAAGGTGAATAACAATGAGCTGGTATTTACCAACCTGGATAAAGTATTATGGCCGGATGACGGGTTTACCAAAGGCGACCTGATAGATTATTACGCATCGGTAGCCAGGTATATATTGCCGCATATCAGGAACCGGCCCATGTCGCTTCACAGGTTTCCCAACGGTATCGATAAGGACAGCTTTTACCAGAAGGATATGACGGACAAGGCCCCCGGCTGGGTGGCCACCTACCCTTACAAGGCGGAAGGCGACAACGAGCAAAAGAATTATATGCTTTGCCAGGACAAGGCCAGCCTGCTGTTCATGGCCAACCTGGGCGCCATAGATGTCAATCCCTGGAACAGCACCATAGAGCGGCCTGAAAATCCCACCTGGTGCGCGCTGGACCTTGATCCCGATAAGACCAATACTTTTGACCAGGTAATAGCGGTAGCGCAGGCCATTCATGAATTCCTGGAATCCATAAAAGTACCTTCCTTTTGCAAGACATCGGGATCCACCGGCATGCACATCTATATACCCTTGGGCAATAAATACAGCTACGACCAGTCGCAGATGTTCGCCAGGTTCATTGCCGGCGAGGTAAGCCAGTTGTTTGACTTTACGAGCATTGAGCGGATGACCGGTAAGCGCAAAGGCCGGATCTATATAGATTATTTACAGAACCGGGCGGCAGCTACCCTGGCAGCACCCTATTCCGTCCGCCCCAAGCCGGGCGCTACGGTCTCTATGCCCCTGCATTGGGAAGAGGTGAAGGAAGGACTGAGTATGAAAGATTTTACCATAGCCAACGCTTTGGACCGCATCAGGTCGGAAGGAGATATTTTTAAGCCGGTGCTCGGGAAAGGCATAGACCTGAAAGCCGTGCTGCGGAAATTAGGCTGAAATGAAGGCGCCGGGAAACCTCGCTTTTTTAGTTGGCTTTAAAGAAATGACCGGGTAAAATCAGGTTTTACCCGGTCATTTTTATTCTGACCTGTTTTTCATTACAAGTGTTGTACCCTGGCAGACCTTTCTGACCGCCAGTCGCTCTTTTCCGGGTCTCTGCCGTATCGGCTAATTTTCCACCGTGAACTTGCTGATACCACGCCGGCCGCCGGTACTGATCTCCATGATATACAGGCCGGCATTAAGGGCTGACACATCTACCTGTACGGTCTGCATGCCGCTCCCGGTAATATCCTTTACCAATACAGTCTTACCTGTTGCATCAGCCACCCGGACGGCCGCGGACTCCGTACCTGCAAATTCGTAATCGAAATATATGGTTCCCGAAACAGCGGGGTTGGGATAGAGCTGCAAGGCATCGGAACAGGCATTTATCTCACCAATGCTGATAGGTCTCTGCATTTCAATGATGACGAAGCTAAAATTATTGGAATCAACAGGATCATTATAATCGCTTGATTCTACCCAATTACCGGTAGCATCCCCGCTGCCGAACCCGATAGACCGCACGAACAGGACGAAGTGACCGGCCCTGGGCATATCACGATACAGGAAAGGTTGATTCCCGGGCTGGAACGGCGTTTCATAGAGGGAAAATAAACGTCCCGTTTTCACGGTATCGGTATGAAAGGTCAGCTCTTCATCAACTCCCAGGGTAAAGCGGCTTTCAGGAGAAAGCAGATAAGTCATCTGCTGCGTGGCGGGTGAAGGGAAAGCACTGTCTATTGAGCTGTAAACGCCTACGGAAACCATGGAATCCGTTATAAAGTCAATCGCATCCTGTCCATTGTTCTTCAGGATATAGCTGATGGAAATATCATCATCCAGATAATGAAATTTGGCGCCGGACTGGGGGCTTATGATCTGTACGGATAAATCGGCAATAGTCTGGCCATGCAGGGAGCATACGGCCAATAATAAGGTTAAGCTGGTAAATAGTTTTTTCATATATACTGATTTGATAAGTGAACAATATAAAGCAGACGTAAAATGTACATTGTTCCTTTGGTCCGTCCGTTTTTTTTCCAGGTACATTATAGCGGGAGCTTAAAGGATTGGCCCGGTCTGTGCGCCGGGTGCTCACACTCCGGTCCATTAAAGTCACCCTGCATGTCAACAGGAATACCCCGCAGAAAGGCCTCCTGTAAGCCTGCCCGGCTTGATGAACAATAAAAGATATTTTTGTCTTTTATTAAATTATACCTACCTTTGACCTGAGTGATACACAATTAAGATAAGGCCCCGGCGTTGTGTACCGGGAGCGTCACAATGTCATGAAAATAACATCCCTGCTGGACAATATAAGCTATTCCGACCATCATCCTTCCGCCCAGGTGCTGATCCATAATGACCATAGTAAAGAAATACGGATCGTGTTCCGGGAAGGACAGGAAATGAAAGCCCATAAGGCTCCCTATCCTATTGTCATCGAGATCGTAGAAGGATTTATTGATCTTGGTGTAGAAGGCGTTCGTCACCCTTTGCCCAAAGGCTCCCTTGTAAGCCTGGAAAGCCATATCGTACATGACCTGAAAGCTGCTGCTGACAGCATCGTCAGGCTGTCACTCTATAAAAATGATCAGCCGGACAGGGTGCAACAGGTCATAAAGGACAATTAAGCAAATGGGACTTTTTTCTAAAACATGCGAGTATGCGATGCGGGCGGTCTTTTATATCGCCAGCCGTTCATCGGACGGCGCCCGTCCCGGTATCAGGGAGATTGCCGAAAATATCAATTCGCCCGGGCACTTCCTCGCCAAAATCCTGCAAAAGCTGAGCAAGGAAGGGATCATCTGCTCCGTTAAAGGCCCCAACGGCGGCTTCTATATCGAGCCCCAAGGGCTTAAGCGTCCACTGGCAGATATTATCACCGCCCTGGAAGGAAATGAGATATTTACCGGCTGCGCTATGGGCCTGAGCTATTGCTCGGAAAGCAACCCCTGCCCGCTGCACCATGAATTTAAGCAGGTAAGGAACCGGCTCACGCAAATGCTTTATAATACCAGCATCGGCGCGTTTAAGCAGGAGCTGCTGGACGGTGCCCTCACCCTGAACAAATAGTTTTTTTTACCCAAATAAAAGACATTTTTGTCCTTTATTAAAGAAAATACAGGAAATAAGAAATAATTTTTAATCATTCATAGCTATGACAACAGATCAAATGCAATTAGTGAAAGCCACCGTACCCGTATTGAGAGAACACGGCGTATCGCTGACCACCCATTTTTACAACCGCATGTTCACACATAACCCGGAGCTGAAGCATATGTTCAATATGGGCAACCAGCAGAACAGCAAGCAGCAGACCGCCCTGGCCATGGCTGTGCTGGCCTATGCCGAACATATCGAAAATCCCGCTGCGCTTATGCCGGCCGTAGATCATATCGGGCAGAAGCATACTAGCCTGGATATCCGCCCCGAGCATTACGCCATCGTAGGCCGGCACCTCATCGCTTCTATTGCGGAAGTGCTGGGAGAGGCGGCCAGCCCGCAGTTACTGGAAGCCTGGACCCTGGCCTACCAGCAACTGGCGGCCATCATGAGCGGTCACGAGCAGAAAATATACGATGAGCAGATAGCAAAGCAAGGCGGCTGGACCGGCTGGCGACCGTTTATCGTAAAAGAGAAGGTCCGGGAATCGGCAGAGATCACTTCCTTTTACCTCTACCCTGCGGATGGCGGCGATGTGGCCTCATACCTGCCGGGGCAATATATCAGCCTCCGCCTGTTCCTGCCAGAGCTGAACCTTATGCAGCCCCGGCAGTACAGCATATCCTGTTCCCCTAACGGCCGGTATTACCGTATTTCCGTAAAACGTGAAGCCGGGAGCCAGCACCCGGACGGTATGATCAGCAACAGGCTCCACGACCATATACAGGAAGGCGCTATTGTCGAGCTGACTGCTCCCGCCGGCTCTTTCGTGCTGAATAAGCAAAGTCGGTCGCACAAGGTATTCATCAGCGGCGGTGTGGGACAGACGCCGTTGCTCTCTATGCTGGAAGATATTGCCGGTGATCCGGCAGCACAGCAGCTCCCCGTGACATGGATACACGGCTGCCGCAGCGAGCGGGTCCACGCCTTTAAGGACAAGGTAGCTGCAATAGGACAACATTACCGGAACCTCAACCAGCATATTTTTTATGAGGACGCGCCGCTGCAACATAAAAATCACTACCAGGGGCAGGTAGAGCTGGAATTGCTAAAAAATGAAATCCTGAACCAGGAGACCGACTATTATATCTGCGGAGCGGCACCGTTTATCAGCAAGCATTACCGGTTCCTGGTCGCTAATGGTATACAGCAGGACGCCATACATTTCGAGGAGTTTGGTCCTTCTTCCTTACAGTTGCAATAAGCTGCTCAAAACTGGATGATCTTACAGGCCGGACCCGACAATGGATTGAGGCTGCCTAAAGCAAGGGCGTATTGCGGTAGTCCTGTTTTTCCGGGTATCGTTTTTTCATCACTGTAGGATAATATTAGCTTATCGGGTTATCAGGCAAAAACACCGATAAAGATAGCATCAGGGCGCAACCCCTTAACAAAACGCTTGTTTTGTTAAGGGGTTATTTATTGGAACCCACAGCGCCCGGGATACCCAGGCAACAGCGCTTTCAAAATGTTCATAAATAAACTTTCCAAACCCGAAACCGTTATAGCATCAATGCTTTGGCAGTACGATTATTCATCATTAACCTAAGACATAATATGCTGGACCGATTAGAAGATCTGCCCGTCCTGACTGTATTGATATCCGTCCTGTGTGGGGCTATAGTGGGCTTTGAACGGGAATTCAAAAATAAATCCGCGGGATTCCGGACCATCATTCTCATCTGCCTGGGTTCGACCATCTTCACGCTCACTTCCCGTATGGGCAATATTTCTGATGACCGTATAGCCGCCAATATCGTCACCGGGATCGGCTTTATAGGCGCCGGCGTTATTTACCAGGGTAAGTTTAACGTGCAGGGACTGACAACAGCGGCTGTTATCTGGTCGATGGCAGGCATCGGTATGATCATCGGGTTTGGTAATTATCCCCTGGGTTTTATGCTTACCCTGTGCATGGTAGTGATCCTTTCGCTCTTCCAGAAGATGGAAAGCTTACTGTCCGGGGTTTATTCCGTACAGGTCATCCATATCACTTTTCAAAGCCTCCGGACATCACACCTGGACGCGTTTGAAAATTTCCTGAAAACACATCAGCTGACCCCTCAAAGGAAAGGAGTAGAGAAAAAAGGAGAACACCTTACGGCAGTTTATGAAATTACCGGTACACAAAAGAATATCGGCCGTGCGCATCACGCCATTATTGAATTGGATTATGTGTATGCGTTCAATAACCTGTGATATAAGCAGGACTGCCTGAAGATGAACATAAGCGCAACCCGGCTATTAACGCAGACGACCAGGTATTGAGGCGTGTGCCGGACAGGTCTTCCGCCCGGTTTTTTATCGCGGGCTGTGATACGCTATTTACACACCAGGCTGAAAAAGCCGGCAGCAGGATAAAAACATCGCATGATTTACTACAGGTATCGCGTGTTCTTCCTGCCCGGGCGGGACACCCAGTTATATTAACTGACTATCTATATATAGGAAACAAAGTCGTTATAAGCTACAAAGTAAATTATTATAAGAGATTCCTCACATCCGTTCGGAATGACCAAAACCCTCAGTACATTTATAGTAAAAGCGGTATCTGATCAGCAGAGAGGACACTTTTGAGCAAAACGTATCTGTAAGAATAAGCTGTTTCCTATAAGCAGATAGTCACTTAAATTATTATAAGAGATTCCTCACATCCGTTCGGAATGACCAAAACCCTCAGTACATTTATAGCAAAAGCGGTATCTGATCCGCAGAGAGAACACCGTTCAGCGAGGCGTATCGGTAATAAAAGGTTATTGCCTGTAAGCAGATAGTCACTTTATATTAAGCTTAAGAACGGCAGGCAGATCACATAAAAAGAATTTTTCCGGGAAAAGCTGCAGGAGATAGAGCATAAAAAATGAGTAGTCGTAAGCATAACTCCATAGCTCCCAAAAGTATAAGCGCTCGATAACCTATCGGGCGCTTTCATTTAACTGACTATCTATTTCCGGGCGGCCTTGGACCAGCAGCGCCAGATATAACTGACCGGGTACCATTATGATCTTTTTTTAAAGATTGTATTTCAGGTACAACGCTATCATTGCCGCCTGCCTGGGATTATCCTTATTCAATATAAAATTGGTATAGAGATCCAGTCCAAAATTAAGCTTGGCCGCAACGGGCAGGTTAATGTACATCCTGGCCATATTGGGTATCTGCTGCGTAACGGTATGATTCCCGTAGTCATAGTTCCCATGGAAAAAGCCGAAACCAATCGAATATTTATTGCATAAGCCCCTGCTGGTGCTCATATCAGCCGATCCGAACTCAATGTTATAGTTCATGTACATATTGGATTGGTACAAAGGATAGCGGTAATTCATGATCATTCCCACTTTTCCCATTACAAAGAAAGCATTGCGCGAGTATTTGTTGAATAATATCCCGTAACCGACATCCATCGCTATGCCGAAGCGGTCATTGAAATAGGTCAGCCCGATACCTACATCCTGCATGAAACGCCTGCTGTTCCCTGCCGCATTCAAGGCCCGCTGGCGACGGGGATCGTTAAGATAGGCAGAAAAGGACGAAGCGGCCCGCCCGATGCTGTCACGCAAAGGCTCCCTGTCAAATGCGCTGACGTCATTGACCACAAAGGTGTACAATACCATACGGCTGAGGGTATCCTTATTATCCGATAAGGTAAGCGGCTTGGAGTATGTGCCGTAAGACTTCAATATAAATACCGAATCCTGCATAGTTTTGAGCGGGTGATAGGCATTGTCCTTATAGACCAGCTCCCTATGAGCGGGGGCTATCTCTTCATAGGCGATCTTCACATAGCTTTCATCCTGGGGCAGCTCTATATATACTTTCTTTTGCGTCAGCGCATCTTTAAAATCAGGCTGCAAACGTTTGAGCTGATCACCCGCAAGGGTCGCCAGGTGCTGCATTTCCGCTTCACCCTGCCAGTCTTCCTTAAAGGCCATCTGTACGATCGCTTTCCCTTTTCCGGGCAGCTCTTTGGTCAGGGTGATCCTTTTTTGCACCGTATCAAGCATGAAATTGGTACGGGTCTGTTGCGCATAGAGGCAGGTGCCGGTCAGGCCGAATATGGTCACGGCCAGGATTTTTTTCAGATTCATTGCTATTTATTTTAAGATTTGGTTCAGGAATACCATAGGAGGAATACAGGTATATGCTCCCTGGTTACTTTCAATATAACGCAGCGTCTTACTGGATGCCAGGGCTTTCCGGGGTGCGGGCGCCGCAGGCGTTTCTTTTTCCAGGTCGCTCAGGTACACTATCGTCGTTTGCCTGGCCGGGGCACTTACCTCCGGGGGGACCTGTATTTCGGGTACGACAGAGACATAGATAGAATCCGGTACCCGTTCCGCAACATCCCTGTGCGCCGGTACGGGCTGTACCTTGCCGGCCGGTGAAGGCGCTTCTTTGCGGCCGGTAGCTGCCTGCTCCTTCCGTAAGGCAGGCGGCAGACCGGCTGTAGCAGGAATATCCGGCGCCTGCTCCAATACAGGCTTGTCCTTCAGGGGCTTCCCGGTCCCTGCCTGATCCACCGCCTGTGTCAGCAGCCCTGTGCTTTCCTGCCGGGGCCTCAGCAGCAGGGCGATACCGGAACATATCACCAGCGCCGCCGCTATCTTAGCCATTCGCGGCAGCCATAGCCTTTTCTGCGGCAGCGGATTTTGTGCCCGGCTTATCTTGTCCCAGATCGCTCCTGAAGACAGCATCCCTGCTACTTCCGGGTCCGATTCCAGCTCTTCCAGCTTAGCTTTTAGCTGTTCCTCAAACATATCTTTCATAGGTGCTCAATATTTTTTGTAATTGTAATTTGGCTTTCATCAACTGGGTCCTGGAAGTAGCCTCAGATATGTGCAGCGCTTCCGCGATCTCAGCATGGCTGTAGCCTTCCAGCACATACATATTAAAGACCGTGCGATAGCCGGGAGGCAACCGCTGTAACACTTTCAGGATATCCTTTGCTGACAATTGCCCCAGCGCGTCCAGGTCCACATCGGCCACCTGCTCATACCGCTCATCCATTTCTTCAAAAGAATGGCGCTGCTTCCGCAGGAACATCAGCGACTGGTTCACTGCGATCTTCTTAAGGTAAGCCTTCATGCTGCCGCCGTCCTGATACCGGAATGTCTGCTGCAGCGCTTTAAAGAAACTGATAAAGCAGTCGGCAACGACCTCTTCCGCATCAGATACACTGCCAACATAGCGCAGGCATACAGCTACGGCCATCGGGTAGTATGCGTTATATATCCACCGTTGTGCGGCATGATTTCCCTGCTTACAATCCCGGTATAACCTGTATTCGTCTTTTTCGTATGGATGCTGCATGTAATATTTTCCGAATGCCTTTAATTAATAAATGCAGTGCTGCCGGAATTAGTTGCCCGGGGTGATAAATAAATTGATTTTTTAAGGGAAGAATCCTGGCACATCATGTATGTTAGAGCAGTTAAAGCCGGAGTCATCGCTGATAAAGCTCTTACTCCCACATTCAGACACGGAATCAACGTAACATCGGCCAGCTTTGTGAATCGTTTGATGATATGTTTCAGGAAGCGATGCTTTCCCTATGCAAAACAGGAAGGAAGATAAAAAAATAACAGGAGGGTTTTTCCCTTTGGTAACTTTTTAACTTGCGTTACTTTAGTGCTTGTTAACAGCAAAGATTACATGTAATTCAATTTTCATTTCAACCTTCAAGACCCGTAGTGTCTGCACTACACATTCAGCCATGAAACAAATTATTTTAACCGCCGGATTATTGCTCTCCGTTTTAGGAATGGGTAATGCTAAAGAAGCTCCTGTTACATCATGTGCAGCCAATGGGATCGAAGCAACAGCAGAAGCAGCCAGAGAAATACATATACACATATCCAGGGGAAGACTTTGTCTGTGGTCCGGATCCAGTTGTACCATCGACATCCGCATCCGCTTTGAGTCATCATCCCATTTAAGTGCCAAAATAGCCCAGTTCGACCAGAGCTACGAAGGCGAGACTATTGAGGAATTTACATTTGAGGACAGAGAGAACGACCAGGTAAATACCTATTATGTACCTACACAAACACTCCGGTGGAGCGGTGAAGGCTTTATACTGCAATACCGACGAATGTAATCGTTGCTAAAAAAGAGGCTTAATGCCAGACCCATAAATGTTTATTCATTTATGGGTTTTTATTTTTATGGCTGCACCTTTAAGAAACGGCAAACCCGCTGGCTATACGAGAGCCTCGAGCTACAGTTGTCCGGTCTCTATAAACATCCTCTCCGGTCTTTACACGAAGGCAGCAACGCCGTTTAATGTATATAAACACTTTAACTGACTATATATAGAAACAAATGACCCCCTCAGCACCTTTATAGCAAAAGCGGTTTCCGGCCCGCGAAAAGGACACTGCTCAGCGAAGCGTATCCGTAATACAAGATTGTTTCCTGCAAGCAGATAGTCACTGCCTCACCGGTTTGCGGGTTACGACCTGTCGCGGCTGATCTTTCAAATGGCTGAGCGGGAATCTGATGCAGAGCTTAAAAGCTCATATAAAAGAGGCTGCCGTCCTTATCCGGACGGCAGCTTGCTGTATCATATTAATGGAAACTGACTATCTATATATAGGCAACAAAGTCGTTATCAGTTATAAATTATTATAAGAGATTCCTCACATTCGTTCGGAATGGCCACCACCCTCAGTTCCTTTATAGTAAAAGCGTTTTTTGACCCGCAGAGAGAACAACGTTCAGCGAGGCGTATCGGTAATAAAAACTTGTTGCCTGTAAGCAGATAGTCCCTTCATGGAATGACGCTCAGTTAGATCAATTGAAAGAATAATAGTGGTTCGCTATAAGGGTCGCTCCTGTATATTTCTCTTTATAGCTCCATTGGATACTGAAACTACCGTTTCTCAGCCTTTGCTTAAAGGCGCCTCCGTAGATCACCCAGGTCACGTTGTCTCTTGTGTTCGTAGTATAATCAACATCTGCGGTCGTAGGAGTTACTGTTTCTATGGTATTATCACGCTTTTTATAGGTGGCTGTTGCATTATTATAATCTATATTAATTACTGTAGGATGAGGAATCTCTATATTTCCAACCCCTCGTGTATAATATTTGAACTTAGCCCTGAAAGCCCGGTACACAATCGCATTCTGGTAAACACCTACCAGTTTAAACTTATAAGGATTTACTTCATTAGGGGTACCGGTTACAGGTCCGTCATGCCAGGAAACATCCTTATTCCCGAAAATATCTCTTACGGTGAAGCTCATGGGTTGCAACCCGACAACGCCTGTACCCAATAAGTCAAAAATATCCTCGCTGTCATCCAATTGATCCAAATGGGCATTTTCCAGCTTATTCATGAACCGGCTTTTAAATATCCCGTCCCTGAAATCCTGGTAAGCCACCCGCATGTCTTTTGCATACATCTGTAATATATAGCCGTCGTCGATCATAAATTTAAATAAATAGTCTCCGATCCTCAGCATACCGTCTTTATCAATGATCCGCAGCAGGAAAGGATCGACAAAACCTTTGTTCCTAAAATCATCGCTCAGTCCTGAAATGGCCACAGAATCATCTTCATCAATATTGGCTATGCCGTAATGTGTATAAGAAGAAGTATAGCCTATAACTTCCTCCCAGTTATTGAGCTCTTCCTCTGTCAGTGCATTCAAGTCATTCAAAACGGCATTATAGGCCTCCGGCGACGCGAAATGCAGATACCCATCCTCGGTAACACTGAATGTTTCCGTTGAGCCGGATATTAAGCTCACTTTATTTGTCTCTCTTTGATTTTCGGAGGCATTTTTTTTACATGAAGCCAATGCCAGCAGGGCAAAGGCAGAAAGGATAAGGATTTTTTTCATTTCATTACTTATTTATGGTTAATAATTGGGTTGCAAAAATTAGTATCTGACGAAAACACGGTGATATGCAATTGACTTGTACCCGGGTATGATCGTTGCCCGGATGCAATTCACAGTCAATTAAGCAATTTTAATGTTTTTATTTTAGTTAGCTTAAAGGGAATGAGCAATTGAGTTGAATAAGGCCGTAAGTGCATTCTTTTTGCAGGTAACTGCAATACCGCACCAAAGCTTAAAACTTAAAGTCATGCTATTTCAATTTTGCAGGAAAGCAACCGGATCAATTAATTGTTCCGTATATGACATATATATTAAAGAGTGGCAGGCAAGAGAATGGATATAAATAAGCTAAGCTTTACCTGTTGAATATTAAAAAATAAGGGCCTTCTTAAAGAAGGCCCTCAGGCGCGGTGAAGGGGGGATTCGAACCCCCGGTACAGTTTCCCGTACGACAGTTTAGCAAACTGTTGGTTTAAGCCACTCACCCACCTCACCGTTTCATTTTCCCTCAGCGCTCAGGGAGCGTTTGGGATTGCAAATGTATATGCTAAGTTTTTATTTGCCAAATATTTCAGGAGAATTTTTCTGCTATTTTTCTAAATAGAAGCGATCTGTACTTTCTGCATGATCTCCTCCAGCTTTTCCCTGTATTCCCCGTCCGTATCCATCAGGTTTTCTACCGTCTGGCACGAGTGGATCACCGTAGTATGATCTTTGCCCGCAAAGTGCTCTCCTATGGATTTCAGAGAGTTCTTGGTAAATTTTTTGGCAAGATACATCGTGATCTGACGGGCCTGCACGATCTCTCTTTTCCTGGAAGTGCTCAGCAGCGCATCATAACCTACCCCGTAAAAATCGCATACCATATGCTGGATATCTTCGATCTTCAGCTCGGTGAACGAGCTTTTCACGAAGTTCTTCATGACTTTCTTCGCCAGCTCCAGGTCGATCTCCTTTTTGTTGAGCGTAGCCTGCGCGAACAGGGAAATAACGATCCCTTCCAGGTCGCGGATATTGTTCTGTACATTGTAAGCCACATAGTGGATCACCTCCTCGGGGATCACCAGGCCTTCATTGTGCATCTTCATCTCCAGGATAGCCCTGCGGGTATCGAAATCGGGCGCCGTGATCTCAGCATGCAGCCCCCACCTGAAACGGGAGAGCAGCCTTTCCTGCATACCATCCAGGTCCTTGGGCGGCGTATCGGATGTCAGCACGATCTGCTTGCCGTTCTGCTGCAGGTGGTTGAAGATGGCAAAAAAGGCATCCTGGGACTTGGGAGCAGTGACAAAAAGATGAATATCATCTATCAGCAGCACATCTATCAGCTGGTAAAAATGGATAAAGTTATTGACCTCTCCGTTCTTGCTGTGCTCAATGAACTGGTTAATGAACTTTTCAGCGCTTACGTACAGCACCGTCTTATTGGCGTTCAGCCTTTTGGTCTCGTTTCCTATGGCCTGCAGCAAATGGGTCTTACCGCAGCTCGTGCCTCCGAATACCATCATCGGGTTGAAGGAAGTGGTACCCGGCTTCTGGGCAATATGCAGACCGGCCGTTCTTGCCAGCCTGTTGCACTCCCCTTCTATATAATTATCAAATGTCAGATTAACGTTCAGTTGCGGGTCTATCTGCACCCGTTTCATCCCTGGTATTACGAACGGATTCTTGATCTTCATAGGATCCTCCATTACGTAATCCATATTCACAAAGTTGGAGTCTTTCTGAACCTTGGGATGCTTGCTCGCCGGCAGCTGCATAGTGGCAGGATTATCCCTCCTGTTGGGGTTTTCCATCTGTATCCTGTATGCAAGCCCGCCTTCTCTTCCCAGCACTCTTTTGATGGTCTTGCCCAGCAGCTCCACGTAGTGTTCTTCCAGCCATTCATAGAAGAACTGGCTGGGCACCTGAATAGTCAAAATATTTTTACTTAAATCAACAGCAGTAATAGGCTCAAACCAGGTTTGATAAGCTCTCCAGTTAACATTATCCTTTATAATAGCAAGACATCTTTCCCACACTGTCACTGGGTCAGAGGCATTGTTCTGTAATATGGTTGTTCCTTCGTTCATTGTGTGCTATAAGTATCAGATATTCCGTAGATAAGGTTTTGGGATGGTATCTGTATTAAAGATTCTTCATATTCCTTTTTGAACAGCCCGGACGGGATGTTCCTGACCACAAATTTCCACTATTTCATTACATTCTATTTTCAAAATTTGTAGCTACGAAATAATACACAAAATGTTGAAAAAAAAAATTTTCAACCTCTTGTTTGTTTGGCGGGAATAACAGTATACTGTTTCAAAGAATTTTTAGTTTTATTTTTTTCAAATTCAAAAACAAGATGACCTAAATTGACGCCACCCCAGCCCACCTGGTTGATGACCACATCCCGCTGCTTCCTGTTTTTGATCACCACCGGGGCCTCCAGGAAGGTATGGGTATGCCCCCCGATAATAAGGTCGATCTCCTCGGTCTGTTCCGCTATCCGTATATCGCTGACCTTGTCAAAGTCGTACCGGTAGCCCAGGTGCGACAGGCAGATTATGAAGTCGCATCCTTTCTTATGCCTCAGATGGCTGCTCACTTCCAGCGCCGTTGCCAGTGGGTCTTTATAATAGGTCTTACCGTAGGCTTCCGCCGGTACCAGTCCATACAACTGCACCCCGAGTCCCAGTATGCCTATCCTGATGCCGCCTTTACGGATAATGGTATAAGGCAGGGTCTTCTTATGCAGTATGGTCCGGGAAAAGTCGTAATTGGACGTTACGAACGGGAAGGTGGCATGCGGCAGTTGCTTCAGGAAGCCGTCCAGTCCTATGTCAAAATCATGGTTCCCCATAGTGGCACAGTCATACCCCATCATGGACATGGCCTTTATTTCCGGCTCGCCCTTGTACAGGTTAAAATAAGGCGTGCCCTGGAAGATATCTCCCGCATCCAGCAGCAATACATTACGCTCCTGGGCCCTTACCGCGTCAATGATGGCTTTTCTCGCGGCCACCCCGCCGCGGCCGGCAAAGCTCTTATCGGTATCGGGGAAAGGGTCCAGCCTGCTGTGGGTATCGTTGGTATGCAGTATCACCAGCCGCTCACGCTGCTGCTGTGCCAGTGCGCTGTAGGGAAAGCCGCCCGTAGCCAGCAGGCCGCCTGCCAGCACGCCCTTCGTCAAAAAATATCTTCTATTCATAGCTTATCCGTTGTGTCAGTACGGGATTGATATTTTTATGTTCCTGCACATACTCTATGAGTATATCCCTTATGAATACATTGTAAAACTTACGCTTGCATTTCCTGAAGAATTCACAGTCATCGCCGCCGTTGGCAAGGTAGTCGGAAATAGCGATCTTATAGATGATATTATCATGAATGTCCCGGCCGTCTATCCGGATATCCTTTACGGAGCGGTCATTGGCGATCACAAACGTGATGCCTGCCACCGGCCAGCCCTTTTTATCCGCTATAAGCCTGCACATTTCCCTGACGGTGCTGCCCGGCACTTCCGCAATGACCAGGGTATTGTCAAAAGGCATCATTTCATAGATATTGCCTACCGTTACGGGACCGGGGGCCAGGTAAGGAATGCGCATGCCGCCGTAGTTGAGCACGCTGGCCGCCACCTGGGCATCCCTGCCTTTCGCATAGCGTAGCTGGGCATCCGCCATAAAGTTGCCCATCGTACTTTCCGGCTGTGTTTTGGTAAGCGGCACCGCCGTGCTGCCGATCACCACATTCATCACGGAGTCCTTACCCTGCCTGTAGGCATCCAGGAAGGTATCCAGCCTGTTGGGCGCCCGCTCCGGGAGCCGAACGGCAGTATAGGTGTACGCCACCTGCTGCTGCGGCGCATAGGAGGCGGTACGGCAGGCTCCCAGCGTAAGGCCTGCAGCGATAAACAGGTATAGTATCGGTTGGTATAGGCGCTTCATAGGCATTATATTATCACATCCTCTAATGTAAGCAAAACAAGTATTATTTCCAATAAAAAAGAAGCCTAAAAGTAGGCTTCCGCAGTCATATGGCACGTTAAATAAACTTTATCATACGGGAATAAGAAAAAAGGCCGGCCGTTCTCCCGGTCAGCCTGTAAGCTTATCCTTCTATCATAAAGGTCAGCATAACGCACCTTGTCTTGATCTGGTCTATCTGGTTGCTCATAGGGATCAGCTTGTCCCGTTCGTGAAGGTCCATCAGGCCATGGCTGATCTTCAGCTCCGGGCTCAGAATAAAATTGGGGAAGTAAAATTCAAAGCCGACCCCCAGCTCCACGCCCATATCATAGGGCCTGATCTTGAGCCATTCGTCCTCCCGCCTGCTTTTGGCATTGGAGGCCAGGTCATAGTCGAATTTGCTGCCGACAATACCGTAAAACCTGAAGTTGTTGATCCGGTCGCTCTTGAACTTCAGTTGCAGCGGCAGGCTGGTAAAGATGGACTCCACATTACGGACGGCCGTATTTTTTTCCAGCACCCCGATACTTTGTATGCCTTTGTTGGCAAAGGTGAGCGCAGGGATAAAACGCAGGTTGATAAAATTACTCAGCTTCAGGTTGCCTATGATACCCATGGTAAAGCCGGGGCCGTTGACGGGCTGTATCAGGCTGAACTCATCGGAGGTGGCGTACTGCTGGGTATAGGATAGTTTGTAGGCGCTCATATTCACCCCCAGCGCGATACCGAAATAATACAATTTGGTATCATGCTCGGGCATACTCTGGATACGCCGCTGTGCCGCAAGGGACTGGCAGACCAGCGTGGCAGCCAGCGCCATTACGATATATTTTTTCAGAAATCTCATGCGTTCTTTACAATATTATTATTTGGTAGCCGTATAGAGCGTGGTGATCCCGAACGTCAGCGGCTGCGCCTTGGCATTCCTGAATCCGCACTTTTCCATAATGGCGGTAAATTCTTTGCCTTCGGGGAATACCATCACAGATTCTGGCAGGTAGGTATAGGCAGTAGCATCCTTTGAAACCATTTTACCCATTTTCGGCATTATATAACGGAAGTAGAAATAATATAATTGTTTAACAGGGAAAGTTTTGGGCCTGGAAAATTCCAGTATGGCTACCTTGCCGCCCGGCCTCAGCACACGGTGCATCTGGGTCAGTCCCTTTTCAAGGTTCTCAAAGTTCCTCACACCATACCCGCAGGTGATGGCATCAAAGGAATTATCTTCGTACTGCATGGTTTCACTGTCGCCGTATTCCAGGTGTATGCGGTCCTCCAGTCCGGCCTCCGCCATCTTTTTCCTGCCTACCTCCAGCATACCTTCCGAGATATCTATGCCTGTCACCTTTTCGGGGTGTATCGCCATAGCCGCCATAGCAAAGTCACCGGTGCCGGTAGCCACGTCCAGTATAAGGGACGGGTGTATGTCGTATATGCTCCTGATCGCCTTACGGCGCCAACCCTTATCAATACCCATAGAAAACAAGTGATTCAGAAAATCATATTTATGGGCAATCCTGTCAAACATTCCGGCTACCTGCTCTTTTTTGCCTTCATTCAGCCCCGGAACAGGTACTACATTTCTTGTATTCATAATTACTACAAAGATAAGCTAATTGTACGGTTTGCAAGACACGATTTTTTTCAAAAAAGGGTGCACTTTACAGCAGGAAACCACTAAGGCATCGGACCTGTAAGCCCCTGTGAGCATACAGGCCGTTGCACAAAGGCCGGGAGGACCGGCGGCGGGAATAAGGCCCGTCAGGGCACCAGCACCGCCCGGCCCTTCAGGGCGCCCTTCCGCATCTTATCATATACTTCCAGGGCCTGGTCGAGCGGGAATTGCTCCACCGTCACGTGGATCTTTCCCTGCCGTGCCAGCCCTATTACTTCCATCAGCTCGGTACGGGCTCCCCAGTAAGGTATGCTCAGATTGCTTCCCAGCGGCACCTTACCGAAAGTAAAAGGAAAATTGCCGCCGCCCAGCCCTACTACCGTCAGGTCTCCGTTGAGGGCCACCACTTCAGCGCCCAGCTCAATAGTAGGCGTGGCGCCTACGAAGTCCAGCACCACCCTGGCTTTTTTCACGCCCGTGATACGGGTGATCTGCGCTGCCGCATCCTTATCGCCCGAATTGACCACATAAGCGGCCCCCAGCTCCTTGGCAAAGTCCAGCTTCTCCTGCGAGATGTCACAGGCTATGATGGCAGCGCCGGTCATGGCAGACAGTATCTGCAGCGCCATATGTCCCAGGCCGCCCACACCGATGACCACCACAAATTCGTCCGCGGTGAGCTTATCCAGCGACCGCTTGATAGCGGCATAGGGCGTCAGGGCCGCGTCCGTCAGCGGGGCAGCCATCACCGGGTCCAGGTCATGAATAGGTACCAGCAGACGTGATGAAGGCACCAGCATATATTCCGCCATACCGCCGTCAAACCCGAGCCCGCCACCGAAGGCCTGCTCTGCCTGGTGGTCACAGTAGTTCTCAAAGGACTCCTGGCAGGGCTTGCAATGCCCGCATCCCCAGGGACCATATACCAGCACCGCATCCCCTTTGTTAAATCCCTTGACTTCCGGACCCATCTCCTCTATATACCCGGCATTCTCATGACCCAGTGTAAAGGGCCCTGCTGGGATGATGCCGTCATCTATTACATGGAGGTCGGAATGGCAAACGCCGGCGCCCGCTATTTTCAATAAGACCTCATCACCTTTGGGAACGGGTCTTTCAACATCGTTCACGATCCTGACATCGTTTTGACCGAAAAAACGTACTGCTTTCATAGTTATCTGTATTTTGTTAAATATAGGAAGAAAAACCGGATCCGGAAAAACGGTTGTATGGTATGAACATTCCCGGAGTTTAAAAGTTGTATCGGCTATTTTATTTCTCTGTTATCTCTGCTGGGTGCCGTGGGTTATTGGTGAAGTACACCAACAACGGAGAACAATAATTTCTATTTTCAGCGCACCTCATTCCGGGTGATAATCTCCTGGCAACCGTTATCATTGCTGATAAAACACACCGGCTACGGAGCGAAAAGTTGTATCGGCTATTTATTTCTCTGTTATCTCTTCCATGTGCTATGGGTTGTTGGTGAAGAACACCAACAACGGAGAATAATTTTTGCTGATAATATACCAGAGATGGAACCAAAACGGCTTATGTGTTGCAGGAAGACCCCGGAGTTTAAAAGTCGGATAGGTATCTATGGCTGTGGGTAAAACACCAACAAAGGAGAAAGGACCCGACCGGCAATTGTCAGCCGGTCGGTCTGCTGATATAAAACAGGTCATTTATTCCATACAACAGGAAGCAGACATTCCCTTATACTATGTCTTATACGATACTCCGGCCAGCAGAGAGGACACCGCGTAGCGAAGCGCATCCGTAATAAAAGGTTGTTTCCTGTAAGCAGATAGTCACGACATGTAACACTGCCCGGGCAAGGAGCATATCCAATGCTATAAGCTCCTGCAACAGACCGGGAAAAACAGCGCTACATATACATTACATCAAAAGCAGGTCATGGAGCGGCCTGCGTAAGCTTGAATCCGCCAAAGCAATTACCGGCCTGTAATTGTACAAACAGAATGTTTTCGGTATTGCCGGCATTCCGGTTACATTTTATTTTAAGCATATTGCTTTCCTTTCTCACTATTGTAAAGTATTCATGCTCGTAAACAAACTCCATACCGGCACGGGCTCCAAGCGTATCGTACACTTTTAATAAAGTGCCATTCCAATTGACATTGCTTATCCACCAATAGTCTTTATTAATACCTATCTCAACAGAATCATCAGCAGGTGACATATAAATATGTTCCGAAGTCAAAACAAATGGCTCAGAACATGTCCCGACCAGGTGCGGATTGATCTTTTTGCAGGCAGCACTCACAATAGCGGCGCAAATAATGATAGCAGCATAACGATATTTCATAAAATTATTTTTTTCTTAGACGTAAATAAATGGATTCTTATTGGGATATATGTGAATTTCACAATTCCGGCAAAACAGTTTTTTTCCGGCAGGATACCATTACAATATCCGGGATTGTATAACTTAGTGGTCCTTATATATGCGTGAAAAGTTCAGACCCTATATCTTCAACGGCTTTCTGCTTATACTGCCGGCGATAGCCTGGAATGCGGCATTGGCCCACCGGCTGCCGCCGTTCTTTGAGCCGGCCTCCCTGGATCATCATATCCCTTTCATGATCACTTTTTCAGAGCAGCTGTTCCGGGTCCTGTTCTTTATAGTTGTCTTTTTGATGCCGTTATCCCGCACAGGAACCCAAATACGCCGGGGCGGAATACTGTATATCCTGGGACTGTTGCTGTATTTTGCCAGCTGGGTACCCCTGGTATGGTTCCCGGACAGCAGCTGGTCCGTCAGCCTGTTGGGACTGTCCGCTCCTTCCTGGACACCTGTATGCTGGATGTCAGGCATTATCTGCCTCTGCAACGGGTTTAGCTTCGGGATACCCTACCGGAAGTGGATACCCTGGTCACTGCTTATATTATTCCTGCTGTTCCACAACCTGCATATCTTCCTGGCTTTTTACCGGGTCCCGCTATAGCCAACCTCAGATAGTGCCTGTAATGCCTTCATAATCAAACCAGGTCAGCCTGCCCGGCAGCCACACCTTACCATCCCTGTAAAAGCGGGCCTGTACAGGGGACGTCCAATATATTAAAGCATTAACTGACTATCTACATGTAGTCAACAAAAAAATAAATAAAAAAAGTCTTAAACTAATTTAAGGCTTTTTTTATTTCAAAAAATAATATTTTAATTTCACATATTTTTATTTGGCAATATAAATACCCTTCATTATCTTTGTATTATAAAAATAACGGATATGACGATATTTCAATTTATGGACACGTTTAGAACAGAACAAGACTGTATAGAATATATCAAAGATTTGAGGTTAAAGCAAGGTATAACCTGTAAAAGATGCAATGAAAAGACTAAACATTACTGGGTTAAATACAATAATAAATTCCAATGCTCTGTTTGCCGCTCCCGGACAAATATTAAGTCTGGAACGATAATGGAGAAGTCTAAAATATCCATTCGGGTATGGCTTACCGCTATACATTTTATATCTACTATCAAAAAGTCATTTAGGTATATCCTGTTATGAGACTGTATGGTATATGCTTCATAAAATCCGTATAATAATGGGTAAAAGGGACGAAAGATACCTTTTAGACGGGGATATAGAGATAGATGGTGGGCATTATGAAGTGGTCAATGACGAGTTTAAAAGGGGTAAAACGAAACTGAAAGCCGGACAAGGCAGCCAACGGCAAGCGAAAGTCCTGGTTATGGTTGAAAGCAAGCCAGTAGAACACGATTTAAAGCATAAGAAAAAGAGGGTCTTGGGATATGTAAAGATGTCTTATGTAGATAGTTTTACTATTAAATCCATTAACTATGAAGTCCAGAAGTCTATATGTAAGACTGCTACGGTCTATACCGATAAACATAAAGGCTTTAACAGATTATCTAATGTTGTAAAAAAGCATTATTCAGAAGTGGTAAAGAAAGAAGATGCCATGAAAAAACTTCCTTGGGTGCACACAATCATTTCTAACTCTAAAAAGATGACTGCTGGTATTCATCATTCAGTGAATAAGAAGTATATCCAAAATTACTTAAACGAGTTCTGTTATAAATTGAATAGACGTAATTTCAAGCATAGAGATATGTTTGACGGTCTTGCATTGGCTTGTATAGAGCATTCATGGGCCGCTTAAAAAATCTTCTAAAAAAAGTCATTAAAAAACATAAACAAAACATTCAATTCCGAATATATAATTCAAGAAATTAAATGTTTTGTTTATGGAAATAACAAAAAAAGAATTAACGAGCGAAGAATTATTAGTGAATAAAACTTTTTGGATTTTATGTGCTATATCTAAATTATCAGATGATTTTTGGAATATATCAACTCCAAAAGAAATTATTGATTGGTGTAAAGAAAATAATTGTCGAATAGAAATATCAGAAGATGATGTTCATGATATTTTCAAAATGGCGGATTTAAAATCAAGCCATATGATAAAACTTCGATTTGTAAATGTAGATTATAAAATTGAAAGATTTAGCCACTTAACAGGTAATCGTAATGTAATTGGCTACGGTCATATCTTCAAAGATTAAATAGTATTATGTTAATTCGTAAGTAATAGTAATTGTGAATTCTATATCTAAAATACTTATATTATTATAGTTGAATCTACATATATAGAAACAATCATTTGTTAAATCAAAATTATATTCTCCACTATAAGTATATTGGTTATCTTGTAATTTATTTATATCCAGTTTATATGAATCTTGTTGGCCAGTGCTTCTATCACACTTTATAATTTCAATAGAGGTTTCATTAAATAATGACCAATTCTCATTGGTTATTCCAGTTGTTGTTATGCGTATTCTTTCTAACCTCTTATTAAGACTATTATTAAAAATTTTTTCAAAAAAAAGTTCTCCTTTGTCAAGTTCGGTATTCCTTATGACTATTTCTGGCATAATTTAAAAGTTGTTTAAAAGGTTAATAAAAAGTGATTAAATTTAAAATATGATATAATTTATATGTGAAAATAAAAAGTTAAGGATATATATCCTTAACTTTTTATTTCTTTAACATTTCTTTTAAATATTTATAGGTTCCTAATCCTATTGCTATTACAACAATTATACATACAATTATACCGATTAAAGCATTAGTTACAGAAAATATTATTGGGATACCAAATACTAAGCCAAATAATAATCCATATCCTATTTTATCTTGATTGACAACAACAAAAGCCATAAATGGCTTACCTTGCTCTCTTAAAATTTCTGCTTTGGCTTCTCTCTTGGATGCTTTCTCTGCTTCTAATTTTTCTCTAAATTGTTCTTTTTCTAATTGTATTCTTGCTAATTCAGCATTATTATCTTCATTAGCCCTTGAATTACTTCTAAAAGGATTAAAAGATGGTCTTTCCGAATCCATTACACTGTTATTACCATGAACAGCAGAGACTTCACATTGACGACTACAATAACTTTCCCTACCAGCAATTCCTAATGTCCAACTGCTTTTAAACTTATTAAATCCTCCTTTCTCAAATGTTCTGCCACACCATTTACATTTAGGCATAAAAGTAATTTGTTTAGTGCCTACTCTAAATCAGTTTTCGGCTTTCCCTGTTGTTGAATAATTTATTTTTCATGCTATATTTTATTCCCATACATAATTTACTCTCTTAAAGTATTTATGTTGTCTTTCAGTCAATGGATAGGTAATGCTATTTAACGTTATTGACTTTACTTTAAATAGTATTAATCCCTCACTAATTTCCCTTGCCGGATTATCAAAGACAAATTCAACATACCCGCCCTGTTGGTCATCAACTGGAGCCCAATAACGGGGACTAACCTTTTTACCATTTTCAAGGGTCAAGACTAAACGCTCAATGCCATTTGTATTATTTTTGTAAGTTGAACTATCTTTTAAAGCTACTAAATCAACGGATATACGATATTCATTAGAACCGGATGTAAACATTTCTATATGATATAACACCGTATTATTAAACCGTATCTTTAACGGATTATCAGCAGGACGCCATATATCTCTATTTGACGAATCATGAATAATATGGGTTGGATATAAATCATTATGTTCCTTCATTACCATTACACCGTCTTTGACTTCATAGTCATATTTCAAGGAATAGTCCTTATCCCCGTTATGATAAGACCGGGCAATTTTAACCGTGTTTGAAATTGTAAAGTTGTTTTCATCGGTGTAGTCTGTAATAGACACCTCTGCATTGACGTAATGGGTTGTAGTAATGGTATTCAGTCCATTTTTGAGGTGATAAAACAGGTCAACCATATGACTATCCACCATTGACTTACGGACTTTATAGTCCTGATTGTAGGTATAAGTCAGGTTTTGTTCGTTATATACAAAGACGTCTTTGTCTTTAAGATAGCCGTTATCAACTTGGGTTGTGTCCGGCTTTGGATCGTTAATAGGATCAATATCTTTTGGCTTACAAGAGACAATCAAAGAGACTAAAAGAAAAGAAAATAGAGTAATGATAGGTGTTTTCATAGAAATAAATATCTTTGTTTTGTAGGAGCAAAGAAAGATATATTTGGGTGTTTGTCTGTAATGATAAATCGAAAGTTTCATTGATTTTTCGGTGAATATATTGTATCAATCATAGATTTGATTAACTTGCATTTAGATAGCATATAAGGAAATGAATATCAACAAGAAATTAGGTAATAAATTGAGGGTTTTAAGGGAAGTCCATAATTATACACAGGAGTATGTGTCTAATGTCTTGGATGTAGCACCCAGCACGTATTCATTAATGGAGAAGGGACAAGCACAGATAACGATAGAAAGGATAGAGAAATTAGCAAGTTTATATAAAATGGATATAAGTGATTTATTGAAGTTAAGCGACCAGACTATTATACAACAGCATTTTACTTATTCAAATGGCATAAGCGAGAGCGTAACCATAAATAATAACGGTTTGGCAGAAGACGAACGAAAGATGTATAAGGAAGTGATAGAACGGTTAGAAAGGCAGAATAATAAGTTAGAAGAACAGAACGAAAGGTTATTACATCTCCTCGAGAAACTGTCAGAAACCAAATAAAAAAACCATAGACCCCCGCATCTATGGTTTTTTTGTTGCCTATATGTAGATAGTCAGTAAGCATTAAAACAATTAGTAGCTTTTTCTGTTTATACTACACTTTCAATCACCTGTACAGCGACCTTTCCGGTCTGTAATAATCTCAACAAAATTTTGATTATGAAAAAGCAAAGTAACTTAAAAACCGCCCACATCGACCAGCACCAGGTTGATAACACCAACAAAGTTCTGACCACCAATGACGGAGTGCCGGTGTATGACAACAACAATACGCTCAAAGCCGGTGAAAGAGGCCCCTCTCTGCAGCAGGATCATATTTTTTTCGACAAGCTGATGCACTTCGACCGGGAACGGATCCCGGAACGGGTGGTACATGCCAGGGGATCCGGCGCGCATGGGATTTTCGAAGCCACCGCAGATATGTCGGCTTATACCTCTGCCGCCTTCCTGAAAAAAGGGACCGTGACGCCTGTATTCACACGCTTCTCTACGGTGGCCGGCTTCAAGGGCTCAACAGACCTGGCCAGGGATGTCCGGGGCTTCTCCGTTAAATTTTATACCGAAGAAGGGAATTATGACCTGGTAGGCAATAATATCCCGGTCTTCTTTATCCAGGATGCCATGAACTTCCCCGACCTTGTCCACGCGGTCAAGCCGGAACCCAATAATGAAATGCCCCAGGCGGCATCCGCGCATGATACGTTCTGGGATTTTATCTCGCTGATGCCCGAAGCGGCCCATATGACGATGTGGATCATGTCGGACAGGGCCATACCCAGGAGCTTAAGGATGATGGAAGGATTCGGGGTGCATACCTTTAAATTCGTGAATGCGGAGGGTAAGGCCACTTTTGTGAAGTTCCACTGGAAACCCAGGCTGGGCGTGCATGGAGTAGCCTGGAACGAAGCCCAGAAGATCTCCGGGTTCGATGCCGATTTTCACCGGCGCGACCTGTGGGAGGCCATTGAGAACGGCGATTACCCGCAATGGGACCTCGGGGTACAACTGGTACCCGAAGAGGACGAATCCAAATACTCTTTTGATATCCTGGACCCGACCAAGATCATCCCCGAAGAGCTGGTCCCTGTTCAGATCATCGGTACGATGACGCTCAACAGGAACCCCGGGAATTTCTTTGCCGAAACGGAACAGGCCGCTTTTGACCCCGGCAGGCTGGTCCCCGGCATTGACTTTTCCGATGATCCCCTGCTGCAGGGAAGGATCTTCTCTTATATGGATACCCAGAATTACAGGCTGGGCGGCCCCAACTTCCATGAGCTGCCCATCAACAGGCCCGTAAACGGTAAGCATAACAACCAGAAAGACGGATTCAGCAGGATGGACATACCCGGGGGAGCGGTAAGCTATTTCCCCAACAGCAAAGCCGAAGGCTGTCCTTACCACGCTATGCTGAAAGGCGAAACAGGCTTCCAGTCGCACCGGCAGCCCGTGAACGCGCCTAAAGTAAGGGCCCGCCCGGAGGCCTTCGCGGATCATTTTACACAGGCACGGCTGTTTTTCAATTCCCAAAGCAAGGAAGAGCAGGCTCATATCATCAATGCGCTGAGCTTTGAACTTTCCAAGGTGAAGGACGTTAATATCCGCAAGCGGGAGCTGGCCGTATTGAACCAGATCGATAAAACGCTGGCAAAGAAGGTAGGTGATAACCTGGGACTTAAGCCTTCTGAAGAGCTGGATCCGCTAACTTTAAAATTCGCACGCCAGAATCACCCGCAGTACCCGATCCGGCCCCAACAACCCGAGATAGAGCTATCCCCTGCCCTCAGCATGAAGGTAAAGGCAGGCGAAGGTACCATCCGGTCCCGGAAAGTAGCTTTCCTGGTAGATGAAGGGGTCAGCAGGGCATCTATCGATACCATGAAGCAGGAGCTTGAAAAAGAAGGCGCGCAGGCGGTCCTGATCGCTCCGCACGTGGGGGAAATCAAATATAAGGAGGGCGGTAAGGCAGCCATCCTGCACTCTTACCTGACAGAAGCATCCGTATGTTACGATGCCTTTTATATCCCGGACGGTGATTCAGTAGCCAGGCTGGCCGATAACGCCGATTTCCTGCAGTTCCTGAACGAAGGCTACCGGCACTGCAAGGCGCTGGCCTTTGCCAAAGGCGCGGAATCATTGGCGGGCAAGACGTTTATTGAGAAAGACCAGGGCGTCATCTTTGAAAGCCGGGATAACCTGGCGGAGGATTTCATCGCTGTAATGAAAGGCCACCGGGTATGGGAAAGGGAAACCGGCAGAAAAGTTCCGGCTTAAGACAGGACGGCCTGGTATCAATAATAACAATAAAGCAGACAAAAAGCAGGCTGTGTACCTGCTATCAATGTATAATTCAAAATAATAAACAACTATGAGCACAGAAAATCTGCATCACTCGGCGGCTGTCGAAAAGCTCCGGGAAATGGTCAATAAGATCGATATCGGTATGCTTTGCACTTTTACCTCCGGCAGCGTGTACCCTCACGCCATACCTATGAGCCGGCAGGAAGCTGACCCTGAAGGTAATATCTGGTATTTGTTCTCATCGGAAAGCGAGACCTATGCCAACCTGAAAAATAATAATAAGGTCAGCGTGCTGTTTTCGCATGTAGGAGATTATAACTTCCTAAGCATTAACGGCACCGCGGAAATCTCGGAGGATAAGGACAGGATAGAGAAATACTGGAACAAGATGATGGAAGGCTGGTTTGAGAAAGGCAAGGAAGATCCCCGGATCAGGGTACTGAAGGTGACCCCGCAGGAAGCGCATTATTGGGATAATAAGACGAATAAGCTGATGACCATTTTAAAAGTAGCGGCCAGCGCCGTCTCCGGTCAGCAGCTGGATATAGGCAGGGAAGGCGACCTGAACCTGTAAGCTTCCGCAAACTCACAACCAGACAAAACAAACAACCATAAGACGGCCTGTCCTGTAAACGGATAGCTGCCGTCTTACTTTATTTTCCGGAAGATCATAACGGTATGGGTCTCATACGTCGTATCTGATTTGGGATACGGGACATCAAATTGCCGTACCGGGACAAAGTTGTTCCTGTCCAGCTCCTGCATTATATGATCCCGTGTATGGTAATAGAAGAAAAGCCGGAGGCCGCTGCTCCCGGTCTGATAACCGGACGTTTCAGGATCTCCCTCCACAAAGCTCAGGTACAGCAACCCGTCGGCTGACAGCAGCTCATGGCAGTCCCTGAACAGCGTGGCGATGTCCTCCTGCGATATATAAGGTATGCAGAACCCGCAGACGATCCCGTCATACCGGGCATCCAACTGGCGGAGGTCTCTGCAGTCCATAGCAAGGAACCGGGCCGAAGGATTGTGCTGCCGGGCCAGCTCCAGCATATCCGGGGCCACGTCGATCCCCGTCATATCAAAATCCGGCCGCTTACCCAAAAGATACCTGGTGATATTGCCCGGTCCGCAGCCGATCTCCAGGATCACGGCGCCCTCTGCCGGTACCAGCTCACAGAAACAGTCATACGTTTCATTATACAGGTCCAGGTCCATAAACCTGTCCCGGTAGATATGCGCAATTTTATTCCAGGTGTCAAAAGTTTCCTGATATTTATCCATACTATGAATTTACTGCTAAATGTACAATTTTATCTGTTTTACACAGGCTTAAAGTCTCTGCCAGGTTAAACGGGTTGAACATCTTAGCAATTTTCCTGTTTTTAAAAAAAATCCGGACTTCATAAAATATTTTTCCTTCCCGGTTGTCTTCATAGGTAAGAACGTTCTTAAAGCAACAAATTGAATCACTACAAAAATTTAAGCACATGATGACACCAAACAGTTTTGGAATGGGATACTTCGGCTATAATCCTTTTGATCAGGAAGCCAGCAAACAGTTCCGGGAAAAATGGTCGGATATGACCGACAGTGAAAAGCTCGAATTTGCCAATGAGCGGTTCGGAAAAGCGGGAGAAGACCGCTTTTCTGTAGAGAAACTGGACGAACTTTGCGAAAAATGGACAAAGATGTCGGCAGCAGAAAAGCAGGCATTTGTGGAGGAGCGAAAAAACGCCTTTAAAGGCCGGATGCAGGGTATGCAAGGCTTCTGGGCGCACAGGCATTAATTAATTATCTAACCCAAGAGCACTTTCCGCTACAGTCCGGAAGTGCTCTTCATTGAAACACATCATAATTAATACATATGAAAAGAGGCATAAAAATAGCCTTAATGGGCATAGCAGCGCTGGCTGCCGTGAGCGTTGCGGTCATGCTGCTGTGGAACTGGCTGATACCCGGCATTTTCGGATTCGTCACCATTAATTTCTGGCAGGCGCTGGGTCTGCTGGTACTGAGCCGCATACTTTTCGGGCGTTTCGGATGGGGCGGCAGACGGATGATGCACGAAAGAGGCAATCATATCCGCGAGAAATGGATGAATATGACACCGGAGCAGCGTAAAGAATTTATCAATAAGCGGCGGAAATTTGGCTTCGGTCATCCTTTCGGAGCCGAACACTTTGACAGGGAAGGGCAAGCGCAGCATAATGATGGAGACAAATGAGCACAACGGGAAAGCCAATGTAGAGCAGCTTGTAAAGGAGCATCAGCCCCGCCTGCAATCGTTCATACGGAAACGCGTCTCTAACAGCGAAGATGCGAAAGATATCCTGCAGGATGTATTTTACCAGCTGGTCAAGACGGTTGAAAGCAATATCAGCCCGATCGAGCAGGTCACGGCCTGGCTTTACCGCGTAGCCCGGAACACCATCATCAATAAAGGCAGGAAAAAGCGGGAGGAAGCGCTGCCGGCTTCCCGGTATGATGAGGAAGGGAATGTGCTGGAAGCGTTTTCAGATATCCTGTTCAATGATGACAGCCCGACCCCGGAAGCGGAATATATGCGCTCCCTGGTCTGGAAAGAGCTGGAAGCCGCCCTGTCGGAATTACCTCCGGAGCAAAGGGAGGCCTTTGAACTTACGGAGCTGGAAGGGCTGCCTGTTAAGGAGGTAGCAAAAACAATGAACATACCTGTCAATACACTCTTATCCCGGAAGCATTATGCCGTAAAATACCTGCGGAAACGCCTGTACGGGCTGTATAAAGACCTGATGGAATATTGATGTCCCATACGGCTTTACCGCACGGATGTCTTAACAGCCCCACGGTATCGCGGCCGCGAATTAGTAGCTGGACGGGCGATACATAAATAAACAGCACTGATGCTGCCGGGAAACAATCAAATGCAATAACTTTAATTTCAGAATGGAAAATTATACGATCGTACTCATTATCATGGCACTGATGATCGGGGTGTCCGGTATCGCAGACAAGATAAAGCTGCCGGCCCCTGTGCTGTTGCTGCTGACAGGAATAGGCATCGGATTTCTGCCTGCTATGCCCGGTATTGAGCTGAACCCTGATATCGTGATGCTGCTTTTCCTGCCGCCCTTATTATATGATGCGGCGTTCAATATTTCATTCAAAGATTTTAAGACCAATTTCAATACCATCAGCACCCTGTCCATCGGCCTGGTATTTATTACCACCGGGGGCATTGCCATCGTTGCCCATTACCTGATACCTGGCATGAGCTGGCCGCTTGCTTTTGTGCTGGGCGCTATCCTTTCAGCCACCGATGCCGTAGCGGCGATCGGCATCACCAAAGGGCTGGGACTACCCCATAAGACCGTAACGATCCTGGAAGGAGAAAGCCTGGTGAACGATGCTTCGGCACTGATAGCCTATCGTTTTGCGATAGCCGCCGTCAGCGGTGTCGCTTTTGTCTGGTGGCAGGCCTCGCTGCAATTCCTGTGGGTGCTGGGCGGCGGTTTCCTGACAGGTATGATCGCGGGCATACTGCTGGGGTGGGTATCACGTTTTTTCCGTGCCAATGATATGGTCATCATCAGCCTGACATTGCTGATGCCTTTTGTAACCTATCTCGTTGCCGAGCATTTTCAGGTTTCGGGCGTGATCGCAGTAGTGATCCTGGGTCTTAGCATGTCAAGACTGAGCCGGCACAAATTCCCCGAGCCCATCAGGAACCAGTCAAAGCATTTCTGGGATGTGATAATCTTCCTGCTCAACGGGCTTATCTTTTTGCTGATCGGGCTGCAGTTCCCTGTCGTGCTGAAAAAGATGGATGAAGGTGCAACCTGGACCTACATAGGGTATGCCGCGGTAATTGCGGTAACTGCCCTGGCGATCCGTATGATACGGGTGTACCTGCAGCAGTTCAACCTTCAAAGGGCTTTCCGGGGAAACCGCAGGGTCAGCGAAGACGCGCTGTTTGATTCCCGGACAAGCTTTATCATTACCTGGTCGGGAATGCGGGGCATCGTTTCACTGGCCATTGCGATCGGTCTGCCCGTAACCCTGGCGGACGGCACTCCTTTCCCGATGCGGAATGAGATCATTTTCCTTTCCATCGTGGTGGTGTTATTCTCCCTGCTGGGACAAGGGCTTTCGCTGCCCTGGGTGGTCAGGAAGCTCGATAAAAAATAGCCCTTTCAGTCATCAGGCATGGGTATAATAATTCAAATGCATTACTCCATTATTACGATATCCCGGGATAGCTCCCCGCTGTCCTACCTGATTACGTCATTCCTCCCGGGATCTGGATAATCCAGCGCTTCCCTGTCAAAGATTGCTTCCAGTGCTTCCGCGCCATACTGTATCTTGAATGCCACCTCGTTTGCAGTAACAGGTATCATCCAGTAACATTTAATATTTCCCCCCAGGTAAGCACAATCCATCAGCGCCGGGCCATTTATATAAGGTAATGAAATAAAGCCATGATCGCATCCTGAATTATCCTGCCAGGGTTGACCGAAATTTATAGTATGATGCAAATTCAGCTTGGCAACGAGCTTATGATAATAGGCAACACTTGTCAGGAGCTCTGCCAATCCGCGGTCCTGCCTGCAGGAAAACATGTGCAATTCGACAGGCTCACCTTCTTTTGTCATATGAGAGCTCATTCCTGATGTGGCATATACCCACATGCCTATCCTATCTCCGGGTGGAAACTCCTGCACGCTGAAATCATCATTCAATTTATTCACAGGCCCGTATTCCCATATCAGCGAAGTGGAGCCTTGTCCCCAAACAGCATCATAATGCCTTGACAGCACATCCGTATAATTATTTTCATCATCCATGCTTAATTATTTTAAGTGACTATCGGCTTACAGGCACCAATCTCTTATTATAAATATGCTCGCTGAGAAGTGTTCTCTCTGCAGGTCAAGACCGGTTTTGCAATAAAAGGTCTTAGCGCGCTGGTTACATGAGGCATCTCTTCTAATCATTTGCAGCTTATCTTATAGTGTTTACTGCTGCCTGCTGTTCATGTCATCCCGGCAAAGCATCTCCGTCCTGTGCCGGGTCCGCTGTTGCTACATTCCGGCATAAATACGACATCTGCCGTATTTACGAAGCTACAAAAGCATGTTAATTTTATCAAAAAATTGGAAGCAATCGTATTTATAGGAATTACCTGGCCTGCTACCGGCCCGGCAAACGTATGTAAGCTGTCATCCTGCCCGCAAGCTTCGTGACCGGGTGCAGCATAAAAGCAACCCTTTAAAGTTCATAAAATATGTACACCAAAACCATCATCACCCTCTGCCTGATGCTGTCCGGGGGAACAACATTTCAGGCGCAGCGCCTGAAACCATTTAAACACGAGACCTATGGCTATTACGGCTATAAAGACGACAAAGGGAACGTCGTTGTACAGCCTTTATTTGAGTATGCAGGAGCGCTTACAGAAGGGATGGGAACGGTTTATAACGGTGGAAAATATGGATTTGTAGATAGTACCGGGAAATTAGTGGTATCTCCGAAGTATGACTTTGCCGGTTTTTTTTCCGATGGATTAGCTGCCGTCAATATTGGTGCAAGATACAATGATGAACAGCAGCAAATGCTCGGCGGCAAATGGGGATACATAGATAAAACCGGTAAGGAAGTTATCAATGTAAAATTTGACGAGGCAGGAGATTTCAGGAACGGGAAAGCCTATGTGAACGCCAACGGCAAATATTTTTATATTGACAAAACAGGCAGGGAAATAAAATAACATTCAATTTTAAAAAACCAAGAATATGAAAAATGTAACTAACCAACCCACAGCGCAAACCTCGCGCTTCGTAAGAGGTTTTGGCCTGAGCACAGTCCTCATAGCCAGCATAGTGTCATTTATTTCCTGCAGTAAGGACGACACTCCTCCGGTGAATAAGGATCCCAAAGAAGAAAACCCGGATAGCATTGGAACTTCGGAATTCTCGGTCGGCATCGCAAAGAGCTTTTCCGGAGCGGCATCGCTCGACTTTAATAATTCAAATGCCGTGGCCGACTTCTATGCAGGAGAGCATCCTGTAGCCATCTATGCTACTCCTGCAGGCAAAGGAAGCGATATCGGCAAAGGCAAGCTCGTCCTCTCCCGAAACGGCACGACATTTACGATGAAGCTGCTGAACGCAAGCGGCAGTGTGCTGGCTGAGAATAATGTGGACATCAACGCCAACGGCGGCAGTAATTACAAGCAATTCATCCGTGTATCAGGCAGCCCCTCCAATACCACCATTACAACCTGGGCCAATAACCAGGATTCCAAGCGTCAGCAAATATTGATCTATGCGGACGACAGCGGAGAGCTGTATGATGGCTACACTTCCATAGAATTTTCAAACCAATACCGTTTTCGCAACAACGTGGAGCATTTCGGCACCACACCGCCTGCGGCTTTCGCTTCGCTGAAAGGTACCTGGGAAGGCCCGCACCTACAGCCTCTTTGCTCACCCAATCCCGTAACGGTAACCATCGCCGCCGACGGCTCAGTAACCTTCAAAGGAAAGGCCTCCATGAACTGCGAGGTCCAGGACGTAACTGTCAAATGGGATGGACAGGACGACTTTGTACGGCCCAATACCAGGGAATTCAACCAGGTAGAGACGGGCAGCCAGATCGCTATAGATTATGGCCGCACGATCCGTGACAGCCAGAACAACAATAACAGAGGAGGAGCTTTGATTGTCGTGCCGAAGCTCAAAGACCCCGCAAGCCTCATTGATGCCCAGTACTATGCCACTCCCGCCCACGCCGGAATGGTCATCGTACGGAAGCCGACGAAGCAATAAAGACCGGCAATTTTTATCCGGATAGTGCAGGTGGATATTAAGGTCTAGGTCGCAGTACAAAGTGGTGCAGGTAGTTAAAGAGTAGTAGTTGTTTTAGAAAAAATGCCAGTCGCCAGGATCATTGGAATGATCATTTCGGCCGGGCGGAATGGAGCGAGCGGAGCAATTTCTGTAAAGACAGGGAAAGAGATAAAAAAATCAAAACAATCATCACCATTGGCCTTTTGCTATTCCCGGCAATGGCATGAGAGGCGCAGGAGGCTAATTACTTTAGTTAACCGTATGCAGATAGTCAGTAAAATATTTGAAAGCAATAATATACCGGATGCTTTCTCGTCTGACCCTCCCGGTACAAGCCGTATGTCTACCGGGCCGCAGGGATTTATATTTTAATACTTAACACCAATGCGCGTGAAACAAATTTTTTCTTTATACCTGCTGCTGGGTATGTATAGCGCTTACGGCCAGTTCCAGGAAGTATTCCCCCAGCCGGACAGATTAGAAACGCATCCCGCCTGGCAGCAGCTTTCCAATGCCAACAAGGCCGGCCGGTGGGAAGAAGCCTTCAATCTCGCTATAGCCCTGGCCGACAGGTATCCCGAAGAGGCAAGCCTGTATTTTTATGCCGGGAATGCCCTCTACAACAACAAGCAGTATCCTTCAGCTTCCCGATATTATCAGGCTGTGATAGCTTTATACCCGTTTCATTCCGTTCATCTCACTTCGGCTGTGATGGCTGCTATGTACGCCAAGGAACCGCAAGTAGTGACCAATGCCATGTACACCCTTGCTTTTATACCGATGAGCACCGAAGAAAAGGCGCAGGCGGAACAGTACCTGCAGGGATTGCTGGATAATTTTGCATCCTATACCGACTATTCAGGCGTTACAAACGCACTGCGACAGGGCCTGCAACAATACAGGCAGCATTATGCAGGCAATATGGCTTTCCACGAACAGCACGTAATAAAACTGAAGGGTTTCGATGCCGGGAAAAGCGCTTTTCCACAGGATGCCTTTGCGCAGCTCAAGGCTAAAAAGCAGGCCGGAGCCTATCCCGCCGTGCTGTATGATCATCTGTTGGGCAGCATCGCTGTTTCCTGCGTAGCAGGCAAGGAGAAAACGGAAACCCTGTTCCGTAAGCTGTTGCCGGATTTCAATGCAGCCCTTGCTGAAAAGCGTGACAACCCGCTGTCCAAATATCTGCTGTACAGGCAAATGGAGCGGTACAGTGAAAACGTCAAAGATTACGAAGCGATCATTTCGGCATCCAAGATACTGCTGGCGGAACTCAACAGCTCGGGTATCGCCCCGGCCCTGTCCTACGAGGTATTGATCAACCTGACGGACGCTTTTTTGAAGAAAAAAGACATTAATCAGGCAAAAGAATACGGGCAGGCACTGGCTGCCGTTATTCCCAAAATTGTGAACCAGGGACACAAAATAGACGCTTACAATACCGCGGGCGTAGCCATCAGCTATGCGGATAAAGCCAGGGCTGCACAGCTGTTTGACGAAGGCATTGCTTATGCCAAAAGGACCGGCGTAAGCGATTATGGCCTGGTACAGAACAAAGAGGGATTCGTAAGCGGGCAGATGTCAGCGGCCCTCAAGAGCGATGAAAAATCCTTTATCGTAGCGGAAAACCAGGGTGTGCTGCTCACCAATGACGCCCGATATAAAGAAGCCATCCCCCACTTTGTCCGTTCTAAAAAGATCATAGAGAACGAGATGGCCGGGGCTTCGGCCGAAACGGTGAAGGGCTTGCTGGCGGATTACAACCGGGTCTGTAATCTTCTGATAGGTTGTATTGCCCATGTCCAGGGCGGCGAAGAATTGCTGCCGGTCATTGAAGACGTGAAGGGCTACAGCCTGTCGGAAAGCACCTCGAAAAATAAAAAGCGGGCCACCTTGAAGGAGATACAGGCCGTATTGCGGCCCGATGAAGCATTGATCTACTATATCGACATATCGGGCGAGCTTTCTGATGGCTACTACATACCGCTGGTCCTGACCAAAGATAAGGTGCATTTTGGGTTTTCCTTCGCACGGAACAGCTTCCTGCCCGAGATATATGCCGGTTTCAATGCCGAGATCGGGGCAATAGAGCAAGAGTTGGCTCAAAAAGAGTTCCGCACTCCTGTTTACACCCGGTACCAGTCCAGGGAAGAGGCCCGGGGCCATGATTTTAAGCAGGGTGAGATGGGCTTGCTCATCGAATTGTACCGGCGCAAGCTGAATCCTTCATCCGACGAGCTCAAAAAAGGCACCTATAACCCCAATATAGCGAAGGGCATCGGTATGGCGCTTTACAATATGCTGCTCCAGATGTTCGAACCCCAGCTTGCCGGCAAGAAGCACCTGATCTTCTCCCTGGACGGCGAACTGAATTACCTGCCTTTTGAGACCCTGGTTACCGGGGACAAGCAATACCTGGTGCAGCAATACGACATCAGCTATATCCCCAGCGGTACGGTTCTGGTCAACCTGCGCACCCGCAAATCCAGAATATACAGCAAGCCGGTACTGGCCTTCGGTGACGCCCGGTATAGCGCACGGACTTCCAAAGGCTATCCCCTGCAGTCACAGACCGATATAGAGCGCGTCGAGCTTAAAGTGAAGGAAGCTATTGCCACCGACCAGCATCTTGACGCGGCGTTCGCCACCTTTAGCAAAACGGCTGCCAATTACCTGGAGGGTACAAAAAAGGAAGTGGAAATGATCAAAACCATCGTGCCGGATGCCGATATTTTCCTGAATGATAAGATGACCGAAAATGAATTTAAGCGGCTGAATGCCTCCGGTGCGCTGCATCATTACCGTATCATTCACCTGGCAAGCCACGCGGGCGTGCATCCTTATGTGTTCGATCTGAGCGGTATTATGTTTTCGGTCTTCCCGCAACCCGTAGATGGCGAAGATGGAGAGCTGGTGGTCAGTGAAGTGGCTAAGCTGAAGATGGCCCCCGAGCTGGTGATGCTGAGCGCCTGCCAGACAGGCCTGGGTAAGCTGGTACCGGGCGATGGTGTAGCGGGACTTAACCACGCTTTCCTGATGGCCGGCGCCAGCTCGACCATCACGTCATTATGGAATGTGAATGACTACGCCACTTCCGTGCTGGTATCCAGGCTCTACCAGAAAGTCTTCGGGGAAAAGAAGACATTCGTAAAAGCGCTGAACGAGGTAAAAAGAGAATTCATCACCAGCGGCGATCCTATGCTACAGTTCTCCCTGTCCTGGGCACCCTTTATCTATACCGGGAGATAATGCCGCATCAGAAAAATAACGACAGCACCACATAATGATATCATCACTAAATACAAAACAATGAAAACAACAATGAGTTTATTTACAGCCCTTGCGTTCATCATGTGTATGACCCGGGCTGCAGCACAGTGCCAGGGAGATTGCAACAACGGCTATGGTGCATTGGTTGCCGGTGAGACCACTACCACGGGATTTTTTAAGAACGGCAAGCTGGATGGTCCGGGTGATGTTTACGGCGAACAGCTTTGTTCCGGGCAATGGAAAGACGGGAAGAAAGAAGGTTTTGTAGTGTATAAAGACGGCGACCGTATCAGCTACGGGATGTTTGTCAACGATCAGAAGCAGGGACTGCATGTTACCCCTTTCGAGGACGGTAGTATTATTGCCCATACCTTCGATAAGGGTGTGCTGAAAGACAACCATGCCGTCCTGAAAAGCGGCAATGCGGACTGTCCTTACGGTAATTGCCAGAATGGTATAGGCGTTAAGCTGGAAAACCTGCCCGACGGGAAAAGCATATTATATACAGGAAAGTTTGTCAACGGCTTCCTGGAAGGTCCGGGCTATTCGCTTTATTCCAACAGTCCTAATACAATCTATGCCACTTACAAGGCCGGTATAACACACGGCTTTATGGTGATCATGTATTCGACCGGCGGCATTGAGCTGGCTGAAATGCAGGATGGCAAACGGGACGGCAGACTGATCAATATTTTTCCCGACGGGAGATCGGAAGCCTACTTTTTTGAGAATGGTACGCCGGTGAAAAAATAAGTTATTGGCCTTTGCCAATCGGAAGAAAAGTTCCCGGTTCTCAATACTTCGGGCGGCCCTGCGGGCCGCCCGGTCTTTTTACCTATGGTTGTATCATATGCCTGCGTACTTTTACCCAACAATGACTTAAGCACGCTATCTTACCCGCTTAGCCGGCAGCACTGCTTGCGCCTATCAGGACTTTTGAAAACACACATTCTCTTTCCATTTTATGATTATTTCCCCGGCAAACGAAAAGTAAAAAGCCGGCACCTTATCAGGTACCGGCCTATAACTAAAATTATCAGAAGATCTGCTACAAGCTGTTCTTAAACTGCCTGTATTCCGTATCATTTTCCGTGTTGGAGATCGTGGTACCGCAATTGAGCTCCACTGCCTTATCCTGGATATTTTTAACGCGGTTATCGGGACTGGGGTGCGTGCTCAGGAATTCAGGAACATTTGAACCGCCCGACTGCTCGATCTTTTCAAAGAATTCAGCGGCGCCGTCCGCGTGGTATTTGGTAGGACACAGGTATTGTACGGAATGCGCATCCGCATCCGTTTCATCGGTCCTGCTGAACCGGAGCGACACCAGTTCCGAAGCGATCTGGCTGACCAGCCCCTGGTTCTTACCCAATACTACATCCAGCAGCGTTTGCACGCCATAACGTTTGGTCATCTGGTTGGTAGAATGCCTCCGGTCGGCATGCGCCATTTCATGGCCCATTACCCCCGCCAGCGCGGATTTGCTGTCCAGGTACTTTATAAGGCCGGTATACACGTATATATAGCCGCCCGGCGTACAGAAGGCATTGAGCGTATTATCATCCTTGATGAGCTTTACTTCCCATACAAAATCATCTTTGTGCGTTACCTGCCCGCTCGCAAGGATCTCATTCCTGATAGAATAGATGTATTCGTAGGCAGCAGGATACTGGGAAGGCGGCATAATAGGGAACTGGGAAGGATTTGCTTCTATCTGCTCCTTGGTCTGCAAGCCCAGGGTCTTATCATCTTCCAGTGAAAAAATATTCACAGAACCGTCTTTGGAACATCCTCCTATCAGCATGGAGGCTCCTGTCAATAAGGACAAGCCAAGTAATTTTATTTTCATAATCTTTCTTTTTAGTATTTAACCAGACAATATTAATGCCAAAAATCAGATTTTGTTGAATCCGTTCATAAAATATGCCGGCAGCCCCGTAATAAGAACAAAAAAATGAGGCTGTCTAAAAATAAGCAACCCTGTCATATGGGGCTAAGCCGCAATATAGACAGGGTTGCTTGATCCGTACATACCACATTTCGACAGGCTCAATGTGACAATTAAAAGAAGCTTTTCAGACAGCTTCATTCAAACGATTTATAATTGCTGTTATTTTTTAGTGTACATCAGCTCTTTTACAATATTCACCGTTCTGGGCACATCGGGGAGATAGGCAGCTACCAGGCTCGGCGCATAGTGCATGTTCGCATCTGCGGAGCAGATCCTCCTGATAGGAGCATCCAGGTAATCGAACGCATCTTTCTGTACCCTGTAGGTAATTTCAGAAGATACGGAGGCGAAAGGCCATTGCTCTTCCACTATGACCAGCCTGTTGGTTTTCTTCACGGAATTGATAATCGTTTCATTATCCAGCGGGCGGATCGTCCTGAGGTCGATCACTTCTGCGCTGATACCCTCTTTAGCCAGCTCTTCGGCCGCTCCAAGGGCCACTTTCATCATCTTATTGAAAGATACGATGGTAACATCCTTTCCTTCGCGCGCTATACGGGCTTTGCCGATAGGTATCAGGTATTCTTCCGCGGGCACTTCGCCCATATCACCGTACATGACCTCCGATTCCAGGAAAATGGTCGGGTTATCATCGCGGATAGCAGATTTCAATAAGCCTTTGGCATCATAAGGATTGGATACGGAAATCACTTTCAGACCCGGTATATTGGCATACCAGCTTTCAAAAGCCTGTGAGTGCTGTGCGCCCAGCTGACCGGCAGAGCCGTTAGGGCCACGGAACACGATAGGACATCCGAAGTGCCCGCCGCTCATGCTCAGCATTTTGGCAGCATGGTTCAGTATCTGGTCCAGCGCCAGGACGGCAAAGTTCCAGGTCATGAATTCCACCACAGGACGCAGGCCGTTGGAGGCGGCGCCCACACCGATAGCAGCAAATCCCAGTTCAGCGATAGGCGTATCTATTACTCTCCTGGGACCGAATTCTTCCAACATTCCCTGACTTACTTTATAAGCACCATTATACTCAGCCACTTCCTCTCCCATCAGAAATACGGTCTCATCCCTGCGCATCTCTTCCTGTAAGGCTTCTCTTAAAGCTTGTCTAAATGCTATTTCCGGCATAACTTATATTTAAATATTGAAGTATTAGATTAAAATTCAGAATGCGCCCGATCACGCTGTAATTAGGCGTTGCAAATATATTACTTTGGATTTAGATTGTAAAATATTCTCCTGATTTGTTTTATAGGATGCTTTTTTTGCCAGGTACGGTCGTATAGACCGGTTTCAGGTATAAAGGCTCGCTGTATGCGATATCTTCATAGCTGCCTGCCCGGTACTTTTCCCGGCCCAGCATATAGAGGAAGTCCATATTCAGCGGCTGCAGCAGGTCCAGTTGCTCCACTTCCAGCGGGTAGGCATCCTGCCATATGGCAGGCACACGGTCGGTTATAAGACGCTGCGGTGCCAACTGCTGCACATAGCGGGGCAGCGCATTCTCCTCGCAGTGCCGGGGAGCCACCAGCCATTCGGCATCGCGGCAGATACCCGCAAAATATTCGCCGGTCCTGGCATACAGCGCCACAAGCGATACACCCGGCTTACCATAGGCCAGCACCGAAAGCCGGTCCACGGCTACCAGGGGCAGCTCCAGCCCGTAGCACAGGCCTTTGGCCACGCTGTAGCTGATCCTCATACCGGTATAGGACCCGGGACCCGAGCAGATGATGACGGCGGACAGGTCCCGGCAGGACCAGCTGGCCTCTTTCAGCAGCGTATCGATCATATTATTGATGACCGCCGCCTGCTCCTGCGCCTCGGCATGATGCCTCAGCGCCACAACACCCTTCCCTTCTTCCGCCAGCGCATAGGAGCTGACCGCGTACGTAGTATCCAGTAATAAAAACTTATGGCTCATATTCCCTGCAAAAATAACCCTAATATTGGTTATCTATAAACATGTGCTAAATTTAGCCGTTAATAATTAAAAGAAATCCGAACTTTGAAGCCGGCTTTGACCCGGATTTATTTTCCCAGATGCAGTACACTAATGTTAGAGAATACCATAAAGCATAACGAGACCATTTCACGACTTACCAGAAAAAAACCGCTGATCATAGCAGGGCCCTGCAGCGCCGAGACCCGTGAGCAGGTGCTGGAAACCGCAGACCTCCTGAGCAGGACAGGAAAAGTGGACATGTTCCGCGCGGGCATCTGGAAGCCCAGGACCCGGCCCGGGAATTTTGAAGGCGTAGGTGAAGCGGGGCTGGAATGGCTCAGGGAGGTCAAAGCGTTGTACCGGCTGCCGGCCATTATAGAAGTGGCCAATGCCCGGCAGGCAGAGCTGGCACTGCGGTACGGCATTGACGCCGTATGGATAGGCGCCCGTACCACGGTGAATCCGTTCAGCGTACAGGAAATAGCGGACGCGCTCAAAGGAGCAGCTATTCCTGTGTACATCAAAAATCCCGTTAACCCGGATATAGAATTATGGACAGGCGCGGTAGAGCGGATCCAGCAGGCGGATATAAAGGACATCGGCCTCATTCACCGCGGCTTCTCCTCTTACGGCAATGCCAGGCTCCGGAACGTGCCGATGTGGCACCTGGCCATAGAGATCAGGAGACGGTTCCCGGACCTGCCGGTGCTCATAGACCCGTCCCATATCACAGGCAACAGCGCGCTCATTCCGGAAATACTGCAGAAAGCCATCGACCTGGATTATGACGGGGCCATCATAGAAGCGCACTGCCGTCCCGGCAGCGCATGGAGCGATGCGGCACAGCAGGTGACACCGGACGAGCTGCTCCGGATCATCAACGCCATTATCTGGAGAAAGGACGATATACAGGAAGAAAGGATCATCGGGCAACTGGAGCAATTGCGGCGCCAGATAGACCAGTACGACCACCAGTTGCTGGAGCTCATCAGTAAAAGGATGCATATCTCCAGGGAAATAGGCCGTGTAAAGAAAGAGCATAATGTAACCATACTCCAGACCAGGCGGTGGCAGTATATCTATGACCGGGTCAAAGCCCTGGGCCAGGAGCTGGGACTGAGCGAGGAATTCATCAATCACTACATGGAAGCCATACACCTGGAAAGCATCCGCAACCAGGATATTATTATGAATCCTAAAGATTAGCCCCGGATTATAATACCGAAATACTATATTTGTTACAGATACTGCTATCTTTCATTAATACTATTATATTATGCAATGGGAAAACCAAAGACGAAGCGGCAACGTGGAAGACAGGCGTGGCAGATCGGGCGGTAAGCTGATAGCCGGGGGCGGCATAGGCGTACTGGTCATTGCCCTGCTCAGCTATTTCACCGGTATAGACCTCAGCTCCTTAACGGGACTGACAGGCGATAACGGCATTGCCACGGAGCAGACCACCACCCTTTCAGAGACCGAGCTGGCTGCCCGCCCGGACGCGCGCAGCGCCGATCTGGTAAAGGTCGTGCTGGCCAGTACAGAGGACGTATGGCAGGAGATTTTCCGCCAGAATAACCTTACCTATCAGCCGGCAGGCCTGGTATTGTTCGACCAACAGACCTCCTCGGCCTGTGGTATGGGCCAGGCGGCCATGGGGCCCTTCTACTGTCCGGGCGATCAGAAAGCCTATATAGACCTCAGCTTCTGCGATGAGCTCCGTAACCGTTTCAAGGCGCCGGGAGACTTCGCGGTGGCCTACGTGATAGCCCACGAGATAGGGCACCATATCCAGAACCTGCAGGGGCGTACCCGCTGGATGCAGCAGCAAAGCGGCAAAGTCGATAAGGCCACCTACAACCGGCTCTCGGTGCAGCTCGAATTGCAGGCCGATTTTTATGCAGGTATCTGGGCGCATTATATGCGTGACCAGTTCAGCCTGGACATGAATGACCTGGAATCCGCCCTGAATGCGGCCAGGGCCATAGGCGATGATAAGCTGCAAATGGAAGCCCAGGGATATGTAGTACCCGAATCATTTACACACGGCACCTCCGCCCAGCGCATGTTCTGGTTCAAAAAAGGATATGAAACAGGAGACCTGAACCAGGGTAAATACGAAAATATCAGATAATTCAAGATACGCATCATAAGATTATGTCCATACACATACAGTCACTTACCAAGACATTCGGAGAACAGGCCGCGGTGAATCATATTTCCTTTGAAGTGCCTTCAGGTACCATCGTTGGCTTCCTGGGACCCAACGGCGCGGGGAAATCCACTACCATGAAAATGCTGACTACCTATATTCCGCCTACTTCCGGCACCGCCAGCATCTGCGGGCTGGATATCATCAAGCAGGCCATGGAGGTCAGGAAAATAGTGGGCTACCTCCCGGAAAGCAATCCCCTGTATTATGACCTGTACATAAAGGAATATCTTGAGATCGTAGCCGGCATTCATCAATTGGGCACTCAGAAAAGATCCCGGATCGACGCGGTGATAGAAATGACCGGGCTGCAGAAAGAGATCAGGAAAAAGATAGGCAACCTTTCCAAAGGATATAAGCAAAGGGTGGGTCTGGCGCAGGCTATGATCCACGACCCTAAGGTCCTCATACTGGACGAGCCTACCAGCGGCCTGGACCCCAACCAGCTGGCAGACATCCGCAATCTCATTATCAATATCGGCAGGGACAAGACCATCCTGCTGTCTACCCACATTATGCAGGAAGTGGAAGCAATGTGTGAAAGAGTGGTCATTATCAACAACGGCCATATCGTAGCTGATGACAGCCTCACCGGCATACAGTCCGGCAGCGCGGCTTCAGACCTGCACGTCATCACCGTGGAATTTGCAAAAGAGCCGCAGCGGGACGCCCTGCCCGGCAATCATATAGAGGATATTAAGGTGCTGTCCGTAAGAACGCTGGAATTCCATACCCGCCATCCGCAGGAGCTGAGGAAGCAACTGATGCAATGGAGCATGGAGACCGATAATGACATTCTCAATATCACGACCAACCAGACCTCCCTGGAAAGTACGTTCCGTCACCTTACCAGCTAGCATTACAACTGTTCCCCGGCAGCGGTGCCGGACCGCAGCACATTACTGCCAGAGACCATGGCTTATACTTTGCCGGTGATGCTTATTGCCCGCCTGCTTTTATATAAATTTAACCAATAAAGTAAAGTCAAGCCCTTAAATTTGTTAAAATATACATCATACCATTATGACGTTTTACTATAAACCTGTTTTATCGTTCTGTGTGCTGACCTTACTGGCAACAGGAACCTTATCTGCACAGCGGAAAAAAGGCAAAGAAGCTGAAAAAGAAACCGAGCCCCTGCCTAACTGGAATGCAGATGCGCTTATAAAGCCCATCCCTGCCAACAGGGCCCTGTTCACAGACTATGTGGCCAAACAGATCAATAAAGCCGATTTAAAGGACGGAAAAGCGGATAATACCATAACCGTAAAGGATACGATGATGTCCCGCATTCTTACGGACTATATACTGCAGCAGGCAAAGCAACTGGAGATCAGGATCGAGAACATAGAGATCCCTCACCAGACAAAGATACAGTACCACCGGGCATTGGAATCGCTGCTGAAAAAGATCAACACCAGGAACTTTGAGACCATTGACCCCCTGTATGCAAGACGCATTGTGGGCAATATGGAAGGGCTTATCCTGGCAAGAGAGACCGGGAGCGTCAAGGAATACGTCAGGAGCAATGTCAACCTTTACACCCTGGACAATGCCGACCTGCTCAGCGATTACCCCGAAGAAAAGGCCTACCTTGTAGAAAACCTCGGCAAGCAATACCCCGAGATACTTGTCAACAGGCTGGATGAATTTGCCAATGAGAAATACGCGGATGTCGTAGTGGCTGCCGCTGCCAAGGTAGTGCCGGGAACCATCCTGAAATATGCGCTGTCTACCAGCAGGCTGAGCAGTGTGGTAAGGAGAAATACCGACCCGCTGGTACAGACCATCTGTAAAATCGCCTCCCAGAGCGACCAGCCTTGGATGGTGCTTCCTTTTTTGAACAAGATCAATAGCGGCCAGATGTCCATCAAGCAGATAGATGGCATCACCGGCAATGAAGAAGGCTACCTGAAAGCATTGGTGGACCTAAAGACCTCAGGGGAAACTCTGGGGGTCTACAATATCGACCAGGAGCTCAAGCGCAGGGGACTGAACTATATCAGGAAGGTCAACGAGCTGCACAACAGCCCGGCCAACGTGCGCTTTGCCTCTATGACCAACCTCAGGCCGGAAGACCTGTATTTCTGTATGATAGGAGGTGTGGAGGAGATCTACACCAGCAGCTTCATCTGGATGTTCAACAGGATGATGGAAAAAATGAAGCCCCGGACCGGGGACCAGTTCCTGGAATTCGTGCATCAGTACCATTTCCGTACCTTCCTGAGGATGTGCGCCGGCTATAATACCCTGACCCCTTTCCTGGCCTCTATGGACGAAACAGCCAAGAATAAGCTGATCAGGCAATTCGTGGCAGACCTGGAAGAAGGCCCCTATGACGACCTTGAAGGCGCGGTGGACCTGGCCGACGCCTACGGAAGCATCAAGGATGACAACCTGCTTGCCTTTATCCGCTCAGAGATCAACAGCAACTACAAAAGGGTCAGTAAACTGGACAACGAGGAAAAGCAGCAGAAGGGCACCATTATTTACGGCCTGCTCAGCACCATCTTCAGCTCTGCCGACAACCCGGAAGCGCTGAATAAGGACCTGTCCCAGTTCATTCCACCTATTATGCACGTTTCCTACAGCAGCCTGCAAGGCAAGGACGGCAGGGTATATGAAGTATCCTATTTTTACGGCGATGCGGACGGCAAGACCGCTTATAATCACTATATCAATTCTTTCAAGAATGCCAGCGGCTGGAATGTTTCCCATACCGCTCACTGGACCACCATAACCAGGAACGGGGAATTCCCCATTACGATATTTGCCAACAAGCCGCTTCCCGAAGAGACCGGGCAGGACGAGGAGGCACAGCGTAAAATGAACGCTTACCTGGAGGAAAACGACATTCACCCATCTATCGTCATCCACAGGGGCCACAGCTATTACCTGCCCGCCACCCTATCCTACCTGCAGGAAAGCGCTAAAATCGTAATGCTGGGCTCCTGCGGCGGCTACCATAACCTGGCCACTGTGCTGGAAAGCTCCCCGGACGCCCATATCATCTCTTCCAAGCAGGTGGGAGCGCTGAACATCAATATGCCGATCATACAATCCATTGATAACAGGATGGCGGCCGGCAAGGATGTCAACTGGCTGGAGCTCTGGAATGAGCTGTCAGCTAAATTCAGCAAAAGCTCCAGCGTGGAGAAAGACCTGTTCAGCGATTATATTCCGCCGAACAGGAACTTGGGAGTGATATTCATCAAGGCCTACAAACGAATGGCTGTCAGTTTATAGCATTTCCATACAAAGACTATTTTCAGGGCACTATCTTAAAGGGATAGTGCTTTTTTATCCTTATATTTACATGGATCGAATTCTGGTAATATTATGAATAATGACTCCTATACCATACCGGGAGAGGCGCCGGTTACGGTACCGCTCCGCTTTAATATGGATTTCGCAGCATTTGTAGTTGAGGAGCAGTTAGACTCCGCCATCTTCCTCGTGGATGAGCAGGTGCTGAAGTTTCACCCGGATAAATTCAGGGAGCTGAGGGTCCTCTCCGTAAAGAGCGGGGAGACAGCCAAGGAATTCAGCTACGTGATGGAGCTGGCCGAACAGCTCCTGGCCATGAAAGTGCAGCGCAACGATAAGCTGGTAGGTGTCGGGGGCGGCGTGGTATGTGACATTACCGGTTTTCTCGGCGCCACCTATAAGCGCGGGATATCTTTCGGATTTGTTCCCACTACCCTGCTCGCTATGGTAGACGCTTCGCTGGGAGGCAAGAACGGCATCAACATCGGCAATCATAAGAATATGTTGGGCACGGTAGCGCAGCCCGCCTTCATTGCCTACGATCACAGCTTTCTCAGCTCGCTCCCGGAAACAGAATGGAGCAACGGCTTTGCCGAGATCATCAAGCATGCCTGCATCCGGGATACCACCCTGTTCAGCGAGCTGGAAGAACGGGATATAGACTTTTACCGGGACAATCCCGGCAGGCTGGCGGAGCTGATAGCCAGGAACGTGCGTATCAAAAGCGGGATCGTCTCGGAGGATGTGAATGAGAACGGCGACAGGAAGCTGCTGAACTTCGGGCATACTATCGGGCACGCGGTAGAAAAGCTGCAGCAGACAGACCACGGGAAGGCCATCAGCATCGGCATGTACCGGGATGCGCTCCTCTCACAGGTGACCGGTCCGTTCCGGGAAGCAGACCGCATTGCAGCGGTATTGCTCCGCTACCGCCTGCCTGTACATTATAACGGGCACGCAGACGAGCTGATGCATTACATTGCCAATGACAAAAAATCTTTATCCGATAACAGCATAGATTATATAGTTTTGGAAAAAATAGGGAAAGGCGTTATTAAGAATATATCCCTACAGCAATTAGAAATTTTACTAAAAGAGCAGCATGAACCAGATCAGCATATCCAGATCCGTACTTAACGGGACACTGACCGCACCACCCTCCAAAAGCATCTTCCAGAGAGCCTGTGCCGCTGCCGTACTGAAGCAGGGTGCTACAGTGCTCAAGAACGGCGGGTACTCTGAAGATGACAAGACAGCTATTGAGATCATAAAAAAAATGGGTGCGCAGGTCGTATTTGTAGGCACTACGGCCATTATCAAATTTGAAAATAAGAATACGCATATAACAGAGACGCTGCAACTGAACTGCCACGAAAGCGGCTTATCGTCCAGGATGTTCATGCCGGTAGTGGCTACCATTTTTTACTCCAGCACCCTGGAAGGTGAGGACGGATTGAAAAAAAGACCCTTCGGACCGATAATCCGGGCGCTCCGGGGGCTCGGGCTCCAGGTCAACGCCACCAACGACTCGCTGCCCATCAGCATCGAAGGGAACCTGGTACCTGAAAATGTAGATATTGACGGCAGCACCAGCTCGCAATTCCTTACCGGGCTGCTGCTGGCCTACAGCTCCTTTTCGCTGAGCGAGCCCGTGATCATTACCGTAGCCAACCTGGTCAGCAAGCCCTATATTGACCTTACCCTGCAGGTGATAGCGGATTTCGGCCTGAATGTCCCTGAGAACAAAGACTACAGCACCTTTACCTTTATGCCGCGTACCATCACTTACGGCCAGCAGCTCAAGCTGGAAATCGAAGGTGACTGGAGCGCTGCCATTACCCTGCTGATCACCGGTGCGCTGACCGGTGAGATCACCGTGGATGGCATCAATGCCTTCACCCGGCAGGGAGATAAAGCCGTGCTGACCGCCCTGATGGATGCCGGTGTACGGCTATCCATAGAAAGTGACAGGGTTACGGCTGCCCGGCAGCCGCTTAAGGCCTTTCATTACGATGCCACGGACACTCCCGATGTTTTCCCGGTGCTGGCCGCGCTGGCCACGCAATGTGAAGGCACAAGCGTCATAGCAGGCGTGCACAGGCTGCATCATAAGGAAAGCAACCGCGCGGAAGCCATTGTGAATGTATTGACTACCCTGGATATCCCGGCGAGCATACAGGACGACATGCTGATCATCAAAGGAGTCACCGCGGTCAAAGGCGGGATCACCCTGGATGCGCATAACGATCACCGTATCGCTATGATGATCACCATCCTGGGCATGCTGGCAGAAGAGCCTATACTGCTCACCAATGCCCGGGTAGTGAATAAATCCTTTCCTCTTTTCTACGAAGAACTTATAAAAATAGGAGCTAATATACAACAACGGTAATGCTGCAGGAACTATTAAAGCAATACTGGAACTATGACGCTTTCCGGCCGCAGCAACTGGAGATCATCCAAAGCCTGCTGGCCGGCAGGGATACCCTGGCCGTGCTGCCTACGGGCGGCGGCAAATCCCTGTGCTACCAGGTGCCGGCGCTGGCGGCTGAGGGCACTGCCATTGTGATCAGTCCGCTGATAGCCCTGATGAAGGACCAAGTACAGCAATTGCAGCACCGGGGCATACCGGCTGCCTACCTTTCATCCTCCCGTACTGCCGCTGATAATAACGACCTGATGGATGCGGTGCTGGACGGCACCTGCAAACTACTGTACATCGCGCCGGAAAGATTGTTATCCGAACGCTTCCTGGAACAGCTTTCTGCGGTCCGCATCAGCTTCCTGGCGGTGGATGAGGCCCACTGTATTTCCCAATGGGGACATGATTTCCGCCCGGCCTACCGCCGCATAGCCGATATTTTCCGCTATGTGCGCCGCGCACCGGTGATCGCGCTGACCGCATCAGCTACCGACCCGGTAAAGGCGGATATCCTGCAGCAGCTTGGCATGAAAGATGCCGCTGTCTTCGTCCGGTCGGTCATCAGGGATAACCTGGCTTACGGGGTCCTGCACCCGCAGAGCAGGCCGGAAGCCCTGATCACCCTGCTGAAAGAGCGTCCGGGCAGCAGTATCGTGTACTGCAACAGCAGGAAAAAGACCGAAGAGACCTCTTTACTGCTGCAACGGCATGGGCTGGACGCGCAGGCCTACCATGCCGGCATGCCCAAAGCGCTGCGCGATAAGGTACAGGAAATATGGACAGGCAGCAACAGCCAGGTCATATGCGCCACCTCGGCCTTCGGAATGGGGATCGACAAGCCGGACGTCAGGACTGTCATCCATATGGATATACCTGCCAGCCTGGAAGCCTATTACCAGGAAGCCGGGCGGGCGGGACGGGACGGCCAGCCGGCTTCCTGCGTCCTGCTGGCAGATGAGAACGGCATGAAGCAGCTTTACAGGCAGGCAGCCCAAAGCTTCCCCGGCATACCGTTTATACGATCCGTTTATGAAAAGGTGCTTATCTACCTCGGCATTGCAACCGGCGATGGCTACCAGGAAACCTGTGCCTTTGACGCCGTAAAATTCATACAGCAATATCAGCTTCCGATGTATGAGACCATCGCCGCTATAAGATTCCTGCAGCGAGAGGGCTACTGGCAATGGAATGAGACCGAAACGCTCTCCGGCAGGCTGATGTTCACCACGGACGAATATTCGGTACGGCAGCTTCAGACCATAAACACCAAGCTGTACGAAACGGCCATTGCTGTTTTACGCCTTTACGGCGGCGTCTTCTCCTATCCCGTTCCCGTAGATGAATTCCGTATTGCCAAAATGATGGGCATCAACAAGCTGGAGCTGGATAAATACCTGCAGCAACTGGTTGCCATGGGCTTTATCGACTATCAGCCCTACAATACCGATGGTGCCTTATACCTGCTGCAGGAGCGGCTTCCCTTAGCCTACCTGAAGCTCAACACGCGCCTTTACCAGCAACTGGAGACGGGCTATTATGACAAGCTCCGCCAAATGGAACATTATACCACGGAGCAGGAGCAATGCCGCAGTCTCCTGCTGGCCCGGTATTTCAGTGAGCCCGCTACTATTCCCTGCGGCATCTGCGATAACTGCCAAGCCCGGAACGCCGCTAAAATATCCCTGTCCGGCTTCCTGGAAGCCCTGCAGCTGCAATATACCCTCCCGGCCACGACAACCCTGCGGGAGCTGCAAAATAATTTCCGGACGCTGCCGGAAGGCAAAATAATTGAGTATCTTCGTTTCCTGAACGATGAAGGAAGAATAGAATGGAACGCCGGGACCGGGAGCATTTATTTAAAATAATAACAGTACGAAAATGATAAACTTTGCGATAGTCGGGTACGGACATATTGGCCGCAGGCACGCAACACATATATTGGAAAATGACCAGGCCAGGCTGGTAGCGGTATGCGATACGAATGAGGCTGCTATGGCCCGGGCCGCTGAAGACGGGCACCAGGTCTTTCCCTCCATTGACAGGATGCTGGACAGCATACAGGCGGACGTGGTCTGTGTCTGCACGCCCAATTACCTGCATATGGAGCATACCGTAACCACGCTCCGCCACGGCTGCCATGCCATCGTGGAAAAGCCGATGGCCCTGAGCACCGAAGAATGCGACGTAATGATCGCGGCATCGGAGCAGTATGGAAAAATGATCTTTGCCGTCAAGCAAAACAGGTATAACGAGCCGGTACGGCTGGTAAAAGAGCTGATAGCTGACGGCAAGCTGGGGACCATCTTAATGGTACAGGTCAACTGTTTCTGGAACCGTAACGACTTTTACTATGCCCAAAGCAGCTGGCGGGGTAAAAAGCAAATGGACGGCGGGTGCCTGTTCACCCAATTCAGTCATTTCGTGGACATCCTGTACTATCTGAACGGTGATATTGCGGAAGCAAAGGGATATGTAACAAATTTTTTACACCGGCACAATACGGAGTTTGAAGATACCGGCGTTTTCAGCATGAAAGCAGTGAACGGCAGCATCGTCAACTTCAACTTTACGACCTGCAGCTTCCAGAAGAATATGGAAGGCAGCATTACCCTAATGGGTGAAAAAGGCACCTTAAAGATCGGGGGACAATACCTCAATACCATTGAATACCAATGTATAGAGGGAGAGCAGCTGCCTGATGTCAACATTACATGCAAAGCCAACGATTACGGAGCCTACAGCGGCTCTATGAGCAACCACGACAAGCTGATAGCCAATGTGATCGATGTATTGTTATATGGCAAGCCTATGACAACCACAGCGGCAGAAGGCAGGAAAGTAATATCCATTATAGAAAAAATGTACCATGGAGCAAGCGGACAATAGCGTATTAACAGACCTGGCCACTATGACCATGCCCTACGGCAAATACAAAGGCGTGCTGCTGGCACATCTGCCGGAGCCTTACCTGGCCTGGTACCACACCAAGGGTTTCCCCAAGGGAAGGCTGGGAATGCTGCTGCATTCCCTGTACGAAATAAAGCTGAACGGGCTGGAATATCTCCTGAAGCCTTTGATAGAGCAGCACAATTCAAAAACATCCAAATAGCAGCAATACCGTGAGTGAGAGAATACATACCGTTAATTTAGTAAAGCGGTACGGCGCCAGGACCGTAGTGGACAACTCCTGCATTGAGGTCAGGCAGGGTGAGATCGTAGGGCTCCTGGGTCCAAACGGGGCTGGCAAGACCACTTCCTTTTATATGGTGGTGGGACTGATAAAGCCGGATGCGGGCAATGTCTACCTGAATGATACGGACATTACCAGGCTGCCTATGTATAAGCGGGCGCAGATGGGCATCGGCTACCTGCCGCAGGAAGCCTCCGTATTCCGTAAATTATCCGTGGAAGATAATATCCTGGCCGTGCTGCAGATGACAAAGCTGACGCCGCAGCAGCAGAAGCAGAAGCTGGAAGAGCTGCTGGAGGAGTTTCGCCTGACACACGTGCGGAAAAGCAATGGCGATGTACTGAGCGGCGGGGAAAGAAGAAGAACGGAAATAGCCCGCGCACTGGCTGTGAACCCTAAATTCATCCTCCTGGATGAGCCCTTCGCCGGCATTGACCCCATAGCAGTAGAGGATATCCAGGGCATTGTGGCACGGCTTAAATTTAAAAATATCGGCATCCTGATCACCGACCATAACGTGAATGAAACCTTATCCATATGCGACAGGGCCTACCTGATGTTTTCCGGGAAGCTGTTAAAATCCGGCACGGCAGAAGAGCTGGCCGAGGACGAGCAGGTAAGAAAACTGTACCTGGGCAGGAACTTCGAGCTTAAAAGGAAAGACTGGATCTACGAAGAGGCATTGCGGGAACAGCATAACGGGCATAAGCAGCCGGAAACATAGCTTCTCCTGTATTCACCACACATGATAACGCGCACACTGACCTGGCTAAGAAATAAAGCGTATGGATCCCCGTATTCATATTGGTCAGGTACCCGCAGGATATCACTCATTTAAGGCATATGATTCGCGTGCAGACCTGGTCTGACCGGCCGTTCAATTGCATTATTGCCTGGGCGGATGTCTGTCAATACTCCACCCTCCGGATTCAATTCCCCCGATGGCAATAACGCTCCCGGCATATGCTGTCCTTCTGCAGTATGATGAAAGCAATGCAGGACGGCAGACGCATAAAAAACAGCCATCATACAAAAATATTCAAATATAAATACGGGAAAATACCTATTTTAGCATCAACAAGTTAAGTCTGCAACACTTGGAAGTGCGTTGCCTGCTGCAATCAGCCTTACCTGCCTGTGCAATTATGCAGCCAGGGAGGGAGCTGACAGACCTGTAGCGCTCAGTTGCTCGATACCGCTTTTTTTATTGAAAGCAAATGGCTTAGTTGCAGGTGCCCGGATCCGGACTATTTTTCAGAATAGCCTTATTCAGCCAGGTATTAACAAGACACTCTGTTTTACAGGCTGCAATGGCATCAAATCAACACAATGAAGCAATGAGATATTTATGGATATATATATTAGTCGGTTGTTTCCTCACAGGACGCGGGTATGGCCAGAACCTTATACCTAATCCGTCCTTTGAGCAGTATGACTCCTGCATAAGCCCTTTGGGTGCTATCAGGCCGGACCCGGGCATTATTACCGGGTGGCTGTCCACCAATGCAGCAACTCCGGACTGGTTTTCAGAGGACTGCCGCAGCGCTCCCGTGAATGAATATGGCTACTCTTATGCCCAGAAAGGGCGCTGCTATATCGGCATGATCAACAGCGGCGGGTACAGGGAGAATATCCAGGCCAGGCTGCATCGCCCCCTGACACCGGGCAACCGCTACTATGCCTCCTATTATGTCAAAAGGGCCAGGCGCTATTACTCTATATGCTACGGCATTGACCGTATCGGGATTTCATTGTCAATGAACCGGGTATTCAATGCTACTACCAACTTTATCTCATCAGGACCTGCCGAACATACCCCGGCCAATGTCTTCTTTACCGACACCTTAAACTGGGTAAAAGTAACGCATGAATTCATTGCCTCCGGACCATATGAATACTTCCTGCTCGGCGTCTTTATGAATGACAACAACATTAATTCCCTCACACGCAACGGTGTGCTCAATACGATCGTAGGCACCTATATGTATTATGATAATGTCCTGCTGTTCGACCTCGATTCCGCCATGGAATACACCAACACCGTTATTAACACCTGTACGGATACCACCATTACAGGAAGCGGCAGGAACGGGAATTTCACCTATCAGTGGTTTGATGGTGATACCGCACAAAATAAAACGCTGAGTGGCTTCGGAAAGTATTGGGTAAAATCAATTGACTATGACAGCGGGCTGGTATTCATGGATACCTTTTCCATCGTAGACAACAGAGTAAATATAACGCTGAACCTCCGGGATGTTGAAATATGTAAAGGTGACAGCATACAGGTATCCGTGGAGGAGCTACCTGAGATCCGGGAGATACTGTGGAGCACGGGGGCTACAGGCCCTGCTGCATGGCTGAAAGACGAAAGCACCTATACCGTCCGCGCCACCACGCAATGCGATACTTTCCAGCAGTCATTCAAGCTGACATACAGGCCGCCCGTACAACAACTGTACGACCTGGATACCACCTTCTGCTGGAGCAATATTCTTTTAAGTTTAAAGCTGAACCAGGACCTGTACAGGTGGTACTATAATGATAAGCTATATGTGCAATGGGTGCTGGACCTCACAACTGAAGGAGAACATTCCTTAAAAGTGACGGATACGGTCTGCAATACAGAATCATCCGGTAAGATAACGATCCGGACGAGGGTCTGTGAAGACTGCATCAGGATGCCCAATGCCTTTAGTCCCAATAACGATGGTATGAACGACCTGCTGCTGCCCTACTTTTATTGTGATATCCAGCAGTATGAGCTGCGGGTATTCAACCGGTTCGGCGAACTGGTGTTTGAAACTGCACAGCCCAATGCAGGCTGGGACGGCACCTATAAAGGCAAACCCTGTGAGCTGGGTGTCTATTTTTACCATGTAAAAGGCAAATACGGGCCGGGAGAGCACGAGACCATCTCCTATACCGGCGATATTACCCTGATCAGGTAGCGCGCTTTCGGCAGATGGCGTACTGAGCGGGTGTATAGCATCTCTTACACTGGCCGGCTGCTTACCTGTTTACATCCTTTCCCAAACATTACAGAGATGTTGTTTGACGCAACAGTGACAATCACATGACGGGGAACTGACAAACTCCGGGCATCCCGGTGCTAATTTCGTGCCATCATATTTAAATGCTCCAAAATGATGAAACGACAATTATTAGCACTGATCCTGGGCCTGTCAGGGGCCACCGCCTCCTTTGCCCAGACCAACAGGCACAACAACCTCGGGCAACTGGAACATCTCTGGAAAATGCGCAGCATCAGCGACACTACATTTATCGCTGTAGGTAATAACGGCACAGTCCTCAGGTACCGGACCTCCTGTAATGACTGGTTACCGGTCAATCCTCCCGGCTCAACGGATGATTTCAGGAACCTCTCTTTCCCTACTCCGGCTACGGGCTACATTTCCGGGCCATCCAACGCCTTTTATAAAACTACAGACGGCGGCAACAACTGGAGCTATATCGGGCCTTCCGTAACCGGCCTGACCAATGCCAGCATCCAATGCGTCCACTTTATCAGCGCTGATACAGGCTTTATCGCCGGAAGCCAGCTGGGAGTCTCCGGCGGCGGCCGGTTTATTAAAAGGACCACTGACGGCGGCGTCACCTGGACCGATGTGACACCCGCTACCATCAGCACCAGCACGGTATATGACATGGCTTTCTTCACCCCGGGTGTGGGTATAGCGGTAGCAACCAATAACAAAGCCTTCCGCACTACTGACAATGGTCTCACCTGGACGGCGGTAACCACTCCCGCTACGGCTTACTCCGTAGCCACGGCAGGGAACAGCACAGCCGTGGCCGTAGCCAACGGCAATATCATCCGCTCCACGGACCAGGGTCTTACCTGGACCTCCGTAGCTGCCGGCGCTACCGGGATGCAGGGCGTTCACTTTTACGACAATAATAACGGGATGATCGCTGCCGCCAATGGCACGATACTGCATACTACAGACGGCGGGCTTACCTGGAACGCCATACCTACCCTCCTGTCCCAGAAAATATACGATGTGGTGATGACGGGAAGCGGTCAGGCCGTTGCTGTGGGCGCCAACGGCATCGTGCTGGATGTGGATAAGAACCAGGCCTTTCACCGCCTGTTTGATGAGAGATTCTGCCATCCTTCTGACAGCATCTCCTATACCAGGTATGTGAATACGGACCTCTCCGGCTCACAGCAGGCCCGTAAATGGTTCTTTGAAAATGTCAATGAAGATGAGAACGGACTGCTGGCCTCCGCCTGGTTCCCGGGCAAATTTGCCATCTATGATGCCTACTATTACGAGGATATCCTGGGCCGGCAGCACAAGGATAGCGCCTATATAGAGACCAGGGCGCTGGATTTCAGCGGTACAACGGCACTCTCCCTGCAATGGAACGAAGCCTTCTATACACACCCCGATTTCCTGAGCACTACCAGGATAGACGGGTTCGACGGCACCGGGTGGATCACCCTCTATACCAACAAGGGCCTGAACTATGGCGACAATGTGGCTTCCGCCATCTTCCCGTCCTATAAAAGGAATATTGACATTTCCGCGCTGGCAGGAGCCGGTACGGCCAGGCTCCGGTTCTATTACATAGCGCCCAATACACAGGACGGGCTTAAAAACTTCTGGGCCATCAGCGACATTGAAGTGAGGAACCAGGTCACGGATATAGCCGTAGACAGTGTGACCATAGCGAATGCAACTACCTGCCTGGACCTGCAGCCGCGCGATATCAGCATCCATATCAGCAATCCCGGCGCCCTGGACGTCTTCCCGCTTGAATTCGGATGGGCCAGCAATGACGGGCAGTCGGGACACAATGCAGATTACACCGTTCTAAGCTCCGGGAATACCTACAGCATGACCCTGGTAGACGACTTCGTACCCAATATACAGGCAGGTACAGTGACGTTTAAAGCCTGGATCAGCAATACCCCCGATCATAATAATGCCAACGATACCTTTACCCTTCAGTTGACCTACCTGCCTGCCGCCACCGGTGCCGGTTTCCTCGGCAATGATACCACGATCTGCCCCGAAAGCCCGTTCACCCTGAGCGTGCTGCCCGGCACTTCCGGCATCCTCTGGTCAGACGGTTCCGTTAATCCGTCGCTGGACGTACAAACCGCGGGTACCTACTACGTCTCCGGCCTGCTGAACACCTGCCCGGTTTCCGATACTGTCCGTATTGATTTCCATGATGTGACGGTTCCAGTCATCACCCGGGATAACGGCAGCCTCAAGATCACACCCGCTGCCTACAGCACCATCGAATGGTACAAAAACGACCTGCCGCTTCCGGGCACTTCCGGGCAGACGACGATAGCCAATCCTGCCACAGGTACTTACCAGGTGCGGATCACCACACCGGAAGGATGCACCGCGGTAAGCGCGCCTTATGAGCACCAGCCTTCCGGCATCGGGGAAATGGCTGCTTCAGAAAGCATCCGCTTATACCCGGTACCCGTTGAGCATACGCTCACCGTTACCGCCGCTCAGCCGTTCAGGAACGGCCTGGCACACCTTTACAACAGTGTTGGTAAAGTGGTCATGACCACCGCTATACCTCCGGGCAGCCCGGCCTTTACCATAGACATGGCAACGCTGCCTGCAGGCATATACCTGCTCAGGATAACAGATGAAACCGGGGTGTTCAATGCCAGAATAACCAGGCAATAAAACCATTATCCGGCAATATAACAGGCGGGCAGATGCTTATATCTGCCCGCCTTATCATTAGTGCATCGCATTCAACATAACACTTATAAAAGCACCTCCAACCTATCGCCCGATGACGTACGGATACGGAACGGGAAGCAACAAAAGAAATTCTCCTCCTCATTTTAAGCCGTATTAGTTAAATTTGCGGCACATTTTCTGATTCTACTATGTTCACTCCATTTGTCAGGCTGCTGATCCTGGCTGTCTGCTCCGGTCTTTCCATATTTGCAGCGGTGTATAACATCCGTACATTGCTGGTGCTGTCCGCTGTTGCATCTGTCACCATGCTCATCGGCTACTTCCGGTCCTCCACCATACACCTGGCGCTCAAAGCCGTGCTCTCTGAAGACTTTGACAAGGCGGAAAAGCTGCTGCTGCAGATACGCTATCCCGAGCGGCTTTCCCGTAAAAACAGGCTGTACTACCTGTTCTGCCAGGGCATAGTGGCAAGGGGCCGGGAAGATTATCCCGCTGCTACCGCTGCGCTGGAAGATGCCATCAAGGAAGGGTTGCAGCCAGACCAGTACCAGGCCATGGCGCTGCTGGCCCTGACGGACATTTACATGGTGGAAGGAGACAGGGAAAAAGCCCGTCATTATTTCTCAAAAATGAAGAACCTTAAGGTCAGTCCGGCACTTATGGAATCAGTGCGTAAGATGCAGTCCTGGCTCGGCTAAGGTCCCGTATTTTGTCAATTTCCCGTTATTTATATACGGCATACACAAAAAATAAAAAACAAGCATGGTTCGTTCGTTTTAGTAATGAATAACCATTAACTTTGTGAACTCTCATATTATTTTACATAAATAAAAGTTTTAGCTACCCGAAATGAAAGATTTCTCGTATATTACAAATTCGCACCCTTCGTATATTGAAGCTCTATACGAGTCGTATTTGAAAGAACCGGACACCGTAGATTCGGAATACAAAAAATTCTTTGAAGGTTTTGACTTTGCCTACAGCAAAGTAAATGAAAATGATATCACCACTACAGCGCCTGTAGCCGGCATATCAGCGCCCACAGTAAGTGCCGTAACATCCGGCGACGTAGATCTGACAAAAGAACTGGCCGTATATGAGCTGATTCACTGCTACCGCAAAAAAGGGCACCTGGAAGCTAAAACCAATCCTATCCGTGCCAGAAAAGACAGGAAAGCACGACTGGCGCTGGAAGACTTCGGACTCTCCGAAGCCGACCTGGACACGCCATTCTATTCGGGAGAAATACTCAAACTGGGAAAAGCTACACTGAGGGAGATCATCGCCAAGCTAAAACATTACTATTGCGGTCCTATAGGTATTCAATACACCTATATGAACAAACAGGATCAGTACGAATGGTGTAAAGACCGCTATGAAGAGCTGATGGATACGCCATTCAGCACGGAAGATCAGAAACGTATCCTGCATAAGCTGAACTACGGGGTAATATTTGAAAAATTCCTGAGCACCAAATTCATCGGCCAGAAAAGATTCGGCCTGGAAGGCGGTGAAAATATGATCCCCGCGCTGGACAGGATCATTACCGGCGCGGCCGACAAAGGCGTGGAGGAAGTAGTGATCGGTATGGCGCACAGGGGCCGCCTGAATGTGCTGGCCAATATCCTGAGAAAAACATACGACCAGATATTCTCTGAATTTGAAGGTACCCTGCCCGAAGATTTCACTATGGGCAGCGGTGACGTTAAATATCACCTGGGCTTCCGCTCTCAGGTTAAAACAGCCAATGACAAGGATATCAATATCCAGTTGCTGCCCAACCCGTCGCACCTGGAAGCCGTAAATCCCATTGTATCGGGCTTTTCAAGGGCCAAAGCCGATAAGGTGTACGGTTTCGACAACAGCAAGGTATTACCTATCCTGATACACGGTGACGCCGCGGTGGCAGGACAGGGCATTATTTATGAGCTGCTGCAGATGAGCAAGCTGGAAGGCTATAAAAACGGTGGTACCATCCACTTTGTGATCAATAACCAGATCGGCTTTACAACAGATTTTGAAGACGCCCGCTCTTCCGACTACTGTACCTCTATCGCGACCATGGTGCAGGCTCCCGTAATACACGTGAACGGCGATGATGCCGAAGCAGTGGTAAGGGCCGCCATCTTTGCCATAGAATACCGCCAGAAATTCGGATCGGACGTATTCCTGGATATGGTATGCTACCGTAAGAACGGCCATAATGAAGGGGATGAGCCCAAGTTCACCCAGCCGATGATGTATTCGGTAATAGACAAGCATGCCAATCCAAGAGAAATATATACCCAATACCTGCTCCTGAACGGACAGCCCGATGCACAGAACATGGCTAAAGAGATGGAAAGGGTATTCTGGGACGAATTGCAGGCCAGACTGGACGAGCAGAAGCAAAAGCCGTTCCCTTATACCTACCAGGAGCCGGAGCTGAAATGGAGGGCATTGAGAAGAGCGAAACCGGAAGACTTCCTGCATTCTCCCGAAACTGCCGTGGATGATGCTACTATCAGGGAACTGTTCCGCACGATCATGTCCTGGCCCGATACATTCACCCCTAACAGGAAGATAGACAAGCTCCTGAAAGATAAAGTAAAGGTGTTTGAAGCCGAAGGAAAGTTCGATTGGGCTACCGGCGAGCTGCTGGCCTATGCCTCCCTGCTCAGGGAAGGGCACAATGTGCGCCTGAGCGGTGAAGATGTGGAAAGAGGTACCTTCTCCCATCGCCATGCCATCATCAAGGATGCCAATAACGGCGCAGCATACAACAGGCTGTCGGATGCCGGCGCTAATGCCAGCTTCTCTGTTTACAATTCTTTACTGAGCGAGTATGCCGTGCTGGGCTTTGACTACGGTTACGCCCTGGCAGACCCCACCAACCTGGTGGTCTGGGAAGCACAATACGGTGACTTTGCCAACGGCGCCCAGATCATCATAGACCAGTACCTGACCAGCGCAGAAGAAAAATGGACCACCCAGAACGGGCTGGTGATGCTGCTGCCGCACGGATATGAAGGCGGCGGACCAGAGCACTCCAGTGCAAGGCTGGAACGTTTCCTGCAAATGAGCGCTGAAAATAACATTTTCGTTACCAATATCACAACCTCAGCCAACTTTTTCCATGCCCTAAGGCGTCAACTGAACTTACCGTTCCGTAAGCCCCTGGTAAACTTTTCACCAAAAGCAAACCTGCGCCACCTGAGGTCTTATTCCCCTATCGGAGACTTTACCTCCGGGGGATTCAAAGAGGTGATTGATGATCCTAATATCAGTGACGTCTCCAAAGTGAAGCGCGTGCTGCTGTGCACCGGTAAGATCTACTTTGACCTCAGCGATAAGCAGCTGGAAGAAAAAAGGGAAGATGTGGCCATTATCAGGCTGGAGCAGATCTACCCGCTGCCGCAGGCACAACTGAATGAACTGTACAATAAGTACAAAAGCGCTCAATGGCTGTGGGTACAGGAAGAGCCCCGGAACATGGGTGCAGCCGCCTTCCTTAAGATGAACCTGGAAGGCATCAACCTGGGATACCTGACCCGCCAGGCCAGCGCGGCTACCGCGACAGGCTTTGCCAAAAAGCATGCCAGCGAACAGAAGATCCTGGTGGAAAAAGCTTTTGAGATATAATATCCTTTCTGCTACAATACCGTCTAAAAGTAAACAACCCTGTCATATGGCGCTCAGCCGAAATATGGACAGGGTTGTTTTTATTTATACATGTCACATTCCGACGGGCTCAATGTGACATGGCAGTTTCAACGTGACAACACAAGCGTAATGTGACCATACAAGAAGCTTTTTAAATCAGCCTCTTATTTCATCAGAGCATCATATTTATTACCCGCTGCTTTTTACTTCAGGTGGCAGCACCGTATAATCCTCAAACTTGAACCTCCGCAGCGATGGCGTTCTGAAATACGTGACCACCACAACACCCAGGGTTATCGTACCGCCCACCACGATAGCCGGCACGGTGCCCAGCCAGTTGGCCATCAGGCCGCTCTCAAAATCCCCGAGCTCATTGGAAGAGCTGATGAACATGGTATTCACGGACGATACTCTTCCCCTCATATCATCAGGCGTGACCAGTTGTAAGATAGTACCCCTGATCACTACGCTCACGGCATCGAACATACCCGAAGCTGCCAGGAAGACCCAGGAAAGGATAAAGACCCGGGACAGCCCGAAGCCCACAATGCACAGCCCGAAGCAGGCCACACATATGAACAGCTCCCTGCCCGGCTGCTTTTTCAAAGGAATGAAGGCCAGCAGTATCATAGTGGCAATGGCGCCGATTCCCGGGGCTGCCCGCAGTATGCCGAAAGCCCCCGCGCCGCTGAACATCGTGCCGTCCTCGGGATAGAACTCCGCCTGGATAGCGGGCAGCAGCGCTACAGCCCCCCCGAACAATACCGAGAACATATCCAGGCATAAGGCTCCCAGCAGAGGCGGTGTGCTGAACACGAATTTCAGTCCCTCTCCCACGCTTTTCAGCACAGGCTCCTTACTATTCCGCATCAGGATAGGCTTTGTCCCGATCAGGCTGATAGGCACCAGCAACAGCACCTCCAGCAGAAACACCACGAACATACCATTAGCCGGACCGGTCTGAACGATCAGCAGGCCGCCCACTACAGGACCCAGTACAGACCCCAGCTGCCATGAAAGGCTGGACCAGCTGGTGGCATTGGGATATAGGGATTTGGGAACGACCAGCCCCAGCATGGAAAAAGATGTAGGTCCTAAGAAGGCCCGGAAAATACCGCCGATGAATATAAGGCTGTAGATAGCGGCCATACGGGAGCTATGCGAAATAAAGGTGGTACGGGAGGTGTCAAAGCAGGCATACAGCCCGAATCCCAGGATGATGTAGGCCACTATCAGCTTACGGTATAATCCTCTTTTCTCACTTTTATCTACCCAATACCCGGCAAAGAAAGAGCAGGATATGATAGGGATCACCTCGGCAAGCCCTATCAGGCCCAAAGCCATTTTGCTCTGTCCTGTCAGATGGAATACATTATAGGCAACAATGGTAAACTGCATGCTTAACGCAAAGATCAGCCCGAACCTGATCATCAGGTAATACAAGAATTCGTTATATGCCAGCGCAGGATTTTTTCCTTTTAGTTTATCGATCCAGTTCATGAACGCAAATGTACGTACCGCCTACCGATTTGCCATGGCAATTCCTCCCGGGTTCGCCGGATTTACCTATATTTGACATCATCGTATCATATGGACCAGGCAAACATTAAACAGCTCAGTAAATTTCTCAGTTGGATACTCCGGCACCAGCCGGAAGCCATAGGCCTTTCGCTGGATTCCAACGGCTGGGCAGATATACGGCTGCTCCTGGAAAAAGCAGCGCAGCACCAGCACCCTATGGATATGGATACCTTAAAGCACATCGTTGCGACCAACCCGAAACAAAGATTTTCCCTGGACGCCACCCAAAGGGCAAACCAGGGGCATGGCATTAGCGTAGACCTGGCCCTTGTACCGCAGCAGCCTCCCGCCCTCCTGTACCATGGGACAGGCATCTCCAATGCCGCCGCCATAGCCGGGCAGGGTATCTTAAAGCAGCAAAGACAGCATGTGCACTTAAGCAGCGATATCGCCACGGCCACACAGGTGGGCAGCAGGCACGGTAAGCCTTATATTTTTACCGTAGCAGCAGCCGGTATGCACCGGGACGGGTTCGTGTTCTATCGCTCCGAGAATGGTGTCTGGCTGACGGACAGCGTACCGCCGCAATACCTGGACGGTATGGGAGACTCCGGCAGAACAACTCCTACCTAACGGTAAAGGCTGCTTCTCATTTTACTTAAGAATTCGGGTGTGACCCCGATATAGGCGGCCACGTACTTTTGCGGAATGGTGTGGATGATGCCCGGGTAAGTATCGCAAAACTGCAGGTAGCGTTCCCTGGCGGTAAGCGACAGGGTATCTATCACCCGCTGCCTCGTGGCGCACAGGGCATTTTCCGTAACGATCCTGAAATAACGCTCCATCTTTGGCAAGGCATCGAACATGTCCAACTGCCGCTCCCGCGACAGTAAAAGCACTTCACTGTCAACAATGCTCTCCGTGTACAGGTGGCTTCTGGTTCCTTTCAGGAAAGACAGCATATCCGTTATCCACCAGCCTTCCGGCGCAAACTGGAGGATATGCTCCATACCGCTCTCATCCACCGAATACGACCTGAGACAGCCGCTCAGCACAAAAGCGACCTGCTGTATATGAGCGCCTTCCCTGAACAGGAGCTGCTTCCTGTTCAGCTTTTCACAGGTGAAATAAGGGATGAGCTGCTCATATTCCTGTGCTGACAGGGACACGTATTTGCCGATGCTTTGCTGTAATACAGATATATCCATGATGATGACCGTAATATTTCAGAACCTAAATGTAGCTCTTTTTCTTCATTACCTATACCGTAATCCCAACGCAGCTTCCCGTATCAGGCGGTTTCCAGCGCTTCCTCCTTCATCTGCTGCGCCTGCTCTTTGCCCAGGTAGCGGTCAATGATATAATGCAGGCCATAAATGGCAGGTGTCAGTACAATGGCCATCAGGAATTTGTAGGAGTAATTCATCAGGCAGATAGCCAGCACAAGCTGTAAAGACCAGCCGTTACCTATCTTAAAGGCAATGAATAATACGATAAAGCTATCCACCAGCTGGGATACCAGCGTGGAACCGGTAGCCCGCAGCCAGACCATCCTTGTGCCTGTCTTCCGCTTGATATACTGGAAGACCACTACGTCCACGATCTGGCTAACCAGGAAGGCCGCCAGGCTGCCCACGATAATGAACAGGCCCTGCCCGAATACGGCATTGAAGGCCCTGCTCATATCAGGCACTCCTTTCTCCACCTGCGATGTAATCCAGAACCCCGCGGGCGGAGTGCCCATTGCCAGGTAAAAGGCCACAAACGCATAGCCTATCAGTATCACTGTAATATAAGTGATCCGCTTTACGGCCTTCATCCCGAAATATTCATTGACCACATCGGTCAGGATGAATTCCAGGGGCCATAAAAGCACACCGCAGGTCAGCACATAGCTCAGTCCGCTCTCTCCCAGTATGGTAAGATCGGCTTCCGGTACACCCAACAATGCTTCCAGGGAAAAGAGCTTGCCGCCTATGCACTCGGCGACCAGCGCATTAGCCACAAAAAAGCTGCATAAAGCAATAAACAGACGGGTAGCCTTACTTTGTAATACAGATAATGACATAGGGCTGTTTTTTGATTGGACAAAAGTAGGCTTTCATTTTTTTATGAATGATATTTTTTTATTAAGAAGATAAGCTTTACCTTTGCAAATCGGATAAAATACGCGAATATCGCAGCAGCTCATTTACAGGAAGTTTATACGCAACCGAAAATACTATTACGACGGTAACAATACGTTCCGGTAAACTATCCTGATACGGCCTACTGCATTCCGGCACTATCCTGCTAATATTCAAATTAAAATTATTCAGATAATGGCAAACGCAACAATCAACGCGATAAAAAAAGATATCTTTAAAACATACGGTGGCAGCGAAACCAATACCGGTGCTACAGAAGCACAGGTAGCCCTGCTGACTGAAAGGATCAACCACATCTCCAAGCACCTTAAAGGCGGTAATCCAAAAGATCATTCCAGCAACCGCTCCCTGGTGAATATGGTAGGTCGTCGTAAAAAATTATTAGCGTATCTGCAACGTAAAAACCTGACCGGTTACCGTGAGCTGATCGCGAAATTAGGCTTAAGGAAATAATTTTCCTTACCCTGGAAAAATACGGTCCATATAATATGGACCGTATTTTTTTATGCTCCGGATTCAGGATATCTTCTCCTATCCGTTCGTAATGACCGCACCACAGGTTTGTGTGCTCTATAAGAGCGGGCAGTCACATTAGTATAATAAAGAACCGGCTTTACGTTAAGCGTAAAGCCGGTTCTTTTTATATTCTAACCCTTGCTATGCGGCCGGGGCTACCCGCCGGGCCGTCAGCCGGATCATTGCTTTTTAAATTCCGTAAGTATCTCATTCCCCCCGGGAAAGTCTTCCTTTATTTTCATCCGGTGCTCACCGAACTCCCGTACATAGAGCGTATGTTCCTTACCCGGCCCCGAAACCGGACGCAGCCGGATCTTACCCTCCTCTACGCTGTAGATATTGGTATCTGTCGTATTCACAATCTTCCTGACCAGGACGGAATCGTTCAGAAAGGTATAAGTGGAGCCCAGGAAAGGCTTTTTATAGTTCTCCCGGTCTTCCCTGATCATTTTACGCTCATTCTCCCTGACGGTTTCCACATCGTCCGTATTCCACATCGCTATCTGCCCCAATTCCAGAACGGTCATGGTATCAAGGTATTTCAGCCTGCCTTCAAATTCTTTCTCCATCATGGAGTGATACAGGGAGGTCATCTCCCAGGTGCCTATTAGCTGACCGGTACGGAACACCACCGGCGCTTCAGGAGCAGCAGCTTGCTGCCCGCTGTTATCAGAAGTTGCTTCACCTTTACAGGCACTTAAAACTGCAGCGCCTGAGAGCAGCATTAAAACGGATACAACCCGGTTCATTTTCATATACTTTGTCTGATAAAAGGTTTTGAAATCTATTTTTTTCTTGCCCAGAAGCTGATGAAGAATCCTGCTATCATCACAATGACCCCTAACCATACCAGGTTGATCCACGGGAAGATAATGGCCTTCATCACGATATAGTCTTCCAATTGCCCTTTCTGGTGCATTTTAAAGGTCACGCTGCCGTCCTCGGGATGGATCTTGTCTATCTGCATAAACAATCCCAGGTCATTAAGCGTATCGGGCACTGTAAGGATAGCGCTGCTGTCTATGACCAATACCGGGTACAGGGCGCCCAGCTTCCTGTCCAGGTCATAAACTCCCAGGCGGGCTTCGGCGGCGGCTACGTTACCGGAACCGGCTTTATAATGCCTGTTATTTTCAGGTGTATTGACCAGTCCTTCAAATACGACCACCGCGTTGGCGATGTAGATGCTATCCCCCACCGCGATCCTGTAATCCTTATAGGATATGCTGTCTGCCGTCTTTTCCAGCGGTTCGGTGAACGACTTGATATAAGTGAACACATCATAAGACAGGTAGTGCTTGGCATCGGGGTTAGGGCTGAGCTCTTTCTTATAGGCCTGAGGATACAGCAGGAAGCTCTCGGCGATCTCCCCGGTCTCTTCGTCGCGCCTGTCAAACCTGACCTTAAAGTACGTAAGCGGAGGCGCTGAATTGATGGTGGAATCGCCCAGGTAGGACACGCTGAAAGGTCCCATAGGCAGCGTGGTATTCCTGAACAGCAGGACGTTCTCACGGCTTTCCTTTAAATTCTCCTCGTAGGTATCCAGGTTGAAATCTATATAGGTATTGGTCCTGTCCAGGGAGATCACATGCTTGTTATACCCCGAAATGAGCACCCCCAACAGCATAATGGCAAAGCCCAGGTGGGTAACGGAGCCTCCCGCCTTTTTAATATTGCCCTTCTGCGCGGTGATAAAATAGTACCCGTTGGCCACCAGCGCGAAGAGGATGGCAAAAGCAAAGAACATGAACTGTATATGCTCGATCTTCTGGTTGAATACCAGCAAAGCGGCCAGCACAACAGCGATCATGGAGAGTAAAAGGAAGATCCGGGTCTTCTTATCGGCCGTCTTCTTATATTTAAGGAACTGCGCAAAGCCGGTAAATATGAGTATGATAAATGCCGCCCATACCTGGATATCATTGTAAAAGGTCACAACATCCACAGGCGGGGCAATATCAATACCTGTTATTTTCTTATAGGTAGGCGCCCACACCGGCAATGATGTGGTAAAGATGATCTGTATGGAGGCGATGAACAGGAAGATGGATCCTATCAGTATCCAGAATTCCCTGGATGATACTTCCTCCTCTCCCGCCACTACCGGCATTTTCTTCCAGGTAGCAAAGAGCGGGATAAGGCTGATAGCTGCAAAAATTACAATGCTCACCACGAGGTGCCAATAGAGGAAGGCGCCCTCACCTGTAAAGGAATGCACGGAAGTCTCACCCAGCACGCCCGTCCTGGTCAGGAAGGTACTGTACCATACGAAGAGGTAGGTCAGCACCAGGAATAATAAGGTTATTTTCAGGGAACGGCCGGTGCTTTTGAAGATTACCAGCGTATGCAATCCGGCTATCAGGATCAGCCAGGGCACCAGCGATGCGTTCTCCACGGGGTCCCAGGCCCAGTAGCCGCCAAAGCTCAGCGATTCATATGCCCAGGCTCCACCCATCATGATACCGGCACCCAGGATGCCCGCTGCCAACAGCGACCACCGGAGCGTAGGCCTGATGAACTCTTTGAAATTGCCTTTCCAGATAGCCGCCACCACCAGGGCGAATGGGATCAGCGTACTGGCAAAGCCCAGGAAAAGCACAGGAGGATGGATCACCATCCAGTAGTTCTGGAGCAGTACATTCAGGCCGTTGCCGTCCTTGATCTGCGACAGGTAGTCCGGGCTGGAGAAGATAGGCGCATCCATTTCATGCTTCAGCAGCACGAACGGGGAGGTACCTATCTTAATCTCCGGGCTGATATACACGCCCAGAATAAAGGTGGTAAGCACCGCCTGCACCAGCGCGATGACGAACATAGCCCTGCTTTCCAGCGCTTTTCCCTTCCACAGCACAAAGCAGCCGAGTATGGCCTGCCAGAACAGCCACAGCAGGAAGCTGCCCTCCCCGCCTTCCCAGAAGGCGGCAAAAAGGTATTTGGGCTGCAGTCCCAGAGAAGTATGCCTCCAGGCGTAATAATATTCAAAAAGGTGCTGGGAGATGATATAAAAGAGGGTTGCGAAGACCACCACCACGGAAAACGTATGCAGCACATAGCTGCTTCGTCCCAGTTTCATCCAGGGCAGCGCCTGTGTGACATCGCTTTCTTTCCTTGCAGCCAGGAAGTAGGACACTGCCGAAACCAGGGCCGTCATCAAAGATGCCACTATAAAAAATTGTCCCAGCTGACCTGCAAATAAGTTTTCAGTGCGTAGTAAAACCTGATCCAAAACCAAAGTTGTATTTTAAGATTGAATAATGAAGAAAAGGCCAATATGCAGGTTATGCATCTTGACCTTGAAATCTTGCCTGGTGATCTTCTTCGTATTTAGACGGGCACTTCAATTGTAATTTTTCACACACAAAACCCTGCTCTGTCATCCGGCCTATCATCATCAGTTTTTCCGAACGCTCAAAGCCTTCCGGCTTGGAGTCCCAGTAGGTGACCTTCTGTATCTCTCCGTTCTGGTCCTTGGCGTAAAAGACCAGCTTGTTGGAATTCTCGAGCGGATTGTACTCTACCTTATAGGTAGTGGTATCCAGGACGGCGGAAACCCTGTAGGAAGCTCCCATTTTTTCCTTTGCCGTTGCAAATGTCTCGTAGGTGCTCATTTTCTTTCCGAAGGACACGACAATGATGCCGATAGTAACTGCGAGGATGACAAGAATGATAATGTGGATTTTTTTCACGTCTGAATCTGTTTTTATGTAGTGCTAGCAAAGTTAATCCATAAATGCTTTATTTGTAGCAACAAAAGCATGAATTATATGTTATTCCGGATAAATGCTGCAGGCGGCCGTATACCGTCATTCTACCCGCCGGTTTTGCCCCTCCGCAGCTCAATTTTTATCGGTAATTTTACCATTTAAACCGTACGTATGATACAGGACCCGGGACAACTGGAACAGCTATATAAAAATTTCGTATTAAAGGCCATCGAGCACGGCAAGGTATGGACGCTGGTCAAACATGATGAGATGGCCCTTTTCGATTCCCAGCTCTATGAAGGCCTTACCGCCACCCCGTTCTTCTCGGACAGGGACGCTGCCTTTTTATTCCTGACCGGGGAATGGGCTGATTTTGAAGTGGCCAAGATAGAGTTGTCCTCCTTCCTGGAAAGGTGGCTTACGGGACTGTACAACAAGGATATTATGGTAGCCGCCATCTGGAATGATGTGGCTACAGGGAGAGAGTTTGAACCGCTGGAGCTGCTGCTGGATTTCCTGGAAGAGCTGCAGCAAAGACAGCATTCCGTCAGCTTTGACAATTATTTCAGCATAGATGATTTTATCCTGAAGATCAAGGACAGCCTATCGGAATAATTACAGGAAGGGCACTGACCATACAGCCGCAAAATTACGGTAATAAAAGCATCCTGCTGCTGATATTATCATCGTATTTAGCGTGGAATTTACGGACATTCCCGGGATGCAGCGTACCATCGGAATTAATAACGCCGTTATCCCATAGCCACATTACAAAACGTTCTATAATGCGGTGCGTGGTCAGGGCATTGATCCGATCGGTATAGGTAGTCTCCGTTTTGATCCCCTCGCCCAGGAAATTCACCACGATATATTCATCCGCCGCAGCCGGCTGATGCAGGAAAGGCTTGGTTGTAAGGTAGATCAGTTCCTCGTTGGTCCTCTGGCTATAGAAAGAAACATCCAGTCCCCTGTTCTTCTTATATTTCAGCACCGGTACCCCATCTATTATAACCTGGCTGCGCTTTACTTTAATTTCCTGTGCGTCCGCCTGCAGTATGCACAGGAACGCTATCAACGTCAAAATGTATCTCATAATCAGTGGTCTTTATACTGGTTATTGGATAGACATTTTGACAAAAGGTTTAACAGCAAAGCAATAACAGCTACTTATCTATCTTTCTACGCCAGCTTCCGGATAATATCCGCTACGGAAATGCCTTCCGCCTCTGCTTTATAATTGCGCATTATACGGTGACGCAGCACATCCGGCATAATGGCTTTTACATCTTCTGTATCCGGGGAGTATTTACCGTGAAGCACCGCGTGGCATTTGGCCGCAAGGATCAGGTTCTGTGAGGCCCTTGGACCTGCCCCCCAGGCAATGTATTTACGGGCATATTCATTCTGCGGCAGGGACGGACGGGTCTGCTGCACCACCTTTACGGCGTATGCTATCACATTATCAGCTACAGGCACCCTCCTGACCAGGTCCTGGAAATAGATGATCTCTTCTCCTGACATCACCTTGGGTACCGTACGGTCTGATTTGGCAGTGGTCTGCCTGACGATCTCTATCTCTTCGGCTTCAGTGGGATAGTCCACTTCTATCATGAACATAAAACGGTCCAGCTGCGCTTCCGGCAAGGGATAGGTACCTTCCTGCTCGATAGGATTCTGGGTAGCCAGCACAAAGAAGGGCTTTTGCAGCGTATAGGTGGCATTGGCCACGGTCACGTGCTTTTCCTGCATGGCCTCCAGCATGGCCGCCTGCGTTTTGGGAGGCGTCCGGTTGATCTCATCCGCCAGGATGATATTGGAAAAAACCGGTCCTTTTATGAACTTGAACTGCCTGTTCTCATCCAGTATCTCCGTGCCCGTTATATCGCTGGGCATAAGGTCCGGGGTAAACTGTATTCTTTTGAAGCCCAGGTCCAGCGCCTGGGCGAGCGTATTCACAAGCAGGGTCTTGGCCAACCCGGGAACCCCCACCAGCAGGCTATGCCCGTCACAGAGTATGGAGATGATCAGCTTATCCACTACGTCATGCTGCCCTACTATTATCCTGCCTATGCTGTCCTTGATCCTGGTATATTTCTCATGCAGCGCTTTTACCGCTTCTACATCATTGGAGTATGTTATCATAACTACGAAACAGCCTGTGCTGTAATTTATCTGTTGAAAATTTTCAGATCGTAAATCTATTGCTTTTCATCAAGACCTCAAAAAAATACGGCGGCTAAAAATCCCCGGCAGCGTCTTTTACCAGTCTTTTTCTTCAGAACGGACACGCGTTCCCTGCCTGCCTTTTTTCTGCTTATCCTCCTGTATCCTTTTCTCTTCCTGCCTCAGCGCGTTCAGTATATTCTGGGCCTGCTGCTCCGAAAGCCTGGATGGCTGCGGCTTCCGGGGCTGCGGCTGGCGCTCTTCCCTGTCCTGCTGCTTTTCCTGCTCCTGCTTATTATTATTTTCCTTTTCCCCCTGCTGCTGATCTTTGGATTGCGGCTGCTCTTTCTGTTGTTGCTGCTGCTTTTGCTGCTCCTGCTCTTTCTTATCCCGCGGCTGTTCCTTCTTTTGCTGCTCTTCCTGCTGCTTCAGCTTCTGGTTCGCATAGGCCAGGTTATACCTGGTCCCGGCATTGCCCGGGTCGTTTTTCAGGGCGTTTTTATAGGCATCCGCGGCCTCCTGCCATTTGTTTTCATTGGCATAGGTATTGCCGATATTATGATAGGCTTTCGCCTTTACCTTTTTGTCCGTGGTATGGGCAATGCTTTGCTCGTATGCCCCGCGCGCCGTTTCATTATCCTTCATTTGATACAGCGTATTGCCCATATTATACCGGGCCGCCGCGTTCTCCTTTTCCCGGAGCAGCGCGCTGGAGTAATGCTGCCGGGCGGCATTATAATCCTGCTTCTTATAGGATTCATTGCCTGCGGCCACTTCTTTCCGCGCGGCGCTGCCGCCCCGGAATTCCTGGCCGTAACCCGTGATACCTGCCAGGGTCAGCAGGCCAGCCATTATATATCCGAACCGATGCTTCATGATACCAATGCTTTATTTTTATAGGCTCCCGGCAGCAGCATGCCGGTAAGCAGGCACAGCAGGGAAGCGCCCAGCAGCCACTGGAAGTAGCTCCTGTAGGCTTTAAGCGCCTCGCTTCCCAGGTCTGCCTTTTCCATTTTATTGAGGGCGGCCGTTATATTATCCGCTCCCTGGCTGATATTATTCAGGAGGAAATACGATCCTTTTCCGGCCGCTGCGATATCCTTTAATATACGTTCATTGAGCCTGGTGACCACAGGCTGGTCCTGGGCATCCTTTTTAGGCTGTCCCGTCTGCGGGTCTATCAGCACGGCGCCCTTCGGATCGCCCACACCTATCGTGTTGATGACCGTTCCCGTTTCATAGATCTTACCCGCGGTTTCCACTGCGTTTTTATCATGGTCCTCCCCGTCCGAGATCAGGACGATGGCCTTGTATTTGCTTTCCTGCCTGCTGAAGCTGTTATTGGCCAGCTTTATGGCATCGCCCAGCACGGTACCCTGCCGGGGCACGATGTCGGGCGTGGCATTATCCAGGTACATCTTCACCGCGTTATAATCAACGGTAAGCGGTACCTGCAGGTATGCGTTTCCGGCAAATACCACCAGCCCCACGCGGTTATCCCTCATCTTATCCAGGGAGCGCTTAATGGTCTGCCTGGCCCGTTCCAGCCTGTCGGGCGCAATATCCGTAGCCAGCATGCTCCTGCTGACATCCAGCACATAAAACACATCAATGCCGCTGCGGTGTATCGTGACCTGGTCGTCCGCCTTCTGCGGGTTGGCCAGGGCCAGGACGCCCAGCACCACCGCGCCCAGGAACAATATAAATTTAGTGGTCTGTCGCCCTTTAATGAATCCATTGATCAGCGGCGTTAAGGTATGCAGGTTCCCGAGCTTGGCAAGGCTTTCTTTCCGCCATTGCCCGTAACGCCAGTACACCAGCGCTGCCAGCGGGACAAAAAGCAGCAACCATAAAAATTCCGGGTATTCAAATCTCATTTCCTGTGATATAACGTATGCTTCTGCCGGTACCTGCAAGGCACCTGCGGTGTACAAATATAGAATATACTATTTAAAATAAACAAGTAATATTATTACGCCGATTTAATTTAGAATTCAGGTTTAAATGATTAATTTTGGCTGCTGTAAATATAACTTATTTTGCAGCGCAGGCCATATACACACATTCCTCATTAAGAATTAATTAAATTAAAATAATGAAAAACACTCCATTTACAGACAAACACATTGCTTTAGGAGCAAAAATGGCGGAATTCGCAGGGTATAATATGCCCATTTCGTATTCGGGTATCAACGATGAACACGCAACGGTCAGGAACACAGCCGGGATATTTGATGTCAGTCACATGGGTGAATTTTTGTTAAAAGGTCCGGATGCCCTGGATCTGATACAGCGTGTCTGCTCCAATGACGCGTCTAAGCTGACTGCCGGAAAAGCGCAGTATTCCTGCCTTCCCAACGAGACCGGCGGTATTGTGGACGATCTCATCGTTTACTGTATGGAGCCTGATAACCTGTACCTGCTGGTAGTGAATGCCTCCAATATAGAAAAAGACTGGAACTGGATCTCCGGGTTCAATACCAAGGGTGTGGACATGGAAAACATTTCCGACAAGACCGCCCTCCTTGCTATCCAGGGACCGAAAGCCTGCGATATACTGCAGGAACTCACAGATGTGGACCTGGCCGGTATGAAATATTATACCTTCCAGAAAGGTACCTTCGCAGGTGTGGAAAATGTGCTGATATCCGCAACCGGCTATACCGGAAGCGGCGGCGTGGAGATATATTTTGAAGATAAAGGCGATGACGCCGCTAAAATATGGGACAGCATCCTGGCAGCAGGCGGCCCTAAAGGTCTTAAGCCCATAGGCCTCGGTGCCCGTGATACCCTCAGGCTGGAAAAAGGCTTCTGCCTGTATGGTAATGATATAGATGATACCACTTCCCCACTGGAAGCAGGACTGGGATGGATCACCAAATTCACCAAGGACTTTACCAACAGCGAGCAACTGAAAGCCCAAAAGGAAGCCGGTGTTACCCGCAAGCTGGTAGGACTGGAAATGATAGACAGGGGCATTCCCCGTCACGGCTATACTATCGTGGATATGACGGGTAAGGAAGTGGGCGTGGTGACTTCCGGCACACAATCACCTACGCTCGGAAAAGCCATAGCTATGGGATATGTTGCTACAGAGCTTGCAAAGGAAGGCACAGAGGTAGCCGTCGTTGTCCGCGACAAGCAGCTTAAGGCCAAAGTAGTAAAAATGCCTTTCCTGTCGTAAAAGCGCACAATCAATATCGCTTCTTATATCAAATGGCTGCCGTTTACAGACGGCAGCCATTTGTCTTTAAAGCTGCTGATACATTTTTTCCACTGTATCCATAAGAAAAGAGGCTTTTTTAGAAAGCTTCTTTTCTTATCACATTGAGCCGTTTATAATGGCTTTAGTAGGGCTTCGACGGGGCTCAGCCTGACAACTAAGGAACTTCTCACATTGAGCTCATTTTGTCACATTGAGCTTGTCGAAATGTGCTATATATCAACAAACAACCCTGTCATATTCTCAAATATGACAGGGTTGTTTACTTTTTAGACAGCTCTTTACTGTAAGCGTGATGCTGTACCTACGATTACGCTATAGTGATGGTATCGTCCAGGTAAACATCCTGGATAGCATTCAGCAATTCCACACCTACTTTCATATCTTTCTGGAATGCCTTACGGCCGGAGATCAGCCCCATACCGCCGGCACGCTTATTGATCACCGCGGTAGTCACTGCCTCAGCCAGGTCGGATGCTCCCTTGGATTCACCACCGGAGTTGATCAGTCCTGCACGTCCCATATAGCAGTTCGCCACCTGGTAGCGTGCGAGGTCTATCGGGTTATCAGTGGTCAGTTTGGCATATACGTCCTTATGTGTTTTACCTACTTTGATCGCATTGTAACCGCCGTTCAGTGTCGGTAATTTTTGCTTGATAATATCCGCCTGGATGGTTACGCCCAGGTGATTGGCCTGTCCTGTAAGGTCAGCAGCAGTGTGATAATCCACGCCGTCCACCTTGAAAGCACCGTTACGGAGGTAGCACCATAACACGGTAGCCATACCCAGGGAGTGCGCGTATTCGAATGCTTTAGCCACTTCCACGATCTGGCGGTTGGATTCCGCGGAGCCGAAGTAGATAGTAGCACCTACCGCAACAGCGCCCATTTCCCAGGCATTCTTAATGGTACCGAACATGATCTGGTCGTAAGAATCCGGGTAGGATAAAAATTCGTTATGGTTGATCTTTACAATGAAAGGTATCTTATGAGCGTATTTGCGGGCTACTGCACCCAGCACGCCATAGGTAGATGCCACGGCGTTACAGCCGCCTTCGATAGCCAGCTTTACAATGTTCTCAGGATCGAAATAAATGGGATTGGGAGCAAAGGAAGCGCCGCCGCTATGTTCCACACCCTGATCCACCGGCAAAATAGAAACATAACCGGTACCGGCCAGGCGACCGGCGCCTAATATCTGCTGTAAGCTTCTTAAGGTAGGAATGTTCCTGTTAGAGCTGGCCCATACCTCATCCACGTGATTCGGGTTGGGTAAGTGCAGCATATCTTTTGTGATGGTTGTACACTCGTGTGATAATAAAGCTTCAGCATCTGAACCTAAAAGTTCTATTAGTTTACTATTTGCCATAAGAAAATGACTGATTTTATAATTAATGAATATTTTTTTAAAATTGCTGCAAAGGTAATATGAAAAATGTTTAAAATAAAATATATAGCCGCGGAAAAAGAAAGAATTAAGGAGCCGCAGGGTATTTTGCCGGGCACTGCTATTGATATTGTCTATTCTTAAATAACTAAAATAATATGGTTTTGATAAAATATATATCGAAATTTGCTCCGTCAATCTAGAATCATTCATTTAATTAAATATTATAATTATGAGCAACAGAGTAATTTCAGTAGGAGAACAATTCCCGGCTTTCAACAAAACAGCGTGTGTATCCATAGAAGCGGATGCTCCCGGTAAGGAATTTGCCAAAATTTCCAACGAAAATATCAGCGGTAAATGGGCGGTGATGTTTTGGTGGCCTAAAGATTTCACGTTCGTATGTCCTACGGAAATAGCTGCTTTCAACAACGCCTGGGGCGATTTCGATGACAGGGACACCATCCTGATCGGCGCTTCCACGGATTCCGAATTTGTTCACCTGGCCTGGAGAAAAGACCATGAAGACCTGAGAGGCCTGAAATTCCCGATGCTGGCGGATACTTCCAAATCCCTGGCAGAAGACCTGGGTATCTTACAGTCCGATGAGAAAATCGCTTACCGCGCCACTTTTATCATTGATCCACAGGGCATCATCCGCTGGGTACAGGTTAACGACCTGAGCGTAGGCAGGAACGTGGATGAGGTGATCCGTGTACTGGATGCTTTACAAACAGATGAATTATGTCCCTGCAACTGGAAGAAAGGTGAAGAGACGCTGACAGCGCAACTGGCCAAATAACAACTCCGGCATACTTTTGTATCCGCAATTGCATGTATAGAAAGACTGTTCCTTCAGGGGCAGTCTTTCGCTTTTACAGCCGGGAGGCGCAGCAGCAGGCTCCTTACAGCCATTGTACGCTTCCGAAACTGAAACGGCACAGTTCCCCGTCGTCCCGCCTTACCACCAGCTCAAAATCGGCATTCACTTCCTGTACGGTGCCCTGAAGCAACTCGCCGGACGTTGCCATCCCCAGCCTAACGCCGGTATCTCTTTTCCATAAAAAACGGTTGTATTCCTGCTGGAGGCTGCCGGAAGAGCGATCCAGCTCCTTCAATACGGCGGCCCGGACAGCGGCTATGATATCTTCCGGGACGTGGGCCCTGCCGGTTTCCAGCAGCAGGGACGTAGGCACCTTATCAGGCAGCCCGAAATCCGACTGGTTCACATTGATGCCGATGCCTATCACGGCGCTCCTGAGGCTGCTACCGCGGAATACGTTCTCTATCAGGATGCCGCATATTTTCCTGTCATTGACGTAAATGTCATTAGGCCACTTGATAAGGACTTGACATTCTGGCATAAAAGACTGTAAAACCTGACGCACGCTGACGGGTACCAGGAAGGCCAGCCGGAACATATCCATATGCTGCATATCCGCAAGTATAAGGGACATAGCAACATTCTGCCCGGGGCTGCTGCGCCACAGCTTACCGCGCTGTCCCTTCCCTGCAGACTGAAATTTTGCGCTGACTACCGTACCGGACTGTGCCATTCCGTCCTGTAACAGTTGCATGGCATAGTTATTGGTACTATCTATTATATCCAGCCGGATTAACCAATTATTGTATTCAACGGGATTAAAATGTAGCAAAGATTTCCTATTTTTGAATGCAATATATTACAACTATAAAGTTTAACCAAAAATACCATACATACCCATTGAAGCAACAATCCAAAGAACTACGGGATAACACCCAGACACTGTTAGCCACCATCATAGAAGCTATTAAGAACAAGAAAGGAGAAAATATCATTGCGCTCGATTTAAATAACATAGATGAGGCTGTTGCCAAATACTTCGTGGTATGTGATGCACAGACGCATATCCAGACCGCCGCAATTGTAAGAAGCATTGTAGACGATGTGCTGGAAGGGGTGCAGGAAAAACCTTATCACATAGAGGAAAGTAACGTATGGTCCATTATCGACTATGCCGATATCGTAGTGCATGTGTTTAAAACCGAAGAAAGAAAATTTTATGACCTGGAAGGCGCCTGGATGGATGCTTCCAGGAAAGAATACGCGTAAACAACTTATATTCAAACGTCTCAACAGGACATACATATAGTATATGGATTATAACAACAGCAACAACCGGGACCCGCACGGCTCAAACGGAAAATCCCCGATGGAAGAAAAAAAAGGCCCGAGATTTAATATTTACTGGATTTACGGTATCATCGCCTTTTCACTCATAGGCCTGATGATGTTCAATAACGGTGTACTTGATAACAGCAAAGAGATCACCTTCCTCGAATTTAAAAATAAATACCTGGAGCAGGATAAGGTAAAGGAAGTAGTCATTGTAAATAAAGAGTATGCCGAGATCTATCTCAAAAAGCCGGATTCGGCCCAGCAGAACGGCACACAGAAGCCTGCCATCAGCTTTAACAACAGCGAGCCCCACCCCGATTTCATACTCAACATCGGCACCTATGATGTTTTTGACCGGAATTTCCAGGAGGTCATGAAAAGCAATATGGAAGCGGGCAGGCAGGAAGTCCCCGTACGCCTGGAAACACGCGCCAACTTCATACGCGACGTACTGGGAAGCGGCCTGTTCATGATCATCATCTTCATCCTGATGTGGATATTTATCGTCCGCAGGATGAACCCTGCTTCCGGGTCCGGCGGCGGCGGCATCTTCAATATTGGCAAATCCAAGGCCCAGTTGTTTGAAAAAGGCACCAAGGTCAACATCACCTTCAACGATGTGGCCGGGCTGGATGAAGCGAAGGTAGAGGTCATGGAGATCGTGGACTTCCTGAAGAATCCTAAAAAATATACCGCGCTGGGTGGTAAGATACCCAAGGGCGCGCTGCTGGTAGGTCCCCCGGGAACCGGTAAGACCCTCCTGGCAAAAGCCGTGGCGGGAGAAGCCCAGGTACCGTTCTTTTCCTTATCAGGTTCCGACTTCGTGGAAATGTTCGTAGGTGTGGGTGCCAGCCGTGTAAGAGATCTGTTTAAAACTGCAAGGGAAAAAGCGCCCTGTATCATATTCATTGATGAGATAGACGCCATAGGACGCGCAAGAGGCAAGAACGCCGTTATGAGCAATGACGAGCGGGAAAACACACTCAACCAGATGCTGGTGGAAATGGATGGGTTCAGCGGAGATTCCGGTATTATCATGCTGGCCGCCACCAACCGCCCCGATGTGCTGGACAGCGCCCTGCTCCGTCCCGGCCGATTTGACAGGCAGATATCCATCGACGTTCCGGATATCAAGGGAAGGGAACAGATCTTCAAGGTGCACTTAAAGCCGATCAAGATATCTGCCGACCTGGATATTAAAAAGCTGGCCAGCCAGACCCCCGGGTTTGCCGGTGCCGATATTGCCAATATCTGTAATGAGGCCGCGCTGATAGCTGCCAGGAAAGGTAAAAAAGATGTGGATATGCAGGACTTCAATGATGCGATAGACCGTATCATCGGGGGACTGGAAAAGAAGAACAAGATCATTTCACCGGAAGAGAAAAAGGTCATTGCCTACCATGAAGCCGGCCACGCCGTAGCAGGATGGTATCTTGAGAATGCCCACCCGCTGGTGAAAGTGACGATAGTGCCGCGTGGCACGGCAGCCCTCGGCTTTGCCCAGTACCTGCCCAAAGAGAAATACCTGACGCTGACCCAGGAGCTGGAAGACGATATGTGTATGACCCTGGGAGGACGCGCCAGCGAACAGATCTTCTTCGGCAAGATATCCACAGGTGCCCTGAGCGACCTGCAGCAGGTGACCCGTACGGCACGCGCCATGGTAAGCATCTACGGTATGAACAGCAAGATCGGTAATATCTCCTACTATGACCCCCAGAACGAAGGCAGCTTCCATAAGCCCTACAGTGAAGAGACCGGGAAGATCATAGACGAAGAGATCAAGCGGATCAGTGATGAGGCTTACCAGCGGGCTATCGAGCTGCTGACCGCCAAAAAAAGGGAAGTGGAGATCATAGCGGAAGAGCTGCTCAAAAAAGAGGTGCTGTTCAGGGACGACCTGGAAAGACTGATCGGCAAAAGACCTTTCGAGACCGACGATCACAGGACAGAAAGCGATATTCAGCCGGTAACACAGAACCCGTCTATCAACAATATGGTATCCAAAGACAATGCGGATGCCGGTAATAAGGAAAATGCATAACCAGGCCTGGTAAGATCTACCGTATGGCCGACCTCAAAATCTCCTGTATTTTTGCAATGCAAAAGCAGGAGATTTTTTCATACCGTTCTCAAAAGTTTATCCATGACCATTCAGGACCTGAAAGCTATTTATATCGCCTCGCTAGGATCATTGTATGACGCTTCGGAAGCCGGAGCTATCTATGAATTATGTACGGAATATGTGCTGGGAACGTCCCGCTCTGCTCCTCATACCGTGCTTACGGAAGACCGGCAGGCGGAGCTGCAGCGACTGCTTTCCGGGCTGCAGCAAGGCATACCCGTACAATACCTTACAGGCCGGGCCTACTTCTGGGATGCGTTTTATAAAGTATCTCCCGCCACGCTTATCCCGCGTCCCGAAACGGAAGAGCTGCTCTTCTGGCTACAGCAGGACAGCGCCGCCCTGCCCCGCCGGGACATCCGGGTACTGGACATTGGCACCGGGACAGGATGTATTGCCATTACGGCCAAAAAGATACTCCCCGAAGCCGAAGTATATGCGCTGGATATTTCCGGGGAGGCCCTGGAAATAGCCGCTCACAATGCAAATGCCCAGGGTGTGGACGTCCGGTTCCTGCAGGATGATATACTGCAACCCGCTCCGCATGCCGGGCAGCAAAAGTGGGATATCATTATCTCCAACCCGCCTTATATCACGACGGCAGAAAAAGCAGCGATGCACCGTAACGTACTGGAGCACGAGCCTCACCGGGCGCTGTTTGTCACCAATGACGACCCGCAGCAATTCTACCGGGCCATAGCCGCATATGCGCAGCAGCACCTCCACGACCGGGGCACGGTGTACCTGGAATTAAACGCCGATTTCGGGCAGCAGACAGCGGCCTTATTCAGGGACCATGGCTTTACAACCCTGCTCAGGAAAGACATGCAGGGCAAGGACAGGATGCTGAAAGCCTGGCGCTCCTGAGCTTTATAAAACACAATAATAAAAGGTCTTCTGAAGCATCGTGTGATTCCTCAGAAGACCTTTTTTAAAATTTAAAATTATCCTGGCAGGTATTAGCTTACTCTTCTTCGTCCTGTTCCTGGCCCTCTTCTTCCTCCTCTTCCGAATCAATATCCTCCCCGCCGAATATCCACTCTTCCGCCAGGTGGTCTTCCATGCTGCGGATCTCCTCTATGTCCTCATCCTCAATGCTGAACCTGTCTGCAAAATGTTGGATCGTATTATTGATGGAGTGGAAAGTAGCTATCAACTGGTTCAGCTCTTCATCATCCGTATCTTCAAAAGTATTGATGTTGAATTCGAAAGAATCTCCAACCTCAAATGCCTCTCCCAGCTCTTTCAAAGGGAAGGTCAGACCCCAGTTCACTATCTGGCTGAATATCTCATCACGGATGTCTGCCAGCTCATTGACCACCAATAAGGCATGTTCTCTTTTATCCATAGGTCATTAATTTAAAAACACTAAATAGTTGCCAGGGTATGCAGCAGCAACTTCCAGAATTTATTGACAGAACTGATGCTGACCCTTTCATCCGGCGAATGCGCGCCCAGGATGGTCGGGCCGAAAGAGATCATATCCAGACCAGGGTAGCTGGCAGCCAGTATACCGCATTCCAGCCCTGCATGACAGGCTACCACATCGGGCTTATCACCGAACAGCGTCTCATACCCGGAGACCATCGTCTTTAATACAGGCGAATCCGCATTGGGCGACCAGCCGGGATAATCCCCGCTCAGCGTCACCGTGGCATCCATCAGCTCAAAGGTGGCCTTTAACTGCCGGGCCAGGTCCTGCTTGGAGCTTTCCACCGATGACCTGGTCAGGCACAGGATCCTGATAAGGCCGTCCCCGACCTGCACACGGGCTACGTTATTAGAGGTTTCCACCAGGTCATCAAAATCGCTGCTCATCTTATAGACACCGTTATGGGCGGCATACAGTACCCGCAGCAATCTCTCCTGTACCTGCCGAGGCAATACCTTCCCCGCCGAAGCTACCTGCGCTATTTCAATGACCAGGTCCGGCTCTGTCGTCCTGAACTCAGCCCTGATATCCTTTACAACCTGCTCAAACGCTTCCCGGATCGACGCATCAGTCGCTATGACAGCCGTGCTTTCACGGGGAATAGCGTTCCGTAATCCACCGCCGTCAATACCGGCCACAGCAATATGATACCGCTCACCCAGGGTGTATAATATCCTGTTCATGAGCTTATTGGCATTACCGAGCCCTTTATGTATCTCCATACCGGAATGCCCGCCTTTCAGTCCTTTTACGGTGATAGTATAATAAGTCCCGTAAATTGTATCTTCCGGTGTATAGGTAAGTTCTGCCGTAACATCTATGCCGCCGGCACATCCTATATCCAGGTGATGATCATCTTCCGTATCCAGGTTCAGCAGGACCGTTCCTTTCAGGAGCCCGCTCTCCAGCCCTTTCGCTCCCGTCATACCTGTTTCCTCATCTATGGTAAACAGGGCCTCCAGAGCGGGATGCGGTATATCCGTGCTTTCCAGGATGCCCATGATAGCCGCTACGCCCAGGCCGTTATCTGCTCCCAGTGTGGTCCCTTCCGCTCTTACCCAGTCCCCGTCTATATACATGCGGATGCCCTGGGTGTCAAAATCAAACACCGTATCATTATTTTTCTGATGCACCATATCCAGGTGCGACTGTAATACCACCACAGGCGCGCTTTCACGCCCGGGAGTGGCCGGTTTTCTGATAATTACATTGCCTGTCGCATCCTGTATGGTTTCCAGGCCCAGCCGCTTACCGAAGTCCGCCATAAAGGCGATGATCCGCTCTTCCTTTTTGGAAGCACGGGGCACGGCATTGATGGCCTCAAAATTTTTCCATATTTCCTGGTGTTCCAGGTTTGATAAAACACTGCTCATTGTTATCTTCTTTTTAGTATGAATCTGTCACAGTAAAGCTATGCCAAAAAATTGATACCTGCCCTCATTCCCATTACAGTTTTAAAAAGAGCTGACTATCTATATAAGTAACAAAGCCCTTATATAGCAGGTACACTATAAGATACTGCAAATTACTGCAAGAGATGCCTCACATACGTCCTGCCCTGCACGCTTACTGCACCCTTATAGTAAAAGTACTATCTGACCCACAGAGAGCAAACTTTTCGGCCAAGCGTACCTGTAAAAAGGTTGTTTCCCATCCGGGCCATGTGTAATGCTGAGCTCCGTCGAAGCATACACATCTATCCTTCGACAGGCTCAGGGTGACAATAATATCTGGTCCAGGTCATGCTGGGCTCCGTCGAAGCACACAACCTACCCTTCGACAAGCTCAGGGTGACAATAATATCCAATCCATGTCATGCTGGGCTCCGTCGAAGCATACACACCCACCCTTCGACAGGTCAGGGTGACAATAATATCCGGTCCATGGCATGCTGAGCCCCGTCGAAGCACACCCACCCTCCGACAGGTCAGGGTGACAATAATATCCGGTCCATGGCATGCTGAGCTCCGTCGAAGCATACACACCCACCCTTCGACAGGTCAGGGTGACATACGCCCTGTTGTCAGGCTGAGCCTCGTCGAAGCCTTATCCCTACATATCGTAGCTGCAAAAGCCGTCGGGCAGGGCTGCAGCCCTGCCCGACGAACCGGTCACAGGCTGCTCCGATGTTAAAAAGAAGTGATTAAATGGCAAAATAGTTGCATATCTAACTAAAATAATCATATCTTTGTGGTTGCAAAAACAACTATTGCAATGAACACTATTAATTTAATATCGCAACTGGATAATTATCATCTGCTGACCGGCAGGACACCGACCATGCTCAACAGGTTCCTGAGCCTGCGGCTTAAGGCGCACGGCTTTGACCTTACCCGGGAGCAATGGTCCATTCTCGCTGTACTGTGGAACGGGGACGGCTGCTCACAGCAGCATCTCGCCAATGCTACCTACCGCGATAAGCCCAGCACAACAAGGCTGCTGGACAACCTCGAAAAAGAAGGCTATATCGTTCGGAAGGGTTCAGAACATGACCGGCGGACCAACCTGATCTTTCTCACTGAAAAAGGACAGAAGATCAAAGAGCCTGTCACCCGGGTCATCTACCAGGTACTGGATGATGCCACAAAAGGACTTTCAGAACAGGATATCAGGCTGCTGAAGTCGTATTTTGATAAAATATTTAATAATATTATGTTACAAATACAATAATTGAGCCATGAAAAAATTCATCACCGCCGGCATACTGATGACTGCGGCCTGCGCAGCATCCGCCCAGGTCACCGTATCACCTGCCGTACTGTCCGCGATACAGCGGGCCACGGAGAAAAACGTGGACATTCAGAATAACCTCCTGGAGCAGGAAAAAGCCGACCTGCAAAGAAAAAGTGTCTGGAACAGGTATATTCCCCATTTAGAGGCCACCTCTATGTACACCTACCTGAACAGCACCGTTACAGCGGATATTCCCGCCCATACGCTGCCCATCACGAATTACGAGCTGTTTGCCGGCAAGCAGCAAATAGATGCCACGGCCAATTTCTTTCACGCCGGACTGACCGCCAAAACAGTGCTGTTCTCCGGCGGGCAAATCTATAACGGCGCCAAAGCGCTGACCTATAAGAACGAAGGTAATACCTATATGATGGCGCTGCAGGAAGATGCCGTAGCCAGGGATATTATCGAATCTTTCGACCAACTGGCATTGCTGGCACAGGCGGAGCGCCTCATAGAGGAAAGTGCCGTAAGGCTGGAAAAAGAAGCGCTGAGAGTGGAGAAGGCCGTAGCCAACGGGCTGGCCGTTCCATATGACCGAGAGAAGATAAAGCTGGCTGCGCTGGAGCTGTCCTCCCGGCAAAAAGACCTGGCGAATAAGAAGCAGTTGCTGGCGCTCAAGCTGGAGCAGGCCACAACGATCCCTGCAGACAGCATCCTGATGATGCCGCACCAGGCCAATCCTATTATCCTGCTCGAAAAGCCGGATGGTACGGACAGGACCGAGCTCAGGGCGCTGGAGGCCTACAGCAAAGCGGCGGATTATAATATCAGGAAGGAAAAAGGGGCCTACCTGCCCACAGTGGGCGCTTTTGCCGGCTACAGCTATACCTCCCTATTCAATACCCAGATGAATACGACCCTCCCGGTCAGCGGCAGGAATGTGGACCTGCGACTGAATGAGTTTACGCTGAGCCCCAATATGATGGCCGGCGTGGTACTGAAATGGGAATTGTTCTCCGGGCTGGAGACCAGGCATAAAGTAGAAGAGGCCAGGCTTTCCAAAGCGCAGATAGACAATAAGCTGGCAGATACCAGGGACAAGATCGGCCTGCAACTGGAGAAATGCCGGATCACCTATGATAATATGAATGACCAGCTTGCCATCGCGGAACAGCGTTCCAGGATAGCAGGCCATAACCTGGAGCTCGCGGACAAGCAATACAGGGCCGGGCTGATCAGCGTGAATGACAGGCTGCAGGCAGAAACCCAGTCATACCAGGAAGCGCTCTACCTTGCAGAAACCACCATTAACCAGCGGAAAGCCGCGATGGACGCCCTGCAGGCAGCAGCACATTTAACCCGTTTTATCCAAACCCAACAATAAAAATCCTTACAGCAATGAAATCTAATATGCCTATCATAGCAGCCCTGGTGCTGACCGCAGGGCTGGCAGCCTGTAACAATAAGCCCTCCATGAAGCATGCCGTACAGGGCAAAGTGGAAAGAGAGGAAATAGCCGTTGTCGGTAAGCTGGCCGGCCGCATCCAGGAAATAAAAGTCTCCGAAGGAGCCACAGTCAGGAAAGGCGATACGCTGGCCATACTGGACATTCCCGAGCTGCAGGCCAAAAAGGCCCAGGCCAGCGGAGCGGTAAAGTCTGCCGAAGCACAATACCAGATGACAAGGACAGGCGCTACCGCTAACCAGCTCAGGCAACTGAACGCCAAGAAAGCCGCCCTGACGGAGCAATACGAGTTTGCCAAAAAATCACTGGAAAGATTGAAGCAGATGGTGGCCGATTCCCTCATCCCCTTGCAGCAATATGATGAGGTCTATGCCAAATACCAGGGAGCCAATGCGCAACTGATAGCCGTCAATGCGGAGATCGCAGATGTGCAGCACGGGGTGCGCCTGGAGCAGCAGCAGATGGCCCTCGGGCAGCAGGACAGGGCCCTGGGCGCCCTGGAAGAGGTGCAGGTGGCAGCCTCTGAACGGTATATCATCGCCCCGCAGGATATGACGGTGAGCACCATCACCCTGAAAGTCGGAGAGCTGGCCCTTCCGGGCTATACCCTTTTCAAGGGCGCCCTGCAGCAAACCACCTATTTCAGGTTCACCATACCGGAAAGTAAACTGAGCAGGTATAAAAAAGGACAGGAGGTGACCATAAAGCTGGGCTTTGATGATAAGACCTTTACGGGCACTATCAGGAATATCAAGCAGGTGGGTGCCTATGCCAATATCGCGACAGCTTATCCCGATTACGAGATGCAGGATATGCTGTATGAAGTGATCGTTACGCCTGCCGACATGGCAGCTGCCCGGGACCTTATTTCCAAAACCACAGTTATACTCCAATAATATGAAAAACTTTTTGTCACTGCTGCAACGGGAGTTCAGGCTTTTCTGGAATAATAAAGTATTGCGCCTGCTGTTTTTTGGTGCGCCCATATTATATGGTGTGCTGATCGGGGCCCTCTATCAAAAGGGCAAGGTAACGGACCTCCCCGTCATAGTGGTGGATATGGACCAGAGCGCTATGAGCAATAAGATACTGGAAATGATCAATGATAACGAAACCATCCGGATATCCAGCATCCAGCGCTCGGAAGCCCGGCTGTCGCGCCAGATAATAGAACAGGACGCCGCCTGCGTGCTGATCATACCCGAAGGATTTGAAAAGCAGGTGCTGACACGCCAGAACCCCGAGCTGACCACTATCGTCAATACGGCCAATGTGCTGACAGCCAACTATGCGTCAGGAGCGCTGCAGGTGATATTAGGCACCTATAAGGCCGGTGTGCAAATGGAAGCGCTCCGCAAGCAGGGCACGCCGGAGGCGCTGCTGCTCAGCCAGTACGAGCCGTTCAAGACCACCTTTATCAAGAAAAACAACCGCAGCACCAATTATATGTATTTCCTGTGGCCGGGCGTGCTCATCACCGTGCTGCAGCAGGTCATCCTATTGGGTCTGGCCTTGTCTTTCGCATCTGAATACGAGAACGGCACTTTCCGGGAACTGGCCGCATCCGGCAGCACTTTCCGGCTGATCATGGTGAAGGTGATACCCTACCTGCTGATGAGCCTGCTGATCTGGATATTATACGGCGTCATGGCCTATCTGCTGCGTATGCCGTTTTTTGAGCATATACCGGAGCTCAGCCTTGCCGCGTTTCTTTTTGTGCTGGCAGTGTCCTTCATGGGGATATTGGTAAGCATCCTGCTGCCCAGCCAGCTGAAAGCTACCGAGGTGCTGATGGTGGTGGCTACCCCAAGCTTTATGCTCTCCGGGTTTACCTGGCCGCTGAGCCAGATGCCCGTATGGCTCCAGTGGATAGCCCAGGTCATCCCGACCACCCATTTCCTGCCCATATTCAGGATACTGGTCATAGAAAACGGAACAGCCGATATGATCACGATCCACCTGGTCAAGCTGCTGATCATAGCGCTTGCCGGTTTTATCGCCAGTATGGCGGCGCTGCATATAAAAAGGAAGCATTTATTAAAAGTGAACCCTGCATAAAATTACAGCGGGCAAAAGCGGGCGGTACTCCGGTACTGCCCGTTTTTTAATCTATGAAGATGTAATTTTGCGGTGCATATGATAGAGCAGCAACTTTTAAGGCGTATCAAGACAGGCATCTTCCTCTCGGGATTGTGCGTGTTTGCTCAATTATATGTCTTTCAGCCGCTGCTGCCGGCCATATCCGGGTTTTACCATATCAGCGCCTCCGCCAGCAGCTGGTGCGTATCGCTTTCTACCCTGGGCATGGCCGCGGGGTTGTTCCTCTATGCTTTCCGGGCGGACGCTTTACCACGCAAGAAGATCATGGTCAATGCCATATTATGGGCCTCCCTGATCACTACCCTTACGCCCTGGATGCCGCGTTTCGAGATCGTGCTGATCTGCTGCTTTTTAAAAGGAGTCCTGCTGTCAGGTGTAACGGCGGTGGCATTGGCCTACCTGTCGGAGGAGGTGAAGCTGACACACCTGGGCATCGTGATAGGACTGTACCTGAGCGGCAATACCGTAGGAGGCATGATGGGACGTACCGGTGCCCTGCTGATCAGCGAGTATGCCGGCTGGCAATGGGCGGTCAGCAGCATCGGCATCCTTTGCTTCGCGATAGGACTGCTCTTCAGGCAGATCTTCCCCTCTTCCCGTAATTTCACGCCCAGGCTGCCTATCTATAAGTTCAAAAGGCTTAAGATGTTCGCCTTCCTGAAATACAGGCAACTGCTGGCCCTGTATATCCTCGGTGCCGTTATCATGTCCTGCTTCGTAGCGGTATATAATTATATCAGCTTCGAGCTGATACATCATTACAAGCTGGACACTCATCTCGTCGCCGCTATTTTCAGTATGTACCTGATAGGTGTGTACGCCTCTGTCATAGCAGGCAAATGGACGGATAAATACGCCTCCCGGGATATCCTCTGGATGCTTACCGGTCTTTATATCGCCGGGAACCTCTGCTTTTTCATTCCTGTCCTGGGTATGCAGATCGCCGGACTGGTCTGTATCACCTTTGCTTTTTTTGCAGCCCATACCCTGGCTACACGGATGGTGTCCCAAAGCGTGCTGACTGCCAAAAGCACAGCCACCAGTCTGTACTGGCTATTTTATTATATCGGGTCCAGCATTACGGGGATCGCTGCCGGTCACGTGTACGATCATTACGGCTGGAATGGTATGGTCCTCTTTCTATTGCTGCTGCTGACCATTGCGCTGGGCTTATCACTGTACCTCAAAAATACTTATAAGGTACTCTGAGAGCAGCCTTTGGTAATTGCCGTTCCCGGCGCAGGGCTATTGAACGGAGATGATAAGGAATTTGAGGTAGTGCATTTCCGGGACGGTCCACAATATGGGATGATCAGCGGATTGCGACTGCAGGGATATCTGCTTTACTTTCTTTTTGGCATCCCTGGCCGCTTCCTGTATAATGCCGATAAAGGCTTCGGTAGATATGAGGTTGGTACAGCAGGTCGTAATGATAAAGCCTCCGTTCTCTATCAGCTTCATAGCCCTGAGGTTGATCTCCTTATAGCCGGTCAGGGCTTTTTGTATATTGCTCCTGTTCTTTGTAAAAGGCGGAGGGTCAAGGATGATCGTATCGAATTTCCTGCCGTCCCTGCTCCAGGATTTCAGGACATCAAAAGCATTCAGCTGCTCAAATTTGCAGATATTATCAAAGCCGTTCAGCACGGCATTCCGCTTCGCTATCTCTATGGCCTTTTCAGAAAGGTCCAATCCCAGCACCGACCTGGCGCCGAACTTTGCCGCGTAAATGGAAAAGGTACCGGTATAGCTGAACGCGTCCAGCACATGCGCATCTTTCACCACGCGTTCTATGCTTACCCGGTTCTCATAATGATCCAGGAAGTAGCCGGTCTTCTGCCCTTCTATGATATCCACAAAAAACTTCAGGCCGTTCTCCTCCAGCATGATCTCGGACTCTATTTCGCCATATACCACTCCTTTGATCAGCGGCAGGCCTTCGAGCTCTCTGACATATACATCATTCCTTTCGTAAATGCCCTTGGGCGCAAAGATATCCCGGATAATGGCCAGGATATCCGCTTTCCGGATGTCCATTCCCAATGTCAGCGTCTGTATGATAATAAAATCATTGATCTTGTCAATGACCAGGCCCGGCAGCTCGTCCGACTCGCCGAACACGACCCTGCAGTTGTTGTTATAGCCCAGCTTTAAGCGATAGTGCCAGGCGCTTAATATCCTGTTATACAAGAAATTGTAATCAATAACATCTTCCTGCACCCTGGACAGTAACCGGATCTTTATCTGGGAAACAGGATTGATATAGCCTTTACCGATAAAAGAACCGGTAGAGGTGAAAACATCCACAATATCGCCGCTCTCATAGCTGCCGTCCTCGTCCCCGATCTCATTGTTGTAAATCCAGGGATGTCCTTCTGCTATACGGGGTCCTATTTTTTTTCTCAGAAAAATCTTGGCTGTTTCCATAAGCGCAATATTAATTAATATTTAAAACATTACGGTTCCAAAATAAGAAATCATTTTCTACTCCCGTACTATTCATAACATAAAATTATTATTGCACTTTTCTATATGAGAGGGTTATTTAGTTACTTTGCATATTATTTCACAAAACATTATATGAAAAAATTACTTTTAGCATCAGTTGTCCTTGCTGCTATTACCCTACAGCTGTCTTCCTGTGTCAAGAAAAAATTCGACACCCCGCCGGATACCAGTACCTACGACCCCCAGCTTACGGTAACGCATACCATAGAACAGATCAAACGTTTCCCTATGGGTGTGGCCATAGATTCAAATGCGGTGATCTCCGGTATCGTGGTAATGGATGACAGGAGCGGCAACTATTACAAAAAGATGGTTATCCAGGATTCTACCGGCGGCATTGAAGTGCTGGTAGACCAGAACAACCTGTATAATGACTATCCTGTAGGACGGAAAGTGTATGTGCAGCTAAAAGGATTATTTATAGGCGAATACGGGCAAAACAAGCAATTAGGCTATACACCTGACGCCAGCGGCTCCGTTTCCAATATCCCTTTTGTGGAAGCCGGCAAGTATATTATCAAGGCTAACTACCCCAACCCGGTAGTAGCAGATACCTTCACTGTCGCAGAGCTTTCCAATGTATCGGCGATGCAGGCCCATCTCAATACCCTGATCGCTATCAAGGATGTGGAGTTTGCAGATGATGCCGTAGGCGCTCCCTATGCCCAACTGGCCAGCCTTGCTTCCGCAACCAACAGGACCATCAAGGATTGTAACGGCAGTACCATTACCCTGCGGACCAGCGGGTATGCCAATTTCCAACCTTTATCCATACCCGGCGGCAGAGGTATCATTGTAGGTATCTACACCCGATTTAACAATACGCCCCAGCTCTATATCAGGGACACATCCGATGTTCGCCTCCGCGACTCCATAAGATGTAACGGAAGCGTTTACAGAAACCCGGAGCTGATCTCCATTGACAGCCTGAGAAAATATTACACCGGAAGCGAAGTGGTGCTGCCCAATCTGAAGATAAGGGGTATCGTGATCTCTGATGCGTCCAACGGAAACGTAAGCGCCGGGAACGTAGTATTACAGGGCGGCAATAATGACAAAGGCATTGTATTATATTTCGGGGGCAATCCCAACTATAATGTCGGAGATTCCATTGAAGTAAATGTCACCGGGGCTACGCTCAAGGAATACCGCGGTAAGCTGGAGCTTGAGAATGTGAGCACCTCCAAAACAACCCGCCTGAGCGCCGGAAGGACCATTACGCCCAAAACGGTTACGATCAGCGAGATCGCTGCCAACGTTGCCAATTACGAATCTACCCTGGTAAGAATAGCCAATGTCACTTGGGATGCCAGCTATACCACCATCAACGGCGACAGGGGTAACCTGAACGTGAGCGATGCCACCGGTACGATCCTGCATTATACGGCCAACGGCGCTTCTTTCAAAGAGTTTGTATTACCACCAAGCCCTGCCACTGCCATCGTAGGTATTATAGAACGTTACAATACCACTATCCAGCTAAGGATAAGGAATACCGGCGATATTACACCGTAAAAGTAATATCCTTCATAAAAGAACAGGAGGGTTGCTTAGCAACCCTCCTGTTCTTTTATACTATAATCCCGAAAAGGAACTGTACACCAGCGCCCCGGGACAGATCATCTTTCTTTCTTCGCTTTTTTAAGCGCGTCCAGTCGTGCCTGTATCTTTATATTTTCCCTGACCGTTTTCCAGTAGTCCGGTCCGTAGTCCACAAAGATCTCGCTGCCCGCTTTTATATCCCGTGTAGCCTGTATAAATACCCGCACGCCTTCCTCCACGAACTCGCTATTGTTCCGCAACCCTTTTATGCGGGTCAGCCCCCTGGCATCATTGGCATACCTGGCTATGGCTTTCTTATGCTTGGAGCCGTCAATAACGTGGTCATCCGTTACGTGGAATAGAAAGGGATTGTCCCCGTCCATATGATCGGCATCTTTCCAGGTGGTCACCCGCCCTTTATACTCGATGATCTTATCACCTTTCTTTATGTCTGCATTGGTATATAGGCCCAGGCCCGCACCGGGGATCTGGGATGCCTTTACTTCAAGATTTTTTTCCAATAATGCCATATATTATTCTGCCTGGGATAAGATTGATAAACTTTTTTGAATAATGCCAATACATTCATCCATTTGCTCCTTAGTGATCACCAGGGGAGGTGCAAAACGGATCTTGTCACCATGGGTAGGCTTTGCCAGCAGACCGTTGTGCATCATTTCCTTACATAGCTTGTAGGCGGCATCTTCATCCGCATGCTTTACCACGATGGCATTCAGCAGCCCTTTTCCCCTTACTTCCGACACGGCTGGATGCTGCATATTACGGATGGCTTCCCGGAAATACTGCCCCATCACTTCCGCGTTCTCTGCCAGGTTTTCCTCTACCAGCACTTTCAGCGATGCCACCGCTACAACACTGGCCAGCGGGTTGCCGCCATAGGTAGAGCCATGCTCTCCGGGCTTGATGGTCAGCATGATACGATCGTCAGCCAGCACCGCGGAGATCGGTAAGGTACCGCCGCTCAGCGCCTTGCCCAGGATCAGTATATCCGGCTGCACCTGCTCATGGTGCACCGCCAGCAGCTTACCGGTACGCGACAGGCCGGTCTGTATCTCATCGGCAATGAATAATACATTGCGGGATTTACAGAGATCGAATGCCTGCTTCAGGTAGCCGTCATCAGGTACCACCACGCCCGCTTCGCCCTGTATAGGCTCTACCAGGAACGCGCATATCAGCTCGTCCTCCAGCGCTTTTGCCAGCGCCGGTATATCATTATAGGGAATGCTCACATAGCCGGAGACAAAGGGACCGAAATCCCGGGTGGCCGTAGCATCCGTGCTGAAAGAAACGATATTGATGGTACGCCCGTGAAAATTATCCGCTACCGTGATAATCCTGGCCTGGTTCTCCGATATGCCCTTCACTTTATAGGCCCATTTCCTGGCCAGCTTCAGGGCTGTCTCCACCGCTTCCGCACCGGAATTCATCGGCAGCAGCTTATCATAGCCGAACAGGCTGGTGGCATACTCTTCAAATTCGCTCAGCTTGTCATTATAGAAGGCCCTGGAAGTAAGCGTCAGCTCCTGCGCCTGGCCGATAAGCGCCTTGATGATGGCAGGATGGCAGTGTCCCTGGTTCAGGGCGGAATAGCCTGACAGGAAATCGTAATAATGCTTGCCTTCCACGTCCCATACGCTTACGCCGCTGCCTTTGCAGAGCACCACCGGTAAAGGACTGTAATTATGGGCTCCAAACTTTAATTCCGTCTCTATGATCTGTGCTGTCTTTGTAGCCATATGCTGGTATTTTATAAGTCTTGTATAATAAGCTCGCAATTTATGTACATTATCCGCAAATAACAATTTCGCGAACGCTTTCTTTTTTCCCCGGCGCCGCTACAGTGTCGGAAAACCGGCAAAAATAGATAAGGAATATTCGGATTGTTTCGCCTATCTTTGCTGACTGTTATTTATCCACCTTTTAAATACATATCCTGTAAGATATGAAATTATCGCAATTTAAGTTCGATTTACCCCCCAACCTGATTTCTCAGAATCCCAGCAAGAACAGAGATGAAAGCCGCCTCATGGTAGTGCACCGCAATACCGGCGAGATAGAGCACCTGCAGTTTAAGGATATTTTAAAGTTCTTTGATGAGGGTGATGTTATGGTGGTCAATAATACCAAGGTATTCCCTGCCAGGCTGTACGGAAGAAAAGAAAAGACCGGCGCCAAGATCGAAGTATTCCTGCTGAGAGAGCTGAACAAGCAAAACAGGCTTTGGGATGTTATCGTGGATCCTGCCAGGAAGATACGGGTAGGCAATAAATTATATTTCGGCGACAACGAGGAGCTGGTAGCTGAAGTTATCGACAATACGACATCCAGGGGCAGGACCATCCGGTTCCTGCACGACGGGACAGAAGAGGAATTCAAGGCTATCCTGGATACGCTGGGAGAAACGCCGCTGCCCAAATACATCAAAAGAAAGCCCTCCGAAGAGGACCGGGAGCGTTACCAGACCGTATATGCCAAATATGAAGGCGCCGTTGCCGCGCCTACAGCCGGCATGCACTTCAGCCGGGAGCTGATCAAAAGACTGGAGATCCAGGGAACGAATTTTGCCGAGATCACCCTGCACACGGGCCTGGGCACCTTCAGACCCATTGAGGTGGAAGACCTGTCCAAGCACAAAATGGACGCTGAATATTTCCGGGTGGAAGAAGAAGCCTGTGAGATCGTCAATAAAGGCATTGCCGAAAGAAGAAGGGTTTGCGCCGTGGGCACCACTACCCTGCGCGCCATGGAAAGCACCGTAACCGCCAGGGGCCTGCTGAAGCCCGCCGAAGGATGGACCAACCTGTTTATCCATCCTCCTTACGACTTTTCCATCGTCAACTCCCTGATCACCAATTTCCACCTACCTAAAACTTCTTTACTGATCATGGTATGCGCGTTCGCTGGCTATGACCTGGCCATGAAGGCGTACGAAGAAGCTATCAAAGAAAAATACGGCTTCTTCTCTTACGGAGACGCTATGCTGATCATCTAATTCCTGCGCAGCTATAATACAGCTCCGTCAGGCATCATATTTCAGGCACCTGCTTCCCAATGCGAAGCAGGTGCTTTTGTATGGTCACGGGCGGCCATATAGCACGGCGGGATCTATGACCACACCGCCCTACCGTTAAGAACACCATAAATTTACGATCGCATTACCGGAATAACGTTTAAATAAGGTCAAAAAACTGCTTTTTCCCGGACTTCTGCGGTATATTTGGAGTATCTTTTCTATTCAAAATCAAAGTATAATGAAAAAATGCCTCATCTTACTGGCGTCCTGTTTAATAGCCTATACATCCGGCAATGCCCAACTGAGCTCCGGAGGGTTTCCCTGGAGCATTACACAGCATCTGACGCCCGTATCCTCCTCTGATGTCCACCGGTACAGCCTGCCTGACTGGAATGCGTACCTGCAGACGGAAAGAGAAGAAAGCAGCTTCAGCAAGCCACCGCTGGTGGCCTTATTTACGCCAACGGATATCAGCTTCCCGTCTTCGGGAAATTATTATCCCCTGGATAACGGGGACAAGGTCTGGTCTGCGGAAATCGAAATACAGGACGCCCTCGGTATGGGGTTCTACTTTGACCGTTTCAGCCTGCCCAAAGGCGTAACGATGTATATCACCAACGGGAATAAGAAACATATCCTGGGCGGCTATGATATCAGCAATACCAACGATTATAACAACTTTGCCACGGAAGCCGTACAAGGCGGCCGCGCTACCCTGGAGCTGAATATCGCATCCTTTGCGGACGAACAGGAGATCCAATTACATCTTGACCGCATCGCGGTGTACTTCAGGTCGGCTGAAAACCTGGCCAGGTATGCAGACGACGATCTCCGGACCATCAGCCTGCTGGACGAGGAATTGTTCAAGACCTCCTCCGTATGTGCCATCAATGCGATCTGCCCTCTGGGATCCAATTATGCCGATCAGCGGAAAGCAACGGTACAGCAGCTGATCCCCCAGGGACTCGGGCTGTCCGTATGCAGCGGCACAATGGTCAACAAACTGGGTAATACCTCTGAAGAATGTACCCAGTATTATTTAACAGCCGGCCACTGTGAATCTACCGGTCAGAAGAATGACGCGGTATTCTCCCAGTTGCTGCTGAGGTTCCAGTTCGAAACCACGGAATGTTACGGCACTCAAACCCCTGAAGCCAAAACGCTTACAGGAGCCAGGTTTATATCACGCTCCGCCATCCCTTCCAATGCCAGCAATATTAAAGGAGATTTCCTGCTATTATTGCCCATCAGCAAGATCCCGGCTTCCTGGGGTGTATTGCTGAACGGCTGGGACGCGCGTCCTACTATGACGACCACGAATACGGATCCTGAAAAATTCATCAATTTCAGCCATCCTGCCGGGGATGTAAAGAAAGTATTTGCAGCCCACAGGATCACCTCTGCCGCCGTAGGAGCTCCCGGCTCCCACTGGCTGGTCAATATACCCAACGGTAACGGCGTAGTACAGCAGGGCTCTTCCGGAAGCGGCCTTTTTGAAGGATCGGGACAACTGATCGGTATCGCTTCGGTCGCAGGCGCCATGGATATGCCCCAGTCCTGCAATATCAACGGCAGAGGACAGTCAACCGATGCGCTGAACTATATCTATTTTTCCAAGCTGAGCTATAACTGGAATTATGCGGTGGACGGCAATGTCAATAATGCCAAGCTCAAACCCTGGCTTGACCCGAATAATACAGGGAACCTTGTGGTGAATACGGTAACCACCGAATGCCAGCCCCTAAGCGGCTCCGTAGGCATCACCAATACCCCTGAAGACCTCAGCCGCTATATCCATATATTCCCGAATCCCACTACAGACGGCCATCTTAAGATAGCCTTCAACCTGGCTGAGGCAACCTCCGGCCTGCAGATGGAAATCATCGATGTACTGGGCAGGGTCGTTAAAACAGCGGCCATTCCTACCTTACAGGATCAAATGGTGGACGTGGACCTCAGCAATGTAGCCAACGGTATGTACACCGTCAAAATATTTAACTCCGGCACCACCTTTGCGCGGAAAGTGGTCGTCAGTAAATAACCCGGCCTCTTAGTACCGGTCCCTCCTGCCTAGGCAGGAGGGATTTTAATATACCAGGGGAACGGTCTGCCCGGTATCCATACGGATATTTACGGATAATGCTATCTTTGCAGCACAAACCTAACCGCGTATGCCTGCAGCCCTCCTGATAACGATATTGCTGCTCTTCGTCTTATTTACAATAAGCTATATCATCAAGGCGCATAACAAGCGAAAGATCCAGGCAAGGAACAGGCTCCGGGAGCGCAGCAGCCGTTATTCCGCGCAAGAGGACAGGTAAGAGATACCGGCCACTATACAGGAGCGCATTTCCGCCCCAACATTCTTGTGAATTTATTAATTTTACCGTTTTAGAAAAGCAAATATTTAAAGCATGTCACATAATACATCAGCACGTATCATTAAGGCTCCGACGGGCAGCACCCTGCATTGTAAGAACTGGGTAGCGGAAGCCGCCTACAGGATGCTTCAGAATAACCTGGACCCCGAAGTCGCGGAACGCCCGGAAGACCTCGTTGTTTACGGCGGCATCGGGAAAGCGGCCCGGAACTGGGAAAGCTTTGACAAGATACTGGAATGCCTGAAAAACCTGGAAGAAGACCAGACCCTTATGGTGCAGTCAGGTAAGCCGGTGGGCATCCTCCGCTCCCACAAAAATGCTCCCAGGGTACTGATAGCCAATTCCAACCTGGTGGGTAAATGGGCCAACTGGGAACACTTCCGGGAGCTGGAAGCCAAAGGGCTGATGATGTACGGCCAGATGACCGCGGGCAGCTGGATCTATATCGGCTCACAGGGCATCGTGCAGGGCACTTATGAAACCTACCTTTCCCTGGCCAACAAGCATTACAACGGCTCCTTAAAAGGCACGCTGAACGTCACTGCCGGGCTCGGAGGAATGGGTGGCGCACAGCCGCTGGCCATAACCATGAACGAAGGCGTAGCGCTGGTAGCGGAGATGGAGGAATGGAGAATCCAGAAAAGGATTGAAACCAGGTACCTGGATGAGTACTATAAGGATATCAGGCAGGCCGTAACGAGAGCCCTGGAAGCCAAGGCCAACGGAGAGGCCGTATCCATAGGCGTGCATTGTAATGCAGTAGATCTGCTGCAATACCTGATAGATAATAATATCGCGATTGATACGCTCACCGACCAAACTTCCGCCCATGACGAGCTCATCGGGTATTTCCCGGAAGGCCTGAGCGTGGAAGAAGCCAATATCCTGAGGGAGACCAATCCCGAGGAGTACCAGTCAAGAGCCCTGGATACAATGGCCAGGCACGTACGCCAGATGCTGGAATTACAGCGAAGAGGCGCCATTACATTCGATTACGGCAATAACCTCCGCGGACAGGCCAAAGATAAGCGTGGCGTGGAAAACGCCTTTGATTTCCCCGGCTTTGTACCGGCCTATATCCGCCCGCTTTTCTGCGAGGGCAAGGGACCTTTCCGCTGGGTAGCGCTCAGCGGCGACCCGGAAGATATTTATACTACGGATAAGGCGCTGGCGGAACTCTTTCCTGAAAATGAAGGCCTGCAGCGCTGGCTGAAAATGGCCAGGGAAAAAATCGCCTTCCAGGGATTGCCGTCGCGTATCTGCTGGCTGGGTATGGGTGAAAGAGAAAAAGCGGGCTTACTGTTCAACCAACTGGTAAAAGAAGGCAAGGTAAAGGCGCCTATCGTGATAGGCCGTGATCACCTGGATTGCGGATCAGTAGCGTCCCCCAACCGGGAAACCGAAGCCATGAAGGACGGTTCGGACGCCGTAGCCGACTGGCCGATACTCAATGCCCTGATCAATACCGCAGGCGGAGCCAGTTGGGTCAGCTTCCATCATGGCGGCGGCGTAGGTATGGGCTATTCCTTACATGCCGGTATGGTCATTGTGGCCGATGGCAGCCAGGATGCGGAAGAGCGCCTGAAGCGGGTGCTTCACAACGATCCTGCTATGGGCGTATTGCGTCATACGGATGCCGGATATGAAGACGCCACTGCATATGCCAATAATTTTGGGCTGAATATCTGGTCCTGATAGCTGTTATTCACACAAGAAGCTGTTTAAAGGGCCTCTTGCCGGATCACATTGTGCTAGCTTGTCGTGTCATATTAATCTTATCGCGTCACATTGAGCTGGTCGACATGTGTATACATAAACAACCCTGTCAATATCCGGGCTTTTAGCTCCATATGGCAGGGTTGTTTACTTTTTAAGCAGCCTGTTGCATCATACAGGAACCATTATGCCCCCGGTATATTGTAAGGGATTCCTCACATCCGTTCGGAATGACCGACACCCCAGTACCTTTATAGTAAAAGCGGTTCTGACCCGCAGAGAGGACATCGTTAAGAGGCGTATCTGTAATAATAAGGTTGCTGCCTGTAAGCAGAAAGTCACTTTTATAAGGATCAAAAACGGTAGCTGACGCCCAGGGAAGTATTCAGTATTGCTGTATAACGCGATATTTTTTCATTACCCTGCCGGTCAATTACGCCATTGGCTTCCCTTATGATATAAGAGCGGTCTTTCCGGGTATTACGGACACCGGCTCCCAATTCCGCCTGGACGGACCAGGACTTCCAAAGCTTTAGCGCATAATAATTGTTGAATAATATCCCCCCGAAAATGCTTTCCGCTTTACCGGATGACAATTCAGTGCTGTACTGATAATTGTACACACCTGCCAGGAGGTTCAGGCCGGCGCTGTAACCGGATACTCTGTTGAAAGTATTGACATAATACCTGACGCCCGGGGTAATGTACACGGCATAACCGGACCTGCTATAATCGGCTTCATATACCAGCCTGTACCGCAGGTCTGTAGCCGTAACAGGCAGCACTATGGTCCAGTGGCCCCACTTGTCTATACGTCTTTCATACTGCGCTCCTACATGATAACCCGGTATGCGGTTACTGCCGCTTAAGTCAATACAGGAAAAGTTTACAGGCTTCAGGCTTAAGGAATGCCTGAAAACGGGGGCCTCATCCTGCGCCCCCATTCCGGTCAGAGAACATAAAATCATATATCCTGCTGTCAGGAGCAGCAATTTGACGGAAGCGTACCGCATAGTTGAAGTATTTCCAAGATAGACGAAAAAACCATTACAAACCTTTGTTTCCCACGATAAATTAATTTTAAATAATATTAACATACAAAAGTATGCTTATATATCCACTTGCCCTACTACATCAAATACCCCATCCAAATACTTCATAATAAAACACTAATAGAAGATACCTAAACCTAATAACAGTAACAATCCCGTCACATCCGGGAACAATTATTAACGTATATATTGCAAAAAACAATCATTTTTATTATTTTGTGTTACCTACAAACACCTCCATCCATGAAAAATGCTCTTACCGTCCGGTATAACAATGTTATATTCCGGCTGACCGGGTCTTTATTCGCCGCGGTCTTTATCACACTTTACGGCAAAAGCACCGGTTTGCTTGTCGCTATGAAATATCTTTCTTTCTATCTCCAGGTAGCGCTCAGCTTTTCCGTTGCATTTTTCCTGGCCCTCCTCTGCCATTGCAGCGCCACTATCCTGGATAAGCATTTTGACTGGCTCAGCAAGCCCGTCCGAAGAAGCGGCTTACAGGCGGTCTTCGGCATTATGATACCTGTATTGGCGGCATATTATATTATGCTCCTTTATTTCAACTATTTTGACGGCAGGGATATTCATGCATCCGGGTATATGCTGGTCTATTTTCCTCATACGGTATATTTCATCATCCTGTTGAATCTTTATTACGTCATACATAACCTTATCTTACGTCTCCATAACCCGGGTACAACGCAGGTTGCTGCCACTGAGCGTTCCACGCTGCGTTCTTATGCCATTATTTCTGATGCTCCCGGCCCAGCCAATATACACCCGCATAACCCGGGCTACCTGCTTACGGACAGAACCTGCGCTGAAGATAATAGCCACAGCGACACGGCTGCAATTTCAGCAACTGCAGTACCCGATACGCTACCGGAAGGTGAAGGAAAGCAACTGATCGAAAACATCTGCAATATCTGCTTCTTCTACAGGTATAACGGCAGGAACAGGATCGTATTCCAGGACGGCTACAGTACGATAACCGGCTTATCCCTGGACAGGATAGAGGAATTGCTGGAAATGGCAAGGCTCCCGGAAACGGCACCCTCTTTTTTCAGGATCAACCGGCAGGTGCTGTTGGGCAGCCATGCGTTCGATCTGAGTGACAGGCCGCTAAGCACCCGGCATAACCAGATAGATATCCATAGCAGGTATCTCTCACCATCCAAAGGCATTACGTCCGAGCTGTTCAAGATCAGCAGGTTCAACCTGGCAAAGTTTAAACGATGGGTAGCAGGGCATCAGCCGGTAGCCGCAGAATAAGAAGGCAGATACAGCCGGTCATGTATGAATGACCGGTCAAAAACATACGTTTCGGTAAAAGGTGTGTATTCGTATTCCGGCAGCTTATACAGCTATAGGATTACGGACAGACCCTATAACCCAGCGCACTGCACAAGGCTGACGCCTCTTTATATCCAGATGGAAAACAAATCCGCCCACAAGCCGTGGCTCCCGCTTGGAACTTACTGCCTGACAAACTTATACACACCCAGCAGCGTACCATCGTCCTTTGCGCTTACACGGATAAAATAGATACCGTCACTCAACATAGCAACAGGAAATATGTTATTTTCCGTTTCGCTGATCAGCCTGCCGTCCGCGCTTAATAATGCAGCTGTGACCGGCACATCGGAACTGATATGGATATAATCCCGGGCGGGATTGGGATATATGGAAATGGCCGTACCCTGCGGAAGCGTGCCGATCCCTGTTCCGTCATCCGTAACATGAAAGGACCCGCTGGCAGTACAGCCGTTATGCTCTATGGCGACCAGGGTGTACCAGCCCGTATCCGCAGGCCTGAACGTGGCGGCAGTAGCCCCCGCAATAGGCTGTCCGGATCTATACCATTGGTAATTGTCATAGGTGTTCACACTGGTCAGCAGTCCGTTATCATACAGTATCTCCACAGCCGGCATAATATGCACATTGACCCTGAAGGTATCCGTACGCGAGCCGCAACGGGTATCATAGCGTACCCAGTAAGTTCCACCGGCATCCACCATCCGGGTAATGCCGGATGTACCATCATCCCACCTGTAATTACTGAACTGACTGAACGCGTTCAGCGCCAGGGACAGCCGGGGCGCCGCCTCGACAGCACAGATCAGCGTATCAAAGATAAGCCGCCCGTTCGGTCCTGTATCCTGGCCTCCTGTGTGACCCGCTGTAACAATCTCGGCAGGCAGGCTCATGCCCAATCCGGTATTCAATGTGACTAAATATCCCAGGGACGGTACCGCTTCTTCAAACATACAGGCTACACCCGGCTGGTTCGGCTGGTTGATGCAGCCTAGGAAATCATAATCCGGCAGCCCTAAAGCGCCCATTACAGATCTGAAATATATCTTATCATCCTGAGCCAGCTTAAACTTTGTAACCCCGTGCGTACTGCCGATCACAGTACGGTTGTTATTATTATGGAGGTCGTATTGTATCAACTGTCCCCTGTTCTGTATATCGCTGATATATATTTTACTGCCATCAGGAGAAAAAGCAACGCCATAAGCGCTTCTGGGTGAATCAATCACTTCCTGGTGGTACACCTGCCCGGAGGTAATATCAAATTTAAATAATTCGACTGCCGATTCCTGGATGGTATTTACCGTGACAATCTTTGAGCCGTCCGGTGAGGCTTTCATCTCACCCTGGAAGTAATTGGATGCCGGTAGCACTCCCATATTGCCGCTGATCACCGGCGTTGTATTGATCCCGTTGGCGTTGATCTCAAAGGCCAGGAATTCCGGGCGGACATTGCTGCGGGTAACCACCCAGATATTGGCATCACATCCCCGTATAGGTATCATCTTCTCTCCCAATACGCCGTTCCATATGATCCCCCTCAGCGGGTGCCCGGTTACAATATCTCCTCTCCCGTTGTTCAGTGACATATCCACAACATTCAGGTAGAGATAGCTGTACAGGGAAAACACATAGTAAAGGTTCGGATGCTCCGGTAAAGGAACGATCAGCGCCCCCTGCGTAGTAGTATAGGTATTGGTGCCGGGTCCGTTGATATCCGCACCGTTCGGCATCATTGTTCCCGTCCTGTCCCATACACTGGACCCGTCCGTATAGAAGAGCAAATTACCGCTGGCATCGCTGACCGCGGCACTGCACTCCGTCAGACCGACAGCAGATGATTGCGGCACGGGCTGCGAACCGTTGAAGTACAGTCCTGCCTGCCTGCTCATGACCCAGTGCGTATTCTGAGGAATGTTATATTGAGCCTCCAGCGCCAAAGGTATCAGGCAGCATAGCAGGATAACAACGGTTTTTGTAAATATATTCATAATTCACTTTTAATCATTTATTTACAAATATACAACTTATTACAAAGCATTATTTTCATCCGGTAATATATAAGCAATCTGGCGAAGCTCCTGTGCCCTCCGACATTATTCAACAGCATAACAAAAGGCGGTTTATGGTAAAGTCAAGCACCTAAACAACTCATTTGCCACCTAAAGAGACGCATAAAAAATTCCTGCATCTGACGAGCAAATGCAGGAATCAATCAACACAGATATTAAGGATATCCCGGTTATTTCAATATAACCATTTTAGATACGCTTTGCTGTGCGGTGGTAATCTTCACCATATAAGTACCTCTCGCAAAACCGGATATATCTACCTGGCACATACCTTCCCTGTCAGCCTGGGGCACAGAGGTCAGTATCAGCTGGCCGGTAGCGGAGAATACATCCAGCCTGAGTATCTCATTCCGGGGATCTTTAATACGGAATGTTCCATCGGTAGGATTAGGGAATATCTCAAAATCACCGGTAGATATACCTTTACTATTACGGATCGGCTTACATACACGCACGGATTCAACACCGCCCTGCTGTCCGGCCACCTGAGCATCCAGGCATATCTCATTGCCATCGGCTACCTTAATGAACGGGTTATACACTTTCGATACAGTGATGTTATCAAGCGACCAAAGCATATCTTCAACCACGTAGTTCTTATCTATATGGATATTCGTAATTTTCACCTCATTGTCGTTTGAGTACATATATTCAAAATCAAGGTTTGAACTACTCCTCGGGCCATTTGGCACCTGCGGAGGACAAACATCTATTCTTATGCAGCTTGTTTTACAACAGGTCTCTCCGTTCAGGCTGAAAACTACCGTAAGACAGACTTCATATACGCCCGGGGCTCCGTAATATTTCAGGGGATTGGCCAGCGTAGATGAGGTTCCGTCTCCGAAAGACCAGTAATAGCTTACGATGCTTCCGGGAACATTGGAAACCGGGGAGAACTGGACCGGGTTGCATCCTTCAAATTGAATGTCCAGCTCCGCCCTCTCACATGGGATACAATCTCCTTCCACGTTAACGTTGAAGCTGGCGGAGTACACACAGTTACCTGTATTGCTGGTAATATTCAGGGTGTATAAGCCCGAATTAGAACTGTTTACATTAGGGATGTATAAGCCCGGTCCTGAGCTATAGAAGCCGCCCGGACCAAACCATTCGTAAGTATAGCAGTTGTTGCCGTCGATATTATATTCCAGGTCCTCTCCACAGCGCACCTGAATATCACCTGGCATATCCACCATTTCTATAACAGAAATATTGTCCACCATCAGCTCATACTGCTCAGCTTGAGAAGATGCGCTGCCGGTACGGAATGGCAACAGTTGGAGGAAGTTATAATCATCATCGGCAGTAAAATCGTAGGTTACGGTGGTCCAGGAGCTGCTGTATGTGAAGCTGTTGCTGATCAGCTGCATATCCGGAGGAGTGATATTACCATAGGAGCCAACGGTCAGGTTATTTGCGGCTCTTACCAACAGGTTCCCCCCGTTCTGCAGGTTGGTATTCCTGACATCCAGGCATACCCGGTAACGCTTATCTTTTAAAAACCGGTAACAGGTAAATATACCTTCTCCTGTACTGCTGTATGACCACATCCAGATAACGGTAGGCGCCCTGCCTACAGAAGTTTCCAGCATAACCGTAGGTGTGCCGTGCGATACATACCAGCCGTTTACAGTAGAAGTGGCACTCGTATTCAGATCTCCGGCCCCCACGGCATCCAGCTGACCATTAATGATACAGTCAGGAGCATTCTCGCAGAGTGCTTCTTCACAATTGCCTATCACGTTGATATTAAAGTTATGTGTATAAACACAACCGAAGAGAGTGGATACTCTCATTTCATAGGTACCGGATTGTGCATTGGTTATGCTGGGGATATTCATAGAGGGTCCTGTCGCATAAAAGCCTCCGGGGCCGGACCATTCCACAGCTGCACAAGGCTGGCTCACTCCTGAGTTTACCGTTACATTAGTGCCGCACTCTACAACCCTATCTGAAGGCGGCTGGGATGGCAATTCCAGCACCGATACCAGATCCACAGCTAACTCGTACTGTTCAGCGGGACTTCCTGCCGGTAAAGTCCTGTAAGGTAAGATCTGCAGCTGGGAATAATTGGCATTGGCCGTAAAATCATAGCTCTCAAAGGTCCAGGCCGAACTGTAAGTATAGGAGTTGCTTATAAGCTGCGCGGAAGCCGGGCTGATATTAGGACTTACGGTGGAAAAATCCTGGAGCATGCCGTTCACCGCCCTCACGATCAAATTACCGACATTCTGTCCGTTGGTATTTCTTACCCACATGCATACACGGTATCTTACACCCCTACGGAAATTGAAACAGGTATAAATACCTTCACCCCTGCCGCTGTAAGACCACATCCATACAGAATTCACGCCACCGCCTACAGGAACATCTGAAAAGAAAGAGGGTGTACCGTGAGATACAAACCAGTTAAAAACAGTCCGCGGAGGCGAAGAGTTCATATTACCGAAATTGACGTTGCCGGCATTCTCTAAAGTAGAATTTGCGATACAGGGAGGCGGCTGGCTACAACGCTGGTCATCCTGGGCGAATGACGGTGTAAGGAAAATCAGGCCAAGGATGGCCAGGTAAGCAAAGAACTTAGTTGACATTGTAATGAGGTTTAAGAGTTAACAAAATATTTATTAATGCATTAACATTCCTATAATGTAAAATATTTCCTAATTGTTCAATAATTATTAAAAAATACATACATTTTTTATCTTATAAATATTTTTACGATAGCTATTTTGCTCCCTTAAAAAAAGAACAGCCGGAAGTTTCCAGCTGTTCTTTCGCCATACCACATTTAGCGGTACGTGCATTTAATGCTTATATGTCCTTTTTTACCTGGGCTACAATTCCTATTCCAGCGGCTTCCTGCCGGAAATAATATTGTACAATATCACAATAATTGCAATTACAAGCAAAATATGGATCAGGTTTCCCATTCCCATTCCATTACCAATTCCAGCCAAACCTAAAATCCAGACAATAATACATATTACTGCCACTAACCAAAGAATACTTCTCATATAAATAGATTTTAGTGAATATGAATAATATATAACTAAAAACACAACAAATCATCCTGCATTTGGTTCACCGCTTTTCCCGGGAAAGTACCTTGAGGATCATCCTGTCATTTACCAGTTTTACCTGCTGATACGCGTCCCGCAAGAGTTCCAGGGGCAAACCCTACCTCCTGATAAAGATTTTATAATTTTTATTTTCTTATACTTAGTGAAGTTCATTTTCACAACAAAACCTGTTTCACATTGCGAAAGTCTTCGGTCGGGATCACTTATTGAAAGTCCTTAACGATTATCAACATCTTAAATGTAAACGCTTATTACCCTATTAATAAAAGCAGTCAGATTATTTCCCAGACATATGACACACTTTAAATAAAATTTTATATTATTGGCATATATAATTACCCTTTTGCTAATTCACAACGTTTGGGTTTCTCAGGAAGAGGATTAAACACTATATTACCTTGACACACTTCCTTTTACCATTTCATAGCTAATCACTCCTAAGATATCGAAGACTTTAACTTTACGTATGGCATATACATTCTTTTTTCTGTCCAATAAATCTTGATATTGATCACAATCCAATAATAATGGTACCCTCCTTTTTTTAGATATCCCCTTATTAATGATCATCTTAACTTTACATAATTTATATGATGTCCCACAAAATGGGCGGATAGTTGTTGAATCATTAATCACCTCATAAGCCAGATATAATCCATTCTCAATATAACTGGTATCTAAATCAGTTCCCTTGTAAAATTTTGATTGCCTAATAAAATCAAGACTGTAGATAGTTCCGTAGTCCTCAATCTCATTGTTTTTATTTACAGGAATTAGACTTTGGGCTTGAACTATTACTCCATTCCCAATGTATGCATCTAAATACTGTTCAAAAAGGAAAAAACCATCAACCGTATCATTTACTTTTAATAGACTTTCCTTGAATGGAAGCCTATACTCAAAATGTTTCTTCATACATGAATTAAGCATCAATATAATGATGCCTAATAAAATTAATTTAGCATTTTTTATCATAATCTGCTATTCTTAAAAAAAACTTCTGATTACTGAAAGAGATTGTCTATTCTTACTTTAATCATCAAGTATTGTAAATGAAATTTTTTCAGGATCTACATCTAGTTTTAAATCGATATTACAAAACGGAGAGGCTATCGGATCATGCAAAAACAAATTAGTATTGTAAAAGAAAAAAGATAAATCTGGCTTTTCTTTTAATCCGGCATTCGTGCATCCCAAATCCAATTCCCCGCTTTCTTGCAGATATTTAATTTGCAAGGAATAATCACTATCGAAATCGTATCTAACCATATATACTTTATTGACAAATTGAAGATAATTTAAGCATTCATCCCAGGCAAAAAATCCACGAGGAGCTCCATCGGCTTCTTTATATACCGATTTCACAATACTTACTAAGCTATTTGTAGATTTCATTATATTATAAGTTATCGCTGCATTATCATAATCATTATCCGTAGTCGTTTGATCAATATCAGAATTTATTAGCCTACTTAGGAAATTATTCATTGAATCGGGAACAATAAAGATCATTGAACCTTTTATAATTGAGTCAACTGTTGTAAAATTCAAAGAGTTAGAGGCATTAAGCTCACTTTGAAATTCTTGCTTAATACAGCCTTTACTACAGGCGTATAAATGAATAGAGCTAAATGCACTTAAAAAGCAAATCTTTAGTTTCTTATTTGTTTTCATAGCTTCTTTTTTTATGCTCAAAATGATTACATTTAATTTTTATCATATCATCTTTTACTTATCGTCTATTGTGAATTAGATCTTTAATTGAAAAGATCCCGACACCTCATGCTTGAGTTCTCCCAACATTATTTTCTGTGAATGTTTATTTATAATTGGCCGGATCAGGCTTTACCCCGACAATCTTACCACGCCTGTCATATGAATAACTTTCATTAGTCCCATCACTTTTCTTAATAATAAAGTCCGAAAACACTTCATTTGTATTAATATTCCATTCCGTATATTCCTTTCTTCCATCAAATCTTGTAGGGATTAATTGTCTATCTAAATAGCATTGAATAGCTTTTTTAGTTTCTTCATCATTTATCATTATGGTTCCATTAATAAAGAATTCGTTCCTTATTTCTTGAATAGTTTTGCCACTTAGTTTAGCGTAAATATTCTGTTTTACAAATGCAGGTTCATATTTAAACTGGTTTTCAGACTTATAATAGACTGTATCATTTAAAAATTGACGCATTACTGAAAATCTGAAACTACGATAATAAACATCTATGGCTCTCGTCAAATGTTCGATTTCAAATAAGTCTACCGGTGAAATATAACCAAGATTGACCTTACCATTGTCCTCATTTTTGAAATAGACGCTAAGATTTGTCATTTCAGTATTTTTTAAAGCAGCAATCCTATCCAGTTGGTCCATAACATAAATATCTCTTGACTTGTATGGACTATTTTGACTGTGCACTGAGAATTGTTGAACACAAAAAATGGTTATAAATGCAAGTTTATTTATTACGCCTCTCATATATTTAGTTTATTAAATTTGCTGTTTTAGAGTAATGTATTTAAAAAACATTTTACTACCAATCCTTCCTGGTGATATCTAATATTCTACCTTTCTTATCATAAGAATATAAATCTATTTCCCCATTCTGCCTTACTATAGGAAAGCCTTGGAAAAATTCATCGGTATTAGGTTTCCAAACGATTTGCCTATACATTCCGTTATCTCGTGACGGGATTAATTTACGATCTAAATAACACTCCAAAGCTTGATTTATTGTTGGGTCATTTCGTTTGTACATATCATCAGTAAGGTATTTTGCCTTAATTTGATTTAATGTTAGTTTTTCTAAATCGGTGTACAGTTTTTTATCTACGAATGATGAAGCGTAATTTTGATGCTCTTTTGTTGAATAATAAACAGTATCGCAAATAAAGAGCCGTGCAGTTGAAAAACAAAAGGGTTCATAATCATCAGTGCTAAACCTTTTATTGTGCTGAATGCTGAATAATTTACTTGGAGATATATAGCCTAAGTTAACCTGGCCGTTATCTTCATTTTTAAAATATACACTCAACTTAATTTCCTCCATATCATCATATGTGAAAATTCTTTCCAGTTGATCAATGACATATTCAAGCCTTGTTTGATAAGTACTATCTTGTCCAATAGATTGGAAAATAAATAATATGCACATTCCTGTAAGGCAACATCTCCTCAGTATTTTGCTGAACATAAAGAACAATTTTTTATTAAATTTCAACTATCTTAAATCCGAAAATTCAACTTATATAGCTTAGGCGTTTATCAAAACGCCACTTTCGCGTTATACAAAAATTTGATATACCAATAACATACAAAAGCATCTGTGGGATTTTCCAATATCATAACATTGTAAATGGGAACTATACTTCCAAAGTGATCAAAACCGTTTCTAATACAATTGTCAATGAATTGCTATGACTCGCATATTTCATTAGTTTTTGCTTCCGTAATCCTGAATCCGCATAGACTCTTTAAAAAGATCAAAAAAATCATCACATAAAATCTTTTCTTCATCAACTAATGGTACTATTTCCTTTAAAATATGATAAATATTATCATCCTGTCTCCAAACTTTTCCAATTATCTTTCCATTTTTATAAACAGAATAAGTAAATGCATCAGAACGCGAATAAATATCGAAATCAGATTGTTGGACTTGTTCAATAGCAACTAATGAACTATCTATTTTTTCCAAACTTAATTTGCCAAGTGCTAAAACTAAATCTGCAGTATCATAGATCTCTTCATCAGGATGATCATTATAATCCCAATACAAACTGATGACATCTATATCTTCGGTATTTCTGTAGACGAATTGATAAATACAATAAGGAGACTTATTAACTTGAATTAGGTATTCATCTTTTTCATTGATTGCGCAAGACTGGGCAACTATGCAAAATATTATTACTAAGTAAGTTGAAAATTTCATCACTTTTCCCATCTGTTATTTACTTTTTTGTTTAAAGTTTCTCTCATCTTCATATACGGCACTAATTAGCTTTTTGTTTCTCTTTTTAAAATATTCCCTGTTGGACAGACGAGTCTTTCTTTTGTTCAATTGTTATACCACTCGAGAAAACCTTTTCTATCCATTATTCTATGTAATAAATATTACTACCAGGTCCATTTCGGGTTATTTTTATAATTGGTAATGCCAGGTTCTCGGACCAATATTGTAAGTACCCCATAATTCAGACAGCTATTACTTGAGCCTTTTTCTTTTGACCAGCCAATATTTTGTACTCAACAGGAGTAAGATTACCGAGTGATTCATGCGGCCTCTTGTG
>MKSF01000006.1 GCA_001897155.1 Bacteroidetes bacterium 47-18 | reverse complement strand
TCTACGTGACAAGTCCCTTGGCTGTCAGGCTGAGCCCCGTCGAAGCCCTGCTAAAATCACTATAAACCGCCCTTCGACAAGCTCAGGGTGATAAGATTATTCAGTGTAACATCCTTCGATAAGGCTGTATAACATCATTCTACATTTCGACAGGCTCAATGTGACAATAAAAGCTCAGGGCGACAAGGCGGGCTCTCCACGTGACAAATCCCTTAGCTGTCAGGCTGAGCCCCGTCGAAGCCCCACTAAAACCATTATCAATGACCCTTCGACAAGCTCAGGGTGACAAGATGATTCAGTGTAGCTCTACGTGACGGTCATGCTGAGCCTGTCTAAGCATCATCCCTTCGATAAGGCTGTATAACATCGTTCTACATTTCGACAGGCTCAATGTGACAATAAAAAAACTCAGGGTGACGTAGCAAGTTCAAATCTGCTGCTGTTAAGCGGTCAGCAAAGGTGCCAGAATAGTGCCTTTATTATTGCCGTCATAGCGGATAATGCTGAAATCCTGGCTTTTGCTGAATTGCCGGTGCTGTTGCCAGGTGTCAAAATCATACACGGAAGGAATGATGGCAAAACGGTATTTGTGATGGTTCAGCTGCAGGGAAGTGTAGAGGCCTGAGCGTGTATGTTTATCCACCTCCATAGTATAGAGGTCCTGCGGCTTTACCTTATAATACGTATAATAATCTATGGCTATCAGCTGCATCAGAAAGGCATCCCTGTATGTCATAGCTGCATATTGATACAGTATATGATACACGTCCTTAAGCGTATGCTTATGGGTATCGGACTCCTGGTGGAACAGTTGACCCAATCCTGAAAGGAAATCGAAAATGCTGTAATTCTCCGCTACGTACTGCAGGGTATAGTATGCGCGCTTTTTGTTCCAGTAGATCTCCAGCGCGTCTTCCATCCGGGTAATGGCCTGCAATTCCGCTTCGCTTAGAAAGTTGCTCCTGATGATCTGGTAAGGAGGATCCGGGTCGAATACATAACCGTACTGCTCATACTTTTCCCGTACCGGTGTGCCTTTCAGGAATTTGAGAAAGCCCAGTTGAAGTTCCGGGGGGTATAGCTTAAAGGTTTCTTCAAAGCTGTATTTCAGGTCGTCCCGGTACTCCAGCGGCAGTCCTACAATAAGGTCCAGGTGCATTTCGATACGGTTGTCTAATTGCTTAATGACACTGCTCGTTTTTTCAAAATTCTGCTTCCTGCTGACGGCCCTGTTGCTCTCCTGGTTAACGGTCTGGATGCCGATCTCAAAGCGGAACAGGCCTTTAGGTACCTTTTCCTGTATGAACCGGATGATGTCGGGGTGCACAATATCGGCAGTGATCTCGAACTGGAAAACATTGTCCGGTCTGTGATGGTCCAATATGAACTGGAACAGCTCCAGGGTAAAATCTTTCTTGACATTGAAGGTACGGTCCAGGAACTTAATGGTCCTGCCATGCTGCATCAGGTACAGCAGGTTATCCTTAATGGTCTGCATGGGCAGGTACCGGACCTTATTGTCCAGGCTGGCCAGGCAGAACTCACATTTATAGGGACAGCCCCTGCTGGTCTCTATATAGCTGACCTTATTGGAAAGGTCTTCTTGGGGGTCATACTGGTAAGGATTCCTGTTTTCGAGCAGGCTGATATCGAACTGCACGTTCTGTTTGTTGAAATGGATGCTGCCGTCCTTTTTGTAGATCAGGTTGGGCACTGCCTCTACAGCAGGGTAGTGGGCGGCAAACTTTTCAAAGGGTATCTCTCCTTCGCCCGTAATGATATAATCCACATCATCCCGGGCTATGACAGGCTCCCATTCGTAGCTGACCTCGGGACCTCCCAGGAGGATCCGGGTATCCGGGCTGAGCCTTTTAATGGCCGCGCATACCTCCAGTGTAGGGGTAATGTTCCAGATATAGCAGCTAAAGCACACCACATCGAAATCCTTACAATATCGTGCGACCTCTTCCGCGTCATTTTTGATGACAAATTCCTTCCAGTGCAGATCGCACCGGTCCTTATTGAGATCATAGAGGATACGTATCGCCAGGTTGAGATGAATGTATTTTGCGTTCAGTGTTGTCAGTAATATGCTCGGTTTCACCCTGCAAAGATAGGAGATTAAAGGCAGGATATGCGTATAGAGCAGGCTGTGGTCTTAACAGGCCGGGTGCGGTAAGGCCGGAGCCAATAAATGTTTTTCTTAGTTTTTTATTAACAATTTTTTGGATGCTTTATTATATTGATGTTCTTTTGCATCTGTTTTTTACTGCTTCAATATGAAAAAAAATATTTTACTGCTGCTGTTGCTGCTGGTTTCAGGAACACAATACGCCCAGAACAGCACCAAGGATAAGAATGACCAGCCGGAGAGCGAAGAAACGGACTGGTGGGGCTATAGCCACAACTACAGGTGGGCCATCAAAACGGATATTGCCAATATCACTTCCGGGGATTTTAATATTATAGGTGAATTAAAGCTCCTGAAAAAGCTGAGCGTGGAAGCCGGCGCCGGCTATACTTTAGACTATCTGCTGGATCTCTTTCAATTTGACAACAGCAAGGTAAAGCTCGTTGGGAATACCCGCCCTACAGGAGGATTTAGCACCAAGGCAACGATCAAATATTATTTTTATGAAGGGATCGAAGGCTGGTGGCTGGGTGCTACCGGTTACACCCGTATGAATAATTATAAACATACGTACCAGGACCTTACTTATAACAACAGGAAATCAAAGGTAGGCTTTGGTTTGCTGATAGGCAGGCAGTTCATATCCAGGTCCGGCTTTTTCACAGAGGTATACGGCGGACTTTCGCTTGTAAATATGTCCCGGGCATATTATTGTACGGGGTACAATGATGCCAATGTCTGGGAAGAGAATGTTTATACCGAGGAGAAGAAAAGTACGGTCAACCTGCTGGTCGGTTTGCGTTTAGGCCTGGGAGGCCGCTGATAGCAGCAATACTATTCTCATTATGGGTCCGGATGGCTGCACAGTAAACATACTTTCTTATCTTCGCGCTTATGATACATTTACTGCACGATGTGATCGAAGACCTGGAAAAGCATGGGCATCTGGTACGGGTTACGGAAGAAGTGGACCCTTACCTGGAAATGGCGGCCATTCACCTGAGAGTGAACCGGGCCAACGGGCCGGCGCTGCTGTTTGAGAACGTAAAGGGAAGCAGGTATAAGGCCGTTTCCAACCTTTTCGGTAACGTGGAAAGGAGCCGCTTCATCTTCAGGCACAGGCTGAAAGCTGTGGAGCAGGTGATACGGCTGAAATACAATCCCGTTGCAGCCCTGAAAAATCCTTTTAAGCATATCGGCAGCGCGCTGGCGGGACTGAAAGCGCTCCCCAGGAGAACGGCCTTTCCCTCTGGCGTGTTCGATGAGATACGTATCAGCGACATCCCCATGATCCACCACTGGGAAATGGACGGCGGCGCTTTTATTACCCTGCCGCAGGTGTATTCGGAAGATCCGGAAAAGCCGGGCATCATGAATTCCAACCTGGGTATGTACCGCGTGCAGCTATCGGGTAACGATTATGAGCAGGATAAGGAAATAGGACTGCATTACCAGATACATCGTGGTATCGGTGTGCACCAGGCTAAGGCCACAGCCCGGAACCAGCCGCTGAAGGTCAGTGTGTTTATCGGCGGGCACCCGGCGCATACCATTGCTGCCGTAATGCCGCTGCCGGAAGGGCTCAGCGAAGTGCTTTTTGCCGGCATGCTGGCAGGCAGGCGATTCCGCTACGCTTATAAGGACGGGTTCTGTATCAGCAATGATGCGGACTTTGTCATTACCGGGGAAATTCACCCCCACGACACCAAGCCGGAAGGTCCTTTCGGAGATCACCTGGGCTATTACAGCCTTACCCACGAATTCCCGGTGATGAAGGTGCATAAGGTGTATGCGCGGAAAAACGCCATATGGAATTTTACGGTCGTAGGTCGCCCGCCGCAGGAAGATACCGCTTTCGGAGATTTTATACACGAAATAACCGGGGATGCCATTCCTACGGAGATAAAAGGCGTAAAGGAAGTCCATGCAGTAGATGCCGCAGGCGTGCATCCCTTGTTATTTGCAATAGGTAGCGAGCGCTACACGCCTTATATGAAGGTGAAGCGGCCGCAGGAAATATTAACGCTGGCCAATCATATCCTTGGCTACGGCCAGCTCAGCCTTGCCAAATACCTGTTCATTACCGCAGAAGACGGCATAAAGCTGGATATAAGGAATGAAGCGCAATTCATACAATACATCCTGGAGCGCGTGGACCTTTCCAGGGACCTGCATTTCCAGACCAATACCACCATCGATACCCTGGATTATACCGGCGGCACACTGAATGAAGGCAGTAAGGTGATCGTTGCCGCATATGGGGACCCGGTGCGTAAGCTGGCCGGCGATATACCTGCCGCCCTGGAAGCTGTTGAAGTCTTACAGGATATCCGCCTGGTGATGCCGGGTGTGGCCGCTGCCGTGATGGCCCCTTTTACAGGCTATGAGCAGGCCCGGCAGCAGATGGAGGACCTGTCGCAGCAGTTGCTGGACCATACACAGCAGGCTGGGCTGGACGAGCTGCCCCTGCTGGTGATCTGTGATGATGCCGGCTTTGCAGCGGAAGATATCAGAAACTTCCTCTGGGTGGCCTTTACCCGGAGCAATCCCTCGCATGATATTTACGGTGTGGGCAGCTTTACCGCTTATAAGCATTGGGGATGTCAATCCACCCTGATCATAGATGCCCGTATCAAGCCTTTTCATGCGCCTCCGCTGGTGCTTAACCCGGATGTGGAACAACGTATCAGCCGTATCTTTGAAAAAGGAGGCAGCCTGTACGGAAAAATATAGCCTTTTAATGAATTTTAAATCTTTATTCTTTAACTCAGAATCAGATGCCCCAGATAATTGACCTTAAGCTCAGTCCGAAGGATGCCGCGGACGATAACCGCATCAAATATTATGCCGCATCGGCACTGCACATACCGCAGGGCCGTATCAACGCTTTTCAGATCATCCGGCGCTCCATTGATGCCAGGAGCCGCAATATCGTTGTTAATCTCCAGGTAAAGGTGTTTGCGGAAGAGCCTTTTGAAGATCACTTCCTGTTTGAGCCACGGCTGCAGCAGGTGAGCCATAGGCCGCCGGTGCTTATAGCCGGCGCCGGTCCTGCCGGCTTGTTTGCCGCGCTCCGGTGCATAGAGGAAGGCTATTGCCCCATTATAGTGGAAAGAGGCAAGGATGTCCGGTCCCGGCGCCGGGACCTGGCCAGGATGAACAAGGAAGGTATGGTCAATCCCGAGTCCAATTACTGCTTTGGAGAGGGTGGCGCCGGTACTTATTCTGACGGGAAGCTGTACACACGATCCAATAAAAGAGGCAATATCCGGAAATGCCTGCAATGGTTCCGGCACTTCGGGGCACCGGAAGATATTCTTATCGAAGCGCATCCGCATATCGGTACCAATAAGCTGCCGGGCATTATCACGGCTATGAGAGATGCCATCAGGGCCTGCGGCGGACAGGTGCTGTTCGATACCAGGATGACGGATATCATCATAGAGGACGGAGCGGTAAAAGGTATCGTGGTCAATCATGCGGAACGTATTATGGCCGGAGCGCTGATCCTGGCGACGGGGCACTCGGCGCGGGATATCTTTCGGTTGCTGCACGACCGCAATATTGCCATAGAGGCCAAGCCCTTTGCGCTGGGTGTGCGTATCGAGCATTCCCAGGACTTCATTGACAGCGCGCAGTATAAATGCGATATACGTAAGGGCAGGGGGGCCTGGCTCCCGCCGGCCTCCTATTCGCTGGTGAGCCAGGAATCGGGCAGGGGTGTGTTTTCCTTCTGTATGTGTCCGGGCGGTATTATTGCGCCTGCCAGCACGGATGAAGGCGAGCTGGTGGTCAATGGCTGGTCCCCTTCCAAGCGGGACAATCCCTATGCCAATTCGGGGATGGTGGTCACGGTAGATGAAAAAGACTTTGCAAAGTACGGGTTTACCGGTCCGCTGGCGGCGATGCAATACCAGCAGATGGTGGAGCGGAATGCCTGGAATGCAGGAGGCGGCAGGCTGGTGGCGCCCGCGCAGCGGGTGGTGGACTTTACCAGCAGGAAACTGTCTGCTGACCTGCCGGTCTGCTCTTACCTCCCGGGCATTACCCCGGGACTGATGCATGAGATACTGCCATCGGAGGTGGCCAGCAGCCTGGCTGCCGGTATCGTGTCTTTCGGCCAAAAGATGAAAGGCTATCATACCAACGAAGCGATAGTGGTGGCTACCGAAAGCCGGACCTCTTCGCCGGTACGCATACCACGCGACAAGGATACGCTGATGCACATACAGGTAAAGGGCTTGTTTCCCTGTGCCGAAGGGGCCGGGTATGCGGGAGGTATTATATCCGCAGCTATGGATGGAGACAATTGCGCGAAAGCGGGCATTGACTATTTATCCCGCCCGCAGGATTTCTGAGCGCACGAGGTGGATGCCCGGAGCACTTTAAGAATGGCGAAGACCATCGCCAAACGCAGTGCCGGGAAATGATTAAGGCTGTCCACTTTTGCGGACAGCCTTAACTGAATGATTTTGGATGAAAAATTTCCTTTAGCAGCCTGCCTGGCCCAGCAGCCAGTACACTATAACAAACACAACGATCGTACCGAGGCATCCTCCTCCCCACTTTTTGGCAGCAAGACCTGCAACAATTCCTTTTCCTAATCTTGACATAGTTCTGATGATTTTTAATTATTGAATAGGTATAAACACCGTTGTCGGACCATAAGAACAATTGCAGGTTAAGATTTGTTGAATGTTAAAAAGATAAATTCAAATTAGTCGTCTTTTCTTACGCTATGGTTAATATCATTCCTGTGTTGCAGGATCTCCAGCTGGTCATCTACAAAATAAGCGCTGCCGAAGCCGTTCACATAGGCTCCTTTGACAGGGCTCAGTTCTATCATGATAAAGTCGTCCATACCGGTCAGGATATCCAGGATCTTGCCATGCACTTCTTTCAGTTTGGCGACCGCCTCGTTCCATATATCGCTGTCCCTTTCGATCTGCGCGGTTATGGTATCAATGGTAAGCCGCTCACGGGCATAGATCTGTTTGGTGGCTGACTCGTCCTCAATGAACATTACGGAAGCCTTGCCGATATTTTTCAGGTTATTGGTATGGCGCGCCATAAAGGACACCAGGATGTAAAATTTATTGCCCAGTCTCACGAAAGGAGCATAGCTGGCATTAGGACTGCCGTCAGCGTCCACAGTGCCTAAGATCACGGATTTGCTGTTGGCTATCAGTTCGTTCACTTTCGGATCGATCGGTTTGGTACTGTTCTGCGCATCCTGTGCGGCTGTATGTGTATGATTCATATGAGTTAAATTATTTGCCGCAAAGGTCGGTCTTATTTTTTAATTTTTCAATTTCACTTTATTGTGGTATATCCGGGCAGGCGGAACGGTACATATCGGGATAAAATTAAGACCCCCGTAACCGGTTTTCCCGTGCCGGCCCGTGTAGTTTCTGGGCTTTTGCCTATATTAGCATCTTTAAACCTAAAGTTGATTATTATGGAATTCAAGTTTTACGGCCACGCCTGCTTTTCAGTGACGCTTGCCGACGGAAAGGTGCTGCTTTTCGATCCCTTCATTACCGGGAATCCTTTGGCCGGATCCGTGGATGCAGACGCGATCCGGGCAGATTACATCCTGGTGTCCCACGGCCATGGCGATCATACGGGAGACCTGATGGCCATCGCAAAACGTACCGGCGCGCTGGTGATCAGCAACGCGGAAATAACGGACTGGGTGAAGGAGGAAGGCTATGAGAATGTACATCCTATGAATTTCGGCAGCAGGCAGTTTGACTTCGGCATGGTGCATTATGTGCCTGCCACGCACAGCAGCAGCCTGCCTGACGGCTCCTATGGAGGCAATCCCGGCGGCTTTATAGTAGAAACCGGGGAAAAGACTTTTTATTATACCGGCGATACCTCGCTGACCATGGAAATGCAGCTGGTGCCGTATTACGCCCGGGTGGATGTGGCGATTATGCCTGTGGGGGGTAATTTTACTATGGACTATAAGCAGGCGGTCATCGCTTCCGATTTTATTAAATGCAATAAGGTCATCGGAGTGCATTTTGATACTTTCGGATATATTGTAATTGATCAAAAGGCTGCTGTTCAGGCCTTTAAGGAAAAAAATAAGGAATTGATACTACCTGAAATCGGACAAAGTATCTTACTATAAAAATAAGATTGTAACTTTACGGTCTTATTTCCCTGATCCCCCCGGGAAAGTTATTCAAACTATATAATATTTCAGTAAAGGAAGTAGAATTTATGGCTAAAGTATTGGCAATAGCAAATCAAAAAGGTGGTGTAGGCAAAACAACTACAGCTATAAATCTGGCAGCCAGCCTGGCAGTTTTAGAATATAAGACACTCCTGATAGATGCGGATCCCCAGGCGAACAGCACTACCGGTAATGGTTTTGACCTGAAGAATATCCAGGTCAGCCTGTACGATTGCCTGGTGAACGAGATGCCTGTGGAGCAGGTGATGCTGGAAACGGAAACGCCCAACCTGCATTTGCTGCCTTCCCACCTGGACCTGGTAGGCGCTGAAATAGAGCTGATACATCATCCCAACAGGGAAAATATACTCCGGAATGCGCTGGAAAAAGTGCAGGACAAATTTGACTTTATCATTATTGACTGTTCCCCGTCCCTGGGCCTGATCACCGTTAACGCTCTGGCGGCGGCCAATGCCGTTATTATCCCGGTGCAGTGTGAATTCTTCGCGCTGGAAGGCCTGGGTAAATTACTGAATACCATCAAGATCGTTCAGACAAGGATCAATAAGGACCTGGCTATAGAAGGTATCCTGATGACCATGTATGATGGCAGGTTAAGGTTAAGCAACCAGGTGGTGGAAGAGATCAAAAATCACTTTAATGATCTGGTTTTCAATACTATCATACACCGTAATACCAAATTGGGAGAAGCGCCCAGCTTTGGAAAGCCTGCCCTGGAATATGATATGGACAGTACGGGAGCGATCAATTATATCAACCTGGCGCGGGAGATCCTGCAGCGGCAGCAAATGACCACCATCTCTCCGTCCGAAAGGATCATGCAGGAGGATGAAGCCGCCTCCGAGGAGGAACAATGATGATAAACCTTATTATTACAGCATATTCAAGTATTAAATGGCAACACCCAACAATAAAAAGAAAGCTCTGGGATTAGGTATCAAAGCTTTATTAAATAATATAGATGAAGAGCTGAAGGCTACTTCGGAAAGTATCCGTAACAGCGATGCCCCGGTAGCCAAAGGAGAGAAAGGACCGGCCATAGCCCCCGCGGTGGGCGGCAGGATCCCTGTGGATGAGGTCATCGTGAACCCCAAGCAGCCCCGTATCGATTTTGACGAGGAAGCCCTGAATGAGCTGGCCGAGAGCATTAAGTTGCACGACATCATCCAGCCGGTAACGGTGGTCAAGCTGGTGAACGGCAAATATATGCTGGTCTCCGGGGAACGCCGGTGGAGGGCATCACAAAGAGCAGGCTTAAAGGACATCCCCGCCTATATACGGGTAGCCAATGACCAGGAGCTGCTGGAAATGGCCCTGCTGGAGAACCTGCAGCGCGAAAACCTGAATGCCATAGAGATATCCCTGAGCTATAAGCGCCTCATGGATGAGTGCGACCTGACCCAGGAACAGCTGGCGGAACGGATGAAAAAGGACAGGAGCACGGTAGCGAATTACCTGCGCCTGCTAAAGCTGCCGCCGGATATCCAGACCGCTGTAAGGGATAACTCCATCTCTATGGGACATGCGCGTTCCATTATCAGCCTGGATAAGGTGGAAGAGCAGCTCTATGTTTACCGGGAAATCCGCTCCAAAGGCCTGTCTGTACGCCAGACGGAACAGCTGGTGAAAAATATGCAGCAGGAAAAGAAGCCGGCAGCGTCTGCAAAGGATGATAAAAAGCTCCCGCCTGCCTATAAGAGAATAGAAGACGATATGGCGTCGCATTTTTCTACCAAAGTGGTGCTGAACCGCAAGAAGAACGGCAAAGGCAATATCACGATAGACTTTTACAGTGATGAGCAGCTGGAGCGTATCATGGAGCTGATGAACTTATAATTTGACAACAACAGGAAAAATGCGGGAAGGATGTTCTCGCATTTTTATTATCAATAAGGTATGAATAGTTTTGGCAACATCTTCAGGGTCCAGGTTTTCGGCGAGTCGCATGGTCCGCTCGTGGGCGTAACTATTGATGGCGTGCCGGCAGGTATCCCGCTGACAGCCGCTGACTTCGGTCCTGCTATGGAAAGAAGGAAGGGGCTGGATATGGCAGGCACCACACCGCGGAAAGAAAGCGATATCCCCGTATTCCGGTCAGGTATATACCAGGATGTTACAACCGGCGCGCCCCTGCAGCTGATCTTTGAAAACACCAATGTACGCAGCCAGGATTATGAGCTGCAAAAGAATATTCCCCGGCCGGGTCACGCCGACTGGGTAGCCGGTCAGAAATTCAGGGGCTTTAATGACATCCGCGGCGGCGGCGCTTTCAGCGCCAGGCTTACTGCCGGTATCGTGGCGGCCGGTGTGGTGGCTGGTAAGGTGCTGAAAGCCGGAGGTTATGCCATTGATATCCAAACCGCATTCCGGGAAGTAGGCGGTAAAGCGACCATGACGGAAGGTATGGAATATGCCAAAGAACGGAAAGACAGCGTAGGCGCTGTGATCACGTGTACCATTACCGGGGTGCCGGCGGGATGGGGAGAGCCCTTCTGGAATAGTGTGGAATCCGTGCTGGCGCATGCGATGTTCGCCATTCCCGCGGTGAAAGGCATCGAATTCGGGGCCGGCTTTGCGGCCGCGCGGATGACGGGTAAGGAGCATAATGATGCCATAACGGATGCGGACGGTACTACCCGTACCAATCACGCGGGCGGTATCGTTGGCGGGCTTACCAATGGCAATCCCCTCATATTCAGCCTGGCCTTTAAGCCTACCTCCTCTACGCCGCAGCCCCAGGAAAGCTTTAATTTTACTACCGGGCAGGTAGAAAGCTTTTCGGTTAAAGGCAGGCACGACCTGTGTGTAGCGCTCCGGGCGCCGGTGATCATTGAATCCATGGCGGCCATCGTGCTGCTGGACCTGATGATGCAGCAGCGTGCGGTGTATGGCAGATAAAGCCGGAGCGGTGTACCTTTCCTGGTCAGCCTGATAAAATAAGCCGGTATGCAATTTTAGATTATGCCCCGCTATTATTAATTTCGCAGCATTAATTATTACTCCCAATTTTAAATATATGAACAGACAGGAGCTGATAGCCCAAATCCGTAGGAAAAGATCTTATTTATGTGTAGGCCTGGATACTTCGATAGACAAGATTCCGCCACATCTGCTGGAGGGCGATCAGCCTGTGCTGACCTTTAATAAAGCCATCATAGATGCCACCAGGGACTATGCCGTAGCCTATAAGATTAATACGGCCTTCTACGAGGCGCAGGGCATTGAAGGCTGGGAGATCATGGAAGCCACCTTAAAGCATATCCCGGCAGACTGCTTTACCATAGCGGATGCCAAGAGAGGAGACATTGGCAATACCTCTGAGCAATACGCTAAAACTTTTTTTGAGACCTACCCGTATGACAGTGTTACGGTGGCGCCCTATATGGGTAAGGACAGCGTGGCGCCGTTTCTGAAATCCAAGGACAAGTGGACCATCGTGCTGGGTCTCACCAGCAATGAAGGCAGCAGGGATTTCCAGTTCCTGCCTGTGTCGGATAACGAGCTGCTGTATGAGAAAGTGCTGAAGACCGTAGCTTCCTGGGGCACCCCGGATAACCTGATGTTTGTAACCGGCGCTACGCGGACGGAACAGCTGGCCCATATCAGGAGCATCCTCCCGGACCATTTCCTGCTGGTGCCCGGAGTAGGAGCACAGGGTGGGGATGTGGCCTCCGTTTCCAAAGCGGCTCTCAATAAGGACTGCGGCTTGCTGATCAATGCATCCCGGGCCGTTATCTATGCCGGTAATGGGGCAGATTTCGCGGAAAAAGCCCGTATGGCCGCACAGGAGCTGCAGGAAGCGATGGCTTTATACCTGTAGGCGCAATCCCTCGTTAAAAATATAATCCAGTATTGACAGGTCTTCCTGGAACCCGCAGCGGCTGCTGAATACCTGGTGGTATTCGGGCGGGATGATGTTACCGACAGGCTGCCGGTGACTGAAGCTGTCACGGATATCAATGATATCATTGCCGGCCTGTTCTATCTCTGTGGCTATACTTTCTTTGAACGTAACGGGGAGCTTCAGCAGGCTTTGTACAGTCTCCATACTTTCAAAATTAAAGTCATGCAGGAAAGTGTAGCGCTTCAGGTATAAAGGTTCGAAGACCGGCGCCGTATATTCAAAGAACGGTGTGCTCCTGTAATTCGTTTCCAATGTGCGCCAGTGCTGCAACTGCCATTTTACAGCGTTGTCCGTCCTGACATCCTTTAAGGGAATACGCTGGTTCCTGCCCTGTTCCAGGGGAATAGAAAGCATCTGCCTTCCCTGTGCTCCCGTCACATAATACCGGTTGCGATAGCTCATTTTCCGGTACCTGTCCAGGATATCGATTGCTACAGCTGCTGTGTGCTGCTGCAGGAGATGCAGGTACCAGCTTAAAGCAGGAAAAGGCGCGGAATAAGACAGTAAAACTTTCATTTCAGGTTATAAATTCCGGAACCGTTCCGGGCATTTTTTAAGGAATAAAGGCAGCAAAGCGGGAGGCTGTTGCTGCCGGGTATCAGAAGATCATAAAGGATAAAGTCAGGAATGCTGTTATTGGCCCTGTATCGCTCATTAATTGGATAGCAGGACCTGCCAGGCCAGCTCTGTTTCCTGGCGGCCTATCAGTTCCCTCGCATATTTATGAAGGGCATCGGTGAGCTGCTCAGAGCCGGCTTCATAGGTATTGTAAATTTCTTTCAGGCGCGCGTCCTGGATATTGTTGCTGACCACGGGAATGGCCGTGCAATTGCCCAGGATGCCCAGGTCGTTTCCGGTCAGTATGCGGGAGGTCCTGATGCTTTCGGGCAGCTTGTCAATGCCTATGCCCAGCTCCAGGTTAGGCTTGGGAACAGTGAATACGCTGTCCCCGCTTGCGCGGCAGTAATAATCGCCTCCCATCCTGGCCACCAGGTCTATCTTATGCGGGTCTATCATACCTTTTTCATCCAGCACGGCATCATCTATATGCATTTTCACCACCTCGCAGATGATAAGATTGCCGGCGCCGCCTTCCTGGCTGGTATAGATAATATCCAGCACCTTACATTCCAGGTTGACGGGCGATTCCTTTACCCGGAAAGGCCGGACGATATCCGAGGGGAGGGCCGTAAAGCCCGCTTTTTCAAATTCATTGACACCTTCAGGGTATTCGCAGCTCGCCAGGCTTTGCTGCTGTACCATGCTGTAGCTTACCATATTGACCACTACCTCCCGGGTAGCTTCTATATTCTGAAGGGTATGCTTAGTGGTATTGTCCCTGACCCTTCGTGCCGGGCTGAATACCAGTATGGGCGGCCTGGAGCCGAATACATTGAAAAAGCTGAAAGGCGCCAGGTTAGGCCTGCCTTCCGAATCGACAGTAGAGGCAAAGCATATGGGGCGGGGCGATACGCTGCCCAGCAATAATGCGTGAAAGTCTTTGGTTGATATAGATCCGGGTGTTACTACCATATTTTAATTTTCAAACTATGAATGTATTGCATCTTCGGCGGCGCTGTGTAGAGCCTGCGTATTAATAGACATTCCTTTTGTAGGAACGCGGAGGCTTCTGCTTGCCGTTGATATCATTGGGACAGTTACAATTGCTTTTCCTGGAAGCGCAACTGGGAAGAGTTCCCGCCAGCAGCAGGCTGGCCATTATTATCCAAAATATTCTATTCCATCTCATATAAGAACTGTTTTGTTTTTTTATTTTCTGAAAATTACCTGTGTGGCGCCCATACCGTAACGGGGCATATAATCGTGCACAAAATAGCAGTAGGCTTCATATTGTACCCGCAGCAATTTATGGATCTCCTGCTTTAGCTTGCCATTTCCCACACCGTGGATGATGGTAAGGTGATCCTGCTGTGTCCTGATGGCGTCATTCATAGCCTGCTCGAAGGCCTGGAGCTGCACGGACAGCTTCTCGAACGCGTCCATATACTTATGACGGGAATCCAGCTTTTCAATATGGAGGTCTATCTCGTACTTTACGGCCGGAAGTGCCGGCTGGCTGAATATATCATCAAACTCTTCCTTTAAGGTATCGTCCGGTTCGGCAAAGGCTTCCATAGCCGTATCGGGCTGCTCGACTGCTGCTATCTGCAGGGAGAAAGTGGGCTCATTCAGGAAATGGATACGGTTCAGGTATTCAAACAGCTTTTTGGGCTTGATGCGCAGGCTGTCCTCAAAACGCGGGCCTTTTTCTTTTTTGTCAGTGAAGATGATCCATTTGAACTCCGGCTGCTCCTGCATAATACTGTAAGGAATATCGTGCAGGTAAAAGGTCTGGAAAGGAAGGATATCTGTTTTGAGGGAGAAAAAGCTCCCGATCTTCAGCTCACACCTGTAATCTATATAAATGTGGTATATGGACTGGTTGATGAGATATACCTTCAGCCTGGTCACCACTTCCTCGAACCCGTCATGCTCATATTCCGGCAGGAACTGCAGGGAAAAGCCCGGCTGATGGTGCACCAGGTCCTGCTTCTTTTTCTTCTTGTCTGCGGGCAGGTCCTCCACCAGGACGGATTTCTTTACCTTATTTACTTTTTGCTTTTGCAGGAACCAATGGAGGTAGGGGTGCTCTATCTCATCCTTATACACCGGGAATACGGTGCCGTTGATATTCACCTCGAACATATCATCTTCAAGTATATCCCTCACTGTTCCTTCTTCCCCTGTTTTCTTAACTCTTACAAGGTCTCCTATAGAAAATTTCATATCGCGGTTAACGTCTGTAGTATCTCTGACTGGCGTCTCTCAGAAAGTACTGGCTTGACATTTTAATGTAAAGGTAATAATCATAGTCCGACTGGAAGGATTTGATCATTTCATAGGTCGGCCTGTACAGTCTTTTGAATTCGGCCAGGGCCTCCTCATTCAGATCCGTGACCTGCAAAATTAATTTGTCATTGAATACGAAATCAATGAATTTTTCCTTTTCCCAGTAATCAAAAGCTTTCTGGAACGCCCAGATCTGCTTGTTCCTTTTGCTGATGAAATCGAATGGGTTGGCAAGCGGGTTGAGATCTTCCTTACGGTAGTGGTTCAGGTACACCCTGTACATTTCCGCGTTCTTTTCCCGTTCCGTGAAAAAATCGGGCTTCTTATTGATGTAGTACATCAGCGAGTCCTGGTCTATGTCCCCACTGTCGTAATCCATATCCAGCACATAGAATCCTGCGAGCGTGCTTTTGGGAACACGCAGTTTGATGGTCTTGTACGTGATCTTCTGGATCTCGACCTGGTTGTCCGGAAAGACTTCCAGCTCGAAATTCCCGCTGCTGTCGGTCATCACAGCCTTATTGGTATGGATATTCACAATGTAAACCCCCAGTATAGGCAGCTTGCTTTCCGATTCCTGGACCCTGCCCTTCATAATGTTCTGGGCGTATGCACCGGGCAGAAAAGCGGATAACAGCGCTGTTATAATCGTGAAAAACAGGTGTTTGGTATATTTCATCAGCGTAAAATTACTTCAATTGTTCGTAAAAATCATTTTCCCTTGCACTTTCCCCGGCAACACGTGCAAATGAAAAATGTAAAATTTCAAATGCCCTCCTGTAAACGCGGTATGCGGCAATATATTTTAGTGACGTGGTACAAATTGATAACGCACAGGCTTATCTTATTGTTTGACTGCAGGGCTATCCCGGTAGCAGGTAAACCCGGAGCAGGGTCTTGACGATCTCTGCAGCTACCTGGCTGTCTGAGGTGTCCAGGTCCCAGGAAAAATCCGCGGTATGCTGTAAGCCGGGAGCCCGGACCATAATCTGCAGGCTTTTGTCCCGGCCCATTTTCAATGCCAGGTGGGGGATATCTTCACCGGGAACGGAGAGCCATTGGATGCGGTACCCGGCCAGCGCCTCCTTAAGCTCATCCGTACCGCCTTCCAGGTAGACCGGCAGACCGAGGTCGTTGTAAGGAAACAGCAGCGGGTAGGCCGTATAGAGCTCCGTAATGGCTGCCGTAAGGTCACTGATATAGTGTGCCAGTGAATCAGGACCAACGGCAGGATCCATATCTACCACATAGAATCCCGGGGCTGCACTTTCAGGGACACGCAACGGGATGGTATTGTACATTGCCTTCCGGATTTCGACCAGGTTTCCGGGGAAAGCTTTCAGTTCGAAATTGCCGTTGCTGTCGGTCATTACAGCTTCATTGGTATGGATATTCACAATATAGGCTCCCGGTACCGGCAGCTTGCTTTCCGTTTCCCGGACCCTGCCTTTCAGGATATCCTGGGCGTATGCACCGGGCGGGAAAGCGGGCAGCAGCGCTACCAGGATTGTGAAAAACAGGTATATGGTATATTTCATCAGCGTAAAATTACTTCAATTGTTCATAAAAAAATGCCAGACTGGACTGGTGCGGGGTGTGTCATCCTTTCCTCTAAACGCAGTAGGTGACGATATATTTTAGTGTAACGGCATAAAATGGGTATCGCAGCCTTCTGCTGCATTTGTCCGGCGGCGCACCTATTCCGGCAGCTGGTAAATATGGAAGAGCGCCTTAACCACCGACGCAGCCACCTGGCTGGTGGTTGTCTCTTTGCCCCAGGGGATATCCGTGGTGGCGTGCTGTAAGCCGGGAGCATTGACCGTGACCTTCACGCTTTTGTCCTGACCCGTGGTCAATACCACCGAAGGGGCGTCTTCACTGGGGGCGGGGAGCCATTCTATCCGGTAGGCGGCCAGCGCTTCCCTGAGCTCGTCTGTACCTCCCTGGAGATAGACCGGTAGCCTGAAGCCGCTGAAAGGAAACAACTGCGGGTAGGCGGTATAGAATGCCACAATATCGGCAGCCAGGTCTTTCTCTTCCGTACCGCCGGCTTTCCGGATATTAATGGTAAGCTCGAGGATCCGGGCACGGAACAGCTTTTCAAAATCATTGTCGATCCCCAGCGAGTTCAATTCCTCAACGAGCTTCAGGGCTTCATCATAATTCCCTTTTTTATAATGCAGCGAGGCCTGTACGTATTTGAAATAAGCGTGTATAGTATTCCGGGGATCTTTCTGCTCCTGCTCCTTGTAATATTTCAGGAAATAATTATGGCTCAGACCGTCCAGTCCCATAAGTATCTCATCCCAGGCAACGGTATTCTCCGTGGAGAAGAGCTTATAGACCACCTGCTCCCGTTCAGGGTTGTCCTTCAGGTGCAGGATGATCTTATACTTCTGGATGATGCTCTTGAACCAGTACCTGGCTGCCTTGAAAAGACCGGAGGGCTTATACCACCAGCCCTTATCGGAAAACCTGATCCACTTCAGCTGGTTTTTCAGTTCGTGGTAAGTGATGAGCGCGATGCTGAAATCATAATGCGTCTGCCCCAGCGTGGTGCCGATATGCACATCCTTGAAATTGGCGGCCTTTTTCAGGTAGGTGCCGGCGTCTTCGGTGTTACCGCCATAATTGAGCGCGCGGGTCAGCGCGATATTGTACCAGCCGTAGCCGGGAGTAGAGCCCACTTCCTTGATCATGGTGCGCATCATTTCAGCGGCCCGGGGAATATCATTTTTATAGACAAGCAGCATAGAGCTGTAATACGCCCACTCCTGCAGCTGCTTTTCCTGGTTGAACTCCTTTTGGGCGGCCTGGTAGCTTTCAAAGCCTGACTGGAAATTGCCCCGGATCATCTGCAGGTTCCCGTAATTATTATTGGAAAAATAAGGGGTATTGCGCATCAGCTCATAATAATGCAGCGCAGAGTCTATCTGTAAGCTGTATCCGTACAGGATAGCTTTATAGTGATAGACGGAATATTTCAGGTAAGTTTCATATCCCGGCTGCAGGAAATTGGCATTTAAAGGCTTGTCCTTCCGGATCTTCATCATGGCCGAATCCAGGTAGGCGTTGGCCAGTACTTCATTCTCCGCGATAGTATTTTTCAGGAATCCGAATTTTTCCGAGGTGTAAAACCTGTTGCGGTGCACCAGCCAGGCTTTGGTATCAAAGCTGCCGAATGCGCCTTCGTACTGGAGATTGTAGGCACCGAACCGGGCGGCTATCCGGAAAGCGCTGTCCGGGCGGTTGGTATAGCTGTAACAGTCTGTGAGGTGATGCGCAATGACGGAGAACTCGTAATGCAGGTTATATAAGGGGTAGTAGACGAAGATGTCCCCGGTCCTGGTCTTCAGGTATTTCTTATAATCTTTTTCCAGCAGGTCAAAGGCCTTGCGCAGGGAGGCAATGGCATTATTGAAGCCGATATAATCTGCCGCGTTCTGCTTGAGATATACGCCCTCTATCATCCAGGGAACATAATACAGGCTGTCCATGCGCTTGAGTTCCCTGGCAAGCGGCAGTGTGGCTGCTCCCAGGCTGCTCCATCCCGACTTGCGCTCCTCTATGGCATTCCGTACCGCGGCATTCCGGGGATGCTGTATTTCGGGGATATAGGCAGACTGCGCCTGCGTATCATAAGCGGTGATACAGCAAAATAATAAAATCCATATAAATGCGATCCTCTTCATCTCCTGTGACGGTTTCGTGTGCTTTACGGATTCAAATATAACATATTATTGCGGTTGTGCTTAAACAGAATTCTTTCCCTGTATGAATTAATCCGGCGAAATAAACCGAATTTTGCAGCGAGGTCCTTTATTTTTCTACAAACTCCTGATACGTGCCGGGTATTTATATTCATATTCCATTTTGTAAACAACGCTGCAATTACTGCAATTTCCATTTTTCCACACAGCTGCAGCATACTGCTAGCTTTATTGATGCCCTGAAGGTTGAAATGGCCTTACAGCGCCATTACCTGCCGCCGGGCTCCGTTAAAACCCTTTATGTAGGCGGCGGCACCCCTTCGATACTGACACCGGGTCAGGTAAGGGATATTTTCAGCAGCCTCGAAGCAACGCTGGAGGTGGATATCAGGAATATGGAGGAAGTTACTTTCGAGGTCAACCCGGATGACATCTCGGAGGCTTATCTCCGTGAGCTGAAAGATGCGGGTGTCAAAAGGCTCAGCATAGGCATACAGTCCTTTAAGGAGGCCGATCTCCGTTTTATGCACCGGGCTCATACGATGGAGCAGTCGCAGTACGCCATAGAAGCGGCTGTGAGCAGCGGTTTTGATAATGTTTCCATAGACCTCATCTACGGCATTCCCGGCCTGAGCCATGAAGAGTGGGTGGCACATATTGAAAAGGCGGTACGGTTCGGCATCACCCATATTTCAGCCTATGCGCTTACCGTTGAGCCCAGGACCCTGCTGGAACAGCAGGTGCGGCATCAGAAAGTTCCGCCGCTGGACGAAGAGCAGGCAGCCGTACAATTTGAATTGCTGGTCCGTACCCTGGCCGCGCATGGCTATGAGCAATATGAAATATCCAATTTCGCATTGCCCGGGCATTACGCCATACACAATACCAATTACTGGAAAAAAGAATGGTACCTGGGGCTGGGGCCTTCGGCCCATAGCTTTAACGGCAGCAGCAGGCAGTGGAATATTGCCAACAACGCGCTTTATTCAGGGTCCTTATTGCAGCGGGGGAAGCTGCAGCATGAAACCGAGCAGCTTACGGAGGCGGATAACTGGAATGAATATGTCATGACCGGCATCCGCACGATGTGGGGGCTGGACCTGCAATATATGAATGCTCATTTCAGGGAAAGCTTCCTGGAGCAGTTGATGAAGGATATTGTACCGCTGCAGGAGAAAGGATGGCTGGAAAGTACATCCGAAAGGATCGTGCTGACCCTGGAAGGAAAGCTGTATGCCGATCGTATTGCCGGGATGCTGTTCGTTTAAACAGAAACAGGATACCCATGGGATATCCTGTTAATATTTTTTTGAGCAAAAAAATTAAGCTGTTCTTGCAACTTTTACTTTTTTTGTCTTGCTAGGACGTACTACTCCGAAAGAACCTTTGGTCCTTTTCCCTTTTTTTGTACGGATATCGCCTCTTCCCATTTTTGAAACAGATTTTGTGAAAAAAAAATAAACGGTGCAAATATACAGGATCTGCCTGATAATTCAAAATAGCCGTCTGAAAAGTAAACAACCCTGTCATAGGGACTGAGTCGAAATATTGACAGGGTTGTTTATTTATATATCACATTTCGACAGGCTCCCTGGGACAGGGCAGGCGCAATGTAACAATATAAAGGATTTTCAGACCGCTTCTTTATTTTATAAAAAAGGTGCCGGTCATTATTTTTTACCGCCTATTTTGGTTGCAAACTCCTTACCTGCTTTAAAGCGTGGGACTTTGCGTGCTTTGATCTTGATCACTTCACCGGTCTGTGGATTGCGGCCGTTACGCGCGCTGCGTTCGGATACCGAGAACGTTCCGAAACCCACCAGAGTTACTTTATCACCTTTTTTCAGGGTTTTTACGACTGTTTCCATGAAACAATCCAAAGCTTCGTTCGCCTGGGTCTTGGTCAGGCCCGCTTTGGAAGCAATAGTGTCTACTAATTCTGCTTTGTTCATAACCGAATATTTAATTAATGATTAATTTTTTTAATGGATTACCAGAGCAAATATAGTTTACTTTTTTTCATATCCAAATGTTTTAACTGAAAAAGTTATGCACGAAATGTTGATAAATAAGGCCTTCCGGGGGCAAATGGTACTATCGCTGCCGTAAATACGGCCCTCCGGACAGGATAAGGGTGCGTCAATGCCTTTAAAATAAGCCTCAGCGGCAGACTGTTACATATTGTATCTGGAATTAGCTTATGTATAAGGTGCCGTTCACCCGTCTTTAAAGAGAGCCTGGCATTGTCCGGCATACGGCTGTCTTTTGGGTCGATACCGGAAAAATCCTTCTTCATATCCTTAAAGCTTGTTCTTCGGGCCGGGCAGCCATTTTACTATTCCTGCTGATCCGGGAACAATAAAAAAAATTTTGGAAATGTGAAACCGGCTGTCTATTTTCGCACTCCCATTTACATCTAAAGCGGGTGTGGTGAAATTGGTAGACACGCTAGACTTAGGATCTAGTGCCGCGAGGCATGGGGGTTCGAGTCCCTCCACCCGCACCGAGTGCATAACCCCCGCAGCATTGCGGGGGTTATTGAATTTTAAAAAATAAAAATACCAGATAAAAAATGGCAATCGTAACGCGTTCAAACATCGGTAATTTACACGATAAACTGACAGTAAAACTTTCTAAGGAGGATTACTTTGGTGCTTATGAAAAAGCATTGAAAAACTATAGTAAGAATGTTAACATTCCGGGCTTCAGAAAAGGAATGGTTCCTGCCGGCATGGTCAAAAAAATGTACGGCAATTCCATCATGATGGATGAAATACTGAGAGCTGCCAATAAGGAAGTGGACCAGTACCTGCAAAAGGAGCAGCCAAGCATCTTCGCCCAGCCGATCGCTATGCCCCTGGAAACGCTGAATGTCGATGTTAATAATCCTGCTGAGTTTGAGTTCGATTTTGAGATCGGGTTGAAGCCTGATTTTGAAATAACACCTTTACAGCATAAAGGCAGTATTACACGCTATAATATTATCATTGATGATAAACTGATCGACCTTGAGGTAGATAATATCCAGAAAAGGGCCGGTACGATTGAAAACCCGGAAACGCTGGAAAATGATACGGATATCGTTTATGCATCTTATGAGCTGGACGGAGAGCAATATGAGGATGCCGTATCTCTGGATAAGGCGCCATCCGTGCTGAAAGAAGCGCTCAAAGGCCAGAAGGCGGGCTTTACGCAGGAGATAGACCTGGATGCCCTGGCTGCAGAGGAGCTGGATGAAATGGCTGCCAATGTTTTCAAAAAGGATGCGTCGTCCCTGAAGGGTAAAAAAGCGGTTTTCACCCTGACAAAGGTCGGCAGGCTGATACCCCGTGAGCTGAATGAATCCCTTTTTGAAGAAGCGTTTCCCGGACAAGGCATTACAACCGAAGAAGCTTTCCGTGACCTGCTGAAGCAGGAGATCGGTAAGGAAGGCGCAAGGCTGACCAACGAGAAGCTGCAGAACGAAATTTTTGAAACGCTGGTACATGAGACCAAGATCGAGTTACCTGTTGCGTTCCTGAAGTCCTGGATAAAAAGAAGCGGTGAGCAGATCAAGACGGATGAAGAGGTGGAGAAGGAATATCCTTCTTTTGAGCACCAGTTGATCTGGACCCTGATCTCAGACAAGCTGATCAAGGAATATGATATCAAAGTGAGCATGGATGAAGTGCTGGCGGATATCAAAACCAAGGTGCTGACCTATTTCGGCGTAAACGGCAGCGATGAGGAACCGGAATGGATGGCCGAATACATGGATAAAATGTCAAAAGATACCAAAACCATTGACGAGGCTTACAGGAAATTATTATTCGATAAGCTGTTCTCCAAAATAGCAGAGGTGATAGAAGTAAAAGAAGAGCAGGTAACGGGAGAAGAGTTTGGTAAGATTCCGAATAAATATCATCAGCATTAAGATAAACCGGTAAGGTGAAAAGCTGTAAAGCCAGGTTGCTTTACAGCTTTTTTATTGAAAGCGCCGATACTTTTGCAGGTATGGAACCGGTCGGAATGGGTATTGTTTTAATTACAGGCTATTTATGCACTATTTCTATATTTTCATTACAGGCTTCTTCGCGGCTGTGGCGGGTACTGCGCCTCCCGGCCTGCTTAATATGACCGCGGGTAAGATAGCGTATGAATACAGCAGGGAAAAAGGGGACCGCTTCATAATCGGCTCGGGCATTATTTCCATGCTATACTGCTTTATTGCCACCCAGTTCTCTTTTTATATAGATACGCACCCTGATTTCGTGATGGGTCTTTATAAGGCCGCCGCGGTGATATTCGGCATACTGACCGTCTATTTTTTCCTGAAGGGCAGGTATGAAAACCGTCAGATCGCAGCGCCGCAGGTGGAGCGGAATAATTTCCTCATTACCGGGATCTTCCTGTCCATGCTCAATATCCTTCCCATTCCTTTCTATACGGCGACAGCATTGTTGCTGGCCAGCAACCGCCTTTTCCATTTCACCATGACAGAGATGCTCGTGATGATCCTGAGCGTGGTGGCAGGCACCGTGTTTGTGCTTAAGCTCTACGCGATCTATTATCCCAGGATCATTGAAAGGCGTTCCAAGGTAGAAGGAAAGAAGGAGATCAACACTAATTTTATCGTAGCCGCCGTTACATTGCTGGTAACATTAACGGCAATTTTAAAGATATTATTTACAACCCGATAATATTATATTTTTCTCCCCGTTATCCTTTATATACGTAATTATTATAATTTTGCATTGTAAATAGAATTGAATGAAAAAGAGCATTATCTCCCTGTTCACTATCCTTGCCGTGCTGCTGCTGGCATCCTGCTCTAAAAAAGAGGATGTCTGTACCATCAATGCGCCTGAAGTGCGGCTGGAACAGCAGGATGAGTTGAAAGCGTATATTGAAAAGAATCATCCTGATGCGGTGTACCATTCCCGCGGCTTTTATTATGAGATCATTGCGGAAGGTAATGCGCGGCAGGCGCCCGATGCCTGCTCAGAGGTCCGGGTCAACTACTCGGGAACCTTGTCGGATGGTACGGAATTTGATAAGGCCACCAATGTATCATTCAATCTCAGGACCCTTATTCCAGGGTGGAGGCTCGCATTGCCGCTCATCCGGGAGGGAGGGATCATCAATATAGTATTGCCTGCGGACCTGGCTTACGGAGATGCGGGTATTGATAATATCATTCCCAAAGGAGCCATTACCGTATTCAAGATAGAGCTGCTTGAAGTCCGCTGACCCACCTTATAAATTATATTACAGACAAGCATATGAAGGCTATACAAGTATTGGATAAAGCATTCGTGCCGTTTATCACGGCATCGGAAATAGACCGGAAAATACAGGAAATCGCAGACAGGATCAATAAAGCGTATAGCGATAAGAATCCCTTGTTCATTGCTGTCCTGAACGGCTCCTTCATGTTCGCTTCAGATTTATTTAAAAAAATAACGATCCCCGCACAGATATCTTTTATTAAGCTGGCTTCCTATAAGGGAACCACCAGCACAGGGAATGTCATTACAGCGATCGGGCTGGACGAATCCCTGAAAGACCGCCATATCATACTGCTGGAAGATATCATTGATACCGGTAAGACGCTCAGCGAATTCCTGCCGCAGCTATGGAACCAGGCGCCCGCTTCCCTGAAAATTGCCGCCCTGCTTACCAAGCCGGAAGCGCTCCGGCATGAAGTGCATGCGGATTATACCGGGTTTGAAATAGAGAACAGGTTTGTTCTGGGCTACGGCCTTGATTATGACGGCTACGGCCGTAACCTGCCTGAGCTATACCAGCTGAAGCCTTAGGACAGGCTTTAAATAGGCATTTGTAAGTCTCCGGGGACGGTACGGGAGAGCAATGCTGCATCAGGTAAAGGTTATTCACAGCATGATATATATTCCGTAAGTTCTCTCGGCCCGGAGCCTGGCCGCTCTGACATTTCCGCTACCCATTGTTAGCTGCTTCCTGCTCTTTTTCCAGCTCAAAGATGGTAATCTCGGGCCGGACATTGAACCTTACCTGCCACAGGTGGCCCAATGCGCGGTTAATATAAAGTGTCCTGTTGGCGGCCAGCCCGATCTTGCCGGATGTGTAGCTCCTGTTCTTTACGGGCAGCATCGGCGGCGGCAGGAACGGCGGCTTGCACTGCCCGCCGTGGGTATGTCCGGACAGTATCCAGCCTTCATATCCGTTCCATATATCCAGGTCGCATACATCAGGGTTATGGCATAACAATATGGTCGGCCTGCTGCTGCTGTAATGATCCATGACCTTTTCAGGGTGAAAATTCGTTCCCCAGTAATCATCCAGGCCGATGATCTGCAGGTCTTCTATGGTGGTGTGCGCATTCCTTAGCACCTGTATGCCCCTGCTGCTGAGCACCTGTGCGATACGGTCTGCCACTTCCGGCTCTTTCCAGTTGTTGCCGTAATCATGATTGCCGAGAATGGCTGCTGTGCCGAAGTTGCCCTGTACTGCATGATCCATCACGTCTTCCAGCAACTCATACAATACCTTGCCTTCATGGGTGCTGACATAATCCCCTGTATAAACTACCCAGTCAGGCCGGAAAGCGCCTGCTTTACGGAAGGCCTCTTTTATAAAACCGGGGTCAAACCGCCTGCCTATATGGATATCGCTTATCTGCATCAGCTTTTTGCCGACCAGGTGATCCGGCAGATGCCTGACAGGCATTTTCATATGTACAAATTCCAGCCAGAAAGGCTCTACCTGCCAGGCATAGAGGCTCCCAAGCACACTGAAGCCTGCCAGGCCTTTAAGGGTATAAGAAAGAAATGTTCGTCGTTTCATAAGCAATATGCAGTAATGAACGTAGCAAAGGGCTGATTTATTGGGGCGACGCGCAAATTATTGCCGGAGAGCAGGCTATTGGACTGGATGACGGTGCTGATGGTAGTCGGGACAGGATTTTCAATGTGCATTTTTAATAACTTTGGGCTTTAACTTTAAATGAAAATCGGTTATGGAAATAGGAGTAGGCATGTTCGGGGATATTGCGTCCCCGCTGGTATCAGGTAAGCCGGCATCCGCAGGGCAAAGAATACAGGAGCTGATCCGTGAGATACAATACTGTGACGAGGTGGGGCTTGATGTATTTGCCATGGGCGAGCATCACCGTCAGGATTATGCGGTGGCGGTACCCAATATTATACTGGCCGCCGCCGCGGGCATTACGCAGCACATCCGGCTGTCAACAGGGGTGACCGTTCTGAGCTCTTTTGACCCGGTCTTGCTGTACGAGGAATTTGCCGCCATAGATCTTATTTCAAAAGGCCGCGCGGAGATCATGGTCGGGCGGGGGAGCTTTATTGAGTCTTTCCCGCTGTACGGGTATTCGCTGTCAGACTATGATGGCTTATTTGAAGAGAAGCTGGACCTGCTGCTGAAAATCAACCGGGAAGACCCCGTAAGCTGGTCCGGTAAATACAGGGCGCCGCTTGATAAGCAAAAGGTATTCCCGAGGGCCTTTCAGCCCGAGCTGCCGGTATGGGTAGCGGTGGGCGGTACGCCGGCCTCCGTGGAGCGTGCCGCAAGGCTGGGACTGCCCCTGATCGTTGCTATCATAGGCGGGCAGCCGGAGCAATACAAACCGCTGTTTGAATACTATAAGGAGCTGTATACCAGGCATGGCCATCCCCCGGAACAGATGCAGATAGGCATTCATGCGCATACCTTCGCGGGAGAGGACAATGAAGAAGTGGCCCGGAAGTATTTTCCTTATTATGCCGCCCAGATGAACAATATAGGCAGGGACAGGGGATGGCCGCCCTATACCAGGGAGCAGTTCGATTATGGCAGGAGCATGGCTGGTCACCTGCTGGTAGGAGATGCCAACCTGGTGGCTGAGAAGATATTGCAGCTAAAGGAGATCGGTTCCCTTACCCGGTTTATCGCGCACCTGGATGTGGGCGGACCGGATCATAAGGATATGATGAAGGCTATTGAAATACTCGGCACCAAAGTATTGCCGCAACTGAAGCATGGCTGAGCAATGCCGGTTGCGTAAGCCGGCGGCAGATCATACGGTGAAAGCGATGCTTTACCGGCTTTGAAAAGCGACCCTGATGCTCCCGGGATATGCGTAACACCCCGGGTTTTCAGGGTCGTTCTTTGTCCGGAATGAACATAAACTATAAGATTATTGTAATTTTGCCATTATTACACAAGAAGCATTTTTAATTATAATTGACATTGGTACATACATATCCGGAACAAGCTGTACAGCAGTTGGAATTTGATAAGATCGTGGGTTTACTGGAAAAGCACTGCCGTTCAGATGAAGCCAAATACAGGGCTGCACATCTGCGTTTTCATACCCGCCTGGAATATTTGCAGCAGGAATTGGAGCAGACACTGGAATTTAAAGGCTCCTTATCTTCCAGCGATATATTTCCTATAGATTTTGTAAAGAATATAAAGAAAGAGCTGAAGCTGCTGAGCATTCCCAATGCCGTCCTGAAGGGCAGCGACCTGAATGCTTTACGTTTGCTTACCCTCAATATAAGGGATATCCATCTCTGGTTCAAGCGCCAGGGAAATATTTACCCGCACCTGTGGAAGGTGGTGGAGGGCGTGGAATACAATAAAGATATCCCGGCCCTTATCCAGCCTGTCGTGGATGACAACGGGAACGTCAGGGACAATGCCTCGCCGGAGCTGCTGCAGATACGGAATGAGCTGCAGGGCGCCCGCCACCGGCTGCGGAAGCTCTTCGAAGGAGTAGTGCGCAAGCTCGCGAAGCAGGGATACCTGGCGGATATCACCGAGAGCTTCCTGAACGGGCGGAGGGTCGTAGCGGTAGGTGCCGAGCACAAAAGGATCGTTAAGGGTATCTTTCACGGGGAAAGCGACAGTGCCCGGACCGTCTTTATAGAGCCGGAAGAGACGATCGCCCTGAATAACGAGGTGGACGCTCTGGAGCGTGATGAGAAAAAAGAGGTGTATAAGGTGCTGGCATCCGTCACCGCGCAATTATCAGTCTATCATCCTTTATTTACAGCATACTACAGGGTGATCAATATCTATGACTTCATCAGGGCCAAGGCGCTGCTGGCCACAGATATGAATGCCAATATGCCGGTCCTGCAGAATGAGCCGCAGGTAAAGCTGGTGGACGCGTATCACCCGCTGCTGTACCTGTATAATACGGCGCAGCAGAAGGTGACCGTACCGCTGACCCTGGAGCTGAACAAAAAGCAGCGTATCCTCATCATCTCAGGACCCAATGCCGGCGGTAAGACCGTAGCCATGAAGACGGTAGGCCTGCTGCAGCTGATGCTGCAGTCCGGGCTGCTTATCCCGGTGAATCCCATTTCTGAAATGGGCATCTTCAGGCAGATCATGATACATATCGGGGACACACAGTCGATAGAGAATGAGCTGAGCACCTATAGCTCCCACCTTAAGGATATGAAATTTTTCCTGGAAAATGCCAATGGCAAGACCCTGTTCTTTATTGATGAGCTGGGCGGCGGTACGGATCCCAACCTGGGCGGCGCGTTTGCCGAGGCTATCGTGGAAAGGCTCTCCTATAAGAACGCCATAGGTATCATCACTACGCACTACCTGAACCTTAAGGTGATGGCAGGCAAAGTAGGCGGTATCATCAACGGCGCCATGAACTTTGACGAGGACAGGCTGGAACCCCTTTATAAACTCACCATAGGCAAACCGGGCAGCTCCTATACCTTTGCCATAGCGCAGCGCAGCGGCTTGCCGCACGAAGTCATCAGCCGGGCGCAGCAGCTCACCGACCGCGGGCACTTTAAGCTGGACAAGATGCTGCACCAGGCGGAGCGGCAGACCGTAAGGCTGGATGATAAGGAGGAGCAGCTGAATAAGCTGATCAGGATGTACGAGGAAAAAAAGGCGGAATACGAAGAGCTGACGGACAAGGAACGGCTTAAGCAGCATTACGCTACGCTTAAGCTGCAGAACAAGATCAAAAAGGAGGAGCTGGACTACCTGAGAGATACCGAAAGGAAATTCAAGCAACTGGTAACGGAATGGAAGAAGGCTTCCGATAAGCAGGAAGTGATCAGGTCGGCAGAGACCCTGCTTTTCAGGCGGAAGCAACTGAAAGAGCAGGAGGCGGCAGCCCAGAAGGCAGACCGGATGTACATAGTCACCGGGAAGGTGCCTAGGCCGGGAGACCTGGTGAGGAACATACACAATCACCAGGTAGGAACGCTGGAATCGGTGGACGCCAATAAAAAAGGAATGGTCAAGATCAATAAGCTCTCCTTTAATGTGCAGATGAAGGACTGGATCGCCGTAGAGCGCAACCTGAAAGCGGGTAAATAGCTTTTTGGTAATTCTTTCCTGTCCTTTCCTGAAACTTAATTATCTTGCGTTTTCTTTAACAAATACCTATGTATACCTATTTTAAGACAATCCTGCTGCTGTGCATGGCCTGCCTGATGATGCCGGGCGTGCAGGCACAATACCCGTACCTGAAGAATGCTTTTGAAGCCTATAATGATTCGCTGTTTGAGAAAGCGCTGGAAATGAGGCAAAAGAATGATGATGTGGAAGCGTTGAACTATTTGGACAGGATCAATACCGGTGTGCCTTATTATGCGACTATCCTGGATATGAAGATCAATATACACCGTAAAATGCTCAATTATCCTGAAATGGAGAAGCTCTCCGGGACGTTGAGATCATTGGGCGGCGGCCATGTGAGAAGGGCTAGTATTACAGATGCGTATCTTGCGCAGCGCAATGCCGATTTCGGAAAAGCGCTGGAATTGCTGGACCGGAATCTGGAGACGGCACCGCATACGGATTATATGTCATTACTGTGGAAAGCCATGGTACTGTATAAGGCGGAGCGTTATGATGAGGCCGTGCCTGTTCTGGAAAAGTTTGTACTGGACTGCTTCTCTTATGCGGAAGGGCATTGGTACCTGGGTGAATGCTATTTAAGGCAGGGCCGTATCTCGGAGGCTTTACTGGCATATGCCACGGGCGCTATGTTCGCAACATCCGCTAATATTGATGATTTTGGCAGGCGACTGAACCAGCTGGGTGATGTTGATAATGAGGTGCTGAAATTTTTCGGAGCGGCGGCTGCTAAAAATACATTTACCGCTTCCGATAAGCTGCTGGTGTCCAAAGTAGCGCTTAACAGCCAGTTGAAGCTGGATATTGATCTGCCGCTGTCTTGGCTGAAGCAGTTGAAGCTCATTGTGGAGGAAAATAATGTAAAAGACGCGAAGGATATAAGTCACCAGTTGTATCTGAACTTTTTTCAGCAGCACCTGATCCCGGATCTGCAGCTATACCCGTTTATCATATATTATGGTAAGAATGACAAGGTGACCGCCTTTATCAATGACAGCAAAAAATATAAGGCGACTGTAACGGCCGCGCGCAGCGTATTGGTCCGGGAAGGCCTGATGATCAGCGGCACCCGCATCCTGGACGCGGCAGAGCGTGCCGGGAAAGATAAAGTGCAGCATATGGTCTATTACCATAACAATCTGGAGACAGAAGGCTTCCGCGAGATCTTCCTGGAAGTTCCTGTCAGCGTGCCTGACTTGTTCCAGGAAAAATTCCAGGGAAAAATGCTGGAATACATGGATGGATATCTCAGGCGGGAACATGATGTTACCACCGGGAATGCAGCATTGTACTATTACGGATCCGAGCAGGTGCATAAAAAATGGGTATACAGCGCTCCCAAGGATTACCGCTTTTTTGCTTATACCAGCAACGGCATTAAAATAATGGATGAGCAATATCGGGATGGCCAGCTTACCGATCTGCTGCATTATTATCCTACCGGCCAGCTATATCGGCATACGGAGCGGGACAGCGATGGCTATAAGAACGTATTTTACTATCCGCATGGCCCCGAGAAGCTGATCAATATTGTCAGGATGCCGGGATATGACATGGATACATTGATCACCAGGTATGATATCAATGACTCCTTAAAGGAGCTGATGGTAAGGGATAATAAAAATGAGCTGATCCTGAAACATATGTATATGGGCGATACGAGGTATGAATATAAATATTATACGGATAATAATATGCAGATGCGCATGTACAGGAAGGGGCAATTATTATTTGAAAGGAAAACTGACGGTAAAGGCGTACTGGAGGAAAAGGAATATTACCTGAACGGACAACTGAAGAAAGAGCTGGTACAATATAAGGATGTTTTTACGGAACAGGACCTTAAGCTTTACAGGAAAGACGGCTCTCTATACGGCACGGTCAACTATCATGGAGGCAAATTGAACAGCGGTTACATGCTATCTCCCGGCGGAGATACGTTATGGATGGCTTTCAGGCAGCAGGACAAGGACGCGCTTAAGGTCTATGATGAAATGGGGTTCCTGGATTACACCATACAGCTGGGTTTTGACGGAAGCCTTTTCCCGGAAATGAACTATTACTATGCCAATGGCAAAATAAAGGAATACCGGACCCGTGATGCCAACGAAAAAGACAAGCTTTTTACGGAAGTTGAGGAACGTTTTCTGAGCGGCAATCCTAAGGTGGCCATAGAGGTGCTGGAAGGGACCGGGAATATGCTGACCCGGTACTATTATGCCAATGGAAATGTCAGGGCCGAATACCTGACCTTTGATAATGAATCGCTGGAAGAGGTGAAGTTCTTCTATATCAACGGGCTGCCGGACTTCAGCGGGCAGAGGGATAAATATTTCGGATATTACGGGGATATATACAGCTACGGCAGGGATGGGCGCGTTTCACAAATAAACAGCAAGGAAAATGAATGCCTTGTCACTCACCGGTCGTTCGTGAATGGCAGTCTCCATTATCAGAAAACTTTGGGGAAAGGGACGGATACCCTTATCCTGTACGACAGGAGCGGCCAGCAAAAGGGTTATCGTGTGTACAGGAATGGCGTATTGTACGGCAAGAGTGAAATGTTCTATAAGAGCGGAGCGCCTGAAGAGGTTGTCTTTTACAAAGAAAACGGGGAAAAAGATTCCATCGCCAGCTACTATCCCAACGGGGTGATCAGGAGAACGGTGAAGTACGACCATGCCGGCAGGGCACAGGAAACGGGCTATGAAGTTTCAGGCATATTGTCCAATTACACCGTCAGCGGCAACGGAGAGGATACCAAAACCTATGTGTTTGCCGGGGGGCTGAAGCTGATGGTCAGCAAGAAAGAGCAGCACCTGGATGAAATGGCAGTGATACAGGACAAGGATACGCTTTTTTATGCGCAACTTCATAACCAGGGCCTGGTGCAGGCCATATGGAGGAATGAAAAGAATGTGCTGGAAAGCAGGGTGGTGGCTCCCGGGGATAAAATGCTCACTATATATCATACCAATGGTAAAAAAGCGCTGTCGCTGCCGCTGGACAAATACGTTATCTCGGGTGATATGGTCTTGTATTACAAGTCCGGCATTCCGGCAGTGAAATCCCAATGGAAATACAATATGCTCCATGGCGGGCATTCCTGGTATAATGCCGCAGGTAAGCTTATCGAGGAGCAGTTTTATGAATACGGAAGGGCTTCGAAAAGCTATAAATTCTGGGATGATGCCGGCAAGCTGCTGATAGAGGGCATCAATTACGGCACTCCAAATGAAATATGGAAATACTGGGACGCAAAATCCCGGCAGATGGTAGAAGAAGATTTGGTGAATTAAAATATTTTTTATACCTTTGCAACCTGGGTTAAAATAAAAGGTACCTTTCAGGATGTTTATCCGAGCCGGAACTACTCAAATCTACAAAAAAGGAGGTATATACAGTATGTTAATATTAGATGCAAAAGATTGCGAAAACATAGACAAGGCACTTAAAAAGTACAAGAAGAAATTTGAGAAGTCCCGTACTTTGAATCAGTTGCGTTCCCGTCAGGCGTTCACCAAGCCGTCTGTCGCTAAACGTACACAAAAATTAAAAGCTATCTATAAGCAACAGATCCTTTCAGGAAAAGTAGAGCTGTAAATATTTTTTTAATAAAATATGTGTTAAGGGATATGGACAAATCGTCCATATCCCTTATTTTTATGCCTGACAACATCAGGAAGTGCAGCATGAATATTGCCATAGTAATAGCGCAGTTTAACAGGTATATCCGGTATGAAAAACGGATGTCCTCCCATACATTGCTGGCTTACAGCGAAGATATCAGCTCCTGGTATAACTACATAACCGCCCAGTACGGCCTGGAAACAATGGAGGAAGTACAATTGCTGCATCTGCGTTCCTGGCTGATCATGCTGCTGAATGAGCAACAACTGCAGCCTGCATCCGTTAAGCGTAAGATATCCAGTCTCAACTCTTTTTTCAAATACGCGCTGAGGCAGGAGATCATTACTAAGAATCCCGCCAGGCTTTTACAGGTTCCCAAAGTGCCGGTCCGTTTGCCTCAGTACCTGGAAGCCGGCCAGGCGGCCGCCCTGGCCGATGCTGTTGCAAAAGAAGAAGAGGTTGGGAGCTGGAAAGAACGTACAGATCAACTGATCCTTGACCTGCTCTACCAGACCGGGATACGGCGGTCGGAGCTGCTCGGGCTCCGCCATATGGATATAGACTGGCAGAAAAAGGAGATCCGGGTACTGGGAAAAAGGAATAAGGAACGCATAGTGCCGATAGGGGACAGCCTGCTGGAGTCGATCAGGAATTACATAAATTTTAAATCTCCTGAGCTTTGTAATTCCGGGGAAAAATTATTAACTTTAAAGACAGGGCGCCCGGTAAGCACAACCTATGTTTACAGGGTCGTTCACAAATACCTGAGTGCGGTTACGACACTTAAGAAGCGGAGCCCGCATATATTGCGGCATACCTTTGCCACTCAACTGCTGAATAACGGGGCGGATCTGAGTGCCATACAGAAACTATTGGGACATGAAAGCCTGGCTGCCACCCAGGTCTACACTCATATTAATATTGAAAAACTAAAAGATATATACAGGCAAACACATCCGAGAAGCTCAGAATAATATTTAGACAATTTAATTCTTTCACTTTAAAATTTTAAAGGCTATGAACGTACAAATTCAGTCAGTAAATTTTGATATTGATCAAAAGCTGATGGAGCACATTGAGAAAAAGATCGATAAGCTGAATACCTTTCACGATAAGATAACTAGCGTAGAAGTATATTTAAAGCTGGATAGCTTGGGACAGAAGGTAAAAGATAAGGTTGCGGAAATAAAGGTGTATATTCCAAGTTGTTCCCTTTTTGCCAAACATGAATCCAAGGTGTTTGAAGAGTCTTTCGACCTGGCCCTTGATTCTATGGTAGCCCAGATCAAAAAAAGTAAAGAGAAAAGAAGAGCCTGATATCGTGCCGAATGTTTTAAGAGGCTGTCCAAAGCGGACAGCCTCTTATTATTTTTATCAATATTCCGTTATGGGTAACAGTCTGCTCCGTTGTCGGTATGCTTTACCAGCAAGCCACAGGAGCGCCGGGAAGTGTACCGGAGTCCTGTTTATTTGAACTGCTCATCCAGTATAGAATGGGGAACCGCGTTCTTATGGGTATCAATACGGCTCCTGTCAAATGGTATATGAGCGGATTTGTTGGGGTGCGGCAGGGCGGGGGCGATTGTATCGCTATGTGTGTTAACGCCGGTTCCTGACAGCGCCTCGCTGTAAGCCATGGAATCCAGCAGGCGTTTCTCTGTATTGGCAAAAGAATCCAGGTGTACCTTTACGGCTGAATCTACCTGCGATTTTGTATAGCCGCCTGTCTGTACTTTGGTACAGGATGCCAGGAACAGCAGGATAGCAGTGAAGGTATATGATACTATTGGCTTCATAAAAGGGTAAAAAGAGTTTCTGATCTGCATAATTAACGAATTTTCCGTTGTTTTCGCCTGTCTTTCCGGTAAAATAGTAACCTGTTAACTTTTACGGATTATATCCGGCGGCGGCAGGAGCTGGTGATCATTCCCCGCTAAATGCGGTCAGGCAGGATGAGCATAAGAAATTTTCTACCGGGCTGATATTCAATGGCCGGCAGCCTGTTTTCAGTCATGTTATTGTCAGATTAATCATATCTATATATAAGTCGTTCATTTGTTTTGTACGCTACTCTTGCTATATTTACAAATATATGTTTAAAAACACATGCAATCGGGCTTCTGTGGTATAGATGTTATGGAGATGTAATATACATTGGCAAATTTCATATAACACGGGAAGCTATATATGTTTGTGCGCATTACCTGAAATTTCTGTTTATTTTAAAATTTATACATCCGATATGAGTACAAATTCTACTACTATTACTTCAGGAAGCAAACCATGGCTGCAGGTCATCAGGATTTTTGTCGGGCTGCTGTTTATATTTTCAGGGCTTATCAAGGCCAATGATCCTTCAGGCCTTTCTTTCAAGATGCAGGAGTTCTTTAGCCTGTGGGGTATGGGCGCTATGAACGACTATTCCATGATCTTTTCCATCATTGTCATTACGTTCGAGATCATTGCGGGTGTGGGCATACTGATCGGTTTTGCATTCAACGCATTTGCATTCCTGGTACTGCTGCTGATGCTGTTCTTTACCTACCTTACCGGCTTTGCGGTATGGCATGAATATACTACGGGAAAGCAACTGGCCTGCGGCTGTTTCGGTGACTGCATCCCGCTTACGGCCACCCAGAGCTTCTGGAAGGATATTATCCTGCTGGTCCTGGTGATACTGCTGCTGGTCTACAGGAAAAGTATCCGTCCGCTGTTCCGGATCAGGGCCGCGGTGATCCTTATGGTAGTGGTGACCGGCATATCACTGTTCCTGCAGTGGTACCCTTTGCGCTATCTGCCGTTTGTGGATTGCCTCCCTTATAAGGTGGGCAGTAATATTGCAGAGAAGATGCAGGTGCCCGAAGGAGCCGAGCCGGATGTGTATGAAACCACCTATTTCTATAAAAATCTGAAGACAGGGGAGCGCAGCGAGTTTTCCCAGGACGAGATGCTGGAAAAGAACCTCTGGCAGGATACTCTGACCTGGTCATTTGATACAGCCTACACCGTTCTGGTTAAGAAAGGCAACAGCACGCCCGAAATAATAGGTTTTAAGCTGGTGAGCTTTGAAGATGAAGACCAGACACAATATCTCTTATCTCATCCGAAGCCGGTATTCCTCTGGTTTGTGAGGGACGTGAACACCGCTACGGACGAAAATATAGACCATGTGCGTAATCTTGCCCGGCTGTGTGACCAGAACGGTATGGAGTTCTTTATGATCACCTCCAACAGCCAGCAGGAAACAGATGCGTTCCTGATCAAACATAAGCTGGAGCTGTATACGGCAGTGCTGGATCCTACCACCAGCAAAACCGCCGTACGTACCAATCCCGGTATGATGCTGCTCAGGCAGGGTACTATCCTGGGTAAGTGGAGCTATAAGAACTATCCTAAATCCTTTACCGTTTCGGGGAATGATATCAAGCTGCAATTCTGATAGTTAAAGTAAATTCCTGCTTACATAAGCAATCGGCTTTCTAAAAGCAAACAACCCTGTCATATTGAGCTTAGTCGAAATATTGACAGGGTTGTTTATATATATTACACCCTTCGACAAGCTCAGGATGACACAATAGGCTTAATGTGACATGACAAGCGGCTTTTCTGAAAAGCAAACAACCCTGTCATATTGAGCTTAGTCGAAATATTGACAGGGTTGTTTATAATAGCACACCCTTCGACAAGCTCAGGGTGACACAATAGGCTCCATGTGACACGACAATCGGCTTTCTAAAAGCAAACAACCCTGTCATATTGAGCTTAGTCGAAATATTGCCAGGGTGGTTTATATATAGCATGCCCTTCGACAAGCTCAGGGCGACACAATATGCTCCATGTGACACGACAATCGGCTTTCTGGAAAGCAAACAACCCTGTCATATTGAGCTTAGTCGAAATATTGACAGGGTTGTTTATATATAGCACACCCTTCGACAAGCTCAGGGTGACACAATAGGCTCAAGGTGACATAACAAGTGGCTTTCTGAAAAGCAAACAACCCTGTCATATTGAGCTTAGTCGAAATATTGACAGGGTTATTTATATATAGCACACCCTTCGACAAGCTCAGGGCGACACAATAGGCTTAATGTGACATGACAATCGGCTTTCTGAAAAGCAAACAGCCCTGTCATATTGAGCTTAGTCGAAATATTGACAGGGTTGTTTATATATAGCATGCCCTTCGACAAGCTCAGGGTGACACAATAGGCTCAGGGCGACACGATAAGAGATTTTTTAGGTATCTCCTTGTTATTCTAAATGCTCCGTTGTTGGTGTGCCTGAGCCAACAATAAAAGAAGATGCCCTCTGTTTTTACAGGCTTTGCGCATCCTTTAAAAACTGTGCCAGGCCGAGGTCGGTCAGCGGGTGTTTTAAGAGCCCTGTGATGGAACTCAGCGGGCAGGTAACGATATCGGCACCGGCTTCAGCGCATTTTACAATGTGCAGTGGTGTGCGGATAGAAGCTGCCAGGACCTCGGTCATATAGCCCTGCGCGTTATATATATTCACGATCTGCTGTATCAGTTCCACACCATCCCAGTTGCTGTCATCAATACGGCCTATGAAAGGGCTGACCATAGTAGCGCCGGCTTTGGCAGCGAGTATGGCCTGTCCGGCGGAAAACACCAGGGTACAGTTGGTGGAGATACTGTTGTCCGAAAACCATTTGATAGCTTTTATCCCGTCTTTGATCATAGGGATCTTTACTACTATATTTTCGTGTAGGGCTGCCAGCTTTTTACCTTCTGCCACCATCCCTTCAAAGTCAGTTGAAATAACCTCAGCACTCACCGGCCCATCCACGATATTGCAGATGTCCACGTAATGCTGCATAATGGCGTCATGTCCTTTGATGCCTTCTTTGGCCATTAACGAAGGATTGGTAGTGACACCGTCCAGGATGCCTAATGCGTGCGCCTCCTTGATCTGGTCAAGATTTGCCGTGTCGATAAAAAATCTCATAAAATATGTCAGTAAATATGTTTGGGGGTAAAATATACTGCAAATATACTAAGATGGAATAACGAAAAAAAGAAAGGAAGAAAGTTAATGTCAACTTTGAAGCAAAAAAAAGTGGCAAGTTACTTACATCGCACCGCTACAACCGAATATCCTTGCTGCATTCCTGCCCTGGGGAGGTTCTTCAGGAGCTGGTCGTATAAGACTTGCCGCTGCGAAATTATTCATAATAATATAAACTTCCAAAAATAAGTTACTTTTTTTCCAGGTCGCTTACTATTACGGGGTGTACGAAGTGGTCAATGGGGTGCTTGTAGCGTATAAGGTCTCTTATGAGCGTGGAGCTGACGGTGGCGAACTGGGCGCTGGATGTGAGAAAAAAGGTCTCTATCTCCGGCGCTATGACCCTGTTCATATCGGCAATGGCCCGCTCGTACTCCAGGTCGGTAGTGGTCCTGATGCCTCTCAGGATGGTACGCGCCCCGATGTCCCTGGCAAAGTTAATGGTCAGCCCTTCATAGAAAACCGCTTCTATCTTGCTGTTGCCCTTAAAGATCTCATGAATGTGCGCCATACGCTGCTCCGTGGTGAACATCGTCTGTTTGTTGGTATTGACGCCGATGCCTATCACCAGCTTGTCAAAGAGATATACCGCCCGGTTGACAATGTCAATATGACCGTTGGTAATAGGGTCGAAAGTGCCGGGAAATAAACAAACGGATGCAGCCATAAACAGTGATATATGTAAGTGAAAAACAAAGATAACTGATTTCCGGAGCCGGCAGGTAAAAATATTTTTTGAATTAATATTCAATTTTCATTTTTTTTACTCTAAATTTAGCCTTTAATTTAACTTTATATTATTGATTTGAAACTTTATACAACTCGAAACAGCATATGAGAAAAATTCTTTCCACACTTTCGTTCGCCACTCTTATTGCAGTGCAGGCCAATGCTCAGAATATCTCTTTCAGTCCTGAAATCGGTCTTACTTATAATACGATATCACATACTGTGAACGCGGAAAAAAGAACTACGGGCTACCAGTTCGGGTTCCGTACGGGTTGTATGGCCGATTTCCAGTTCGGTGGTCATTTTTCCCTGAACCCGGGTGTAATATTAAACCTGAATAATGGCGGTAACAGCTATGCTGAAGGCCATTCTTATACTGGTTCCAATATCCCCACCAGCTTCAGTGACGACCGTACCTATCATTTGCATTACCTGTCCGTTCCGGTATATCTTGTATATAAGACTTATAATGACTATAACGAGCCGCATTGGATGTTCGGTATAGGACCTTCCGCTAATTTTGCCATCGGAGGCAGGTACAAGCAGGAGTATAAGGAAGTCAGCCACGGCAGGACCTCCGTTCAGCGGTATAACTACAGCATGCCGTTTGGTAACAACGCCAGGTTTGACAGGGCAAGAGGATTTGACCTCGGCGCCAATGTATTTATCGGCTACCAGATGTCCAGCGGCTTTTATTTCAAGGCGCAATACGGCCTGGGATTGCTGAACATTGCACCGCAGGGTAATGCCAATAATTCCCTGAGGAATTCGGGCGCTTCCGTATCTGTAGGATTCAAATGGCTGACGATCAGGAAAAATCCCTGGTCTTAATATCTGACGATATCACAGGGGCATATCATTATTGAAAGCTGCTCCGCATACAATATAAAAGCGACCCTTCCGGAAGGGTCGCTTTGTTGTTTATTTATATAAAGGTCTTGCGCCGTGGCGGTGCTGTTTGCCAATGGTCGGGTACAGGATACGCCCGGAGACGTTGCTTCGCTGTTGATGCTCCATCAGCAATTAGGTGTACAGATGATAATATCAACTGACTATCTATATATTAGCCACATAGCGTAGCGATCCTTTAGCAAGGTGTAAGGGATGCCTCACACCTGTCCGGAATGACCAATCCCCCTCGGCACTTTATAGCAAAAGCGGTCTCTGAGCCGCAGAGAGGACAGCGCTCAGAGAATAGTATTTGTAAAAGGTGTTTCCTGTAAGCAAATAGCCAGTTGATCATTTACTTATAACGGTCATCAAACTTTACCGCATCCAGGATAGGTACCTGGGTGGACATCGTGCCGCTCCGGGGCGCTTCCTGCCGGTGCTTTTTATTGTCTCTGTAAGGCTCCTTATTGCCGTCCTGCAGCACCATCTTATACGTTGTGTACAGGTCCAGCCGGGCGTACTTGCGCGGTAAGGCCTGGTATTTTACCCATTTGTTGCCTTCCTTTACAATGAAGTTCCTTTCGCTGACTTCATAGTAGATATTATAGGCCGGCAGGTAATAGGCGCTTACGTAATTGAACCCGATGGGTCCCCATTCCGGCTGCTGTGCTATGTTGGGAGGCAGGCTGTCCAGCCCGAACTGCGCCTGTGCCGGCCGGCACCACCAGATACAGGCCGCGCTGCAAAGCAGCAGTATTTTGTGCGTTGATCTCATCATGTTTTATCAGTTTAGTTTATAATGATCGGAGGCTATGAACAGGGTTTGAGCGGTATGATTAGCGGTCTCGATCGCCTGTTCAATATAGTCGTTGCAGGCGGCGTTATACCGGGTATTCATCAGGGTTTTCTGTAGATAGCGGAATGCCTGCGCTTTTTCCAGCCTGATATGGTGCTGCAGCGCTTCATGCAGGCAGAGGAAAATCTCTTCCGGGCAGAGGTCCGTTACCTGCCGCTTTTCCTGGTCCGGCATAGTCCTGTAATATTCCGGGCCGGTACCGGTATAGCCTCCTTTCCATACAAAGGTCTCGCCGGAGAAAGTAGTGACAGGTATTCCCAGCTCACGGAGCAGCTCATGTATATACCGTTCTATGCGGCTGCCGGTCCGGGTGATATGCCAGAGCCCGGCTATTTTCTTCAGTAAAACGCCGAGGTTGAGCGGCGCTTCCTGTGTCGTGATCCTCAGCAGCTGGTTTTTGACGATTTCCCGGTTAGCTGCGGCGAGCATCGCGTCCGCTCCGCTCTGCTGCATCTCTGAAAGCGTTGCGGTCTCATAGACTTTCCTTTTGAAGGAGGTGGCGAGGAAAGCCGTATCTATGGCGGCTTCCTGCAGGTTGTCCGGGTTGAAGATATATGCTTCGGGCGGCGGAGCAGCGGGGAGTGGGGCCTCCACGGCTTGCAACAGGGCTGCCAGGTGCCGGAGGAGATGCTCCTGGAGCTCCTGCTTATGATAATGCCAGTCCATTGCGCTGATATGCAGCAGGTTCCAGCCTAAATGCCGTAATACTGCAGGCAGGATAATGATCCTGTCATTGACATTGCCGCTGTCATAATAATTCCTGTTGTCCGGTATTATACCGAGGATAAACCGTTCCGGGTGGCCTGGATGTACCACGGCGATAGCTATCCTGAAGTGGGAGCGTCCCGTATCATAGACCACCTCGTACTGCTGTGATGCCAGGAATGCGCCGATCTCCCGCACCAGCATGTCCTGTCCATGGTTTGCCTGCTCCCGGTAGCCGGATCTTCCGGCTGCATATTCCAGGAATCCTTTAAGCGCCGCTACGCCGCGGGAGGCGGTTTTGTCCAGGTCGATCATTTCCGGCTCCAGGGTGGAGAATACCAGCATTTCCTTTCGCGCCCGTGTAATGGCCACATTGAGCCTGCGCCATCCGCCGTCCCGGTTAAGCGGCCCGAAGTTCATACTTACCCGTCCTGCCTGGTCCGGTCCGTAGCCTACAGAAAAAAGAATGACATCCCTTTCGTCTCCCTGCACATTTTCCAGGTTCTTAATAAAGACAGGCACTTCCAGTTGCCGTGCTGCATCTTCCAGCTCGGGATACCGGGCAAAGGCCTGGTCCAGCAGGTCTTCTATCAGGCTTTGCTGGGGCTGGGAAAAAGTGACAATGCCCATAGTGGTATGACGCAGGCCGGGAGTACGGAGCCGCCGCAGCACTTCCTGCACTACCGCAGCAGCTTCCGCCGGGTTCTGCCGGGTCCTGCCCTTATCATAAAATCCCTCCACCGGGATGAGCTGAACGCGGGAGGTCCTGTCGTCTGCGGAAGGGAAGGTGAACAGGGAGTTATTATAGAAGGAGCGGTTGCTGAAGGTTATAAGGCTCTCATGTGCGCTCCTGTAATGCCTTAGCAGGTATCTGGAGGGTACCTGGATGCTCAGCGTATCATCCAGTATGCTTTCCATATCTTCCAGGTCTGTATATTCCTCTTCCGTTTTCCGGGTGGTGAAAAATGAGGTGGGCGGCATCTGCCTCGGGTCGCCGGCTATGATCACCTGCCTGCCCCGTGCCATAGCGCTGACGGCTTCGGCGGTGGGTAGCTGGGAGGCTTCGTCAAAGATGACAAGGTCGAATTTCGGCAGCCCGATATCCAGGTACTGGGCCACGGATATCGGGCTCATCAGCATGCAGGGCGAAAGCCTGGGCATAATGTTGGAAGTGCATTGCAGCAGCTGCCGGATGCTGATGCCTCTTCCTTTGCTTTTAATAGCGCGCTGAAGCACCGTCAGCTCCGAATGATCTACCTGGGCATACTGCGTATCGGGGAGCCGCTGCAGCAGCCTGGTATATACTTCCCGCTTGGTGTATTCCGTAAAGTTCTGTTGCAGCAGCCGGTAGGATTCCATCAGCTTTTCCGTATTCAGTCCCCTGAAATTCCGGAGCAGGGCATTGCCACGGATGTAGAATTGCAGGAGTTCCGCGTAGAGGTTGTTCCGGAAATCGGTTTCGAGCCTATCGCCTTTGATCTGCTGCGCTGCTGCATATTGCAGGTATTTTTGCAGGCCCAAATCATTACCCTGCTGCAGCAGCGCCCTGAAGCTGCTCCAGGCATGCAGCCGGTGGATGTGCTGCTGCAAAAGTGTGACGGCCCCGGCTACGTCATCAAGGTCCCGGATGGGTGTGCTCCATACAAACGTCTTATCCAACTGCAGCAGCAGCGGCTGCAACCCGTTCCATTGCTGTTCCAGCAACTGCAGCGCCTGCCACGTTGCGGGAAGAAAGATATCGGTTATGTCAGCCCTTGAGGGCAGCTCGTTGGCCCTGATGGCGATAAAGCTGCTGATGCCCGTTCTTGCTGCCAGGTCCTGCAGTTCTGTAATGATAGTTTTATAAGCAGCCAGCTCATCCAGGGCATGCTCCTTAGTTGTTAATTTTTGTATGTTATTGAATAATAATTTATTGTGTTTATTATCTAAATTAATTTGTATGTTTTTGTACTGGTTGGCCGCTTCCAGCAGCTCCGATATGCCGGTATCGCTTAAGGACGGGTGTATAAATGGTTTTAGCTGTTTCCTGATCCTTGATTTGTTAAAAAATCTTGGTATAAACCATTGTGACAGCGCTTGTTTGTATTCCTGGCTTAATGTTTTCGTATCCAGGTTTATGATGTTAATATCTGATTTTCTAATTATTTCTTTTTCAATATTTTGTTTGCTATTAATTAAATTGATGAGATGAACGTAATCGTCATACAGGTACCGGAATTCCGGGTCCATTAATTTTACAGGAATGGCCGGATTGTCCCGTATCACGCGGCTGATGTCCAGCAGGCCGGCTATTTTTGATATATTGTTAAACTGTTCGTTATTAAAACTATAATTTATGTTATATAAAGTATTTTTTATTTTCTGTATCTGTCGGGGTTCTATTCCTGCTATAAAAGCCTCCAGCCCGGTATAATAGTGAATGGTGTGGAGCCCGGCTAAGGGATGGGTGGTATAATCCGTATTAAAGACCGGGTCGTCAGCCAGTGCGCGGATGTATTGCATCCATTGTTCCAGTTGCCTGGCGTGCAATCCCAACAGGAGCTCAGGCGGAAAATGGTACTTCAGCTCCTGTCCGGCCGCGGTGCCGGTGAGCGCTTCTATAAGCTCATAGACAGAGAGGCCTGCCGCCTGCTTCTGGTGCATGGCTTTCTGGATATGCTCTATCTCATTCCGGGAAGCGGCTGTATTGCGCGCGGCTTTAAGGAACGCTTCATCCTGCAGGACTTTGGACTGCTGCAGGGAGCTTTCGAGGTGCTCCAGCACCTGCTGCTTCCTGGATTTATTGGAATGCAGCTCTAAGGTGAATTTGTCAAGTCCTATGTCATACAGTCGTTTATGAACCACATCTAAAGCCGCTTTCTTGGCGGCAACGAAGAGCACTGTTTTGCCGTGGAACAGGAAATTGGCAATGATATTGGTGATCGTCTGGGATTTGCCCGTTCCGGGAGGCCCGTGCAGGACAAAGCTTTTCCCCATATTGGCAGCAATGATGGCTTCCGCCTGCGAGCTGTCGGCATCTATGGGGAATATATGTTCCGTGGTCTCGAAATTCGTGGTGTCCGTATGTTCGGGCAACTGCAGGCTTTCATCGGCTTCATACTGCTGGCTTACAAAGCTCCGTATAACGGGATGCTGCAGGAGGAAGGGCATGTTCTGCCGTATATCCTGCCACAGGACCTGGGTGCTGAAATGGAAATTGGAAAGGAACAGCAGCTCATCCACTTCCCAGCTTTTGTAAGGTAAGATGGCATTCCTTATCGTATTGAATACCCGGTTGATATCAATGCTCTCATTATCTTCTGAAAGCGTCATAAGTCCTGAGAGGTCCAGGTTGAACTCCTGTACCAGGAAGGCTATTAAGGTGGTGTTGACCTGTATATCTTCTTCGCGGAGCCTGAGCGTAAAGCGCGATAGGGCACTCTGTCTTTTCAGGTCTGCCGGTACCATGATCAGGGGAGCTATCCTGCAGGTCTCCGGTGTTTTGGGGTCATACCATTTTAAAGCGCCGAGGGTGAGATAGAGCGAATTCGCGCCCGTCTCATCAATGGACAGCAGGTTGTTCCTCATGATATGGGTCAATACGTCCTGCAGGTCTGCAGCGCTGTAGGCGCTTACCAGCCTGTGCTGCTCCATTTCGGCTGCCGCGTACCTGGACAGCCCGTCCGTTTCGTGGAGGGTATCTATCATCCGGCGTTTTTCGAGGCAGATGTCCAGCGCGTCCGTATTGATCAGCGTAAAGGCTTTCCCGGCTGTCAGCGCTTCCAGTAGCCTGCTGAAATTGACATTTACGAATTGTATGGCATTATTGGACAGCCTGAGATTGAGCAGGCTGTTCCGTAAGGTAAGGTCCAGCAGCTTCCGTTCCCATACCTGCTGCCTGGATGCCGGTGGAATGTTGTGTGATGTACCGGTATCGAGCGGAGGCAGGGTATTGAGGGTAAGGAATTCCTCCCTGCTGTCTTCCTTTTCAAGCAGGAGCGCGGCGGATGTCTCCTGTTCCTGCATATGAGCGAAGGGTATGATACCGGAGAGCCTGGAAGTCCTGATATCCAGGGCCAGCTGGAATGCCTTGTCCCCGATGATCAGACGTTCTGCAGCAGCAACGGCTTCCTTAAAGTTGTCGCTGTGCCCGGCACAGGCGGCCGTGGCTTCCCAGACCAGTATCTCCTCGTTGCCTTTGCCCATCCTGTTAACGATCTCGCTTTTATAAGAGGTGACCGGCACATCCAGCCTTTTGTTGGAGAGCCAGCATCCCACAAAGGCATGTCCCGGGATGAGGATAAGCAGGGGATGCAGGTCCATGGCTTCCAGGCAGGCGCAGATGACCAGGCTGAGATCAATGCAGTTGCCAAAACGTTGCCGCTGCACCTGGTCTATCATCCGGATGCGCTGGCCTTCTTTTTCATAGCCGGGCGGCAGCGCGCTGTACACCCATTGCTCATCTTTCAGCGTGTAGAAAAGCGTGGCTATGATATCGCTGACCCTTTGCCTGTCCCCGGACTGGTAGCCGTCAAAAGCAGGATGGAACCCGTATTGCTGCAGGTTGGCGGCAGTTTTCCGCTTGATCTCGTACACGTACGGGTGGTGCGGTGTGATGTACCTGGCCAGGAATTTAGCAGCCCGGATACCGGGAAAGCTGTCCAGCGGATGGATCCAGACCTCCTGCGTTAATACCGCTATGACGGTTTCACCTGCAGTCGCTTCTATGGTCACCAGGGTGCTGCATTTTTCAGACAGGGCGCCGGCAAGGCTGTGAGCGGTGTATTGCTGAAGGTCGCTTATGGTATAAGGCGCCGTTGCCGGCAGCCCGGTAATATGTACCGGCTCAAAGTACAGCAGCCCGTTATCGGTCCGGACGGTTATGGTGATATCCGTCCGGGCGGTTTCCGCGTCGGGATATAGCGTAATGTCTTTAACCAGCCTGTATGCAGTATCATTAAGAAGTGTATAATATGGTGTCTCAAAATTTGCCCTGATGGTCATACTTCAGCGATGTTTCCGGAATATGACACGAATATAGACAATTTTAAAAGGGTAGCGCACAGCAGCGGCAGGGAAATCATGAAAAATGCAACGGTGCGGGCAATGCCGTATTTGGGGTCAATGCGGTACTGCTGAAATCCCTGCTTTATGCGCATATGGCCTGGTTGTAACCGGCAGTGACAACCAAACAGGGTCCATCTTTTAAGTGACCATCTGCTTACAGGCAAGCATCTTTTATTACGGATACACTCCGCTGAGCAGTGTGCTTTTTGTGGGTCAGACCTCTTTTATTATAAAGGACTTAGCGGGTGGTCATTTGTAACTTGTTTCCTATATACAGATAATCAGTTAATTTTAAGCAGAGCAGGCAGGAAAGTTTGTAATTTTACATCAGTGTAAAGTTGAGTGCACTAAACAATAGTTTAATGGAAAATACATATAATTGATGAAGCGTTATTATATATTAGCAGCGGCGTTGCCTGTATTTGCAGTGACTTCCTGCGGACTTTTTAAAAAGCAGGCCCCGGCGGCAGCGCCTGCAGCCAGTGCTGGTAATGTTCCGGCTCTCACTGTGACATCCGGTCCGGAGGAGATACAGACTATGGTGCAGCAAAAAGCGCGCTACAAGGGCAATATCAACGATTTTTTTGCCAAAAATATCAGATACCCGGACAAGGCCGGGGAGAATAATATACAGGGCCGTGTAATAGTGCAGTTTGATATTACGGCGGACGGGACCGTGGAAAATGTGATAGTCTTGCGGGGCTTGAATGAGGCCTGTAATAAAGAAGCGGCCAGGCTCATACAGCTGACAAGCGGATCGTGGCACCCGGAACTCCTTGCCGGAAAACCGGTAAGGAGCACCTATACCTGTCCTGTTGATTTCAAATTGAACTAATTGGCAAATATATTTTTATGTGAATATAAACCTTTCGATATGTTACGTCAAAAATACAGGGAACTCCCTTTCTACCTTAAGCTGGCCAGCGTGGTTATCAGTATCCTCGCATTCGGCTACCTTGCGAGTATCGGTCAGACGATATTCGTTCCCTTGATATTAGGCAGCCTTTTTGCCCTGCTGCTGGTGCCGGCCTGCAGCTTTCTTGAAAAGAAGTTAAGGCTGCCCCGAACCCTGGCTACTATTATAACAGTGACCATTTTTTTCGGGGGCGGCTTTTTCTTAATTTATATGCTGGCTTCCCAGTTGACGATGCTGAAAGAGGACTGGCCGGCCTTTTACCAGCAACTGGTACATACCTTTGACAGCATCCAGGTCTGGATAGATACCACCTTCGGCATTAATTCCAAGGAGCAGATAAAAATACTGAATGATACCGCCAGCAGCTCTTTCGGCCAGGGAACGATGATCCTGGGTGTGGCATTGATGTCCCTGTCTTCCTTTACTATTTTCCTGGTATTCCTCTTTTTATATACCTTCTTTGTATTATTGTACAGGAGCCATATCGTGAAATTCTTACTGCTGCTGAACCACAGCCAGCATCATGATACGGTGCTGGATATCATCAGCCAGGTGAAATACGTGGTGAAGCGCTATCTTACGGGACTGGCGATCCAGATGCTGCTGGTCTCCGCCATGGTCACTATGGCACTGATGATCATTGATGTGAAGTATAGCTTCCTCCTGGGAGCCATCACCGGCGTATTCAATGTATTGCCGTATGTGGGCATCCTGGTTTCCCTGCTGCTTATTTCCCTGATCGCCTTTGCCACGGCAGGTATGACCAAGGTGCTGCTGGTCATTCTGGCGCTGGTGATCATTCATGCGATTGACGGCAATTATATCGTGCCCAAGGTGGTGGGATCCAAAGTGCAGGTCAACTCGCTGTTCGCTTTGCTTGCCATCATCGTGGGCGAGATGTTATGGGGCATTTCCGGGATGTTCCTGGCCATTCCCATCCTGGCGATAGCTAAAATAATTTTTGACAGGGTGGAGGACCTGAAAGCCTGGGGCTTCCTGTTGGGTGAAGAAGGTGTTGATATCGTAAAAGAGGAGATCGCGGAGGAGAAGCTGGAGCAGCTACCGCCGGAACAGGAAGATATCCTTACGGAATAAGATACATTTTATATGGTAAGCACTGCCGTACCGGCTATTCACCTGCTGCATAAAAAAGCGGTAAACCTGTGGGTTTACCGCTTTTTTATAATGGATATATCTTTGATATTAATCTCTTCCGCTGGATACAGCCCCTATATATTCCGCATTCAGCCTGCGGATATTCAGGATGGAAATAGCTTTGGGACATTCTGCCTCACAGGCCATGGTGTTGGTACACGCGCCGAAGCCTTCCTTGTCGTGCTGCTCCACCATATTCATCACACGGCTTCTTCTTTCCGGCTCTCCCTGGGGCAATAAGGCCAGGTGAGCTACCTTGGCGGATAAGAAGAGCATAGCGGAAGCGTTCTTACAGGCGGCCACACAGGCGCCGCAACCGATACAGGCGGCCGCTGCGAAGGATTCATCCGCTTTATCTTTGGCTATGGGGAGGCAGTTGGCATCCTGGGCATTACCTGTATTTACAGATATATAGCCGCCGGCCTGGATGATGCGGTCAAATGCGGAACGGTCTACCATCAGGTCCTTGATCACCGGGAATGCTTTGGCTCTCCATGGCTCCACTACAATAGTATCTCCGTTCTTATATTGACGCATATGCAGCTGGCAGGTGGTGGTCTCGGACCATGGACCATGCGGCTGACCATCTATGAACATAGAGCAGGCGCCGCAGATGCCTTCACGGCAATCGTGATCGAACGTAATAGGTTCCTTTCCTTCGCTGATCAATTGTTCATTCAATACATCAAACATTTCCAGGAAGGACATTTCCGATGAGATATCTTTTACCTGGTATGTTTCAAACTGACCTTGGGACTGTGCATTTTGCTGACGCCACACTTTAAGTGTGAGGTTCATATTATAGTGTTCCATAATATTCTGATTTGGAGATCCGGAAGTGTGCTGGTGAGCCGTTCCTTATTGTAATCTCGTATTTTAAACTAATTTTAAATGAATCTTACCTCTGGTTGAGCGATGTAATTTTATTTATAATTACGCTGGGTCGGTTTGATCACCTCGTAATTCAACGATTCCTTATGCAAGGTCCATTGACTGTCGCCGGTGCTTTCCCAACAGGAAACATACATGAACTGGTCATCGTGGCGTAATGCCTCACCGTCTTCTGTCTGGGATTCCTCGCGGAAGTGACCGCCGCAGGATTCTCTTCTTTCCAGCGCATCCATACACATCAGCTCGCCCAGCTCGATGAAATCCGCAACCCTGTTGGCCTTATCCAGCTCCGTATTCATACCTTCCACCGTACCGGGGATAAATAAGTCGCTCCAGAATTCTTTTTTCAGCGCCCTGATCTCTTCGATGGCTTCTTTCAGACCCTGCTCGTTACGGGCCATACCGCATTTGTCCCACATGATCTTACCCAGGCGCTTGTGCAGGCTTTCCACGGATTGCTTACCCTTGATGGACATCAGCCTGTTGATCCTGTCGGCCACTTCCTGCTCCGCTTTCACAAATTCAGGATGGTCGGTAGGGATTGCTTTGGTCCTGATATCGTCTGCCAGGTAATTACCGATAGTATAAGGAATGACGAAATAGCCGTCTGCCAGGCCCTGCATCAGTGCGGAGGCACCCAGTCGGTTGGCGCCGTGATCGGAGAAGTTGGCCTCACCCAGCGCATATAATCCGGGGATAGTGGTCATCAGCTCGTAATCCACCCATATGCCGCCCATTGTATAGTGCACGGCAGGATAGATACGCATAGGCACCTCATAAGGATTTTCGCCGGTGATCTTGGCGTACATATCAAAAAGGTTACCGTATTTCTCTTTTACCACTTCCTTGCCCAGGCGGTCTATGGTAGCAGCGTCCGGGTTATGGTTACCGTGCTTATTGCATTCTATTTTGCCATATCTTTCAATAGCCGCGGCGAAATCCAGGTACACCGCCTGCTTGGAGGTACCTACGCCATAGCCGGCGTCACATCTTTCCTTGGCGGCACGGGAGGCTACGTCGCGGGGCACCAGGTTACCGAACGCGGGGTAACGGCGCTCCAGGTAGTAATCCCTTTCGTCTTCCGGAATATCAGAGGCTTTCCTGTTGTCATTTTGTTGTTTGGGCACCCAGATACGACCATCGTTACGTAAGGATTCCGACATCAGCGTCAGCTTGGACTGGTGGTCGCCGGAAACCGGGATGCAGGTAGGGTGTATCTGCGTAAAGCAAGGGTTGCCGAAGTAAGCGCCTTTTTTATGCGCTTTCCAGGCGGCGGTCACGTTGCTGCCCATCGCGTTGGTGGACAGGTAGAATACGTTGCCGTAGCCACCGGAGCACAGCAGTACGGCGTGTCCGAAATATCTTTCCAATTTACCTGATACCAGGTTGCGGGCAATGATGCCGCGCGCCTTACCGTCTATGACCACTACGTCCAGCATTTCATGACGGGAATACATGGTCACATTACCTAAGGCTACCTGGCGCTCCAGCGCCTGGTAAGCGCCGATCAGCAATTGCTGACCGGTCTGGCCGGCAGCATAGAAGGTACGCTGTACCTGTGTACCGCCGAAAGAACGGTTGGACAGCATGCCGCCGTATTCGCGGGCAAAGGGAACACCCTGAGCCACACACTGGTCGATGATATTGGCGCTCACCTCGGCCAGGCGGTGTACGTTGGCCTCGCGTGCACGGTAGTCACCACCTTTGATCGTATCGTAGAACAGGCGGTAAACGGAGTCACCGTCATTCTGGTAGTTCTTTGCAGCATTGATACCGCCCTGTGCCGCGATTGAGTGCGCACGGCGGGGAGAATCCTGGAAACAGAAACATTTTACCTTATAGCCCAGCTCACCCAGTGATGCCGCGGCCGAAGCGCCGGCAAGCCCGGATCCGATAACTATAACCTCAATACTACGTTTGTTGGCAGGGTTAACAATCTTACAGTTTGCTTTGTATTTAGTCCATTTTTGGGATAGCTCTCCCTGGGGAATTTTTGAATCTAAAGCCATAGTTCTTAATATTATGATCGAAGTCTTGCTTCGGAGTACATTCTTAAATTTAGTTACGCATCAGGTGTTAAGTATAATATATAATACTTTGTCGTATTAGTGTGCCAGCGTTTGTGTGGCAGCTCTTGCCGTTTCCGCGTCAGGCAGCAGTCCCAGATAGAAGGACAGCGGCATTGCTATGAAGATCAATGGAATAACGATAGAATATACCGTTCCCACGCACCTCAGCAGGCCTGTATATTTCTTGGTGGAAAGCCCCAGGGTCTGGAAAGCAGACCAGAAGCCGTGCAGCAGGTGATAGGCCAGGGAGATACAGCCTAATATATATACTATAACTACCCATAAATCCTTGAATGTAAGCTCCATTAACAGGTACAGGTCCTTTTCGTGCCCCGTTACCAGTTGCTGGTAGCGGTTAGGCACCCAGAAGTGATACAGGTGAAGCACCAAAAATAACAATATCAAGGTACCCAGCAGTCCCATGGAACGGCTGTACCATTTGCTGCTCTTATTTCCCGGATGCACATTATAGTCTACAGGACGTTTGGTCTTATTATCAAAAAACAGCATCAGCCCCTGAACGATATGCAGGATGATACCCGCCAGGAGACCGATCTCGGCTATTCTTGTAAGGGGATTGCTGCCCAGAAAGTGCGCAGCACCTTCGTAAGCCTTATAGCCTCTTCCTAAAGGTCCGAACCACTCTAAGAATACCAGTGCATTAACATAGCAGTGCACTATCAAAAATAAAATAAGAAAAACGCCGGTGAGGGCCATAACCAGTTTCTTCCCGATCGAAGACGTAAACGCTTGTTTCCAATTCATAATGTGAAGCTAAAATGAGAATTGTAAATTTTTTGTCATATTTCCGTGCAAATTTAATAACGTAATTCAATAAAAGCTACCAATTTTTTAAAAATATTATATAGATATACAAAAATGTTTTTTGTTAAATTTAATTATGCTGTCTTTCAGATGTTTAAATATTGTCATTTTGTTGCAATCTTAAAATAATCCCTGTTGGGGAAACGACTGCAAAAGGTAAAAAGATATCGTTATGATAAGGACAAAATGGCAGGTGCTACTGACACGTCTCTTTGTTTTTCACAGGATGCGTTAAGTGCAAAAAAATGCTGGGGAAACTTATTTTATCGCTTAACTTTGTGAGATCAATATTTTAAGCAAGCTCATGAATCACATTGAATTATTACTGGCCGCTTCTTCCCTGGATACACGATTGAAAAAAATTGCTGAAAAAGTAGCAGCAGGCGAACGGGTATCAGAAGAGGATGGTCTGTACCTTTTTGAGAACGGGGAACTGAATTACCTGGGTGTCCTGGCGGACCATATACGCAGGCAGAAGCACCAGGATTATGTCTATTTCAACAGGAATTTCCATATAGAGCCTACCAACGTTTGTATTTTTACCTGTGATTTCTGTTCCTATTCCCGGTCTTACAAGCACCGTGAGGATGGCTGGGAGCTGGGTATAGAGCAGATGATGGATATTGTTAAAAAATATGACGATCAGCCGGTTACGGAAGTGCATATTGTGGGTGGCGTACATCCGAAGATGAACCTGGACTTTTTCTGCGACCTCCTTTCGCAGATCAGGGACCACCGGCCCGATTTGCATAGAAAGGGCTTTACCGCGGTAGAGCTGGAATATATGATCCGGAAGGCCAAGCTTTCCATAGAGGAAGGTATGAAAAAGCTTTTTGACGCAGGCCTGCAGTCACTGCCGGGCGGCGGCGCCGAAATTTTCCATCCCGATGTCCGGAACAGGATCTGCGCCGATAAGGTGGATGCTGACGGATGGCTGCATATCCACCAGACAGCGCACCGGCTGGGCATGCACTCCAACGCCACGATGCTGTATGGCCATATCGAAGATTACAGCCATAGGATAGACCATATGGAAAGGCTGCGCCGTGCTCAGGATGAAACGGGAGGGTTCAACTGCTTTATACCGCTGAAGTTCAGGAATGGCGGTAATGATATGTCGCATATTCCTGAAGTGTCCGTGATAGAGGACATGCGTATGTATGCCATTGCGCGTATCTATATGGATAATTTTGCCAATCTTAAGGCGTACTGGCCTATGCTGGGCAGGCAGTCCGCGCAACTGACGCTGAACTACGGTGTCAATGACCTGGACGGTACCATTGATGATACCACCAAAATATATAGTATGGCGGGCGCGGAAGAGCAAAACCCTTCCCTGACCACGGAGCAATTATGTGAGATGATCCGTTCGGTAGGTAAAGTGCCGGTGGAAAGAGATACGGTATATAATACCATCCGGGTCTATGAGGCCCAGGAAGCATAAATATTCCCGTCCGGGTCCGGAGCGACCGGCCTTTATTTATCCTAATTATTAATCATCCGAACTGTAATACAGCAATACTATCTTGGAAACAGCCATTATTTTACTCGGCGCTTTGGGCGCGGGCTTTTTAGGGGCATTGACAGGTCTGGGCGGCGGCATCATCATTATTCCGCTGCTCAATCTGGGCCTGGGATATGATATCAAATATGCCATAGGGGCCGGCCTGGTGTCGGTGATCGCTACCTCGACCGGGGCATCAGCCTCCTATGCGAAAGAAGGGATCAGCAATATCAAAATAGGCCTGTTCCTGGTGGTGGCTTCTACTATCGGAGCTGTAGGCGGCGCGCTGATAGGGCAGCACATCCCCACGTCCTGGCTGTCGGTGATCTTTGGTGCGATCCTTATCTTTACGGCTTACATGCAGTTCCGGAAGAAAACGGATAATTTTCTTCCCGCGAGGGAGCAGGGACTGGCATATAAGCTGCAACTGCAGGGGTATTATAATGATAAAGAAGCCGGGGCAATCAAGCACTATGAAGCCGGAAACCCTGTAAGCGGTTTTTTATTTATGGTGCTGGCAGGCGTATTGAGCGGCTTGCTGGGCATCGGTTCCGGCGTGCTGAAAGTGCTGGCCATGGATAACAGGATGAAATTACCTTTCAAGGTATCTACCACCACCAGCGTATTCATGATCGGTATGACCGCCGTAGCCAGCGCCGTACTGTATCTGCAGAAAGGGTATATCGTGGTGTCCATCGCAGCCCCGGTGCTGATAGGTGTGCTGCTGGGAGCGAATTTAGGCTCGAAAGTGCTGTCCCGGATCAATACAAAACTTTTAAAACAGGTATTTGTTATTGTTGTGGTAATAATAGCAATACAAATGATTTATAAAGGAATAAGTCAATTTATTGTGTAAATTTAGGAGGTCAATTCTTATTACAGAAAAATCATAAAACAGACGTTATGTTATCAAAAACAATCCAAGACGCACTCAACAAACAGGTGAAGATGGAAGCGGAATCCTCCCAGGCCTACCTGGCGATGGCATCCTGGGCAGAGATCCAGCCCGGCCTGGACGGTGTTACCAATTTCTTTTACCAGCAAAGCGATGAAGAAAGGATGCATATGCTGAAGCTCATCAGGTATATCAATGAAAGAGGTGGCTTTGCCGAAGTGCCGGCCCTGGAACAACCTATGATCACCTTCGTATCACTGCAGCGGGTATTCGAAGAATTTCTGAAGCATGAAATGGCGGTGTCTGAAAGCATCAATGAACTGGTGGGACTGGCCCTTCATGAAAGGGATTTTGCCACTCATAATTTTCTGCAATGGTACGTGTCCGAGCAGATAGAAGAAGAGTCCCTGGCCCGTACCCTGAACGATAAGCTGGAGCTGGTGGGAGATGATAAAGGCGGTATCTACCTGTTTGACAGGGATATCATGCTGTTCAGGGGAGCGGCGTCACCTTCCCAGAGCGTAGGCAAGTAAATATTTATCCTGTGTACAGGCGTTATTCCTCCCCGGAACCCGTGACCGGCTGATTTTCCCAGTTACGGAACGCCGTATCCAGTATATGCTGGACAGCACTTTGCAGTTGCTGCGGCGCCAGGATGCGGACCATATCCGCGTACTGGAGCAGCCACCTTGCAAAGTGCTGTTCTATATTGTGATACTGAAAGTGCATGATCATATAATCGCCCTCCGGGTATTCTTTCTGAAAGCCCATCCGCTGCCTTTCCCAATGCAGGTATGCCGCATCCGTTTTTTTGACCGCTATTACGATGGCCTGTGTTTCCGGGGGCTTTAGCTTGTCGAGATAATATTCCAGGCGCTGGTGCCGGAGCGTAAAACGTTCGTCTTTTTGCCGGATATGGTAAATGCGGTCCAGGCGGAACTGCCGGACAGCTTTCCGGGTAAGGCAGTAAGCCACGATATACCAGAAGTTATAATCCTGGAATACCCCGATGGGCTCTATGATGCGGGCTTCACTGTCGGCAGCACCTCTCTTTTTATATTCAATGACCACCTGCTTCTGAAAGGTGATGCTGTCCAGTATGGTAGCCAGCGCGGTAGGGGCATTCTGGTTGAAGATATGTACGGACAGCGGCTTCATGCTCACCTGGTCGCCCAGCAATGCCAGGTTTTCCTTATCTGTGGGACGCAGGATCGCTTTCATCTTGTCAAGGGCTGCTTTGAAGTGCTGCCGGAGGCCCTTGTCGAAGTATTGCTCCATCAGCTTTTCCGCCGCCGCAAAGCTCAGCGCCTCTTCCTGCGTGAACAGGGTGGGAGGTATCTTATAGCCGCGCATGAGCGAATAGCCGATGCCGGCTTCCCCGGAGACCGGGACGCCCGCCTCTTCCAGCGATTTAATGTCCCTGTAAATAGTTCTGAGGCTCACATCAAACCTGTCCGCCAGCTCCTGGGCTTTCACTACCGGCCTGGATTGCAACTGAAAGAAGATAGCCAGTATACGCTCGAATCTTTTCCGGATATCCATATGAATAATATAGCTGTTGACGATGTTATCTGCTCCCGCAGTAAGGTAATGCCTGCATCGGCGGGAACTGACTGCAATTTATAAATAATAAGGGCTTGCTGATAAGAAAACAACCCTGTCATATTGAGCTAGTCGAAATATTGACAGGGTTGTTTATTATATATATATCACATTTCGACAGGCTCCATGTGACATGATAAGAGGCTTTTTAAGCAGTCTCTTAATTTATACTGACTATATATAAGCCACAAATCGGTTATATAAGAGATTCCTCACATCCGTTCGGAATGACCCCATCCCCTCAGTAACTTTATAACAACAACGGCCTCTGACCCCCAGAGAGGACAGTGCTCAGCGAAACGGTATCTGTATAAAAGGTGTTTCCTATAAGCAGATGGTCTCTTAATTTATTAAGGAACGTTTTAGTTCAATCCTACCATGTTGCCCGGTACTACCCAACTGTCGAACTGCTCTTCCGTCATATGCTCAAAATCCAGTCCTTTAAGCTTGTATTCCAATGCGGCCTGCTTGAGCGTGATGCCGCGCTTGTGCGCATCCTGCGCGATACCGGCAGCGTTATAATAGCCGATCTTGGTATTTAAAGCGGTCACCAGCATTAAAGAGTTGTTGACGTGTGCGTCGATATTTTTCTGGATAGGCTCTATACCTGTTGCGCACTTGTCATTGAAGCTTACGCTGCCTTCACCGATAAGACGGGCGGAGTGCAGGAAGTTGTATATCATGACAGGCTTGAAGACATTCAGCTCAAAGTGCCCGGTAGCGCCGCCTACGTTGATGGCGACATCATTACCCAATACCTGTGCGGCGATCATGGTCAGCGCCTCGCATTGTGTGGGGTTCACTTTACCCGGCATAATGGAAGAGCCCGGTTCGTTATCCGGGATGTGGATCTCACCGATGCCGGCACGCGGACCGGAGCTCAGCAGGCGGATATCATTGGCGATCTTCATCAGGCTGCAGGCCACGGTTTTCAGGGCGCCATGAGATTCCACTATGGCATCGTGGGCCGCCAGCGATTCGAATTTGTTGGGAGCGGTTACAAAAGGAAGTCCTGTAAGCTCTGCAATTTTTTGGGCTACCAGCACGTCATATCCTTTAGGTGTATTCAGTCCTGTTCCTACGGCTGTACCGCCCAGTGCCAGCTCCGACAGGTGCGGCAGGGTATTTTTAATGGCTTTGATACCGTAATTCAACTGGGCCACATAGCCTGAAATTTCCTGGCCGAGGGTCAGCGGGGTAGCGTCCATCAGGTGGGTACGGCCTATCTTCACCACGTTCATATAGGCTTTGGACTTTTCCTCTAAAGTGTTCCTCAGCTTTTCCAGCCCGGGGATGGTCACTTCCACCAGCATCTTGTACGCGGCAATGTGCATAGCTGTCGGGAAGGTATCATTGGAAGACTGGGATTTGTTCACATCATCATTCGGGTTCAGTACTTTCTTTTCGTCTGTGAGCTGTCCGCCATTGATCACGTGTCCCCGGTAGGCGATCACCTCGTTGCAGTTCATATTGGATTGTGTGCCGGAGCCTGTCTGCCAGACCACCAGCGGAAATTCATTATCTAATTTGCCTTCCAGGATCTCATCACACACCTGTGCGATCAGCTTAGACTTGTCTTCCGGCAAAACGCCTAATTCCGTATTGGCCAGTGCCGCCGCTTTTTTAAGATAGGCAAATGCCTGTATGATCTCTTTGGGCATCCGGTTGGTGTCCTGGCAGATCTTGAAGTTGTCGATAGAACGTTGTGTCTGAGCGCCGTAGTACGCAGTTGCAGGTACTTTTACTTCACCCATTGTATCTTTTTCAATACGATAAGACATAATGTTTGGATTGTTTTATTAATGAATGAACAATATGGTTATGAATACACACGAGGCCATCAATTCAATGGCACGCAAAAATACAAATTATATTATGATGTTACAGGGAAAGAGATAATAAAATACCTGGAGAACGGATTCCGGCAACGCTGCCGGAAACAGGAAGGCCTGCTCCCGTATTACCGGAACAGGCCTGGCAGCTATTGCTGTGCTTTTTCTGAAACGTTTATTGCGCGGTGCCTGTTTTTTCCCCCAGGCGTACAAGGGTCTCAATGCCCCGGGCCGTATGGTCCAGGATATCCTGGTCGGGCCGTATGGCGTCCTTGCGGAATAGCTGTATAACGGTGGAGCCGCCGAACTCGAACCAGCCCTTTTCTTCGCCGCGCTTGAAGGTGGCGGGGCCATAGGTCCTGTTGACGATCTTGCCAACGAACAATGCGCCGACCTCTATATGCGCCACGGGACCGAAATGCTCCGTATGCAGCAGGGTCAGCTCCCGGTAGTTCCTGGCCATGACGCCCGGCGTTTCCCGCAGGGCTATCGGGTTAACGCTGTGAAGGATGCCGTTGATGCGGATCACCTTATCCTGGTGGCCGTTGTCCAGGTAAGCATACCGGTGGTAATCATTCGGGGCCAGCCGGTATATGAAGCACCAGCCGTCCCGGAACATATCCGCGATCTCCGGGTCCTTTACCAGCTCCTCTATATGATACCAGTACCCTTTGACCGGGAGCTTCGGATGACCGGCCAGGTCGAATACGAAGAGCCGGGAATCTGCCGGGGAAATGAGGTGCGAGGGGGTAGTGTCTATCGGACGTGCATGCGCTTTCAGCTCCCTGATAAAAAAATCATTGAAGCTGGTAAAGCTCTCTATGGGTCTTTTTATCTCGGAAACGTCTATATTATAGTGGTTGATGAATTCCGTGATCTTGCCTGTGCTTTTGGCGCTTTTCATATACCTGCCGTACAGCTTGGAGATGCCCCGTCTTACCAGTACTGTCCTGGTGAGCAGCTTGCCGAAGGGTGTACGGTACAGTATTTTAAGTCCCCCGGACTTATAGGCGTCTTCGGATTCAATATTACGGGTCTTTCTGTTATATAGTTGTGGATTATCGGGTGTCATAAGGATATGCAATAAAATTCCGAAATTATTATATAATTCGTTTACTCCGACACCAGTGAGCAGTATTTTTGAAAACTTAATGTACTGTTCCGATTATTTCAGGCATTTACTGCCCGGATACTTATTTTTATATGGCATCTTGAAAGCATTGAGTATTGTTTTCTCTTCAGAGTCTGTTCCCCGGCCGAATATATAGGTTTACTTGGGGCTCTACAGGCGGTATTTTTGAGAATTTAGTGTGCTGTTCAAAAGATTTCAGGCGTTTACTGCCCGGATATTTGTTTTGTGAGTATATTTGAGGCATTCAATGTTTTATCCCCTCAGGACCCGTTACCCGGCTGCATGTAATCGTTTTACTCTGGTGTTTGTAAGTGGTATTTTTGAGAATCTAATGTACTATTCAAATTATTTCAGGCATTTACTGGCCAAATACTTATTTTTGTCGGGTATATTTAAAGAATAAAATGTTTCATTTTCTCCTCAGGACCATTCCCCGGCCGATACTGATACAACTGAGCCTGATCTTTCAGAAATTATCTCCCGTACTGTATGCGGGCAACCGGTATGAAGATCCTATCAACGGTAAGACCTACCGCAAATTCCTGCCTTACGGCTATTCCGGTATTGCCAAACGCAATAATGTGCTGAGTCCCGGCACGATGTCGCTGGAACGGCACCGGCTGATGTGGATGTATTTAAAGGAGCGCACCAATTTTTTTACCGCCCCGCTCAAAGTGCTGCATATCGCACCGGAGCAATGCTTCTATAAGCTCTTCAGGAAAATGGATAACCTGGACTATACTACGGGGGATTACAACTCTCCCATAGCCGATATTCATTTTGACCTTCACAAAGCCCCTTTTGCGGATAATACTTTTGATGTGATATTCTGCAATCATGTGCTGGAGCACGTAGAGGATGCTCATCAATGTATGAAAGAATTGTACCGGATCATGAAACCCGGCGGCTGGGGGATTTTCCAGGTGCCTATAGACGTGACGCGGCAGGAAACCTACGAGGATAAATCCATCGTCAGCCCGAGGGAGCGGGAGATCCACTACTGGCAGAAAGACCACGTACGGCTTTTCGGTCTGGACTATGCCGATAAGCTGCGTGCGGTCGGCTTTGACGTGACGGAAGACGATTTTGCAAAGCAGCTCACACCGGAGCAGGCAGACCGTTTCAGGGTAAGCCCGGAAGAGACCATATATTTGTGCAGGAAAAAGTAAGCTGTGCTGGCGTGTGGCAGATTGGATTGAATTGAATATAAGGAATTAAGCTGTCTTTAAGTGAGGTTTGGCGTCAAAGCAGGATGCACACTCAGCGCCAAAAACAAACAAAATAACAAGATGACTTTACTGAATCTGGTTTGGCCGGCAATCTACGTTTATGACGAAGTTTGGCGGTTTTGGTTTTTAGTATTTGTTACAATTGTAGTTGAAACATTTACACTTATGGCCATGCTCAAATATTCATTGCAAAAGTCTTTTTTAGCAGCTGTAATTGGCAATTTGGTTTCAGGAGTTATCGGAACATTCGTTATGAGGTGGGCTATGCTTTTTTGGCATTTAATCGCAGACAACTTTGTGCCTTCCGCAACGTTTGGCATAATCAATTGGATTGTGACATACGTATTTATGTGTTTGGGTAGTGTGTTTATTGAAACCCTGACTATTAAACTAATTTTTAAAGAGACAATAAAAAGGCTTTTTATTCCTTTGTTAATCGGCAATCTTTTGACTTATGGTTTCATTGCATATTCAATGATAACAAAACATGAAGACCCGAATAAAAACCCGGATAGAACAAGTGTCATATTTCCCGATATCCGACAGTTCTATACTTCTTGATTGTACACTTAGCTGCAATGTGCCCTTTCGGCGTTTCAGAGACCGATTTGCTGTAGGGTACTGGTCATTCCGAACGGATGTGAGGAATCTCTTATACTGATTAATAGCATCCTGAACTTGCCATATGATGACTTTGTTGCTTATATATAGATAGTCAGTAAAAATTATTACAGATAAGATAATTTGTATAAAGCGACATAAGAACTAACGAATAAAAATAGCTACTGCCGACAATGTTTTAACTTCGTTGCTTAGTATGCCCGGTCACCCCGTAGGGGATAACCATCATTAAAATGCTCTATCACATTGTCGTTGGACCATTCCCTCACCGGGCTGACGGCAGCACCAGCCAATTCACTGAAAATATGGCCGGTCTTTTTCAACTGAGCGGCGTAAGTTTGTACGCAATCAACCCATATACCTTTGTTTATACCGAAACTCTTAATATAATGGCAGCAACAGATATGGTGTAACTGAAGGTATGCCCCGGACTGTTCGTAACCACCTGAAATTTTTTTATTGTTTTTTGTAACTTTTTATCTGCGCCGCCGATTTATATATAGTGAACAATATTCAGAATATAGATCAGAATTTACATGACAACTGCCGAATTTAATGACTGTGTAAAAGAATATGCTGATGGCATGTATCGCTTTGCGCTGAAAAGTTCCGGCAATGAGGAAGACGCCAGGGATATCGTACAGCACGCCTTTACGGTCTTATGGGAGAACAGGGAATCTGTGGATATCACTAAAGCCAAAAGCTACCTGTTTACGCTGGTGTACAGGAAAAGCGTTGATAGGTTCAGGACAGCGGGCAGGCAGAAGCTGATGGACGTATTGCCGGAAAAAGGATCAGAGGTCATATTCCAGGCAGGACTGAAAAAATCCATAGAAAAGGCATTGATGAACCTGAGCACCGAATCCAGGAACCTGGTACTGCTGAAAGATATGGAAGGCTACAGCTATGATGAAATAGCCCGGTTGACAGGACTGTCGCTCAGCCAGGTAAAAGTGTACCTGTTCAGGGCAAGGAAAGAGCTGCAAAAGAGTCTGGAAATTTATAAATATCATTATTAGTTATGGAAGTGAACAGTGAAAATATCGAAATGTGGATAATGATGCTTGTGGATGATGAATTATCCGCGGAAGAAACAAAAGCTGTATGGCGCTTTATGGAGCAGCATCCCGAATATATGGATATCTATACGGCCTTCAGGGAGGTTAAGGTACCGTCAGAGGATACAGCTTATCCGGACATTCATACCTTATTGAAAGCAGAAGATGATAATGCCGGTGCTCCGCCGGCGGCCGGCAGGCGTATCATGTTCCGCTATACGGGGTGGGCTGCTGCCGTTATACTGCTCATCGGCGCCGGCTGGTATGGTCTGCGGCCGGCTCACGAAAGCCCGGATGACAGCAGGATGCCAATAGCGCACCGGGATCAAACGGACACGCCGTATTCAGGTCTGCCTTCCGGGATGAAGGTTGCGGTTGCAGCGAAGGATACCAATAACCGTAACGCGGAGGTGGTTCGCGGGAAGCCGGCAAATGTGGTGGTGCTGGCCCGGCAGCGGAATGTGATAGATGTTTCCGGTAAGGACCCTGAGCCTGTCGTGATGGTAGCCGAGGAAGAAGTATCACGCATCCGGCCGCTGATAGGACAGGGCAAAAACGCACCGGCACAACTGGCAGCAGCGGAAATGCATATGTTGCCTGCGGGCACACACGGGCAGTCCTCCGAAAAGCGGGAAAGTATGCTGCCTCCCATTGCTGCCAGCCTGGAGCAGAAAGCCCTGCTGGATGATATGAGCCGGGAGATGCAGGAAAAGGTGACCTTCGTAAAGGATGCCTACCAGGTAGTTAAAAATAGTACTATTCAAATAAATATTGGTAACAAATCATTCATCATCAAAAAGTAAAACTCAATAATATGAAATACGTACCGTTATTAAGTATAGGAGTGCTGTGCACGCTTGCTTCCCGGGCGCAGGCCCCGGTTCCGGAAGCCCCTGAGCCGCCCGATCCGGTAGAGGTTATTTCCACGGATACAGCAGCCGGCAAGGACGGCGGGTACTCAGTGTCGATGGGACTTTCCGGTGGCATCAAGGCTGAAAAGGCCAATAAAAAGAGCCGGTTGTCGTTTACCTACCTGAATATGGACTTTGGTGTGAACTTTATGCACGATAAGACCGATTACGGCAGTGCGGAAACCATACGCTTCCTGAACGTTCCCCAGGAATACCGTAACGAGAGCCTGTTCTCCCTGGCACAGGGCAAATCCTGGAATTTCAATCTCTGGCCGGTAAAGATGCATTATAAGTTTGGCACATCTGACAATAACTATTTCTCCATGTCTGCTGCGTTAGGGCTGCAGGTGTTTAACTTCAAATATACCAAGCCTGTGCATTTCGAGAATAAAACAACGCCGCAGGTGGTATTGAGGGAAGATGTGACGCTTACCAAGAATAAGCTGTCCGTTATGTATGGAAGTATCCCGCTGATGCTGCATTACACGACAAAGCTTTCCAGGAATACGGCGCTGCGATTCGGCTTCGGGATGATCGGTGGTATGAATATCAGCACCTGGACCAAGCAAAAAAGTAATGAAATAAATATTCCCAAGAACAGGGATATCATGAATCTGCAGAGATTCCAGACCTCATTGGTCGGTGAAATAGGTCTGCCGGGTTATTTTACCCTCTTTGCCACCTACCAGCTGACCGATATGTATAAATATGGATTACAACAACAGCCTGTATCCATAGGCATACGCTTTTAGTTGCTTGATGTTATAGATGAAAGGGCTGCCACGTTTTTGTGGCAGCCTTTTTCATTTTTGATCGACTTAGGCTAGGATTATCACAATTCCTGCTGCACGGAAACGTCCTGCTCCCAGGTGATGCCGCTGATGTCTGTCAGCCTCAGGGTATAGCTGCCCTTTAGCTGGCGGAATGCCGGGTCGCGGAAGGTGAGCCTTGCCCGCGCTCCCAGCGGCAGCACCAGGCTGTGCTTACCGGGACGCACGCGGGTCACATAATCGTTATGGATGTTAGCCGTGGGGAGACCGGCCAGTTGCTGCTGGTCCTGTTCAAAAACAATAGCTCCCTGCCTGTCCACTACTGCTATGCTTATTAAAAAAGAACCATAGACATCGGCACCTTCGTCCCTGAATACCGTAAAGCTGAGGCTGTCCGGACGAATCTCCGCCTGGCTGATCGTGACATGCGGCCGTACCGACAGGTTATGCAGCCGGCCGTAAACACCTCCATGAAAGTACTGGTTGGTGAACAGGGTGAGGGCCAGGATAAGAACGGATGCTGCCAGCGCTATCCTGTTGAGCCTGTTAGCGGTCACGGGAAACGGCCCGGAGCCGGCAGCGCTGAACCACTTTTTCAGGCCGGGGCCCTTATACTTCCCTGAAATGTAAGTGTCCAGGGCGTATTTGCCGCCCCCGGAAAAGAATATGGTACACCCGGCAGCTATGCCGAGCACGCCTATCTGCCATTCATCCAGGCAGGTGGTGCCCAGCCATCCTGAGCCCAGCAGTATGCCCAGGGCAAGACCGGTGACCATAAGGCTCATAAGCCGGGTGAACAGTCCCAGCATGAACAGCAGTCCGACGATGCCTTCTATGATGGTAAAAAGCAGCATAGCCCACCATAACTGCTCCGGGTGTGATACCAAGTGGGCTATCACCGGTTTGATGCCCAGGGCATTGGGCAGGAAATGATTGAATTTTTCCCCTATATACCCGGCTTCTTCGGGGTTCAGCTTGTTTTCCAGTACGAGCCTTCTCCAGAATGCGGAGAAGTAGGTCCAGCCGGTGACCCATCGCAGGCCGGTAGCTAAGGTACCGGCATACGTATATGATTGATGATGCATAGTGCTGTATAAATTTGATAAGTCAACTAATATAAACGGAACAGGCTTCCCGTATAGTTTCGGGATAGCCATGTGATGTCTAAAGTAGCGGGATATCAGATTAAAATACAGCGGTGCCGTATATAGATGGGCGTATTGCCGGCGAATGGCCGGGCGTTATGCAGGGTAGTATTGCGCAACCCTTCCTGCTTACTGCTGCCGGCCGGATAGCCGCCTGAAGCAGGTTTCCTGGTAGCTTGCTGCAGGACATATACCGGGGAGGTAGCCGCCGTGTGCCGTATAAAAGCAGGGCAGGCCGCCTGCTTGACAGGTTGGCTGCCTGTGTGATGTGCAGTGACAGGGATATCCAGCAACTGCTTGACCGTTCTTTTGGCAGGGCAGGGTATGCATATCAGCACCATCATCATTAGAATGACGAGGCGCTTAAAAATATGTCCAGGTAGGAGCTGCATATGCCGGCTGCTGTTAAATGTACCGGCTAAGATAATAAAAACAATGGAGATAGCCTTGAAATGCGAGGTTAATACGGAGGAGGGTACGGGGACACAGCGCCGCGTTCCTTCCTCCGTTCCTGACACGTTTGCTACGGTTATTATTGTATAAGTGCAGGTTACAGGCGTTCTTCTATGGCAGCGCCCGGAGCGTTCGTCATAACAGACTGAATGCCATTATCTCTTCCGGCTGCGCTTTCATACATCTGGCTGGTGCCTATGATCTGGCCGTTGTTGGCTTTCAGGTTGAAATAATATTTGGCATTTTTGGATTCCAGCTTTTCAAACCTGTTTTCGTCTGCGGCGTTCTTCTTTACGGAATCAATGCCGTTAAGACAGCTCGCTTTGGTAGTGTAGCCTTCGCTGGTCAGGATCACCTGGCCGTTACCGGCGTGTAAGTTGAACTGAAACTCCTTGTTGCTTCGTTGGGAAACTACGAATTTTGACATCTGCATTGCTTTTTGAAGTGAAAGTAAAAGAGAGAAATAATAAAAAGGTACGAAGCCATACTGCTCCGTACCTTATATATTTTAAAACATTTTTTTCAGGTCGTCCAGGTCCACATCACCGTCTCCGTCCTTATCCAGGCCTAGCTGTTTGCCTATGCCGGATAACTGGTCAAGGATCCCGCTGTTCTGCTGTTCCCCGGAAGCCGGCTTGTTACCGGTGAGGTTGCCCAGTATCTGCTCCAGGTTAAATCCGCCTGTGCCTTTGCCGGCCACCTTACCGAGGATCATCGGGATGATCGATGCGGCAATGCTTTGTGCCGTACTGCCATCCAGGCCCAGCTTCCGGGCGATGTTCTCTGCAAAGTTACCGCTGATACCCTGTACCTGGGGATTGCTGGCATCAAGGGTACCGGAGGCTGCCGCTTCGTTAAGCATTTCCAGCTGGCCCGGGCTCATGCTTTGAAGTCCGTTTACTACTGTATGCTGCGCTTCTTCCAGGATCTGGTCGTTCTGGCCGGAAGGTATGGCGGATTGCTGGTTCAGGTAGCTTTCTGCCTGGCTTTTTATAAGATCGAATAAGGAATTCATGTGTACAATACTTTAAATTAATGAATGTCTTCCCTGGATAGTACAAAAAGTATGCCCGAATATTATTTCCGAATATTATCTCTTCTGTTCCGGTTAGCTGTTATAAGCCCATTTAATATAAACGGCCCCCCATGTAAAGCCTCCTCCGAACGCTGCCAGGATGATATTATCGCCTTTTTTAAGCTGCTTTTCCCATTCCCACAGGCAGAGCGGTAAAGTGCCTGAAGTGGTATTGCCGAACTTCTGGATATTGATCATGACCTTTTCCGGCGGCAGCTGCATCCGGTCCGCGGTAGCGGAGATGATCCTCAGGTTGGCCTGGTGCGGTACCAGCCAGGCAATATCGTTGCTGCGGAGGTTATTTTTGACCATTATTTTTTCGCATACATCCGCCATATTTGTAACGGCGAATTTAAAGACGGTCTGGCCTTCCTGGTAAACATAATGTTCTTTGTTGGATACGGTCTCTATGGTAGCCGGCCTGCGGGAGCCGCCCGCTTTCTGGTGCAGGTGCACCCACCCGTTACCGTCGGATTTCAGGATGCTGTCCTGTATGCCGGTGCCGTCCGTGCTGGGCTCCAGCAACACCGCTCCTGCGCCGTCCCCGAAAATGATGCAGGTAGTCCTGTCCTCGTAATCTATGATGGAGCTCATTTTATCGCCTCCCACCACTATTACTTTCTTATGCTTGCCGCTTTCTATGAACTGGGCGGCAGTAGTGAGGGCATAGAGAAACCCGGAGCAGGCTGCGCTGATATCGTAGGAAAAAGCGTTGGTGAACCCGCATTCGGCGGCAATGATATTGGCAGTGGCGGGAAACTGCATATCAGGGGTCGTTGTGGCACAGATCAGCAATTCCACATCTGCGGGATCCAGGTCGTGCTTGGACATCAGGTTCTGTACTGCCTTGATGCCCATATGGGACGTTCCGAACTCTCCTTTCAGTATCCTTCTCTCTTTAATGCCGGTGCGTGTGGTGATCCATTCGTCTGTAGTGTCTACAATTGTTTCTAATTCTTCATTGGTAAGGACATATTCCGGCACATAGCCTCCAACCGCAGTAATGGCCGCTGTAATTTTTTCCATTTATATCGTTTTCTTAAATGAGTTGTTTGTGTGCTTTTCTAGTTCAAATGTACGTTAAAAACATTTGCAAATTTTTCCCTGAATACTTTTTTTACAGCTTCTTCATCCACCGCCTGACCCAGCTCCTGCTGCATGGAAGTAACGCCTTTGTCCGATATGCCGCAGGGTACGATATGCCCGAAATAGCTCAGGTCCGTGTTCACATTCAGGGCAATGCCATGGATGGTCAGCCAGCGGCTGCATTTTACGCCCATGGCGCAGATCTTCCGGGCCTTGCCGCTGTCGCCGGCATCCAGCCAGACACCCGTGGCGCCTTCCAGCCGGCCGCCTGTAATGCCGAATTCCGCGATGGTCTGGATCACGGCTTCCTCCAGGCTGCGCATATACCGGCCTAGGTCTGTAAAGAACTGCTCCAGGTCAAGCACAGGATAGACCACCATCTGCCCGGGACCGTGATACGTAATATCCCCTCCTCGGTTGGTTTTGAAAAAGGTGGCGCCCAGCTCCTGGAGCTGGGTATTGTTGACCAGCAGGTTTTCCATAAAGCCGCTCTTGCCTAAAGTATATACGTGGGGATGCTGGCAGAACAGGAGATGATGAGCGATCTGCTTATCATCGTCGGGGCTGAAATCTTTGGAGAATCTTTTTGATTTTACATCCAGGCCTTCTTTCATCAGGGCTTCCTGCAGATCCCAGGCCTCCTGATAAGATATGGTTCCTAAGTCTTTGATATGTACAGTATTCATCGGGGTAGCTTTTATCTTCTAATAAAGGTCGTCCAGCTTCAGCTTAAGGTATTTGATGACAGATCTGTTGGTGCTCAGTACGGATATGACAATACCCAGCGCACAGATGGTCACCAGTAAAAGGATAAAGAGTATGGGGTTGTCAAGGACATTGATCTTGGGGAAGATGCCGGACACGAAATACCGGATGCCCAGGATGCCCAAGATAGCGATCACCGCCGAAATGAGCCCGGAAATGAAGGCCTGCTTGTTAAAGGGACGCGCAATAAAGCTTCTTTTGGCACCCACCATCTGCATGGTCTTTATCAGCATCCTGTTGCTGTACATGGACAGCCTTACGGTATTGTCAATGATCACAACCACTGCTATCAGCAGCAGGCCGGCTATTACCGTCAGGATGAGGCTGGTATTTTGTATCAGGTTGTCAAGGTTGCCTACTATCATATCCGGGTAATAGACTTCCCTTACAATATTGCTTTGCTGTATGAACCGGGTAATGAGGGCCATGCTGTCGGGGTTGACATATTCTGCATGCAGGCTGGTCTGTATGGAAATATAGAGCGGGTTATATCCTAAGAAATTGATCGGGTTTTCGTTATTTTCCTTTATGTATTTTTCCAGCGCCTCTTCCTTGGTAACGATAACGGCGCTTTTTACAAAGCTCTGGTCCCGGAGGATCTTTTCCAGGGCTTCCGCCTTTTCCATCCTGGTATTGTCATGAAGGATCACATCAACCGTTACATCTTCCTTTACGATCCTGCTGAGAGAATGCCCGTTGATACCTATCCACCCGATGACCCCGAGCAGGAAAAGCACCAGGGAAATGCCGATGATGGAATATATCTGTGTAGGTGATTTTTTCAAGTGTTGAGTCGTTTATAGTTTTACTGAAATATTTAACCTGATATAACCTCCAAAAATAGAAATAAATTCTGTATAACATTGCATATCTTTATCATTAATATAAAGACAGGAATTTCCCGGTGCCGGCATACAGGATTTATATATAACTTCGTTATCTCTTACAGACAAACCGATTTAGGATGAGCGCGTATACAAACATATGGAGGATAGCGGCAGCATGTATGCTGCTGGGTGCCTGCACGAAGAATACGGACAAAAAAGGCCCCGACATCAGTGACCAACTGAACCGTAAATATTGTAATATCCCCCGTGCGGTAAATTATAACTGGAATTTCCCCGGGATAGAAGATAACAGCACCTGCTTTTTTGCCACTGACTTTTACGAGGGTAGCTGGATGTTTGTAGATACGGTAAAAAGCCGGGATGAAACGGTCATAAGGATAGATACCCTGGGATTTGATCTCCGGAAGATAGCGCAGGATACCACCTACCAGAAGATGACCATGACAGGGTGGTGCGGCAACGAAGCCCTGACCATTAATGTGGATCGTTTTTACCTGGCAAGGACCGACAGCTTTGATAATAACCAGGGCTGGCAGAAGATCTGCGGTAACAGGGATTCTGTTCTCGTGGAGATGCGGAAAAGCTTATTGGACACCACGCAATTAACGATTCATATTATTCAATATTTACCTGATTCGGTACTGTATCACTCAGGTACCGGTATCAGAAAATAATATTTTGACCATGGAACAGCATCCTTATTTTATAAAAAACAGGACAACCCCGCTGCATCTTGAGAACAATGTCTGGCAGAAGGTGCTGGGGGAGGAATTATACAGGGTTGCCCGTCTGAAAGGGACCGAAAGGCCCTTCACCGGCACCTACTGGGACTCTGATCAGAAAGGCCGGTATTATTGCGCCTGCTGCGGTAATTATCTCTTTGCTTCCGATGCCAAATTCCAGAGCTCATGCGGATGGCCGAGCTACTTTGAGCCTTCGGATAAAGAGGCCGTGTACTACGTGGAGGACCTGTCCTTCAATATGAAACGGATAGAGGTATTATGCAAATTGTGCGATGCCCACCTGGGACATGTGTTTGATGACGGTCCGCCGCCCACCTATGTCCGCTATTGCATTAATTCTGTTTGTGTGGTATTTGAACCTCTTTGACACGTTGGTGTTATAGTCCCCGTTATGATAAGGAAGATCGCTTTTTGTGCGGGTATGATCTGCTGCGGCTGGCTGCAGGCCGGCTATGCGCAGGTAGAAGTGGAGCTGCCGGAACCGGCACCGGTCGTGTATGATACCAACTACATAAGCTCCTACAGGTACCGGCTGACCACCCGGGTGTACGTGTCCCAGAAATATACGGTCTTCACCCTGCCTACGGACGATGGCAATTTTATGCTCTTCCGGCCCAACAATACCTTTAACCAGGGCGTAGGGTGGACCTACAGGGGCTTTTCCATTAATCTTGGCTTTGGCCTGCCCGGCATTAACGGGAACAGCTCGCAGCGGGGTAAATCCTCCTGGCTGGACTGCCAGATGCATATGTACGGCAGGAGGAATACCATAGATGTCTTTTTGCAGCGCTACCAGGGATATTATATCGGGCAGGGAAAGCTGCCCGGCTATGAAGGCTATTATAATGATGAAGCCATAAAGGTCAGGGCCTTTGGCGGCATATATACCCATATCCATAACTGGAAAAGGTATTCTTTCCGGTTTGGGGCCACCCAGGATGAATTTCAGAAAAGAAGCTCCGGGTCATTGCTGTACGGTATGACCGTACTCTACTCCCTGGTAAAAAAGGATGACGAGGGGATAGCTCATCCCGGTATAGCCGGGCTGTCGAGATACAGCGAGGTCGGTCGTATCAATACCTGGAATATCGGCCCCCACATCGGCTACGGCTATAACTGGATCTTCCTGAAGAGATGGTACCTGGGTGCGGCGGTGAATATGGCGGCAACGCTGAGCCTCTACCAGGAAAATAAAGGTATGGGAAGCCCTAACCCGGAACCCGGTCCTTACCTGACGGGCACTCATGCTGATATCGCCCCCTCTGCCATAGGCAGGCTGGCTGCCGGCTATAACAGTGACAGTTGGGGCGTGGCCTTCTATTATGTGCACCATACGCATCTCAACCGCTCCTATATCGGGCAGTACACCTCCGGCAGCGTAGGTAATTACAGGGTGAACTTTATTTATCGGTTCGCCCCCGGCAAAAAGGTTAAAAAAGTATTAAGACCCTATGAGTGGTTTTTTAAATGATAAATTAAATTTTGTATTTCCGCTGTTATCCCTCAATTTTGTGCCTTGGAATATATTTTTATCATCCCTCGCAGCAACAAGCTTCCGGAATGTATTCCTTCAGAAAATATCAAAACCGATCATTTTAATTTAACCATAATCAATGGCCAAGACTGCAGAGCAACTACAGGATATGATGCTTTTTGAGCTTCGTGACGAAGCTGTACAAAATGGCGTCAGTCCGGACAATTTAACCAGGGAAGCGCTGATTTCAGCAATACTGGAAGCACAGAAGACCGTTCCCGCCAAAACCGCTGCAAGAAAGAAAAGAGCAAGAGTGCCCAAAGCTGCTGATACCGCTGAAAATAAGGAAGACAGCCCTGTACCGGACACAGTACAGCCGGCACCGGAAGAAAAAAGCGATACCGGAACGGAAGCCGCTGCTGCCCCGGCGGCGGAAGCGCCCAAAAAGCCCCTGAAAAAAGCAAGAAAGCCCAAGGCCGCCGCTAAAGACACTGCCGAAGCGGAGAAAGCATTGCTGTTTGATATACCCGAAGCTGATGAGGCCGAAGGTGAAAAAGAAGCCGGTACGGTTCCCGCTCCTGAAGCGGTACTGCCGGAAATCCCGGTTCAGCAGGATAATGCTGCCCCGGAAACGCCGGCCCCCGTGGCTCCCGCGAAAAATGCGAACCCGCAGCAGCATAAGCACAACAGACCCGCGTTCAATATCGAATTTGAAGGCATCATCTTCAGTGAAGGTGTGCTGGAAATGATGCAGGACGGTTACGGCTTTTTAAGAAGCTCCGATTATAATTACTTAAGCTCCCCGGATGATGTGTACGTATCTCCGTCCCAGATCAAATTATTCGGTCTGAAGACCGGTGATACTGTGAAAGGTACGGTAAGGCCGCCCAAGGAAGGAGAGAAATATTTTGCCCTCCTGAAAGTGGAGAGCATTAACGGGCGCAGCCCCGAAGATATCCGTGACAGGGTGCCTTTTGACTACCTGACACCTTTATTCCCTAATGAAAGATTGAATATCGTAGGAAATACGGGAAGCATCAGTGCCCGTATCATAGATATGGTGGCACCTATCGGTAAAGGGCAGAGGGGCCTTATCGTGGCACAGCCCAAGACCGGTAAGACCATGCTGCTGAAAGAAGTAGCTAACGCCATTGCCGCCAACCACCCCGAATGTTACCTGATGATCGTGCTGATAGATGAGCGCCCGGAAGAGGTGACGGATATGCAGCGCAGCGTTAACGCGGAAGTCATTGCCTCTACTTTTGATGAGCCGGCGGAAAAGCACGTCAGGGTATCCAATATTGCCCTGCAGAAAGCCAAGCGCCTGGTGGAAGTGGGCCATGATGTAGTGATTCTGCTGGACTCCATCACCCGTCTTGCCCGTGCGCACAATACGGTAGCTCCCGCTTCCGGAAAGGTGCTGAGCGGTGGTGTGGAGGCCAATGCCATGCAAAAGCCCAAGCAATTCTTCGGTGCCGCCCGTAAGATCGAAAACGGCGGTTCGCTGACCATACTGGCCACGGCCCTGATAGATACAGGGTCCAAAATGGATGAGGTGATCTTTGAAGAATTCAAGGGAACCGGTAATATGGAATTGCAGCTGGACAGGAAGCTGGCCAACAAGCGCGTGTTCCCGGCCATTGACATTGTCAACTCGTCCACGCGCCGTGATGACCTGCTGCACGACAAGGAGACCATGACCCGCCTGTGGATGCTGAGAAACTTTATTGCAGATATGAATGCGGATGAGGCGATGCGCTTTTTACTGAAGCATATCAAATCCACCAAAAATAATGCGGAACTGCTCGCGACCATGAATAAATAATATCCGTACCCGGTGCCCGTATTGATTTAATATTAAATTTTTAAAGATTATTTTGAATTTACAGAATTTATATATTACATTTGCAATATCATAATTGTGAATTTTTAAAGGGTTAGTTAAAAAAGCCACCGCTGAAAAGTGGTGGTTTTTTTTTATTTTGCACCGGGGAGAGCCCCGGTGCATTCCCGTTGTGTCCCGGACAAGGGTGACAGCCCCTGAAGGCAGGTCATTACATAAAGCATTTCATTGTTGTTTAAAACTATTTCCTATCAAGACAAATAAAATAAAGACGGTCTACTATTGCCAGCAGTGCGGTAATGAAAGCCCTAAATGGTCAGGGCAATGCAGCGCCTGCGGTGCCTGGAATACCATGGTGGAAGAAAAAGTGAGCAAAAGCGCTGCGGCGGCGCAGGGACCCGGCTGGATGCAGCACCTGCCGGCAGCCGGTACAGTGACGCCGCAACTGCTGATCGATGTGCAGGCGGAGCAGCTGCCCCGTATCCTTACATCTGACGAAGAGCTGAACAGGGTGCTGGGCGGCGGTATCGTACCCGGCTCCGTTACGCTGGTGGCAGGGGAGCCGGGTATCGGCAAGTCGACACTCTTCCTGCAATGCGCCCTGAAGAGCAACCTGGGAAAGGTATTGTATATTTCGGGTGAGGAATCGGCCCACCAGATCAAAATGCGGGCTGACCGGATCGGCTTTGACAACCGGGAAGTATATATCCTGAACGAGACCCGTATGGAAGCGGCTTTCCAGGCCATTAAGCAGATAGCGCCCCGCTGGATCATCGTGGACTCTATCCAGACGCTGCAGTCGGAGCTGCTGGAATCTGCAGCGGGAAGCGTGGCGCAGGTAAGGGAATGCGCGGCCGCTTTTCAATATCTTGCCAAGCAGACGCATATCCCCGTCACCATTATCGGCCATATCACCAAGGATGGCAGCATTGCCGGGCCTAAAATCCTGGAGCATGTGGTAGATACCGTTCTGCAGTTCGAGGGCGACCGTAATTTCAATTACCGTATCCTGAGAACGCATAAGAACAGGTTTGGCTCCACATCGGAGATCGGGATATACGAAATGACCGCCAGTGGCATGAGGGGCGTCGCGAACGCTTCCGAGCTGCTGATCAGCCGGCATGAGGATATGCAGAGCGGTGTGGCATACGCCACTACGCTGGAAGGTAACCGTGCCCTGATGATAGAAGTGCAGGCCCTGGTATCTCCCTCCGTATATGGCACGCCCCAGCGCACGGCCAATGGTTTTGACCTTAAAAGGCTGCAGCTGCTGCTGGCGGTGCTGGAAAAGAGAGGCGGCTTCCACTTCGGGGTGAAGGACGTCTTCCTGAATATAGCGGGCGGGCTTAAAATAGATAATCCCGGTATTGACCTGGCCATTACTATGGCATTGCTGTCGTCCTACGAGGATGTCATGTTGCCCCAAAACTATTGCTTTATAGGTGAAGTAGGGCTGAGCGGCGAGATCCGCGGCGTAAACAAGATAGAGCAGCGTTTGCAGGAAGCGGTAAAGATGGGCATGGAGTTCGCGGTTGTACCAAAGCATTCTATCAAAGGCCAGGTAAGGAATGATATAAAGCTGCTGGAAGCGGGCAAGCTGGAAGAAGCCTACAGGCTGTTCTTTTAAGGTATGACCTGAGATGGCATGCAGCACCCGGATGAAATTTGAAGATAGGTGATGCTGTGCCTTTTATATTTTATTACTTTTCAATACATTTGCTATAAAAGGCAATATGAAGCATCATATATTGGGATGGTTGCTGCTGATAATAGCTACCGTATGCTCTTCCTGCTTTGAGATAGTGGAGGAGATACAACTGCAGGAGAACGGCTCCGGGCAGTTTACTTTCATTGTCAATATGAGCGAGAGCAAGGTGAAGCTGCATTCCGTCATGTCGCTGGACAGTGTCCAGGGTTATAAGGTACCCACAAAGGCGGAGATCAACCAGCAGATGAGCAATATCAGGCAAAGGCTGGGCAATATCCAGGGACTTACCAATGCCCAGGTCAGCTTTGATTACAATGAGTTTATCGGTACCGTTAAATTCAGCTTTAAAAGCGTGGACCAGATCAATGCGGCTATGAGCGTGATCATGGACGCGTATAAGGTGAAGGATTACTCAGTGCCCTATTACCAGTATAATGCCACGCACAGGCTTTTTACCCGTACCTTCAATACATTGCCCAAAACACTGGCACAGTATAACAGGCTGAAGAAAGAGGACAGGGAGATCTTCCAGAAGGCCAGGTTCACCTCGGTCTTTAAGTTCAGCAGTGAGGTCAGGGAATCCGGTAATACCCTTGCAAGAGTATCCAATAACAAAAAGGCGGTGATGCAGCAGACCAGTATGCATAATGTGATCACCAACACTACCAGAATCAATCAAAGCATCACTTTAGAAAAATAAGACAATGAAGAAAAGAGTTTTACTGATCGCTTCCCTGGCCTTAGGATATGCCGGCGGTACTTTTGCACAGGATATGAGAAGGTATATCCCGAACGATATCCAGTTGCTGGCCGAAATAGACGGCAGGGAAGTCCATAAATATATTAAGGACCCCGCGCTGCAGACCCATTTCCTTACCAAGCCTTTTATTGAGGAATTCGTAAACAATTTTACGGATGACGCGGATGAGTTCAGGCTGGAAACCCTGGGTATCAACTCCGATGCCAGGTCTTACTATTATTATAAATATACCGACAGCATCGCCTATACGGTGCAGATGTATGAATTGAAGGATGTACATACATTTACGGAGAAAATGGCCGCACTGGAGACAGTGGCTATGAAGGATGCCGGTAATTTCAGGTGTGTGAAATTCGGCGAGCATATGTATGTGTGGAATACCAGCATCCTGTATATTATCAAGGGCGATCTGCACACCTATTATTACTATTCCCGGAAAAATAATCCTTATGGCCTTAAGAACGTCAATTTTTACGATTTCTATGACTATCAGGAAGATCATGATGAGGAGGATGAGGAAACCGTTATGGTAGCGGTGGATACTACGGTGACAACCTATACTACCGAGGCAGTAACGGCAGCAGACGATGCAGATGACGACGAATGGGAAGACAGCGATGAAGATGATGACGCGGATACCATGGTGATGCCTCCCCCGGCGGCCTTAGACTGGAACAGTACCAGCTCCAGCCCGGAATATAAGGCTGCTATGGCGTCCTATGACAGCGCCTATGGCCGGCAGCAGCAGATCAGGGATTCCATTGCGGACCTGCTGACATTGCAGTATATTGAGGAACTGTCCCGTAACAGGTCTTCCATACTGGATGATAAGAACTTCCGTAAAACATCCAGGAGTAACAGGTATGCCAATGTGTATGTCAAGAATATTCACCAGCTGCTGAAGCGTGATTATACCTATGGCTATTTCAATGCTTTCGGATCGCTTTCCGGCATCAGCCCCTACGAATATTATAATATGAACCTGGAGATCGACCGCGGTAAGGTGGTGCTACATTATGAAGTAGGCATGACCCGTCAGCAGGCCAGGCAGTACAGGAAGATCGAGCAACGCAAGCTCAATAAAAAGCTCCTGAAATATGTCAATATGGACAGGAATATTGCCGGGTTCAGCTATGCCTTTAACACGGAAAATTATATGCACTATTCCTATGATATGCTGAAGCGGATGGTGTCCGGCAAGACCTTTATAGGAGAAAGCCAGAAAATACTGGTGGACGTGATGGAGCTGCTGCTGGATGAAAAGGCCATCGGGAAGGCGTACAAGGGTGACGGCCTGTTCCTTGTGACCGGCATTACTCCTTATAAATATACCTATACCTCCTATGACTACGAAGAGGACGAAGACGGGGATTTCACCTATAAGGAAACCAAAAAAGAAAAAGAAGATAACCTGCCCGATTTCCTGTTCATGTATTCCACGGAAAACCCGGCGATCCATCGTAAACTGCTGGAATATGCCCTGCAGACGGAAGCTGTCAGCAAGAAGAATGGCATATACACCTTCAAGATAAGCGACAACAGCCCCTACAGCCTGCATTTGCTGGTAAAGGACGGGATCGTATTCCTCGGTACCAGCATCAGGGAAATGGAAGCCATCGCGTTCGGCCATTATAAAAACAGGACGACCTGCGGCCTCCGTAAGCAATTCAGGAAAAATACGGTCTACGGCTTCGCGCATCCCCAGAAGCTGCAGAACCTGGTAAAAACCGATGAGCTGACCCGCAGCATCAGGATCAATAATACGCTTGGCAGCCTGGGAGATTTTGAATGGACGCACCCCAAGCTGAAATGCGGTAAGAGAAGCAAAGGTAAGATCACGGCATACACCCCGTCGGCTACCGATAACGGAATGGACTATATACTGAATACTATTGACAATATCTTAGACCTGACCAGATAATGAACTTTAAACGCATATTTATAGCAGTGGCAGCAATCGTATCGTTGCTGCTATTGTGTTTTGTGATATACTACCGGATCAGTATCAATAAGGCCAACAGCGTACCTATCCATAACGATGCCAACTGGGTCATAAAGATCGACGGCGTGGAGATAGGCAAGGAGCTGCTGGGCGACCTGCTGTTCGGCGGCGGGGACAGGGGGCTTACGGATTCTACCCAGTTCCGGGTGGTAAGGGGTATGACCATCCCCCTGCTGGTATATGTCTATAATACCAAAGAGCATCCTACATCCTTCTTTACGGCAGCCATCCTGCATGACGAAAAGGTGCTGATGAGCAACCTGAAGCACCAGAATACCTGGGTGCCGGTAGACACATTTGAGCATATCTATAAAAATACGGAATCCAATTTTTACATCACCTATAACAGGACCCACGTATTCATCGCCTGGAACCTGAACAGTCCCTCCGCTATACGGCAGTTCTGGGAAATAGCCGCGGGCACCAATACCACTCCCTACAGGCGGACCTCCTATTATGAAGAGCTGCTGGGCAAAGGTATCGTGGCCGCCACGAACCATATTGATAATTTCTTCCTGGACTTTAAAGAGGATGAAGTTGAAATAGAAGGATTGCTGAGCTGGGCCAGGCACCCGGAAGCGCCGCTGCATCTTCATAAGAACAGCGTCAAGGAGCACGCTTTATGGTATTCCTGCATCCATACGCAGACGGACCTCGGGCTGAACTCGTTTGTGAAATTCGTACCTGCCGTGGATTCGTTCATGCAGGTGCTCATCCCGCCGGGGAATACCAATTTCTGCCTGCAGTTTGATACCACCCTTGTGAAATACAAAGAAACAAGCGTGTCTTACGAGTATGATGATAACTTTACCAAAATAACAAAGGAATTGATCGTGGAGCATGAAACGCCCCGGGTCATTGCAGGCTTCTGCACCAACGGCGACCTCCGCTATTTTGCCGATGGCAGCACCAGCCTGGTATCCAGGACCTACTTTCCCTTGTTTCCCCTGTATTACAGGAATTACGGCGCTTATAATGTAATGAGCAATGCGGACAGGTTCAGGAATGAATTTGAGCAGTCGCGCGAATCGTCCTGTGCTTTCCAGTGGTACACGAATGTCTCCCAGCTTAAAAACTTCCCGCCGTTCAATAACTACTCCGGCTATATTGATATCCTGAGCAATATCGACCTGTCGGGGGCTTATACAGGTAATGACCAGATCGCGGTATCGGGCAAAATAGAACTGCTTCCCAGGCACCAGAATGCTTTAAAGACCATTTACCGCCACTACAGTAATATCGGTTTCCGCTAAGTTGGAAGCGGCCATATAAGTGTGGATAAGGATTTCTTCTATTGTTCCCGTAATGGAGGACCTGCTACGCCTCCAGTATCTCTTCGATATGATTCCTGATGTTCTCTGCCATTTTCTCCATAGGCAGGTCGTTGGCATCCGTACCGAAGGGGTCCTCGATCTCTTCCGCGATGATCTCAAGGCTCATCAGCACATAAAATACGAATACCACGATAAGCGCCACATAATATCCCAGGCTGAACACATAGCCGAAAGGCAGCGTGAGCACATAGATGACAATGAACTTTTTGATAAAGCTGCTGTAGGAATAGGGGATAGGCGTGTTCTTGATGCGTTCGCAGGCGCCGCAGATATTGGTAAAGGCGGTCAATTCATTATTCAGTATGAGCCACTGCTCTGCGGATATTTTGCCTTCTTTATGAAGCTGGCTGATGTGGAGCACCATCAGGCGGGCCAGCTGGTTCGGCTGGTGCTTGGCAATATCGCCGGGCCGGGCCAGCAGGCCGTCCATCCCGGCATCCAGCATCAGCCGGGTGCTGTCTGCCCTGAGGTGGTACTTCAGTATCTTGGCATACAGCGGGATGGTCTTCCGGAAAAAGCTCCTGCTGTGACGGTTGTCCTCCGGTAAAAAGGCATGCAGCTTCATGGCCAGGTTCCGGCTGGCGTTCACCAGCTCGCCCCATTGCTTACGGCCTTCCCACCAGCGGTCATAAGCGGTATTGGTCCTGAATACCAGGAGCATGGAGATCGCAAATCCCAGCAGGTTGTGCATGACCGGGATATTCTTCACCCAGGAATTCGACTGCAGGTGCAGCTGCAGGTAATTGATCTCCCAGTAGGCGATACCCAGGCAGAAGATGCCGACACCCAGCATAATGGGCCATAATTGCCGGAGCGTATCGGATTTATTGATGTTCAGAATGGCCTTGAACCAATCCTTAGGGTTGTATATTTCCATAGAAATCTTGTATTGCCGTACAGAAAATAGTGCTATTTTTTAAATGCCTGCCATCCCTGTGCTTCCAGGGGATGCTTATTGCCTTTCCTGGTAGTGATGTGCAGTTGTCCCGGCTGGTCGGTTATATAGCCGACAACGCTGATCTGCTCGGAAAATTTGATGTGCTCATAGGCTTCCTGCGGTACGGTAAAAAGCAGCTCGTAATCCTCCCCGCCGCTCAGGGCGCAGGCTGTAGGGTCTATCTCGAACTGGAACGCCACTTCGCGCATCTCTTCGTGGAAAGGTATCTTATCTTCGAAGATCTCGCAGCCCACTTCGCTCTGTGTGCAGATGTGGAACAGCTCGGAGCTTAAGCCGTCGCTGATGTCGATCATTGAGGTGGGGGCGATGCCTTTTTCTTCCAGCCATTCTATAATATCCAGGCGGGCTTCCGGCTTCAGTATCTTGCCGATGCAGTGGGTCCTGTTGTCCAGGTCGGGCTGTACATCGGGATGTTCCAGGAATATCTTTTTCTCCCGCTCCAGCAGGGTCAGTCCCATAAAGGCGGCACCCAGGTCGCCTGTTACGCAGATGAGGTCGTTAGGCCTGGCGCCCTTCCGGGTCACATACCGGCCTTCCAGGACTTCACCGATGGCTGTGACGCTGATGTTGAAGCCTTTGGGAGAGCTGGTTGTATCTCCGCCGATAAGATCTACATTATACTTTTCGCAGGCGAAATAGACGCCTTCATAAAACTCTTCCAGCGCTTCCACCGAAAAGCGGTTGGAAACGGCAATATTCAGTAAAATATGGGTGGGTGTCGCGTTCATGGCACAGATATCCGATACGTTGACCGCTACGGATTTATAGCCCAGGTGCTTCAGCGGCGTATAGCTGAGGTCGAAATGTATGCCTTCTATCAGCATATCAGACGAGATCACGGTCTGCTTGCCCAGGTGGTCGATAACAGCGCCGTCATCGCCCACCGTCAGAAGGGTGCTGGCCTGCCTGATCTCGTTATTCCGGGTCAGGTGCTGTATGAGTCCGAATTCTCCTAAGGTGCTGATATCTGTTCTTGGTGCTGACATATATTATTGGAATTATTTGAACCCGCAAAGTTATTCCTAATTGCCGTAAAATTTTTAAAAAAATTATTGCAATACAATTGCATTAATTCAGGAAAAGTGTTTAATATTGCAACATTATTGCAATAAGATTATTCATTTAATTTAAAAACAAAATCTACAATGAGACAAATACTCACATTATTCGCTGTAAGCATCCTGGCGCTGAGTGCCTGCAGAAAGAAAGGCAACAATGGCGGCGGCAACCAGGTGGCTGCTCCTGTCATTACCATTCAAACCCAGCTCTCAACGGATACTATCTGTGGTGAAGAGGAAGATAACGTGCTTAAGGTATCGGTAAGAGATACGCTGAGGGTGCGCTTTTCTCTTAAGGGAGATGTGGAGCTTTCCCAGTACAAAATTGATGTTCATGAGAACCAGCCTTGTCATCATCACGGCGAAATGCCTCCTGCGGACGAGCACTTCTGGCATGTCAGCAAAGTGGTCAACCTGTCCGGCACCCATTATGAAGGAGAGGAAATATTCGTCTTCGAGGATGGCCTGACCCTGGGTAACTATCACCTGATGATAAAGCTGATTGATAAAAACGGTAATGAGGCTCCTGAAACAGAGCTGAATGTGGTTTTATTGGATTAATCCATGATCTTTGCACCGTAAATGATTAAGAATTTTTTCTGTTTTGTGTTTTGTTCCCTGCTTTCCATGCCCCTGTACGCACAGGAAACGGCAGATACCCTGCCTTCCGTGCGTACAGGTGTGCTGGAAGCAGTGGAGTATAAGGCGACATCGGACCACCAGACACTCAATGGTCATACACTGGATCTTACCTATCTGGGAAGAAATTCCCTGCTCCGCCAGCAGGGAAATACTTTTATCAATACACTGGAAAGGATTCCCGGCGTCAGCGCCATCAATACGGGCGTAGGGATCTCCAAGCCCGTGCTGAGAGGGCTTAGCCTTAACAGGGTGGTGGTCACAGAGAATGGCCTGAAGCAGGAGGGACAGCAATGGGGCGTGGATCATGGGCTGGAAATAGACCAGTACAGCGTGGACCAGGTGGAAGTGCTGAAAGGGCCGGTAAGCGTCATCTACGGTACGGACGGCATAGGAGGCGTCATTAATATATTGCCGCCCATAGTGCCTGCCAAGAATACTTTTAAAGGCGAGGCGATAGGCACGTATAAATCGAATAATGACCTGCTGGGCAGCTCAGTAAAATTAAGCCTCAACAGGAATGATATCTACACCATAGTACGCGGCACATACCAGGATTTCGCCAGCTACCGGGTGCCTGCCGACAGGTTCTTCTATAACGGCTATATCCTGCCTATCTACAACCACAGGCTGAAGAATACAGGCGGCCGGGAGGCGAATTTCCAGGTTACGCAGGGCATCAGGAGACAATGGGGACAGATGAGCCTTACGGTCTCCAATGTATTTCAGCAGATGGGCTTCTTCGTGGGAGCCTTCGGCAGGCCCAGGGCATATGACCTCTATCACCCGGAGAGCTTCAGGACGGTAAATAAGCCTTACCAGTTCATCAATCACTTTAAGATAATTCATAACGGGCATTTCCATACTTATAACGGGAAGCTGGAATGGGACCTGGGCTACCAGGACAATACCCGGCAGGAGATCGCGCAGCCGCACCAGCATAATACCTACCAGGTGGTCAGGGGTAACGAAAAAAAAGATGCCAGCTTATTCCTGAACCTGCAGACCCTGCAGCTTAATGCCCGGTTCACGCGGCAATGGGAAAAGGCCAGGAATGTGTCCGGTCTGGCTTCTTCCCTGCAGCATAACCGGAGTGCCGGGGATGAATTTCTCATTCCTTCCTACTTCCAGTACCAGGTGGGACTATTTGACTACCTGGAGTACCAGGCCAGCGATAAGCTCCTCTGGACAGCAGGGGGGCGGGTGGATATTATCCGGCAGACGGCGGAACGTACGATAGCGGACAGCTATGACAGGAGCGGCAGCCTGAAATCAACCGATACCCTGTCGCCGGCGCTGTCCCGGAACTATTTTAACGCCGCTGTGTCCGCCGGGCTGAAATACCAGTATTCGCCCCGGCAGGCAGTCCGGTTCAACGCGGGTACGGCATTCCGTGTTCCCGCGATCAACGAATTATTATCCAACGGCATACACCATGGCACTTTCCGCCACGAAAAAGGCAGCGTGCTGCTGAAGGAAGAGCGGGGGGTGATGATAGATGCCGGGTGGGCGCTGAACCGTCCTAAGTGGAGCGTGGATATTACGCCCTTTGCCAACTATTTCACCAATTATATATTCCTGAAACCTTCCGGGGTCTTCTCCCCGCTGGAAGAAGCCGGCCAGATCTATTTATACGACCAGGGCGCCGCTTTCTTCGGCGGTATGGAAATGGCCGTGCAGTACAAGATCACACCGGCGCTGGTATGGAGCAGCGATATGGAGTATGTATATAACCGGCACCTGGAGACCGGGAGAGGGCTGCCCATGACGCCGCCCATGTCCTGGAGGAATGACATTACCTATAAGCCTTTATGGAACAATGACCTCCTGGACCAGTTCTACATCAGCCTGGAAGGGCATTACTTCGCACCGCAGCACAGGACCTATATCAACGAGCCTGTTACGGAGGGCTATTTCCTCCTGAACGCTTCCTTATCCAACAGCTTCCGGCTGCGCGGCACCAGGCTGACGGCTTACCTGCAGGTCAGGAACCTGACCAATGCCGTATATATGAATAATATGTCCAGGTACAGGATACTGAACCTGCCGGAGCAGGGCCGCAATATCCAGGTAATGCTGCGGTATGAATTTTAAGGAGGTAGGCCCGCTATGCCTGTAGCGGCAACGTAATGATGAATGCGGAGCCTTTATTGACCACGCTGTCTACCCTGATGGTGCCGGAATGTTTCTCCACCACCGATTTGACATAGCTTAAGCCGAGCCCGTACCCTTTTACATTGTGGATATTGCCCGTTGAGACCCTGTAGAACCGGTCAAAGATATATTTGAGCGCTTCTTTGGATATGCCTACGCCGTTGTCCCTGATCTCTATGACAAGATTGTGCCGCTGGTTATAAGTTTTGATCTCTATGACCGGCTGGCGGGAAGGCGCCGCGTACTTGATGGCATTGTCCAGGAGATTGTTGAAGATATTGGTCAGGTGTATCTCGTCGCCCAGTATCGTATAGCGTGCGGCGTTCAGTTGCAGGCGGATGTCCCCGTCCTTGTTCCGCAACATCAGGATCACGCTCTCGCTGGCCTGCTGCAGTATTTTATGCGCATCAATGGAAGCGATGCTCAATATGATCCCTGACTCCTCGCTCTTGGCGCTTTCAAGGATGCGCTGCACCAGCTTCAGCATCCTGTTATTCTCCTCCTTGATCATCTGCAGGTAAAACAGTTGCTTGTCCGGCGCATTCTGTATCTTGGGCGACCGCAGGGTATCTACGGCCAGGTTGATGGTGGCAATAGGCGTTTTGAACTCATGGGTCATATTGTTGAAATAATCATTGGTGGTGGTGGTCAGCTTCTTCAGCTTGGTCAGTGTGGTATTGGTAAGGTAGAACGCATACAGGATGATAAATGTAAAGCCCAGCGCGGCGGCTATCATACCGATAGAGCGCTGTATGATATAGGTGTCCCTGAAATCAATATTCAGGATCAGTTGTATGCTGTTATCATTGTTGAGCGAATAATAATAGGCGTTGTGCGCCCTCGGAGGATCGAACCGGAGGGAATTGGTCAGGAAAAGGCCGTTCTTGATGATGGCATATTCAAAATCCAGCTTGATGCCGTTATTGGTCAGGTTTCTTTTGATAATGTTTTGTATATCTTCCTCGGGGATGCTGGTCAACTGGTCCAGGAGTATATTCTGGATGGTGCTGTTCTCATAATTGATGGCGGAAGGATTGTATCCGTAATTGATGGCGGTACGCTGTAATATTTTTATCTTGATATCATTAAGTGTCTTATTGATCTCCGTATCGTACTGTTGCTTCTGCAGTATAAGTATATTATTTATCCAGCTGATCTGTAACAATACAATCCCGATAATGCTCAAAAAGCTGAGTGCTAAGATGATGCCGAGTTTGTTTTTCATTCAGATGTAATAATAGGAAATTATTGGAATAATATCGGGTTGTGTGTATGAAAATAATACCTTTTTTATGAAATGTGCGTTATAGTATTTATAATTTTTGACAATTTTGAAATTAAGTAATATAATTGCAGATATTTCTCAATTTTATACATACAATAACAGGTAAATCAATACTACATACATGAGTCAGGCATATGTAAATATCAGCGTCAGGGAAGGTGTGGGCGAAGTTGTTTTTTTTCATCCGTCCGGCAATTCGCTGCCGGGTGAGATACTGAACAGGATAGCTGCGGGTATACTGGAGCTGGGGCAGGATGCCGAAGTGAAGGTTATTGTATTGAAGAGCGACGGGGCAAAAGCATTCTGTGCGGGCGCTTCTTTCGATGAGCTGATGGCCATTGATAACGAGGAAAAGGGTAAAGTATTTTTCAGCGGGTTCGCCAGGGTGATCAATGCGATACGGGTGGTGCCCAAATTTGTCATAGCCCGTGTGCAGGGTAAGGCCGTAGGCGGCGGTGTGGGTATCGCAGCCGCGGCAGATTATACCATTGCTACCGCTGCAGCCGCTGTAAAGCTGAGCGAGCTGGCCGTAGGTATCGGTCCTTTCGTGGTGGGTCCCGCGGTAGAGCGAAAAATGGGCAATGCCGCCTTTACACAACTGGCTATAGACGCCACGCAGTGGAGAGATGCCCGCTTTGCGCAGCAGTTCGGCCTGTATGCCGAAGTATATGAGACCGTAGAGGAAGTGGACGCTGCAGTAGAGGCGCTGTGTGACAGGCTGAAGGCCTCTTCTCCTGAGGCTATGGCCGATCTGAAAAAAGTTTTCTGGGAAGGTACGGAGCACTGGGATACCTTGCTGGTGGAGCGTGCGGCGGTGTCGGGTAAGCTGGTGCTGAGCGATTTTACAAGAAATGCCATTCAAAAATTTAAATCAAAGTAATTTTAATAAAATATTTCTATAAGATTAGTTCGATTTGACTCAAATACCCGTAAATTTGCACCACATTATTAATTATACTTAAACTTTAAATGCAGAGAAGAGACAGAAATAACAATAACTTTAAAAGGGAACAGGAACACAGGATCAATAATCTGATAAAAGGAGTACCGGAAGTAAGATTGGTGGGAGAGAACATAGAGCCGGGCGTATATTCTTTTGCAGAGGCTTTAAAGCTGGCCGCAGACGCGGAAATGGACTTGGTGGAAATTTCTCCCAATGCCGCTCCTCCCGTTTGCCGGATCATAGATTACAATAAGTTTCTTTACGAAAAGAAGAAAAAAGAGAAGGAGCAGAAAGCTAAATCCAAGCAGGCAGAGGTAAAGGAGATTCGTTTCACACCGAATACCGATGACCACGATTTTGATTTCAAAGCCAAGCACGCGGAGAAATTCCTGCAGGAAGGCCACAAGGTAAAATGCTTTGTACAGTTTAAAGGAAGAAGCATCTTATTCCAGAACAGGGGTGAGCTGATATTGCTGAAATTTGCGGAAAGGCTCGCCGAGGTAGGCGCGCTGGAATCCATGCCTAAAATGGAAGGCCGGAGAATGCTTGCTATTTTCTCTCCGAAGAAAACCGCCAAAAAATAAATTTTGCAGTTTCGGTTTTTGTTCGTAAATTAGTGGCTTCAATTTAAATATTCAATATATCAATCTTCAGTTTGATATATTTATTATAAATTTTCATGGTGATAGGGTTTAAAAGCTGGCTCATTCTTGGGCCGGCATTTTTTTTGCCTTACTTTAACTATCTTTGATACCAATCAAAAATGGAATAATGTATAAAATAGATCTTTACTTTAAACGCCTGTTGATAATAGCTGCCGCGCTGGTCTGTTATGGCAGCGGGTCCTACGCGCAGCTTGCTTCCTATACGACGATGCAGAACGAGGTAATGGTATGGGATAACGGCTTTATACGGAAAATAGATTACCTGAGGCCGCTGAAGGTGAAGGTGGGGAGAGTGGCTATGGCATACCTGGACAATTCCAATAATTTCAAGATCTACTATAACGGTGGCACCACTGAGATCAACAGGGGATTCACCAATAATTTCCAGGTGACGGATTACCTGGTCAGCTACCAGAATGCTACGGCCCTGTATGCCTGGGAAAAGGGCAAATCCACATTGCTGACCCGGAGCTTCGGGGAGTTCTATACAGGCGACAGCATCATTGTTTATTTTGACGATCTTAAAAAGAGCTATAATGCCTATTATAACGGCCGGGTAACCGAGCTGGAAGGCTTCCTGGCCGGGACCAACATGAACACGATTTTCCAGGTGGAAGAAAGCGCGCTGGTCAGCTCACGCGACATCGCCCAGGGACAATTGTCACAGATCCTGGTGTCTGACAATATCGTGGCCTATCTCAACTATGCCAACCAGTTCAAATGCTTTTACAAGGGCCTGGTATGGGACCTGGATGACTTTGGGGTGGAAAGCTTTGCGGTCGGTCGTAATACTGTGGCGTACGTGGATAATAACTCTCATTTTAAGATCTATCATGCGGGGTCCAGCAATGTCTATGATAACTTCAGGCCGTCAGTATATGCCGTAGGGGATGATGTGGTGGCATTTGTAGGCAGCGATTCCAGGTTCAAGATCTATTACAACGACTCCGTTTACGATATCGGCAATATCGAGCCGGAATTTAAGGTAAAGGATAATATCGTGGCGTTCAGGAATGCCAGGGGCTATTTTGCAGTATTTCACAAGGGCAGGATATACGAGATAGAAAATTTTATTCCCAAGGATGTTACGATACACTACAATTCGCTGGTATATGTGAACAGGGCCAATATGCTGCGTATGTTCACGGACGGCAAGACATATGATATCGTGAACGCGGATGTGCCGTGGTGGGAGATGCAGTTCGATGTGTTCACCTACAGGTTCGGCAGCAATCTGTTCAAAGTATTTTATAAGGGAGAAACTTATTAATAATGGATAATGCTCCTATTCCTGCTGCTGTTACAGGACTTATCAGTAAATGATATGTTCCCTGTCCGAAAATAAATTGGCTGCCCGAACCGGGCAGCCAATTTATTTTAAGTGATTATCTTCTTATAGGAAACCACCTTTTATTACGGATACGCTTTACTAAGCAGTGTTCCCCTCTGTGGGTCAGAAAGCGCTTCACCAACAACCGGGTAAGCATGTCCTGCGGTCTTGTACTTACCATTAGATTTCTCCTTTGTTGATATGCTTCCGGTTAAGTTCCCGGACTTTCTCCGTCCTTTCCTCCGTTGTTGGTATTCTTTACTAGCCATCTGTTTACCAGGGGGGTACTCTTAATGTAATACATTGAGCTTGACCGCCTGCTGGTCATTACGGGATTTAATAAGATAAATGCCAGGATTCAGATCGGAAAGATCCAGCCGGAACTGGTCGCTGTCCGGGATGAAGCTCCTGATAAGCATGCCATGGGCATTATACAGGTCAAGCGGTACCTGTGCAGCATTATACACTCTGGTATAGCTTTCCGTTACGGGATTGGGGAAAACGGAAAGGTCGGGCTGCCCGGAGGTGAAGCGGATATGGATGATCGTGGAATATTCCGTGCTGCCGTCCAGTCCTGCAGACTTAAGCCTGTAGAAATATTGCGGCAGGCTGATGCCGTTATCGGTATAGCTGTACTCGTTCTTACCTATTCCGTTATTGCCTCTGGCGGGCAGGAAATCCAGCATCTCCCAATGCTGGCCATTGGAGCTTCTTTCCACGTAAAACCCTTTATGGTCTTTTTCATTGACGGTATGCCAGAAAAGATGCGCTTTACGGTTGCTGCCGTACCCGAAGAAGGCAACCAGTTGCAAGGGCAGCGGCTGACCGCACAGGCCCGGGTCTATTAATTGTTCGGATGAAAATATGCTGCAATCCCCGGCTTTCATGCTCACCTTATATCTGCCGGAATCCGCGGGGTCCTGGATATTGGTCAGGGTAAAGGAATTGCCGGTAGCATCCGGTATAAGATCGTTGTTCTTATACCACTGATAGGTCACATTATCGTACCGGTCAACGCTTAAGGTCACATTATCGCCCACGCATGGCATAAGGCTGTGGCTGTTGACATACATGGGAACCCTCGCTATGCTGGAATTCAGGATAATATTATTACCGCGGCCGCATTGGTCATTTACCTGCAGGTAATAGGTATTATTAGTATTCAGGTTGTTGAAGATATTGCTGGCTGACGGGCCGGCAACAAGGTTGGAAATATGAATGCTGTCCCTGAACAGCGCCCAGGAATAGGGTGCCAGTCCGCCTTCTGCCAGCCCTATGGCCGTGCTGGTCTGCGCATCCTCTACACAGCCGTTCAGCTTATAGGACTTGGATAAGTTCAGGAATATCTCATCTTTTCTGAAAGGCCGTTCCGTCATATTGCAGGTATCATTATCCGGGCCGTTGGCGAGCCGGTCCACCCATACTTTCAGCAGGTAATCGCCGTTAGGTATATTTTGCATAGTGGTGGCAGGTATCCGGATCACTGTGGTATCGCCGGTTACGCCGCTGATAGTGCCGGCATGATAAGTGGTGGTGCTTATCTTATTGCCGGAAAGATCGGTGATCACCGCCTTTAATGCCGATGAAAGCCGCTGGTTGCTGCCGCTCCTGTAAAGGCTGGTGGTATATATGACCAGATTGGCATTACAGTCGTAATAATAGGAATAATTCAGTTGGAGAGGATGGGAAAGGGTAATATTGCGTACGATGGTGGACGGACAATCCACGAAGCCGCTGTCAGAAAGCTGGACGGAATAGGAGCCGGGCGGGAGGTTCAGCCAGTTGGACAGGTATAAGGTGGAGCTGTTATAAGGGATAATGGTATCTGTCAGGTTCGCGCCGGCGGGCTGGCTCAGTATGCTGATCCTTATGCTGTCGGCATTGGTATTGGTTGCGCCTGAAATGCTGATGCCGGATCTCGTGTAGCAGGATCCCAGGTTATACTCGTTGAGGGAAACGGCCATGAGCGGTTTGGCGGCGGTGGTAAATGACTGTGTAAGCGTATCCCCGCAATAGGCTACTTTTAATGTAAGGGCGGCGCCTCTGGGAAGGACAAGATAATCTGATGTATTGATGTAAGTACTGCTGCTGCTGCCCGGCCGCCAGGTCGCCCCGTCATCGAGGCTGTAGTGTACGGTATTGTTCCATAAAACATTGGTATAGGATGTGAGCGATCCGGAAGTATAGCTGATCCTGAAACGTACCGCTATGCTGTCGCAATTACTGCCGTAGCCCGTATTGGTATTGACGGTCGTGATTCTCGGTACCAATGGCTTATTGATGGTGTAGGTCTTCGTAGACGTGTTTTTACAGAAATCCTCTACGGTCACCGTAATGTTTTTGGGCCAGGTGCTGATATTGTCAGGAAACGTTCCGGCAGTATAAAAGCTGTCCAGCTTCCTTATGCCGAAGCCGAAAGTCTGTGAGCCTGACTCCGCCGTGGCATTGGAATAGTTAAAAGTATCCGTTGTGCCGTTGGGCCAGTTCACCCATACCCGGTAATTTCTCTTATTCAGGTTATAAAAGCTGGTGCTGAATCTGAAGGAATCACAGCCGTACTTATTCAGGGTATAGCTGTTGGCGATATATGCCCCGGAATCCTGCCTGGGAACATTTACCGCCTGTGTATGGTAGCCGCCGCATCTGTCGTACATACGTACATAATAAATACCGCCGGTCAGTGAATCGAACACATTGGAAGCACTGGGCGGCTTTATATAGCCGGCCGGGGGGTCCAGCTCATTCAGGCTGCTGACCAGCGCGTAGGCGCGGGGTGTGCTGCCGGTTCCGGCAATGGTTATCTTGCCGTCATTACATACATCATTATTATTTACGGTAATACCCGTGATATTGGAGGGCTGGTAGTTGTTGTTGACCACAATGTCAGGGGTCCTTAATAAAGAATCGCTGAATCCGTTCGAGCAGATCGTTCTGGCGTATAGCTTATAAGTGCCTGCTTCTACCGAAAATATGGTATCGTTATTCTGCCAGGGCTTTATGACCTGTGTTCCGGCAGCGTTCATCAGCATGAACTGGTATTGTGCAGCGGAAAGTGAAGGGGTCATGCCGGTGATCGCTATGAGGCCGTTTCCGGGACAGGAAGCCGGCACTACAGCTACGGTTCCGAAAGAGGTTGGGCGCGGGCATTGCGCATAGATACGCATGGCGCTACTTACAAATATTAAGTAGCACAGGTAAATTAACTTTCTCATATCAATATTTTACAAGTTTAATAACAAAAACGATGCCAATTGTTGTTATATATATGTATAGCAATTTATTGCTGTGCATATGTTATTGCGCTTCAGGTAAAGACAGGGTGAAAGCACGTCCGGGAAGGGTTGGGGAATATTCGCGGTGTCCTGGTGCGATAAATATAGTTGCGGCATATTTTCTGGAATTAATGTATTACTTTAGTTGCAAACTTTTAGGTATGAAGATATCTTTTCATGGAGCGGCAAGAACGGTAACCGGTTCCAAGCATTTATTACATATTCATCCCGATAAAAAGATCCTGCTGGACTGCGGTATGTTCCAGGGACTGGGAAAAGAGACGATAGCGCTGAATAGTGAGTTCGGGTTTGAGCCGTCGGAAGTGGACTATGTCATTTTATCTCACGCGCATATTGACCATATAGGGCTGCTGCCCAAGCTGGTGAAGGAAGGCTTTAACGGGAAGGTGTACTGTACGCCCGCAACAGAGGCCCTTGGAGCGATACTGCTCAGGGACAGCGCCAATATACAGGAAGCGGATATAAGATATGTGAACAGGATCAGGCAGGAGCAGGGTAAGCCGCTGGCTAAGCCCCTGTACACGATAGAGGATGTGCACCGTGCGGTAGCGCTACTGGAAATAATGCCCTATGGTGAATGGATAAAGCTGGATGACCAGGTGGAGCTGATGTACACGGATGTGGGTCATATCATCGGCAGCGCGGCTGTCCACCTGAAGATCAAGGAAAACGGCAAGACCACGCGCCTTACTTTCAGCGGCGATGTGGGCAGGTATGGAGATCCCCTGCTGAAATCACCGCAGCCCTTCCCCCAGGCGGAAGTGCTGATCCTGGAATCTACCTATGGCGATACGCTGCACCCGCTGACACAGCCTCCCGCGGAGATGCTGCTGCAGCATATTGAGCACACCTGCCTGCATAAGAAAGGCAAGCTGATCATCCCTTCCTTCAGCGTGGGCAGGACACAGGAATTGCTGTATGCCCTTAACCAGCTGGAGCAGGAAAACCGCCTGCCCGATCTCCTGTATGTGGTGGACAGCCCGCTGTCGGTAGAGGCGACGCAGACGGTGAAAAGATTCCCGGAATTATTTAATGATGACGTACGGAGGCTGCTGGAAAAGGATGATGATCCTTTTATGTTCAGGGGCCTGGTCCTTGTAGATGATGTGGAGACCTCCAAATCGCTCAACAGCGATAAGCGGCCTATGGTGATCATCTCCGCCTCGGGCATGGCGGAAGCGGGCAGGGTAAAGCATCATATAGCCAATAATATTTCGTCGGCCAGGAATACCATACTGCTGGTGGGCTATTGTGAGCCGCAGAGCCTGGGCGGCCGGCTGAAGAACAGGCCGCAGAAGGTGGGTATTTTCGGTGTGGATCATGAAGTGCAGGCGGAGATCGCTGAAATTGACAGCCTTAGTGCCCATGGGGATTACGGGGAGATCAGCCAGTGGCTGGCCTGCCAGGACCCGTCCCTGGTGGAAAAGCTGATCCTGGTCCATGGCGAATATGATGTACAGGAAGCCTTCAAGACCAGGCTGATCAGGAAAGGGTTCAGGGATGTGCTGATACCTGCCCTCCATGAAACGATCGGGCTGGGCTAAAAATACAGGGTGCTTAAAGGAGAACCGGGCTGATCCTTTAAGCGCCCTTATGCTTTATTTGGTATGCTGGTATGTGGCGAATAATTTCCAGTAGCGGTTGGACTTTGCAAGATCAACGGTTTCCTGCTGCTGCTGGTTCAGCGTGAGCTGTATAATGCCGTCCTCCTGCTGGAACTGCCCCAGTGTGAGCTGGTGGGGAGCCAGCAGGAGGCCGGCTTTTTTGTTGACCAGGTGAATATTATGAGTGCTTACATGCACAAAGAAAAGTATGTCGTTGGACGTGTATTTTTCGAACAACTGGTGATGAGGGATATTGCTGTTGAAGCTCAGCGCGATCACCCTGAACGGGTTGGTTTCCGGTATTTTAATAAGAGGATAGGCATCAAAATCTTCAAAGCTTAATTCACCGTGAAGGCCCTTCACCAATATATCCTCATTGATATAAGGCACCACTTTTATCTTCAGCGTGGACAATTTATGCTCCTCTTCCAGCAGCCTGTCCGTATTATACTGCAGGATCTCATTAACCGTCAATTCTTTTGTTAGCAGGCTTTCTAATGGTATGCTAAAATAATTAGCAATTTTAATGATCGTTTCGATCCTGGGCTCTGCCCGGTCCTCCTCGTAGGAGGATATATTGCCCCTGCTTATATCAAACAGGTCTGCAAAGGATTGCTGCGTCAGTCCCTTTGTTTTCCTTATTTTCTTGATGTTACTGCCTATCTTGGTCATGCCGTGGAATTTTTTCAAATTAAAATGCTAAAATTATTTGCATTTTAATTTTATTTTGCTAATTTTGATAGCGTAAAGATAAAGATTATTTTTAAATCAAAAAATATACAGTAGATGAGAGTAATGTATATCAATAAGATCCTGGATTTTGTAAAGCAGGCAGAATACAAAGTGCTGTATAGGGATGAGGCATCCGGCATCATCAAAATTGAGAACGAGCAGGACGGCATCCGGCACCTGATACTCGGCGTGGTGCCTCCGGTGCTGATCATGGAATACTACCTGTTCGCTTTTACCAGTGATAATGTGGCCGTATTTAAGGCGCTGCTGCAGAAGAACCGGGATATGCTGCACGGGGCCTTCGTTATCAACGAGGAAGGTGACAAGGTATTGTACCGCTATACCATGCAACTGGAGAACCTGGATTATAATGAATTTGAAAGTGCTTTAAACGCCCTGGGGCTGCTTTTGCACGAATATGCTGATAAAATAATTGAATTTTCTAAACTATAAAAACTGATTGTTATGAATATCTTTAAAAGGCTTTTCAGGATAGGACAGGCGGAGATACATGCCGCTGTCGAACGGATGGAAGATCCGGTCAGGATGACGGAACAGGGTCTCCGCGAATTAAGGGACGACCTCGCCAATGCGACCGAAGCGTATGCAAAAATAAAGGCCCTGGCGCTCAGGACCCGCAACGAGCAGGAGCAGTGCATCAAGCAGTCTGACGCATACGGTGAAAAGGCGGTGCTGATACTGCAAAAGGCACAGCACAGGGAACTGGAAGCAGGAAAGGCAGAGCAGCTCGCCCGGGAAGCCTTATCGTTAAAGCGCCAATATGCCGAGGATGCCCTGGACCTGGAGCAGCAGGCGGTGATGCATGAGCATACCGTGGAAGAGATGCAGAAGAATATCCGCGTGCTGCAGGAGAACCTCGCCAAATGGGAAAAAGAGCTTAAGACATTGCGCGCACGGGTGAAGGTAAGCGCCGCCACCCAGCAGGTCAATAAGCAAATAGCCCAGATTGACAGTGACAGTACTATCGTGATGCTGGAACGGATGAAAGAGAAAGCCGATGACCAGGAAGCCCTGGCTAGGGCATATGGCGAGATCGCCCATGAAAAGCAGGACAGCAAAAGCGAGATCGACAGGATATTGAAAGATGATAGCCTGTCGGTGGACAAAGAGCTGGCGGCCTTAAAGCAAAAGCTGGGCATGTAATATCTTAAAATTATCAATACTATGGCTGACATCTTAAATTACTTTTTTCATCCGCTGCCGAATGCGATCATGACAGTGCTGGTAAGCCTGTCTGCCATTTACTGGCTGCTGACCTTTATTTCGGGAGATTTCCTGGGTGACCTGGATATGGACCTGGAGGCAGGAGTGGATGTGGATGCCCAGGGAGGAGTGGAAGGGCCCTCTTTCTTCTCCAGGGCGCTGGCGTTTATCAACGTGGGAAAAGTGCCTGTAATGGTAGTATTGAGCACTTTTAAGTTCATTGCATGGATGTTTACCCTGGCTTCCTCCATGATCTGGAATATAGGGAGCTGGGGCTGGAAATCAGGATTGATACTGATACCTGTCTTCATCCTCGCTTATTTTTTAACCCGGCTGGCAACACGGCCTTTAATCAGGATATACAGATCAATGGGATATAACGGAGAAGAGCAGCATGAGCTCATCGGCAGGACCGCCCGGATGAAATCGGCCATATCGGGAGATAAGCTGGGATATGCGGAAGTGGTCATCCTCAATGATGTGATCAGGGTGCTCGTGAAAAGCAAAAGCGGCGGGGCTATCCCGTACGGCGCGGAAGTCACGCTGATGAGCGATGCGGATAGCGGAAGATATTACCTGGTGGAGCCGGATATCAATATCCATAACGTATTGAATGACTGAAATACTAAAATATCATTTAACCATTTTAAACAATCTTTTTAACTTATGGGAGCATTTTTAGATAACCTGGGCGGTTTAACCCTGATGACGATTGGCGGTGTGGTGTTTATATTGCTTATTGTTTTATTTGCCTTCGCTACTTTTTATAAGAAGATACCGCAGGGCAAGGCCATTGTAAGGACCGGTGTGGGTGGCAGCAAGGTGGCCTTTAACAAAGGGATGTATGTCATTCCCATTCTTCATAAGATGGAGATCATGGATATCTCCGTCAAAAAGCTGCAGATAGACCGCATGGAGCATGACGGCCTGATCTGTAGGGATAATATCCGTGCGGATATCAAAGTGGCGTTCTTTGTGCGTGTCAATAAAAATGTGGACGATGTGCTGAATGTGGCGCAGGTGATAGGTTGTGAGCGGGCCAGTGATGTCTCTACGCTGACGCACCTGTTTGAAGCTAAATTCTCCGAGGCGCTGAAAACGGCCGGTAAGAAATTCGACTTCACGGAGCTGTACGAGGCGCGTCGTGAATTCCGGGACGAGATATTGAACGTGATCGGTACGGACCTGAACGGCTATATCCTGGATGACTGTGCCATTGACTACCTGGAACAGACGGAGCTGCGCTACCTGAGCCCGGAAAATATCCTGGATTCGGAAGGTATCAAGAAAATCACGGAGCTGACCGCGGCACAAAATATCAAAGCGAACCTGATCCGCAGGGAAGAAGAGAAAGTGATCAAAAAGCAGAATGTGGAAGCACGGGAAGCTATCCTGGAGCTGGAGCGCCAGATGGCAGAGAAAGAAGAAAAGCAAAAGCGTGAAATTGATAATATCAAGGCGCGTGAAGAAGCAGAGATCGTAAAAGTGCGGGAAGAGGAAAGGCTCAAAGCCCAGACCGTAAAGATCAAAACGGAAGAGCAGCTGGCTATCCAGCAAGAGAACAAGCTGCGCCAGATCATCATAGCGGAGAAGAGTAAGCTCAGGACAGATGCCGTGGAAACGGAGCGTGTGGAAAAAGACAGGATGCTGGAAGTAACGGAGCGTGAAAAGATCGTGACCCTGGCACAGATAGAGAAAGAGAAAACGGTAGAGGTAGAGCGTAAGAACATACAGGACGTCATCAGGGAGCGTGTGAAGCTGGAAAAAGGCGTGGTGGAAGAGCAGCAAAGCATTAAGGACGTAGAAGCATTCCGTGAAGTGGAAAGAAGCAAAACGGTAGGTATTACCGAAGCGTCAAGGGCAGCGGAAGAAAAGCTGATCCATACCGTGAAAGCGGCGGAAGCTGAGAAAAGAGCAGCAGAAGAGAAAGCCAGGCAGATGCTGATAGATGCTGAGGCCCGTAAAGAAGCGGCAGCCAAGCAGGCGGAAGCCCGTAAGATACTGGCAGAGGCCCAGGCCCGTGAAGAAGCGACCATCGGTCTGTCCGAGGCAGAGGTGATGCTGGCAAAAGCGGCTGCAGAAGAGCGCCAGGGTATAGTAGAGGCTACTATTGTAGAGAAAATGGCAGACGCCAAACGCAAAGAGGGTATGATGGAAGCCGATATCTTAAGAGAGAAAGCGCTGGCGGAAGCCAAAGGTATCGAAGAGAAAGCGGAAGCTATGAAAAAGCTGGATGGTGTGGGTAAAGAGCACGAAGAGTTCAAGATACTGGTACAGAAGGACAAGGACATCGCATTAGCGCAGATACGCATCCAGAAAGATATTGCAGATGCGCAGGCTGAGGTGCTGGGTGAAGCGATGAAGACAGCGAAAATAGATATTGTAGGTGGTGAAAGTATGTTCTTCCAGAATATTGTGAACCAGATTTCCAATGCTAAAGGATTTGACAGGCTCATCAATGAAAGCGAGCATGCTACGCATATCAAGCAGGCATTGATAGGAGATGGTACCAATAACGGCGATCTGATGGATAAGATCAGGGATTTTGCTGAGAAATATAATGTCAGCACCAACGATCTGAAGAACCTGACCATATCCGGTATCCTCTTAAAGATGCAGCAGCAAAGCTCAGACGAAGACCGTCCGTTCATTATGAACCTGATGAATATGGTCAGCAACCTGGGCTGGTCAAACAGGAAGCTGGGGTAGAGGTGTGCGCTCTTAATTGGAAGATCATCATTTTAGCAGAGCATGCTTAAAGCACAGGTAATAATAAACTTCTCAGCTCCGTTTCACTTTGCTCGAAATGACATAGGGTGAGTCTGCTACTGATTTGTTCTTACACCAGAATGTACTATTTGTCATTTCGACTGCAGCGTAGCTTAATGGAGAAATCTCTGGACTAGATAGAGGCAGAAGTTTCAGCTTTTGGTTGGAAATGCAAGGAGATTTCTCGACTCCGTTTCACTTTGCTCGAAATGACATAAGGGGGCTACTATTGGTTCGCTTCTCACTCTAAACATGCTACTTGTCATTTCGACTGTAGCGTAGCGAAATGGAGGAATCTCTAGATTATGTAGGTTAGAAGTGCAGTGTTTGGTTGGAAATACAAAGAGATTTCTCGACTCCGTTTCACTTCGCTCGAAATGACATAAGGGGGCTATTGGTTCGCTTCTCACTCTAAACATGCTACTTGTCATTTCGACTGTAGCGTAGCGGAATGGAGAAATCTCTGGACTAGATAGAGGCAGAAGTTTCAGCTTTTGGTTGGAAATGCAAGGTGATTTCTCGACTCCGTTTCACTTCGCTCGAAATGACATAGGGTGAGGATTCGTTCTTACCCCAGGTGCTACTCTGTCATTTCGACTGCAGCGTAGTGGAATGAAGAAATCTCTGGACTATATAGGGCAGAAGTTTCAGCTTTTGGTTGGAAATGTAGGAGATTTCTCGACTCCGTTTCACTCCGCTCGAAATGACATAGGGTGAGTCTGCTGCTGATTCGTTCTTGCCCCAGGTGTTACTCTGTCATTTCGACTGTAGTATAGCGAAATGGGGCAATCTCTAAACCAGGTAAGATCAGAAGGTCAGTGTTTGGTCGGAAATGCAAGGAGATTTCTCGACCCCGTTTCACTCCGCTCGAAATGACATAAGAGGTGTGCTGTTGGTTCGCTTCTCACTCTAAACATGCTACTTGTCATTTCGACTGTAGCGTAGCGGAATGGAGAAATCTCAAAGACCATTCAGGAGAGGTAGGTTGTAAATTAAAAAACTCGACCATGCAATCATACTTTCTATATATATTGACAAATAAGGCAAAAACTGTTCTGTATATAGGGGTAACGAATGATCTGAAACGAAGATTGTATGAACATGAGCAGCATTTAATTGTAAATAGTTTTTCAGATAGATACAATTGTGTTTTGCTGGTGTATTATGAGGTATTTGAAAATATATCACTTGCTATTGAGAGGGAAAAACAGCTAAAAAAATGGAGCAGAGCCAAGAAGAATACATTAATTGATAATGTGAATAGTGAATGGAAATTCTTTAATGATGAAGTGATGAATGATGTATTTAGCTTGCTCAGGTGATGCAGCTTTTGGTTGGAAATGTAGGAGATTTCTCGACTCCGTTTCACTTCGCTCGAAATGACATAAGGGGGCTGTTGGTTCGCTTCTCACTCTAAACATGCTACTTGTCATTTCGACTGTAGCGTAGCGCAATGGAAAGTCTCTGGACTAGGTAGAGGCAGAAGTTTCAGCTTTTGGTTGGAAATGCAAGGAGATTTCTCGACTCCGTTTCACTCCGCTCGAAATGACATAAGAGGTGTGCTATTGGTTCGCTTCTTACTGTAGCCATGCCGTTTGTCATTTCGACTGTAGCGTAGCGCAATGGAAAGTCTCTGGACTAGGTAGAGGCAGAAGTTTCAGCTTTTGGTTGGAAATGCAAGGAGATTTCCCGACTCCGTTTCACTTCGCTCGAAATGACATAGGGTGGTCTGTTACTGATTCGCTCTTACGCCAGATGTATTACTTGTCATTTCGACTGTAGCGTAGCGCAATGGAGAAATCTCCTAAATCCTATAAAAAGAAGTGTTATCTTGAATATTAAGACGGTTTTTGGAAAGTAAAAAAACAAACAACAGCTTATGCCACAAAATAAAGTTACTTTAGATACGGGGACGTATGAGATCATACGCAACAGGTTACAGGAGCAAAGTGTGATTTTAAGCGAGCGCCTGGCAGCGCTGAATGAAGGCAGGAAAGAAATTTTCAATACGGAACAGTTTGCATTGATAGCCAATCAGCGTATCACTACCGAACATAACGGTGTGGCCCGCGGTATCATTGCCTTTGGTGAATACTGTATTTTCGGTTATAATGTCCACTTCGGACTGCGCGAAGAAATAGAGCTGGGAGATGTGTTCAGCATCTACAGGTTTGCGGACAATCATTTTGAGCCTGTAAGTCTTGACCTGATAACGGATGCGCAATTCGTAACGGATTTCAAAAACCTGTACAGGTATTACCGGGAGTCTTTCTTTTCCAAATTCTACAGGACGGAGCATTATCTCTATATGATCTTCCAGAGCTCTAAAAATGTAGAGGACAGGAAGGCGTTTAAATGGTATATAGATGGTAAGCAGCTAAAATATATAGATGACAGGAGCATTCATGAGGTCAGGCAGGCAAAGCAGTACAGCTTTGATTTCACAAGAACCTCCCTGGAGGACAGGAGGCTGGGCCTGCATCCGCATATCTCTATCCTGGATAAGGTGTATATAGAAGCTATCGGCGGTGATATTACCTTTAAGATCGAAGACAATACGGATACGGGGCTGGGCATTTATTCTGAGCCGGTTGCCAACAAAGATCAGCAACTGGATGATGCGCAGTATTACTATGCGGACCTGGGCAATCTCATTGCTGTCAGAATAAAGCCTTACCAGGAGGATTTCAGGGCGTTTATATACAATGTTCGGACCAGGGAGGTGCATAATATCCCGAGCCTGCTGGACAGCGGTATCCTGTTGCCCGACCAGCAGGGAGTGATATTCTCCAATGGATACTATTTGCAGAATGGCGAGTATAAGCTCTTTGAGAACGGCATGGACCACCTGGAATATATGCGTACTGTTGCGGCTCCGAATGGCGAGGACTACCTGTATGTATATTACCAGAAGCACAGCAATACTTATGTGCTGATGTCGTACAATGTGATACAGCAGCAGGTCAATACGCCTATTATCTGCAATGGCTTTACCATATTCAAAGATGGCAGGCTGATCTATTTCCGTTCGGAAAAGGAAGCGGTGCGTCATCACCAGGTACAGATCTGGCAGACGCCTTATACCGCCGCATTGGTGGAAAATGAGGCGATGAAAGATAATGTATTGTACAAGATAGGTAATAAAGATATCGTCAGCGCGATGTCGGAGGGGTATGAGATCCTGCAGTTGCTGAAGAAAGAAGACAGCTATGAAGGTCTGTACGAGGATATTGCCAGGCTGTCCAAAGATATTCTGGACAGCTATTTCTGGATCAATAACGGCGATACTTATGGTATTGCTGAACCATTGAAGCAGATCGGGACCATTGCCGAAACGGCTATTGATGAATTTGCCAAAGTGCAGGCACAGCGTCAGTCTGCCGTGGAGCAGCTGGTACAAAAACGCGCTCAGGTGGCGGCGCTGGACCAGGAGATACGGAACGCAGAATATGCTACGGTGGATGAGCTGGTGCAGCAACTGAATACGGTTCGTATTACGCAGGGTGGTATTATTGAATTGCAGCAGGTCCGGTATATTGACCAGGATGCAGTCAGTGAAATGCTGGACCAGGTACAGGCATTCAATAGGCAGTTGTCGCAGGAAACGGTAACGTTCTTATTGCAGGACAATGCTTTGCAGCCTTATGAAGCGCACATTGCCGAGCAGCGACAGGCGATAGAGCGTGTTGCCAAAGTGATAGATGCACAGGCTATTGAAAAAGCCTGCATGGATATAGCCGGGCAACTGGAGCTGCTGATAGATATACTGAACAGCCTTAAGATAGAAGATACCACGCAGACCACAAAGATCATTGAAAATATTTCGGTGCTGTTCGCATCTTTGAATGAGGTAAGGGCATCGCTGACACGCAGGATCAACAGCCTGAGATCTGGTGAGGCGGTAGGGGAATTCCATGCGCAGCTCACCTTACTGGAGCAAAGTATCGTCAACTTCCTGGATCTGTCCGATTCGGTAGAAAAATGCGACAGCTACTACACTAAGATCAGCGTGCATATCGAGGAGCTGGAAAGTAAGTTTGCCGACTTTGATGATTTTATCCTGAAGATTGCCGACAAGCGGGACGAGGTTATAAAAGCATTCAACGGCAAAAAGGAAATGCTGGTAGCGCAGATCAACAAGCGTACCGGCAACCTGGAGCAGATCGGCCTGCGTGTGCTGAAAAATATAGAGAGCAAAGCATTGACGCTGGGCACCAATGAGGAGATATACAGCTTTTTTGCCGGTGACCTGATGATAGAGAAGGTCAGGAGCTTATCTCAGGAACTGCAGGATCTGGGCGATGTGGGTAAGGCGGAAAACCTGATGAACAGCCTGAAGCTGGCCCGCGAAAATACCATCAGGGCCCTGCAGGATAAAAATGAGCTGTTTGTGGACGGGCATCATATCATTGCCCTGGGGCCGTATAAATTTGCGGTCAATAAGCAGGAGCTGGCACTGACGATCGTAAAGCATAACGACCGCCTGATGTATCATCTGATGGGCACCAATTTTTACCAGCCCGTTGATGAGAGTATTTTCCGGAAACATATTGCCGTCTGGGACCAGGATTATATTTCGGAGAACCCGGCAGTATATAGAGGTGCTTATCTGGCATTCCGGGCATTTCAGGAGTATATCAAAAAAAGAGATCTGAATATTGCGGCATATATTGACAGCCTGATAGACCAGGACTATGCCGGCGGTTATGTGAAAGGCGTGCACAATGCGGATGCCGTGGCTATTACGGACGCATTGATAAAGCTGGATGACAGCCTGGGTATTCTCAGGGTCCCGGTTGCTGTCCGGGTACAGGCGCAACTGTTCTGGAAGCAATTGACCGGGCAGCAGTTGCAAAAGCTGGAACAACTGATACAGTCTGCTCACAAGATCAGGCGGCTGTTTCAAGCAGCGTACCAGGATACGCAGGCCTTCAGGGTATTGGTGCAGGATATTACCTTGGTACATAATCATTTGCCTCCTGCTACCGTAGAAGCTATGGCAGCATACCTGATGGATGAGCTGAAAGATCCGGCTTATTTTACCTGCAGCAGCGCCGCATTGCAGCTAAAGAAAGATTTTATTCATCATCTGCAGCAGCAGCACCAGGAAGAGGTATTCCGTCAGGATATTCAAAATGAATCTTACAGCCTGATAGAGCGTTTCTATATTATACAGGACTGGGTGGAAGCCTATGTCATGACCCTGGAAAACGCGGAGCCGTACCTGGCATATATAGATGAGGCTACCTGCCTGGTATTGTTCGGGGCTGACAGCTACAAAGAGCATATTGCTGCCGAAAGTACGGTGCTGACCGGGCTGAAAGGCAATCATGCCACCATAACGGAGCAGGGCTATATCATCCGTTATCATGAGTTTATGGAAGAGCTGACACATTTCCGGCAGGTAACAGTGCCTTTGTACGAGGATTTCCAGGCTACCAAACGCAGCCTGGTAGCCGCTTATGAGCAGCGTCTGAAGATAAGGGAAATGCAGCCCAAGGTGCTTAGCTCCTTTATGCGGAATAGGCTTATCAATGAAGTATATTTCCCGATGATTGGCGCCAACCTTGCCAAACAATTGGGTACGGTAGGTGATGATAAGCGTACCGCGAGAATGGGGATGCTGCTGCTGATCTCGCCGCCGGGTTATGGTAAAACCACCCTGATGGAGTACCTGTCCGCTACGATGGGATTGCATTTTGTAAAAATAAACGGTCCCACTATCGGGCATCGTATCACCAGCATTGATCCTGCCGAAGCAACAACTTCGGGGGCCAGGGTCGAGCTGGAGAAGCTGAACCTTGCTTTTGAAATGGCTGATAACGTGATGCTGTATGTGGACGATATCCAGCATTGCAGCCCGGAATTCCTGCAGCAGTTCATATCGCTGGCGGACGGGCAGCGTAAGATAGACGGCATCTTTGAAGGCGTAAGCAAAACCTACGACCTGCGGGGCAAACGCTTCTGTGTGGTGATGGCAGGCAATCCTTATACCGAAAGCGGCAGTCTCTTTAAGATCCCCGATATGCTGGCCAACCGTTCCGATGTGTATAACCTGGGTGATGTGGCAGGGGAGAGCAGGCACCTGTTTGACCTGAGCCTGGTAGAAAATGCCATGAACGAAAACCGTTATTTGCAGGTGATAGGGCATAAGAGCATGAAAGACTTTTACAGGCTTGTGGACTATGTGGAGCGGCACGAGGATTTGCGTCCGGAGCTGGAAGCTGCCTATACCGGGGCGGAGGTGGACGATGCCATAGTTGTATTGCGAAATGTAATGTATGTCAGGAAAGTGGTTTTGCAGGTCAACGATTTATATATAGCCAGCGCAGGGATGAATGACGCGTTCCGTACGGAGCCGGCCTTCAAGCTGCAGGGCTCGTACAGGAGCATGAACAGGATGGTGGTGAAAATAGTGCCCCTGATGAATGAGCAGGAGCTTTTGAACCTGATCATTGCCAGCTATGAAGCCGAAGCGCAGACGCTGACCACCGATGCGGAAGCCAATCTGCTCAAGCTCAGGCATATTATGCATATAGCCACTCCCGAAGAGCAGGAGCGCTATAAGCATATTGTTACCACATTCAGGAAGAACAACCAGTTTGCCGGGCTGGGCGGTGATGATAAGACCGCCCAGGTCCTGGTGCAGCTATCCGGCATCAATGAAAACTTTAAAGGCCTGGTGGACGCTTTGAAGAATATTGAATAGGGTACGGTCAGGTAAATTATTGTATAAAATGGGGGGGCCAAAAAGTATCATTACGGCATTCCGGCGTGGAGAAACTCTTGCAAAGCAAAATCTCATAATCGGTAGATTATGAGATTTTGCTTTACTGATAATAGTTCCCGGCTGCACTACGTTTCGCTGGGAATGACGGCTTTTTAAATAGCCTCATTTTTTATCGGATACATCTGTGTGATGTACTTTTTCGGTGCTTTATTGTTGGCCTATTAGGGGTGACAGGCCGCTTTAATGCGCTGGCGGCGGTGGTAGCTCCCCGTTGGTTTCCTGCCGGGGCTGCTCTTCCGGCATCTCTTTCTCAACGGTGACCGTACAGTCGCTGACCATGGCAGCTATGGCCCCGATGGCGGCGAAAACGGGCGCCAGCAGTACGCCGACCACGCCGATAGTTACCGGGAAGCTCATCATCTCTTTACCCGATTTGTCTGAAATGACTATTTTGCGGACATTGCCTTCTGCTATCAGGTCCTTGATCTTCTTAAGCAGATTTTCGCCCGTTACGGTGAATGTTTCTTTTAACGACATAAGCTTACATTTTTAGGGTGATTATACTCGTAAAGTTAAGATTTTATATTCAGTCTGATGGTAAAAAAACGGTTATATCCGGTAATAACTTTTTGTAAATAATGCCTCTCCCCGTTACAGGATGTGCCTTTGTAAGGGATGCCGTCCGGCGCTCCCGAACCCGGGCGGGTGGACGGCAAAAAAATAAGTAAATGGTATAATGGGAATTATATAAATATAACTTATTTATACATAGTTAACAGGCCTCTGCTCCTTTTTCATAAATTGTGGAAATTGAATTAATTTTGTGTCCGAATTATGTCAGACGCTATTAAACACGAATGCGGGCTCGCATTCATCCGCCTAAGAAAACCTATTTCTTATTATCATCGCAAGTATGGTACAGCATTCTACGGATTGAATAAGCTGTATCTGCTGATGGAAAAGCAGCATAACAGGGGCCAGGACGGTGCCGGTATAGCTACCCTGAAGCTGAACGTGGAGCCGGGATATCAGTTCCTGCACCGCCTGCGTATCCCGGGACAGGGCGCCATCAAGGAAATTTTCAACTCCGTTCAGGAAGAGGTATCAGAGCTGGAACGTATGTACCCGGACCTCCGCAACTATCCCGGCCTGATGAAAGGATACCTGAGATTTATGGGTGAGGTCATGCTGGGGCATCTGCGGTACGGTACGCAGGGTAAGAACAGCGTCAAATACTGCCATCCTTTTGTCAAATCCGATATCAACCCTGCCAGGAATCTTGCAATGGCCGGTAATTTCAACCTGGTGAATACGGATGAATTGTACAGCCGCCTGCCTGAAGAGCCTAAGGAATCCATGCGTAACAGTGATCTCGGGGCTATGATAGACACCGTGCACTATTACCTGTGCGAGGAAGAAACAAAGGATATTGAGAACCCGGATATGGTGGAAGTGCTGAAAAAAGCCGCTTCCGGCTTTGACGGCGGTTTCCTGTGCGGCGGACTGGTAGGCAATGGTGACGGCTTCGTGATGCGGGATAAGAACGGTATACGACCCGGATATTACTATATAGATGATGAGATCGTGGTGGCAGCCTCGGAGCGCCCTGCGATCATGACGGCCTTTAACCTGCAACTCTCCGATGTGAAAGAGATAGAGCCGGGACAGGCCATTATCGTAAAAGCGGACGGGCAGGTACAGATAGAGCAGATACTGGAGCCGGGTGAAAAGCTGGCCTGCAGCTTTGAACGTATCTATTTCAGCAGGGGCAGCGATGCGGATATCTATAAAGAGCGTATCAGGCTGGGCAAGAACCTTACCGGCAGCGTGCTGAAATCCATTGATTACGACCTTAAGCATACAGTAGTATCCTTTATACCGAATACGGCTGAGATATCTTTCTACGGGCTTATCAAGGGCCTGGAAGACTATATGAAGGACATACAGATAGACCGTATCCTGAAGAACAGGGACCAGATGACGAACGATGAGATCAGGGAGCTGATACATCGCCGAGTCAGGATTGATAAGGTCGCCATCAAGGATGTAAAGCTCCGGACCTTCATCACGGAAGATTCCGCGCGGGACGAAATGGTGCAGCACGTGTACGATATTACCTATGGAACCGTAAATCATGGCGAAGATAACCTTGTGGTCATAGACGATTCTATTGTAAGGGGTACAACGCTGAGGGAAAGCATCATTAAAATGCTGGCCCGTCTCAGGCCCCGGAAGATCGTGATCGTTTCCTCCGCGCCGCAGATCCGTTACCCGGACTGCTATGGTATCGATATGAGCCGGATGGGTGACTTTATAGCCTTCCAGGCGGCGCTGGCCCTGCATAAGGATAACGGCTCCCTGCAGGTGGTGGAAGACGTGTACCAGCTCTGTAAAACCGCGGAAGGCAATAATGCGCTGACACAGGAAAACTATGTGAAGCGCTTTTACGATAACTTTACAGCCGAGCAGATCAGCAGGAAGATTGCCGAGCTGCTGCATCCTGAAGAAGTGGAATGTGACGTGGAGATCATTTACCAGACCATCGAGGGCCTGCATATGGCCTGTCCGAATAACAGGGGTGACTGGTACTTTACCGGCAACTATCCTACTCCCGGCGGCAACAGGGTAGCCAATAAAGCTTTCATGAACTTTGTGGAGAAAAAAGATGGCAGGGGTTATTAATACGGTCATATAAAATATAACATAACAGGTGCTTAATTCTGATAGGTATTGGAATTAGGCACTTTTTATTGATATGGAAACACACAAGAAAATCAATATAGCCATAGACGGTTATTCCTCCTGCGGTAAAAGCACTATTGCCAAAGGACTGGCGAAAGTGCTGGGATACACCTACATTGACTCCGGTGCGATGTACAGGGCCATCACCCTGTACTTCATTGAGCAGGGCATCGATCTGGCTGACAAAGCACGCATGCAGGAAGCCCTGCAGCATATACAAATCCGCATGGAAAACCGGCCGGAGCTGCTCCAGAGCCTGGTGTACCTGAACGGTCGTGATGTGAGCGCCCGTATCCGCGACCTTGATATCGCCAACGTGGTGAGCGAAGTAGCGGCTATCAGGGAAGTGCGCACCTTTGCCGTAGCCTTGCAGCAGGCTATGGGCAGGCAGGGGGGCGTGGTCATGGATGGCAGGGATGTAGGCACCGTTATCTTCCCGGATGCGCCTCTTAAGATTTTTATGACCGCCTCGGAAGAAGTAAGGGTGCAGCGTCGCTACTTGGAAATGAGCGCGGCCCGGCCCGATATTACCATGGAGGAAGTGAGGGACAATATCCGGCACAGGGACCATATAGATACTACCCGGGAGCAGGATCCGCTGACAAAGGCCGCGGATGCACTGGTGCTGGATAACAGCCATATGACCAGGGAGCAGCAACTGGAGCTGGTATTGCAGTGGTACCGTAAAGTTGTAGGACAGTGATCTTATTCGTGTTTAAATGGCTAACTTTATTGAAAATTACTCTTATTGAATATAACTGATATGATAAGAATTATAAAATACATATGCCTGCTGTCTGTGCTGTCGCTGCTGCCTTCCTGCCGGGATGCTGTTCAGAATAATATCAAGGACAAGGTGGATGCGCAGAAGCTGAAGCGCAATTTCCCCTTTTCCGATGCGGTAAAGGTGGAAATATTCTCTTATAAAAGCGCTTATGAAACGGATAACCCCTTTTCTGCCATCCTGAACGATCATATCAATAACCCGGCCGCATTGAAGGATGTGCTGAAAAGCAATAAGCTGAACATCAAGGAGCGGGTGGTGCTGACAGATAAGCAGGTGCAGGAGCTGGCCCGGCTGCTGTACCATGAGAACTGCGGCGATGAAATAAAGGGCAACTGCTTTACGCCGCGTCATGCCATTCTTTTCTACGATAAGGATGAGGTGCCTGTCGCGCTCACCGAAATAAGCCTGGAATGTGCAACCGCCTCCTTTTCCAAGGAATTTACCAAATATGAACTTTGTGAAAGCAAGGTGGTTAAATTAACGGCTTTCCTGAAAGCCATCGGTATCAGCTATTTTGAAGAGCCGGTGCTGTGATCTGATCCCTTTTTATCCTTTGTAAAATGTTCCGGTCGGCAGCACTGACCGGAAAAGAGCCGTTTATGAACGGACAGGCACCTTAATTATAAACAGAACATTATGAATTTTGAAAGCTATCTGGCGCTGACCGACGCCATCGTAAATGGTGAAATTACCACAGCTCCATATGACAAGGCGGAGATGCTGGACTATACAAAAATGAATGCGGCCAGGATGAACCGCTGGCTGAAGACATTCGAACCGTCCCCGGAAATCAGGGAAGCCATTGGTGCCATCAGTGAATTTCAGCAGTGGATCGTTATAACGGAGCCCTGGTGCGGGGATGCGGCCCACATTGTTCCCATCCTGCATAAGCTGGCCGCCATTAACCACAATGTCGTGATGGAGATCAGCCTGAGGGATTCGGAGCCTTACCTGATCGACCAGTACCTGACCAACGGCGGCAAATCCATTCCCAAGCTCGTCATCCGGGATGATGCCGGGAAGGATATAGCCGTATGGGGCCCCAGGCCTGCCGGGGCGCAGCAGCTTTACAATGACCTGAAAAGCAATAATGCCTCTTTTGAAGATATGAAGATAGCCCTCCAGAAATGGTATAACGATGACCGGGCCGCAAGCATCTGCAGGGAGATCGTTGCGCTGACCGGTGGCCAACGGTAATGATGAAATATATTGATATCCATACCCACCAGCATTACGGGGATGATACGGTATATATATACAACGTAATGCCCGGTGAAGCGGCAGCCCTGCCGGCCCGCTACAGCCTTGGCATCCATCCCTGGTATGCGGCGGAGCCTCAGCGGCAGCTGGCACAGTTGCAGGCCCTGCTGGAAACGCTTCCGGATACGCTTTTTATCGGGGAATGCGGCCTGGATAAGATCTGCGCTACACCCTGGGAAGATCAGCTGGTAGTTTTTTCGGAGCAGCTAAAGCTGGCCGCTTATTTCCGCAAGCCTGTGATCATCCATTGTGTAAGGGCCTACCAGGAGTGCCTGCAACTGCTGAAGGACTGTAAGGTCCCTGTGATCTTCCATGGCTTCAATAAGCACCCCGAACTCGCTGCTCAGATCGTCCGGCACGGCCATTACCTGAGCATAGGTCCTGCCATACTGCAGCACTCCGACCGCTATTCCGAGATTCTGCAGGCTGTTCCCCCCGAACACATTTTTCTGGAAACAGACCGGTATGCTGTCCCTGTGGAAGTGGTTTACAGGACCGCAGCCTCGATTTTAAAAATTGAGACGGATGACGTTATTTTGCAGATTCAAAAAAACTACTCTAAAATCATAAACGTTTCATGGAAGATATAAGCTGGCTGTCCCGTACGGAGCTCATCACAGGTAAAGAAAAACTCATACAGCTTACCCGTAAGCACGTGCTGGTGGTGGGAATGGGCGGCGTAGGTTCCTTTTGCGCCGAATTTATCTGCAGGAGCGGGATAGGAGAGATGACCATCGTGGACGGCGATGTGGTGGACCCTACCAATCGTAACAGGCAGTTGCCTGCCCTGGCTACCACGCATGGACAGTCAAAGGTGGAATTGATGGCGGAACGCCTGAAAGCCATTAACCCGGAACTGAAGCTGCACGTCATCAACTCATTCGTAACACCCGAAAAGGTGGAGGAAATACTGAACGCCGCGCAATATGATTACCTGGCAGACTGTATAGACAGCTTTACGCCCAAAATAACCTTCCTGCAGGCGGCCCTGCAACGGAAGATCCCCATTGTAAGCTCTATGGGAGCCGGCGGCAAGCTTGACCCTACCCAGCTGAAAGTAGTGGATATCAGTAAAACCTACAACTGTCCGCTTGCCCACCAGGTAAGGAAAAGATTAAGGCGCCTGGGCATAAGAAAAGGCCTGAAAGCTGTCTTCTCCCCGGAGCTGCCTATCCGGGAATCGCTGATGCTGACCGACGGCTCCAACTTTAAGAAATCGGCCTTTGGCACTATGTCCTACCTGCCTGCTACCTTCGGGGCCACCTGTGCCTCCGTAGTGATCAGGGACCTGATGAAATAAAGCAGGTGCTTTTAAATTTGCCTGTCCGGGTGCAGGAAACGGGAAGACGTTTTGTACTTGCCGCGCTGCCAGTCGGGAGGCATTTCGGCTGTAGTGTAGCGAAACGGAGGAACATGGAAGAACTTTATAAGCTTATAGGCTGGGCTATCTTCCCGTTGCCCGGCAGGCAGATAAGCAGTCCGTAAACGGGCTTCCGGCAGTCAAGTGCTGTAAATAGACCTGAAAGTGAAAAATTAGGTCGGGAGAAGGGCAAATCCTTTCTTTTTGATTAACTTTGCACATCAAAATACAAAATAGCAACACTTTGCACTGTTTTGACCTGTCAATGCAGCGTAAAATATTTCCAACAACTATACAAGCATGATCAACGTATCCAACCTGTCGCTTCGCTACGGTAAAAGAGTTTTATTTGAAGATGTAAATATAAAATTTACGGAAGGTAACTGTTATGGTATCATTGGTGCCAACGGTGCGGGAAAATCCACTTTCCTGAAAATACTGTCCGGTGAGATAGAGCCGTCCACGGGTAAGGTGGAAATATCCAAAGGACAGCGTATGAGCGTCCTGAAGCAGAACCACCACCAGTACGATGAGGTGGATGTCCTGCAAACCGTAATAATGGGTAATGATGTCCTATACAGCATTATGCAGGAAAAGGATGCGTTGTATGCGAAGGAAGACTTTACCGAAGAAGACGGCATCAGGGCGGGAGATCTGGAAGGTACTTTCGGGGAAATGGGCGGCTGGAATGCGGAAAGCGATGCCGCTACACTGCTGAGTAACCTGGGCGTAAAGGAAGATAAGCACTACCAGAAGGTGAAAGACCTGGATGGTAATGAAAAAGTAAGGGTATTGCTGGCCCAGGCCCTGTTCGGGGACCCGGATATCCTGCTGCTGGATGAGCCTACCAATGACCTGGACATGAACACCATCTCATGGCTGGAAAATTTCCTGTCTGAATATGATAAGGTGGTCCTGGTGGTATCGCACGACCGTCACTTCCTGGATACCGTGTGTACGCACGTGGCGGATATTGACTTCGGAAAGATCAACATTTTTACGGGTAACTATAGCTTCTGGTATGAATCCAGCCAGCTGTTGTTAAAACAACGCGCCGACCAGAATAAGAAAGCGGAAGATAAGATTGCCGAGCTGAAGGAATTCATTGCCCGCTTCTCCGCCAATGCTTCCAAATCCAAGCAGGCGACATCCAAGAAGAAAATGCTGGATAAGATCAATGTGGAGGATATGAAGCCATCCAACAGGAAATACCCTGCCATCTTATTCAACAACCAGACCCGTGAAGCCGGCGACCAGATACTGGAAGTAAAAGGGCTGACCAAATACATTAACGGTGAACTGGCCTTTAAGAACATCAATTTTGATCTGAAGCGCGGGCAGAAAGTGACCGTTTTAGGCGCGAGCTCTCTCGTAACGACCGCTTTCTATAAGATCATCAACGGGGAAGATACCGACTTTGAAGGTGAATACCGCTGGGGTGTGACCATTACGCCAACCTACCTGCCTGCCGACAATTCGGCTTATTTTGAAGGTAAGGACCTGAACCTGGTGGACTGGCTGCGTCAGTACTCCGAGGAAAAGGACGAAACATTTATCCGCGGTTTCCTGGGTAAAATGCTGTTCTCCGGTGAGGAAACCCAGAAAAAATGTACGGTATTGTCCGGAGGGGAGAAAGTACGCTGTATGCTCTCCCGGATGATGATGCAGCGAGGTAATGTGCTGACCTTCGATGAGCCGACCAACCACCTGGACCTGGAATCCATTACCGCCCTCAACAACGGTATGAAGGATTTCCGCGGTACGATCATCTTTACTTCCAGGGACCATGAGCTGACACAGACCGTTTCAGACCGGGTGCTGGAGCTGACACCGAACGGACTTATAGATCGTGAAATGCCTTTTGATGAATATATCACGGATCCCAAGATACAGGCATTAAGGGAAGAAATGTATAAATAATACCTTCCTGATGGATAAAAAAAAGCCCCTGCTCGCAGAGCAGGGGCTTTTTGGCTATTTGTCGCATTGAACTTTGTTGTGTCACCCTGAGTTTGCCGAAGGGTAAGATTATATGCTTCGACAGGCTCAGCATGACAAGAATATCGATGTCACATTGAGCCTGTTGTGTCACGTTGAGCTTGTCGAAATGTGGTTTATACAAGGGCTTCGGCAGTGCTCAGCCTGACAAACAAAGAATAAGTGTCACCCTGAGCCTGTCGAAGGGTAAGGTGATATGCTTCGACAGGCTCAGCATGACAAGAATAGCGATGTCACCTTGAGCCTGTTGTGTCACATTGAGCTTGTCGAAATGTGGTTTATAAAAGGGCTTTAATGGAGGCAGCCTAACAACAAAGAGTAGGTGTCACCCTGAGCTTGCCGAAATGTGGTTTATACAAGGGCTTCGACTGTGCTCAGCCTGACAAACAAAGAATAAGTGTCACCCTGAGCCTGCCGAAGGGTGAATATGCTATACCATCCACCCCAACAGGGATTTCTAGGCTTCATTGCATTCCGCCCGAAATGACAGCAGGACGTAGCAAAAGTCATTCTGCAGGAAGCGCAGTGTAAGGAAAGAAGTTATATGCTTCGACAGGCTCAGCATGACAATGATAATGATTGTCACCTTGAGCCTGTTGTGTCACATTGAGCTTGTCGCAAGGGCTTCAACGGTGTTCAACCCGACAACAAAGAGTAAGTGTAACCTTGATCCTGTCGAAGGGTGAATATGCTATACCATCCACTCCAACAGGGATTTCTATGCTTCATTGCATTCCGCTCGAAATGACAGCAGGACGTATAATCCATTAAGTAGCAAAAAGTTATTCCGAAAGAAGTGCAGTGTAAGGAAAGAAGTATATGCTTCGACAGGCTCAGCAGGACAAGAATAGCGATGTCACCTTGAGCCTGTTGTGTCACATTGAGCTTGTCGAAATGTGGTTTATATAAGGGCTTCGACAGTGCTCGGCCTTACAAACAAAGAATAAGTGTTACCCTGAGCCTGTCGAAGGGTAATCATCCGTGGTGTGTGTCCACCCACCACCACAATCCTGCTTCGACAAGCACAACCTTACAATGATGGTGATTGTTACATGCAGTTCATTGTGTCACATTGAGCCTGTCGAAATGTGGTTTACAACGTTTCAGCAGACCTCAGCCTGACATGGACACTAATCGCCGGGATTTACCTGATAACAAAATTGAACCCTTAACTTTATAATACCATGAAATATTACTATGTATACATTGTTCAATGTGCTGATAACTCCTATTACACCGGAATTACGAATAACCTGGAAAAGAGAATTGCTGAGCATAATGAGGGTACCGATCCCAAATGCTATACATTCAAAAGACGCCCGGTAATACTTGTTTTCCAACAACAGTTCACTGATGTGAATCAAGCCATTGCTTTTGAGAAGCAGGTGAAGGGATGGAGTCGGAAAAAGAAAGAGGCTATCATCCGTAATGAGTGGTATAAGTTACCGGACCTTTCTAAAAACAGGCGTAATATATAGGTATGCTTCGACAGGCTCAGCATGACAAGAATATCGATGTCACATTGAGCCTGTTGTGTCACATTGAGCTTGTCGAAATGTGGTTTATACAAGGGCTTCGACGGGGCTCAGCCTGACAATAAAGAGAAGGTGTCACCCTGAGCCTGTCGAAGGGTATTTTTTATAAGAATTAACACGATCGTACGTGAAAATAACAGAATTTGCACATATGAAAAATACAACCCTTCTGCAAAGCCTGTGGCTGTTCGTTGCAGCTATCTGTATCCTGGCCGCTGCGGGCTGTGGGCAGACCACACCAACATCCGCACCTTCGGAGCCTGGCAAAACCACCTTGCAATATAAAGATACGGTATTGAGTGTCAGTCCCCTGAGCGCTCATACGTATCTCCATACGTCCTATCTCTCCACACAACAATTTGGTAAAGTGGACTGTAACGGCTGGATTATACTGGACGCTGATACGGCTGTTATATTTGATACCCCTGCCGACTCCCTGGCCACGGCCTTGCTGCTCGCTTTGCTGGACAGTTCGGGTATCTGTATCAAAGCCGTGGTGGTCACCCATTTTCATGACGACTGCCTGGCCGGGTTGTCCCAGTTCCATACAAGGAACATCCCTTCCTATGCGCAGCGGCAGACATTAGACTTGGCAGAGGCCAACAGAACAGAAGTGCCGCAGATCTCTTTTGACACTATAGCATCGCTTTCTGTCAATGGTCATAAGATAGAACTATATTACCCGGGACCCGGTCATACTGCTGATAATACAACAGGTTACCTGGAATCGGACAGCGTGCTCTTTGGCGGCTGCCTGGTAAAAGCTGCCGGTGCGGATAAAGGCAACCTTTCGGATGCTGATACGTTGCGCTGGCCTGCCAGCATCAGCCGGCTTCTTACCAGGTACCCTTATGTGAAGGTGGTGATCCCCGGTCACGGAGCGGTAGGCGACAGGGATAACCTGCATTATACGGAGGCGCTTTTCCGGTGAGCCTTATTTCTGCCTGAGACGATAAAACACATACCCGTTCTGCTCTCCTGTTTTCTCCAGGCGGGGATCCTGCAGCCATTCCTGCTCCTGTATATTCTTGCTGATAAAGAATACGGGCTTATCTGCCTTGCCGCTCAGGAAATACCCGGTCCTGTTGTCATAATAGGCGCTATCGGGTACAGCTTGTTTTTGAGAATAGAACAGGTAGGCATATGATTTGAATCCCAGCGGGTGTACATAGGCTTTCCCGTCACTGTGCTGCCGGTAAAAGTCTATGGCGGCGTGCTGTGGATACTGCTCTATGCGGGGTACGAACAGGAACATGGTCGTGAAGATGACCACTGCCTGTGAGAGCACCAGGACGGCGAATCCCCGCTTTACATCTTTTTTCATACGTTTCCAGGCATATAAGATACCGGCAGCCCCGGCCAGCCCTATGATCGCTTCATAGGTGTGCCAGGTCACCTGCGCGTTCATATTGGCTGCGGCAAACGTGTCCTTTACATAAGGCTGTATATGATGCAGGTTTTGTCCGGCGATGGGCAGGAGCGCTATGGCAACGCATAGCAGCAGGCCCGTAAACAGAAACATGACCTTTGTGACCGTCAGCAGGCTCCGTTTCTTTTCATACCACCATTGCAACTGGGCGGCAGCCAGGAAGGTGAGCGGCAGGTAGCACAGGGATGAATAATGTACGATCTTGGTCTTCACGATGGAAAAAAGGATCAGCACCACCCCGAACAGGGCCCACATCAACTGATGAAAGGCTTTCTCCCGTGTCAGCATCAGTATCTTGTTCTGTCCTTTTACATACTGGAACAAAAAGGCGGCCGCGGGAAAGCACCCGATGAGCAGCACGATCCAGTGGTAAAAGAAGGGTCCGCCATGACCGGCATCCTCCGTGGAGAACAGGCGGATCTGGTATGTGATGAACTCCCTGGTAAACCACCATCCGTTACGGATAATATCAGCCCCGAACCAGGTGAAGGTGGTCAGCAGGGTGCCCAGGACTATCACCAGCAGGTGCTTCCAGTGGATGCCCGTCCTGAATTTGGATAATACAACAAAGACCCCGAATGTAAGCAGGGCGATCAGTATGGCTGCCGGCCCCTTTGTCAATACGGCCAGGCCCAGGAATATGCCCGAAAGCAAAGCGTGGCGCAGGGCTTTTCTGCCGTACTGTATGGCATACACCTGGTACACTGCCAGGAAAATAAACAGATTGAAAAGCGGGTCTATAATGGCCGTTTTAAAATAAAAATGCGGCAGCCAGGAGGCTATATACAGGCCTACCCACCACTTGCCGAGCCTATTCTTGCTGACCTTGTTACCGATATAATACAGGCAGCATAAGGTCACTATACCGGTCACCGCATTGGGCAGGCGGGCTGCAAACTCGTTGACGCCAAAAAGCTGCATAGCGGCTGCCTGCAGCCAGATGAAGACAGGCGGCTTTTCCCAGAAAGGCATAAAGTCGATGTGCACCCTCATATAATTACCGGTAGCGATCATTTCCCTTGCGGCCTCGGCGAAATTGGCTTCATCCCAGTCAAAGAGCGGTACGGCTCCCAGGAATGGCAGGAATAAAAGGCAGCCTATCAGGATAATGATGATATACGGTCGGATATTATTGCGCAGCATAACGGTAAAGTTCTTTCCGGGTAAAATAAAGTTGGTTCGTTACGGTCTTTTTAAATGCCTTTCCTGGCCTTCCTGTCACTCAGGAAGCGTTCAAATGCTTCCAGGGGCATAGAGCTCAGGTTGTTTGCTATGGACATGCCGCTTTTCTGCGCGGCCTTTACACCGTACCGTATCAGTTGCAGGTGTTCGGCGGCATGGGCATCAGGATTTACGGACAGCATCGCTCCTTTGGAGCGGGCGTTATCTATCCAGGTCCAGTCCAGGTCCAGTCTTCTCGGGTGCGCGTTGATCTCCAGTACCACCTCGTGCGCAACGCAGGCCTCTATCAGCGCGGGATGATCTACGGGATAGCCCTGCCGGGACAGGAGCAGCCGTCCTGTGGGATGTCCCAGTATGGTGGTATAGGGATTGGCCACAGCGGTCAGCAGGCGCTGCATAGCCTTTTCGGCGCTCATATTCAGGTTGGAATGTACGGAAGCGATCACAAGGTCGAACAGCCCGAGGATCTCATCTTCGTAATCCAGGCTGCCGTCATTGAGTATATCTGCTTCTATGCTTTTAAATATCCTGAAAGGTGCTAATTGCTGGTTCAGGCTGTCGATCTCACGGTGTTGTTCCCTGATCCGTTCCACGCTTAAGCCGTTGGCATAAAACGCGGATCTGCTGTGGTCGCTGATAACGATATACTCCATACCCATGGCACGGGCGGCCAGCGCCATCTCCGCTACCGTATGCACACCATCGCTCCAGGTAGTATGGCTGTGGATGATCCCTTTAATGCTTTTCGTTGTTATCAGGTTATTGTCCTTCGCCTTTTCTTCTAAGGAGGCTATATCGGCAGATTCACGCAGGAAAGGCGGTATATAGCTGAGCTGCAGCGCCTCGAATACGGCCTGCTCCGTCGTGGCATCAGCAGGTAAAGGGAGCTTCCTGATTGCTTCCCCGAATGCCTCGCTGCTGTTGTGCTGCAATGCCGTAATGCCGAATATACCAGCAGGGCAGGAATGCCATTTCCAGGTGATGCCGCCGGCATCAGTGGCGGAAAGGGTAGTGTCACCGTCAGCGATAATATTATCAAAACTATGCGCGGACAGGAAGGTATGGATAGCCGCTACCGGGGCGGTTGTTATGAGCTCCAGGCCGTCGGTTACAGGCATCTGCCGAGCATAGAGACCCACAGGCCGGATCATATGCCCGCTGAACGCCGCTTCGATCAGGGGCTGCCATTGCTGCCAGGCATCATCGGACTGTTTCCAGAGATACAGCCCTGCATTGTTCCGTAGGAACTGTATCTTACCTAAGATATCATCCTGGGTCTTTTGGCCGAAGCCTTTAAAGGTCATCAGCCTGTTTTCCTGGCAGGCATATTCCAGCTCTCCCACGGATGTAATATCCAGCTCTTTCCATAAGACGGCTATTTTCTTGGGTCCCAGCCCTTTGATCTGCATCATTTCGAGTATGCCCGGCGGGACCTGCAATTTCAGGGTTTCCAGTGCCCCGATGACCCCGGTATGGAGTAATTCCGTGATTTTGGCCCTGACGCTGTCGCCTATGATCTTAAGGTCCTGCAATTCCTCAGGGGTCATATCACTGATATTCTGGGGCAGCTTTTTGATGGTATAGGCCGCATTGGCATATGTCTTTATCTTAAAGGAATTTTCCCCGAAGATATCCATCAGCTTGCTGAGCACATCCAGTTGTTCCGCTATGGCAGCATTGGACATAGGAAATTGATACATGAGCCTTACTTATTATTTGAGTCAATCAGGTTCACCGTTTGCCTTAATGCCGTTAACTGTGACAATAAGGTCTCTATCTGTTGCAGCGGCAGCATATTCGCGCCGTCTGACTTGGCATTTTTAGGGTCGGGGTGTGTCTCTATAAAAAGACCGTCTGCACCTACCGCTATGGCTGCACGGGCTATGGTGGCTATCATCTGCGGGTTACCACCGGTAACACCGGCTGCCTGGTTGGGCTGCTGGAGAGAATGGGTACAATCCATGACTGCGGGCACGCCCATATTCCGGAAGGTAGGAATGCTCCTGTAATCCACTACCAGGTCCTGGTAGCCGAAAAAAGTGCCCCGGTCTGTAAGCATCACCTTATTATTACCGCTCTGTACCACTTTGTCCACGCAGAACTGCATAGACTCCGGCGACAGGAACTGTCCTTTCTTGATATTCACATACCTGCCGGTCTGTGCGGCTGCTACAAGGATGTCGGTCTGGCGGCACAAAAAGGCGGGGATCTGTAATACATCCACATAGGGAGCCGCGAATGCAGCTTCATGGGCGTCGTGGATGTCGGTCACCACGGGTATATTAAAAGTATCTCTTACTTTTTTCAGTAATTCCAGGCCTTCCCGGTCACCGATGCCGGTGAAGCTGTCCAGCCGGGTCCTGTTGGCTTTGCGGTAGGATGCCTTGAATACAAAGGGAATTTCCAGCTTTCTTGTAATAGCTGCCAGTTGTTCCGCTGTTTCCATGACTATGGATTCGTTCTCAATGACGCAGGGGCCTGCAAGCAGTAAGAAATTATTGGAAGCATATTGCTGGTTGTCAAATAATGATAGCACGGAAATGTTTTTTATGGCTGATATAAATATATACCCCTGTTACAGGGTGTCGATCCGCTAAATTAGGGAAAAAAGACGGTGTATAAAATATTGGATAGTTAAGGATAACTGGCAGGGAGAGCGCAGGACATCAATAGCGACAGCCTGATTATCAGAATTATGCTGAGCGATTCATTTCAACGGCATCCTGGTGGGCTCCTAATGATTCAAAAACCTCGTTTTGGTGTTGTTCTTCTATCCAGCCGAATTTTGCCAATTGATTTCTAACCTCATACTCATCTTTCCCTTTCAGAAAATGATAATAGGCAAAGTCGGACACCTCCGGTGGCACCCGCTTGATCTGGTATACAATTGTAATTCTTGCTAATCTTATATATCCAATAAGGGAAGTGAACCCCAGTTGCAATATCCAACTGATAATCAGCCCGATCCAGCCTGTTTTTAAGGTTTTTATTGTTAACCCATATTCTAGCCTGATTTTTAAATATGCGGCAAAGCCTATTCTATCCAAATCATTTTCTCTTAAAATGAGTTCATATTGTATATATTGACTGGAAAAATAGGTAACAAATATTGATGCAAGCAGCAGGTAAAACAGATTATTGAAATTAGTATAATTAGAGAGCTTAATTAAATATTTAAGTACAAAGGTTAAGATTATAGCAACTAAAATTTCAAAAAGAAAAATTACGTATTTCCCGTGAATAGAAATTTTAGCCAGAATAAGTCCTAATACAATTGACAATATAGTCATTCCCAAAATTGGAATAAAAAACAAAGGTTTTCTTACTTTTTCAGGTAAGGGCAATGCTGCCGGAATTTCATAATTATCCCAGTTGTTTTTTTTCTCCTGCTCGATCTCTAATTTTTTTATAGAATCGTTGTCGTAAGAGCTTTCAATTTGCTGAAATACCAAGATAAAAAGCTGCACTCTTTTAGAATTCATTCCATTATCCCAAAAGGAGCTTTTTATAGATTCGCTATATACCTTAACGTTTCCATATTCAAATGTTACTTGTATAAGTTCGGTATATGTATAACCGGGAAACCCCCAGTTTTCCGTACCTCGTTTAGCTTCAACTTTAGTTTCGTCAATATATACTATTTCCCAGTTTAATTTTTCAAAAGCCTGTTGGGCAATTGGAATAAAAGCCTTTTCGGTAAGATGCGTGTGGAATTTAGCTTCATATTTTGGAGTGAATCCAAATTTGTGAGTTTTCTTTATTTGTTTTTCAAACGACTTTAAATTGTCTTCCATTTAGATCGTGCTTTTGAGAAGTATTGCTGCTAACGGTTTGCGACTTTTAGATAGTGATGGATAAGAAAGCCACAACTTCAGTTTTGCACCAAAATTAGATGAAAAAGGGAAATTTTAACGGCTTATGCAGACAAAGAAATGTGTATTGCCAGGGGGATGGATGTCTGCATTGCTCCATCAGCGGTATAAGGGCTTCGACAGGCTCAGCCTGACACCAGGGTTGTTAGTCACACAGAGCGTGTTGGAAGTGTGGACCTGTTGTAAAGTTTCAATAACCTGCCTGACCAAAAGGCTTCGACAGGCTTAGCCTGACGCCAGGGTTGTTTGTCACACAGAGCTTGTCGAAGTGTGATCTTTAATAATCCCGGCAGGCTCAGCCGGGCAGCGAGAAGTGGCCGTGTTGTGTAAGTATGCTTTATCAGCTTTTGGTGGCAGCCGTAGCATGTATTGTGGGTAGATTTGAATATTATAAAGTATCCCCCTGCAGTAAGGTCTTTGCATCGTTGATGAGCTGGCCTACATGCTTTATATCTGTACCGTCATAATAACCCCTGATCCTTTGTTGCCTGTCAATGAGCACTATTTTATCGGAATGAATGAACCCGCCGTTTTCCATATTGGTAGTATCCCGTTCTGCAAGGAGGAAATACTTATACCTTAAAAACCTGTAAATACTGTCAGCGCTTTGTCCTGTCAGATAGTACCGGTTTTTCCCTGTGATGTTTTTATTTTCACAATACTTACGTAAGATGTCAGGAGTATCAAATGCCGGGTCGATGGTTTGGGAAATAATATAGAAATCAGGCTCGTTACCCAGTATACGATGGACACTATCCAGCGTTACTTCCAGTAAGGTATCTGTTTTAGTCTGAAATGTGGAATGAAAACAACTGATTATAAATACCTTATGCTTTAATGTATTGTCATCGACCGTATCATTGAACTGGTTCAGGAAAGCAAACGGACCAATAGTGTGGTACACTGTATCTATGCTTTGTTTCCCGTTATGGATTACGGGATTTACTTTTATTTCGCCAAATATTGGCAAGACTGGTGTACGCCCCTGGTTGCCGGCGCAGGAAGTCAATAAGACTAAAAAAAGTATTCTGATGAGCTCATGCATATCTGAAAAGCTTGGATATTTATTGGATTAATATTTTCCCTCGCGGCTACCGGTTCGTGTAGACCATAGAAGGTACTTTTGAAATACAAAGTTAAGTTCTGCATTATGACAAACCAAAGCGCAGCCAATTTAATCAAGATGCTTTGATGTGGCTCAGTCCGAGATTGTTTGTCACACAGAGCTTATCGAAGTGTGGACCTAACGGAAAGTGTTGATGACCTGCTTAACCAAAAGGCTTCGACGGGCTCAGCATGACACTTAGGAGGAAAACACGCTTGTCACACTGAGCTTGTCGAAGTGTGGACCTAACGGAAAGTGTCGATGACCTGCTTAACCAAAAGGCTTCGACGGGCTCAGCCTGGCAGCAGAAAGAGAGCCTATGGAAGCATAAAAGTTAATGCGGTCGTCTAATGAGTGTTCCAATCCAGCATAACAGAGATTTCTCGGCTCCATTGCATTACGCTCGAAATGACAGCGGCGGGGTTAATCCTAAAGGTCATTCCGACCGGAGCGCAGCGTAAGGGAAGCAGTATATGCTTCGACGGGCTCAGCATGACAATAAGGGAGACTGTCACATTGAGCTTGTCGAAATGTGGTTTATAATGGCTTCAACGGGTTCAGCCTGGCAGGAGAAAGAGAGCCTATGGAAGCATAAAAGTTAATGCGGTCGTCTAATGAGTATTCCAATCCACCATAACAGAGATTTCCCGGCTCCATTGCATTAGGCTCGAAATGACAGCGGTGGGGTTAATCCATTAATAGTAAAGGTCATTCCGACCGGAGTATAGCATAAGGTGTTTAATTAAAAATTATATCCGATGTGTATGCCATGATTCCCCTGGAAAGGAAAGCTATGACGGCCTCCGGGAATATTGGGGTCCGGAACTTGCGTGCCGGGATAGGGGTTTTCTAACTTTGCATTCTTTTTGCCAAAATAACATCTGGCAGAAAGATAAAGACCAATATTAATCCTGTTGTTCCAGAATCTGTAATCATATCTCAATCCGGCAAGCGCCCCGAAATAGGTCTCCTTTTTGGTTGCGTAATTTGCGTGAAAAGGATGACCGTATGGTTCACCGGGCTCAGGCTCTGACCAGACAACGTGAGTAAGATATTCATTCCTGCCATGAGCTAAGGATAAAGCCCCTGTTATTGAAAAATCATGGCTTTTAATTTTATATAATTGATATTTCCCTCCTATGTCAAAATAATTAAACTCATAATGGGTTGTTAGTTTTCCTACGGATTGCCTGGACATTGATAGGTTCCTGACTGCTGATAATGAACCGCTCAAAGGCGCTCTTGTATATTGTGTATGCAGGTGAAATCTTTCTTCGATCTTTCTTGAATAGCTAACACTAAAGGCATTAAAAATAGCATTTTGCTGCATTATTACGCTTGAAAATTTATATCCTCCCACCCCGGCTTCTATGGTGTTCTTTTGTGCTGATGACTGCACATAGCTCAAAACTGACAGGACCATAATTATTCTGAATTTCATACTGCTTTAAATTAAAATGATTGATAATAAAGGTGCTTGCTCGGGCCGGCGGAAACAGAAGCGCCATAATTGAACCTGGCCTTAACGACGTCTGCCACATAGCTTATTAACGGCAGTCATACTTTATTATTATGTAAGTCAGCGTTTTAAATGTGTTTCCTGACTGGTATATGTTATATATATCCTATCATTCCTGTCCGGGAGCAAAATGTGTTTTTGGAACATTCCACCTTCTCTTTTAATTGACTGGAAGCTGTTTTAGTATTTATTTGATAGTCCTTTGTTGATGTTCTTTACCAACCGGGGATTTTGACAGCAAACGAAGCCTTCAGTTAGCTCTTAACTCCTTTCTTTTGTTGCAGTAATAATGTATCTCCTGCTGTAAGGCAGTTTTTAAAGCGTGGTCAGGAGCACACTTATGCCGTGCCCGTGAATTGAAAATTCCGGATAATTTGTCAAATCTGTTGTATCAGGTAAACTATAGTGTTCTTTCTCTGCCAGGTGAAACTTTTCAATACTATAGCTTGCCGCTTTTTTACCGAATTGATTTAGATATTTGTTAAGCTGTGTATTGAGGGATGATGTCAAAAGAAATTCTTTTTGCTGTTGAAAGGATATATTTTTCCTGCCGAATTTTTGCTCGTATTCTTTTGAAAGGCTGGTGGCGAGTTCGGGATAATATATAGGCGGTTTAAAGTATAAAGAGCTGATTTTTGCCACGCTGAAATCCTTCTCTATCTCTGGCAATAGCCTGGTAAATTGATGTAGCATAACGGTAAATGATATAGGATTGGTATGCCATACTGAAATTGAAACGCTGCTATCCCGGATATGTTCTGAAACATTAAACCTTAGGTCTATCGTATCTTTAGCTGCGATCCAGGAATAACTGTAAGACCTTATATAATATGATTTGGCATAACCGGTCAGTTCTGTTTGTTTTTTTATAAGGATGGTGTCCTCTTGTTGATCAGAGGCTTTATTGCCGGTACCGGTATTTTCTTTACATCCCCAAAAGGAAAGTATCACTAAGGCAATAAGTATGTTTTTGATGAGTATCATAGTTTATTTGTGTTTGTTGAAACCGATTATAGATATTCAAACGGACTTTTAATGTTTGACCGGTAAAAAAATCCTGCGGAAGTTGTTGCCAGCCGCAGGATTGTTGACCTTCCAAAGAGGTATGGGCATATTCGTATGCCTTTAAGGTTATTTTTAAAACGCCACGCAGACATTCTTGGGCTCGGTAAAGAAGCGCATAGCCTCCCAGCCGCCTTCTCTTCCCATGCCGGAGCTTTTAAAGCCGCCGAAGGGCGTTCTCAGGTCGCGAAGCAGCCAGGTATTGATCCAGATGATACCGCTGTGGACGCGGGCAGCTACCCGGTGGGCTTTGCTGATATCCTGTGTCCAGATGGTGGCGGACAGCCCGTAATCCGAAGTATTGGCCAGTTGTATGGCTTCTTCCGTGGTATCAAACTTTTGCAGCGTGACCACGGGTCCGAATATTTCCTCCATATTGGTCAGCGTATCAGGTCCGAGACCTTCAATGACGGTAGGAGCAATAAAGAGCCCGTTGCCGCACCGGCCTTCGGGATGGATGCTGTAGCCGCCGTGAAGAATGCTGCCGCCTTCCTGCTTCGCCCTTTCTATGCAGGACATTACCTTGTCAAAGTGGAGCTGGCTTACTACGGCGCCCTGCTTGCTGTCAGGGTCCAGGGGATCGCCTACCGTGAGCTGCTGCACCTTGGCTATAAAAGCGGATTTGAATTTTTCGTAGATGGAAGCCTGCACGAGTATCCTGCTGCCACACAGGCATATCTGTCCCTGGTTGGCGAAAGAGGACTGTACGGTAGTGGCCAGCATGCGGTCAAAATCGCAATCTTCGAAAATGATATTGGGGTTCTTACCACCCAGCTCCAGCGACATTTTCTTGAACATAGGAGCGGCTACGCCGGCGATATGCTTGCCTGCTCTTGTGCTGCCTGTAAAAGATATGGCCTTTATAGAAGGATGTTCTACAATGGCCGCGCCGCAGGCGGTACCGTCACCGTGGAGGATGTTCAGCACGCCGGGAGGCAGACCGGCTTCATGGGCTATCCTGGTCAGCAGGTAGGCTGTCATCGGGGTCACTTCGGAAGGCTTGGCTACTACGCAGTTGCCGGTAGCCAGTGCTGGAGCTATTTTCCAGGTAAAAAGGTACAGCGGCAGGTTCCAGGGAGCAATGCAGCCCACCACGCCGATGGGTTGCCGTAATGTGTAATTAACGGCCCGGTCCTCCATGCTATGGCTTTCCGATGCGAAGTGCATACAGGCCGTGGCAAAGAACCTGAAATTTTCCGCGGCTCTCGGTATGTCCACTTTTTTGCTCAGCCACAGGGGCTTCCCGTTATCATTGGACTCCGCCAGCGCCAGGATGTCCAGGTTATTTTCGATGATCTCCGCTATTTTATTAAGGATCCTGAACCGGAACTCAGGAGTGCTCTTTTTCCAGTCTTCAAAGGCTGCTGCTGCGGCCTGGTATGCGGCGTCCACGTCCACTGCAGTGCTGTTGGGTATCTGGTTGTACACTTCTCCCGTGGCGGGGTTGATGTTCGGCAGGTACTGTCCCTGCTGCGGGGCCTGCCAGGAACCGTTGATGTAATTATCTATCTTTTCCGGTATGCTTAAGTCTAATGAGGTCATTGTCTGTGCTTACGCTGAATATATTTTGTATGTAATATTAAAAATCGGTGCCTATTGAAATATGATACTTGAAATTCCTGTCCAGGTTCATGGCGGCATCAAACTTCAGGAAATATCCCAGCAGCTTGGTCCTTACACCTAATCCGTATCCTACGGCTATCAGGTCCTGGTTCTCTGCGGCTACCTGTACGGTCACAACAGGCGTATTGGGCCTTTGAGGCCAGTAGAAAGAGGCGGCCCTTTTGGTATTGCGCTCACGGGAGGCGAGCAGCCCTTCCCAGGCGCTTCCTACATCCAGGAAGCCGACCAGCTGGAGGTTTTTCAGTATGGAGGAATTGGTAGTCCTGTTGAAGATGGTGGACACGACCGGCACACGTATCTCTGTATTAAGCAGGGCATAGGTATTGCCGTTCAGCACATTCTGGTTATATCCCCTCATATTGGTCACCAGCGCCTGGTAGGCGTAATTCTGGTATTCCGTAGGCATCATCCCCCTGGACCATTGCGGGGACATTTCATTATCCATACCGCCCAGGTAATAGATGATCTGCTGGGAGCCGAACGCATGGGCGCCGGACCCGCGGATAGCCAGGATGCTGGTACGGAACAGCGGCTTGTAATACCGGATGTCAAAGCCCAGGTTAGCGATATAGGATGTTTTCCGGTATTCGTAGCCATGCAGGGTGTAATACTCGTTATTGTCGTTGAGCTTATACATCAGGTCGCCGAATATTTTCAGTCTCAGGCCGTTCCAGATATTGAACAAGGGCATTTTGGTATTATCGTACATATACTCCAGGTGGAGGTTGGTCCAATGGTCTTTTATGGTAGGGAGTATAAGGCTGTAAAATTCTGTGGCTTTCAGTGTCATCTGGTTCTGGCGGTAAGATATATTGCCCTTGATGGTGGACACCTTGTCCAGCGGACGGCTGAAGTCGAACTGCAGGAAGTGGCTGGTGGAATTTCCCTGCACTTCCAGTGGCATATTGGAATTAATGATAAAGTTATATCCTGATATGTTCTTGCTGGAGAAATAGGAGAAGCCCCAGTCTGTCCTCCTGGTGAGGTTCTCGTACCGCCCGAAGTAGGACAGGCCTCTCAGCGATGGCGGGATCCTTATGCCGCCTATGAACCTGTGGTTCTCGAACTGGTCGTAAAGGCCGCCTACAACCAGGAATGCAAGGCCCGGGTTGGGGTACTGGCCCATATTGTGAAAATAGCTCTGGTATTTGTTGAAGAGGACGCTGTTGTCCAGGTTCAGGCCCAGGTAGTCTATCTTGACGCTGGAACGGGCGGCGTTGGACCGCATGGTTATAAAGGTGCTGTCCACATAGATAACGGAGGTGTCGGATATATAGGCGCGTCTTACCGGGTCATAGAAAGTAGGGCGGGCGCTGCCTGCCTGTTCAGCAGGATTGTTCTTGATATTGAGCTGCTCCGCAAATTTTTCCGCTTCCTGCTGTTCCTGCCTGGCTATATTATACTGCTCTTCCGTATTGAACGGCGTCTGAAAATCATTGCCGGCAGTGATGCGGAATTTATCATTGTCATCAAAGAAATCTGAAGCGGCAGGCCTTACAGGCTGCATCTCCACGTTATCGTCACCGGTGCCGCCGGATGCTTTCAGCAGGTAGGCCTTGTCCAGCCTGTTTTCCACGAAAGTATTGGGTGTGACCTCCTTAGGCGTTAGGTGGCCCCAGGGCGCCGGTAGCTCGGCTGGTCTGAAAAAATAATTCAGCGTGTCTTTTTCCTGCACTACGTCTATGATCTTCTGGCCGTTGGGATGATATTGCTGGAACAGGATGCTGTTATTGTAATTGGTTACGGGGATCACATAGGCTGAGTCCATATTCTGCGCATTCCTTCCGAACATGACCACATACCTGTTGCTGATACCGCTGATGTCCGACAGGAACGCGAAATTATCCATGCCGTAGGGAATTACATCCTTGATACGGCCCTCGAAATTTTCCGTCAGCGCCAGCAGCTGGTATCTTTTCGTAGTGCTGTTGTAAAAGAAGGCTTTCATATTGCCGGTCGGCAATTCATTCGGCAGCGCCTTGATATTGATCAGCGGTTCCGGGCGGTTGGACAGGAAAACAATACCTTTACGGGAGCCGCCGCTCACAAATACGGGATCCGCGTCATCCCAGGAATCGTTCGTGATCGGGTTGATCCTGGAGCGCTTTATATAGTATTCATAAATATCGCTTTGACCGTTCTTGATGCCGCTGAATACAATGAATTCATCATCTTCCATAAAGGTGAAGCCGGTGATCCTGTCAATCTTATTCTTAGGAATGATATGGTTGATCACACGGGCCTTATTGGCATCGTAGATCCGTATCCGTATCCTGTCATTTTCCTTGTAGATGATACCCAGCCGGAAGCCGGTATTGCTCCAGGCGACAATAGGGTAGTCAGGGTCGCCTTTATCCTCATAATTCAAGACGCCCGATTTCAGGATCTTGCCCTGTGTTCGCTCCCCGTCCTTGAGATTGGTCTTTTCCAGCACTACCTCATATTCCCCGTCCCGGTGTATCATATAGGCAATGTCCTTTCCTTTGGGAGATACGAATACCCTGGATATCCTCTCGTTGGATTTGGCTGCGGGTATGCCTGCCAGCTTTTCGTCATAGGTAATAGCATCATATCTGGTCAGCTCCTGTGTATAATGCTGCTTGTAAAAATCTATAAAGCTTACGTAAAAGGTTTTCAGGTCCTGTCCTACGGTCAGCTTCATCGCGGCATTGAGACCGCTTTTCACCTGTGTCATATACAGGAGATTGCGGATGCTGTTCTCCCCGTACTGGGTTTCTATATATTTCCATACCGCTTTTCCTACCAGTCTCGGGTAATCCGTGCTGACCTGGATAAAATTCTTGGAAGTGATATCTTCCCGCAGCACCATATTCTTCCATTCGTTTTCATCTTCGGAGGTCCAGCCCTTTACGATATAGTCCACATAGCCGTCCGTAGCCCATCTGGGCAGGTCCAGCAGGACCATATTCTTGACGATCTCCCGGAAATTTTCGCCGAACATCATGCGCTCCATGACGATCTGGGCCATGCCCCGCCGCAGCTGCTCCTTGAGATGGTTATGGTTGCCATTGAAATATACTGCCAGCTTGTCGCCCACAACATCCACCTTGCCGGCATGGTTATTGTTGCTGAACTGGCTGGGCCGTTCCAGGCCTATATTGCTTTGGTCGAAATCATCAAAATTGTTGTACAGGATCACATTGATCCGTTCGGGAAACAGCCCGCCAAGCCTTTTTTCTATGGCTACGATATCACGCTCCACCTGCTCCACCACGAAGCGGGCAAGCTCCCTGCCGGCCCTGTCATAGTGATAGATCCTGAAATTGGAGCCGTCATAATATTTCCAGCTAAACGTCCTGTACTGTACACGCTGCTTCCCGAATATTTCGGGATTATACTGGGCGTTGACCTCGGAGATACAGCAGGTGGCCAGCAACAGGTTGATTATCAGTAATGTATTTTTATACTTGCGGTTATTCATCATGTGCACAGGTTTTTAATACTGTAAGCCATTCCCTAGTCCCTGTAAGGCTGTTTTTTCCATTACCCGGTACACGAGATAATATTCCCGCCGGTGCCGGCAGCATGATGACTGCTGCCGGGCAGCGCAGAACAGGATGTAATTTACAACGTTTTTGGTGGAAAATAAAAACCTTCGTCATTAAATCTCTTTTATTAATTTTGCACACATTCACTTATTTTTCAAATAAATACTTTGTGTAATAACTATGAGCAAATTTGAGCAGCAGAACTTTAATAAGGAAAAGGCATTGATCCGTGTGGATTTCAACGTGCCGGTAAAAGACGGGAAGATAACAGATGATACACGTATCAGGGCTGCCCTTCCTACCATTAAAAAGGTGCTGAATGACGGCGGCAGTGTGATCCTGATGAGCCACTGGGGCAGACCCATCAAGGATATGGCCAAGAAGCCGGAGCTGACACCCGCTGATTTTTCGCTCAGCAGGATCGTTGCGCATTTGTCCGGCGCATTGGGTACGGAAGTTCAGTTTGCTGCCGACTGCATCGGGGCGGAAGCGGCTGATAAGGCTGCTGCGTTGCAGCCGGGACAGGTATTGCTGCTGGAAAACCTGAGATTGCACAAGGAAGAGGAAAAAGGGGATGAGGCGTTTGCCCGTGAATTGGCACAATTGGGTACTTTTTATATCAATGACGCCTTTGGTACGGCGCACCGTGCGCACTCGTCCACGGCCGTCATAGCTCAGTTCTTCCCTGACGATAAGAAATCGTTCGGGTATGTGATGGAGGGCGAGGTGAATGCCGCTGAAAAAGTGATGAAAAATGCCGAAAAGCCATTCGTGGCCATCATCGGTGGCGCTAAGGTATCGGATAAGATACTGATCATCGAAAACCTCCTGGACAGCGCTACGGATATCATTATCGGCGGTGGTATGGCCTATACTTTCTTTAAGGCGCAGGGTGGCAGCATCGGCAATTCCCTGTGTGAGGATGACCGTTTTGAAACTGCGCTGAACCTGCTGGAGAAAGCCAAAGCCAGAGGTGTAAATATCCACCTGCCGGAAGACAGCGTGATCGCTGATAAATTCGACGCTGCTGCGAACACTCAATTATCTGACAATAATAATATCCCTGACGGGTGGATGGGACTGGATATCGGCCCTCAAGCAACCGAAGCTTTTGTAAAGGTTATCACCGCTTCCAGGACGATCCTGTGGAATGGCCCTATGGGCGTATTTGAAATGGAGAAGTTCCAGGCCGGCACCAAAGCGGTGGCGGAGGCTGTGAAAGCAGCTACGGACAAGGGCGCCTTCAGCCTTGTTGGCGGAGGGGACAGCGTTGCGGCCGTTAATAAGTTCGGCTTTGCGGACAAGGTAAGCTATGTCTCCACCGGTGGCGGCGCCATGCTGGAATTTTTTGAGGGTAAGGAGCTTCCCGGTATCGCAGCGATCAAAAAATAAGCTATAGAATATGCTGAACAAAAAAGACTGCTTTACAATAAAGCAGTCTTTTTTGTTGGTACCAGTGGAAGGACCGGGTCATGTGATTTTTACTCCTGCAGCAGGTCGGGTCTCCTGGCTTTGGTGCGTTCCAGCGCCTGCTGGGTGCGCCAGTCGTCTATTTTTTTATGATTACCGCTTAACAGCTCGTCCGGCACTTTCAGTCCCCGGAACTCGGCGGGCCTTGTATACACCGGGGGAGCCAGCAGGTTATCCTGGAAAGAATCCGTAAGGGCGGAGGTCTCATCATTCAGCACTCCGGGAATAAGCCTCCCGATAGCATCCACAAGCACACAGGCCGCCAGCTCTCCGCCGCTTAATACATAGTCTCCTATAGAGAGCTCCATAGTGATGTAAAGCTCACGGATACGCTCGTCTATACCCTTATAGTGACCGCAGATGATCAGCAGGTTCTCTTTGAGGGACAGCCTGTTGGCTGTTCGCTGGTCCAGGGTCTTACCATCGGGGGTCATATAAATGACCTCGTCATACCGGTACCGGGACTGAAGGTCGTCTATGGCTTTTGCCAGGGGCTCGCACATCAGGACCATTCCCGCTCCGCCGCCGAACTGGTAGTCATCCACCTGCTGGTTCCTGAGATCGGAATAATCCCGGAGGTTGTGTACATGTACTTCCAGTAATCCTTTGTCTGCTGCCCTTTTCATAATGCTGTGTGCAAACGGACTGTTCAGCAGGTCCGGCACCACCGAAATAATATCTACTCTCATAAATGATCTTGATACGTGTCTTTTAAAAATCTTTGGTACAATGGAAGCAATGCCATTTATCCGACCTGACGGCGATAGGGAATCCTAAGAATAACATGGCGGCATAGGCCCAGTTCTTATTGTAGCTGATGCGTTTGGTATTTTTGGAGCCGCAGTAGATGCATATCCTGTTATCGGGGTCAAATACGGATTTGTCTTCTTCGGTGTAGGCGTCGGAATGTATCTGTGTCTCAAACTCCTTTTCGTCCTCTTCCAGTATCTCCATTGCCCTTGCCACATCAGCTTCCTTCACCTGCAGTTTCATGCCTCCCAGCGCATTGTTCCACAGCCAGTTCATAGTGAGGGTCTGCTCGTCCTTGATGAAGGCCTCTATCCCCCTGTTGGCCAGGCGCGCCTTAACTATATGAGCCGTCATATAATTATCGTAAGTCATTATGGTAACCAGGTCGCTCATGATCGGTATCGGGAAGGGATATGTGGTTGTTGTAAAAAATCCTGCACAAAAGTATTCAAATTTTTTATTGCAAGGGGAATATCCCATCCGGATTTATCCCTGATGCCGGTATAGTTCGATATGCTCCTGAGCTGTACAAACGGTTGCTGCAGATGTGTGCATACATAGTGAAAGGGTAGTCCTTCCATGGTCTCAATATCCGGTGCCAGCGCCTGTTTGCGCCGCTCTTCCGTTGGCAGGCTCCCGGTACAGGTATTGACGGTAATGCCCTTGACCTGCCGGAGCGATGTATAGCTGCAGCTATTATAAAGGTAGGGCGATGCTTCAAAAAGCGGCCTGTCCTGCTGCAGCAGGTCCATATCCAGCACGGAAAGGAATGCCTCGCCATCCTCGGTACCGGTATCTCCGTAGGCATCCGCCGTCACTTCCACCACTTCCCCTATACCAAGCGACCTGTTGAAAGCGCCGGCTATGCCTGCCTGGATGGCCAGGTCGTAGGATCGTGTCATTAAATGACGGGTCAGGTGAAAGGTGGTGGCCGTCATCCCGACGTCTGTAATGACAAAATCTATCGTATGGGGCAGGGCGGCTTCCGTCAGGCTTTGCTGCAGCGCTTCCACTTCAAAGCCGGTGGCTGCCGCTATTAATATATCCATATCACAGTGTATAATAAATAACAAATTTATAGGCTTCCTATTAAATAAACTTTCTTAATTTGCATGGGTCTAAAGATTCAAAGATAATTTAAGATATGAAGCATATTGTATGGATCGCGGTTTTATTGCTGTTACCCGTATGGGGATTTTCCCAGATCGGGCTGGATGCGATACCCCGGGAGCTGTCAGCCAACAAAATGGTTAGCTGGAAATTCAGCCTGAAGCCGGTGGAAGGGAATGTTTACCTGTTTACGGCCACTGCCGTTATAGAAAAAGGCTACCATATCTTTCACCTGGATGCAGGCGGAGACGGGACGCTGATCAATACGGAGATCACTTTTAACGGGGGTACGGATACCGATGAGGAGTGGAGCGTTACGCCCGCGCCCAGGGTCATACAACTGGATATTATTGAAGGGGATATTTACTGGCACGAAAAGACCGTGAGCTTCAGTAAGGCTGTAGAGCTCCCGGAAGGTACTGATGACGTATCCGGCAGCGTCTCTTACCAGGTGTGTAATGAAGAGAAGTGCCTGCCGCCCGCTACTGTGGATTTCCGGGTGACGGCCAGGCAATAGGCAGCATTGATAATTCCCGGCAGGCGGTTGTACAGGCATGGTACAACCGCCTGTTTTATTACAGGTTGCTGCCCTCCTGCAGCAGCCCGGGTGAAGATGATAATTTTAAAAACTGTTTTATTAATTAATAGAATTAGTTACATTTGCCTATCTTAAAACAAAGTCCTTATTAATAAACAAAAGTATATTTTATGCAATATGATGTTATCGTAGTAGGAAGCGGCCCCGGAGGTTATGTAGCTGCTATCAGGGCGGCCCAGCTGGGATATAAGACTGCCATCGTTGAAAGGGAAAACCTGGGAGGTATCTGTTTGAACTGGGGGTGTATTCCTACAAAAGCATTATTGAAATCAGCTCAGGTATTTGAATATATCAGCCATGCGCAGGATTACGGTATTAGTGTGGAAGGTGCGAAGCACGATTTTGAAGCGATCATTAAGCGCAGCCGCGGTGTAGCGGATAAAATGAGCAAAGGCATCCAGTTTTTAATGAAAAAGAACAAGATCGATGTTTTGAACGGATTCGGAAAACTGAACGCGCAAAAAGAGCTGGAAGTTACAGGTGCGGACGGTACCGTTAATAAATATACTGCAAAACATATTGTGCTGGCTACGGGAGCACGCAGCCGCGAATTGCCTGCGCTGCCTATCGACGGTAAGAAGATCATCGGCTACCGCGAGGCGCTGACCTTACCTTCCCAACCCAAATCCATGATCGTGGTGGGTTCTGGAGCCATAGGCGTGGAATTCGCCTATTTTTATAATTCCATCGGTACGGAAGTGACCATTGTGGAATTTATGGACCGCATCGTTCCTGTAGAAGACGCGGATGTGTCCAAAGAGCTGGAAAAAGCATTTAAAAAGAAAGGCATTAAAGTAATGACCTCCTCTTCCGTTGAAAAAGCGGATATCTCCGGTAACGGTGTAAAGGCTACCGTGAAAACATCCAAAGGTGAGGAAATCCTGGAAGCCGACATCCTGCTGTCCGCGGCAGGCGTAGCTACCAATATTGAAAATATCGGACTGGAAACCCTGAACATCACTACTGAAAAAGGTAAAGTGATCGTAGATCCTTATTATAAGACCAACGTGGACGGCGTTTACGCTATCGGTGACATCGTTCCCGGCCAGGCGCTCGCGCACGTAGCGATGAAAGAAGCGGTTATCTGTATTGAAAACATCGCTCATAAAGAAGGTAAATTCCACCACCAGCCGGAAGTGTTGGATTACAATAATGTACCGGGCTGTACCTACTGTGTGCCGGAAGTGGCTTCCGTAGGTATGACCGAAAAAGCCGCGAAAGATGCCGGTTACGAGATCAAAGTGGGTAAATTCCCGCTGTCGGCATCCGGTAAGGCTTCTGCTGCCGGCGCTACCGAAGGTTTCGTTAAAGTGATCTTTGATGCCAAATACGGCGAATGGCTGGGTACGCATATGATCGGGTACAATGTTACCGAGATCATCGCGCAGACCGTAGCGTCCCGCAAGCTCGAAACTACTTATCATGAACAACTGGACGTGATCTTCCCGCATCCTACTATTTCAGAGGCGGTAAAAGACGCTATCGAAGTAGCGCTGGGAGAAGCGATACACCTGTAAAACCTGATAATCAATACTATTTTAAGGGCTATACAATATATGTATAGCCCTTATTTTTTTTGTTAACATCAACTACCTGTTAACGGGATGTTTAACAATATTTTTTGAGCTAATTTTACAACTGAAAATGTTTTTTATGATAAAGAAGATATTTACTTTATTCAGTAAACTCTCCTGTATAGGTATCTTGGGACTCTTGCCGGTGGCGGGTTACAGCCAGGTATCCGTACAGGCGACAGCAGGAGTTCAGACAGGTACCTATGCTACTGTGAATGCTGCATTTGCAGCTATCAATGCCGGTACTCACCAGGGCGCTATTACCATTAATGTTGTGGATAATACCACAGAACCGGCTACACCTGTCCCGCTGTTACGCAGTAATGGCTCCTCCAGCTATACGAGCATCCTGATAAGGCCCCAGGGAGGTAATTTCACCATTAACTCGGCTGCAACACCCGCTGCCAACAGGGGCATCCTGGAGCTGGCCGGCGCAGATAATGTGACCATCGATGGAGACGATCCCAATACTACAGGCGTTCACAACCTTACAATACAGGCCGCAGCGGGCACCGTTGCCGGGGTTGCCTGTATAAGGCTTTCCTCCAACAGCACATCGGGAACGGACGGCGCTGATAACATTACCATCAGGAACTGTAATATCATCGGTGCCAGGAACTCTGCCACCTCTACTACGAGCAGCTATGGTATCCAGTTCTCCAACGGCACCAGCACCAGCAGCTCAAGCACGGGGGCATACAGCAGCATCAATAATACTTTCGAAAATAACGTGGTCAAAAGAGCTTACTACGGTATCTATGCCTACGGAGGCTCCTCTTCTTACCTCAACAGTAACCTTATTATCAGGAATAACGTGATCGGAAGCGATGTGTCAGCCGATAACATCGGTATCAAGGGCATCTATGTATCCTATACGAGCACATCCGCTACCGGCAGGGCTCAGATCACCGGTAATGATGTACGCGTGGGTGATTACGGCACCACGGGCTATGCTGCCACTATTGCAGGTATCGAAGTAGCGGCCGGTAATCATTCGATCCTGGTATCACGGAATAATATCCATGACATCGTTCAGCCGCATAGCAGTGGTTATGGAGCGTATGGTATCGTATTTTCTTCTGCTACCAGCACCTCCGGCCCGGAAGTCAGCAATAACTTTATCAGGGATTGCAAGGTGCACGTATACCAGACGTCCACCTCGAGCAGCTGGCTCCCGGTAGGTATTTATTTCAATGCGTCTGTGACCAATGTGAAATTTGTGAACAACACCATTGTAATGAATGAGCAGGTCAATACCCATGCCACCTATTCCACCTATGGCGTGCTGGTGATTTCCGGGGCTACCTTCTCTCACTTTCTGAATAATATTATTATCAATAAGTTTGGAAGTGATAATTCGTTCGCTGTATATCTCAATAATACATCTGCATTTACAGCCAATAATGCGCTGGTAAATAATAACTGTTACTTTATTACGGGTACCGGTAAATTAGGCTATTACGGCGCCAGTGCAACGACGTTGTTAGACTGGAGGACACTTACAGGTAAGGAAGCCAGCTCCATTGCAGAGTCTCCTGCTTTTGCATCTGCCACGGACCTTCATATCCCGGACGGCACGATAAGCCTTTGTGAGTCGGGTGGTGCAGCGGTGAACATTACAGGCGTGAACGTTGATATAGACGGGCAGACGCGTCCGGGCACGAGTACCTACGGTTTCGGCACTGCTCCGGATATCGGCGCGGATGAGTTCGACGGAAGAAAGGTATATACATGTGATGCGCCTCCTGTGCCGGGCAATACAGTGGTAAGCGATTCTGTGGTCTGTTACGGGGCTACCGTTCAGCTATCTATCTCCAACACGCTTACCGGTACCGGCCTGAGCTACCAGTGGCAGCGGTCAGATGACGGTGTAGCTTATACAGATATGAACAATGCTTTCCTGCTGACAACAAACGCGGTGATCACTGCTCCTGCTTATTTCAGGTTGCGTGTGCTGTGCGCAGCAGGTACTGATACCGTATATGCTGCTCCGAAAGGCGTGAGACTGGCTCATGTGATCAGCTCCTTGTCTTCGCCGTCGGCTATTTGCGGGATGGGACAACGCTCTATTACTGCAACGACCCAGCAACCTTCCAGTGTCGTGAACTGGTATAATGTTCCTGCAGGCGGAACGAGCCTGTTTACAGGGAATACTTTCCAGACACCAGTGATCAATACGACCACCACTTACTATGCCGAACCTGCCGGCCCCGGATCATCACGGGAAACCATGCCTTCTCCTACGATCGGTGCCAGTACGTTCATTACCAGCACAGCCGGTTGGGGATTGCATTTCCAGGTAATGAATACAGTGGGTATTGACAGTGTGACGATCAAGGCAGTTGGCTCAACGGCCGGTAATGCAACCATCCAGGTTTTCATTACCGACATCAATGATGTGGAATTATATACGGGCATGTCCTATACATTTGCTATCAATTCAACATTGACTGAATACCAGATCCCTGTAATGATACCTAATGTAGCGCCAGGCACTTATAAAATGGTAATGCGTTACTCCGGTATCAATGATATGGTCAGGGAATCTTCCGGGGTCACCTTCCCTTATAATTCTTCCGGCAATGATGTGTCCATTACTGCAGGCGCGAACGGTGCCGGCAATGCGAGGGCTGCCACATCCTACTACTGGTTCTACCGGTGGGTGATCAGCAAAGGATGTACGGGAACCAGGGTGCCTGTAACGGTTACTGTGACCCCCGGACCTGCATTTGCTGTTTCCAATGACTTTACCGTCTGTAATAATGCTGTAAAGCCTGTAAAAGTGACAACGGCGACTGCCGGTAATTTTGACGAGGTGGTATGGACTCCTGCAGCTAACTTATACACGGATGCAGCCGGAACCATTCCTTATGTTCCGAATACGCCTTTAAAGACCGTTTACTATAAATCGGCTACTCCCGGGGTGTTCAGCATAGTTGCGAACGCTACCAATACGACTACGAATTGTAAAAATGCGGATACCGTTACTATTACGGTATTGCCGGCTGCTATGGAAGTACAGGCACGCATCCCTGTATTCTGTTCGTCCGGCTCTTCCGTCCTGAATGTGGTAAATCCCGGTGAGCTGGGTACAGCCGTTGTTCAGTGGCAGGAATCTGCGGATAATGTTTCCTTTACTGATATTGCAAATGCCACGGGACTGACCTATACTACTCCGGTGCTGACAGCTACCCGTTATTACAGGGTGCAGTTGATAGTTGACAATGCGACCTGTGGTCTGGCATCGGTTTCGGATACGGTATTCATCAACAATCCTTCAGTATTGAACGTGACGGGTGTCGCTTCCTGCGACAGCGGAAGCTTCGTCATTATGGCTGCGCCGAATGGCAATAATTCCATTAAATGGTATGAAACGACCTCTTCAGCAGCACCTATTCATACAGGTAACAGTTATCTCACGCCGATGATCACTTCCAGCACCACGTATTATGCCGCTGCCTTTGCCGGTAAGATCGATACGGTGACCGTTGGAACAGGTACGACCGCATCCAGCGGATTTCCCAATCCTTTCTGTAAAACGTGGGGCGGTAACAGACATCAGTACCTGATCACAGCGCAGGAGCTCACGGCTTTAGGTGCCCGCAGAGGGGCTATCAGGAGCATAGCGCTGGATATAGTTACTTTATCCCAGTCAGGTACTACCGCACAGCAGACCATGAATGATCTTACTATAAGGTTAGCACATTCCAACAATGTGAATATGTCTGCCGGGTTCCAGACAACAGGACTGGAAACGGTTTACAATGCGAGCTTCCTGCCTGTAGCGACCGGCTGGAATGAGCTGAGCTTTACCTCTCCTTTTTACTGGGACGGTATCAGCAATATCATTGTTGAGTTCACTTCCAACTCCGGCAATACGGGTGGCGGTGGCCAGCATACTATCAGGCATACGGCTACTACTGGCTTTGTAAGCGGCTATTACAGGTATGCGGATAATGTAACGCCGGCTACGGCTGCGGGATTATGGAACACCACTTCCACTTCCGGTGCTGCCGCTACTACCAGCAACAGGGCTAATATGCAGTTGATATTTGATGATATCTGTGAAGGTCCCAGAGTGCCGGTTAACGTAGTGATCCTGCCTAAAACGGTAGCGGAAGTAACGCCTAACGGCAATGTAGGACTGTGTGACGGTTCCAGCAGGACCCTGAAATCAGTGAATACGGCTTCTGCCTATGTATGGCTGAGAAACGGTGTAGCTATTCCCAACAGCAACAGGGATTCGCTGGTGGTAACTTCCACAGGTTCTTATCAACTGGTGACCATTGAAAACACCTGTACCGATACGTCAGATATCGTGACAGTTGGCACAGCACCGTCCCCGGTAGTGGACCTGGGCCGCGACTATGACATTTGCCGCAATACCGCTACGGTACTGGATGCACAGAATGCTTCCAATAGTATCGTGTGGGACGATAACAGTACGAATGTGCTCAGGACCGTTACTGCTGCCGGGACCTATTATGTAACGGTGACCAATTCCTGGAACTGTGTTGGCAGCGATACCATCGTGATCGGATATCTGCCGCAGCCGAATCCACAGTTGGGCAATGACACCTCACTTTGTAAGAACACCAGCCTTACGCTCCGCCCGGGCAGCTTTGCGCAATACTTATGGAGTGATAACTCTACGCAGCCTACACTGACAGTGACGGATACCGGTAAGTATTATGTGACCGTTACCAATGCCGCCGGCTGTATGGAATCCGATACCGTAAGGGTAGGATTGTACCCGACCGCAGAAGTAGAAGGCTTTACTTATATCCCGTACTTCTTTGAGCAGCGTGGAAAAGTGCAGTTTGCGCCGATCAATCCCCGTTATGTTTCAAGCTATAGCTGGGACTTTGGTGACAACTCTCCTGCGGATAACAACAGAAGTCCGCTGCACGTATATGAAAAAGAAGGAAAGTACGTGGTGAAGCTGGAAGTGTCCAACAACATCTGTCCTCCGATGCTGTACCAGCAGGAGATCGCGCTGAACTTCAGCACTGATATCACTGAGCTGGGCAATGCCATCAAGGCCAGGCTGTATCCTAATCCTGCCCAGGAAACCGTGAACGTGGAGCTGGATGATGTCACTGTGGCCATCCTGGATGTGGAAGTATATGATATGCTGGGCCGGAAAGTGCTGACCGATGCAGCGGTACAGGGTTACAAAGCCGTAATGGACACCAGGCCGCTGGTTTCCGGTGTGTATCAGGTGGCTATCCGGACTACAAAAGGCGTCTTTAAAGCCAAATTTGAGATCGTCAAATAAGATCACAGGTTTTATATAAAACAAATACAGCGGGTCCGTCAGGACCCGCTGTATTTGTTTAGGGTTAATGCTATTCCCGGAAAGTGCCTGTCTGCTTACGGGAAACGTTGCTTGTATAGACATGATTATTCCGTAAAGGCGGTGGAGTAGAACCTCCTGATAAAGCCTTATAAGGTTGTTGGTGAAGAACACCAACAACGGAGTGAAATGTACTGTATCGTATGGTCATTCCGAACGGGTGTGAGGAATCTCTTATACTTGTAGCTTATCTTGTGTATGCTGCACTTTTGGTCTTTGTTGCTTATATAGACACTGTCCGTTTATTTTATTCCGTAAAAGCAGTTGAGTGAAGCCGCCTGATAAAGCCTTATAGGGTTGTTGGTGAAGAACACCAACAACGGAGTAATAATATGAGAGTGCTGGTCATTCCGAACGGATGTGAGGTCATCTCTTATACTTGTAGCTTATCTTGTGTATGCTGCACTTTTGGTTTTGTTGTTTATATAGACACTGTCAGCTTATTTTATTCCGTGAAGGCGGTGGAGTGGAGCCTCCTTATAAAGCCTTATAGGGTTGTTGGTGAAGAACACCAACAACGGAGTAATAATATGAGAGTGCTGGTCATTCCGAACAGATGTGAGGAATCTCTTATTCTCTTATAATAAATGGTCCAGCTTATAATGGCTTTGTTCCTTAGTTCCTTATATATGGATCGCCAGTTCACGGCATATGGCCGCGTAACGGCGTCCGGAATATCCGCTTCTTATTAAAGATAGAAATAATACTGTACCCCGACAGTAAATACCGGGTACAGCCGTGCCCACGAAAATCCCAGCAGGGGGAACGTGGTGCTGAGATCAATACGCAGGTTGGAATTAATGATCGCCTGTATGCCGGGGCTGATATCAAGATAACCGCCTCTTCTTAAGGCGTCGGGATAGCGTAAAGGACTTAAGACATATTCCGAGGGCGTATTTAGTAATAAGGTGACCAGCGCATCTTCATAGCGCTTGCCGTGGAGTTCCAGATAAACATTCAGGTTGGTCTGGCGGTAGGAGCTGTATGTTTTCGGGAGAAGCAAGTATCCCACTGACAGGCCGTAGGTAAGTGACTGTCCGTATTGCGTCCTTACATAGGTATCGTCAATGCCTGCCGATACATCGGGAGAAGGACCGGTATGGGCAAAAGGATGGATATAACCGACGGTCAGGGATGCTGCCAGCTTCCGGTATAAATAGGTGGCGATCAGGCCTCCGCCTATGCCCTTTGTATCACCCATCATCAGGTTGGGCTCCGCTTCGTGGTGAGAGGTGTTCACATAAGTGCCTTCACCGTACACCGCCATCCGGAAGTGGGTATTTTTATTATCCAGGGTCAGAAATCGGTATTTGGCATACAGGTGTCCGCCGTTAAAGCGGAACGGGTATTTGGCGCCGCGTTCGGGGGTATTGTGAAAGGGATAATCCTGCGGAAATTTTTTACCATGGTGATTAGAGCCTATGGCTGTAGCCAGTACGGTGAGCTTGGGAGTCACGCCGTACATAAGCCTCAGGGCGCTCATATTGCGGAGCTGGTTGATCTCATTATAGGTTTCGCTGAACATACGTACACCCAGCGTGTTTTTGCCCAGGGTGCTGGCAGGCTCATGCAGCGGATATAATTCCTGCGCATAACAGCCGGGGCCGGACAGGAAATATAAGGCAGCCGCTACTGCCGCGCTTTTATAAAATAGGTAGCGTTTTTCTGGCATGGTGTGCTGGGGCTTTGCTGTTTAACCTTGAAGCTGTTGAACGGTTTTCCTAAAAATTCGAATGTTACCAGGTCCCGGCCGGATGTAAGCGGACTGTTCACGATATAAAACCTGCCGTCCGCAGATTGCATGCAGCCGTTGTTGTCTATCTTTAGCTGGCTGGCGTACATAGAAGCTTCCAGGCCCGCAACGGAAAAGCCCGCATCGGTGACGGCCCGGGCGATCGCCCTGAAGTCGGTCCTGGCATTGGACCTGATGTTCAGGACAGCGGTGGTATTCTTCAGGTCCATCTCTACGGACTGTATGAACGCGAGCTTCTTCAACTGCATTTCCACACTACGCGAGCACTGGGAGCAGGTAAGGCCGCTGATGCTCACGCTGACCTTCTGTGTCTGAGCCTGTGCCGCCGTGCCTCCTGCCAGGAAGACCCATATAATAAAGAGACATTGTATTGTTTTCATACCATTATAAAGTTACGTCCTTTCGGGCCTATAAACAAAAAAGTAAGTATATAAATACTTACTTTCTATGCTGAAAAAACACGCTTTAAGAAATGGATCACATGTGTTGCTGGATCTTCTTTTCAAAGACGGATTTTGGCGCTGCGCCTACGTGCTTATCCACGACTTCCCCGTTTTTGATAAAAAGAATGCAAGGTATGCTGGTAATACCGTAATTGATGGATAAGTTGGGATTTTCATCCACGTTCACCTTGCCGATATTAACTCTTCCTTCGTATTCAGTTGCAAGTGCATCTATTGTCGGACCTAATGCGAGACATGGGCCACACCATTGTGCCCAAAAATCTACTACAGTTAATTTATCTGATTGTAAAACTTCCTGCTCGAAGTTTGCATCTGTGAATACTGCTGCCATGATTGATTTATTTTTTATGATTTACGATGTAAAATTATCTAAAGTATTGCCGAAAAACAAACTTATATTGCTTATACGGGCATACGGATTCTTTATATTGCAAATATCCTTAAAGAGCGGAAGGGATGAAAAGTTTTTTTTACCCAAAAGCAGGCTTTTATGTGGATAACTGGAAATACTGATTCTGAATACTTTGAGATTGTCTTAAATTGCACACTAAAAATCAGTATATAACGCTTCTTATGTTAAAAGTCGGAATATTTGGGGTTGGACATTTAGGCAGGATCCATTTACAGCAATGGCTGGAGATCCCAGGTGTGGAAGTGATCGGGTTCTATGATCCCGATGATGACAACGCTGCCCAGGCCATCGCTGCCTGCCAGGCAAAGAGATATACCGATGCGGAGCAACTGATAGATGATGCCCATATCCTGGATATCGTGACCACCACCACCAGGCATTTCGAGATAGCCAAACGCTGCCTGCTGAAATCCAGGCATATTTTCCTGGAAAAGCCTATGACCCATACCATGGAAGAAGCAAGGGAGCTGGTAAAGCTGGTGCACGAGGCCAATGTGAAATGCCAGATCGGACATGTGGAGCGTTACAACCCGGCTTTCCTGGCATTAAGGAACCAGCATATAGAGCCGCTGTTCATTGAAACGCACCGCCTGGCGCAGTTCAATCCCAGGGGTACCGATGTGGCGGTGATCCTGGACCTGATGATCCATGATATTGATATTATCCTGTCGCTGGCCAAATCGCCTGTTAAGAGGATCTCTGCAAGCGGCGTGGCGGTCATCAGCGATACGCCCGATATTGCCAATGCCCGCATCGAATTTGATAACGGCTGCGTAGCCAACCTGACAGCCAGCCGGATATCGCTTAAGAAAATGCGTAAAACGCGTATCTTCCAGAAGGATGCCTATATAGGCATTGACTTCCTGGAGAAAAAAACAGAGGTGATCCGACTGAAGAATGAAGGGGAGCAAAAGGGATTTTTTGACTTTCCCATTGATATAGGTAACGGGCGCCACAAGCTGATCTCCGTAGAGCAGCCGGTCGTGCCGTCTTCCAATGCTATCCGGGAGGAGCTGGCGGATTTTGTGCTGGCCATTTACCAGGACAAGCCCACGACAGTAACGGTATTTGACGGACTCAAGGCCATGGAAGTGGCCTATGTGATCCTGGAAAAGATACAGCAGCAGAGCAATCTCGAGATCGCTTCGGAGCTGAAGCTGCTGTAAGTATTATTGCGGCAGGCTTTTCACCTTCCGGTATTCCGCCGGCCGGACACCTATCATCTTATAGAATACGTTGCTGAACGTAGGCACGCTGTTATAGCCTACGCTGAAGCATATTTCCGAAACGCTTTTATTGGTTTCCAGCAGCAATTCCAGGGCTTTGAGCAGCCTTAGAATAGTGAGATATTCTATAAAGGTCATATTGAGGTCCCTGGAAAACAGCCTGGTCAGGGAGCGGAGGCTGATCTCAAAATGCCGGGCTATATCCGGCAGCGTGATCTTGCTGCCCAGGTGCTCATTCAGGTGCCGTACAATGTCCCTGAGCTTTTCATCCTGCGGGAAGGGCAGGGCCAGGGGCAGGGAGAAGCTGCTGAATTTCTGCAGCAGGATAAAGAAGGCTTTGGCTATCGTATAATTCTCATCTTCGGGCAAGATATCACCCTTTACAGATGCGGTATATTCCAGCAGGTTGAACAGGAGGTCATTTACCGGGTAAATCCTGGTGGTGCCTGTGAACTCGGTAAGGGTGTCCACGGGGAAATAAAGGTTCCGCATGACGGCCTTCTCCGTGCTGGGATGTATGCTGTGCAGCTCGGACGGGGCTATCCAAATGAAATGCCTGGAGGGGAGAAAGAATGTTTTAGTGCTTGTCCTGACATATACGATACCGCCTTCCGTATATAAGAACTGCCCTTTCTTGTGCCGGTGAGCAGGTACAAAGCTCTCATCGAATGTGCCATGATGGCAATAAATGGACTCAGGTGTCTTGTCTACTTCCGTAAGGTAATATCTTTCTTTTGAATTCATCCGCAGCGTTTATTTTTCCAAATATAATATTTTTAGCCTGTTTTGCCTGTCTTTCCCGGGCAGTATGCTATTTCTGCGCCCGGAAATTTGGAAAATAGCATTACGCTCCTTACATTTGCTCCACTTCAGAAAGGGGTAGTTGGCCGAGTGGTTAAAGGCGGCAGACTGTAAATCTGCTCACGTTTGTGTACGGAGGTTCGAATCCTTCACTGCCCACTGAACAGATAAGGGATGATCGAAAGGTTATCCCTTATTTTTTATTGAATGGATATAAGTCCTCTTTTCGTGTCAGAAGGGATTGTTATTCTTCGGGCAGCTTAAAGTTTCCATAAAATTTAAAACACAAAATGAAAAGCATATTTTTTGCAATTATTGCAGGCATTGTATTTACGCTCACTTCCTGCGGACAGGCCGATCCCAATAAAAATATTGACGAAGGAAAGGTAACGGGGAACACCTATACCAGCCAGGAAATCAATTGGACAATTGAAATTCCTGACGGTTGGACTGTCAGGGACAAGGAAACAACAGAGATAGCAAATTCAAAAGGTTTAAAAGCAATAGAGCAGACTATCGGAGGTGAGGTGGATTACAAAGGACTTAAATATCTTATAGCATTCCAGAAAAATCAATTCAATATATTTCAGGCAACTTCAGAGCCTTTTGAGCTTGAATATGAAGGTGAATGGGAAGAGAATAATGCTGCTTTGAAAAGCATCGTTTATGCAACCTATGAAAATAAGGGAATACAGGTTGATTCCAGTGCCACAACAACTGAAACCATAGACGGACTGGATTTTCAAGTGTATAGCTTTAAGATTTATGGCCCGAAAGGAGAGGTTATCCTGGAACAGATAATGTATAGCAGGCTCATAAATGGCTTTGACTTTGGTGTAAGTATTAACTTCAACAATGACAAAGACAGGGATGAGCTTTTAAAAGTGTTCAGAAATTCAAAATTTAAAAAAGACTAATGGCCTGCGTAACAGTACCCACCTCAATGTGACACTATCGTCTTAAAATTATCCCAATCGTATATTGGATTACCTCAGTAAAAAACCGTTTAAAACTTAAAAAAGAAATACACGGCTGCCGCCCATTCTTTCTTGATGCCTTTGGCATAGCCAATGGTGCTGCGGCTGGCATTTTCCACCGTTCCATCGTCTTTGATATAGCCAATGGTCGAGCGACTGCTGTTTTCAACAGTGCCGTTCTGCTTTACATAGCCTATGGTCGTACGGCTGCTGTTCTCAATGGTGCCGTCACTTTTAATATAGCCTATGGTACGGCGGTTCTTATCTTCAATAGTGCCGTCTTGCCTGATATAGCCTATAGTGGAACGGCTGCTGTTCTCAATAGTACCGTCACTTTTAATGTAGCCGGTAGTGCTGCGGCGCTCAGACTCCAGGGTTTGAGACAGGGCGAATGTCATACTGCCCAGGGCAAGGATCGTTACCAGTATTCTTTTCATTGCTTGGAATAGTTTGTGCTTGTTATCTGTAATAAATATTCAGGTGAGGGTTGTGCGGCTGCCGCTTTCGATATATTTATCTCCTGTCCGGCAGGGCTTCCACCAGGTAGCACGCCAAGCGCAGCAGGAAAGCAGCATTCCCGGAGACTCATCCCGGAAGCATATAGCTCCCGGGGTGGGTGCATCTGGGTTTGACTGATATTATGATGCCAGGTCAAAACGGTCCAGGTCCATGACTTTGGCCCAGGCCTTTACGAAATCCCTTACAAATTTTTCTTTCGCGTCATCGCTGCCGTACACCTCTGCGATAGCCCTGAGCTCTGCATGGGAGCCGAATACAAGATCTGCACGGGTAGCGGTCCACTTTGTGACGCCCGTTACGCGGTCTTTACCTTCAAACAGCTCCCTGGTATGGTCCGTTGCGCTCCACACCGTATCCATATCCAGCAAATGCATAAAAAAGTCATTGGAAAGAGTGTCCTTGCTTTGTGTAAATACGCCGTGAGCAGATCCGTCATAATTGGTATCCAGCACACGCAGACCGCCTACCAGCACAGTCATTTCCGGGGCTGTCAGGGTCAGCATCTGGGCTTTGTCTACCAGCAGGCTTTCTGTGGATGCGGACAATGCTGCTTTACGGTAATTACGGAACCCGTCGGCTACCGGTTCCAGGTGGCTGAAGAGCGCTACATCCGTCTGCTCCTGCAAAGCGTCCGTTCTGCCGCTTCTGAAAGGCACCGTCAGGGTGATGCCGGCATTTTGAGCCGCTTTTTCAATACCGGTATTTCCTGCCAGCACAATAAGGTCTGCCAGAGATACCTGTTTGGAGGTCGTCTGCTGCCCGTTGAAATCCTGCCGGATAGCTTCCAGCTTATCCAGAATTTCCGTCAGCCGGGCCGGGTTGTTCACAGCCCAGAACCTCTGGGGTGACAGGCGGATCCTTGCCCCGTTGGCACCGCCGCGCTTATCTGATCCCCGGAACGTGGAAGCGGAGGCCCAGGCTACACTTACCACCTGTGATACGGACAACCCGGAAGCCAGTATCTTTTCTTTCAGCAGGGTAATATCATCTGCATTGATCTGTTCATAATCGGCGGCAGGAAGCGGATCCTGCCATAAGAAATCCTCTTCCGGTACTTCAGGACCCAGGTAGCGGGATTTGGGACCCATATCACGATGGGTCAGCTTGAACCAGGCGCGGGCAAAAGCATCGGCGAATGCTTCCGGCTCTTCAAGAAAACGCCTGGATATCTTTTCATATATGGGGTCATACCGTAATGACAGGTCGGTGGTCAGCATGGTAGGGAGGTGCTTTCGTGAAGGATCAAAAGCATCGGGTATGACGGCCTCCGTGGTTTTGGCTGTCCACTGGTGCGCGCCCGCAGGGCTTTTGGACAGCTCCCACTCATAGCGGAACAAATGCTCGAAGAAGTCATGGGTCCATTGAGTGGGCCGGGTGGTCCAGGTCACTTCCAGACCGCTGGTGATGGTATCTTTACCGGCTCCTGATCCGAAGCTGCTGTGCCATCCCAGTCCCTGCTGCTCCATCCCTGCATCTTCAGGATCTACGCCTACGTGAGCAGTATCGGCGGCGCCATGCGTTTTGCCAAATGTATGCCCGCCGGCTATCAGCGCTACGGTTTCCTCGTCGTCCATGCCCATATTGCCGAAGGTCTTTCGTATGGATCTGGCGGCCAGTACCGGGTCCGGGTTCCGGTCCGGTCCTTCAGGGTTGACATAGATCAGGCCCATTTCGGTGGCGCCCAGCGGGTTTTCAAGCGTATCGGGGTCCCGGTGCCTGTTCACCCATTCCTTCTCGTTGCCCCAGTAGACATCCTTGTCCGCTTCCCATACATCAGCACGGCCGCCTCCGAACCCCAGGGTCTTAAAGCCCATGGATTCCAGGGCTACGTTGCCGGCAAGTATCATCAGGTCGGCCCAGGATATCTTATTGCCGTATTTCTGCTTAACGGGCCACAGCAGCCTCCTGGCCTTATCCAGGCTCACATTGTCCGGCCAGCTATTAAGCGGTGCGAAGCGCTGCTGCCCCCTGCCCCCGCCGCCACGGCCGTCCTGCTGACGGTAGGTGCCGGCGCTGTGCCAGGCCATCCGCACGAACAAAGGACCATAATGACCGAAATCAGCGGGCCACCATTCCCTGGAGTCTGTCATAAGAGCTGCCAGGTCCTTTTTTAAGGCCGCCAGGTCCAGGCTCCTGAATGCCGCGGCATAGTCAAAATCCTTATCCATAGGATCGGAAAGGGAGGCGTGCTGGCGCAGGATATCCAGGGTGAGCTGGCGCGGCCACCAGTCGGCAGTACGGGTTCCCTCCGGGCTTATTTTTTCTGTGGAGCGCGTACCGTTGTGGAACGGGCATTTACTGATGTCTTGTGTGTTTTGATCCATACTAAATAGTTTTATGTAAGGTAGGTTTGAGAAGCAGATAGCCCGGGAAATGTAAAATAATGTTTTTCTGTTATATCCGCAAGCCGGTTGAACTCCTGCTTAAAGACAAAATAAAATAATTTAGTTAATTAAACAAAATTGAAAAGATTTATCTTTGATTAAATTTTGTTTAATTGAATGACGATCCAACAATTACAATACGTGGTGGCGGTGGACGAGCACCGGCATTTTCAGAAAGCGGCGGCCGCCTGCTTTGTGACACCGGCAGCCCTGAGCATTATGCTGAAGCGGCTGGAGGAAGAGCTGGGGGTGGTCATATTTGACCGCTCCAGGCAGCCGGTGATCCCTACGGAAATGGGTGTCATAGTGATACGGAATGCAAGGGAGATCCTGTCCGGTGTCAGGAAGATGGAGCAGGAAGTGAAATACAGTCCCGGGACGGATATCAGGGGAGAGCTGCGTATCGGCGTGATACCAACACTGGCGCCTTATTTATTGCATTTATTCGTTCCGGGCCTTCTGGCGAAGTACCCGGACCTGAAAATACAGTTGAAAGAGCTTCATACACAAACGATACTGGACCAGCTTCAGCATGACCTGCTGGATGTGGGCCTGATGGCCCTACAGCCGGAGCTGCAGGGTCTGAAGGTACGCAGCCTGTTCCGGGAGCGGCTGCTGGTATTTGTTTCGGAGAACGAGACCAGCCTGAATCATCGTTTTCTATTCCCGGGAGATATTGACGTGGAGCGGCTGTGGCTGCTGGAAGAAGAGCACTGTCTTCGTTCCCAGGTCATGAACCTCTGCTCGCTAAAGAAAAACGCAGAGGAGCATGCCCGGATGCAGTTTGACGCGGGAAGCATCGAAACGCTTATGAACATAGTCGAGGGCAGCGGCGGCATCACCGTTATTCCCGAGCTGGCGACCTTACAGTTTACAGCAGCCAGGAAGCAGCAGGTGCGGTACTTCGCCCCGCCGGAGCCGGTAAGGGAGATCGGTATGGTCACGTACCGCCATTTCGTCAAAGAGAAGCTGCTGGATATTTTGCAGGAAGAGATACAGGCAGCAGTAACCCCGCTGGTGCAGCGCACCTGAAAGGGCTGCGGGAAATAGAATAAATTTGGTGCATCTGCATTGCGCCGGGCCCAACAGTTGAAAAGAATCCTGTACATTTATACCGGCAAAGACCGGCCGCGATATAAGGCAGGAATGACCTGCGGTATTCCAGGGTCTTTCCAGGATCTGACCTCAACTTTGAGCATATGAAAATATTACTGGTAGAAGATGAACAGGAGCTGCAGGAGGCCATTGTCACCTCTCTGGAAAAAGAGCAGTTCATCATTGAGACCCCAGTTGACTTTTATGCTGCTGCGGAAAAGATCGGGATTTATAATTATGACTGTATCATATTGGACATCATGCTGCCCGGCGGTACCGGCCTGGAGCTATTGGAGCAGCTAAAATCGGAAGGCAGGCAGGGAAGTGTGATCATCATTTCCGCAAAAGATGCGCTGGATGATAAGCTGAAAGGCCTGGAGCTGGGTGCGGACGACTACCTGACCAAGCCCTTTCATATCGCGGAGCTGAACGCCAGGATCAGGGCGGTGCTGAGGCGACACAAGGCTGAAGGTAAAAGTACGGTTGCCATGGGTAATGTGGTAATGGATATCAATGAGCGCCTGTTATCCGTAAACGGTACTCCGGTGGCATTGAACAGGAAGGAATTCGATATTCTCAATTACTTCCTGTTCAACCAGAACAGGCTTGTTACCAGGACCGCGCTGGCAGAGCATGTGTGGGGAGATAATATAGACCAGGCAGATAATTTTGACTTTATCTATTACCAGATAAAAAACCTCCGGAAAAAATTGCAGGCCGCCGCTGCTACGGTTGAAATAACGGCTGTGTACGGGGTAGGGTATAAGCTTATTGAAATATGAAACTTTCCAGCCAGTATATAAGATACCTGTTCTTCCCGATTTTACTGATCATCGGTATCTGGGCAGTCGTTTTTTACTTTAATATGCTGAACGAGATCAAGGAAAGCATTGATGAGGGACTGGAACATTATAAGCGCCAGCTTATCTATAAGGCACAGGCTGATACCTCCCTGCTCCGGCAGCACGACTTTGATGAAGGCTTCTTTGCTGTCCGCCCCCTGGACCGGGAGCAGGCCATCCTGGCCAGGGACCGCTACATTGATACTATGCTGTACCTGCAGGATGCCGATGACGATACCCTGGAAGCGGAGCCGGTACGTATGCTGACAACGGTCTTTGAAAATAAGGACCGGTATTATGAGCTGAGCGTTTTCAACTCCATGGCAGAGGAGGGCGACCTGGTCACAGAGCTGTTTTGGGAGGCTGTGGCGCTTTATATTGTGCTGGTGGCTGCTATAATACTTATCAGTAATATTGTCCTGCGGCGCTTATGGAAGCCGTTCTATGACTTTCTTATACAGCTCAAGGATTACAGGCTGGGGCATACTGCCCGTTTACCGGCTGTAGTAACGGACACGCGCGAATTCAGGGATCTGCAGGATGCCGTAAACTTTCTCTTGCAGCATAGCATCAGGACCTATGAGCAGCAGAAGCAGTTTGTTGGCAATGCATCCCACGAATTACAGACACCGCTTGCCATTGCTACCGGCAAGCTGGAGCTTTTGCTGGAAAAGGAAGATATGAATATTGTCCATGCGGAAGAGGTAGCGGATGTGCTGAATATAGTGGAAAGGATGATACGGCTGAACAGATCGCTCCTGTTGCTGACCAGGATAGAAAGCGGACAGTTCCCCGGCGGGCAGGATATGGATATAACGGAAGTCGCAGGGCAGAGTATCCGGGACCTTGCCGCTATGGCGGATTTTAAGAACGTAAGGGTGAGCCTGACCGTGGTTGCTGCGCTGCATGTTCATATGGACAGCGCGCTGGCGCACATTATCATATCCAATCTGCTCAGGAATGCCATATTTCATAATATTAAAAACGGCAGGGTATCGGTCACCATTACCGAGGACAGTTGCGTCATCAGCAATACCGGCGCCGGCGGTCCCCTGGAGGCAGAAAAAATATTCCATCGCTTTTATAAATCTGCAGGTGATGCCGGTACCGGTCTGGGACTTGCTATCGTAAAGGCCATATGCGACCTGTACGGGTTTACCGCCGCTTACCGGTTTGATGATAACCTGCATACTTTCACTATTACTTTCAGGTAACCCGGCACTTTTTTTCAAAGCACTGTCATCTTCCAGATTCTTTCCAGTATCCTTTGCTTGCTTTGCAATATGAACAGGATACTACATATTTTCGGAATGACGTTCTTGCTCTGCCTGGCAGCAGGCATACCCCTGGCAGCACAGGAACAGCCCCGGCTGCCGGATAAGGTGGCGCATGCCGAGCCCTTATATTATGACCTGGTGCGTGACCTGGGCGCAAGAAAAGGGGAAAAGGAGATCAATGTGGGTGCTGGCTTTAAGAATGCCGGCGCGTTTAAGGAACACGCGCTGCTGGCCGAGTTCGAATTTGCTCCTGTCCACCGCCTGGGCCTGGAGGCGGAAGCGGATATTTCCTTGTTTGGTGGTCCGCATACCGCTGAGCGGCTGCCGGCCAACCGCCTGGAGTGCCTCCGGTTCTCTGCGCAATACTCTTTCTGGGTATCTGACCGTTACCGTGCGACCATGGCAGTAGGCTATACCCAAATCCTGAAGCTCACGGATTTCCGCAGCTATGGAAAAGAGCGCTGGGTCCGGGAAGTGATCAGCAGTCCTTTCTTTGTAGCTGCGAAGCGCTGGGGGACCCACTGGCATACTATGATGTACGTATCGCCCCTGGTAGCTTGTGCCGGGCATAAAGGCACAGCGACCGAATGGCTGGTGAATGCGGCCTTACACTATACGCTCTCTCATTCCGGGCATTTTATAGGCATGGAAGTGAGTGTGGAAAGCCGGGAAGGAACATGGGGTGTGACCCTCCGCCCGCAGGTGAAGATCCGGCTCAGTCACCGGCTGGCAGCCGGCCTGGTGACAGGCATTCCTCTACAGGTACCGGGCGAGGGGTTCAGCTCGTTCGCCAGGCTGATCTGTGAACTGTAATGGCAGGTAAGTAATTACCGCACCGATACTCTTTAGCAAACCATACAATTTTACAATATGAAAAAATATCTTCTGGCTACAGGATTAGCCCTTGTCTTTATTACTTCCGGCAGCATCGCAAGCGACCTCGTTCAAAAGGAAGTACCTTCCGTTATACTCAATAATTTCCATAAGGCCTTCCCGAACGCGTATGATGTGGAGTGGGAATGCAAAGCAGGATTGTACAAGGTGGAATTTGAAACGGGCATACCGGGCAGGGATGTCGAACTCTGGTACAACAGCTCCGGTAAGATCACCCGCAGCAGGGAGGAGATCGCCAGGGAGGCGCTGCCCGCCGCAATTCTTAAGCAACTGGATACCCGGTTTGCAGGAGCTGAGACGGATGATATTAAAAAAATGACCGTAGATACTGTCATTACCTACCGGGTGGATATTAAGACGCCGGATGGTGAGGAATGGGAGCTTACCTGGGATGCCGCCGGAAATATGCTCAGCAAGATTGCTGACTGATTGTACCCAGACGCAACAAAAGGCAATATCCGGGTGTTGTTAATGGTATCTGATCATGATCAATTAAAAAAATGTCGCCATGAAGATCGTTGCCATTATACTTACCGTCATTGTAGCGGTGGAACATTGCTATATACTCTGGGTAGAAATGTTCGCCTGGGAAACAGCAGGTAAAAAAATATTCGGAAAGTCACTGCCGCCGGAAATGTTCGCACCGACCAGGCGACTGGCGGCTAACCAGGGACTTTATAACGGTTTCCTGGCAGCCGGCCTGGTATGGTCACTGCTGATTGCTGATCCTGTATGGTCTTTTAATGTCAGCGTGTTCTTTCTCTGCTGTGTCATTATAGCGGCTTTATATGGTGCGTTTACGGCTGCTCCGGGTATCCTGCTGAAGCAGGGGCTGCCTGCTATACTGGCCCTGGTATTTGTATTGCTTGCGCACTTTATGTAAATTACCTCACTTAATGTACAGGTTATGAGCTATAAAGCGGTATTCAACGAGCAGCAACGTTTTTTCAGTACGTACCGGACCAGAGATACGGGTTTCAGGAAAGCGCAGCTCCGCAAGCTGAAACGGCTTATCCTGGAGCATGAATCCTTGTTCTATGAAGCCATATACAAGGACTTCAGGAAATCGCGGTTTGATACCTTTACCACCGAACTGTCTGTTATCTTAAAGGATATTGATTATTACCTGCGTCACCTGGACCGGCTGAGCCGTCCGAAAAAGGTGGCGACCAATCTGGTGAACCTGCCCGGCAAAAGCCGTATATACCCGGAGCCGCTGGGTGTGGTGCTGGTGATCGGGGCATGGAATTATCCTTACCAGTTATCCCTGTGTCCCCTTATTGCCGCTATGGCTGCCGGTAATTGCTGTATCGTCAAGCCGAGCGAGCTGCCTGCAGCTACTATGAAAGTCATGGCGCAGCTTATTAACGGGCATTTTGACCGGGAGTATATCTATGTGGCTGAGGGTGGGGTACCGGAAACGACCGGCCTGCTGCAATGCCGTTTTGATAAGATATTTTTTACCGGGAGCCCGAAAGTGGGGCAGATCGTATATGAAGCGGCCGCCCGCCTGCTGGTGCCCGTAGTGCTGGAGCTGGGCGGTAAATCCCCGGCGATCGTAAGCCGTCACGCGGATATAGATACTGCAGCCCGGCGCATTGTATGGGGCAAATACCTGAATGCCGGTCAGACCTGTGTCGCGCCCGACTATGTGGTGGTGGAGGCTGCTGTCAGGCAGGAATTGACAGACGCCCTGAAAAAGCATATGGCGGCGTTTGACTATAAGGCGGATGCGCCGCATTATACCGCTATTATCAATGATGCCAATTTTGACAGGCTGACCGGTCTGCTGGAAGGTGCCGCTATAGCTGAAGGCGGCGCGTATGACCGGGAGCGCCGTTATATAGCGCCTGCTATCCTGGAGCCGGTACAATGGGAGGACGATATTATGCAGCAGGAAATATTCGGCCCCCTGCTGCCCGTGCTTACCTTTAATGACTTCGATGGGCTGCTTGCCAGGATGCAGGAGCAGGAAAAGCCGCTTGCCGCCTACCTGTTCTCCAATGATACAACAGAGCAGGAGCATTTTCTCACAAAGCTTTCCTTCGGAGGCGGCTGTATCAATGATGTCATCATGCACCTTACCAATGACCGCCTGCCTTTTGGCGGTATCGGCCGGTCCGGTATAGGGTCTTATCACGGCCCGTTCGGATTTGACAGCTTCTCGCACCATAAGGCCGTTCTTAAAAAGGCGCTGTGGGGCGAACCTTCCCTGAAATATCCACCTTATACACAGAAAAAATATAAATGGATCCGGCGTTTGCTGGGGCTGTAATACCGGCCCTCTGTGTTCCGGTACCGTACGATATTTTATACTTCAGAATGCGTACCAGACGGCTACTTTTACCTGGGACGATTTAAATGCGATCAGATGACAAGATGAGGGTTATGCTTGGGGATGCTTATGATCTCACTGCTTGCTTTCTCACAGAAGATGTCAGCGGCTTACCTGGATGCCGGTGACAATACGAAAGATTATTATCTGGCCGTTATCCCCGAAGATATGCTTCCGGGTGCTTTTATGGTACCCGGCATATCCCGGACACCGTCAAATGGTTTATGATATAGCGGATAATAAATTGCTGTTGAGCTGATTACTGCATTAGCTTTCAACCGGTGGCCTGATGCTGTCTTTGTATATTTTAACTTCAAGTTTTTATAAGGTATATACAACTGTTTGATTTATTTTTTTAAATTTGTTTAACATTTTTATCACCTGTTCGTTCCTGTCAGATACTGTGTGGTTTTAATGTTACCCATTAATCAAAACATGCAACTATATATCCCTATCTATGAAAAACTTGTACAAAGAAGATGTCCGGCGGGAGGAGACGCCCTTTGAACATATTGCGCTTGCATTTTCGGGAGGTGGTTTCCGGGCTGCCTCTTTTGCTTTGGGGGTACTGAGCTACCTCTATGAGCTGAAGCAGCAAAACGGCATACCGCTGCTCCACAATGTCACTTTTGTGGCATCCGCCTCCGGAGGTACCATTGCCAACGCCATGTACGCCCAGCATATCGCTGGCGGAAGAACCTTTGAGAGCTTTTACAGGAGTTTGTTTGACAATATTGACGGTACACGCCTGCTGGACCAGGTCTTTAAGATATTGAATGATGACAGCCAGTGGACGGACCGGCCGGATAAGAAAAGGAACATGATCAATGCTTTTGCCATTGCTTATGATACCTGCCTTTTCGGGGGAAGCGTGCTGGGGGACCTCGAAGCGGTAGAGAAGGAAAGCCACCTGGAAGAGGTGTGCTTCAATACCACGGAATTTTACAAGGGCCTGCTGTTCCGCCAGAATGTCAAGATGCAAAAGGATGAAAAGCAGGAAAAGGATAAGGACTTCCGTTTCGGGAATTTTAAGATACACCTGGACAGGGCAGTGGCCAGCCATCTGAAGCTGTCCGACCTGCTGGCCGCTTCTTCCTGCTTCCCGGCGGGCTTTGAGCCTATTATCTTTCCTGATGATTTTACATACAGCGCCGCCGATACTGCCCGGAACCGGCAGGCGCTTACAGCGGATGTGCTGCTGTCGGCGCTGCATGTGCAGCTCAGCCAGTTGGACCGGCAGGAGCTGGACCGGCTGTACGGCAGCGATCAGGTAGACCGCCTGATCCGGGAATTGCCGCCGCTTCCGCAGCCTTCAGATATCACATCGCTCTTCCGGCCGCAGCAGAAAACATCCCGTTTTAAATTCGGGCTTATGGACGGCGGGATCACCGATAACCAGGCGCTGGAAAGTATCCTGGATGCGCAGGAAAGGCGGCTGGAAGGTGACAGCACCTCTTTCCGGCCTTTTGACCTGATGCTGGTGAACGATGTCGGCAGTGACTTTATGGACCCGTATATACCACCGGGCAACGCGTCTTCTTACACCGGACTGAAAGGCATCACCATATTTACCACTATGATATGGATGTTCGTATGCTGCATTATGGGCATCGCTGCTGTTGTGGCGGGCTTCCGGATGGATTTTGAGACCGAGCTCTTGCGCAGGCTGGCTATTCTTTCGGGAACAACGGTGGCATTGCTGAGCGGCCTGCTGCTGGTAATGCTGTGGGCTGTCCGCTCCTATATCAGGGGCAATATAAAAAGAATAGGCGGACTGGACCTGGACAGGAATTTTTCACCGGAGATCGTCAGCAACCTGTTCTGTCATTTCGGCGCTACGCCTATCCTGGTCATCTTCCGGCTGCTTCGGGAAAGGTTCAGCTCCGTGCTGATCCTTAATAATGACATCTTTCTGAAACGTATCCGTTTTCTGCTCTATAAGAGTGCCGACCTCAGCACAAGGTACACCCACCGCATCAAGACCAATCACATATATGATCTCGCTTTCTCCAATGATTGTGAAAGAGAGAAGGAAAATCATCCTATTATACCCGTACAGCCCGGGAGGCATATGCAGATAGTGGCGGAAGCCGCGTTCCGGATGGGAACTACGCTGTGGTTTGACAAAACCCACCAGAAGAAAGATACCAAAGCCGCTATCATTGCCTGCGGGCAATTTACCACGTGCTTCAACCTGATCCGGTATATTGAGGAGCTGAAAATGCCGGATAAGGAACGGCAGGGTACCTCTTACTATTCCGGGCTTTCCGAAGAGCACCGGCAGAAAGTGGACTATCTGGAAGGGCGTTTAAGGATAGATTTTGAAAGATTCAAGCTGGATCCCTTCTGGCTGTACAACCGTTACGGCAGGGACTTTCACATCCCGGATTTCACGCGGGGAGATATGGAGAACTTCGAGCTGCCTGAAGTATTTAAAGGGCTCCGCTGATCAACGGTTATTAACCTTTATTCCCTGTAACTGATACTATAAGACTGCCCCGTTGAACGGGGCAGTCTTATAGTATCAGGGCAGTCCACGGGCTTATGCTGTTACGGTGCTTTTCTTCTTATTACGATCCCTGCTTACCCACCAGTACAGCGATGGTATCAGCACCGGCGAGAATATAAGGGTGCTTGCCAGACCGCCGATGATCACCGTTGCCAGCGGCCGCTGTACATCCGACCCGATGCCGCTGGACCTGGCCGCCGGTATCAGGCCCAGGATCGCCAGCACCAGGATGGACAGCATGGCCCTTAGCTGCTCCCTTGAAGTACGCAGTATCAGCGCGGCAGTTACCGGGACGCCGAACGTGGCCCTGTTGAGCGCTGATACCAGCAGTACGCCTGCCATCACCGATATGCCGAATATGGATACAAAGCCTACGTCCGCTGATACATTAAAGTAATAGCCTCTCAGCAGCAGCGCGATGATGCCGCCTGCCAGCGCGAATAGCACACAGCTTGTGGTGACCAGGGTGTACCTGAAATTTTTAAAGAGCATGAACAGGAAGGTAATGACCAGTGCCAGGGTGAGGGGAATGGTTATCGCCAGTTGCCTGCCCGCCCTTTCGAGGTTCTCATACTGGCCGCCGTACACCAGCTCATACCCCTTGGGGACAGTTACCCGCTGACGGATCTTATCCTGCAGCTCTTTTACAAATCCTCCCTGGTCACGTCCCCTGATATTGGTTCTCACCGTTACCATTCTTTTATTATTGTAGCGGTAAATATTGGTCTGCCCTTCCACGAAGCTGATATCCGCCAGCTGGTCCATCGGGATAAGTGACCCGTTGGCGGCAGGTACCAGCAATTTCCTGATCTCATCTGTATTGTTCCTGAACTGGGGAAGGTAGCGGATCACCACATCATAACGTTTGGTGCCGTCATACAGCACGGATATGTTCTTGCCCCCGATAGCAGCCTCTATCATGGTCTGGATATCTGAGACGTTAATGCCGTATCGTGCGGCCTGCGTGCGGTTTATCCTGATGGCCAGCTGTTCCTGCGTGCCTTCCTGCTCTATATTGACGCCCTCGCTTCCATGCATATCGCTCATAATGGCAGCTATACTGTCCGCTTTGGTGCGCATGAGCAGCAGGTCGTCACCCACTATGGACACGGCCAGGTCTGCCGCGCTGCCGGTAACGATCTCCATGACCTGGTCTATGATAGGCTGGCCGGAGGTGAACTTCATGCCGGGCAGTGCCTGCTCCAGCTCGGAACGGATCTGGCTGAGCAATTCTTTTTTGCTGATGGTATCGCACCACAGGTGATAATCTTTAAGGCCTACCAGGATCTCATTCCTGTTGGCGGGGAAAGGATCAGTGCCGTCATCATTACGGCCGGTCTGGGTAATAACGAATGATATCTGCGGGTAGCCCGCTATGATACTTCTTATCTTGGGAGCATAGGAGGCATTTTCCCGGATGGTTATCCCGGCCGGAAAGTTACCGCGGAAAAAGATGGAACCTTCATCCAGCTCCGGCAGGAACTCCGTGCCCAGCCCGGCGCCAAAGCCTATCAGCACCACCACCACGCCAAAGCCTGCCAGCACCGTCTTTTTGTAATGCTTCAGGAATACGGTGAGTATCCTGGCATACTGGTGCTCCGCAAAGCTGAGTATCCTGTTCCTGTGTGCTTTCATCGGCTTGTCCGGGTTGGCAATAGCCTTATTATACACGAACGATATGAGCACAGGTATGAAGGTAAGCGCACCTATCATGGAGCCGATCACGGCAAAGGCCAGCGTCAGCGCCATAGGAGAAAATAATTTGCCTTCCACGCGGGTCATCAGGAGAATAGGCATATAGGCCAGGATGATAATAGTCACGGAAAAAAAGATCTCGCGGCCTACTTCCTGGGCTGATAGCAGCGTGATATGCACAATGCCGTGTTGCTTTTCCTCCGGTGTCGCGGTCCGGTATTTCCTGATAAGATGCTCTGCCATGACCACCGCACCGTCCACTATTATACCGAAATCTATGGCACCCAATGACAGCAGGTTGGCGGGTATGCCCGTGAACCTCATGATGATGAAGGCGAACAGAAGGGAGAAGGGGATGGTGAGCGCTACCACCAGGGCGCTTCTTGCGCTTCCCAGGAAGAATATCAGAATAATGACCACAATGCTGATGCCTTCAAAAAGCGTTTTCCCTACGGTCTGCAAAGAGTGGTCTATCAAGAAGCTGCGGTCGTACAATGTACGGATGGTAACGCCTTCCGGGAGCTCATGGGCCTGCAGGTCGCTGAACCGCTGCTTCAGCTCTTTCAGCACTTCGCTTGGGTTTTCATAACGCCGCAGCAGGATGATACCTTCCACGCCGTTATTGACGTTTATCTTATCTGCCGCTACCGTATAGCCCAATACCCCGCTGGGCGGTGGCGGAGCGATCTCTACGCTGGCCACATCCCTGACAAGGACGGGGACGCCATTGCCTGATTTTAAGACAATATTTTCAATATCTTTTTCATTTTGAAGCGCACCAAGACCCCTTACCGCAAACCCCTGTCCGCCACGCTCTATGAGGTTGCCGCCATTGTTCTGGTTGTTGGCGTTTACTGCCTGCTCCACATCCGCAATGGTCAGATCATACCGGCGCAGCAGGTTAGGGTCAGTAAGTATATGGAATTGTTTCATCGGGCCCCCGAATGTTACGATATCCGCTATACCACCTGTCTGCAGCAGGTAGGGCCTGATCACCCAGTCCTGGAGGTCCCGTAGCTCGGTCGGGGTATAGCCGAAGGGCGCTTCCACTACATACCGGAATATTTCACCTACAGCGGTTGATAAAGGCGCCAGCTCCGGGGCCACACCTTCGGGAAGCGCGGCAGCTGCCAGGCGCTCCATGACCTGCTGACGGGCAAAATAATCGTCGGTGCCGTCTTTAAAGGTGAGCTGTACCACTGCCAGGCCGAAGATGGTCCTGCTCCGGCGGTCCAGCACATGAGGAGTGTTCTGCAGGGCGCGTTCTATAGGTACGGTAACCTGCTGCTCTACCTCTTCGGCTGCTCTTCCCGGGTATTGCGCCACCACGATCACATTGGTGTCTGCGATGTCAGGGTAGGCTTCTATTTTTAGCTGGGTGAAGCAATAATAGCCGACAGCCATCAGGACGATGCTGAGCCCTGTCACCAGCCACCGGTTCTTCAGGGAAAATATAAGAAGGTTCTTGATCATAACTTTACCATTGTTCTACGGAGTGGGTCACTATAAAGCCGCCCCTGTAATATTTCCTTAATTCGTGGAGCGCGTCCCTGACCTTCTGGTCTTCGTCAATGAAGGTGATCACCAGCGGGGTTTCATCAAAAGAAAACTGCCGGGTAGGCTGCTTGAGCCTGAGGTGCTTTCCAAAGCCTGAATGACCGGTAAAGGCCGTAGCACCGGCTATGCCGTTGTCAATAAGCAGGTGCATAATGAACTGGTGCAGCGGGATATCGCCTTGCAGCTCATCCTTGTCAATAAATAATTGTGCCTGTAGCATATAACGGATTTTTAATAGCCAAATGATAGACCTTTTAACTGTATGACGCCTTCTGAGGCAATGTCCTCATCGCTGCCCAGGCCGCCGAGCACCACGATGCGGTCGCCGACCTGCTGGCCGGTCTGGATTTCCCTGCGTTCAAATGTGCAGGGTCCTTTTTTGACGAATACATAGCTTTTGCCCTGTACGGTGACCAGTGCGTTTTTGCTGATGCTGGGTATATTGCCCTCGCTGATGCCGAATACCGCCTGGGCGAACATACCTGCCCTGAGCTTATTGGTTGCATTGCTGACCAGCAGCCTTACTTTCAGCATCCTGCTGACATTATCTACCACATCGGCTATGGCATCCACGGTGCCGCTGAACTGCTCGCCGGGAAAAGGTGTAAAGCTGATGCTGCAGGTCTGCCCGGTACTGACAGCGCCGGCCTGGTTCTCCGGGATATCGCATATCAGGTAGGCTGTACCGGCACCCGCTTTTCGGAGGGCTTCAGGGTTAAAGCCGGCTGCTTTCAGCTTTGTTTCATGCTCTATGATAGAAGCCTTCTCATTGGCAAGGGCGCTCTGTTCCATGCTTAATGCCGTCTGGGCATTCAGCAGGTCCTGCCCGGTGGCCGCTCCATGAGCCTGGAGATCTTTGATACGGTCCAGCTCTATCTGGCGCTGACGGATATTGATATGCTGTATCTGGCTGATATTGGTCTGGTGCTGTATGAGCTGGGTATAATTGCCTGCGAGATCGGGGTTTTCGAATAGGACAATGGGCTGCGCCGCTCCTGAGCCTGAAGACAATACCGTGGCGGCTATCTTGCCGGGAGCGGAGAGCCGCGCATTGATACCGCTGTTCTCAAGCCGTTCCGTCCTGAACATGGCAGCAATAGCTGTATCGGGAAACGTGATCTCACGCCCGTTACCGGCAACCAGCGGCACGTTATTCTTTGGCGCCTGCGCGGGTGTTTTATCCCTGCAGGACATTAAAAAGGATATGACTGATAAAAGATATAATACCTGTTTCATGATTATTGTGCTAATTGATGGATTAAGCCGGTGACATAAAAGAGCTGTATGCAACTGTTCCTGTATTGTTGCAGGGTGTTATAATACTCTTGCTGCGTTTCCAGCCAGCTACGCTGGGCTTCCAGGAAATCAATGATAGTAGTGCCGCCCCTGCTGTAATTATACTTTACATTGTCCAGGATGAGCTGCGACTGTTGCAGCAGCGGCTGGAAATCGGCAATATTCCGCTGCTGCAGCCTGTAATTCTCCAGGGTCACGGATATTTCCGTCACGATCTGTTGCTGAACGGCCGTTAACTGCTGTTCGGCCTGCTCCTGCATCATATAGGACTTCCTGATCTCCCCCTGATTGCGGTTAAAGAACGGCAGGTCTATGGTTGCATACAGGCCGAAGTAGCGGATAGTATTCTGGGGATTCCAGATAAGACCCACTTCCGGCTGCGGATAGGCCAGGGACTTCTGCAGCCGGATATTGCTGTTGCCGGCGTCTATCAGTGACCGTGCCGCCAGCAGATCGCTTCTGTGGGAGAGCGACAGGCTCAGCAGGCTATCCGTATTTATATCCCGGGAGAATGTAAGGATATCCCCGGTATCAACGGCCAGGTCATCCGTGATGCCCAGCAGGAGCCGAAGCTCCTTATTGCGGTTTTGGGACTCCTGCAGGGCGGATCGGTACTGTATATCATACTGTTTGGCCATCAGCTCCGTCCTGAACAGGTCTGTCTGTGTAATGACCTGGTTCTTATAACGTATCTTATTGGTATAGACCATGCTGTCTATATTGGATTTTGCCAGCAGCATAATATCCAGTTGTTTCTGGGCGGTCCAGGCTTCCAGCCATTTGGCTGCTACTGCGGCCAGCAGGCTGCGCCGGGTCTCCCCGTAGCTGTTTGCTGCCACATCCGCATTTTTGCGGGCTACCTCCAGCTTATACCTGCGTTGTCCTGCTATCTGGAGCGGTTTGGTAAGCTGCCACCATACCTGGCGGTTCTGGGCGTTCCACCATTCGGTATGGGCAGGGAAATGAGCGGGCTGCACCAGTTGCAGGGTCTGGCTGTTGAGCACGGGGTTGGGACGGAGACCGGCCGTCACGATATCCGACTGCGCCATTCCGATGTTCAGCGCTTCGGCCTTAAGGGCAGGATTGTTCTTTTGGGCGGTCTGCAATGCCCGCCGCAAGCTATATATTTCCTGAGCGCCGGCGCGCAGGAAGGACCCTGCTGCCAGGAGCAGGGTAAGGATATATCTGTTCTGAAATCGCATCTTTGTCCTGAATAATGACGCTGTAAAGGTCATACGCCAGGCCGGTAAGAGCGGTTAGAGAACGCACAGAAAAAAATTAGAATTTCATTAGAGCGATGCTATATTGGGCAGTAAGACCGTAAATACGGTGCCCCGCGAAGGGACAGAGCTGACCGTAAGGTCGCCCTGGTGCAGCAGGATGATCTTACGGGTAAGGGACAGCCCGATACCATTGCCGTCCGCGAACTTTTTATTCCCGCCACGGTAAAACGGTATGAAGACATGCTCCAGGTCATCCGGGGGAATACCGATACCCTTGTCGGAGAACCTGATGATAAGCTGCCGGGAGCTGAAGGAGACGCTGGCCGAGCACCTGTGATCGGGAGAGAACTTGCAGCCGTTCTCAAACAGGTTGCTGAACGCTACTTTCAGCAGGTATTCATTCCCGTTGACGGATATCAGGACCTCGTCTTCAAAATCATGCTCAAAGTGAATATCAATATCATATTCAGCGTTCGACTGCTGTACCTGTAATTTGGCATCCAGGAGCACCTCGTCTATCCGGACGGGCTTAAAGGCTATTTCCGACAGGTCATAGCTGGCCTTTGCAAAATCCAGCAGGCTGCCGGACAGCCGCGCCAGCTTCCTGGCATCGTTCAGCGCATGCTGAATGGCCCGGCGGTATTCGTCAACGGTACGGTCCTTATTGACGGACAGCTCCAGCTCTGTAATGATAGCGGCAAGCGGTGTGCGGATCTCGTGTGATATATTGGAGACAAAATGTTTCTGGGCATCAAAAGAGCTTTCAAGCCGGTTCAGCATCTGGTTGAAGGTATTGGCCAGCTCTGACAGCTCGTCCCTACTGTCATTACCTGTGAGGCGCATGTCCAGGTTGGAAGCGGTGATATGGTGCACTTTCTCGGTCATTTCCGCTACGGGACCGAACGCTTTCTTAGAGAAAAAACGACCTGCCACATAGATGATCAGTACCGCTATGATAAATAATATGACACTGTTTTTTAACAGATTATCCAGCTTGCTTAAGCCATGCTGGTCATAAGCGGTCGCTATAAGGATATAACGGACATTTTCAAATTCATAGCGAAGCCCTGCCACCTGCCAGCCGTCCTGGTAAAAGAGCTTTTCGCCGTCCCGGTAGATCTCGCTGATCATAGCCGGGGTTTCCTTGACAATGTCCAGGTTGACGTCATCATGATACAGGAGGTTAAAAGCGCTGTCGTAAATGGCCACTTCCACTTCGTGCAGCGTAGCCCTGTTGTTGCGGTAAATGCGGTGCATGGTCCTGGTCTCCACCCTGGCGTTGAAGAACAGGTTGGCCTTTGTAATGGCTTCCTTTTTCAGTTTTTCATAAAACTCATTTTCCCTGCTTTCCTTGGAGGAATAGTAGATCACCGCCGCGAAAGCGAACAATATGGTAGCGGTAATAATTGTAAACAATAAGGTCAGGCGGGTCCGTATCTTCATGATTCAGCTTTCAGGATAAAGCCCATCCCCGGTTTGGTATGGATCAGCTTACGGTCAAAATTCTTTTCGATCTTTTTTCTGAGGTAATTGATATATACGTCAATAAAATTGGTCCCGGTATCAAAGTGCGTATCCCATACCTTCTCAGCTATTTCCGTTCGTGACAGCACTCTTTCCGGGTTTTGCATGAGGTAGGCCAGCAGGTTAAATTCTTTGGGCGTTAAGCTGATCTCGACACCGCTTCTTTTGACGATCTTCGTATAAAGGTTCATTTCCAGGTCGCCGTACTGCAGCACATGGCCTGCAGGGCCTGTATTTCCTGACCGGCGCTTCAGCAGGCGCGTATCCTGACCAGCAGCTCCCGCATTTCAAAAGGCTTTACCAGATAATCATCCGCTCCCGCGTCAAAGCCTTCTACCTTGTCGTCGGTGGTGCCCAACGCCGTCAGCATGATGACCGGTATGTCCGGCCTGATCTGGCGGATGTGGCGGCAGAAATCTATACCATCCATCTTGGGAAGGATGATATCCGTAATGATAAGGTCGTAATCATTACGGACGGCCAGTTTTTTGCCCATAAGACCGTCATAGGCAAGGTCAGGAACAAAACCCTGTTCCTGCAGGCCCCGCTGCAGTAATTCCGCAACCCTTATATCATCTTCAACTATCAGGATGTTCATAAGCGCAAAATTACAAATTCCATAGCAACCTGCATATCTCCGTGGCGCAGCCGGAAATCCGCTGTTGTGTTGTGTCACCCTGAGCCTGTCGAAGGGTAAAGTCTTATGCTTCGACAGGCTCAGCATGACAATTAGTGAATGTAGCAGGAGTCTATTATGTCACATTGAGCCTGTAGAAACGGGGGCGATAATGGCTTCGGCAGGTTTCGCCCGCTAACAAAGATTAGGTGTCACCCTGAACCTGTCGAAGGGTAAAGTCTATGCTTCGACAAGCTCAGCATGACAATTGTGAATGTAGCAGGAGTCTATTGTGTCACAGGGAGCCTATAGAAATGTGGATGATAATGACTTCGACAGGTTTCGCCTGATAATAGTAAGGACTTGTCACCCTGAGCCTGTCGAAGGGTAAAGTGCTATGCTTCGACAAGCTCAGCATGACAATTAGTGAATGTAGCAGGAATCTATTATGTCGCATTGAGCCTGTAGAAATGTGGATGATAATGACTTAGACAGGTTTCACCTGACAATAGTAAGGACTTGTCACCCTGAGCCTGTCGAAGGGTAAAGTCTATGCTTCGACAAGCTCAGCATGACAATTGTGAATGTAGCAGGAGTCTATTGTGTCACATGGAGCCTGTAGAAATGTGGATGATAATGACTTCGACAGAATAGTAAGGACTTGTCACCCTGAGCCTGTCGAAGGGTAAAATCTATGCTTCGACAGGCTTAGCATGACAATTATTATTAATTACAGAGAGTTATGCAGCGCCTGTATGCGTCGGTGAATATTTATGTACCTTTAGGGATAATTTGTGGTATGAATAGCATTTTTGTCAAAAATATGGTGTGCAACCGTTGCGTAATGGTGGTGCAGGATGTGATGGATAAGCTGGGTATTGCCGTCAGGCATATTACATTGGGAGAGATCATCCCGGAAGCACCGTTGTCGGAGGAACAGAAGAAGGAGCTGGAAGCGGCATTGATCCCCCTGGGCTTTGAGCTGATAGATGACAGGAAAAGCAGGCTGATAGAAAAAATCAAGAATATCATTATTGACCTGGTGCACCATAAGGACAGTGATACCCGGGTTAACCTATCCGGGCTGCTGAGCTCGGAGCTGCATCACGATTACAATTATTTATCCCATCTCTTTTCCGAAGTGGAAGGCACTACCATAGAAAAATACTTTATTGCCCAGAAAATCGAACGGGTGAAGGAGCTGCTGGTGTATGATGAGCTGACCCTGAGCGAGATCGCCTTTATGCTGAACTATTCCAGCGTGGCTTACCTGAGCAACCAGTTCAAGAAGGTGACAGGGCTTACCCCCAGTCATTTTAAGCGGATCAGGGCGGATAAGCGGAAACCGCTGGACCAGGTATAAATATTACAAATCCATTACAAAATACTATAACAGTCCCTGCTGCGTTTATTACGATCTTTGTATCAGAAAAAGATAGATTATGGCAGTTGATTATAAAGAAACGGTTATACTTCCGCTTGAAAATGTGGAAAGCGAACATTGCGCGCTTATCGTGGATAAGGGACTGGCTAAGGTGAAAGGCATAACAGAGCACCGGGTGGAACTGAACAACCGGAGAGCGCTGGTTACTGCTGACGGGCCGCAGGCGGTCAATGATGCCGTGCAGGCCATCCGGGACCTCGGGTACGGAGTAACTACGGTCAGGGAAACCTTCCCGGTGCTGAATATGACCTGTGCCTCCTGCGCGGCCAGTGCCGAAAGCATGGCGCGGTCCGTACCGGGTGTACTGGACGCGGCAGTCAATTTTGCCACTACCACGCTTACCGTAACTTACCTCCCTGGTATGACGGGACCTGCCGGCCTGCAGCACGCATTGCAGGAGATAGGCTATGACCTGCTGATAGAGAACGGAGAAGACCAGCAGGATACCCTGGAAGATATGCACCGGCATAAGCTTCAGCAGCTGCAACGGAAGACCCTATGGGCGATACTGCTGTCGCTGCCGGTGGTGGTCATAGGTATGTTCTTTATGGATATGCCGTATGCCAATCCGATCATGTGGGCATTTACTACTCCTGTAATAGCATGGCTGGGCCAGGACTTCTTCAGGAATGCCTGGAAGCAGGCCAGGCACCGTTCCGCCAATATGGATACGCTGGTGGCGTTGAGTACGGGCATTGCCTATATATTCAGCGTCTTCAATATGCTTTTCCCGTCCTTCTGGCATGAAAGGGGCCTGCATGCCCACGTATATTTTGAGGCCGCAGCCGTCATTATCGCCTTTATCCTACTGGGCAGGCTGCTGGAAGAAAAAGCCAAAGGCCAGACCTCTTCGGCTATCAGGAAGCTTATAGGACTGCAGCCCAGGACCGTGACCGTGGTCCGTAAGGACGGAACGGAAGCATTGGTACCGGTGACAGCCGTCCATACCGGGGATGTTATCCTGGTAAAGCCCGGTGAGAAAATAGCTGTGGATGGTCGGGTAGTGTCGGGGAGCTCCTATGTGGATGAAAGCATGCTGAGCGGAGAGCCGGTTCCCGTGCTGAAAGAAGCAGAAGGGAAAGTATTTGCCGGTACCATTAACCAGAAAGGCAGCTTTAGGTTTGCGGCTGAAAAAGTGGGTAAGGACACTATGCTGGCACAGATCATCAGCATGGTGCAGGATGCCCAGGGCAGCAAAGCGCCGGTGCAGCAACTGGTGGATAAGATCGCCCGTATCTTTGTACCTGTGGTCATCAGCATCGCCCTGCTCACATTTGTGCTGTGGCTGCTGCTGAGCCCGGAAAACGGGGCGGTGCAGGGATTGCTGGCTGCTATTACGGTGCTGGTCATCGCCTGTCCCTGTGCGCTCGGGCTGGCCACACCTACCGCTATTATGGTAGGCATTGGTAAGGGAGCGGAAAACGGCATCCTGATCAGGGACGCGGAAAGCCTGGAGCTGGCTAAGAAAGTGAATGCAGTGGTGCTGGATAAGACCGGCACCATCACGGAAGGAAAGCCCAGGGTGACCGGTGCGCTGTGGCTGCAGGGAGATGATGCAGCGCGGGGCGTACTGCTCAGTATGGAAAAGCAATCCGAGCACCCTCTGGCAGAGGCCGTCGTCCAGTATTTCAGCGGTCAGCAGCCCGTCAGCCTGGATACATTTGAGAGCATCACCGGCAAGGGCATAAAGGCCGTTACAGGCGGGATGAGCTACCTGGCAGGCAATAAAGCGCTCCTGGCCGATCATGGTATTGTCATCGCGGGCGCATTGCAGCAGCAGGCGGATGCCTGGAGCAATGAAGCGCATACCGTGATCTGGTTTGCCGATGGGGAAAAAGCCCTGGCGGTCCTGGCCATCGCGGACCAGATAAAAGCCACTTCCGCGGGAGCTGTGAGGCAAATGCAGGAAGCTGGCCTGGAAGTATATATGCTTACCGGTGACAGCGAGGCCACGGCACGGTCTGTGGCGCGGCAGGCTGGCATAGCGCATTATAAGGCTTCGGTATTGCCGCAGGATAAGGCCGGCTTTATCCGTATGCTGCAGGAATCGGGCAAGACAGTCGCTATGGTAGGAGACGGTATCAATGACAGTACCGCCCTGGCTACCGCCGATGTGAGCATCGCCATGGGTAAAGGCAGCGATATCGCCATGGATGTATCGAAGATGACCATCATTTCATCCGATCTGGCCAAGATCCCGCTGGCGATACGCCTGTCGCGGCAGACGGTAGCCACTATCCGTCAGAATCTTTTCTGGGCCTTTATTTATAACCTGGTGGGCATACCGCTGGCAGCAGGTATACTTTATCCTTTCAATGGGTTCCTGCTGAATCCTATGATAGCGGGCGGCGCTATGGCTTTAAGCAGCGTCAGCGTAGTAGCCAACAGCCTGAGGCTCAGGTGGAAGCGGTAAGCGGCCGTAAGTAAAAAAACAAAATGACTATCGGCGTATAGGTAACAAACTTTTATTACGGATGCGCTTCACTTCACTGAGCAGTGTCCTCTCTGCGGGTCAGAGAATGCTTTTACCATAAAGGAACCGGGGGCCGGTCATTCCTAACGGATGGGAGGAATCTCCTATAATAATTTGTAGCTTATAATTATATAGATAGTCAGTTAAAAAAACAATATAAAAACAGTGTAGGCCATACCGGCCTGTAAATTAAACAGCTTTGATTATAAACCTTTAAAAAACGATCAGAATGGAAAATAACAGTCATCAGTTTTTGTTCAAGACAAATATCAACTGCGGCGGATGCGTGGCCGCTGTAACGCCTCACCTGGATAAGACCGAAGGCATTCTTCACTGGGAAGTGGATACGACCGGCAAGGATAAGATACTGACCGTAGAGGCGGCAGCCGGTATGACAGCGCAGGAAGTGATGGACGCGGTGGAAAGGGCCGGGTTCAAAATTGAAGTGTTTAACGCGTAAAAAAACGTTTTATGAAAAAGAGCTTATTGCTGGTCATCGCCTTCCTGGCGGGCTATGTTGCTTTGGCACAGCAGACCAGGGTGTTGCTGTCCGGGTACTATCAGGTAAAGGACGCGCTTGTTCGGGGCGACAGTAAGGCAGCTTCCGCGGCGGCTGCAGAGCTGAACGGATACCTGGATAAAGAAGTGCCCTTTGAAGGGAAAAAGGAACTGTCTGCCGCAGTGGAAAAACTATCGGGCGCCAAAGGCCTGGAAAAGCAGCGGGAGGCGTTTGCCCTTGTCTCAACGGGATTGTGGAACATCGTAAAAAATGCGGACCAGGTAGAAGCGCCCGTTTACTACCAGTACTGCCCTATGAAGAAAGCTTACTGGCTCAGTAAAGAGTCCGCTATCAGGAATCCTTATTACGGCGCTTCCATGCTGACCTGCGGTAAGGTGGAGGCCAGCCGGGAAAACTAATTATAAAGTCTGATATGAAGCAGAACATACCGATATTGCTGATGGGTGTCATCCTGCTGCTGCCGGCGGCTCAGAGCCTGTATGCACAGCAGGTTGTGCGTTATGAATTATATGTAAAGGATACCACCGTCAATTATGCAGGTAGCAAGCACAGGCGGGCCGTAGCTGTGAACGGGCAGATACCTATGCCAACACTGGAGTTTACGGAAGGCGATACCGCCGAGATTGTGGTGCATAACCTGCTGAAGGAAAGCACCTCCCTGCACTGGCACGGCGTATTCCTGCCTAACCGGGAGGACGGTGTGCCGCATCTTACCCAGCAGCCCATACCGCCCGGTACCACTTATACCTACCGTTTCCCCGTTATCCAGAATGGAACTTACTGGTATCATTCTCATTCGGGCCTGCAGGAGCAGATCGGGATGTACGGCTCGCTTGTTTTTCATAAAAGAAGGGATGATCCCGCTTTCCGGAAGGATATAGATGACCTGCCTTCGGTACCGGTCATGCTGAGTGAATGGACCAACCTGAAGCCGGAGAATGTGCACAGGATGCTGCACAATGGCAGCGACTGGTTCGCTATCAGGAAAGGAGCGGTGCAGAGCTACGGCGAAGCCGTGCGGGCAGGACATTTTAAGACCAAGCTCACCAACGAATGGAAGCGGATGCTGGCCATGGATGTAAGCGACGTCTATTATGAGAAGGTGCTCCTGAACGGCCTTGCCGTCAGCGAGCTTAAGGATATTGACGGTAAGCCGCTGACCGGAGGAGATAAGGTGAGGCTGCGGATATCCAACGGCGGCGCCTCTTCCTATTTCTGGCTGCGGTATGCCGGCGGTAAGATCACGGTAGTGGCGAATGACGGTAATGATGTAGCGCCCGTAGAAGTAGACCGGCTCATTATTGCCGTGTCCGAAACCTATGATATCGTGGTGACCCTGCCCGAGGACGGTAAGTCCTATGAATTGATGGCCACTACCGAGGATCGTACGCAGGCTGCCAGCTGTTTTATCGGTAACGGCGAACGTCAGCACCTCGGGCCTTTGCCCCGACTGCATTATTTTGAAGGCATGAAGATGATGAACCGCATGATGAAGATGAACGGGGATATGAATGATATGGGTATGCAGATGAGCCTGCAGCAGATGGATATGAATACCGTAATGTACCCGGAAATAACGGGGAAATCCAGCGGGTCGCCTGCGCCCGGAAATACCGGCGCTGCGCATCATATGCATCATGGTGCGGATAAGGAGCATCACGATGCCGGGGAGATCGTTACGCTGAATTATGCTATGCTGAAAGCTGTACAACCCGGCACATTGCCCGGAGATGCCCCGGTCAGGGAGCTGAGATTTGAGCTGACAGGAAATATGAACCGCTATGTGTGGAGCATGGACAACCGGGTATTGTCGGAATCGGATAAGATACCCGTAAAGCAGGGGGAAGTGCTGCGTATCATCTTATACAATAACTCTATGATGCGGCATCCTATGCACCTGCATGGCTATGACTTCAGGGTGCTTAACGGCCAGGGCGCCCACGCGCCTTTAAAGAATGTGCTGGATATTATGCCGATGGAGACGGATACCATAGAATTCCTGGCTAATACGGAAGGCGACTGGTTCTTTCACTGCCATATCCTGTATCATATGATGGCGGGTATGAACCGGGTGTTCGCGGTGGGCGACTATAAGAACCCTTTGCTGCCGGACAAGCGGCGGGCGTACCGGATGCTGCAGCGCGAGAGCAATATGTGGCATGTGATGGCGCAGAATGATTTTGCCACCAATGGCAATGACGGGGAAGCGATGGTGCAGAACGCCCGGTGGAGCCTGGGAACGGAGTGGAGGCTGGGTTATAACAGCATGCATGGCTACGAGATCGAGACCCACCTGGGGAGATATATCGGCCGGATGCAATGGCTGATGCCCTTTATCGGGTTTGACTGGCGGTACCGGAGGCTGGGTATGCACCACCAGGAAAGGAATATCTTCGGGCAGGTGAATAAAAAAGATAACAGAAGTGCGGTCAGCATCGGGGTGATGTACACGCTGCCTATGCTGGTCAATTTCCAGGCGGAGCTTTATCATGACGGCATTATAAGGCTATCGCTGATGCGGGAAGACATACCGCTTACCGGCAGATTACGGGCCGGCTTTATGCTCAATACGGACCTGGAATACATGGTAGACCTTCGTTATATAGTTAACCGCAATATCGGTATCCGTATGCATTATGACAGTGATATGGGATGGGGTATCGGCTTGTCGCTGAATTATTAGGCGATCTGGCGGCGCGCCGGTTATTCCTGCCCGATACACTAAGCAACCAAGCTATCGGATAGAAAGGCTCGGGACTGAAAATAAAAAATAAATGATTATCTTTGCTGCAGATAAAAAAGGAAATGGTGTGCTTCCTTACCCAACCGCTTTCCACAAGCTGATGACGCCTGATCATTAATGTTTATCATTAAATCAGGTTTGTTATGTCCTTAAAGCAAAAAAAGTCATCGGCTGCTGCAATCAAAATACGGATCCGTGTATTTTTCCGGCGTTACCCTGCTGTACCTTATCTCCTGAAATGGACCCTTATATGTTTGCTTACCGGCGTCTGTGTCGGCAGCGCTTCGGCAGTGTTTTTACAATCACTGGACTGGGTGACCGATATGCGGGAAAATAACCTGTGGTTGCTGACATTATTGCCGGTGGGCGGCTTTCTCATCGGGCTGCTTTATTATTATGCAGGCAAAGACATCGAAGCTGGCAACAACCTGCTTATTGATACCATCCATGATCCCGGGAACATTATTCCTTTCCGGATGGCTCCATTCGTATATATCGGGACGATCGCAACACATTTTTTCGGTGGCTCGGCAGGACGCGAGGGAACGGCCCTGCAGATGGCAGGCGCCATTGCCGATCAGTTCAGCAGGCCTTTCCGCCTTACCCGGGATGAGCGGAAAATGCTGATCATTGCGGCTATTGCCGCGGGCTTCGGCTCTGTGTTCGGAACCCCGCTGGCAGGCGCAGTTTTCGGGCTGGAGGTCTTCTGGATCGGTCGGCTGAAGTATGATGCTATTTTCCCCGCATTTGCAGCGTCCGTTATTGCCGACAGGGTCACTGAAGCGCTATGGCACACGCACCATACCGCTTACCATATCAGCTTTATTCCTGATCTTTCGTTTTTAAATATCCTGTATGCCATCATTGCAGGGATCGCTTTCGGATTATGTGCCGCAATATTCAGCAAAGCCATGCATAGGGTAAGCGCCGTCTTCAGGTCAAAAATCGCTTACCCGCCCTTACGCCCGGTGATCGGGGGGATCATCATACTCTTCGCAGTCTGGGCGGCAGGCACCACCAGGTATATCGGTTTAGGCATTCCCACCATGATCAGCGCTTTTGAGCAGGAGCTGCCAGCCTATGACTTCGCTTTGAAAATGGGCTTTACTATTATCACCTTATCGGCAGGCTTTAAGGGTGGGGAAGTTACGCCGCTGTTCTTTATCGGCGCGGCATTGGGGAGCGCTTTAAGCTGTTTCCTGCCATTGCCCACCGGGCTGCTGGCAGACATGGGCTTTGTGGCTGTTTTTGCGGGAGCTGCCAATACTCCTGTCGCGTGCAGCATTATGGCTATGGAGCTGTTTGGCAGCGACTGCGGCGCCTATGCTGCTATTGCGTGCGTTGTTGCCTATCTGATCTCCGGGCATAACAGCATTTACAGGCGACAGGGGATCGGGGAGCCCAAGTACCAAAGATTTTCAGGCTATCGGGGCAAACGCTTTCAAGAGCTCCATAAGAAATAAGCAGGCAGCTTTTGCAGGTACCGGGGGGCTATTATGCGTTTAAAGGTTCTCAGGTACGGATTTTTGCCCGGATTCCAGTTGTTCCAGCAAGATGCGCTTGATCCGGGTATAGGCACTGTCCTTAGCTTCCGCATAGGATATGCCATACAGGCGCTCTATACGTTTCAGGTCTTCCGGGAATTTTGCTAAAATATGATCATAATATTGGTCCAGTTGCTCTTCTGAAGGCTGCTCAAAAGGAATGCGGAGCTGGAAGCGCCGCCAGATCGCTGAATCAATCACCGAGGCCTGGTTGGTAGCTGCCAGGAGCAGGGCGTCTTCGGGGAAATAATCTATCAGCTGGATCAGGGTATTTACGAGCCGTCGCATCTCTCCGACATCCTTGTCTTCATGGTCGCGTGCTTTACCGATCTGGTCCAGCTCATCCAGAAAAAGCACGCTTTTCTCCCTGGCCGCTTTATCAAATACCTGCCTGATATTCTGGGATGTTTCCCCGATCCTGGAATTCACTACATTGCTCAGGTTCAGGATCAGCAACGGTTTTCCCAGCCGGTGCGCTATAGCTTTGGCCGTAGTGGTCTTCCCGCAGCCGGAATGGCCGTATAAGAGGAGCTTATTATTCACCGGGAGGCCATAAGCCTGCAGCTCTGCACGGTATCGGTGCTCTTTCAGGAACTGGTCAATAGCGGCCCTGTGCTCCGGCGGCAGCATCATATCTTCAAGTGCAACGGAGGTTTTATCTGTGATTATAAGGTCTGTCAGGAGCATGATATGGATTCGGATGGTCTGTTTTTTTCAATAAGGTACACAAAATTTAAACGCGCAGGTTCCCCGAAATAGGCTATTTCCTCTTCTCCCGTCTTGACTGCGCCCAGCCTTTCGATCGCCACCTGGGAGCGCTTGTTGGAAGCACCTACATGAAAATAAATTCGGGACACATATCTGAAGATATAATCCATCATCATTTTTTTTACCTGTGTATTGAGGCCGGTACCCCAATAGGAGCGTGCCAGGAAAGTATAGCCTATCATGATGCTGTCCTTTTCGGGTACCAGGTCATAGAAGCGGGTGCAGCCGGCGATCCTGCCGGTGGCGGTATCTGTTATTTTCAATGCGCCCCCGCTTTGCAGGGCTCCCTCAAAAAAGATACTGAAAGCTGCCCTTTGCCACCTGTTCTTATTGGGATGCTGCTCCCATATCAGCGGGTCCGATGCCACCTGGTAAAGGGCTTCAAAATCATCTGCCTGCAGCGGTGACAGGCATACTGCTTCATCTTCCAGAACAGGCTGTATGTTGATGTTCATTGTAGGTGCGGATAGTTGAAATTAAGGAGAGGTTTCAAGGACCTCTTCTGCAAAGTTATACAGAAATATGGAACGAGTAACCGGCCCGGTTAAAAAAAGAGCCGCCTGAGCCCGGTTACTCTATAAGCACCATGCACTTTGGCGCAATTCCGGAGGGTACTATATATTTGTAACAATGGTACGGAAGGTCAGGTTGATACGAGGTTCGGTAATACGCCTGGCCGGTGGCAGCCGGTGCAGCCAATGGGTCTGCGTGGTACCTTTCATGACAAGCAGGCTGCCATGTTCCAGCAGTATGGCTATCTTTTCCTGTGTCTGCCGGTGCTTCAGGTAGAACTTACGCGCTGCTCCCAGGCTGAGCGAGGCTATCGCCCCATGCTTTTTAAGGTCAGTTTCCTCATCGCTGTGCCAGGCCATACCTTCCTCCCCGTTATGATACAGGTTCAGCAGGCAGGAGTTGAATGTTTCTCCCGTCAGGGATTCTACCTTTTCTTTAAGTTCCAGTAAAACAGGCGTCCATGGTAAGGCATGCCTGGTCACTCTCGAATACGTATAGGCATAGGGTTCGGAACCATACCAGGCCACTTCCCTCCGGGTAAGGATCCTTTTACCGAAAATTATGGCTTCATCGTGCTGCCAGGCAACGGATGACAGCAGCTCCCTGAAATAGTGGCCGGCCTGCCCGTCCTCCAGTATTTTCCCGTAATAATTGACAATCCCGTCAGCCGGTAACAGGTTCATGGAAGGGTCGGGCGTAGTGTCAAATAGTTCCATAGCGGTCATTTTATACAACAGTTGATTTTAGAGATACGGCAGGCATCATAGGGTAAAGCATTTCAGCGCAGGGTATGCCTTAGCTGTCGCGGTATATTTGTGCGCTTTCCCAGCCTATGATCGCGGCTTTCCTGCCCGTGCCCCACATATAGCCGCCCAGCATTCCCGTGGATTGGATGACCCGGTGACAGGGGATCAGGAAGGCAACGGGATTGTTGCCTATTGCTGTCCCCACCGCCCGGGACGCGCGTGCATTACCTGCCCGGGCGGCTACCGAACCGTAGGTGCTGAGGTGGCCCATGGGTATTTTCAGCAGGCTTTCCCAGACCTTTAGCTGGAATGGAGTGCCTTTAAGATGCAGCTTGATGCCGGTCAGCATATCCGTTCCCGGAGGCTGCCGGAAGATCCGCAGTGCGTTTTCCTGCATAGCGGTTCGGTGCATACGGAATCCTGCGTTCGGGAATTTGTGCTGTAGCCTTGCCAGAGCCTGCTTTTCATCTGTTTCAAAGGCCATATGACAAATGCCTGTTTCCGTGGATGCAATAAGTACGGTCCCGAAAGGGGTGGGAGCAAAGCTGTAGCTGACAGACAGGTTCCTGCCGCCGTTCTTATACTCTGCCGGTGTCATGCCTTCTATGCTGATGAACAGCTCGTGCAGGCGGCTGGTGCTGGACAGGCCGGTTTGATAAGCAGCATCCGCAAGTGTGCCGCCGGTATGATCGGCCAGCAGTTTTTTGGCATGCTCCACGCTGAGGTATTGCAGGAACTTTTTAGGGCTGGTACCTGCCCATTCGCTGAACAGGCGCTGAAAATGCTGTGGACTGAGATGTATATGGGCGGCTATTGCCTCCAGGCCCGGCTGCTGCCGGAAATGCTGTTGCAGATAGTCTATTGCCTGTGCGATACGCTGATAGTTGACAGATGCCTGTGTTTCCATGATGGAACAAAGGTCGGAAGGATTTTACAGGAAAAAAATCCGGAATATGTGTTTTTACCTCATTCAGGACGGTGATCTATCTGCCTTCAGGGAAGCAGCTATCCTTATAGCTACGATACGGCCGGGAATACGCAAAGTAATAAGCAGGTGTCTATTGAGGCGGTTAAAGCTGCCGTCACCGGCAGAGCGGGGCTACAGGAGCTGCCGGATAAAGTCAGCGGACTTTTCGAGGACCGGACCAGGCGCTTCCTTATGGGGCGTATGACCCACCCCCGGGAGCATCCACTTTTCCGAACTTCCTGTTACGAGAGCTACTGTCCGGTCTGCCTGTGCCGCCGTTCCGTATTCGTCCTGCTCTCCCTGAATAAAGAGCAGGGGAGAGGTTACTGATGGCAGCAGCGCCTCTATATTCCAGGACCGGTAGTTGCTTCTCAGCCAGGTTTCAGTCCAGGCTTTAAAGACCGTGTCTGTTTTGTCACCGTGATATTTGTTGAGCCTGGCAGCAAGATCGGTGGTATGATATGCGGTAACCGCCTTCCGGATACCTTCCAGTGTAATATCTTCTACAAAGATGTGGCCGGCCTCGCAGATAATGCCTTTTACTATATCGCTATAAAGCGCCGCAGTGAGCAGCGCTATGGTACCGCCATCGCTGTGGCCGAATAAAATAACATCCTGCAGGCCTGAGTCAGACAGCAGCTCCTTCAATATCCCGGCTTCCTGCTCCATATAATGAACGGGACGCTTATAGGAGGACATAGGCGCGGATTGCCCGTAACCCCAGCGGTCATATACCAGCACATTGCAGCGGGTCAGTAAGGCCAGCTTTTCCGGGAAATCCCGCCACAGGCGCGTGCAGCCCAGAGAGTCGTGAAGGAATACGAGCGTTGGACGGCCGGGGAAGCCCGCAGCCTGCTCTACATATAATTCCCGGCCATGTATCATTACGGTCCGGGCCGTATAGGTCAATGTCATTTCAGAGGATCGTTTCGTTTAAAGCCATACCGCTTGCTGTAAGCTACAGAACTGCAGGGGCTAACGCTTTTTGCAGCATCCGTCCAACTTCTCGTAAGCGACCGGGTCGGCTTTGATATCATCCGCCCTGAAGCCCGATTTGCTGATCTGCTGCCTGATGGTTTCAATATCGGTTTTACGGGTATCATAGGTTACAACGAACTGCTGCTTGTCTTCAACGATCGTAAGGTCTTTGACCCCTTTGATCTTAAACAGGGATTTCTGCAGTGACTGGCCGCATGACTCACATTTGGTACAGTGGTCGCAGGCTATATCCGACTGTATGGTGCTGGTCTGTATGCGGGACTGGGCGGCTACAAGGCCGATACTGAGAAGAAGCGCTGTAAGCGTGTGCGATACATATTTCATGAGCGTAATGATATATACAGTTATTGTAACAGGTAAATATAGTCAAAATAACGCGGCCGTGCAATATCCTGATGCCGGATCCTTTTAATTCACGATGATATTGTGAATGCTGCCGTCCTTCATTTCATAGGTTTTGTCCGCCAGTTGTGCGAGCTGTTCATTGTGGGTAACGATAGTGATATTGATACGGTAGGTATCGTGGATGGCCTGGAATAATTCGTGCACTGCCTGTGCATTGGCGCTGTCCAGGTTGCCGGTAGGCTCGTCCGCAAAGAGGTACTGGGGCCGGTGCACCAGCGCCCTGGCAATGGCTACCCGCTGCTGCTCTCCGCCGGAGAGCTCGTTGGGCTTATGATGCTTCCGGTGCGACAATCCCACGGTTTCCAGTATCTGTTCCGCTTTAGCAGAGGCTTCCTTTGATGTGTCTCCGCCTATCCACAAGGGCATACAGACGTTCTCCAGCGCGGTAAATTCCGGCAGCAGGTGGTGGAACTGGAATACAAAGCCGAAGTGTGTATTCCTGAACCTGGACTGCTGCTTGTTGCTGAGCTTTACAATATCCTGGCCATTGATGGTCACCTGGCCGGAATCGGGCGTATCCAGCGAGCTTAATATATGCAGCAGGGTACTTTTACCGGCCCCGGAAGGTCCCACTATGGTAATGAATTCCTCTGGCGCTATCTGCAGGGACACGTTTTTCAGCACCTGTAAGGATCCGTATGTTTTTACAATATTATCAGCTACCAGCATATGGAAGGAGTTGTCTGCTTTCGGCATCAAATGTAAAACTAAAAAGGCAAACACTGAAATAAACAGGGATGTAAAAGCAGCCGTTCCTGCCGGTTAATCAGCCGGTAACGTCATATATTTCATTTTTCATTAACGTATATAAACCGGATTTATCCTTAACTTTATACTTTGTGTCTAACCTGAAACAACGAATTTACATCAATGAATAAGTATTTGAACGTTTTTTTATGTGTGTTATGTCTGTTAAGCTGTGTTGTATGGGCAAACGTATCAAATGAAGCGCCGGGCGCCGGCCATAATACCGAAGAGGAGCAGCCTGCTCTTTTTAATCCCGCACAGGGCACCTATGCCTATTATATCTTTAAACTGATCAGGGAGAACAATCCCGAAGAGACCGGCAAACTGGCTGAAAAGGCCTTTGCCTATGCTTATGTAGGCTTCCTGAACTTAAAGGCGCAGGGCCTCATCCCTAAAGCATCTTCCATTATTTCCATCTGTGACTTTACCCTTTCGGGTAATGAAAAGCGCCTGTGGGTCATAGATGTGAAATCCAAAAAAGTGCTGGTGCACAGCCTGGTAAGCCACGGCAGGAATACGGGCGAGGAATTTGCCACCCAGTTTTCCAATCGGGACGGCTCTTACCAGAGCAGCCTGGGGTTCTATCTTACGGACGCCACCTACCAGGGATCCAACGGTTACAGCCTGAAGCTTAACGGGCTGGATGCGGGCCTGAATGATAATGCGGGAAGACGTGCGATAGTGATGCATGGCGCATCGTATTGCAGCGATGACTTTATACGGCAGCATGGCCGTCTCGGGAGAAGCCTCGGCTGTCCTTCCGTACCACTGGAGCAGCACCGGGAGATCATAGATATGATCAAGGATGGAACGCTTCTTTACATCTACCATGAGCAGCAGCCGGTATTACAGGCTTCCAAATGGCTGAAAAGCGGCCAGCGGGGTTTGATAGCAGGCTTGGAAACTTCCCTGCTGGATTAGTTCCGGGCTTTTGTTTTTTTAGCGTGGTAGGGAGGCCATTCCCCCAATTATCAGGACATGTATTTGATGAACAGCTCCAGCATGCTCAGCAATAGCAGGAGGATAGCATACCCGCCGCATATCCACAGCAGCCACCTCACCTTACTGTAATTAATGATATATTGCTTCTGCCGGGCAATAAAGATGACGTTCTTCATCACAAAAAGGGCATTGACCAATGCAAGGGCCAGGATCGCCTCGAACTGGAATTCCCAGAACGGGTTCCTTTTGGCATATGCCAGGATCAGGTAGATAGCGATACCTATCATCTGGGTACGCTTGAGGTCTTTTTGCGCCTTATTTATTTTTTGGATCACGCTTTAGATTTTTGTTATTATTTCCAGGCAGGTCCTGATCATATTTTCCACGGATGCCGTACCGTCTTTGGTAAATGTTTTGCTGGCCCGGTTCGCAATAATGGTATTGACGGACAGGCACTGGTGTCCCAGCATCTTGCCCAGACCATATATGGCGCTCGTTTCCATTTCTATGTTCGTGATCCTGACATCCCCGCTTTTAAAGGAGCTGAGGCTGTCTATCAGGTTGGGCAATGCCAGCTCAAGGCGTAATACACGGCCCTGGGGACCGTAAAAGCCCGGGGCGGTCATGGTGATGCCGTAATGGCAGGCATCCATAAAATGATTCAGCAGTCCTACGCTGCACTGTACAAGGTAGGGGTGAATATAGCTGTTGTTCAGCCCTACGTGGGTCTTGAACTGGTTCAACAGCTCCAGCTCGTTGATATTGGGCTCATAATGATAATAATGCAGCAGGTTGTCCATACCTATGCCATAGCTTCCGGCTACCAGGCTGTCCACTTCTATATCCGGCTGCACCGTACCGGACGTGCCCAGGCGTATGATCTTCAGTGATCTTTTCTGCTCCCTGATGGTCCGGGTCTCAAAATCTATATTGGCCAGGGCGTCCAGCTCATTCATGCAGATGTCGATATTATCAGGTCCGATTCCGGTGGAAACTACCGTAATGCGCCTGGAGCCGATATACCCGGTATGGCTCACAAACTCACGGTGCGCCTTCCTGACCTCTATGCTGTCAAAATATTTGGATACCGCAGGCACCCTGCCGGGGTCGCCGACGGTGATGACCGTATCGGCCAGCTCGGAAGGGTGGAGATCCAGGTGATAGATGCAGCCCTGTTCCGTAAGGATCAGCTCGGAGGGCTGGATTGTTGCGTCAGACATAAGCGTGATGATTGAACCGTACAAAAATAAGGGAAAATGCGGAATGTCTTTCGTGGTAATCTGCTGATAAGACGACAGTGACAGGCCGGGCTGCCGTTTCCCTCCCGCTTATACGCCTGGGATAATCTTCCGCGAAGCATGAATATGCTTAACTAATTTAATACGCTTACCGCTTTTTTTCAGTTTTTAATATTAAATTTGAATATAAATCAATTGTTAATACTCAAACTGTTATAAAATTGAATAAACTTTACACTTTACTGGTAACCACCTTATTGGCAGCCGAAGGATTGTGGGCTCAGGCTCCGTCCTTTTCCCTTCATGGGAACCAGATTCATTTCAATAGCAGCACCGAGCGTCTCTCTCCCGATCCTGCTGCGGGATCCCTGATCATACAGACCTCCCGTCCCGTACGGCCTGCTGAGTGGTTGCAGTCTAAGGTAGAGTTACTGGACCACCTGGGAGAGAACAGGTATATTATAAAAGATCCGGGCGGCAACCTGCACCGGTTGCCCGTTACCGGCTGGGCAGTGTATGAAAGCCGTTATAAGATAGCCCCGGACGTTTACAATTTCAATACTATTACTCCTGTGATGGTGTATGCCAGTCCGCGAATGGACCGGAGCGGCTTAGAGGCGCTCGCGGCACAATATAGCGGCAGCATGGAGCCGGTGCAGCAATGGGAAAAAAGACACATGTATATTGTCCGCATACACCCTTCGCAACTGGAAGCATTTGCTGAGCACCCTTATGTGCTTCATATCGGCCTGCCTGTTGCTGATGAGGCGCTCCTGGAGCAGACCAGGTATTATGTGGGCGCCGGTAAAGCGGTGCTGCCCGTCACTTCTGGAGGCCGGGGATTGACCGGGAAAGATGTTATAGTAGGTGTAGGAGATGATGCCCACCCGCTGCACCTGGATATCACGGACCGCCTGCGCAACTTCAACCCGCAGAATGCCTCCACTCATGGATACCACGTAGCCACTACCGTAGCCGGGGCAGGTATTATAGACCCTCGTTATACCGGGTTTGCGCCCAAATCCACCACGCTTACCAATTACTTCAGCAATATTATCACGGAGTCGGAGAACTACCTGCAGGATTTCGGCATGAACCTTACCAATAATTCGTACGGGGCGGAGTTGAATGACTGTAATGCCTTCGGTACCTATTCCGTTTATAGTAAGGCCATAGATGACCAGCTGAATGACAACCCCTCGCTGCTGCACATTTTTGCGGCCGGCAACAGCGCCAACAGGACCTGTCCGCCTTTCCCCTTTAATTACCGGACCGTGGCAGGGCACTACCAGACCACCAAAAATGTACTGACCGTTGCGAATATCGGTAAAACGGAAACGACCATCAGCAATTCCTCTTCCGTAGGGCCGGTGAAGGACGGCAGGCTGAAGCCGGAGATCGCGGCTATGGGCACACAACTGATAGCGGGAGGAAATAATAATAACTATTTTGCCAATACAGGCACGAGCATGGCCTGTCCCAATGTAACGGGCGCGGCGACCTTATTCACCGAGCGCTACCGCCAGTTGCATGGCACCGTGCCGGAAGGCGCGCTGGTGAAGATCCTGCTGATGAACGGCGCTACCGATATAGGCAATCCCGGACCGGATTACAGGTTCGGGTTCGGCCTGATGAACCTGGAGCATTCCCTGAAGATGCTGGAAAACCAGCAGTATTTCAGTGATACCATTAATACCGGTACCAGCAGGCAGTTTACCATCAGCGTTCCCGCCAACACCGCGCTGCTGAACGTCATGCTGTACTGGAATGATCCTTCGGGCAGCCCGTCCGCATCCAGGGCGCTTGTCAATGACCTGGACATCCAGGTGATCGATCCCGCCAATAATGTAACAGATCCCTGGATACTGAACCCGGCGCCTGCGAACGTAGCGGACAATGCCACCCGTGGAACGGACCGACTGAACAACGTGGAGCAGGTGAGCATCCAGAATCCTGTTGCCGGCACCTATACCATACGGGTACGGGGTTTTGATGTTTCGGTACCGGACCAGAAATTCTTTGTAGCCTATGATATCGTTGACCGTGGCATCCGGCTGCGGTTTCCCCAGGGCGGTGAAAAAGTGGTGGCCGGCACCAACCAGTATATCTATTGGGAGTCGCCTTTTACCACCGGCAATACCACTATCGAATTTTCCGGCGATAACGGGAATACCTGGTCGCTTATCAATACGATCACCAATCCTGCTACCCGTACGTTCCAGTACACCATTCCTGCTTCTGTCAATTCCCTGCAATGCAGGATAAGGGTCACACAAAACGGTTCTGTTGCCACCAGTAATAACTTTACGGTCATGCAGCGTCCTGCTGTGTCACTGGCGCCACTGGCCGAACAATGCCCGGGCAGCGTGAAGATCAACTGGACATCCACTCCCAATGCCACCGCGTACCGTATATACAGGAAGATCGGAGATGAAATGGTGGCTGTCGCTACCACCACCAATACAACCTATACTCTTTTCGGTCTTCCGCAGCAGGAAACGCAATGGGTAGGTGTTGCTTCCGTTATCGGTTCTCAGGAAGGTGAGCGTTCCGTAGCGGTATCCCGTTTACCCAATAATGGCGGCTGTACCGGTGTTGCCAACGGCGACCTCGCCCTTACCGGCCTTACACCCAATACTTCCGGCCGCAGGTACACGCAGAGCGAATTTTCACCGGCTACGCCCTTATCTGTTACGGTGCACAATATTAGCGGCGCTGCCGCCGGTTCTTACAGGATAAGCTATAAGATCAACAACAGTACCTGGACCTCTGGCATTTATACCACGCCCATTGCCAATGCAGCAACAGCTACACTGTCGCTGGGCAACATAGACCTGAGTGTCCCCGGCAAATATACCATTACCGCGGTGGTGCAAAACCTCTCCGCTATTGACCAGGTGTCCGCCAATGATACCTTCCGGGCTACGGTCTTCCAATGGGCCAATGCGCCCCTGAGCCTGTCAAGTGACCTCGTCCTGGACTTTGAAGGCCATGATATTGTGCTTACCGGCGTGCGGACAACAGGTATTGACAGCATAGAATACCTTGACTTTAGCAGCACTACGGCCTACGGGGAAGCCCGCTCTTTCGTCAACAGGACCGTGACGCTCGACGGGGCAAGATCGCTCTCTATGTACACCAACAGGAATGTGGGCGGCACTATTGGCAATGCCAGCAAGAACAGCATCACCGGCACCTTTAACCTGAGCCTCCACGATACCGCGGACAGCGAGATACGCCTGGAATTTGAATACCTGCTGCCCGGCTATCCCGGTATAGATTCCCTTAACAGCATCTGGATCAGGGACCGGGAAAGCAGCAATTGGGTAAAGCTGATGGAATATTTTGTAGATACCGTTAACTATACCAAGCAGCATTCGGGCAGCATATCGCTGACGGATCTCTTCAAGGCCCGCAACTGGAATTTTACTTCCAGCGTACAGGTGAAATGGGAACAGTACGACCTGACATTGCTGAGCACCAATTATTACGGGAAAGGTGTGACGCTTGATAATATTAAAGTCTACGCGGTGAAAAATGATATTTTTATCGCGGGAACGGACAGTATCTATAATTATAGCTGCTCATTGGGCAATAATGTGCCCATACGCCTGAAAGTGGGCAACGGGGTCAATCACACCGTTTACAATATCCCGGTAGCTTACCAGGTGGATAACGGTACGGTTGTTACGGGCATAATAGATTCCATAATGGCAAAGGATACCATTGTATATGTATTCAGTGTCCCTGCCAGCCTGGACCAGTACAGGACCTATACCCTGAACGCCTGGGTGCACCTTTCTACCGATACTTACCGGATGAATGACTCCCTGCTGGATTTCAGGATCAGGAATCAGCCGGTGATCGCCGCTTTCCCTTATTTACAGACCTTTGAGGACAATGACGGCTTTTTCTATACCGGAGGCATCAACAGCAGCTGGCAGTACGGCAGCCCTGACAAGAATAACATCCGGTATGCAGCCAGCGGCAGCAGGGCGTGGGTAACCGATACGGTCAATACCTACAGCAATGACCAGCACTCCTTCCTGTATTCACCCTGCTTTGATATCAGCAGTATGGCCAGTCCTCATTTAAGCCTGAGCCTTATATACGACATGGAGAATATAAGAAGTGAAGACAGCAGCATCTTCGACTACCTGTATATCGAATACAGCAATGACGGCAATAACTGGCATACCCTGGGAACGCAGGGAGAGGGCTATAACTGGTATAATCATTCCGGTAATGTATTCACGGGCAATACCAATCCTAACTGGCAGGTAGCCACCATACCATTGCCCCGGACAGGCGATATTTTCTCATTCAGGGTACGGTTCATTGCAGACAGGAATACGTCGTACAGCGGTGCCGCTATAGATGATATTCATATCTATGACCTGCAGCAACCGATCTATACGGGCGACAGTGTCCGCAATGCCATTGTATTGTCCCTGCCTTCCAATACCACCCGGGCCGCCACGGCGGACGGCAGCATTATCGCCACATTGCAGTCAGGCAGCTCGCCATTGGAAGGGGTAAGGGTACAGACCTACAGGCACGAGGATTTTTACAACCCGGACTCCTCGCAGTATTTCCTGCCCAGGAACTATGTGATACAGCCACAGGATAAGCTCACGGATACCGTGACGCTGCGCCTTTATATCGAGGATGAGGCTGTAAAGAAAGTGCGTGCTGATATTTTCTGCGGCTCCTGCAGCCGTGTCCGTGATGTGTACCGGATGGGTGCCAGCATATACAGCGATGCGGAAAAGAGCAGGGAAAATAACCGGCTTACCGATAATATCACGCTGGATAATTATTCTTACCTGCCATATGATGCGCTGCAATGGGTACCGTACGATAAAGGCTATTACGCCGTGCTCCGTACGTCCCGGTCCGGCGAAGTTTGGTTCAATGACGGTGGCCCCACCAGGAACAGGTCGCTGGGACACAAGATCATCGAATTGTACGGCATGGCGAAGGAACTGGTATATGCCGACCTGCAGTGGCATTCCTATATTGACGCTGAAGTGAAGCAGTACTACCTGCAACGTAAGAATAAGGAAAGTGAATTCGAGACCATTTATACTATCGGCAGCCATCACCGGCCGGATCCCTCAGTATACCCGTACATGGATGTGCCGCCTCACGATGGAGAGGCTAAAACCTACCGCGTGGCATTCAATATCCTGTCTGACTCCTCGGAATTGTTCTATTCCAACGAGGTTACGATCGACTGGAGCGCATTTAAGGATAAGACAAGGGTCTACCCGAACCCGGTATCGGACGGTAAGATCTATATTGAATGGCATAAAAATGACGGTGAGCCGATGAAGTGGGCCCTTATCAATACCGCAGGGCAGGTGGTCATGCATGATGATTTCAGCACCAACGAATTTGGTGACGCATATGTGCTGGACCTGAATACATACGGGGTGCCGGGAAGCGGGGTGTATATATTAAGGCTATACAGTGATAAGCGTAACTGGGACTATAAATTATCCATATGGAATGAACGGTAAGGGCCGGTGCCCGGCCCCATCCGGGAGATCTACGTTTATTTAATGCAGCAATTGACTATGAGCTATATTTGGAAATCAGGGCTGTTATGGATGCTATGCCTGCTTGCGGTCACGGAACTGCAGGCACAGGTAAGGGTACCCAAAGAAAAGGCCGGGACCACCCGCCAGGAACCGGAGCGGAAGGCAGCGGACCAGGATTCCGAGACCGCAACGGAAGCCGAAGAGGAGCAGGATGAAGACTTTGACGAGGATGATGATGATGCGGAGGAAACAGAAGCCATGGAGATACGGCAGCCCGAAGAGCAAACGCCACCTGCCGGGCGCAGGAGAAGGCAACAGGTAAAGCAGCAACCGCAGGACACAGCGGTAGCGGAAGAAGCTGCCGTTACCGCCGACACGCTTCAGGAAACGGCCATAGAAACGGATGTCAGGAAAGCTGCCGTGCTGCAGTTGTATGACAGCTGTATGCGGAACCGGAACTATCCGCAGGCCTATCTTCATATCAAATATCTGGAACGCTTCAGCTATGACAATATTCCTGAAATTCTTTTTTACAAGATCAAATGCCTGATATATATAGCGGACTACAACCAGCCGAACAGCGGCTTTGTGCAGGAGATCAAAAAAAGTATCAGGACGCTCCAGGAAATGCAGGAAGCCCGCTACCAGTTCAGCAGATCCGTTGATATGGACTGGATCGCCAAGATACAGATGAATTATTTTATGGAAGGTCCTTTATATGCCAAATGGCTGAATGACCCGGAATACAAGAAGGCGCAGCAGCTATTCGATAAAAAAAGCTTTGAGAAGGCCGCGGAATATTTTACCCTGTCCACCAGTCATAATAACGGGCTGGCCTATTATTACCTGGGTATCATGTATGAGCTCGGGCTGGGAGTGCCCAAAGATATTGAGACGGCCAATACTTATTTTGAGATTGCTTCCGAAAGCCATATAGGACTGGCGCACTGGAGCTTGGCTAAGAACCTGCTTGCAGATGGTAATACGACCCTTGCCTGGTCGGATCTGAATTCTACGGAAAAGGAGCTGTACCTTAAGCATATGCAGGAGGCGGCCCTGCTGAATGTCAACCAGGCCAAATATGCATTGGGCATGTATTACCTGTATGATGAAAAGGAACTGCCCAGGCAGGAACGCAATTACCTGGCCTATGACTGGTTCGTAAATGCCGCGAAGGACGGGAATATAGATGCCCAGCTCAAGCTGGCGGAGATGCACTGCAAAGGCATTGGTACGATAGTGTCTCACCAGGAGGCTTCCTACTGGATCAAGCTTGCCGCCGCCTCGCAGCAGGTCAGCCAGCAGAAAATAGTGGAATTACAGGACTGCATTAAAGATTTGTAAGATGAAAGCATTGTTATACAGGCTGTTTACGGGTGTGCTTATCCTTTTCCTGCTGCCGGCCGGACGCGCGGCCGCACAGGTGGAAACGGACACTACCTATAGCAGTTCCGGGTCTGTTACCCTGGAAGAGGACGATTATTTTAAAATGGCCGTGGAGGCCTATGAGGACGGGCAGTTCAGGGCCGCCCTGCAATACATCAACGCCTATGCGGCACAGGAGCCCTGGCATACCAGCCTGGGGTACTGGAAAGTGCTGATCATAGATAAGAACCTTCGCTATAATAATATAAGCGACCCGCTGTTCATAGAGCTGAGCGAGCATATAGGCAAGCTGATCAAAGAGGCTAACGGGCAGCCTCCTAAAGAAAGGAATCTCTATGACGAGCATTACAGGGAGGTCATACAGATAGATGAAAAGATCAACTTCGCCGTGCTGAAGCTCCGGTGGAGCAATGACGCCCTGTACCGGGATGCTTTAAAGTCCTTCCTTAAAAATGACCTGGGCGTTGCAAAGCTGCACGCGGAAAAAGCGGCTAAAACGAATAACGGCAGCGCTTTGCTGATGCTGGGCCAGATAGCGGAAACAGGCTATACGGGCAATCCCAGGGACTATGTCGCTGCTATGAATTACTACCAGGCGGCCTTCCTGGCGGGCAGCTACGATGCGGCCTATCACATCGGTTATTTATATTTTCATGGCTACGGGGTGGTCAAGAATATCAATATCGCGTTTCAATGGTGCAGGATCGCCGCACACTACAGGTATGTGCCGGCTATGAAGGAGCTGAGCAATATGTATAAGCATGGCCTGGGGGTACTGCGGGACCAGGAACAATCACGATACTGGTGGGATTTATCGCAGATACAGTAAGGTACAGCACTGGATTTTGCCGTCGTGAAAATCATATTTTACTTTAATAAAATACTGATAGTCAGTTATCTATATCTTTTTTTATTAAGATGTGGATAAGTTTCTTAAAAAATATCAAAAAATGTTAAATAAAATTATTAAAAAACAAAACAGTATATTATCTTTGCCCATATTTTAATGGCCCTTTGATATGAATTAGTGTCAATTATAAATACGATTTATATCAATATTGACAAATTAATTATTCACAAAGAAATTTAAAACAAACGACATGAAAAAAGCATTTTTATTGCTAAGCTTGGCTGCAGGAACATTCGCAGCATCTGCTCATAGTCCTCAACACGAAGACTTCAAATTTTTCAAACCTAAAAAAGGTGATGTTACTGCTGAAGCAGGTTTAGTAGGCGGAATCCTGAACAGTGATTTCACTCTGAACAACAATGCAGGCATGCTACGTGGTCGTTATTTTCTGAAAAACAACTTCGCATTACGTCTGGGTCTGAACCTGTCTGTTGAAAACGCTAAGGACAATGTATACGGTCCGGGTAATGCAAGCGGATTCACTTCTACAACCAACACCGGCTTCATGGTGAACCTGGGTGTGGAAAAACACTTCAAAGGAACTGCACGCCTGTCTCCTTATGTAGGTGGTGACATACTGTTCGGTATCGCCAATACCCGTACCAAATCTGAAGCGGACAACGGCGGTGTGTACCAGGCTAATTATGCAGCATTATCTACACAGTCTGATTACTCTTTAGGTCTCCGTGGCGTGGTTGGCGCTGATTACTACATCGCTCCAAGAGTTTACCTGGGTGGTGAAGTAGGTCTGGGCCTGATGAAAACCTGGGCTGGTGAAGCTTACACAGAAGTAAACGGTACTGCTACTACAGCTCCTTCTGCAGGTTCTGAATTCAATTTCGGTCCTTCTATCGTTACAGGTGTAAGAATCGGTTTTGTATTCTAATTGATTACAATAATTTCCCTTATAAAAAGGATGTTCATATTAATGAACATCCTTTTTTGTTATCTCCTTCATATAGTGCGGTATATTGCAATGATTTAGTCGAATAAAGCTTAAATTTGCGGTATAAAAACATCCAACAAGGCTTTATGAATATTGCTGACCTCTATAAAAAAGCGCTGAATTTCGAGTTCCTGACCGCAGAAGAAGGCCTCCGGCTGTTTGAGCATGCTCCGCTGGCGGAATTAGCGTTCATTGCCAACGAGTTAAGAAAAATTCAAGTACCTCATAATAAAGTGACGTGGATCATAGACAGGAATATGAACACCACGAACGTATGTACCGCCAACTGTAAATTCTGTAATTTTTACAGAATTCCCGGTCATGCTGAACAATACACCACTGATATAGAGACCTATAAGACGAAGATAGAAGAAACCTTCCGCTACGGGGGAGAGCAGCTGCTCCTGCAGGGCGGGCATCATCCCGAGCTTGGCTTATCCTACTATGTGGATCTCTTCCGCCAGCTTAAAGAGCTGTACCCAGATCTGAAGCTCCATGCCCTGGGACCGCCGGAGGTGGCGCATATCTGCAAAGTAAGCGGGGTATCCTACAGGGAGGCACTCCTGGCCTTAAAGGAAGCAGGCATGGACAGTATGCCTGGTCCGGGCGCAGAGATACTGGACGACAGGGTGCGCAGGCTGATCTCCAAAGGCAAATGCGGCGCGCAGGAATGGCTGGATATTATGCACGAAGCGCATAAAATAGGCCTGACCACCTCGGCTACCATGATGTTCGGTCACGTGGAAACGCTGCTGGAACGCTTTGAACACCTGGTGAAGCTCAGGGAAGTACAGGCGAAGAAGCCGGCGGATGCAAAAGGCTTTATTGCCTTTATACCATGGACCTTCCAGGATGTAGATACCCTGCTGAGAAGGATCAGGAGAGCTAAAAATGATACGACCGCGGAAGAATATATCCGTATGATAGCCATGAGCCGTATTATGCTGCCCAATGTCAGGAACATACAGGCCAGCTGGCTGACGGTAGGGAAGGATGTGGCCCAGATGTGCCTGCATGCGGGCGCCAATGACTTCGGCTCCATTATGATAGAAGAGAACGTGGTGAGCGCTGCCGGGGCACCGCACAGGTTTACTGCACAGGGCATACAGGATGCCATCCGGGAAGCTGGCTTTGAGCCCCAGCTCCGCAACCAGCAATACGAATTCCGTGCCATGCCGGAGCTGGAACAGCAGGTAATCAATTACTGATAACGGCTGCCCGCGGAAAAACTATAAGCTGGCAATTTTTTTTGCTGGTTACGGTCTTTTTTAATTAAATTAGCTCATTAATAATACGGTAATGTCTGACGCTTAATTTTATAGCTTATGAAAAAAATCTTATCCCTATTGCTGGCAGTATCGGCCTCACAACTGTTAACAGCCCAAAATTCCATCAACACCCAGGATGCCGAAAGCCGGAAAAAAGGTAAGGTATATTTATCGACCAACTTCGATACCTACCTGCTGACCAGCTCCCTGCTTTCCTCTCCCAGGGTAGACAATAAATGGACCACGCCCCGTTTTACGGCATTTCTGCATATAGGGCTGAATGCCAATTACGACTTCACTTCAAAAGTGGGCATTATGGCCGGGCTGAACACCCGGAACCTGGGATTCATTGAAAAGATGGATAATCCTTCTTATACCATTATAAGAAGGGTGTACACCTTCGGCATACCTGTTGCATTGAAGATAGGCAACCTGGAAGGCAACAGGACCTTCTTTATCATAGGGGGCGGTGTGGACTTCCCGTTCAATTACAGGGAGAAAGGCTTTTCTAAACGGAATCCCAAGGATTATAAATTCAATGAATGGTTCTCCAACAGGACACAACAGGTATTGCCTTATGTTTTCGTAGGTGCCAGGTTCAATCCCGGCGTCTATGTGAAGCTGCAGTATTACCCGTCCAATATGATGAATACGAACTATACCACTACCCTGGGCGGTGTGACCACGAAGCCTTATGCGAACTACAAGGTCAGCACGACCATGCTGAGCTTAGGGTTTGATATTAAATATACTCCTAAATATTAGCGCGCTTACTGCGAAATGCACTAATTTTATCCCGGGCACACATATAGCGCCCGGGATTTTTTATGCTGAAGACATATACCAGGCAGGAAATATTATCGCTGACAGCCACCCGTGCCGGCGAGACCAGAATAGGAGAGACCATACATACTTTCGGCGACTGGCTGACGGGACAGCCTGCTGAAGCGCCGGGTTCAGGCATACGGTTTGCGCTGCTGGGCATAGAGGAAGACCTGGGCATCCGTGCCAATAAAGGCATCGGTACAAAGGCTTTCGCCTGGGAACCTTTCCTGAGAACATTCCTGGGACTGCAATCCAATGATTTTCTGCAGGGTGCTACCTTTATGGTTATGGGCGTGGTCAAGGGGCTGGATACGGTAGAGGCCTATGATGACAGCATAAGCGCGATCACAGGGGAGATACTCTCCAGGGGCTGGATACCCGTGGTCATAGGCGGAGGGCACAATAATGCCTATCCTTTGCTGAAAGCGCTCAGCCTTACTGCCGGTAAAAGCATTCACTGCCTGAATATAGACCCGCATGCCGACCTGAGAGCCTGCGAGGGGCGACATAGCGGCAATGGCTTCAGCTATGCCATTGAGCGGCAATACCTTGGGAGGTATGCTATGGTGGGCCTGCACCAGTCCTATAACAACCGGTTCATACTGGACAAACTGAAGGATCATGACACCTACAGGGCCGTATGGTGGGAAGATATCTTCCTGCGGGGAAGCTATACCTGGACCCAGGCTGTGCAGCAGGGATTATATTTTGTAGCGGGCACCGCATTCGGGGTGGAGCTGGATATGGATGCCATCGAGCATACCCTGTCCAGCGCGATGACACCGGTGGGCATTACCGCGCAGCAGGCCTGCCAGGCGCTCTTTATGTTGGGCATGCACCCGGATGCCGCTTACCTGCACCTGCCGGAAGGCGCGGCGGAACGGGAAGACGGCTTAAAGCAGTCCACGACAGGAAAGCTGTTGTCCTACCTGGTAACTTCCTTTATCAAAGGGAAGCAGGAAACAGCCTAAACGATATACTCCCCGTTACCATCAGTTATAAGCACATCGGTCATATAATGGAAAAAGGGCAGCAGCATTTTATACTTTCCCGCAACATCCTTGCTGAAGCCGGCCGATAATACCTCCTGATCCGTATAGGGATGCGTCAGGTAGAATTGCTTTTTCCTGATAAGCCCGATACGGGGATGCGTCTTGTCAAAGCCTTTGGGCGCGGTTTTAAGCTCCTCACCCTGAAGCGCTCCGAAATGCTTTACAATATCCTTATGGGCCAGGATGCCGGGCAGGGTATCCTCATATACAAGGGCCTGGCGTATACGCTGCACATCGGCCGGTACAGGCCCCCAGAACCCGGCGCCTATAAAGCTGGCTCCCGGCTCTATATGGATATAAAATGAGCCGCGGTTATAGGGCTGCCGCCTCATAAATGCGGCGCTGAGGCAGGTCTTGTAAGGTTCCTTGTTCTTTGAAAAACGCACATCCCTGTAGATGCGGAACATCTTAGGCGGGAGCACATCATCCTGCTCCGCAATTTTGGTATAAACATCCCGGAACAACTGTTCCGCCCTTGCTTTGGCTGTTTCGTACGCATCCTTGTGCCGGTGGAACCATTCCCTGTTATTGTTGTCCCTGAGCTGGCTTAAAAAATCAAACATATATGCGTTGCTGATTGGATATAAAACTTATAAAAATATAATTCTCAGTAAAAATACACTAAAGATCAAAGACTGTAATGATACGCCTGTGAAAATAAAAGATATTTTCCGGTCCTGTATTTAACTTTCGTTAACCTTTGAAGTCTAATGCCTATTATGAAAACAGCTTTCTTGTTTATCCTCACCCTGCTGCTCACAACGCAGATGCCGGCACAAAGCATCCGGGATACCGTATTCGACCAGGTAATACTTATCAATGAAAAAGACGTGACCACAGACGGCTATGATTTCCTGATAGACATTCCTGTCCGGGCATAAAAAGAGCCGGTTGTCATTTTCAATAATGACAGGCGTATTCCCCTGGATTTATTATTTGAAAGAAGATCATTTTTAAGCGGGCAAGATGAGATCATACTGATCACTCCTGACTGGCAATATTATGAGGGCATAAATGAAATGCAGCGCAAAAGCCCCGGCTTACATATAGATCCCTACCGGCAAAACAAGCTTTACCATATAAAACGGGATGGATCAGGTTACACGGCAGACAGCATTAGCCGGGCAGCGGAGCTTCAGCCCTTCACTGTCAATTACAGGAAGAATGAGCTGCAGGAAAATGAAATAAAGTACTATTATTTCACTTCCTATTATACAAAGGAGCAGCAAAATGAATTGGAAGCTTTCTGTAAACAACTGGGTACACGATTTTATGATATAGTGCAGGAATATACAGAAACCAGTTCAATTATTGGAATCCCCGGAAGCGTAAGCACCAGGTCATGGACTTACTTCACGCTGAAAGGTTTGACCCTGGAACAAAAGCTGCCTGCAATAAAAGCAATAAATGAAATATTCCGATTTAAAAACAATGACCAGCTAAAAGCTCCCGGCTCATTCCCGAAAATATATCTTCCTGATACGATAATCAAAAGGCGCTGAACCAACCATCAGAAATATACCTGCTAACGGATAGCAAAACATAAGTTGTTTTTCAGAATGGGAACAGGGAGAAAACAACCAAAAATGTAACCAATGAGACATAGATTAACTATTTTAATTTTTCTTATTATTCCTTTATTATTGAACAGTTGTGCAACCGTCCGGCCTAAGTACACCCGGAAAGAAGATGGGAAATGCGAAAGAAAATATTTTTTACATATCAATAAAGATACATTGGTAGTATTGAATAACAGAGAGCAGGCCGGCATTGATATCTTTTTAGCAATTCAAACTAACGGCGCTGGATATACAGACGAATACACAAACGAAAATTGGTCCGGAAGCATAATTCAACTGGCTAATCAGGATAATGACTCCATAAGCTATAACCTGGAATTTAACGGATTTACAGACCTTAGTATTACAATAGCAAAAGGAAATTATAATGTCACGCTGATCAGAGATGATGATACAACATTAGATATCCGGGCAGGTAGTTTTAAAATTAAGCAGGGAGAAAAGAGAGCGCTGCATTTAAGCCTCATCAGGACAGATGAATGTATATCGTATGTTACGGTTAAAAGAAAGAAATCATTCAACAAAGCGTTAAAAAACAGGGATTAACATTCAAACTATACAATGAGATCAAAGCTATATATACTCACATTTTTTATTCTCTTGTCAGTAACGGCCTTCGGGCAAACAATTACAATAGGGCATATCCACTATCAACTGATGCCCGGTGCCAAAGCAATAGTGGTACAGGGTCAATATGAAGGACATATCACCATTCCTGAAAAAATAAAATATCAGGATCAGCTTTATACTGTTGAGGAAATAGGTTATGCGGCTTTCAATGAAGCTGCCGGGCTTATTTCCGTTAAGCTGCCCAATACCATACATACTATCCGGCAAAGAGCATTCGGCGATTGTAAAATATTAAAAGAAATAAATATTCCCTCATCGGTTGAACGACTGGAAGGCGCTGTTTTTGCTAATTGTACAAGCCTGACATCTATATATCTCCCCCGGAGCGTTGCTTTCATCGGGCAATATGCTTTTTCAGGCTGTGAGCGCTTAGCTTCCATAGAAGTGGATAAGCATAATCAGCACTTCACTGCTTCGGATGGTATTCTTTACGACAAGGAAATGAAGGTACTTATCAAGGTGCCGGATTCCAGGGCTTCTTATACATTTCCTTCATCAGTTACCTCATTCCTTACGGAAGCATTTGAAGGGAATAAAAACATAAAGGCCATTGATCTGCCCGGTACCGTTAAAAGCATTCCCCATCACGCTTTCTTAAACTGTTCATCACTCAGGGTTTTTCATATTCCCGCCAATGTTGAGCTTATCGGGCTATCCGCATTCAACGGTTGCGATGCGATGACATCATTTACCGTAGATGAGCGTAACCGGCAGTACTCATCCGTTGACGGTATTTTGTACAATTATGATAAGACGATTTTGATAAAATGCCCGGAAACCAGATCGGAAGTGACGATAGCAAAAAGCGTTACGGCAATAGAATCCTGGGCTTTTTTCAGGTGCAAAAAGCTGGCAGAGATTACTTTGCCTGAAAGTGTGACAAAAATCGGGATGTCCGCCTTTGTGCAATGTGATGCACTGAAGACCTTAAAGATATTATCCGGAAAGCAGGTGGATATGAAAGGGAGCATATTTGCCGGGCGTACTAAAGCGGTTACCGTTTTAGTTCCGGAAGCAGTCATATCAACCTACCGGAATTCCAGCAATCTTGATATAAAAGAGCTGAATTACCAGGCTTATTAAGACGGGTAAACTGAGGAGGGATTACATTCAGAACAGGCAGTCTTATGAAACAAATACCGGATTTTTTAATTAAAGGTGCTACGGAAATAACCGTAAAAGAAGAGAAATTACCCTACGGAGAAGAATATGCTGCAGAGCTATTCCTTGATAAAGGGCGGATCATCTTTGAAAAGCGTTATCAAAACAGGGAGCTGTATCAAACGCTTTATTACGCGTATAGCCCGCAAGAAATAGCTGATATCCTAAAGCATAAGAAAAATGCTTCTATAGTCTTTGAATATGTTGCAGGATCCTTTACAATAACAGCGTACAAAAATTATAAGGACGGCATTGAAACGGATAAGCATGTAAGTGTTGAAAATAGTAAAGGCGAATGTATTTGTTTCGCCAAATATGCATTGGTAAAGGGCCAATTAGCACAAATTAATAATGCGACCGATAAGAATTATTACGAAAACGGGGAATTAAAATACGTATTTGAGTATAGTGAAGATGGGAATTGTTTTATGATCCATAATTACCAGGATGAGCAAAATGATATTTTTGGCCGGGAAATTGGAAGACCAGGCGTGAAATTTACCTGGAAGGGATTTGAATATTATCAATATGCGGCACCAATAATACCTGTTTAGTTATGGCAGTAACAGTTAAATATTTTACCGGGTTGCTACAGCCCATTTCTGAAAGTGAATCAGCAATGGCAACTGAGTTTATTAAGCAAACCCTGGTGAATGATAAAGTGAAGATCGAGGAGGTATTTGTTGAACAAAAACCGGAGCATATAAATTATTACCTGGATCATAATGAAGGTCAAAACCTGATCAGGCAGCAGTATGCAGGTTATCCGGTTTCATTTTATAAAAATGAGACAGTAAAGGGTCAATATAAAAAATATGACAAGGAAACATACAATACAGGTAATGATCTGACAGAAAAACACGTGGAGGTATATACAGATGGTTCCCCATACCCGGTATATTATAAAGCCTTGGATCCATTGACAGGAAGATTACTCTATTGTGAAAAGTCTTACTATGATGAACAGAATAAAATAACCTATGAATTTATTTATGACAATGTAACCGGGAATTTTAAAGAACTTACCGTATTTGATCCTGACAATGTTGTAGATACTGATCATCACACAATATTACCCGGTGAGATAGGTGTGGGTAATAATCCATATGATTTTACCTGGGAAGGATTTGAATATTATAAAAATGCAGCACCCCTCCCGTTATAATTGCAGCAACAACCATTGAATCCGGAAACGAGGTCACCCGAAGACGGCTGTCCTTTATTGAAAAGCTACGCAAGGACTTAAAAACAGGGGATAATATATCAAAGCATTATATATTGACGGTATAATTAGCAGGGTGGCTTAGCCGGAAAGTAAGGATGAGCCGTTCCTGGATTTTCTTCTCCCCGGAAAATTTAAAATAAAGAAATTTATCGAAAAAAAATATTTTTATTATCGTTTTCGATATTATTTTTGCTTCCTAATCACTAAGCAATAAACTATTTTATAATGTTACAACTTCCTAATCAAACCGGGTTTTACAAGGGTAAAGTAAGAGACGTATATTTTATCGGCGATAAGCATCTGGCTATGGTAGTAAGCGACAGGATCTCCGCATTCGATGTGGTGCTTCCCCGTCCTATACCTTTCAAAGGCCAGGTTTTGAACCAGATCGCGGCTCACTTCCTCGAAGCTACTACGGATATCGTTCCTAACTGGGTGCTGGATGCCCAATCCGTTCCTAACGCCACTGTAGGCCTGAAATGTGAAACCTTTCCCGTGGAAATGGTGATCAGGGGCAACCTGACAGGACATGCCTGGAGAACCTATAAGACCGGTGCCCGTACATTATGTGGCGTGGCCCTGCCGGAAGGACTGAAAGAGAACGATTTCTTTCCGGAGCCTATCCTTACACCCACCACCAAAGCCCATGAAGGTCACGATGAAGATATCTCCAGGGAAGAGATCATAGCCCAGGGACTGGTGTCCAGAGAGGAATATGAGCAGCTGGAAGCCTATACCCGTGCTTTATTCCAGCGCGGCAGGGAAATGGCGGCAGAGCGCGGCCTGATCCTGGTAGATACCAAATACGAATTCGGTAAGATCGATGGCAAAATTTACCTGATCGATGAAATACACACCCCGGACTCTTCCCGTTACTTCTACGCGGAAGGTTATGAGGACAGGCAGGCTAAAGGCGAGCAGCAGAAGCAGCTCTCCAAGGAATTCGTACGTGAGTGGCTGATGGAAAACGGCTTCCAGGGCAAGGCAGGGCAGGCCATCCCAGAAATGACGGATGAATTTGTAAGCCAGGTGTCCGAGCGTTATATTGAGCTGTTCAACCACGTTACCGGTAAGACATTTGAAAAACAGGAGATCACAGAGCAGCAATTACAGGAACAATTGTCAGCTTTATTAGCTAAATTATAATAAGGCCTGATGTGCTGGTTCCGGTGCAGCTTTGTCACCCTGAGCTTATCGAAGGGTGCTTTACAAAGGCTTCGATGCGATCAGCCTGACATTCAATAAGCATAATACAGACCAGGTCGTTATTGTCACCCTGAGCCTGTCGAAGGGTAATGGTCAGAAAAAAGGATGGAAAGTCATATTTCCATCCTTTTTTATATCCCGCCACCGGGTGATCCCGGTACGGGTAAATCCGGTATCTTCCAGGGCTGGAAAACCGGTTTCCGCCCCTGTTGCTTTATCCCGGTCCGCCCGGGCTGTGCCGGCATTTTATTGCAATAAGTTGTGTATCTTTGCTTCCATATATTATTTAAGTAACTTTTTATGTCATTCAACAATAAGAAATTAATAACCTTAGACGAATTTACCATCCGGCAGACCAGGCAATTCCCCAATGCCACGGGAGAGCTGTCAGCCTTATTAAGGGATCTGTCCCTGGCCTGTAAAATGATCAATAAGCAGGTGAATAAGGCCGGGCTGGTGGACATTATCGGGAAATACGGCGCTACCAATATACAGGGAGAAGAGCAGATGAAGCTGGATATCTTCTCCGATGAAATGCTGATCAATGTGCTGAGGAACAGCAGCGAGTGTGCCGGCATCGCCTCTGAGGAGAATGATGATTTTGTAGCTTTCGATGACGAATACTCCGTCAATTCAAAATATGTAGTGCTGTTCGATCCGCTGGACGGCAGCTCTAATATAGATGTAAATGCGCCCATAGGTACCATATTCTCCGTGTACAGGAGAGTAAGCCCGCTGGGACAGCCCTGTACGCTGGAAGATTTCCAGCAGCCCGGCACCAGGCAAATGGCCGCGGGATATATCATTTATGGCAGCTCCACCATGCTGGTATATGCTACCAAGCTAGGGGTGAACGGCTTTACCCTGGAGCCTTCCATCGGTGAATTTTGCCTGTCGCACCCTGAGATGAAATGCAAGGAGAACGGTAAGATCTATTCCCTGAACCAGGGTAATACCTGTAAGCTGGCGGACAGTACCAAAGCGTTCCTGGAATACTGCATGCAGGATGACAAGGAGAATGGCCTGCCGCTGTCGCACCGTTACATCGGCTCTATGGTGGCAGACCTGCACCGTACCCTCATTAAAGGCGGTATCTTTATGTACCCGGCCGATAAAAAGAACAGGAACGGTAAGCTAAGGCTTATGTATGAATGCAACCCTATGGCATTCATAGTAGAGGCTGCCGGTGGACTGGCAAGCACAGGCACACAAAGAATACTCGAAGTACAGCCTACCGAGCTGCACCAGCGGGTGCCTATTTATATAGGCTCCAGGAACCTGGTGAGCAAAGCGCTGGAATTCGTAAGCGCCACATCTGAGCTGGTATAATATATAAATATAAGATAGCGTCAGGGCTACCCGGGGATCCAGGCCTGTCATTGCAGCATTCCCCGGGTAGCCTTGCTTTTATACCGCGCTACGGGATACCGGCGGTTATTAGCTTTAAATACTGATTCCACCTGTTTATGAAAATATTTATTTCTGGAGCGTCCGGCCTTGTAGGAGGTAATTGCCTGAGCTACTTCAGGGCTAAAAAAGTGGATGTCGTGGGCAGCCACTTATCTTATATGACGCCGGATACCGTTTATTTCAATACATTATCGCCCGGTGACGCCGGCAACTTTGATATCGCTGCATTCCGTCCTGATATTATTGTCCATTGCGGCGCGCTGACCCACGTGGATTATTGCGAGCAGCACCCCGAGGAAAGCTATGAGAAGACCGTTCAGAGCACCCTGAACCTGGTTGAAGCGGCCAGGGAATGCGGCTCCACGCTGGTATTGCTTTCCACGGATTATGTGTTCGACGGCCGGGAGGGTCCTTATAAGGAGACCGATGCGGTCAATCCCCTGAGCGTATACGGCAGGCATAAGCTGGAGGCGGAGCAGGAGGTCATCAAAAGCGGCCTCCCGTATCTTATTCTAAGGGTAACCAACGTGTATGGTGATGAGCTGCGCCATAAAAACTTTGTATCGCGGATCGTAGAGCAATGCTATAACCGGCAGCACCTTACCCTTAAGCTGCCTTATGACCAGTTTGCATCGCCTACCAATGCGATGGACATCGCCAGGGCCATGTATGAGCTGCTGCTGCACGATAAGACAGGCATCTATCATATATGCGGCTCCGATTTTATGAACAGGGTGGAGCTGGCCATGAAAGTGATCGGCTATTTCCCCGGAACTTCCTATACTCTGGAAGCCGTATCTACCGAACAGCTTGGCCAGCCTGCCGCACGTCCGCTCATCGGTGGATTTGTAAAGCAGAAATTTGTACGGGAATTCCCTGAATTTACGTTTACAAGTGTGGACAATTACTTACAATCAAAAATAAAGTCATAATATATGAAAAAAATACTCTGCGCTTTACTCTTTTGTATGGGCCTGCTGACCGTAGCTTTCGGCCAGGGCATCAGCTTTGAGAACGGTACCTGGCAGCAGGTGGTGGATAAGGCCAAAAAAGAGAACAAGCTGATCTTCCTGGATATCTATGCCGTATGGTGCGGCCCCTGCAAGCAGATGGACAAAAATATCTTTCCCAACGCAGAGGTCGGGAATTTTTACAACCAGCACTTTATCAGCTATAAGTTGGACGGCGAAAAGGGAGAAGGTATTGGCATTGCCAAAAAATACGGCGTCAAAGCCTATCCCACCAACCTGTATCTCAATCCCAAAGACCTCTCCGTGGTGAGCAGGGAAATGGGCTACGTGGATGTTGCCACCTTTATAGGAAGGGGAGAGCAGGCCCTGAAGGAGTTTAAGGATCCCAGGAGCTGGTCCGACTATGTAAAAGATTATAAAACCCGGTCGGGCAATAAGGAATTCCTGGAAGATTATATCCGTAAAGGCAATAAGCTGGATAAGAATGTGGACCATGCCATTGACCTGTATATCAGCCAGTTCACACCGGCCCAGCCGGATGGTGAGTTCATCGGCTTCCTGTCCCAGAACATCAAAACGCTGAACAACAAAGGTGTGGACTATATCGTGGACCTGTACAGCTATACCAATGAGCAGATCGCTATGCTGGACGAATGGCTGCCGGGCCTGTATGACAATACGCTGGACAATGCCGTAGCCACTAAAGACCCCAAGAAGCTGGAGCGCATTCTCTGGGCCAGTAAAAAAACAAGGAACCCGCAGGCGCAGAATATCTATAACAGGTTTGTCACTGCCTATTATGCCAAAACCAACGATATGGGCAACTACTGGAAAGCGGTGGAAAATGAAATGAACGTCTATCTGCAGACAGACATCCGCGAGTACAGGCAGCAGGACAGCGCCGCCTTCCAGGCGCTGATAGAGGATTACGGCGTGCAGCTGAAGAACTATGGTGTGCCTGAAAGCCAATTCATGAGCTATATAGATGAAACCCTGAAGGATAAAAAAGAAGAAGCCGAGCACCAGACCTCGTATATGACCGCCGCCTTTATCAATGAAGCCCTGGATAATGTAATTGAAAAAGGGTCCAAAAACCAGCAGCTCCTTAAAAAGGCCGCCGGATGGGCAGACTTTATGCTGGAGCTGGCACAACCCTTTACTTACCAGTGGGCCCAGTTCGCGGCCAATGCGGCCGAGATCTATGCCCTCAATAATGACAAGGCCAAGGCCAGGGCCACTATGGAGCAGGCTGTCCTGAAAACGGAGAATAATAAGGATATCCAGAACATCATTAAAGAAGAGCTGAAAAAATACCAGTAAGCAGGTACGTTGCCACAGAAAGCCGGGAAAACCGGCGGCAGGAAAAAAACAATGCCCGGTAATCACTTACCGGGCGTTGTTATATAAATGAATGCATGGTATTGCTACAGTGCGGCAGTTACCGCGTTACGGTCTATCTTTTTGATCAGTCCCTGCAGCACATTTCCGGGACCCGACTCTGTAAAATGAGTGGCGCCGTCCGCTATCATATGCCGGATGGTCTGTGTCCAGCGTACAGGCGCGGTCAGTTGGTTGATCAGGTTCTGCTTGATCTCGGACGCTGCCGTATAAGGACGGGCATCCACATTCTGGTAGACCGGGCATTTCGCATCGTTAAAATGCGTCTGTTCGATTGCCTCTTTCAGGTCTTCCTGTGCCAGCTGCATCAGGGGTGAATGGAACGCTCCGCCTACGGGAAGCACCAGGGCGCGCTTGGCCCCGGCCGCCTTCAGGAGATCGCAGGCGGTATCTATTCCCGCTATGCTGCCGGAGATCACCAGTTGACCCGGGCAGTTATAATTGGCGGGAACCACTACTTCGTGAGTGATGGTAGCGCACACTTCCTCTACTTTCTGATCTTCCAGCCCGAGGATGGCGGCCATAGTCGAGGGGTTCAGCTCGCAGGCTCTCTGCATAGCTTCGGCTCTCCGGGACACCAGCCTTAAGGCATCTTCAAAAGATAATACACCGGCTGCCACAAGCGCGGAAAATTCCCCGAGGGAATGGCCTGCCGTCATATCGGGTTCCGACTGGTGTTTGGTAAGGTAAGTAACGACAGAATGTATAAAAACTGCGGGTTGTGTAACATTTGTCTGCTTCAGCTCATCTTCAGTACCGGAAAACATTACATCAGATATCCTGAATCCTAATATCTCATCAGCCTGCGTAAAAAGCACTTTTGCCTGTTCGTTCGTTTCATACAGCTCTTTTCCCATTCCGGAAAATTGGGCACCCTGACCCGGGAATACATAAACCTGTTTCATATTTTGCTCCAAATCTTTTTAAATGAGTAAATTATTTTACAAATAACGTAAAAAATAGCAAAATAGTGAAGAAACCGGCAAAGAAAGCAGGGTTTTACAAAGCCAATATAACAGGGTCGTAAGGGTAGCGGGCGATATTATCACAGTGAAGGAGGACGATATTTTTATAAAATAGCCTCTGTTTTCTGGAAATTTACCTTAATTTGAATGCCGGAAATATACATTATCCTTTATCCTATGCGAAAAGCCATCACCTCACCTTATGACCAGCTTATAAAGATATTTGGTAAATACGCCGGTGGTACCGCCGGAGATTATGATGAAGTAGATCTCCTGGCAGGGATCGTTGAAGTGTTCCGGCCGGCAAAGGGTAAGCGGCCGGCAACCGTTGACATCAGCCCCTTGCTGCAGCTGCTGTCCTCAAGAGCGGACCTGAGCATTTTTTTTAAGGCATACCTGCAGCAGCTGCTGCATCGCAAGGACTTTGTACATATCATATCGGATGCCGGCATCATCAACTATGCCGATTTCCTGTACGAGATCAGGAAACGCACCGTACAGAAAATTTTACCCTATCAGCCGCCTAAAGATACCCTTCAGTACATCCTTAACCAGGTATTTTACGCTACCAGGGACCCTGAGTGGCTTTCCTGCATCCCGCAGGAGCAGTTGGAGAAGCTGTTCATCCTCTGCGAATGCAGGTCCCTGTACAGTGAAGATAAATTATCCTATGAGCTGAACCGGCTGTTATACAGCCTTGAGGTGCTTACCCAGCGCATCTCCGGGAGGGCGCTGGAATCGGATGTCAGTAAAATGGTCCCGGAATATGAGAATTTCGACAGCCCGTTCATAGGGCTGCTGCGGGAGATGTCGGAGCTGCTGGAAAAGATCAAGAACGACACTCCCAAATATGTGTCAGCAAAGGATATTACCTATAAGCAGGTATGGATCCTGCACCAGCAATGTGAGGATTTTATTGAAACGGCATTTGCCAATTCCCATAAATTCGGGATCTCCATTAAGGTCAACCAGTCGCTGCTGCGGCTCCGCCAGCAACTGGAAAGGATAAAGGAAGTGCTGCCGCTGCTGGTGCTGGAAGATCCTGCGGATGCCGGTCACCAGACCATAGCTTTCGGTATGCAGCTCATCCGTTACAACTGTAACAAGACGAATGTACGGAAGCTGGTAAGCGAAGGTACCCAGCAACTGTCCTATGAGATCACCCAGCATACTGCTGAAACGGGGGAGCACTATATCACTACCTCCGTGTCCGAATACTGGAAAATGCTGTGGTCTGCCTGTGGCGGCGGGCTTATTGTAGCTTTCCTGTGCATCTTCAAAGTGCTGCTGGGAAAGGTGGAGACCAGCGGGCTGGGTCATGCTTTCCTGTACAGTATGAACTACGCTGCCGGATTTATAGCCATTTATCTTTTCGGCTGCACCCTGGCCACCAAGCAGCCCGCTATGACCGCCGCGGCGCTGGTGAGGGCCCTGCAGAAAGATACCGGCGATAAGGTTCAGGCGGAGCATAAGTACTGGAACTTTGCCGTCTTCTTTGCCAGGGTATTCCGGTCACAATTCATAGCGTTCGTGGGAAATGTACTGATGGCCTTCCCGGTAGCCCTGCTGCTGATATGGGGCATAGATAAGATTTCCGGCTATAATATCGCGGCTGCCAAATGGTACACGCTGGTTCACGATCTGGACCCGGTGGACTCTCCCGCTATTTTTCATGCTGCTATTGCGGGCTTTTTCCTGTTCGTTTCGGGCATCATTGCCGGCAGCATCGCCAACAGGGATAAGCACAACGCCGTTTATTACAGGATTCGGCAGCACCCGATACTGAAAAAAGTGTTCGGCAAAGAGCGCACCGATAAGATCGCCGGTATGTATGAAAAGAAATGGGCAGGTATCATCTCTAACTTCTGGTTCGGCGTTTTTATGGGCAGCACCGCATCCATCGGTCTGTTCATCGGACTGGACCTGGATATCAGGCACATCACCTTCGCGAGCGGTAACCTGGCATTGGGCATGTACGGCGGCAGCTTCGATATACCATCGGTCATGATCCTTTGGGGCGTACTGGGAATAGGTATTATAGGGCTTGTGAACTTTACCGTCAGCTTTTCGCTTTCGCTCGCCCTCGCTTTCCGTTCCAGGAATATGTCCGTGCTGGAGCTGAAATTGGTAGCCATGGCCGTATGGGAGTTCTTTAAGCTGAAACCGATGCATTTTTTCTTTCCTCCCAGGGAAAAGCTGAAGTAATATGAAGTGACTATCTGCTTAAAGGCAACAATCTTTTATTACGGATACGTTTCGCTGAGCAGTGCCCCTCTGCGGGCCAGGCCCTCTTTAGCTTATAAAGGAACAAGCTTTATAGTGTTGTTGGTGAAGAACACCAACAACGGAGTGAAATGTACTGTATCACGTGGTCATTCCGGACGGATATGAGGCATCTCTTATGCTTGCAGCTTATCTTGTGTATGCTGCATTTTTGGTTGTATTGCCTATATAGACAGCGTCAATTTATTTTATTCTGTAAAGGCGGCGGAGTGGAGCCGCCTGATAAAGCCTTATAGGACTGTTGCTGAAGACCACCAACAACGGAGTGAAATGTACTGTATCGCGTGGTCATTCCGGACGGATATGAGGCATCTCTTATGCTTGCAGCTTATCTTGTGTATGCTGCACTTTTGGTTTTGTTGCTTATATAGACAGCGTCGGTTTATTTTATTCCGTAAAGGCTGCGGGGGGAGCCGCCTGATAAAGCCTTATAGCCGCTGTTGGTGAAGAGCACCAACAACGGAGTGAAATGTACTGTATCGTGTGGTCATTCCGGACGGATGTGAGGCATCTCTTAATAATTTGTAGCTTATAATAGCTTTGTTAGTCAGTTGATGCTATTCAATACGGAGATTTTTTAGATTATAGCGATAGGCCTCCAGTAAGGATGCCTTGGTCACATAGCCGGCATATTCATTGTTCTTGGTCAGGAGGATATAGCTGATATGCTGCTCATCCATCATCTTCATTACTTTATCCGCATGATCATAGAGCGAGGCTGACGGGGCCTCCGTGATCATACTGCTGAACGGCAGGGATTGTATGCTTTCAGGATGCAGCAGGTACGGCCGTATCGTGTCAAACCTGATGATCCCGGTTATCTTATGCTGTGCCGTGACCACCGGGATGAACTCCTGGGCCGTGGTGGCGAATACCTGCCTGGCCTCTTCCCACGACGCTTCCGGCGACAGTATCTCCACATCCTTCTTACAGATCATCCAGAGATTGATCTTATTTAAGATATTCCTGTCCTTATCAGAAGTGAATACCAGCCCCTTGTCGGCGATGGCGGAAATGTCCATGGAGTAGGTGTCATATCGCCTGGATATGGCATAGCTGATAGAGGCTACGATCATCAATGGAACGATCAGCCCGTAGCCGCCCGTGATCTCCGCGATCAGGAAAACGGCCGTCAGCGGCGCATGGAACAGCCCGCTTAAGACCGCGGCCATGCCCACTACCGTAAAATTATTGACCGGGAGGTCCTTCAGCCCGGTAAGCGCTACCAGCTTGGCAACGATAAATCCCAGGTACGATCCTACAAACAGGGAAGGCGCAAAATTGCCACCATTGCCACCGCTGCCTAAGGTAAGACCTGTAGCCACAGCTTTGACCAGCATCGTTACCGCAACGAAGACCAGCACGATCCAGGTATTGGACTGCAACGGCGCCGCCAGGGAATTGTCCAGTATATGCTCTGCCTGGTTCAGCGATAAATGCTTGATGCTCTCATAGCCTTCGCCAAAAAGTGAGGGGAATATAAAGATCAGCACGGCAAGCATAGCAGCCCCGGTAAGGGCCCTTTTGTACACGCCGGAAGCATAGGAGCCGATCATATGTTCGGTTTTCCGGAACAGCCGCGCATGGTAAACGGAAATAAAGCCGGCCAGCACGCCCAGCAGGATGTAATAAGGGGTATTGAAAAAATCAAAGGTCAGCTCTTCCCGGAAATGGAGCAGGATGTTCTCCTGCATGAATACATTGGCCATCAGCGCGCCTGTGGCTGATGATATGATCAGGGGTATGAATGCGGAAACGCTCATATCCGCCAGCACCACCTCGATAGCGAACAGCACACCGGCAATGGGCGCGTTAAAGGCGGTAGCGATCCCCGCCGCTACGCCGCAGGCCAGCAGCAAGGTCCTTTGCTTGTAATTTAAGTGAAAGCTTTTGGCATAATTGGAGCCGAAGGCGGCGCCTGTTATGGCAATAGGCGATTCCAGTCCCGCCGACCCACCCATACCTACCGTGAGCGAGCTGGTGACGATCTGCGCATACATCTGCTTTTTGGGCATAAACCCGGAATGCCGGGCTACCGCTATCATTACCTGTGAAGTGCCCTTTTCTATCTTACCGCCCAGGAATTTTCTCACGACCAGCACTGTAAGCAGGATGCCCGCGACAGGCAGGATGCTGTTGATGTAAGGCAGCTTGATAAGCGCATTCACATACGTGGTGAACTCGAATACCTTATGCGCAAAGGTCTTGAGCACTATCACCGCCAGCCCGGAGGAGATAGCCACCAGGACTGAGGAAAGATACAGGAACTGCCTTGCCGACAGGACGGATTGCAGCATGCCGAAAACACCTTCCAGTAAATGAACGCCTTTATTGATGGCAATAAAGATCTTATACCTCTTCTTTATTCTATCCATAATATGCTCCAAAGATAGTATAGAATGGTAACAGTAATCAGGTCAGGAATTTAAAAAAGCCTTATTGCCGGGATTCCTGAGCATTCTGATGATCAGTACCAGCACCCCGGCCACTTTCATAAAAGTGCCGACGGTCAGCAGCCAGTTGGCACCGGGCCAGTGCTGCAGCTTAAAAAGCGCCCCGAACAGCACCAGTATGATACCAAGCGCTATCAGGATAATGCCGTGCTTTATTCTCATGTGAATACTCGTTTTTACTGTAAAGATAAGGATATGAAGCCAATAGAGCAGACCCCGTTTTAGGACAGGGGTGCCGAGAAGCGGCCGCTCTGCGCGGCCATGGAATGCTGTCTTTATCTCATCGTTTTATATAATATACGCTTACCAGTGCGCGTATGGCGCAGCAGGGAAGTCCGATCGCGGGCATTATGACCATAGGTGATAAAAAGGATGTCTCCGCAGCCTCCGATTTTAACTAAAATGAATAAAGTAGGATAAAGTTTATCTGATATTGTTTAAATTGCACTCTCGAAAAAATCAGGATACAATCTTTATATAATTGTCAATGAATAAAATACTAGTCGCCAACAGGGGAGAAATTGCCCTGCGCATCATGCGTTCCGCAAAAGAAATGGGTATCAGGACCTTAGCAGTATACTCCGAAGCAGACAGGAATATGCCTTTTGTCAGGTATGCCGATGAGGCCGTTTGTATCGGTCCGGCGCTGTCTGCCCAGTCCTACCTGAGAGGCGACCATATCATTGAAGTAGCTAAAAAATACGGTGCGGATGCTATCCACCCGGGCTACGGCTTCCTGAGCGAGAATGCAGACTTTTCCAAAGCCGTGACGGATGCCGGCCTGACATTCATAGGACCTTCCCATTATTCCATTAATATGATGGGCAGTAAAATAGCGGCCAAGCAGGCGGCACAGCAGTTCGATGTGCCTATGGTGCCCGGTACGGACAAGCCTATCCTTGACCTGGAAGAAGCCAGGGAGATCGCAGAAAGAGTAGGATTCCCTATCCTGATCAAGGCTTCTGCCGGCGGCGGCGGCAAGGGGATGCGTACGGTGAATGCCATGGACGAGCTGGAAGAGCAGATGCGGATGGCCAAAAGTGAAGCGCTCAGCGCCTTTGGCAATGATGATGTCTTTATAGAAAAATTTGTGGCCTCTCCCAAGCATATCGAGATACAGGTACTGGGTGACCAGCACGGCAATTACGTGTACCTGTTTGAGAGGGAATGCTCCATACAGCGCCGTCACCAGAAGCTGATAGAGGAGGCGCCATCTTCCTGCCTGACGCCCGGTATCAGGGAAGCGATGGGCAGATGCGCGGTAGATGTGGCACGGGCCTGTAAATATTACGGGGCCGGTACCATAGAATTCCTGGTGGATGATGACCTGAACTTTTACTTCCTGGAAATGAATACCCGGCTGCAGGTGGAGCACTGTGTAACGGAATACATCACAGGTGTGGACCTTGTAAAGGAGCAGATACGTGTAGCCAGGGGGGAGAAGCTGTCTTTCTCGCAGGACGACCTGAAGATCAACGGTCACAGCATAGAGCTGCGTGTATGCGCGGAAGACCCGATGGAGAACTTCGTGCCGGATACCGGGAGCCTGGATGTATATATACGCCCCCAGGGCCCCGGCGTACGTGTGGATGACGGGTATGAGCAGGGATTGGAGATACCTATCTTCTACGACCCGATGATAGCCAAGCTGGTGGTCTGGGGACAAACCCGTGATGAGGCTATCGCCAGGCTGTGCAGGGCGGTGGATGAATATAAGATAAAAGGTATCAAGACCACGCTGCAATTCGGTAAATGGGCCGTTCAGCAGCCGGCTTTCAGGGAAGGGAAATTCGATACGAAATTCATTGAAAAATACTTTAAGCCGGAATACCTTACGGTCAGCAACAGCGATTACAACGCCATAGCCTCGGCCTTTGCCACGCAGATATGGGAAAACGGCAGGAATGAGCTGAAGCAGCCGGTAAATGCCGGCATCAGCAACTGGAAGCTGAACAGGAAAAATTAAGATGCCGTGAATGGCGCCGGAGAATGCCATTCACATTTTTATTTCAGATAATTTTGTTATAAACTAATATCCAAGAACGCACATGTCTGTAGTATTTGATACCCTGAAAAAACTGGCCATCGGCGGCGACCACGCCGGATATGAATACAAGGAATTACTGAAGCCGGTAATTGAAGCCCTGGGCCTGGAAATAGATGATAAAGGACCTTTTTCAGAAGCATCGGTGGACTATCCTGATTTCGCGCACCCCGTAGCCACGGATGTGGGTGAAGGCATTGCCGGGGCAGGGATCCTGATATGCGGCAGCGGCAACGGTGTATGCATGACGGCCAATAAGCATGCGAATGTAAGGGCAGCGCTGTGCTGGAACCCGGAGCTTGCGGCGCTGGCCAGGCAGCATAACAATGCCAACGTGCTGTGCATTCCCGCGCGTTTTGTTGATGTGGAAACGGCCAAAGCCATGGTCACTGCTTTCCTCACCACAGCCTTTGAAGGCGGCCGGCACGAAAAGAGAGTTGCTAAAATTTAATAATTGACCTTAAAACATATCAGTTTTGAGCATACTCGACAGATTCCTGTCCAAAAGGGGAAACGGGTCCAACGGGGCCGAAATGCCTTTTACGGAACACCTGGAACAATTAAGATGGCATATCTTCCGTTCCATTATAGCTATTATAGTCTGCGCTATAGTGGTCTTCAGCAATATTGACTGGATATTTGACAATATCATCATCGGTCCTGCCAATAAGGATTTCCTTACCTACCGCGTGCTCTGCTACTGGGCTGCCAAGCTGAATACCCCGGGACTATGCCTGGAGGAGATCAGGCTGGAATTCCAGAATACCCAACTGGCCGGGCAGTTTATGATCTCCCTGTCCTCCTCGGTGATGATAGGCTTTATCGTAGCCTTCCCCTACGTGTTCTGGGAACTATGGCGCTTTGTAAAGCCGGCGCTGAAAAACAACGAGCTGCGACTGGCCAGGGGCATCGTATTCTGGAGCTCTCTGCTTTTCTTCCTGGGAGTATTATTTGCCTATTATATTATTGTACCCTTCACCGTCAACTTCTTCGCGACATATACCCTGAGCGAGAAATTTCACAACATCATCACCATAGCCAACTATTATGATACCCTCTTTGATGTCATACTCGGCCTGGGCATTGTATTTGAGCTGCCTATCCTGATCTATTTCCTGTCAAGGATAGGGCTGATAACGCCGCGTTTTCTCCGTGACAAGAGGAAATACGCCGTTATGGTCATCATAGTGCTGTCCGCCTTTATTTCACCGCCGGATGTCTTCAGCCTTTTCTTTATCGCGGTGCCGCTTGTGATCCTGTACGAGATAGGCATACTGATCAGCGTAAGGGTGGCTAAAAGGGCCGGGCTGCCTACAAAGGAAGTGAAAAGGCTGGATTGGTAATATTCCTTATATTTGTATTTAAAAATCATTAAAAAGTATGCGTCAGATAACCGTAGCTGATTTAAAAGCGAAACTGGATAAGGGAGAAACACTTCACGTGCTGGATGTACGCGAGCCGAACGAATATGAAGAGGTCAATATCAATGCTAAATTATTACCGCTGAGCGCGCTTAAAAATTTTGAGACCGATGCCATAGAAGACTGGAAAGACCAGGAGGTTTTCGTGCACTGTAAAAGCGGCGTAAGAAGTATGCAGGCCTGTATGCTGCTGGAATCTGCCGGCTTTAAGGACACCGTAAATGTAGAGGGCGGCATCCTGGCATGGCTGCAAAACTTCCCGGATACCAGGCTGCCCTGAAAGAATATTTAATCCCTTACGGGTTAAAAGGTAAGACTCAAAAAAGTCTTACCTTTATTGTTATTATGAACCTGCTATGTACGAATTAGAGCCATATTACAACTGGGAAGATTACTATAGATCCTCTGAAGATGAATTGAGCCCCTTCTACGATGTGGAGGAGCCTTCTTTTGAATATACCAACCAGGTGTATAATTACCTGATACATCCCAACTGGGACCATTTCGGCTCCAGGACCCTGTACCTGAAGGTATTATTTGTGAACTACGAAAAGAATTATGCCATCATAGAGCTGATAGGAGAGTGGAATGACGCGGTGGAGAATGATATTATGAACCTGAAGCGGGAAGTCATCGACAGCATGATCTCCAACGGGATATCCAAGTTTATCCTGATATGTGAAAATGTCATGAACTTCCATGCGGACGATTACGATTACTATAAGGAGTGGCAGGAGGATATTGAAGAGGAGGCCGGATATATGGTGCTGGTGAATATGCCGGAGCATTGCCTGGAGGAAATGAAAAACGCTCGCCTTACCAAATATTTCTGGGTATTGCAATACGATAAATGGCGTACCCATCAGCCCAAGCACTTTTATCATTATGTGAATGATTATATCAATAACACGCTGGGCACAGCATAAGCATAAAAAAAGACAGCTTCCGGAAGAAGCCGTCTTTTTTATCTCAGGTCGGAGCAAATTATTTTGCTAACAGTCTTTCCTGTAATTTAGAAGCATATTCAGCCCATAATTTAGCATCTTCAGCAGTCATTTTAGCAGCTACTTCAGTTGCTTTTGTAGACCACTCCTGCATTCTGCCGGTCAGTTCCTGAACTTTAGCAGCGTCGCCGGCTTTGGAAGCAGCGATCATCTCATCAACGAAAGCAGTGTATTCTTTTGCGAACTGCTGCGCTTCCGGAGTAGAGAAGTTAGGAACTTCAGAAGTTACGGTAACTTTAGTTTCAGTTGTTTCTTCTGGAGTAGTAGTTTGCTCAACTTTTACAGTTTCGCTGGTTTCATTATTGCCACAGGAAACGATTGCCAGGGAAGCAACCAACAGGGGAAGGATAACTTTTTTCATAAATTATTTATTTTTCCGCAAAGTTATATGGTTTTTTGGATTAGTCTAATTTTTTGCAATATTTTATAATATTTTTTTATGATGCGACCGCCAATGGCCTTTCTTCCGTATTTAAACAATAAATAATGCGTGTAATAAATTATTTTTAGCATTAAATCTATACCTTTGTGTACATTAATTAAAAATATACATTTTGTTTCCCGGAAAATGGGGAAGGGAAACATTGTAGCGGAAAATTTCCCCAGAGAATTTATAAAACATATATATGATATTAAATCCGACATCTGTTTCATTTACCTTACCTAACGGTAAAGAGGTGATCATCGAAACAGGTAAAATGGCACGTCAGGCAGACGGTGCAGTAACAGTAAGATGTGGCAACTGTATTATATTAGCTACGGCGGTTGCAAGCAAAGAACCTAAACCAGGTCAGTCTTTTTTCCCACTAACAGTAGATTACCAGGAGAAATTTGCTTCGGCAGGCCGGATCCCCGGCTCCTTCTTTAAGCGCGAAGGCCGGCTGAACGATTACGAAGTATTGATCTCCCGCCTGATAGACAGGGCTTTACGTCCGTTATTTCCTGAAAATTACCTGTGCGATGTACAGATACTTGTTTCATTGATCTCGTATGACGCAGAAGTATTACCTGATGCGCTGGCCTGTCTGGCAGCATCTGCAGCGCTGGCCGTATCGGATATACCGGTACAGGAGATCATCTCCGAAGTAAGGATAGCGCGCGTTAACGGTACATTTGAGATCAACCCTTCACGTGCCCAACTGGAATACGCTGATATGGACTTCATCGTGGCTGCCACTGAAAAGAACATCATGATGGTGGAAGGTGAAGCCAAGGAATGCCAGGAGGAAGACCTCGTACAGGCTATTGAGGTGGCTCACCAGGCTATCAGGGTACAGGTAGCTGCACAGCAGCAACTGAGAGATAAAGTGGGCATCACCGCCAAACGTGAGGTGGCGCCTTTTGAGGAGAATCCCGAGATAAAGGAAAAGGTAAGCGCTTTTGCCGCTGCCAGGATGCTGGAAATATCCAGCGCAGGTACTTCCAAGCACGATCGTTCTGACGCTTACAGCCGGCTGAAGGAAGAGCTGATAGCCAGCTTCGGTGAAGAGCCGGAGGAGCAGGATATCGTGCTCGCGAAACGTTACTTTGATGACCTGATGTATTATACTGTCAGGAACATGATACTGGACCAGGGTATCCGCCTGGACGGCCGTCCGCTGGATAAGGTACGTCCGCTGGAAATGGAAACGGACATCCTGCCTTCCCCGCACGGTTCCGCACTCTTCACCCGCGGTGAGACCCAGTCTTTAACCACTGTTACCCTGGGTACCAAGGACGATGAGCTCCTGGTAGAGACCGCCGGTACCAGCAACAATGTTAACTTTATACTTCACTATAATTTCCCGCCGTTCTCCACCGGTGAGGTAAAGCCGATGAGAGGTCCGGGCAGAAGGGAAGTGGGGCACGGCAACCTGGCCAAACGCTCCCTGCAGCAGCTCTTCCCTAAGGATTATCCTTATACAGTGCGTATTGTGTCTGATATCCTGGAATCCAACGGTTCGTCCTCTATGGCAACCGTATGTGCCGGCTCCCTGGCCCTGTTTGATGCGGGTGTGCCATATGCCAAGCATGTAGGCGGTATCGCCATGGGGCTTATCAGCCGCGCTGAAGATGGTAAATGGGCGGTGCTCTCCGACATCCTCGGTGATGAAGACCACCTGGGAGATATGGACTTTAAAGTGACCGGTACCCGTGATGGTATCTGTGGTATACAGATGGATATCAAGGTGGACGGCTTAAGCATGGATGTGATGCGCCAGGCGCTGGCACAGGCAAAAGATGGCCGCCTGCACATCCTGGATCACATGTACAACTGTATCAGCACATCCCGTGAAGATCTGAAACCGCACGCGCCTCGTATCGAGCAAATGATAGTGGAACGTGAATTCATCGGTGCTATCATTGGCCCGGGCGGTAAGATCATCCAGGAGATCCAGAGAGAGACCGGTACCGAGATCAGCATAGAAGAGGTACAGGACAAAGGAGTGGTTAAGATCTTCTCTAACAACGGCGATAATCTGGCCAGGGCTAAGGAATGGATCAAAGGCATCGTAGCTGTACCGGAAGTAGGTGAAGTCTATGAATCCGTTGTAAAATCCATTATGCCTTTCGGCGCGTTCGTGGAATTCTTACCGGGCAAGCAGGGATTGCTGCACATTTCCGAAGTGAGCTGGAAACGCCTGGAGAACCTGGATGGCATCCTGTCTGAAGGCGATGAGATAAAAGTAAAGCTCGTGGGTGTGGATCCCAAGACCGGCAAATACAGGCTGAGCCGTAAGGAGCTGGTACCTAAGCCCGAGGGCTACGTGGAAAGACCGGAAAGGGAAAGAGCACCACGCAGCAACGGCGGCGGCGGTAACAGGAATGGCAACAGCAGACCTCCCCGTCCGCAGCATAACAACAATGCCAATACCGCTGAAAGAAGCGAAAGCGTAAAAAGCGATGACCACAACGATAACGGCTAAGTTATCCTGGCGGTAAAGCCGTAAATATTCAAAGTCCTGAAGCAATAACGCTTCAGGACTTTGCTATTGCAGGCTGTTATGGTATAATCATGAACAAAATCCATCACCTTGAATTTTCTGCAATAAAAAAGCCGACTGTGTTAGCAGTCGGCCTATAATATGATTCAGGTAATATGCGATTAGTTGATGGCAACCAGTTCAATATCAAAAATAAGATCTTTGCCGGCCAACGGGAAATTGGCATCCAGTATCACTGTGTCCGCTTTCACCTCTGTTACTACAACCGGTATGATATGACCTTCGTTATTCTGTAACTGTAATTGTAATCCTTCTACGATCTCCATATCGGCAGGAAATTCAGTTTTAGGAAATTCTACTATATTTTCAGGATGCGCCTGTCCGTATGCCTGGTCTACAGGAATCTCTACTGTTTTCTTATCGCCTACTTCCATATCTATCATCGCGTTGTCAAAACCCGGAATGACCTGTCCCTGTCCCACAGTAAAGGATAATGGTTCACGACCTTCGGAAGAATCGAATGTTGTACCGTCTGTTAATCTGCCATGATAGTGAACGCTTACATTATCACCTGCTTTTACTTTTGCCATAATTGTTTGTGCTTAATATGTAATAAAATATTTTTATGCAATTTACTTTTATTTCTCGGAACTATACATTTCTTGCCTAATAATTAACATTCCTGAATTTTTCCGGGGACCTGCTGCTACCGCCTGCTGAGCGCCAGTGCCAGGACCTCTTCTATGTTCTCCACATAATGTATCCTGAGCCCTTTGATATAGTTACGGGGTATCTCATCCACATCTTTCCGGTTAAGATAGCAGAGAATAATTTCTTTCATGCCGGCCCGTTTGGCTGCCAGTATCTTCTCTTTGATACCGCCCACCGGCAGCACATCCCCCCTCAGGGTGATCTCACCCGACATTGCCAGAAACGGCCTGATCTTTTTGCCTGTGAACGCGGAAGCTATGGCGCTCACCATAGTGATGCCCGCGCTCGGACCGTCTTTAGGAACAGCGCCTTCCGGTACGTGGATATGGATGTTCTTATTATCGAATACCACTTCTTCCAGCCCGAACCTGGTTGCGTTGGCCTTCAGGTAGGACAGGGCCGTGGATGCGGATTCCTTCATCACATTGCCCAGGTTGCCCGTGAGGGTCAGCTGGCCTTTCCCGTTGCTTAATATGGATTCTATAAACAATATTTCGCCTCCCACGGAGGTCCAGGCAAGGCCTACGGCCACACCTGCCGGCTTGTTTTTCTTATAGATCTCATTGGTATATACCGGTTTCCCGAGCGCCTGTTCGATCAGGTCAGCGTCAGGCAGTTCCGGTACCTCGTGGCCCATCACGATCTCCTTGGCCATATACCGCAGCACAGAGGCTATCTTCCTGTCCAGCTCGCGGACGCCCGATTCGCGCGTATAATCGACAATGATCTTGTGCAGCGCATTGTTATTGAACCGGATATTGTAATCTTCCAGTCCATGGGCGGCCTTCTGCTTGGGTACCAGGTGCCGTTTAGCGATCTCTATCTTTTCCTCCAGGCTATAGCCGGAGAGCTGTATGATCTCCAGCCTGTCCCTCAGCGCCGGCTGTATATCATTCAGGCTGTTGGCCGTAGCGATGAACAATACCTTGCTAAGGTCATATTCCAGCTCCAGGTAATTGTCATAGAACTTATTGTTCTGCTCCGGGTCGAGGATCTCCAGCAACGCGGAGCTCGGGTCGCCACGGAAATCCTTGCCCATCTTTTCTATCTCATCCAGGATGATAACCGGGTTGGACGTCTTTACTTTCTTCAGCGACTGGATGATACGGCCCGGCATAGCGCCGATATAGGTCTTCCTGTGGCCCCTCAGCTCGCTTTCGTCGTGGAGACCTCCCAGGCTGAGCCTTACATATTTCCGGTTGATAGCGCGTGCAATGCTGTGGGCAAGGGAAGTTTTACCCACACCCGGAGGACCTACAAAGCAGAGGATGGGGGACTTCATATCGCCCTTCAGTTGCAGCACAGCCAGGTACTCCAGTATACGGTCCTTGATCTTATCCATCCCGAAATGGTCATTGTTCAGTATCTGCAGGGACTTATTCAGGTTATAGGTATCCTGTGAATAATCATTCCAGGGCAGATCCAGCATAAGTTCCAGGTGATTAAAGGTCACGGAGTAATCTGGGGCGTGGGGATGCGTCCTTTTCAGCTTCTCAATTCCTTTCTCAAATGCCTTCTTCACTTCTTCGCCCCATTTCTTGGCAGCGGCACGCTCTTCCAGCATCTGTATCTCCTTATCATTGCCTTCGGTTCCCAGCTCCTCGTTGATGCTTTTCAACTGCTGCTGCAGGAAATATTCCCGCTGCTGCTTGTCCAGCTCGCCTTTCGTCTTATTGGATATCTCGTTCTTCAGTTCCGCAAATTGTACTTCCTTATTGAGATGCCTGATGATCTCGCTGGCTCTCAGCCTGATATCATCCTGGACCAAGAGCTGCTGCTTTTCATCGATGGAGATATTCAGGTTGGTAGCGATATAATGTATCAGGAAAGAATGGCTTTCAATGTTCTTCAGCATCACACTCATCTCCATCGGTATGTTGGGAGACAGGTTGATAATGCGCTCGGAAAGATCCTTGATGGTGCTGATCACGGCCTTGAACTGCTCATCCTGTGACGGGAAGCTGTCCTCAAGGAGCGAAATATCCGCTTTCATAAACGGTTCGGACTGCGTGAATTTATCAATGCGCATCCTGGTCCGTCCCATGATCAGTATGGTGGTATTACCGTCGGGCAGGTTGATATTCTTAATGATCTTGGCGACCACACCGGTATGGTACAGGTCGTCTTCTCCCGGGTCTTCCGTCTGTGTTTCTTTTTGCGCTACTACGGCAATATAGCTGCCATGCTGCCGGGCATAATCCAGCGCCTGGATGGATTTTTCCCTGGAAACGGTAATCGGTAAAATGACGTTGGGAAACAATACGGTATTCTTCAATGCTAAGACGGGAAGCTCATCCGGTATACTTTTCTTTTCTTCTTCATTCAGCTCCAGCTCTCCCATAGGTACTATAGGCATAAATTCCATATCACTGTCTAAATGATCACTTAATATTTTTTTTATTCTTATTTCCATATGATGTAACTGGCATTTTATTGACAAAATGCCATTTTTATAAGACATTAAACGCTATTCTATTGTAATTCAATTAGTGTGCCACTATATAAATACTGCTAAAATAGCAGTCGGTCTTTCCCGATATGGCAATTATGACCTTTTGTGCTCCTTTTTTCATATCAGGCAGACCGGTATTGTAACAGCGTCCTGCATATCTTGCCATAAGGTCATACCTTTTGCTGATTGCCATATTGACGTTCCGAAAGATTTTGAGAAATGCGGATGGTGTCCCGCTACAGGGAGCTATTCGCCCGGGCTAAGGGCAGGGTGGTCTTCTTCCGCATCACCCGTACCGTCAAAATCGGGTGGGAGCATGGCAGCAGGCATCTCTTTGGAAGATTTCAGGCCCAGGTCCCTCAGCATCAAAGCCTGGCGTACAAGGTTGCCCTGCCCGGAATGCAACTGCCCGGTCGCGGCCTGGTAGGCATGCTGCAGCTTATAGATATGCTTTCCTATATCTTCCATCGTGGAGACAAAGCTCACCGCCTTCTCGTATAACAGTTCACCCCTACGAACGATCTCCTGTGCGTTCTTGCTTTGCAGCTCTCTTTTCCACAGGTCGGCTATTAATTTGAGGCAGGCAATGAGGTTGGTCGGGCTTATCAGCAGGATACGCTTCGAATACGCATAGGCCCACAGGTCGGGGTCGGCCTGGATAGCTGCAAGATATGCCGGTTCGATGGGGATGAACATCATCGTGAAATCCAGGGCTGTCTCAAGGTTATCATATTGCTTGCTGCACAGGTCGTCAATGTGCCGGTATACCGACTTTATATGCGCGCTCCGGCAGGTCGCCTGCTCTTCGGGCGTTTCCGCCGCCGTCAGCCTGTCATAAGCTGTCAGCGAGACTTTGGAATCCACGATGATCATCCTGTCGTCCGGTAAGCGTATCAGGACATCCGGCCTTAGCATCCTGCCTTCTTCGTTCCGGATGGGCTGCTGCAGGAAATATTCGCGGTTCTTTGTCAGCCCGGATTGCTGTAAAACGCTTTCCAGGATCATCTCGCCCCAGTCGCCCTGCCTTTTCGCCTGTCCTTTAAGGGCATTGGCCAGGTTATTGGCCTCGCTGCTCACTTTATTGGTCTGCTCTATCAGCTCCCTTACTTTCTCTTCCAGGGAAAACCGTTGCCTGGACTCTTTATCATATGTCTCTTCCACCTTGCGTTTAAAGCTGTCTATATTTTCCCCTAAAGGTTTCAGCAGCGCTTCTATATGCGCCCGGTTGGTTTCGGTAAACCTGCCGCTTTTTTCTTCCAGGAGTTGGTTGGCGATTTTCTCAAAGTGGAAATAAGCATTCTTATGCAAGACTTCCATCTCTTCCTTCTGTGAGGCCAATTTGTCTTCCAGCGCCTTATTCGCCGCGGTCAGCATGGTATGTTCCGTGCGAAGCTCCTGGTTGTGGTGTCTTACCTGTTCCAGCACCTCTTCCTGCTTTGTGTATGTTCCCTTCATCGCATCATACATTGCTGACAGCGCCTGGTACCTGGCAGACAGGTTGCTGTTGGCCGAGGTAAGCTCCTGTACCTGCTCCTGCGACCGTGCATAGGAAGCCTTACAGGCATCCAGGCTTTCCGTTTGCGTCCTGTATGCAGCTTCCGTCTCAGACAGCCGCTGGCGGACCTGCAGCAGTTGCCTGTCACTGGCTGCCTTATCTTCCTTTAATAAGAGGTGCTCCTCCTGCAGCCGCTGTAAACGGTCTTCCGCAAGGACCAGCCGGGTTCCGGCCTCACCTTCGTGCTTCAGCCTGATATGGCCGGTCCTGGTCAGCAGGAGGAATAAAACGACAGTTATAAGCATACCTGTTATAACTGCCGCTACAATCATAAGATCCATGAACGGTTATTTCGTGTAAAGCTACTAAGAAGAACGGCTATAACATACAGCAAATTATACACATCCGGTATCCCTCATCCCGGGATGTGTCGTGCTGCTATGCTCTGAAGTAATCATGAATGAGGCTTCGACAAGCTCAGTATGACAACAGAGTGGAGATGTCACCTTGAGCATGTCGAAAGGGATTTTCTATCCGTGGTGGTGTCCTATCTGCCACAGTTTAAACCTGTCATGTTGCCAATGGATGCTGACAGATTGTTTTTTTATTATTTAACATATAAGAAACAAAACCTTCATAAGGTTATTAAGATAAGCTACAAATTATAATAAGAGATTCCTCACATTCGTTCGGAATGACCCAGCACACTATAGTACCCTTATAGCAAAAGCTATACTCCTCAGTGAAGCGTATCTGTAATAAGAGGGCAGATAGTCACTTTATCTGATCCATTCGTGCTTTAAAAGGCCTGTTATTATTTCATCTTTTAATGCCCCGTCAGCCAGACAAAGAAATTTTTCCCGTCTTTTTCCTTCAACTTTATATCCAAATCTTTCTTGCAATAATCTTGACGATTCATTTCCGTCAAAGAACCCGTTTTCTAATCTTCGCAACCCTAAATCCTCAAATGAAAATCGTATTTTTTCTGCAAAGGCTTCTTTGCCGTATCCTTTCCCGTGAAAATTCTCATTGATCCAGATGCCACCGCCACAAGTTCCGTGCAATGTATTGATGCCTGAAATGCTCATGCCTCCGATTACTTTTTGATCTGATTTTAGTTCAATACAAAATTCATATCCGTTTTTATTGTTTTCAGAAGCGTTTTTTAAGCAGTAATTTATCCAATGCTCCGCATGGTCCTTTAAATATGGAAAAGGCACAACGGCAAGCCATTTTGAAACATTGAAATTGTTTAAGCCTTCAATTAAATCATTAATGTCTTTTGCTTTCCAATTCCTGATAATTAATCTATCGGTTTCAAGCTGCATAATTATTTTTTTTCTATTTAGGCCGTTAAGGTATATTTATAGGTAGGGAATTAGCGGCACATCATACTTTAAGCAGGCCACGGAAGCCCCTCGCTCCGTAATATGATTCTGCCCCGTTATGATAAATGAACACCGTATTATAACGCCGGTCACCGAATATAGCGCCGCCCAGCTCCCTTATAGCTGTCGGGGTATCCAGCCAGCTTGATGTTTTGGTGTCAAATTTACCCAGCTCCTGTAAAGCCCTGTATTGGTCTTCGGTCAGGATGTTAATGCCCATTTCCGCTGCCATACCTATGGCGCTATGGCGGGGCTTATGCTCCTTACGCGACTCCAGCGCATCGGGATCATAGCAGATGCTCCGGCGGCCTTTCGGGCTTTCTGCCGAACAATCACAGAAAGTATATACATCATTCTTTTTGTCATAAGCTATGACATCCGGCTCTCCCTCTGTTTCTTCCATCTCATTAAGCGACCACAGCTTATCAGGATGCGCTTCCAGCTTTTCCTGCACTTTATCCCAGCGGACACCTTTATGACGTTCCGGGTGCTTTTCAAATCTTTTCTTTAAAATCTCCAGCAGCTCTTCTTTGCGTGCTGCCGGTAGTTGTAGTTTATTTTTGCTCATAAGATCATTTTATTTGATGTACGGTTAAACGGGAAGGACCGTTGCCTGTAAATTTCGTCAAAAAACCGGAAAATCATGCAAATTGCCGTGGCAGGGCTTGGGTAAGGCTTCGACAGGGCTCAGCCTGAAAAGGATGATATTATAGGAGTCTCTTGTGTCACCCTGAGCTTGTCGAAGGGTTAAATTAATGCGATCATCTAATGAGTGTCCCATCCAACATAACAGGGATTTCCCGGCTCCATTGCATTACGCCTGAAATGACAGTGGGATGTGTAAGCCATTCAATAGTATAAAGGTCATTCCGACCGGGGCACGGCGTAAGGGAAGCGGTAGATGCTTCGACAGGGCTCAGCCTGACAACTAAGAGTAATTGTCA
>MKSF01000005.1 GCA_001897155.1 Bacteroidetes bacterium 47-18 | reverse complement strand
CAACTGCCTGAGCGTTACTTTCAACGGACAGGAGTACAGGAAAGACACCGCTATTGTACAGACCTACCGCAATATCAATCAATGCGACAGTCATTACACGGTTACCCAGATAACCATTCACAGAGCTTATACCATTAACTACGAGAAAACGGTCTGCAGGGGTGAAGCATTCACGGTGAACGGCATAGAATACAGGCAGGAAGGCACTTATATCCAACATTATACTTCTATGGCCGGATGCGACTCCAATATCAGGATCGCCTTAAGGATCAGTGAGTTCCCTGAATATACATTGACCTTCACACCTGAGCATCCGCCATACTGCCTGGGAGACAGGGTGACGGTAGCAGCACCCGAAGATTATGTCTACAACTGGATGGGCTACCCCGTGGACAGCACAGGCAACAATACGCAGGTATTCCGACTGGATGCTATACATAACGCGTTCCCTTTTACCATAAAAAATGAATTCAACTGCGAGGTAGCGGACACCCTGGTGCTTGAAGCTGAAAAGTGCTGCAGGATCGCTTTCCCGACCGCCTTCACCCCTAATGATGACGGCCTCAATGACGATTTCGGGCCGATGCCACTATCCGCCGTGAACGACTATTACAACCTCTCGATATTCAACAGGTGGGGACAGAAAGTATTTACCTCCACCCATATCAACAACAGGTGGAACGGGCATATCAAAGGAGAGAACGCAGCTACAGATGTATATTATTATTACCTGGAATATACCTGCTATGACGGTAAAAAGTACGTACTCAAAGGAAATGTAACATTGCTGAAATAGGCGCCTGCTGTTAAGCAGCATAATTTAAAGTAAAATCAGATACGCTATGACAAGACTATATTTCATATCACTGCTTATGTTATTCAGCCTGGTTGCCAAAGGTCAGACAAATCTGCCCAATACCAGCATCCGGGGATTTTATTACATCGCTGTACCCGCTACCAACAACAGGATACATGAGGTCAATACCATTACAGGAACGGACCAGGTAGTATTTGACATAGGGAATAACCTGGGCCACGGGTTAGCGATCGGTAAGGTCTTAGGCAGCAATAACCCGACCCAGACCTATTACCTGGTCGGTCCTTATCCCAACATGACCTATCACTACATTGACCCTATAACACTACAGATGGTGAACACGGGGCACAGGGCGTCCAATGTCAATCCGACCATAGGGAACAGATATTTGTATAATCTTGCTAATCTTAGCGTATACAGGTATGACGGAACAAGGGATGATACCCTTATCAAAGTATTGAATCCCAGTATTGACGGCATCAACTTTGTAGTGGATATCTTCGCGGACTGCGAAGACAATTTCTACCTGCTCAATAACACCCACCTGAACAAGTACGATTCTTCCGGCAATATGATCCAGCAGTGGAACCGTGTCCCCGCCGGCATACCGGCCGCGGGGATCGCTATAGTGGATGACACATTATATACAGGAGGCGGTAACACTGTAACCGTTTACCACCTGCAAGGCAGCAATGCCAACTACATCAGGACCTTCAGCGTGCCCGGGCAAATTAATGATATGGCTAATTACAGGACCGGGCCATCTGAAAATGTAACGATTGTAGCGGACAGCCAGGGCTGCGGCAACCTATATACCATCCGGAGCATTATTCCAAATAACATCACCAACACTACATATACCTGGTTTTTAAACGGCTCGATACTTACGGGATATACCACCCCTACCATACAAAGAAACTTCACTGCCGGGGATCTCATACAATTGAAAGTGGACTATACAGGCTTTTGCGAAAGCCTTTCTTATAGCAATATTATAGCTATAGACAGCATATCGAACAGAACTTATGTCATCATTGATACCGCTATCTGCTTCGGCGCGTCTTTCGACGGCTATACACAGTCAGGTACCTATATAGATACCTTCGCTACCGCTAATTGCGACAGTATCAGGAGGCTGGAGCTCACCGTAAGACCTATGCCCGTCGTTATGGAAACCATCACACACTGCAATCCCGTTCTCCCGGTCATATGGAACGGACAGACCGTCAGCCAGGCCGGAACATTTACCCTCGTGGACACTTCTGCACAGGTACGAACAGGATGCGACAGTGTCACTGTCCTTACGCTCAACATTATTTTTTCAGACACCACGCATCTTTACGATACCACCTGCTATCTCAGGGACGGGTACAGGTGGCACAATAACAGGTATTTCGCTTCGGGCACCTATTTCCATACGCTTACTGCAGGCAACGGATGCGACAGCATCCTGGTACTGCACCTCAGTATGGATGCTGCGCCAACTGCCGACACCACCCGCCTTGCCAACTGCCTGAGCGTTACTTTCAACGGACAGGAGTACAGGAAAGACACCGCTATTGTACAGACCTACCGCAATATCAATCAATGCGACAGCCATTACACGGTTACCCAGATAACCATTCACAGAGCTTATACCATTAACTACGAGAAAACGGTCTGCAGGGGTGAAGCATTCACAGTGAACGGCATAGAATACAGGCAGGAAGGTACTTACATTCAGCCCTATACTTCAATGGCAGGATGCGATTCCAATATCAGGATCACCTTAAGGATCAGTGAGTTCCCTGAATACGCATTGACCGTCACGCCCGAGCAGCCCCCGTACTGCCTGGGAGACAGGGTAACGGTAGCAGCACCCGAAGATTATGTCTACAACTGGATGGGCTACCCCGTGGACAGCGCAGGCAATGCGATACAGGTATTCAGGCTGGACTCCGTGTACAACACATTCCCTTTCACCGTAAAGAACACCTTCAACTGCGAGGTAGCGGACACCCTGAGGTTTGAAGCTGAAAAGTGCTGCAGGATCACTTTCCCGACCGCCTTCAGCCCTAATGATGACGGCCTCAATGACGATTTCGGGCCGATGCCACTATCCGCCGTGAACGACTATTACAACCTCTCGATATTCAACAGGTGGGGACAGAAAGTATTTACCTCCACCCATATCAACAACAGGTGGAACGGGCATATCAAAGGAGAGGACGCAGCTACAGATGTATATTATTATTACCTGGAATATACCTGTTATGACGGTAAAAAGTACGTCCTCAAAGGAGATGTGACGTTGTTGAGATAAGAAAAGCAGCAGCGCTGAAAAGCCGCTACCGCCAGGCCGGTAGCGGCTTTTCAGATGTTGCGCCCTTGCATATACCCGGTTTGCTTTTACTATAAAGGCACTCAGGGCATTCCCAACAGATGTTTTCCTATGTAGATAGCCGGTCAGCAATTTAACAATAGTATATGCCTGCCTCCTTCACATAATAGCTAACTTTATCTGTATGAAGTATATCATGCTATTGTCGATTGCAGTAATAGTATTATTTTCACACTGCAATAGTCAATCTACAAAACCTATTCTTATGACACCAACCGATTCTCAGCATACAGGTAGCGAAGTTGCCGTATTCGGCGCCGGCTGCTTCTGGTGCGTGGAAGCATCATTCATGGACCTGAAAGGCGTGGACAGCGTTAAAAGCGGCTATACCGGCGGCACTACCGCCAATCCTACCTATAAAGAGGTATGCACAGGTCATACAGGCCATGCCGAGGTCCTGTACATCATATATCGCCCGGAGATCATTTCGTACGACAAATTACTGGAGGTCTTCTTTATGGTGCACGATCCCACCCAGCTCAACAGGCAGGGCAATGACATAGGCACCCAGTACAGGTCCGAGGTATTTTATACGACGCCGGAGCAGAAAGACCAGGCAGAAAAGGCCATAAAGGCCCTTGAGCAGGCAGGAGTATATGACCGGCCCATCGTGACCCGCATCTCGCCACTGACCGTGTTCTACCCTGCTGAAGCCTATCATGATAATTACTTCAACCTGCACCCGGAGGAAGGTTACTGCCAGGTGGTCGTAAGACCTAAAATGGAGAAGATAAGAAAGGCATTCGCGGATTATATGAAATAATATGAGCAGGGTGATACTTCAGTATCACCCTGCTATATGAACGGCTTCCTGTATTAGGATTCCGATTCGGAAGCATGCTTATTGGCCTTATACCATTTGTAAAAAATGGTGCCCATTAATATCAGGGGGATCAGCCCGAGATACACAATACCGAGGTTCAATCCTTCAGCGGCTTTGCCGTCCAGGTTGCCGGCTGTAGCGGTACACATAGCACATCCCTGCGCCATCGCCTGTCCCGTCATACCTGTAACCGCCGCTAACACCAGTATGGTGATCTTAAAGAAAGGTCTCATGCCATGATATTTTAAAACTGCTGTAAAATTACGCTAAAATCCGCAACTTACTGCTATAAAATAGTCTTTAACACATCCCGGACAACGAGATTCTTGCCCATAGTATAGAAATGCAGGAACGGCACCTTCGCCTGCATCAGCTCACGGCACTGCATTACAAGCCATTCTTTACCTACTATTCCCACATCCTCCTTGCTTCTGCACTGCAGGAGGCTCCTGGTCAGCTCACCCGGGATATCAATATTAAAGATGCTGGGCAATACCTGCAACTGGCTCAGGGTAGTGATAGGCTTCAGTCCCGGGATGATCGGTACTGTAATACCAACTTCCCTGCATTTATCCACGAAATCGAAATACTTTTTATTATCGAAGAACATCTGTGTGGTAATATACCCTGCTCCCGCATCTACCTTCTGCTTCAGGTAATGCAAATCCAGGTCCATATTAGCCGCTTCGCAATGCTTTTCAGGGTAGCCAGCCACGCCTATGCAGAAATTAGTGGTGCTCTCATTGAGCGTCTCCTCTTCCAGGTAATGGCCCTTGTTCAGGTTGCTGACCTGCTGCACCAGCTCATAAGCGTTCCTGTTGCCCTTTTCCTCCGGTGTGAAGAACCGTTCGTTCTTCGGGGCGTCCCCGCGCAATGCCAGCACATTATCCACTCCCAGGTAATGCAGATCAATAAGCGCGTTCTCGGTCTCTTCCCTGGTAAATCCGCCACATATCAGGTGAGGCACCGCATCTACCTTATATTTGTTCATCACAGCCGCGCAAATGCCCACCGTACCCGGACGCTTTCTTACTTCTATACTTTTATAAGACCCGTCGGGAAGATGCTTAAAGGTCTTTTCCGCGCGATGATAGGTAACATTGATACAGGAAGGATTAAATTCCATAAGAGGGTCCAGCTGGCTGTACAGGCTGGAAATATTGGTGCCCCTTACAGGCGGCAGCACTTCGAAGGAAATAAGTGTACGCGTAGCCTGAGCGATCTGCTCTGTAATTTTCATGATACTTAACTGTTTGTAATAGACAATGGGTAAACGATGTATAAAAATGGTGCCGGGTCAGACGCTACCGGGTTCCCGGGACATACAGCAGGAACTTACCCAGATTCCTGCTGACCGTAATGACGGATACCGGTATTAACCAACACCTTACAAATATAGCGCTTCTGCTCCAAAAAATTTATACCATAAAAAAAATAGTGCCTTACGGCACTATTCCATTTCATTATTTTAAAAACACGTTGCTTAGAATTTAGGACAAGCAAAGTTATAATGTGCCTTAGGATTGGATTTGAAGATACCGTTATAGATCACGGACATTTCCCAGGCGCCCTGTCCGCCGGTCATAGGAGCAGCAGAAGACAGTGTAACGTCATAAGACAGGCCGATCTTCATTTTGGACCATTCGAACCCGATATAAGGAGCTATACCATCTTTATACCTGTACCATGCTCCCAGGTAGAATACCGTATTCTTGGTATATTCATCGTGACCAGGATTCATGATGAAGCCGATAGCCCCGCCTACCAACGCTTCCAGAGCCGGGCCCTGGCTTTGCAGCATACCGCTGAAATACAGCATTGTATTAGGATTCATTTCAAAGCTACCACCCAGATGGTAAGAGAAGCGGGAATTGATCCTTAACGCTTCACCGGATTTAATAAAGCGCTCTTCCGGGCGTGTCAGGTGATAATAGGCAAAGCCGGCATACATCGTACCTTTTTCCGATACTTTTCCGGAATACATAAGACCGGCATTGAAGTCAGGATACGATACGTCAGCATTGGTGAAGCTTTCCCGGGAACGGGTATTGTAGATACCTGCCGGGTTATTGGGATCAAACTGATCAGCAAAGATCAGCTTATCAAAGTTAATGCTTTTCTGAACCAGCGACCCCTGCACACCGAAGGACAGGCGATGCTGCTTATCCATACCAAAGGCCTTATGATACGCCAGGGAAATACCTAAAGTAGTATTCTGAAGACCACCGGCACCGGCCTTATCGAAGATGCCCAGCACACCGATACCCATAGCGTCCCCTTCCGGTAATTTACCTCTCAGTACAGGCATGTCATAGGCTGCGGTGGCGCTGACATAAGGATTGTCGGAAACGGTGTACCACTGTTGCCTTACGTTTGCCGAAGCTCTCCAGTCACCATCGATCAGACCCGTCTGCGCCGGATTCAGCGTCAGCGGTGAAGCGAAATATTGTGTAAAGTGTACATCTTGCGCCTGAGCTCCCACGGCTACAAATGATGCTGCTACCAATGATAGTAAACTCTTCTTCATTATATATTCGGATTACAATGATTAAATTTCTTGTTTATAACTGACTAAAATACTTTGGCATAATTTTGCACAAGTTAATATTTTACTAATAATAAACAAGATTTTTTCTATTATTTTTTTCAAAAAATATTTCTCTTTGCATTAGGATTGCTTCTTCTCACCGAATGCCAGGTCGCCCGCATCTCCCAGGCCGGGTACGATATACCCCTTAGCTGTAATTTCATCATCTATGGCCGCTGTCCAGATATCCGCTTCGGGAAACCTGCGCGCTACGCTTTCCAGCCCGATGGTGCTGGCGATAGCACATACTATGATGATCTTGGAAGGCGTACCATACAGCAGCAGCTCCTCTATAGCCTGTATAAGCGATGCGCCGGTGGCCAGCATAGGGTCTGCCAGGATAAGCACGCGGTTGCTCAGCTCGGGGCAGGTAACATAATGCTGCTCTATCTCAAAGCTGCCGTCCTTATGATGCTTCCTGTAGGCCGCTACAAATGCACAATCTGCTTTGTCAAAGTAGTTCAGCAGTCCCTGGTGCAACGGCAGGCCGGCCCTGAGGATAGTGCCCACTACCGGGTGGTTTCCCTCGTCAAATACGGTCATATCCAGGGAGCCCAGCGGCGTGGTGATCTGCCGCGTTCCAAAAGGCAACGTCTTGCTGATCTCATAAGCGATCACTTCGCCTACCCTTTCCATATTGCGCCTGAACCGCATTCTGTCTGCCTGTATCTCCACACTTCTTATTTCAGCCATCCACTGACTCACTAATGAATGTGCCTCTGAAATATTATAGACCATAGATATTGTAAAATAGTTGGTAAGCGTAAAATTATTTCTGGCTGCGGTCCTTACGGCCGAAGACGGATATATTGATATACCTTGAGGGGTGGCGCTTCAGGTCCACCACCAGGTCATCCAGCGATCTGAGGGTGGTAGTAAGGTTATGGTACAGGTTCGGATCGTTCAGCATCAGTCCCATGCTACCGTTAGGATTATTGGCCTGGTGCAGCACCGCGTTCAGGTTGGCGATCGTCTTCTGCAGGTCTTCTATGGCCTGGTTCAGCGGCGCATCCTTCAACTGCCCGGTAAAGGTATTCAGGTTGTTCAGCGTCTGTGTGATATCTTCATTGCTCCTGGAAAGATTGGCGGTGATGCTGTTGGCGTTATCCAGCACACCTGCAAGGTTACCGGACTGCCTGTTCAGTATGCTTGCAAGCTTGGAGAGATCGGCCATACTCTGCTCCAGGTACTCCAGCGATTTATTGATATGCGACCTGGCATCCTCATTCACTATGGAATTGACCGACAGCAGGATGGAATCAATGCTGGACACCGCCTTATTGGCAGTACCCAGCAGCGGGGAAATATTTTCAGACAGGTTGGACATCAGGTCGGCACCGGACAATGACGGCACGAAGCTCCCTGCCTCCAGGACCTTCGGTGTGGTCTCCACCGGGTCCGGCATCAGAAGGATAAGGCTTTTGGTACCTGCCAGCAGGTTATCCGCATTCATCTGCACCTGGGCGCCTTCATATAAAATAACATCCTTGCGTATCTGGAATGTCACCTTTATCTTCCTGTCCGCCTGCAGCTCTATATCAGATATCTTACCTACTTTCAGGCCCTGCAACTGCACGCTGGCAGCTTCCTGCAGGCCGGCTACATTATCATAATAAGTGTAATATTCAACATCTGTGGAAAAAACGCCCTTCCCCCTCAAAAAGTTAAAACCCAAAATCAGTACTGTCAAGGAAATGATGACCAGTGTGCCTACTTTTACTTCATTTGATATTTTAAATGCCATAACCTTATAATGATATTCCTTATTTTTAAACACCGATTAACAAAAGTAAACCAAACAAGTTGAAATGTGTATATTTTTTATTTATTTATTGTTAAAGCTGGGTTCCGTTTTTAACTGTTTTGACCTATATTTGCAATCGCTTATTTTCGAGCTAAATTCATCAAACTGATACAACTTCCAATATTAAATCAAACTTTATGTCCGGTCAGAAAATTACAATGAGTGCCAACGGTAAATTAAATGTGCCCGATAATCCTGTCATCCCCTTTATTGAGGGCGATGGTATCGGACCCGATATCTGGAAAGCTTCCGTACGCGTGATAGATGCCGCGGTCAGCAAAGCGTATAACGGATCGAGGGCCATAGCCTGGAAAGAAATACTGGCCGGTGAAAAAGCATTTAATACAACGGGCTCATGGCTGCCGGAAGAAACCCTGGATGCGGCTAAGGAATACCTGGTAGCTATCAAAGGACCTTTGACGACGCCTATCGGAGGCGGCATCCGCTCCCTGAACGTGGCCCTGCGCCAGACCCTGGACCTGTTCGTATGCCTGCGGCCCGTACAATGGTTCTCCGGCGTACCTTCACCGGTTAAGCACCCGGAGAAGGTGGATATGGTCATCTTCAGGGAAAATACAGAAGATATTTATGCCGGGATCGAATGGAACGCAGGTACCCCGGAAGCTGAAAAGTTCAAGAATTTCCTGGTAACCGAAATGGGTGTCGATAAGATCCGTTTCCCGGAAACATCCTCTTTCGGGGTAAAGCCGGTTTCTATAGACGGCTCCAAGCGCCTGGTACGTGCAGCCATACAGTATGCGCTGGAGAAGGGCAGGAAGCAGGTTTCCATCGTTCACAAAGGCAATATCATGAAATTCACGGAAGGCGGATTTAAGAAATGGGGCTATGAAGTCGCCGCCACGGAATTCTCAGATGTGACCTTTACCTGGAATCAATGGGAAGAGATAAAGGCCGACCAGGGCGAAGCCGCTGCCAACGAAGCGCTGAAAGCTGCCAAAGCGGAAGGCAGGATCATCGTGGATGATGTCATTGCCGACAATTTCCTGCAACAAATATTACTGAATCCGCAAAACTACTCCGTAGTAGCTACCCTGAACCTGAATGGCGACTATATTTCGGATGCGCTGGCTGCCGCGGTAGGCGGCATAGGCATTGCTCCCGGCGCCAATATCAATTACAATACAGGATATGCCATCTTTGAGGCCACGCATGGCACCGCGCCCAAATTTGCCAATACGGATACTATGAACCCTTGTTCCCTGATCCTTTCCGCCGTAATGATGCTGGATTATATGGGCTGGAACGAAGCCGGCAAGCTGATCACTGACGCTATCAGCAAAACCATTGCCCAGAAAACGGTAACCATAGATTTCTATAACCTGATGGAGGAAGCGACACTGGTAAAGACCAGTGAATTTGCAGACAGGCTCATCGCCAACCTGTAACCCTCACCTATCAAAAAAACAGTAGCAGAGCAATAGCTCTGCTACTGTTTTTTTAGTACCTATCATCCGTGCTTATAGGAACAACCTTCTTACATATACGCAGCAAAGCGGCCTTTCTAAGGATCAGAGAACGTGCCATTCCGAAGGGAGGTGAGGTCTCTTATGATCATTTGCAGCACACTTATTGTGTATCCTGCACCTTCTCTATAATCGCTTTTTTCTTCTATATTAGGTAGTCAGCTTTTTCCCGGTCTACACACTCCCCAGGCATATGCAAGACGCCCTGGTTTCCTCTGTCCCTGCTGCCATACTGAACCTCCAAACGCTACAAAAAACACGATAAATCACGTTTCGACAGGCTCAACGTGACACAATGAATTTCGATGAGACAAGACAGTTTTAACTGTGATACGAAAACAGCAGCGGCCGACCTTTTCAGGTCAGCCGCTGCTGCTGTAAAAAAATCAACAATTGACTGTCGGAAGCATTACTCCAGCTTGAAGTCTATTGGCATCCTGAACACAAAACGTACAGGCTTACCACCTCTTATCGCCGGTGTAAATTTGGGTAATAGCTTCACTACCCTTACCGCTTCATCGCCCAGGCCGCCGCCGGGATCCTTATCATACTTCACAGCGGTAATGGAACCATCCTTTTCCACTACAAAGGACACCATCACACGGCCGGATATACCCTCGGCTTTCGCCATAGCAGGATATCTCAGGCTTTGCCTGATTATATTTTGATAGTTGGCAGGTGGCTTGGCTTTTTCATCCACCTGTGTCTGGATCGCGTTATCATCTCCCGACCCTTCACCGGCAGTATTGGTTCCGGTACCGCCTTTCACACCGTCGAAAGGATTACTGAAATCTGTCTTTTTATTCTCGCCATCCTTATTTTCAAAGCCGATGTCCTTATCCTTGTTCTCTTCCTTGTTAGGATCCTCAATACGTTCGGTTTCCTTCACATTCTCATTCTTCTCTATCTTAGGCACATCGAAAGTGATGGTAGCTCTTGCCGGTGGCGGTGGCGCGGATGGCAGCTCAGGTGGTGGCGGCGCATCCTCCTCCAGTGGCGGAGGCTCTGTAAGCACCACATCCTCGATAGGCGGCGGTGGTGGTGGCGGCACATACTCCTCTTTAGGTATGATCATGCTGGTACCGAAGCCTATAGCGATGATACCAAATACAATACCTGCAGCCAGGAGCGCCCTTTTAGTATACTTTTTTCGCAACTCATAACCTCCATACTGCTTGTTCTTTCCTTCGAAAAGCAGGTCCAGATAATCTGAGTTTAATATTTTTTTAATATCCATAATATTTACTATTGGGTATATGAATTACCTAATAAGAATTGTGAATCTGCATGTTACCTGGGCCTGGAAGCCGATCCTCTTTCATAATCCGCTATGAAATCCTGGTCTTCCTTCGTGATATCCGTGATAGAATATATCTTGATATCATTGATGGTCATTTCATCGATCAGGTCCACAACGTCAGCGGTGGTACAGGTAATGTCGGGCTTGATAAGCACAGTAAGCTCATCTCCGGCGTTCAGTGTACCGTTTGCCTGCAGGGCCCTTACCCGCTTCTTTTTGTCGATCAGTACATCACGTATGCCTCCGTCATTATCAAAGGTGGTCTGCTTTACCTCTATATTTTCCAGTCCCTCATAATAATATAATTTACGGTCGGCACCCAGCAGTATAGTAATGGCAGCATCCTCTTTCACCTTGGATTGCGAATCCATGTTCTCTTTCTTGAAAGGCATGTTGATCTCCATTGCCGTGGGCTTGCTCAGCGTAGTGGTAAACATAAAGAACGTAATCAGCAGCAGATTCAAATCCACCATTGGCGTCAGGTCCACCCGGGGGGTGCCTTTCTTCCCGCCTTTACTTTCTATCTCAGCCATTGTATAATGTCTATTTTAATGGTTGTCTGTTAATAATGATTATTTCGCGCCGGCAGCCGCAGCATTGGCCTTGTCCCATAAGGCAGTACCCGGAGGTATTGGCTTCTGGTTGGTAATGTAGCTGAACCTGTAAATATCCAGCTTACCCAGGGTAGAGATCACTTTATTGGTCTCCTCTACATAAGGGGTCTGGCCGTCTACCTTGATAACAAACCTCGGCTGATCCATATCAAGGATCTGGGCCTGGTAACGCGTGGTATTGATCCAGTACATCAGCTCATTGGTTGTAAAGCTTTTGGTCGTATCAGTAGGTACGCCGGAAGCTTCCTTGTCATACCGGGACTGCTCATTTGGCGGCAGGGCGAGGTATGCTTTCAGTTTCGTGAACGGCACTCCGACAGAAGGTCCGTTTACAAAGTTATTCTTTTCAGTCTCGGTAAGGCCCAGGTTCTTGGTCTTGTTGACCTCTTCTATCAGGTTCCTTTTCAACTTAATATTATCTACGGTGTAGAAAACACGCCCCAGCTTGTCTACCGTGATCTGGATGAATCCCATAGGGATCTCCTTGGTAGAGGTGGAGGATGGAGTCACCACTTCAACAGCTTCCTGTGGCTTAAACTTGGCCGACATGATAAAGAATGTCAGCAGCAGCAGAGTAAAGTCACAAAGAGCGGTCATATCAATGGACGTACTCTTTTTGGGCATCTTTAATTTTGGCATCTCTTACTCTCTTTTAGTTTATAGACGTGGAATCGGAATAATTCCATAAAATTATTTTCTTCCGGGAAATTCCGGGGAAGAACTGCCAGCAGTTTCCCCGGAATGTGCACTGGCCGGAAAAGCGGTTATTTATAATTGGCAGCAAAGCTTTGTGTCAAAGTGAAGCCACCTTCGTCTATACTAAATCCGATACCATCATTCAATGTTGTATAGAAGTTATACATGATCATTGCGATGAAAGATGTAGAGATACCTGTAGCGGTATTCCATAAGGCCTCAGAGATACCGATCGCGATCTGGGAGGCATCCGGAGCGCCCGCAGCACCCATAGCCGCAAACGCCTTGATCATACCGATTACCGTACCGATCAGACCGAGTAAGGTAGCGGAAGAGGTGATCGTGGACAGGAATACCAGGTTCTTATCCAGCATAGGCAGCTCAAGAGCCGTAGCTTCTTCGAGTTCCTTTTTAATGCTTAATACTTTCTGGTCTGTGGACAGCTCCGTATTGAAGGTCATCTCCTTGTATTTTTTCAGACCTGCCTTCATTACGTTACCTACAGAACCTGCCTGCTTGTCGCACTCTGCGATGGCAGCATCAATATTTTTATTAGCCAGGTGGTATTGCACTTTCCTTACCAGCTCGGCGCCGTTGAACTTGCCTTTTGCCTTAATGATAGTGATGCCCCTTTCTATCACAAATACGATAGTGATGAATAACATAGCTAACAGTAACGCAACGATGTATCCGGCGTGATACATATTACCCATCCAGCTTGTAGGGATTTTCTTTTCTGCATCTTCAAAATTGCTGGAAGATCCCAGAACAAATTCGAACAATACGAAACCTAACACGATACATACCAATACGATGATTAAGTTTACCCAAAAGCCGTTCGAATTTTTTGCTTTAGAAGCTGAAGCTGCTGCACTTGTTGTTGAGCCTGGTCTTACGTCTGCCATAGTTCTTTGATTTTTGTTTAAAATTTAAAATTTGAGTTTTTAAAGAATGTTTAAAAAAGCAACGCAACAAAGTTAGAAGTATCAATGAAACTTCCAAATCATTTTGCTTTTGTTTTTAACCGTAATTTCAAGAGCCAATATTACGAAAGTTCGTTTAAAAAAAAAGTTTATCCAGAACAATTTTGAATGTGTGCTCCGGGTATATAACTCAGATTAGAGATTAATTGTTGCTATAACCGCCTAAATTATTGATATTTACTGCGGCAGCCGGAACACAGCAACACGATCCGGCCCCTAAAAGTTAAGATTAATTTAATACACAAAAAGAACCTTTCATAACCTTTAGCATGTCATCTGTAAGCCTTATGCGTTTTGTTTATTCCCTGTACTGCGCCCTCTCCTTCATACTGCTGTTCCTGCTGCTCTTTCCTTTCTTCCTTATTTTCGGGCTTACCGGCCGGAGAAAGGCCATATGGCATATCATAAGATGCTGGAGCATTATCTGGCTGGGCATGACAGGCATGCGCACCCGCGTATCCTATGCCACGCCGGGCATCTTTCAGCAGCGCAGCGGGCACATTATCGTATCCAACCACCAGTCCTACCTGGATGTAGCCCTAATATTCAGGGCCATCCCCGTCATGTGCCGCCCGCTTGCCAAATACGAGCTGGCCAGGGTGCCCCTTTTCGGCTACCTGTACCGGCAGATGGCCGTACTCGTGGACCGCAGCAATGCCGCCAGTAAAAGAAAAAGCATCATGGATCTCAAAAAGATCATCCGGAAGGGCGAAAATATCTTCATTTTCCCCGAAGGCACCTTCAATGAGACCGATGCCACGCTCATCCCTTTCTATGACGGCGCTTTTAAGATAGCGCTGGAAACGGGCACCGATATCATACCCGTACTGTTTCCCGATACTGCCGACCGGTTCCATTACTCCGGCCTCTGGAAATGGAGCCCCGGCATCAACCGGGTGATCGTCCTGGATCCCGTTCATGTTGCAGATTATGCTCCTTCCGAAATAAGAAGGCTTAAAAAGGACGTATTCAACCGTATGAGCGAAGCGATGCACCGTTGCAGGCCCCATCTTAAAAAAGCGGTGATGGAATAATTATACGCTAAAATGTATACCTTTGAGACCTTATATCATGATTCTGTACACCACTAAATTACTTAATATATGCAAGTTTGGAAAGACTACATTGAGCAGCACAAAGACCGTTTCCTGAATGAACTCCTGGACCTGCTGCGGATACCCTCCGTAAGCGCAGACAGCAAGTATAAGGAAGATGTGGCAAAATGTGCCGAAGCAGTGAAAGAGCACCTGCTCCTGGCAGGCTGTGATATTGCCGAAGTATGCCCTACTGCCGGTCATCCTATCGTTTACGGAGAAAAAATCACAGATCCGTCCCTGCCTACGGTGCTGGTGTACGGACATTACGACGTACAGCCCGCCGATCCGCTGGAATTATGGACCTCCGGTCCGTTCGAGCCGGAGATCAGGGATGGTAAGATCTATGCCCGCGGCGCCTGCGATGATAAAGGACAGATGTTCATGCATATCAAGGCGCTGGAAGTAATGGCCAAGACCGGTACCCTCGCCTGCAACATCAAAGTGATGATAGAAGGTGAGGAAGAAGTAGGTTCCAGCAACCTTGAGCAATTCCTGAAAGATAATAAAGACCGCCTGAAAGCCGATGTGGTGCTGGTATCCGATACCTCTATGATCTCTATGGAGCATCCTTCCATTGAGACCGGGCTACGCGGCCTCGCCTATATGGAAGTGGAAGTGACCGGTCCCAACCGCGACCTTCACTCCGGCGTGTACGGTGGCGGCGTGCTGAACCCGATCAATGAGCTGTGCAGGATGATCGCTTCGCTGCACGATGAGAACAGGCACATTACCGTAGCCGGCTTTTATGACAAGGTGGCCGAGCTTTCCGCCGCGGAGCGCCAGGCAATCAATGAAGCGCCTTTCAGCCAGGAAGACTTCAACAAGGACCTGGGCATCACGCAGGAAGCCGGGGAGAAAGGCTATACCACGCTGGAAAGAACAGGCATCCGCCCGACACTGGATGTCAACGGCATCTGGGGCGGCTATACCGGCGAAGGCGCCAAGACCGTTCTTCCGTCCAAAGCCTTTGCAAAGATATCCATGCGCCTGGTACCCAACCAGGTCTCCACGGAGATATCCGACCTGTTCGCAAAACACTTTACCAACATAGCGGCTCCCGGTGTGCAGGTAAAGGTGACTTCGCATCACGGCGGGGAGCCGGTAGTCACTCCTACCGACAGCAAGGCCTACCAGGCGGCTGCCCGTGCCATAGAGACCACCTTCGGCAAAGAGCCTATCCCTACCAGGGGCGGCGGGTCCATCCCTATCATCGCCCTGTTTGAAAGCATCCTGGGGCTGAAGACCGTACTGCTCGGCTTCGGGCTGGACAATGACAATATCCACTCTCCCAATGAGAAATACGATGTGTTCAACTATTTTAAAGGCATAGAGACCATCCCCTATTTCCATAAATATTTCGCTGAATAAGTTCCGTTTTCGCCATTATATTACAAAGCAGCCGGGATCATGATCCCGGCTGCTTTGTAATATAATGCCCCCTCTATTAAAAAAAATCCCGGGAAAACTTCTTTAATTACGAAAATATCGTAAGTTTACGAAAATATCGTAAAAAATGGAACACTTAACAGCACAGGAAGAAGAGATCATGCTGGTCATCTGGAAGCAGGGCAAAGTATTTGTGAAGGAGATCATAGCTTACCTGCGGACTGATATCCCTTACACAACGATCGCCAGCACCGTTAAAAACCTGGAGAAAAAAGGTTACGTGCAATCCGAAAAAATGGGCAATGCCTTCCGGTATTTCCCCGCTATTCCACAGGATGATTACAAGAAAACCTTTATGAAAGAGGTGGTGGAAGATTATTTCCAGAATTCCTACAAGCAACTGGTCAACTTTTTTGTCCGGGAAAAAAAATTGACGGCAGCAGAACTGCAGGAAATCATAAAAATGATCGAACAAAATAAAGATCCGCTATGAACTGGAACATTATCAAATACGTAATTATTGCCTCCCTGCTATGGGCCCTGGTATATATTTTGTATAGATGGCTGCTGCAGCCTTCACGGAACTTCCGGCTCAACCGGTGGTGGTTCCTGGCAGGCAGCATCTGCAGCATTGTGCTGCCTGCCATCCCGCTTCCTTTACTACCGGGGGACCTGGTCACGCTCACTATATCCCCGGACGTAAGGGCATTACCGCAAGGCGCGCAGGGCACTGCACTACCGGGCAGGTCATGGCAGGAAGCCATGCCGGGCCTGGTCGTACTGCTTTATTGCCTGGGCGCCGGGTATCACCTCTCCAGGCTGCTCCTCAGCTACCTCGGCCTCAGGAAGTTCATCCGGAAGTGCCCGGTCAGCTTTTCCTCCGGCGGCTATACGGTATATCATACCACTCAAAGAACAGCGCCGTTTTCCTTTGGAAAGGATATCGTGCTGAACCCTGAAGGCCTGGAACCCGGTGACATAAACCTTATCCTGGCACATGAAAAAGTGCATATCTCCGAAAAGCATTCTGTTGACATCATAATCCTTCGGCTCACCGCCTGCATCTTATGGTGGCACCCCTTAAAGCACAGGCTGATCAGCGCCGCCACCGACAATCTTGAGTTTGAAGTGGATAACAGGATCATGCAGGCATATAAGGCCGATACAAAAGCCTATCAATACCTGCTGCTCCTGCTGGCGGGCAATAACCATAGCCGGCAGGAGCTTGCACACCAGTTCTCGTTTACCCATATAAAGGACAGGATAGAGATGATGAACCGGCAACCTGCCCCGGCAGCACTTATGCGGCCGGCTTTTACAGCTGCAGGTGTGCTTCTCCTTACCGGGCTGGCCATGAGCCTTACCCGGGGCGCCCCGGTATATATAATGCTACTGGATCATGAATTGCCTGCAGCAGATACAGGACCGGCCGTGCTCACCGGCAACCCGGCCATACAGGTCAGCGGTACGGGAACGGCTACCGTAGCCAGGCAAAACCCACCGGCTGCAGCCAGGCAACATCGTATAAGCATTACAGACAGCAAAGGGCATACCGATCCGCCCCTTGATTCCCTGTACCGGGTAACCGTTCATCATTCCACGCAGGATATTGCAGCCCAGGCCGCCATAAACGAACCGGCGATACCCGTTCCGGCCGCAATACCGGGACCGGACAGGAGGAAGTACGTTGCTACCATTACCCGGAAATGTAATACCATTTCCAATTTCGCTCACCTCATCGTACAGGCGGAGGTGCTCCCGGAAAACGGTAAACCCGACCTGTACAATATCATTAAAAAGCAGGAGGACGACGCTGTTTCGTATAATGCCGGGCGCGTCCGCCGTTCCGGGCAATTACTAAATCATATAACTCAATAGCCGCTTCCGGGCACGCAGTTGCTCAATCTTACTTTGTTTACTCAGTGCTGGAAACTTATATTGCAGGTATGGCATGGTCCGGACTGCTGTATGTATTTGCACGCACTTCCATCAACTTTCAGACCTATGCGTACGACTCCCTCAATAGCCAATACCGCCTGCTCCCGGAATATATTCTTATGTGCTGTACGCAGGGCAAACAGGGATCAACATAAGCATTTCTTTTTTCATCTTTTAAATTTTAAAACTATGCGCAAAACAATTTTATTTCTCCTCGCAATCCTAAGCTACGGCATCGCGCCCGGCCAGCTTCCGCAATGCGATCTCAAAATGGAAATTTCAGCTTCCACTCCGGCCCAGATCACCCTTGATTCAGGAGAAGCCTCTCCCATAATCTATTTAAAAATAACCAATTTAGGTCCTGATGACCTGGATACGACTGACTACATTTATTATAAGATATTCCCCATGCCCAATTCCTTTATCGCGGTTGACGAGACTACCGGCGGAAAGAAATACCTGGCAGTAGGAGACAGCATGACCATCCGGACAATATCCGTCAGGCATACTATGCAAACTTCTCAGGATCAAGAGCTACACATGTGCTTTGCCCTGGTATCCGGCGACACCGTCAATAATTTTTTCACGGATACTGTCCAGGAAAACGATACGACCTGCCAAGTCATCACATTAAAAGCAACCTCCACTCCCAGCAGCCTCGGCAATATCACTACCGGCAACTTCAGCATATATCCCAACCCCGCTTCAGATCATATAAACATACAATATAACGATAACAATACAGGCTCCCGGCCACTTACCATAACTGTGTATGATGTACAGGGCAGGCAGTTATATCGAAGGGAAGAGACTGTCAGCGGGCAGGATCATACACGTATTGATATTACCTCCCTGCACCCGGGAGCTTATCTCCTGGAGATAAGGGATGCCGAAGGTGCAGCTCACAGGCAAAAATTCCTGAAATACTAAAGATTGCCGGTCCTGCCGGCTGATCAGGACCATCTGCAAAAAGGTATTTAAAAAGCATCTTGCCGTCATTTCGGCCGGAGCGTGGCAAAATGGAGCAACTATTACCGGCTTCACTGCGTTTCGCCCGGAATGACGGCTTTTCTGAACAGTATCTTTTGCAGGTAAAGGTCTTCCTATGCTTACCGGGGGTGTTATCCATCACCCTGGAATTGGCATGCCGGCAAAAAAAATTTGTAATATTAAAATAAGTTGTACCTTTGCACCTCAATTTTGATCTTCTCTTATATTATATCCATATCTGAGAGATTGATGGGAGAGGAAAATTGTTTTACTCGTTAATACCAAAAAATTTTAAGCAATGGCTAAAGAAATTTCGGGCTATGTAAAGCTCCAATGTAAAGGTGGTCAAGCTAATCCAGCTCCGCCAATCGGTCCGGCGTTAGGTTCCAAAGGTGTAAACATCATGGAATTCTGTAAGCAGTTCAATGCGCGCACACAGGACAAGCAAGGTAAAGTATTACCTGTATTGATCACTGTTTATAGTGACAAATCTTTTGACTTCGTTATCAAAACGCCTCCGGCAGCCGTACAGCTGATGGAACTGGCTAAAGTAAAGAACGGTTCCAAAGAGCCAAACCGTAACAAAGTAGGAAAAGTTACCTGGGCACAAGTAGAAGAGATCGCAAAAGATAAAATGGCTGATCTTAACTGCTTTACAGTGGACAGCGCCATGAAAATGGTAGCAGGTACTGCTCGCAGTATGGGATTGACAGTAGAAGGTACTGCTCCCTGGGAAAACTAATTTTTCTAATTCATTAATTCTAACGAATTACAATCTTTGTTACAATGGCAAAAATTACTAAAAACAGAAAAGCTGCAGAAGCTAAAATAGATAAAAACAAGTTTTATACTTTGACTGAGGCTGCTCAGTTAGTAAAAGATATCAACTGTACGAAGTTCGACTCTTCAGTTGATGTGCACGTACGCCTGGGCGTAGATCCGAAGAAAGCGGATCAGGCCTTACGCGGTACCGTATCTTTACCTCACGGAACCGGTAAAACAAAAACCGTACTGGTTTTATGTACCCCGGACAAGGAAGCCGAAGCGAAAGCTGCAGGCGCTGACTATGTAGGCCTGGATGAATTCGTTCAGAAGATCGACGGCGGATGGACAGATATCGATGTGATCATCGCTACGCCTTCCGTAATGCCTAAAATAGGTCGTTTAGGTAAAGTATTAGGTCCCCGGAACCTGATGCCTAACCCTAAAACAGGTACGGTAACCAACGATGTTGCTGCTGCTGTTACTGATGTTAAAGGCGGTAAAATTGCGTTTAAAGTAGATAAAGCCGGTATCATCCACGCTTCTATAGGCCGTGTATCTTTTGAGCCCGCAAAACTGGTGGAAAATGCTCAGGAGCTGATCAACACTTTAGTACGTATGAAACCTGCTACTGCCAAAGGTACTTATGTAAAAGGTGTAAGTCTGGCTTCTACTATGAGCCCGGGTATTGCGATTGATACTAAATCTGTAACGAACTAATACCTGGATTGAAGTTTCAACACTTTAAATAATATTTACTAAAACGCCCAACCGGCATTAAAATAATCAGAAAATGAATACTGCTCAAAAACAAGAAGCTATCGAGCTTTTAAAAGAGAAGTTCTCACAATACAGCAACTTTTACGTTACCAATACAGAGTCCCTGACCGTAGCTCAGATCAGCCAGTTACGCCGTGCATGCTTTGAGAAGAACGTAGAGATGAAAGTGGCCAAGAACACTTTGATCAAGAAAGCACTGGAGAGCTTGAACAACGAATTATATACCGGCATTTACGATTCTTTACACGGTGTTACAGCTTTGATGTTCACTGACACTCCAAAAGAACCTGCCGTTATCATCAGCTCTTTCCGTGACGCCTCCAAAGGTGTGAAACCGGAACTGAAAGCAGCTCTGATAGGTGAAGAGGTGTATACAGGCGACAGCGCGCTGACCGCCCTGAAAAACATCAAAACCAAAAACGAGCTCATCGGCGAAGTTATCAGCTTGCTGCAATCTCCGATCAGCCGCGTGATCTCCGCTTTAGAGAACAAAGAGAACGCAGAAGGCGCAGCACCTGCAACAGAAGCAGAAGCGCCTGCCGCAACAACCGAGGAAACTCCTGCTGCCGAATAATAAGATTCAGCTTCGGGAATTCCGGAAAAGTAGCTACATTTGCTGCTTCAAACAACACAGGCTTCCAAGTCTCAACATATAACACTATTTTAAACTTATTAAAACATTATAACAATGGCAGATATCAAAACATTAGCCGAATCATTAGTAAACTTAACAGTTAAAGAAGTTCAGGAATTAGCTGACTTCTTAAAAGCTGAATACGGTATCGAACCAGCTGCAGTAGCAGTAGCAGCAGCTCCGGGTGCAGCTGCAGCAGCAGTTGAAGAGAAAACATCTTTCGATGTTATCCTGAAATCTGCAGGTGCTTCTAAATTAAACGTAGTTAAAGTGGTTAAAGACTTAGCTGGTTTAGGTCTGAAAGAAGCTAAAGAATTAGTGGACGGTGCGCCTGCTAAGATCAAAGAAGGTGTGGATAAAGCTACAGCTGAAGATCTGAAAGCTAAATTAACTGAAGCCGGTGCAGAAGTTGAGATCGCTTAATTGCAATAGCATTCATTAAGACAGCATCCCTGTCTTTCTCTATAAAAAGCCAACGATAAGATATCGTTGGCTTTTTTCTTTATAATACGTCTCTGCTTACAGGAAACAATCTCTTAGTACGGGTACATTTAGCTGCGATGTGCTTTTTTGCGGTTCAGGAAGCGATTTACTATAGGGTTACTGTAGCGTACTAGCCATTCCGAACGGATGTGAGGAATATATAGAGCTGTTGGTGAAGAACACCAACAACGGAGCGAAAAAGTTTTGCAGGTTATAAGGGTTGTTGGTCAAGCACTCCGGAAACAAAATGCTCTCCAACCACGGAATGCAATGTATTGTATCGTGCGGTCATTCCGAACGGATGTGAGGATGCTCTTATAATAATTAATGACTATCTGCTTACAGGAAACAATCTATTAATACAGGCACACTTGGCTGCGATGAACTCTTCGGTCTTTCAGAGAGCGATTTACTATAAGGTACTGTAGCATGCCGGCCATTCCGAACGGATGTGAGGAATATATAGAGCTGTTGGTGAAGAACACCAAAAACGGAGCGAAAAAGTTTTGCAGGTTATAAGGGTTGTTGGTCAAGCACTCCGGAAACAGAATGCTCTCCAACCACGGAATGCAATGTATTGTAGCATGCCGGTCATTCCGAACGGATGTGCGGATGCTCTTATAATAATTAATGACTATCTGCTTACAGGAAACAATCTCTTAGTACAGGTACATTTAGCTGCGATGTGCTTTTTTGCGGTTCAGGAAGCGATTTACTATAGGGTTACTGTAGCGTACTAGCCATTCCGAACGGATGTGAGGAATATATAGAGCTGTTGGTGAAGAACACCAACAACGGAGCGAAAAAGTTTTGCAGGTTATAAGGGTTGTTGGTCAAGCACTCCGGAAACAAAATGCTCTCCAACCACGGAATGCAATGTATTGTATCGTGCGGTCATTCCGAACGGATGTGAGGATGCTCTTATAATAATTAATGACTATCTGCTTACAGGAAACAATCTATTAATACAGGCACACTTGGCTGCGATGAACTCTTCGGTCTTTCAGAGAGCGATTTACTATAAGGTACTGTAGCATGCCGGCCATTCCGAACGGATGTGAGGAATATATAGAGCTGTTGGTGAAGAACACCAAAAACGGAGCGAAAAAGTTTTGCAGGTTATAAGGGTTGTTGGTCAAGCACTCCGGAAACAGAATGCTCTCCAACCACGGAATGCAATGTATTGTAGCATGCCGGTCATTCCGAACGGATGTGCGGATGCTCTTATAATAATTAATGACTATCTGCTTACAGGAAACAATCTCTTAGTACAGGTACATTTAGCTGCGATGTGCTTTTTTGCGGTTCAGGAAGCGATTTACTATAGGGTTACTGTAGCGTACTAGCCATTCCGAACGGATGTGAGGAATATATAGAGCTGTTGGTGAAGA
>MKSF01000004.1 GCA_001897155.1 Bacteroidetes bacterium 47-18 | reverse complement strand
TGCTAAAAAATAGCATTGATAAAGGTTTCTTAACAATAAAAAACGTTTGATTATGGTAGTAAGTATATTTAAAAACTTCAATGAAGTGGTAGAAAATGCCAAGATAATTGAAGTATTGAACGACATCAAAACAGGTAAGTACATCAATATAATTACTTATCTGCGGAAGTCATTGGCAGAAAGCAAAATGGAAGCATACGAAAGGGCAAAGAAATCTTTGCCCGCTTTCACGCCTTCGGCTTCTTTTAAAGGTGGCAGGAAATTAGAGTTTGTTACTGCATATACTCAAATTGTGGTATTGGATATTGACAAACTAACCAAAGAACAACTTACCAATGCTAAAGCATTGGCACAGGAAACGCCCTACACTTATTCGGCTTTTATCAGTCCATCGGGAAACGGTTTAAAAATCTTTGTCAAAGTCAATTCATCACAGAAAAACCATAAAGAAGCCTTTTTAACGCTTCAAAAATTCTATGAAGAATTTTTATCGCTACCTATTGACAAATCAGGCAAAGACGTTACACGCCTTTGTTTCGTGTCTTACGACACCGATTTGTATTTGAATGAAAATGCAACCGTTTATCCTGTAATTGCTACGGAAGATTTAACGCCATACATCGTGCAAAATTCCGAAGTGATAACAGAACCGCCAACCATTGCAAGCAATGGTTTTTCTACCGAAAATTTTAGTAATGATTATTTGGCAACATACGAACATTGCGTAAGATTTACCGAGAAAAAAGAAAGCTATGTAAATGGTAATCGCAACAACTTTGTGCATTTATTGGCTTGCAATCTCAACCGTAAAGGCGTGCCATTGCCTACGGCAATGGGCTATATTCTTTCTGATTATAATTTTGATACAAAGGAAGTCGCAACAACCGTAAACAGTGCTTACAGCAATACCCACGAACACAACAAAAGTAACTTATCCATTTCACCAAATGGCGAAATTTCCAAGCAATCCAAGAGCAATAAATCATCTGAAGAAGATACGGACGAGGAAGAAGAAAAGCCGAGCTTCATTGATAGATTGGAAACCTTTTTAAACTACCGTTATAGCTTCCGCTATAACGTAGTTTCGGGCAAATTGGAGTACAAACCTGCCAAAGCTACGCTTTGGAAACCGCTAACGGATTTCGTTGAAAACTCAATCCTGCGTGAGATTTTGAAAGCAAAAGTAAAATGCAATATCAATACCTTACGAAATTTGTTACGTTCCGATTTCTGCGAACAGTTCGACCCGTTCAAAGACTACTTTGATAACCTGCCCGACAATGAAGACGACACCGACTACATTACAGAGCTTGCCAATACCATTACCACTACAAAGCAGGATTTATGGATTGAGTGTTTTAAAAAATGGTTTGTAGCAATGGTGGCGTGTGTAACCAATGATAAAGCAATCAATCAGACCGTAATTGTATTTAGTGGCAAACAAGGCGTAGGAAAAACAACGTGGATAGAAAAATTGATACCAAAGCCTTTAAAGGATTATATGTTTTCGGGAACAATCAACCCGAACAATAAAGATACCTTGATACATTTAGCGGAATGTATGCTAATCAATTTGGACGAACTCGAAAACCTAAACCGTACAGAGATAGGGACATTAAAAGAGCTGATAACGAAAACGCATATCCGTATGCGTAAAGCATACGGACACAACAACGAAACCCTGCCACGCAGGGCTTCGTTTGCGGGCAGTGTAAACACTGCCCAATTCTTAAATGATACAACAGGTTCGAGGCGTTTCCTATGCTTTGAAGTGGAACATATCGAGTACACCCACAGCATTGATATAAATTTGGCTTATGCACAGGCAAAACAGCTTTACAAAGACGGTTTCCGTTATTGGTTCAACCAAGAAGAAATAAAGGAAATCAACCACAACAACGAGCAGTACCAAGCAAGAAGCCCCGAAGAAGAATTATTATTAACGTGGTTTGAAATTGCAGACAGGGAAACCGCAAATAATTTTATCAATACAACCCAAATAGCGACCAAATTAGCGGAAAAAACAAAGATGAACATTACAGACGGTACAGTAATGAAATTGGGCAAAGCATTGAAGAAACACGGCTATCTGCGGTTATCCAAAAAGAACGGCTATGTGTATGCGGTAAAAGAATTGAGTTGGGAAGAAGTGGACAATAAGAATAAAGAAAAAGAACCGCCACCCGAACCACCAAAACCGCCAGAGCAAACAGGCTTACCGTTTTGAATATACAAAAGGTGCATTCTGCACCTTTTTTCTTTTAATGGAATGGATAAGTAGGATAAGTAGCTTTTGCCAAAAACAAAAGCGGTTTTTTTCTTACGAAAAAAAACAAGCCATAATAAAACAAATTAGTGCAAATGGAAACCTGCGGTTTACCATTTTGCACCATTTCAGCCCGATAAATCTTTTTTTGTATTCCTGCGGAATAACAAAAAAAATGTTTCCCTAAAACTTACTTATCCTACTTACTTTTTACTTTGCTTTGAATTGCATTAAGAGGGAAAATTTGTATTGCGTATGGTTTACTTTGTGCATTTATGTCATTTTGTAACCTAATAATAACGCAATGTTGGTTTTTCGTATCAAAATGTAGATAAGTTTTATGTAATTTGTTACCTTTGTAAAGTAAAAATTAGTATAAAGAGAGTGCAAAATTTAAGAATTTTATCCCAAATATTCTCACCGCCTATGTTTCAAAAGATAGTGCGGGAAGATGATTTTGTACTATTTCAAAAGCAAACAGAAAAATATTTTAATGCAGGCTCTTACAATACTAATTTAGATATAATTAAATCATTGTACAAATCACTTCAGAAACAATACAGATGTGAATATGTCTATAAAAACAATTTGGTTTTAAAACTAATCAAAGAGCATAGTTTAAAAACAACACTAATCCTTAATGAATTAAAAATTGGTGCTTCAAAAGCTGATTTGGTTATGCTGAACGGAGCTGTACGAGTTTTTGAAATCAAAACAGAACTTGATGATTTTTCTAAACTATCCAAACAATTAAACGACTATCAAAAGTTTGCAGACGGAGTTAGTATTGTTACAGATGAAAAGAATGCTGAAAAATTAAAAAATGAGTATGCCGATACCAACATTGGTATTATCGTACTTGACACAAAGAATAAATTACAAACAATTAAGGAAGCGGGTAGTAATACATCATTATTTGATTTTGATACAATCTTCAAAATTTTAAGAAAGCAAGAATACCTTGATTTAGTTGCTGATAATTTCGGGTTTGTTCCTGATGTTCCAAATACTCAAATTTTCAGAGCTTGTTACGAATTGTTGGCAAGCAAAAACATAGTTGATTTTCAAAAACAGGTTTTGAACAAACTCAAAGAAAGAAAATTACTAAAACCCGACTTTCTGAAATCATCAAATACCCCGAAAGAGTTAAAACACATTTGTAATTCTTTGGATTTTAATGAGCAGGAATATCATAAATTGTATAATTTTTTAGCAACAAATACCGTATGTACCAACCGTATTTAAGAGGTAAGCAGTTTGAATTGATTGGAATTAGGGAATTGACAACACCTGTTCTTTTACCAAACAAAACGAAAGTATCGCCTATAATCGAACCTGTAAAAAATTCATCAACACTAAAAACCACCCTAAAGGAGTTGGTAAGTAGCGATATTAACTTTACAATTATTGCAAATCCGCAAGTTGGTACATTTACCGATATTGATGCTATTTTCGATGCTATCAAAAGTTCGGTTGGAAACAGTAAAAATTACCAAGTTGGTATAATTTTCCACAGTAGAAGTAACCACACTAAAGCGATAGAGGTTTTGCAAAAATACGCTGATGTTATTCCTGCATTAACCATTATACACAATACGGCTTTTGATAATATCACAGATATTCTCGCACTATATCAACAGCATTTTACAATTAAGTATAATGTAATAAATCTATCCGCAACAAGCAAAAGATACCACAGGAATTTTGATGAAAATACCAGAGTTGAGCTTGACGATTATTTCAATGCTCAAACAAAAAATTCTGATTATTTACAGGTAGATGAAAGCGGTTTTTCAGAAGAACACCTTTACTACAAAGAAGAGGGCTTTATTGGTTTTTCCGATTATCTTTCCATAGGCGAAGAGTATTCCGAAACAGGATTTTTACCGTATGCAGTAGCAATACATTTGTCTTATGCAGAACCTGCAACAAATAAAATAAGAGTGAAACATTTTGTTTCAAATTCAAATGACGACCAATCCGATATTGCAGGAAAGTTTGCAGAAGCATTGGATAAACTAATTGCTTGGTGCGACCAGACAGGATATAACTCTGTTGCTATTCCTTATTTTAGAGAGTTTCACACAAATGGGCACTTTCCAGGATTAGGAACATTAAAGAAACTTTCCTTAATGAACCACATTGATTTGGTTCTGAAATTGATTTGATATGAATTGTTGTATAAATTGCTTTGAAAGCCGATACATAAATTCTATCATTTTGAATAACAAGACGATAGGAAATTGCGATTATTGTAAATCGCAAAATGTTTCTATTTACGAAGCCTCTGAATTGAACCGTAATTTTGCGGGTATTTTAGATTTGTTTGTTGTTGATACAGAAAATGGGAAACCATTAGAAACTCAAATAATCTCCGATTATTTTTCTCAAAAAGTTTTTACACAGACTTTAATTGATGCCGATAATGTAAAGCAACTTATCTCTGAAATTATTAAAGATGATATTGCCGATTATCAGCACTTGTTAGATGACCCTGTAAGATTAAGGTTTCAAAATGAACAAGATGAAGAAGAAGCAAACCAACCGCTTTTCCTTTCTTGGGATAAATTTTCAGAAGAAATTAAGAATGTAAACAGGTTTCATTTGAAAAATCCATTGGATTTAGAAAAATTACGAAAACTATTCCGACACTTTCAAAAAGAACTATACAAGGGCAAAAAATATTATCGGGCAAGAATTAGCGATAACCCTAAAGGTTATGCTATTGGCGAAATGGGTAATCCACCTAATAAATCGGCAAAGAGTGGTAGAGCAAACCCAAATGGTATTTCATATTTGTATTTAGCAAACGACATTCTAACGACTTTATATGAAGTAAGAGCAAGTTTGTTTGATTATGTTACCGTAGGCACATTTCGACTTGAGGAAAATATAAGAGTGATAAATTTAAGTCATTCTACTTATGATATTTTTGAACTTGCGGAATTAGAAGAATTACAGTCTTTGGAAGAAGTAATGATACACGGTTCTTTCATTGATAAGTTAGAACAGGAACTATCTAAACCGAGAAGAAGAAGCGACAGCGAATTAGACTATTTACCTACACAATATTTGTCAGAGCTAATAAAATCAATGGGCTTTGACGGTATTGAATTTAAAAGTTCATTGTATCAAAGTGGTGTAAATCTTGCAATCTTCAATCCGCATAAATTCAAACCATTAGAAGTTAGTGTTTACGATATTGAAAATATCAAACTTGATTACACGAAATTGGAAACGGAAGATACATTTTAAAAATCCCACCCAGCCACCGCACAAAAAAAATACGGCTTTATCCAGACCCCAACCGCACAATGCCAACGCTTCGTCTGTCTTCTATGGCATTGCCCCCATTTTTTAACTGTCATATTTTTTGCGTTGTTTTTTGCCAACGCTCAACAGCACATTGCAATCCTCGTTCCTGCGGTTGCAAAGAGCTGTCCCAACACTAAAAAACAAAGCAAAAAAACGCTACACTCCAACCACCACCACCGTTTCGCTTATGCCAGTATAAAAAATGAGGGAAGCTACTTAAACATAATGTTATTATGGTACTTTTTCCCCACGCTTATAGGCGACTATGCCAACGCAAAAAAGTCCCATAATAACATTATGTTAAGTATCCAATGCCATAGTCTTCACCCCGAAAAAATATCCCAACCGCACAATGCCAACGCTGATATTTTTCGGGGTTCAGAAGCCGTATTTTTTTCCCAACCGCACCCACCCATTGAGCCACAGCACCCCACCACCCATTTCAGCGGTGCAGTAAAAAAATAAATCATTGATTAGTTGTATTGCCAATGTGCTGAATAAAGTGTTCACTCATTCCACTACATTACATTTCGGTAGGCGAAAGCCAAATCTACCTGCATTTATTCCGTTTCATTCCGTTCACACATTATTTCAGCACCGCACAGCAAGCGTATTTCGTACCTCATACCCTTGCTTTTTTCCAACGCTTTAAATTATGGTATGCTTTATTTTTTACTGCGGAGTGTTTGCCCCATTGCCAACGCTCAAAGGCGATTTTTCAAAGGAATAAAAGGAAGTCAATAGACATTTTCCAAAAGAAAAAAGAATAAAAAGGAAAGCAAAGGTAGGTGGCTACGCTCAATGCCAACGCTCAAAAAAAAATCCAAAAGACTACGGCATAATGGCAAGGCAAATAAGGTGCTTCGCAGAGTTAATTTTTTTGCCTTGCCACCCTTCGGGACTTATTCCGTTTCCTTTTGGATTTTTTGCCCCGCCACCTGATAAAAGGCTTTCTTTTTTTTCTTTGTAAAAAAGTTTTGGTTTTCAGCCACAGCAATGAAAGGAACGGAGCTAATCTCAAAAGTTGTGCGATATGAAAGCCGTTAAAATCATCACTTACAATCCCAAAAATCAAAAGTCCGATTTTGAATTTTATGCCCTATCCAAAGGCTTAAACAGTGGTAAGCCGTTAGAAAGCCCTTGCCCTAATTGTTTTGTCATTTCCTGCCGTAATGCGGAAGAATTGGACGTTTACCGTAGCTTATTATTTGGCTTATGGAAAACAAAAGCATTTCATCAGTTCCTAATCGGTTCGGTTATCACTTACATTCGGATAGGCGATTTTAAAAACTTCGTTTTTGAACAGGCAAGCCATTTGAAAGGCAAAGAAAAAGTATTTAAAAATGATATTCGCAGGCTTAAAACTTTGGAGCAAAGAGAACGGCACATACACGAACAGTTGCTTTTGATTTCCGAACTCAAACGCATTTACATTGCAAGGCATTTAAAGCGGTAGCCCTGCGGGCTACGCTCTTTTGCCTTTACAGTTCCCACCGCTTGCCCGACATTCGCACCAATACCCACACATAAAGGCAATATAAAAGCACCAATTTATAAAAAGAGTGTAAACAGGTGCAATAAAAAAACCTGCCCAATCGGGCAGGTTTTCATACATTAACCAAAAACAAAAACTTTGTGTTTACTCTTTTTTGGGTTCATTAAAGTTTTCATTCGGTTTTGTTTCTTCGTCATTATCGGTCTGCATTGCCGTTTGAGAAATGGCAGTTGCCACAGTTCCGCCAAGTATCAAATAACCGCCCACCGTTACAATGGTGGCAGGTAACGCAATGGGTGCGGTTAAGATTGCACCGCCTACGGCTGTTAATGTTATGCCGATTGTCCGAATGATTTTAAACCATTTCGGGGTTGGAGCTTTGACACGCTCTACTAAATTTAAACTACTGCTTTTCATTGTTGAAATTTTTTAAAATGATTTTTTCTAAATTGTTTACACGATGTTCCAGATAATCGACTTTGTGATTAAGCAAATCATAACTGTTTTTGAACTCTGTTTTGATTAACAAAGCCATTGTTTTTACTTCGGTCAAATCCTTTTCCATTTTCTTAAAATCGGAGTGGAGTTGTTTAATGAAGTAGGCGACAATCGCCAAGAGCATACTAATCAAAGAGCCGAACACGATGTTTAATGTGATTGCATTTTCCATTGATACACGCTTTTAAAATTGAAATTTGTTTTCAATGCTGATACTTTTTTCATTGCCTTGTGCTATTGCTAACAGCTTCGGGTAAATCATTTGGTAAGCATCTTTGCTTCGCAAAACTTGATAGTCGCCATTCACAAACTCGAAACCGAAACCACACAACGGACAACCTGCGGTTTGTCTGTATGTGTTCCCGATGTGGATATATACAAAACTGAAATTCGGCAAGCCGTTTATTTCAATCATACCTTTGTGGAGCTTCGGGAATTTCTGCCGATAGTCGGTATTCATTCCGCCCCAAGTGTTCAGCCGTAAAGTATAGTTTCCTGTCGGGATTGCGGTTTGCTTTGGTAGCTTTACATTTCTGATTTTATCTTCCAATAAATAGCATTGGAAAACATCATCAATATAAAGGTGGCTTAATGTGCTTTGCTTGCCTTCGGCTACTCTTAAAATTTTTGTTCTCATCGAAGATTGATTTTAAAGTTTAGAAAGAAAAGCCCCAAGACTTGCGAGGGGCTTTCGTTTGTTGGTTTTTAAAACGCATCTTCAATTTTCAGACAGTTGCCCGAAGAAAAGGCGTAATAGTTTCCGTTCACTTCCTGAAAGAACTCAATACCGATACATTGGATAACCGTTACATCAGTTCCGAGCGTAGGCGAACCGCCAAACGTTGCAGTTAGTGTACTACCTGCATACGCAGTATTCAACGGAATGTAAGCCGAGTATTCAACGGTACTCAATTCATTGTTTACGTTGTCCGCAGGTTCATAAGTTCCTGTTGTGGCATTGTAGTTGAAATCCGAAATAACCGCCAAAGCATTGATTAAACGGAAGTGAGTAGCCCCAGACGGTGCAGAAACCAAATCCGCAGGGTTAAACGGAGCAATGATAAAATCCGCACTATCCCTTGCAACGGTATGGGTTACATCATAAGGAGGATTGAAAACCCCATTGATAGAAAGTTTTTTGTCAAACTCAAAGCCTAACAAATACGTCCTTTGGGTAGAGATTTCAACCTTTCTGTAACCCCTTGCTTCCGTTCCGTCTTCCAAGTTTATTTTCTTCATTACCGAAGTCAAACGACCTGTAACTTGACTGTCTGCCATTTTCGACATCAACGCTGAAAGTGCCGTTCTTATGGACTTTCCAGCCCTTGCACAACCGCCAAACTCGTTCATATTTTCACGAGTACGTTCAAATTCGGGGGCGGTCTTTACTTGCTCTGCGGTAGGACCGCCCACCATACCCGCAAAAAATCCTTGCTGACCTTTTATTTTGAAGTGTCGAACATCGCCAATCGTTCCGACATACTTCATAAGTCCTTTTTGTCTTGCCATTTTTTTAAATTTTATGAGTTAATAAATACGTTGCGTACGCACTTGCAAAGTTCTATCATTAAATTTGTATAGACAATATTTAAAACGTTGAAAATCAATGCAATACAACGCAAAAGCACCATACAGGGTGGAAACCCACTATAAAATTGATGCAGTCATAGATGCCGATAGCATTTATGTAGTGCAGGAGTTCACCCGATTGCGGAAAGAAATCCGTCTTTACGGATTAGATGCACCCGAAGTGCATATCAATAGAAAGATGAAACAGGACGAAGAAAAAAGCCGACTGCCGTCAGCTTTATTGTTGCAATATGGATTACAAAGCAGGGAATTTTTATTGCAGGTTGCACCCATCGGAACAAGGGTAACAATTCTTACAGAGGTAAAAAACGAGTTGGATTATTGGAAACGGCAATTAGGATATATCATTCTGCCTAATGGGGAGTGCTTAAATGAAGTGCTTTTGATGAATGGATATGCCAAAGCAAGCAGGGATTATTATTGTTCCAAGCTACCCGAATATCAATTATTAAACAGGCAAGCCCAAATATCAAAGGTTGGTTTATATGGGTTTGTAGGTAGGTTTTAGTTTGTTGTACTTATGTTGTACCTACATTTTAAAATAGTAACTAAATATGCTGAAAATCAACGTACTATAATAAGACTTTTATTAATATGATGTTATAGGCGCTATGACTGCCGCAATAAAGGTTCCAGCTTTTGGGCCACATAATAGCTCATCTTATAGGTAGCCTCATGGCTATAGCCGCCGATATGCGCCGTCCCGATAAAATCAGGACGCTGTATAAGACGCGCAAAGATATCGTGACCGGCCCGGGAAACTTCCGTTACCGGCTCCTGCTCCCAGACATCAATGGCGGCACCTTTTATCTTGCCGGACAGCAGTCCCCGCTCCACCGCGGCCAGGTCCACAATCGCCCCCCTGGAAAGATTGACCAGGTAGAAGTCTTTCCGGACAGCCTCCAGCATGATGTCATTAAAGTAATGCCTGGTCAGGTCTGTAAGCGGCACATGAAAGCTCAGCACATCAATATGGGGATAGAGCTCCTCCAGGCTGGCGCACGGTACCAGTCCGGGCTTTTCATAACCGCTGACGTAGGGATCATAAACATATACCGTACAACCCATTGCCAGTAGTTTTTCCGCAAAGAGGCTGCCATTGTTACCATAGCCGATAATGCCTATTTTCTTATAGCTAAGCTCGCTTCCCCTGTTGGCATCCCGCTGCCAGACCATATGCTGCAGCTCATTATGGCTCTTTACCACGTTGTGCAGCAGGGACAGCAGCATACCCAGCGCCTGCTCCGCCACCGCGTTCGCGTTGCCTTCCGGGCTGCTGACGCACAGGATACCTTTGGACGTGGCATAAGGCACGTCAATGATCTCCATACCGGAGCCCATGCGGCCTATCCATTTCAGACCGCTGCCGGCATCAATAAGCTCCTTGTCCACGTACAGCTTATTGGAAGTGATCAGACCCTGGTAAGCAGGCAATGCTTCCAACGCCTCCTGCTTCGATATCTGTCTGACGAGGGTATATTCATAACCGCAGGCAAGCAGCTTGTCCAGCAATACCTGGTGCACAGGCTCTATGATCAATGCCCTGGGTCTCATTTATCGTTCATTTTATACAGTCCTACAAAATCTTCCACGGTCAGCTGCTCCGCCCGTTTATTAAAGATGGGATCCTGCATCAGCTCATTGCTCCAGAAGCCTTTCAATGCATTCCGCAGCGTCTTCCTGCGCTGGCCAAAAGCCGCCTTGACGATCTTTTTCAGCCGTTCGGGATTCTCGATCTCATGAGGGTTATTCAAACTGGTCAGCCTGATAACGCCCGACATCACCTTGGGAGGCGGGTTAAAGCATCCCGGGGGCACATCGAACAGGTATTCCACTTTATAGAAAGCCTGCATCAGCACGCTAAGGATGCCGTACACTTTGCTGTTAGGCCCGGCAGCGATACGATCGGCCACTTCTTTCTGGAACATGCCCACCACTTCCTCCACGTAGGCTTTCCAGTCATAGACCCTGAACATGATCTGGGATGATATATTATAGGGAAAATTACCGATGATACTGAATTTCTCCGTCCCGAAAGGCAGTTCCGCTTTCAGGAAGTCCACATGGATCAGCTTATCCGCAATGGCCGGCAGGATGGTGGGCAGGTAAGCCACCTTCTCATCATCTATTTCGATAGCCTTGTAGTTGATACCAGGTCTTTCCAGCAGGTACTTGGTGATGGCGCCACCGCCCGGTCCTACCTCCAGCAGGTTCATGCCGGGCTTATAATCCGGCTGCGCCACGATCTTCTTACACATATTCTCATCGGTAAGAAAATGCTGGCCCAATCCTTTTTTCAAAGTCAGTTTCATAGGTCAGGAGTGTCTGGATGACAGTTGTTGTTCAAATTGTATCATTTTCAGGGCCGTGATCATGGCTTCTTCACCCTTATGGCCGTGCGCGCCGCCCAGCCTTTCCCAGGCCTGCTGCTCTGTATTCACAGTTAGCACGCCGAATATCACGGGCACATCCATGGCCAGGTTCAGGTGGTTGATACCTTCCGATACCATATTGCATACATAATCAAAATGAGGCGTATCGCCTCTTACAACAGCTCCGAAAGCGATGACCGCGCCGATGCCCGCAGCAGCGCCCAGGTATTTGCGGATAGCATACGGCAACTCCACGCAACCCGGCACATACAATATGTCCGCAAGCTCCACACCGGCCTGCCGGGCTATCCTGGCGGCACCCGCCACCTGCTCGGCCACTATTTTTTCATTCCACTGGGTAGCGATGACGGCTACTTTGGTACCGGCCGGCATATGAAGGGCCGATATATCCAGCAGCGTATTATTTTCCGTTGATAAAGCCATAGTATCTTTACATTTTTAATATTGTCTCATGAAGGCCGGATACCTGCCGGATGAGGGACTGAATATCGTCGTTCGTAATCACGAACCTGCAAAGCTTCATTTTTTCCTCCTCATCCATCTGCCTGGACATACGCTCCAGCACTTCCTGCCCGGTGACGCCATCCCGCTCCATGACCCTCCTGATACGGATCTCACGGGGCGCATAGACCCCTATGATAAAATCCATACTTTTATAAGAGCCGCTCTCAAAGAACAGGGCGGCCTCCTTAAGCGTGTAAGGAGCATGCTGGCTACGATGCCATTCCTCGCCCCAGGCTATCACCCTGGGGTGAACGATGCTGTTGAGGAGCTGCAGCCGTTCCGGATCCGGGAATACCATAGAAGCCAATAACGGACGGTTAACCCGTCCGTTATCATATATCGCTGTCCCGAATGCCGCTTCCAAACGACTTCTGAGCTCAGCGTCCGTATCCATCAGATATTTTGCTGCTCTGTCCGCATTAAAAACAGGTATGCCTAAAGTCCCGAAGATCCTGGCCACAATAGTCTTACCGGAACCGATACCGCCGGTGATACCTACTTTCAGCATATGACGATCATTTAAAAGCATAGGAGCACAGGCTTCCCGTATTAAGCCAGGGGAGCCTTATTGTTTTTCTTGGCAAAAGCCTGTGTCATTTCCATAGAAACGGCCTGGCGCTCGATAGTGATATTGGTATTCCTGTCCACTTCGATCAGCAGGGTATTATCTTCATTCGTTCTCACGATCTTACCGTGGATACCGGATGTTGTAACGATCCTGTCGCCCGTAGCGATGGAATCCGCGAATTTCTTCTGCTCTTTGGCTTTCTTTTGCTGAGGCCTGATCATAAAGAAGTACATTACCACAACCATACCCAACATCATTGCCGGCATCATCCAGTCATTTCCCTGCGGAGGCGCAGCCTGTAAAAAAACGTTCAAAAACATAATTATATAAATTTTAAATTAAATACTACTGTTATACATATCATCAGGGCCTTACGGCTTTCCTGACCTTATTTTCCTTTTCCAGCGACTTCAGGATATTGTCCAGGACACCATTGATGAACTGGCTGCTCTGGGGGGTGCTGTAGGTCTTGGCGATCTCGATATATTCATTGATGGTCACCTTGGTAGGCACGGTAGGGAAATACAGGAATTCCGCTATACCCATTTTCAGCAATATCAGGTCTATATGGGCCACACGTTCTGCATCCCAGTTCTTCAGCCTCGGGTGGATCAGCTCCATCAGGTAGCCGCTCTTGTCAATGGTGGTCTTCAGGAGGTCGTGCGCAAACTGCTTCTTATCCGCCGAAATAAAGTTCAGGAAGTTGGTGCCTTTTCTTTTCTGCACATAGTTCTCTATAAGCATATATACCAGCTCCTTATCGTCTTCCCATTCTTCGTTCTTCTCCGTCATCAGGGTATTGAATACCTCATGCTCATACATCAGTTGTGTCCATACGTCCCAGAACATTTTCTTATCGCCCTCGGGGGTCCGGCTTTCCTCGCTCACGTAGCTCTTATAGAGCTCGCTCTCCTGCAGGATATTGTACAGTTGCTTGATCTCATCCTTCTCAACAACCTGCTCAAGCTTCTTGTCCTTTACGGCTTCCACAAACGTTTTATTATCCAGGAGAGACCATACGAATTCGTTACCGGCAAATTTGGTGCTGACATTCAGGTCTTCCTGCGTGCGCAGCAGCTTTGAGGCCCTGTTATTGGCATCTATTTCCGTGTACTGGGCCACGCGCACCATGTAATAAAGCGACAATGTAAATAAATAAGACGCCTGATCTATCTTATCGTCCAGCACTTTAACGTACTTAATGATCATACGTGAGTAATCAGGATGATCGCTGGTAAGCCGGTCTATACCAAAGCCAAGATCACTTTCCAGGTTGGTATCAAGCGCGTAAAGTGATTGCATTACCTTAATTCTAATATTTCTGCGACTTATCATTGTATTGGTTTCTCACTTTTTAAGAGTCAGCAAAGTTATGAAAAATAAACATGTATGCTCTCCACCGGTTGCAATTTCTTTTCCCTCAGGATATTTCCCATATGTTAAAGAGCCGTCAGGTAATAATATATTAACCCGTTGTTCAGAAATAAGTTACAGGTGCGCTCTTACTTTGCACTCAAAACAGACCTCTCTTATGCATAAAAGTCTACTGAGCATCATTTTCCTACTGCTTACTACCTTTGGACGGCTTTCCGCCCAGCTTTATATCAATGAGTTCTCCCAGGGGGCAAGCGGCTCCAAAGAATTTATTGAGCTGGTAGTAGTGGGCAACAGGACCTGTACGGACTCTACCGCAGACATCCGCCTGTGGATATTTGACGATAATAACAACTGGCACGGCTCAGGCGGCAATGCCCAGGGCTTCTACAGGTTCCGGAATATCAGCCAGTGGGCGAACATTCCCTACGGATCTGTCATCCTTATTTATAACAACGGCGACAGGAATACCAGCCTGAGCCTGGCGGACGACCCTACCGACAGCAACAATGACGGGGTGTACGTGGTGCCTGTCAGCTCCGGCTTACTGGAAAAATCGTCCAATAACGGCTATATCGGCGCTACCTATACCAATACCGGCAATAACTGGTCGCCCCTGGGATTAAGGAATGACGGCGATGCCGTTATCGTCACCAGCCCTTCCAACCTGAATGCACCCTATCACTCGATAGCATACGGTTCCAATGTCAACGGGCAAAGCATCCCGGCCACTGTCAATATGAGTCCTTCCGGCAGCAACCGTGTATACTACCTCACTAACGGCAATATTACCACCCCTTCCGCCTGGGCAACGGGAACCGCCACTTCACTGGAAACGCCCGGCTTGCCCAACACTGCCGCCAACGCCGCCTGGATACAGTCATTGAGGACCGGTACAGGTAACGGCAATATCATGGTACGCGACACGGTAACCATCTGCTCAGGCGCGCTGCCCTATACCTGGAAGGGGCAGAGCATCAACACTTTCGGCGATTCCGTAGCTACCTTCAACCAGGGTACCTGCGACACTACTTTTGTCCTGGACCTGCACAGCCAGCCGGTCAGGTACCATTCCATCAGCCAGACCATCTGTACCAGCCAGCTCCCTTATACCTGGAACGGCAAGACCGTTACCACCACGGGTACACATACGCTCCGGGACACTTCCACCGCGGCCACCACCAATTGCGACAGCATTACGACCTTAACGCTGACCGTTCAGCCGGTGCTGCAGGCCAGCATCAGCCAGGCCATCTGTACCAGCCAGCTACCTTACACCTGGAACGGCAAGACCGTCACTACTACAGGAACACATACACTTCGTGACACTGCTACCGCCACCAATAGCTGCGACAGCATCACCACACTGACACTGACCGTACACCCGGTGCTGCAGGTAAATATCACCCGTACCATTTGCGCCAGCCAACTACCCTATACCTGGAACGGCAAGACCGTCACCACTACAGGCACACATACCCTGCGGGACACTTCCACCGCTGCCACCACCAATTGCGACAGCATTACAACCTTAACGCTGACCGTTCAGCCGGTATCGCAGGCCAACATCACCCGTACCATTTGCGCCAGCCAGCTGCCCTATACCTGGAACGGCAGGACCGTCACCACCACAGGCACACATACGCTCCGGGACACGGCCTCCGCTGTCACCACCAATTGCGACAGCATTACGACCCTAACGCTGACCGTACAGCCGGTTTCCAGGGACACCCTTAAGGCCGCTATCTGCTATACCAGCCTTCCTTATATATTCAACGGCGTTTCCTACGCCCGGGCAGGCACCTACAACCATATCTTCAACAACCGGTGGGGCTGCGACAGCATCGTAGTGCTGGATCTCCGGGTTGGCGCCGCTCCCAGGACTATCAATACCGCGCTGGAAGGATGCAGCCGGGTGGTTTACAGGAACACCACCTACACCTCCTCTGCCATTCTCAGGGACACGACCAGGAACATACAGGGCTGCGACAGCATCTACGAGGTTGTCAACATAAAGGTTATCATTCCCAAAGCGTCTTATGATACTGCCGCCGTCTGCTACCCGATGACCTATACCTTCGGCGACCGTGTACTGAACAGCTCCGGCATTTACAGCGCTGCCTATGCCATTGACAGCGGATGCGACAGCATGGCCTACCTGCACCTTACCGTTCATCCCCAGCCCGAGCTGACCATTGATTTTGACCCGCAGGAGAAGTATTGCATCGGTGATACCCTTACGCTCTACTTTTCCGGTGCAACAAAGTATAATTTCAGCGAGCCACCGTTTACCGCTACGGAGAGCAGCGCATCCTTTATCCTGAAAAACAGCGAGACACAGTACACGGTCCACGCTACCGACGACCATAACTGCTATACCCGGAAATCGGTCCTGATCTTTTCCGAACAGTGCTGCGACATCAGAGTACCCAACGCCTTCACCCCTAACGGAGACGGACTGAACGATATATTTACAGCCATCAGCCCGGGACATTCCAAAGCGTACAACCTGATGATCTTTAACAGGTACGGCAATATGGTATTCCAGTCACTCTCCATCAACAACGGCTGGGACGGAACACAAAACGGCAGACCCGTGGATGTAGGTACTTATTATTACGTCATAGAAATAGAATGCGGCGGTCAGCGCAATACCCTGAAAGGCGACCTTACCGTTATCAGGTAATATTATCCATCCTGATATAAATAATGAAAAAGCGGCACGTGAAAATATTCACGTGCCGCTTTTCCTTTCTGCCGGTAAAACAAATCCGGTTAACCCCTCCCCAATGACAGGCGCATCCTGCGGTATGGTTATTGACTATTCAAACTCGATAACGGTGATCTCCGGCAGTATGCCTACCCTGCCCTTATACCCTAAGAACCCGAATCCCCTGTTCACATAGAGCTTTTGTTTGTCCTGTGTGTACAGGCCGGCCCATTGTTTATAAACATACTGGACAGGACTCCAGTGAAACCAGGACAGCTCTACGCCAAACTGCATACCATGGGTATGACCGGCAAGGGTCAGGTCTATATCCGGGTATTCCGGCCGTATCTGCGCATCCCAATGCGAAGGGTCATGAGACAACAGTATCTTGTAGCCGGTGTCGCTCTCCAGCCCGGCATAGGCTTCTTTCAGCTTCCCGTACCTGGGAAAGCTCATATTATTCCCCCAGTTCTCCACGCCCAGCAGCGTAAAATGATCATTATTCCTTTCCACCTGCACATGCTCATTCATCAGCAATCTCCAGCCGAGATCTTCCGTGATGACACGCTTCAGCTCCTCCAGGTTGGCCACTTTATCCTCCGGGCTGTTCCACTCCCAGTAATCACCGTAATCGTGATTGCCCAATGTAGCGTAAATGCCCATTCCGGCTTTCATCTGCTTCAGGGTATCTATTACGGGATAGATCTCGTCCGTTTTGTTATTGACGATATCTCCTGTAAAGAGGATAAGGTCCGGCTGCTCTTCATTGATCATATCAATGCCTCTCTGTACGGCTTCCAGGTCATCAAAGCTGCCCGAATGAATATCGGAGATATGCACTATTTTCAGCCCGGCAAGCGCCGCCCCGGAACTACCAGGCTTGAGCTTTACGCGTCTTATCTTGTAATTATACTTGTTCTTGATACCGATAAAGAAAGAGGAGAACAGGACAATGCCTCCTATCCAGCCCGCCCTTGTCAGGAACCTGGACCGGGAAATATCCATTTTCGTAATATCCCGGTCCGCACTTATCCCATATCCTTTCAATACTATCCAGGTAATGACCCTCCGGATATCATCCACCAGGAAAAATACCGTGACCAGTATATGCAATATCGTAAATCCTATGATGTAAGCGAAATTCACGGAACTCAGCCACCCCTGCCCGCCGGCATTCTGATTTCTCAGGGTAAGAAAAGCGCCGACATACAATGCGGACAATACGGCATAGAGGATATAGCCGGTCAGCCTGCGGCGCCTGCTGCTCACAAGCAGATGGATCGAAACGATCATATAATAAATGGCGAGCAGGGCAATGATGACTGTCCATACCCAGCCGAGGTAATTTCTCATATGCAATAAAATATCTTCAAAAATAAGGAACCTCCAATAAAATATATTGGAGGCTCTAATGATTTGAAGTTTATTAAAAAAACTAATCCGTGATAAAAGGATAGTCATCTTCTACATAAATATCCTTGTACAGCTCGCTGATATCCGGCCACGGACTTTCTTCCGCAAACGTTACACACTCCTCCACTATCGCTTTCACCTTATCATTGATCGCTTCAATATCGGCTTCCGTAGCCCATTTTTTGCTGATCAGCTTATTTTTTGAAACCTCTATAGGGTCTTTCAGCCTGTAGCCTTCCACTTCTTCCTTGGTCCTGTATTTGGCAGGGTCGGACATCGAATGCCCGCGGTACCTGTATGTCCTGATTTCCAGGAAGGTAGGACCTTCTCCCTTACGCGCCCTTTCTGCCGCTTTGGCCACTGCCGTATGCACTGCTTCGGGATTCATACCATCCACGGTATCGCTCGGCATATCGTACGCCAGCGCCATTTTAGCTATATCCAGCGTCTTGGAGGTCCTTTCTACGGAAGTACCCATAGCGTAATAGTTATTCTCACAGATGAAGATCACGGGCAGGTTCCACAGCATAGCCATATTATAGGTTTCGTGCAGCAGTCCCTGGCGGGCAGCGCCGTCACCGAACAGGCATACGGTCACCCTGTCATTGCCCAGGTAATGGTCTGCAAACGCGATACCCGCGCCCAGTCCTATCTGGCCGCCTACGATGCCATGTCCCCCGAAGAATCTTTTTTCCTTGGAGAAGAAGTGCATGGAACCGCCTTTACCTTTGGTGCAGCCGGTAGCCTTTCCGTATAATTCGGCCATACACTCATTGGCGGTCATACCTTTTGCCAGCGCCAGACCGTGGTCACGGTAAGCGGTGATCAGGTTATCATCTTCCCTGATGGCGGAAATGATACCGGCAGATACCGCTTCCTGCCCTATATACAGGTGACAGAAGCCTCTTATTTTCTGCATACCGTATAGCTGGCCTGCCTTTTCTTCAAAGCGGCGCTGCAATAACATTGATTCGTACCACTCCAGGTATATTTCTTTTCCAAATTTAGTTGTAGCCAAGGTAATTCTGTTTTTATTTTTCAAAAAAATAACAATCCGAAGAAAAGCAATGCCGGCTTCCTTCACGAACAGGCAAATATAAAAAACCTAAATGACATTTATACACATCCGGTTTAAATAATTCCTAATTCTGCCCCGAAAATAAGGCCTCCTGTTTGCACTTCTGATATAAGCCCCTATATTTGTTGTAAACAAACCGGATTATGAGACTGATATATTGTTACGATGCTTATTGCGGATGGTGCTATGGGTTCAGTGACGTTATAAAACAATTGAACGAGACCGTAGGAGAAAAAATACCCATCGAGGTGCTGAGCGGGGGTATGCTGCTGCCGGAATATCCTATGCCCGTACAAATGATATCAGAGGTCATACTGGATAATTACCGGCGCGTGGAGGAATATACGGGCATCACTTTCGGGGAGGACTTCCTCTGGCATGCACGCCACGCCGACCAGAGCGACTGGTTTCCCAACAGCCTGCCGCCTGCCATAGCGCTCTGCATTATCAAGGAAAAGCACCCGGAAAAGGCTGTTGATTTTGCCCTGGATATAGAATACGGCCTCAACTATGAAGGCAGGGATCTTACGGACAGGGAAGCCTACAGGCACCTCCTCGCCAAGTATGACTTTACCCCTGAGGAATTTTTCGAAAAGATGGAGGACCCGGAATACGCCTCCCGCGCCCGGAACGAATTTGATATCTGCAGGCAGTTGCAGGTAACCTCCTTTCCCGCTTTACTGCTGCAGGCCAACGAATCCAAATTCTTCCTGCTGGCCAAGGGATATACACCCTACCAGACCATCATAGACAGGCTGGATAACATCATTAATGAAATAAGAGCGCAGCTCAACTAAGTGCGACACAGGCAGCCTGGTGCTTTTTTCCCACCGGTGGCCCGGTACGTGCCGCCATGCTCCTCCCCCGGGAACGTATTTTATAGCATTCTGACAAATAAGATATTCCTCCCCTTAAATTATATTGCATTCATTAACTTTGCTCATCATGAGAAAAAATCTGGCAATCTTAGGTTCAACGGGCTCTATCGGCACACAAGCGCTTGAAGTTGTGGATGCCCACCCGCATTTGTTCAATGTTACCGTATTAAGCGGGCACAGCAACAGCGCATTGCTCACGGAGCAGGCGTTAAAATTTCAGCCGGAAGCCGTTGTGGTAACAGATACCGCGGCATATGAAAAGGTAAAGAACAACCTGGGCCATACCGCTATTCGTGTTATGGAAGGACAGGAAGCGCTTTGTGAAGCGGTGCAATGGGATACGGTAGATTTTGTGCTGGCCGCCATTGTGGGCTTCGCGGGCCTGCACTCCACCCTGGCCGCTGTCAGGGCGGGCAAGCAGGTGGGGGTCGCCAATAAGGAAACGCTGGTAGTGGCCGGCGCCCTGATCACGGAAGCTGCCGGGAAGCACAACAGTATGCTTGTGCCGGTAGACAGTGAGCACTCCGCCCTTTTTCAGTGCCTGACAGGAGAAAATTACGGCGATATAGAGAAGATCATACTGACCGCTTCAGGAGGTCCTTTCCTGGGCAAAAAGACCAACTTCCTGATCAATGTAAAGAAAAGCCATGCCCTCCAGCATCCCAACTGGAACATGGGCGCCAAGATCACCATTGATTCCGCCACCCTGATGAACAAAGGACTTGAAATGATCGAAGCCAAATGGCTGTTCGGCCTGGACAATGACCAGATAGAGGTCATCATTCACCCGCAATCCATTATTCACTCCCTGGTGCAGTTCAAGGACGGATCGATGAAAGCCCAGATGGGCCTGCCTGATATGAAGCTGCCTATCCAATACGCTATGGGCTACCCCGCCAGGCTGTCCAACGATTTCAAAAGGTTCAGCTTTAAAGATTACGCCAAGCTGACCTTTGAGCAGCCGGATGCCAAAACCTTCCGGAACCTGCAACTGGCTACGGACGCGATGTACAAAGGGGGCAATATGCCCTGCATCATGAACGCAGCGAACGAAGAGGTGGTTAACGCTTTCCTGAATAACCGAGTCGGGTTCCTGGAAATGACCGACATCATCGAAAAAACGATGGAAAAGGTCAGCTTTACCGAGCAGCCCGGCCTGGAAGAGCTGGAAGCAACCAATACGGAAGCCCGGAAAGTCGCCCTGCAGTTTTTAAAACAAAGCCCTCTCTATTCCTAAACCCTGAATATTCTTAAATGGATACACTGATCTCTGTAGCACAGTTTTTGTGCGCGCTGTCTCTGCTGGTTATCCTGCACGAGTTCGGACATTACTTCTTCGCGAAGCTGTTCCGGACGAAAGTAGAAAAGTTTTACCTGTTCTTTGACTTCTTATTCCCCCTGTCCAATGTGCTACCGTTCTCGTTCTGGAAGAAAAAAATAGGCGAAACGGAATACGGCATCGGCTGGTTCCCGCTGGGCGGCTATGTGAAGATAGCAGGAATGGTGGATGAAAGCATGGATACGGAACAAATGAAGCAACCGCCGAAACCCTGGGAGTTCCGGTCCAAAAAAGCCTGGCAGCGCCTGCTCATTATGCTGGGCGGCATCATCGTAAATATACTGCTGGCATTTATCATCTACGCAATGGTGCTCTTCACCTGGGGAGAAAAGAAGCTGCCGATGTCCGAGCTTAAAAACGGTGTGATGGTGATAGACTCCTTTGCTATGGAATTAGGCTTCCGGGACGGCGATGTGATCAAAAAAGCCGATGGCAGGGATATCCTGTATTTCTCCTCCCTGATGCGAGATGTCTTAATGGCCACGGACATTACAGTCAGCAGGAACGGCAGGGATACCGTCATCAAGATGCCTGTTGACCTGATAGGACAGCTCAGCAATAAAAAAGACCTTTATCCTTTCTTCCAGATCCCGTTCCCGGCCATCATCCAGAGCGTGGAAAAGAATTCAGGAGCAGAACGGGCACATTTGCAGCCGCTGGATGAGATCGTCGCTATCAATGAGCAACCGGTAAAGCATTTCTTTGATGCCCGCAGCAAACTGCAGCAGCTTAAAGGTCATGAAGTTACACTTCGCATCAAAAGGGAGAACCAAGTGATTACGGTCCGGGCGCAGGTATCGGATGCCGGCACCCTCGGATTCCAGCCTGCCGCACCGTCCAAGGTAGCGGACTATGAAATGCTGGGCTATACTTATGATATAACAAAATACGGATTTTTCGAATCCTTCCCTGCCGGGGTTGCGCTTACGTGGGACCGGCTGGCCGGCTATGTAGGCCAGTTCAAAAAGATACTTAATCCCCAGACGGGCGCCTACAAGGCTATGGGCGGCTTCGCCTCTATGTCCAAGATGTTCGGCCCCACCTGGAACTGGGAACAGTTCTGGCATATGACTGCCTTTATCTCCGTTATACTGGCGTTCATGAACCTGCTGCCCATACCCGGGCTGGACGGCGGCTATGTGCTGTTCATCCTTTATGAAATGATCACGGGCAGGAAACCCAAGGATTCCATCCTGGAAAAGGCCACAGCCATCGGCCTGCTCTTCCTGCTGCTCGTGATGCTGTATGCCAACGGGCTGGATATCTTCCGGGGACTGCGGCGTTAGCCGGCAGCGCCCTCCTCATTGTGTACCAGCAACATCAAGGTTGTACTTCCCAATACAGCCTTGATGTTGCCGCAGTAAACCGGGTATCGCAGGAACGCCCGATTTCCTGTGCAGGCCAAGCGGCCCTTTACTACCGCTTCATTCCGGCTATGTACGTCCCCGGTAAAGAAAATAGCAGGTCAATAATGTGATATTGACAAGCACGGAAAAGGCATTGGAAAGAATAATAGGCCATTCTTCCATTATAATTCCATAGACGACCCACAATGCCACACCTGCCAATAAAATGCCGATCATTACCGGGGAGAGGCTTTCTACATCCTTTTCCCTTATCACTTTTATCAACTGGGGGACCATTGAAACGGAAGTGCATACTCCTGCAATAATTCCAATTATAATTACCATACAGCCGGTTTAATATAGGTAAAGAGGACCGGGGCACTATTTGTTGACTACCGAAAGTTAATCTTTTGAACATGACAGCCGTGCCGGAGCAGGCAAAAAAGCCATTAATATACTTCCAGCTCCAAAGTATCCAACTGTCTTACCGATCCACCCGGGCCGGCTCCTTTTGCCTGAAAGACCACTTTCATCCCGGGAGTCAATTGCTGCAGCATAGTCCTCAGGCCGGTATCAAAATAAGGTCCCCTGTTGGTATATTGCGCTATCCCTGTATTTCCCTTGAATAGCAGCACATCAAATGATAGCAAAGAGAACCCTTTGTACCTGTAACCATCCAGCCTGACCACCAGCCCCTTCTGCAGCTTCAAATAATGAAGCGGTATCCGGCCTGCTTCACAATAAGTTCCCACGCATACTTTCGGGTCAGGAGGTCTTTTAGCATAAAAAGTATCTCTTACCACAATCTTATTGCTTCGGCCGTCCATTAGGCCCAGCACGATGATGCCTTCTTTTTCCGGCACTATCCAGCCTTCTGGGTCCAGCTGCCCGCCTGTACCTGCTTTCCCTACCGCTACCATTCGGTAATGCCGGTAAGGATACTGCAACGTATCCCACAGTACCCGGGCTCCGATAAAGGTAAATACCGTAGTATCAAACTCCGAATACAGCGTGCGCTGTGCCGAAGCCCTGCTACCCGCCAGAACAGCAAGCAGCAACAGCAGGATCATCCTTCGTAACATAGGCTATGATTGACGGTGCACATATCTTTTCAGCTTCTCATACATCTGCCGGTCCACGGGCAGGGTCAGCGGGCATGCTTCCGTTACCGGCACCCAGTCGGCTTTCAGGATCACGCTGTCCTTTATTTCCAGCGCTTCCGGGTTCAGAATATCTGCTATGAAATACAGCATAACGATCTGCTTATTGTTCTTTGCCAGGGAAGGCACAAATCTTTCCTGGATATAAAAACTCTCTTTCACCTCCACTTCCAGCCCCAGCTCCTCCCGGAATTCCCTTACCAGGCAGTCGGCGGGCCCTTCCCCGTATTCCAGTCCGCCTCCCGGCAGCTTGACCACCAGGTGACCCATAAAAGGCTCATGGAGCACCAGCAGCTTCCCATCCCGCAGGCAAACCGCATACACCCTTACATTAAAACCATCCAGCATAATTATTTTTTTCCTGAACAAATATATCATATTCTTCCGGTTCGGGTGACAGTTGTTTTCCGCCGTCTGCAATTTTAAACGTACCTTTATACGAATTTTTTTTTACCGGAACAGATATGAAAAAACACCTGCTGATCGCTATGTGCTGCCTGGCTGTTATGACTGCCAGGGCACAGACCGCTACGGACAGCCTAATCAACGCAGCCACCCGCTATATTGACAAACAGGAATACGACAAGGCGATCGAGATATATACCACAGCCCTGAAGAAACAACCCGGGCAGTCACAACTGCTCAGTAAAGCCGCATCCGCTTATCTTATAAAAGGTGATTACAGGAATGCCGTGATATACAGCGGCAAAGTGCTGGAAAACACCAATGAGCACCGCCTGGAAGCCTACCTGATCAAAGGTTCGGCCCTTGACCTGGACGGAAAGGATGAGGCCTGTATAGAGACCTTTAAAGCGGGTATAAAGGAATTCGGCTATCACCCCCTGCTCAGCTATAACCTCGCGTTCAATTATTACAGGAACAAAAACATTACCGAGACCGTCAATACACTGGAGCGCAGCATTTACAGGACACCCACGCATCCGGGAAGCCACCTGCTGCTCGCCAATGCCCTGCTGAAGCAGAACAAGCACCCGGAAGCCCTGCTGGCGTTATATTATTTCCTGCTGCTGGAGCCTAATACGGAGCGGAGCATTACCGCCTTCTCCCTTATTACGGAGATCTTTGACAGCAGGATCACCACCACGGCCGATAATGAGATAGAGATCATAACGGACCTTTCAGCGGAAACACAATTCGCCAACATCGACCTGCTGCTCTCCTTGCTGGTCAACCAGCAGTTTTCGGAAGCCAACAGGAATAAGACCGGCTTTGACCGGTACCTGGATTTTACTTCCGCCATATTCGGCGTGCTGTCTCCCGATACAGCCAAAATGGATAATTACAGCATCTGGTGGGACCTGTACGTACCTTTTTTCAGCGCGCTGGGACACTCCGGCCAGGTACAGGCCTATTGCTATTTTACAACCCAGTCGCTGAGCAAATCTTCGCTGGAATGGATCAGGAACAATCCCGCCGCATTCAGGGAATTTTCCGAATGGGTTAACAGCGGGGGGAAAGAGCAATAAAATAAAAAGAATATAAGCATACCGGTTGCCGGTGAAGCACACCCAACAACGGAGGAAAACAGAACGCAACAGCGCCATCCATGACTCTACAGACAGCTATACCTGCCACTTCAATACATTTTGATCTGGGTTGTTTATGAAGGACACACCCAACAACAAAGCAAGTGACTATCTGCTTACAGGAAACAATCTCTTTTACAGATACGCTTCGCTGGGCAATGTCCTCTCTGCGGGTCAGAGACCGCTTTTGCTATAAAGACTGTAGCGTGCTGGGCATTCCGAACGGATGTGAGGTAATCTCTTATAATAAAAAAACAAGAGCGGCTGCCTGTAAAGCAGCCACTCTTTTATGATGCGTAAAATTACTATATGACTTTTATTTGGTCCAGATAGAAGGGTTATCGGCACCGCTCATACCGAAATTATTAATACTGCCATCAGAAGACTGTACCCTGTATCTTAAGATCAGGCGTCCCTGTAAACCGTAGTATCCTTCGATGTCGATATGACCTTTACCTTCAATCTTTTTAATATCTTCTCCGTCAGCGAGGTCCTGCAGCGGTATATAAAGCGTGTCACCTTTTACATTGGCCTTTACAGTAGCGTCAAAAAGATTGTAAAAGTTCCTGATCTCTACCTGGTCGATGGAAGCACCGTCTTCAACGGCACAGGTATAGGAAATGGGACCAGTGCTGGATCCGGCTTCCGCTACACCCCATACGCCTTTGAATTTATCACGGGAGATAGTCTCGCAACGTTCTCCTTCATAACCGACCTGGCAACTACAGGAACCATCATCATTACAAGCTCCGCTGTTAGCGCATACTACAGATTTACATCTATCTTCTTTACAGGAAGTAAAAGTCATTGCGGACAATAATGCCAACGAGCCTACGGCAGAAAATAAAAAGTTTCTCATTTTATTGTAATAATAGAATTTTTAAAATGGCTAATTAATTTTTCAGGGAAAAAGACCGTGTCAACTTCTCCTTTTAGAAATTAAAAGTAAGCAAACTATTTTAAATAACAAATATTTGACTAAAAAAAATCCGGCCCTCCTTATATTGCTTCAATTTAATTTATTTTTATGAGCTAAAATAAGGACCTTTGTTACTTTAACATCGCAACCCAGTCTATCTGAAGTATGTACAGATTAATTGCCTTATTTTTATCTTACTGCCTCCTTTTCCATACATCATTCGCGGGACCCAAAAGGGAGTTCAGAGCGGCCTGGATCGCCACCGTCAGCAATATAGACTGGCCTTCCCGCTCAGGACTATCGGCCCAGCAGCAGCAGCAGGAGTTCATCAATCATCTCAATTTCCTGAAACAGTGCGGCTTCAACGCAGTGATCGTACAGGTGCGTCCGGCAGCGGATGTGCTATACGAATCGCAACTGGAGCCCTGGAGCCGTTTCCTCAGCGGCAAGCAGGGACAGCCGCCTTTTCCCAAATATGATCCGCTGGAATTCATGATACAGGAGGCGCACAAGCGCAACCTGGAATTCCACGCCTGGTTCAATCCGTACAGGGCGCTGACCAGCTCTACGTTCAACCCCAACCCGGAAAGCCATCCTACCCGAAGGAATCCCGACTGGATCATACACTACGGCAATAAGGGCTACTTCGACCCTGGCAATGCACAGGCCCGCCAGCATATTATCAAAGTAATTATGGAGGCTGTCAATAATTACGATATTGATGCCGTGCATATAGACGATTATTTCTACCCCTACCCCATTGCCGGCAAGCCATTCAATGATGACGCTTCCTACGCTCTGACCGGGAACGGGATGTCCAGGGCCGACTGGAGGCGCTCGAATGTCAATACCTTTATCTGGCAGTTGCACACCAATATCAAGCAGGCCAAGCCCTGGGTAAAATTCGGCGTCAGTCCTTTCGGGGTGTGGCGGAACATCAACAAGGATCCCAAAGGATCCAATACCGTTGGCGCCACTTCCTGCTATGACGACCTTTATTCCGATGTGCTGCACTGGGTGGACAAGAAATGGGTGGATTACGTGGCGCCCCAGCTCTATTGGGAGCACCGTCACAAAGTAGCCCCCTATGATGTCTTATTACCCTGGTGGAAAGAGCATACCGGCGCCGCGCAGCTCTATATCGGGCTTGGCGTTTACAGGATGGTGGATGCCAAGCCCGGCAACCGCTACTACGGTCCCGGCGAGATACTCAAGCAGATAGCGGCAGCCAGGGAAGCCAATACCCAGGGCATCGTCCTCTACAGTATCAGGAGCTTCAGCAGGATTGGCACTGCGCTGCAGGACAGCCTCAGGATGAACTATTTCGGCTCCATCGCCCTGCCGCCGGCCTATACCGTACCCAATTACCTGGCTCCTAACGCTCCCCGTCTTACCGCTCAGTTGAACGGCAGCCAGGCGCTGCTGAGATGGGATATAGAAAAGCACGATAAAATGCTGCCCGGCAGGCTGACATACGTGGTGTACAGGTTCAGGGAACAGGAGCAGGTCAACCTACAGAAAGCGGAAAATATCATAGCGCTTACCGTGGCACAGAACTTTACCGACAGGGCATCAGCTCCCGGGTATAAATACGTGGTCACTACAGTGGACCGGTGCTGGAACGAAAGCGGCGCCAGCAATATTATCAGCCTCTGACGGCTGCAAAGCCCGTAATGACCGGAGAAGGTCAGCGCATTTGAAAAATTTGTTCTAAATTCAGCCATGTGAATACCCAGATCGAAGAAAACTATCTAAAGGCACTTTATCATATCTCTTTGCACAATGAAGGAGGCAAGATCAGCGTCAACGAGCTCAGCAGGCATTTGAACATCAAGATGCCCACCGTGAACAGCATGATGAAAAAGCTGAGCGAGAAAGGCTATGTGACCTATGTATCATACAAGCCCATTAAGCTGACCCCTACCGGGAAGCTGACCGCGGCGCTTATCGTGCGCAAGCACCGGCTGATAGAAATGTTCCTGGTACAGGAAATGGGCTTCGGTTGGGAAGAGGTGCACGACATTGCGGAGCAGATGGAGCACATACAATCCCCTAAGTTCTTCGAAAAGATAGATGAGCTGCTGCACTATCCCAAATTCGATCCCCATGGCTCTCCCATACCTGACGCTGACGGGCAGGTGGTATCCCTGAACGCCGTGCAACTGTCCGAATGCGCTCCCGGCAGGACCGTACGCCTGGTAGGTGTAAGGGACAGCAGCGAGGAATTCCTGCAGTACCTCACCGGCAAGCACATAAAAATAGGCACCAAGATCAAAATAACGGGAAAAGAGGATTTTGACGGAACAATGTACTGTGAGATCGGCAAAGCGGCGCAACTGGTATTCAGTAAGATTATAGCAGACAAGCTGCTGGTGGAATGATCATATCCCTTGTGGTGGCGCCACGTCCTCATACCGGATGGTGAACACATCACCGGACTGGGTGGCAATCGTATTGGAGAAGATCTCTTTTGCTTCCGCTTCAAATTCCGATATATGCTCATACCGGGATGAATAATGCCCTATCAGCAGGCGTGCCGCTCCCGCACTGCACGCGGTCGCTGCGGCCTGGTGGGTCGTGCTGTGAAACCGGAGCATCGCCTTATCCTCATCTTTCTTCAGGTAAGTGGTCTCGTGGTAGATGGTATGGCAGCCCTGTATATAAGGAATAAAGCTGTCTGTAAAGACCGTATCCGCGCAATACGCATAGGTCGGCTCGGGCTGGGGAGCTGCGGTCACCCATTCATTCCTGATCACTTCGCCATCCTTACGGATATAATCCATACCCTCTTTCAGGCGGGCATAGAAATAACGGGGGATGCCGTACTCCCTGCAGGCCTCGGGGATGATCTTCCTGCCGGTACTTTTGGCAGTGAATTTAAACCCGTGGCAGGGTATGCGATGCATCACCGGGAAGCAGCTTACACTGTAATACGGGGTGTCCAGCAGTATCCTGTGCTCACCTGCATTGGCTACGGGATGAAAAAAAAGCGGGTAATTCAGCGTACCGCCACCGATGGACAACTGTATCTGCAAGATCTGCTCCAGCTCAGGAGGACCGTATATGTTCAGCGGTAATGCCCGGTTCAGGAGATTCATGGAAGTGACCAGGCCTATCAGCCCGAAATAGTGATCACCATGCAGGTGACTGATGAAAATATGCTCTATCTTTCCCCATCCCATACCCAGCTTCTGCAACTGCATTTGCGTACCTTCCCCGCAGTCCACCATGAAATGCTGGTCTCTTATGGCCACTATCTGCGAAGAAGGCAGCCTGCCATGAGCAGGTAAGGCGGAATTATTTCCCAGGATGGTTATGGTTATCATTCTTCTCCGAGTATATCTCTTTCCAGCACCTCCATATTGATGATATCGACAGCTTCTACCAGCGTAGGCGTGATATTCAGGCTTAAATGAAGGCGTTCCTGTTTGATTTTATTAAATACTTCACTGTTCAGATTGGTAAATACAATAGAGCCGTTCATCCTGTTATAAACCAGGTCATGTAATTCCATCAGCGGTTCATTAGCTTCGATCTCGTATTTATGGCAGTTACTCAAATCAATAATGAAGTTATTTATGCCATTATGATCATTTTTCTGAATGCTTTGCATTAGGTTTTCTGTCATATTTGCATCCAATATGCTATTCTCGGGAATAATCTGCATATAGGTTTCTCTGGTATCAAATTTGAGTGTCATTATATAGCTATATTTATTAAAAATATAAGGGTTCTATGCGCCAAATATAAGTGTAAATATTTTAAACCCGTATTTTGTAACAATGGATTTTACTAAAAAGATGTTGCATTATACTTTTGGCATATATACTTCTTAGATGGGTTTCAGTATTTTTAGTTTAAATTTTCATTGTAAATTATTTTCAAAAAATTGACAGCTTTTTTTCGGGGAAAAACCTTACTTTTAATAATCATAGCGCAATTTTAGTTTTAAAAGTCAAATTGATATGGACGCAAACTTTTCATCAAAGATCAAAGATATCATCTCCAGCAGCAGGGAAGAAGCGCTGCGGCTGGAAAACGATGTAATAGGTACGGAGCACTTTATACTCAGCATTATCAGGGACGGCGACAATATTGCCCTTCAGATACTGGAATCTGCAGGTATTGACCTCTATGAGCTCAAGAAAGAGATCGAGGATGTGGTAAGGAACAAGAGCGCAGAAAGGATCAATATCAATACCCAGAGCATTCCCCTGACCCGCCAGGCTGAAAAAGTACTCAGAATTACCGTACTGGAAGCAAGAACGCTTAAAAGCAAAATGGTTGAAGTGGAGCATATGATGCTTTCCATACTGAGGAACCAGGAAAACCCGGCCACACAGATATTACAGCAGCAGCACGATATGAACTACGATAAATTCAAAAAGGAGCTGCTGGCTATCCTGGGAGAAACGCCTAAAGGTGAGTTCGGTGACAGCGAGGGAGAGGAATATGAGGACGAGACCAAGAACTACCAGCGCAAAAGCGCCCAGGGAAGCGGCGGCGCTGCCAAATCCAAGACCCCGGTGCTGGATAATTTCGGAAGAGATATTACCAGGCTGGCAGAGCAGGGTAACCTGGACCCCATTGTAGGCCGTGAATCCGAGATAGAAAGGGTTTCCCAGATCCTGTCCCGCAGGAAAAAGAACAACCCTATCCTCATAGGTGAGCCCGGTGTGGGTAAGACCGCTATCGTGGAAGGACTGGCATTGAGGATCGTGCAGAAAAAGGTATCGCGTGTGCTGTACAACAAGCGCGTGATCAGCCTGGACCTGGCGGCCCTCGTGGCAGGCACCAAATACCGCGGACAGTTCGAAGAGCGTATCAAGGCCATTATGACCGAGCTTGAAAAGAACAGGGATATCATCCTGTTCATTGACGAGATCCATACCATCATCGGGGCCGGCGGTGCGTCCGGCAGCCTGGACGCGTCCAACATCTTCAAGCCTGCGCTGGCAAGAGGAGAGCTCCAGTGCATTGGTGCGTCCACCCTGGACGAGTACCGTATGCATATTGAGAAGGACGGCGCGCTGGACAGGCGCTTCCAGAAAGTGCTGGTAGAGCCGCCAAGCGTGGAAGAAACTATTACGATACTGAACAATATCCGCCCCAAATACGAGGAGTTCCATAATGTGGCGTTCGATGACGAGGCCATCAATGCCTGCGTGAAGCTGAGCGACCGGTATATGACCGACCGCCTGCTGCCGGACAAGGCCATTGACGTCATGGATGAGGTGGGCGCCCGCGTACACCTGAAGAACATTGATGTTCCCAAGCATATCATAGACCTGGAGCAGCAGATAGAAGATATCAAGGCAGAGAAGATCAACGTGGTCAAAAAGCAGAAATATGAAGATGCAGCCGCCTTAAGGGATAAGGAGAAGCGGCTGGAAGAAGACCTGGAGAAAGCCAAGAAAGACTGGGAAGAGGAAAGTAAGGAAAAACGTTACCCCGTAACGGAAGAGGACATCGCGGAAGTGGTCAGCATGATGACCGGCATCCCCGTCATGCGTATGGTGGAAGCGGAAAGTGAAAAGCTCCGCAGGATGGGCGAAGTGCTGCAGGGTAAAGTGATCGGCCAGAGCGAAGCCATCGGCAAAGTGGTGAAAGCCATCCAGCGTAACAGGGTGGGCCTGAAAGATCCTAAAAAGCCTATCGGCTCCTTCGTATTCCTCGGACCGACAGGGGTGGGTAAAACAGAGCTGGCAAAAGCCCTGGCCCGTTTCCTGTTCAACAATGACGATTCCCTCATCAGGATAGACATGAGCGAATATATGGAGAAATTCAGCGTGAGCCGCCTGATCGGTGCGCCTCCGGGATACGTAGGCTATGAGGAAGGCGGGCAGTTGACGGAAAAGGTAAGGCGCAAGCCATACGCGGTGATACTGCTGGACGAGATAGAAAAGGCGCACCCGGATATCTTCAATATCCTGTTGCAGGTGCTGGACGACGGCATGCTGACGGACGGGCTGGGCAGGAAGGTGGACTTCAAGAATACCATCATCATTATGACCTCCAACATCGGGGTACGCCAGCTGAAAGAATTCGGCGATGGTGTAGGCTTTGTCACCCAGGCCAGGTCGGCTTCCTCGGAAGAGAACAGCAAGGGCGTGATCGAAAGAGCCTTAAAACGCACTTTCAGTCCTGAATTCCTGAACCGCCTGGATGACGTGATCATCTTCAACTCGCTCAATGAAGACGATATTGATAAGATCATTGATGTTATTATGGCGGACGTGCTGAAACGTATGAGAACGCTCGGCTATGAGCTTTCGCTCGAAAGAGACGCCAGGAACTTTATCGCTAAGAGAGGCTATGACCAGCAGTTCGGGGCAAGGCCGCTGCACAGGGCTATCCAGAAATACCTGGAAGATCCCCTGGCGGAAGAGATCCTGAATAAAAACGTCAAAGAAGGCGACAGCATCTTGGTAAAGCTGGATACGGACGGCGAAAAGCTGGCCTTCGAAGTGCTGCCTGAAATAGATATAGATGTAGAGGCTAAAAAGGACCAGTAATATCCTTCCCTTATACATTTTGAATAAAAAATAAACAACCCTGTCAATATTTCGACTTTGCTCAATATGACAGGGTTGTTTCATTTCGACAAGCTCAATGTGACCCCCCCCCTCAACTGTCAGGCTGAGCCCCGTCTAAGCCTTGCTAAAAACCGTTATAAACCACCCTTCGACAAGCTCAATATGACAATAAAAACGCAATGTGACAAAATCCCATCAACTGCCAGGCTGAGCCCCGTCGAAGCCCTGCTAAAAACATTATAATACACATTTCGACAAGCTCAATGTGACAAGAAAAGTTCAATGTAAAAAGTTCCTCAACTGTCAGGCTGAGCACCGTCGAAGCCCTGCTACAAACATTATAAACCACATTTCGACAAGCTCAATGTGACAAGAAAAGTTGAATGTGACAAATCCCCTCTGCTGTCAGGCTGAGCCCCGTCGAAGCCCTGCTAAAAACATTATAAACCACCCTTCGACAAGCTCAGGGTGACACAATAGGCTCAATGTGACAAAATCCCATCAACTGTCAGGCTGAGCACCGTCGAAGCCTTGCTACAACCATTATAAAACACATTTCGACAGGCTCAATGTGACAAGAAAAGCTAAATGTGACAAAATCCCATCAACTGTCAGGCTGAGCACCGTCGAAGCCTTGCTACAACCATTATAATACACATTTCGACAGGCGCAATGTGACAATAAAAGCGCAATGTGACACTAATGATTACCTTATAAGACCTCAAGGAATGCCTTTATCTGCTGCTTTTCTTCGGCTGTCAGGTGCAGGCTGTCCGACGGCAGGGTCTGGAATTCCAGCTCTATACCGAGGCCTGCCCCACCCCCATGATCATAAAAATCTATCACCTCGTCCAGGGTTTGGTAGATGCCGTTGTGCATATAGGGAGCGGTCTGCGCGCTGGTCCGGACGGTAGGCGTTTTAAAGGAATACATCTGGTAGCCTATCCTGTATATATTATAGGCACCGGAATCCGTATCCACCACCGCCTGATCTTTTGACAAGGGCACACCCAGCACTTCCGATTCGATCTTGTCAAAATACGGCGGCACCGCGCCGTTAAACAAAGGCATAAAATGACAGGTACCACATTTAGCCTTTCCCATGAAAAGGTTGAATCCCTTTACCGCCCGGGCGCTGAGGGCTGCCGTGTCTCCTTTCATATACCTGTCAAAAGGCGTGCTCATTTGCTGCAGCGACCGTATATAAGCCGCAATCAAACGTTTCACATCCCGTTCCCTGATCTCCTCCTTACCCATAAGCTCCCTGAATTGCCGCTTCAGCGCTTTATCTTTATTCAGCCTCGCCACCAGCACCTGGAAGGAGGCACCCATTTCCTTCTCATTGGTCACCACATCATGGATCTGGTCTTCCAGGAAGGTGACCCTCCTGTCATAGAACTGCGCCGGCTGGTAGGCCGCGTTGATAAGGGTAGGCGTATTACGGAGTATGGGCATATCCCCCAACAGCGTAGTATTGGTAGGCCGTCCGTCTGTGAACGCCCTGGCAGGCTCATGGCATGACGCGCAATTCCTGGAAAGGTTTACAGACAGCCGCTTATCATAGAACAGCTTTTCTCCCAGGCGTACATAGGGCGCCGTAACCGGCAGGGCATCGGAAGGCGCAAAGAACAGCACATTCCATTTATCATAATCGAACATATCGGCGGCATCGGGAGCGATCAGCCTGGGAAAGGACGTTTCAAACGGGATCCGGTGCTCCCTGTGAAAATCTGTAAACGCCGCCGTGACCGGGTTGATATAGCGGCGTATAAAGCCCCCCCTGTCGAAATCATCAAAAGATACGCCTTCCTGCCCCGCAAACTGTGCCGCGCTGTCCAGCAACCGGTGTAATTGCTGACCATTCCCGCCTACCAGGAACAGGATATCCTGTGTGCCCCGCAAGGTGCTTACGGCCTCCGGCAGCGCATTCAGGATCACGGGCGAATCAAAGCCGGCAATACCTTTGGAGATCAGCCTGTATATATTCAGCTTTAAGGCATCCAGCACATTGGAGGGCGTAAAATGCACGTCCTCCCGGTGCGCTTTTATCCTTTTTACATAGAATCTTATATTTTCGATCTCATTCCTGACCGTATGGACGGAGATCTCCCCTGCAAAGAGCGCTTCTTCCAGCACCTGGAAACCCGTAGGGTATTTATACTCTCCCGGCATGCTCGGCTCGCTCTCCAGCAAAGCCGGTCCGTTCAGCCTGGTAGCAGATTCCGTAAAAAAGTATTCTACCAGGGCCTCTATCCTTTTGTAATGTGTCCGGGCTTCAAAAAAGCCGGCCTGTACGCCTGCCATATCATTACGTGCCGTCCGTTCCAGCATATGCTCCGTGACCAGCATCAGGCTGTCCAGCCCGGCATCCAGGTACCGGTCCATCTTCACCTGGAAAGCCGTATCCTGCCTGAAGCTCCAGAAGCCCAGGCCCGCCACACCTGCCAGTATGGCTATCAAAAAATATAGTTTCTTCATGTCAGAATATAATATTAACGTTTGATAATTGCTGCTTCCAATAGGCGATGCGTTCCGGCGGTATGGGATTACCCACGAGCACGAGGGTCCTGAGCGCTTTCATTTTCCGGATAGAGGGCGGCAGGTCTGTCAGCCGGTTACCGCTCACCGTCAGCACCTGCAGGGCCTGCAGCTTACTGATATCCCCGGGCAATTGCTTCAGGTGGTTGTTCGTCAGGATCAGCGCTTTCAGGTTGCGGTGCCGCTTCCTGATGCGGGGTAGTCCTCCCAGGCGGTTATTGGCAAGATCTATATGAGTGACCGTAGACACCCCGAAAAAGCCTTCCGGCAGGTAAGCAATATTATTATACGCCAGGTCCAGGACTGACAAAGCCCTGAACTGCGACCAGCTTTGCGGCAGGCTGAACAGGGCATTGTGCTGCAGGTTCAGCACCCGGAGCTGCGGCAATTCCGTAATACTCTCGTGCAGGAAGCCGATATTATTCCAGGACACATCAATGGTATGCAGCGCCTTATTCCTGCTGAGCTCAGCGGGCAGCTCCGCAAGCCTGTTCCTGTCCGCCTGTATAAACCCAAGGCTGTCGCAGGCTGCAAGGCTGGCCGGAAGGTAAAGCAGCTTGTTTTCACTGAGGGTAAGATGCTTTAATCTTTTCAAGGCGGTGAAGCTATCCGGCAAAAAAGTGTAATTATTGCTTTTAAGGTCCAGCATCTCCAAGTTGGAAAAAGAAAGGATAGTATGATTAAAATAATCCCTGTGCCCTACCCGCTGGCTGAAATACTTCACACAAAGGGGCTTTTGTACCGCCTCATTGATATTATAATAGGTTTTATCGGGACAGGTCTGTACCTGCGCAAAAAGGCTATAACCCTGCATAAGCAAGGTTATAGCTATCAGCAATTTTGAGATCTGCATTATTGTTTTACTATTTTTACTGTTGAGGACTGGCCGTTAACGCTGACGGTAGCAAAGTACATACCGGCAGGCAGGTTCTTCATATCCACTTCAACCTGGTTATTTCCTTTCTGCAGCCTCCTGGAGATCAGCCTGACATCAGCGCCATTCACAGCAGTGACGCTGATCATCGCATTACCTTCAAAGGCTACGTCCACGGCGATGCTTACATTACCATCCGTAGGGTTGGGATATACATTGATAGCGTTGATGGCTTTCATACCACTGATGTTTTTAGGCTCCTCCGTGCCGGTGGTATCCTTGATCGCTTCAGGTCCCAGGAACTCTTTACGTGCTATAACGATACAGGACTCCCTGTTGAATTTCACAAGACGGCCGGAGGCGTCCAGCTGCTCCGTAGCGTTGGAAGAAGAGGGGTGCTGCATGGAAACAAACATATATTTATCATCCGGTGTCATGGTCATACCCGTAGGCTCACATCCTGCCGGGGTCACGGCAAACAATTTTACCGCAGGCTCCATTTGCGTATGACAAGGCGGTACCATCCAGATATGGTTCCTGCCGCCATCCTGGATAACGTACAGGTTACCTTTGGAATCGAAGGTCAGGTTGTCCACGCCACCTCTCCACTGCTCGGGAATGATGTCATCTTCGGTCCTGATATTATAGATAAAATCACTGTTGCCTACAAACACCTCCGCACGGCTCACTCTCACGCCTTCATCCCTGAAGCGGTACACACGGCTGGAAGCCTTTGAAGTAAAGTAGATCATAGAATCCAGCGGGCTGATCTCCACATCCTCTATCTGGTCAAAATTGGTAGCGCCTACCGAAGCAGCGAAAGAGCGCGCGTTATTACAGTCAGCCGGCGTAGTATTCGGAATACCCACCCAGGAACCGGTAGTGGCGCTGTTCAGCGGACCATCCAGCTTCAGCACGTACAACTGGCCTGCCGTAAGGTCTTCCGGGTTATCGGCAATAAAGCGGAAGATGTAGCCGGGATTCTCGTCATTGCCCAGGTAAACGGTTTTGCGGTCCCAGGGATTCACTACGCAGTTCTCGTGCGACATGCGGCCGAGCTTCCATAATTTCTGCGGGCGGTTATTACCCCTGTGGTCCCTTACCGTAGCTGTTTCGGGGTCCAACTCTACCAGCCAGCCCACATCCTGGAAGCCGTCTCCGTTCACGTCCGCGGAAGGCAGCGTTTCCTCTGCCGTGATGACAGTGCCCCACGGCGTCACCGCACCGGAACAGTTCCTTCCTGTACCGTACACCACAGAAAAATCCACCGGCGTATTATTGGTCACATTCCACACACTGTTAGCGGTATCAAAATTCAGGGTCATCATAGACACGCCCGCGGCAGGCCAGGAACCCAGCTCGTGGTTCAGCGATAACCAGCCTTCGGTAGAGCTGGTACCGTTCTTAGGCACAAATCCGGTAAAGTCGAACAAGCCCTTGGTCACTCCTTCGTTAGGATCGGTATAAGGGTCACCTTCCTGTACCAGCATCTGGAAAGTATGCGTAGCGGGAATCCTCAGCGAATCCGGCTGTACGGAAGGCAATACGGAAACAAAGCGGGAGATGTGCAGGGAATCCAGGTGGCTGTCGCATTCCAGCGGCGCCAGGAATTCCGTAAATACGATCTCCAGGTCGAAAGAGATGTCCGAGCTGGATGGCCTGTCCTGGTGTATCTGCGCAGCGATCACGTTATTGCCCACTACCAGCGCTGTTGCCGGTATGGTAAAGGTGAAGTACGTCGATTCATTGGAGCCGTCCACGGTACCGGTAGCCCAGGTCTGGTAAGTAATGGTACCCGAAGGCATATTATCCCTTACCACTTCCTGCCCGTTGATATAGACCACGGCGCCGTCATCCCTTCTGAGCTTTACCACTACCCGCTGGTTGCCGGCAGGCAGGGCGGTCAGGTTAAAGGAAGACCGGAAGTAGGTACATGGATATTTGGCGCCGGAGCTGGGACCAAAGCTCACCACCGTAGCTTCATTCCCGTCTCCGTATCCCAGTTCGGCAGGACCGCTGGCCCATGCCGCATCATTGAAGCTCACATCATACCAGGCTGTGCCCTGGTCAGAACCGTTATCCAGGTATTTCCATACGCTTCCTCTCGGGAAGACTATGGTTTCTTGTGTCAGTTGCGCCTGTGCTCCTATCGTGGTCAATAAGGCCAGCGCTGCGGTTGCATAAAATTTACGTATCATCTTTAGTGTTAGTTTTGATGACACAAAAATGACAATCTAATGTTACCCTTCCATTAACCCAGGATTACCGTAATCATAATTCTGCATAAATCCGGCATTACATCTTACAGGCGCATTTACTTTGGCAAAAAGCAAGGCTAAATGTCCGGGATTCTGTATTTTTAGGGTTTAAATATTACAGAAAGGCGTATTGTTCACTTTATTTTTTTCATTCCTGGGTTATGAGCTTTGTATTTCCGTTGTTCCTCCTGGCGCTTACCGCTGTCAGTATTCCGGTCATTATACATTTATATAACTGGCGTAAGTACAAGCAACTGAAATTCCCCGACACCAGCTTCCTGGAAAACCTGATAACGGAAACAAAAAAATATGCGCGGATCAGGAACTGGAAATTGCTGCTGCTGCGGATAGCGCTGCTCACCACGCTGGTCCTCGGCTTTGCCCAACCCTATTTTTCCAGGGACAGCCAGGCAGATACCAACGTAAGCATTTATATTGACAATTCGTGGAGCATGTCATACGCCGACGGGCAGAAAAGCCTGCTGCAGCAGAGCAAGGAACAGGCGCTGGAGCTGCTGCGCAAGATACCTGCGGGACAGCCTGTCCGGATGATCTCTAATAACAGCCGGTCAGGGTACACTACCAGGAGCGAAGCGGAGCAATGGATCAACAGCCTGCAGTACACCTTTGCCGCACCGTCATTACCGGCCATAGCCGGCAGTATGATCTCCCCGGATGATAAAGGACGCACTGAGCTATACATGTTCTCAGACTTCCAGCAGCATACCGCGGTACCGGACAGCTTACAGGAAAGCATCGGGAACCCGAACTCCTACCTGTATCTTATACCGGTCGCCGGCGGCAAGACCCGGTCCAATATCTATATAGACACGGCCTATTTCCTCCAGCCGTCCATTGACCTGCAGCAGAACAACCCGCTGGTAGTCAGAATAGCCAATGCCGGGGGCAGTATACAAACCCAGCTGCAGGTGCAGCAGCAGGGAAAGCCCAGCTCCTTTTCGGCCATCAGCACGGAAGCATCCACCTATACAGATACTATAGACCTCCGGTTCAATAACCAGGAATGGCAGTCCGTGACCCTGGCTGTCAATGACCATCCCGTATCCTTTGACGATACGTTCCGGATCAGCTTTCACAACCGGCAATCCCAGCACATAGCCGTCTTTTACAGCGGCCGGCCCAATAATTACCTGTGGTCTGCCCTCCAGTCGTTCAATAAATATACGATAGCCAGCTATGATATACGGGAGGCAGGCCATACAGATATAAAAAACGCGGGCCTCATTATCCTGCAGGATGTCAGGGAAATCAGCCAGGACCTGGTACGGCAGCTTACAGCCTGGTGGGACCAGGGCAAACATATTGTATTCATCCCCGGCGAACAGCTTAATATTCCGCAGTTCAATGCGTTGATGGAGCCAGCAACCCATATCCGGGTAGAGGGATGGGATACCAGCAAGCAGGCGGTGTACAGCATATCTTATAACCATCCCCTTTACAGCAATGTATTTGAGAAGATCAGCGAAAACGTATCGCTGCCGGTCACACATAAAAGGCTCCTGGTGACAGCCGGATTGAGAAGCAATCCCCAGTACCTGATGACGTTCAGGGACGGTAAGCCGTTTATCAGCGTACATAAAATGGGCAATGGCCAGCTGACCTTCCTCGCCGCTCCCGTCAATACAGCATTCAATAATTTTCCTACCACGGAATATTTTGCACCGCTGCTTTATAATCTTGCCCAAAGCAGCGGCGGACAGTCGTTCTATACTTTCGGACCGGATAATACCGGGAATATCATGCTGCCTAACAGCGAGAGAACCACTTGGAAGATACGGAACAGGCTGCACGAGGAGCTGATACCTGCCCAAAGGCCTATGGGAAATGTCGTAAAGATCATGCTGGATAACAGCATTGAGCAGCCCGGCTATTATCAGTTGTATAACGATCTCCAGGCAGACACTTTTACGATAGCGCTGAATCATCATACCCGGGAGTCCGTGCTCCGGTATGCGGATGCACTGGCACTGAGATCATGGTTTACGCACCCGGAACATATACGGTCGGTCACGACTTCCGATGCACTGTACAGCAATGCGCAGGAGGCGGACTTCCCGTTATGGAAAGCTCTGCTGATCATAGCTGCCTTATTGCTGATCGCAGAAACCATAGTGGCAGTAAGGAACAAGCCGTAAGGAAGAGCGCTTATGCTTTGCCGCTACCGGTATGGGCGGCTTCCTCCTCCTCTTTTCTGTCTTCTTCCCTGTAGGCTTCCAGCAACCGCTTCATATCGTATTCGGCATACCTGCTGGGCTCTATTTTACCGTTCTTGTATTCTATATACGCCCTGGTGAATTCCGCCCCGATATACAGGATCACGGCAGAGAAATAGATCCACATCAGGAAAACGATCACGGAGGAAGCGGCGCCGTACAGGGATGCGATCTTATTATTCGCGATATAGATACCGATCACATATTTACCCAGCATGAAGAGAAGGGTGGTCAGGAAAGCGCCCGGCCATACTTCCCTCAGCTTGATCCGTACATCCGGCAGCAGCCTGAATATAGTGGTGAACAGCACGCTGAGGACAAGGAAGATCACCCCATTGTTGATCAGGCTGAGCATGCCCCGTGATACCTCCGGGATAAGATCATTCAGTTGCAGCAATTCCAGCAGGTTCTCACTGATGGCCATGACAATGGTATTCACCAGCAGCGATACGATCATCAGGAAGCCCAGCCCGATGATCATGGAAAATGACAGCAGCCGTGTGATGACCACCTTGATAATGCCCTTTTTCTGCTTTACTTTCACTCCCCATATAAAGTTAAGAGAATCCTGTATTTCTGTAAATACCCCGGTCGCGCCCATGACAAGAGCTATAATGCTGATCAGCCTGGCAAAAAATCCGGACTGGTCACTTTGCAACCCCAGCACCAGCTTTTGTATCTGCTCCGCCGTGCCGCTGCCCATAATATCTTTCAAAGTATCATACATCTGCCCTTCTATGGCCTGCTGGCTGAAAAGGCGGCCGGTGATGAATATCACGATAAAGAACATCGGTCCCAGAGAAAAAAGGGTATTATAAGCTAAAGCCGCGCTCAGTTTCATTCCTTTATCCGCCACAAAACCATTGACCGTATTGGTAAGTATCTGCTTATATTTTCTGAACACCCGTATTATTTTTTCTTTCATCTGACAGTAACACGATTTTATATTAACTTTGGTGTTGGAATAAGTAAAGTTAATATTAAACAATACAAAGTACCAAAGAGTTGTATTGTATTATTTTTCTGAACCATGAAAATAGAAGAAGAATTAAAATCCAGGAAGATCACCGACGAATACCAGAAATTATTCCTCAATATCCTGTTCTCCGCCAGCTGGCTGGAGGACAAAACCGCCCATATATTTAAATCCACCAATATCACCAGCCATCAATATAATGTGCTCCGGATACTGAGAGGCAGCCTGGGCACACCGCTCCCGGCATTCGAGATACAAAGCAGGATGATATCCAAAAATTCAAACGTTACCAGGATCATAGAAAAGCTGGTAGCCAAAAAGCTGGTCCATAAAAAATTCAATGATAATAACCGGCGCATGATAGAGGTGACCATTACGCAGGAAGGATTGGATATACTGAAGCAACTGGATGACGTCATTCCTGACAACTACGCGGGCCTGTTCAACAACATATCAAGAGAAGAGGCCAATTTATGCAGCGAGCTGCTGGATAAAATAAGAGAGTAAGAGCATGAATGCGATCTATATCAGGAGCTTCGGCAATTACCTGCAGCTCGAAAAGCAACATTCGCCTCATACGGTGGACAATTATCTCAGGGATGTCGAATGCCTGAGCTCATTCGTGGCAGACAAGGACCTCACCTCCCTTACCACCCAGGACCTGAAGCATTTCATTACCTATGCCGGCGAAATGGAGCTGGCCGCCGCTACCCTGGCGCGGATGCTCTCGGGGATCAAATCCTTTTACAGCTTTATGGAGCTGGAAGGCCTTATTGAGGTCAATCCCACACTACTGCTTGCGGCACCTAAAGTAAGCAGGAAAATACCCGATACGCTTTCTGTTTCGGAAGTAGAAGCCTTATTGCAGACCTTCGACCTGTCTTCGGCAGAGGGACAAAGGAACAGGGCGATTGCAGAAACAATGTACGGGTCCGGGCTGCGGGTCAGTGAATTGCTGGACCTAAAGATCTCGGGGCTTTACCTGGAGGCAGGCTATATCCGCATCACAGGAAAAGGGAATAAAGAGCGGCTTGTACCCGTCGGGGACAGCGCGGCGCGGCACATACAGGTGTATAAGGAGCATATTAGGGTGCATAAGACCGTCCACCCGCAGCATACGGATACACTCTTCCTCAACAAACGGGGAAAAGGGCTGTCCCGTGTAATGATCTTTTATATTATCAAAGAAGCGGCACGCAGGGCCGGGATCGAGAAGAATATCTATCCCCACACGCTGCGCCACAGCTTTGCCACACACCTGGTGGAGGGCGGCGCCAATCTCCGCGCTGTACAGGAAATGCTGGGCCATGCCAGCATCACCACTACGGAGATCTATACCCACCTCGACACCCGTTTTTTAAGGGAAACGCTTCAGAGATATCATCCCGGATTCTGACCGCCGGTCCAGGCCCCGGCCATTGCTTTTATATTTAAAAAATCCTCTCTGCATTTTTTCGCGGCCATATAGCCCACCTCGAACAGCTCTTCGATCCGCTGTGTTTCGAACATAGTGTAATTATTGATGCCGTCAGGCTCCAGGTACAGCGTACATTTGGCTTTGGCTTCGGGAGGGAGCTGCGAGCTGGTGATCCTGATGATCCTGCCGATAAGCTTCTGGTAATTCATACTGCCTTCCACCTTATTAATGGGATTGACATTCACGCCTATCACCATATTGCAGGTGCTCACAATAGGATCGAGCGGAAAATTATTTACCAGTCCCCCGTCACACAGATAGGTATCCTTATACAGCACCGGCTGGAAAATAAGCGGGAAGCTGCAGGAAGCCTTGACCGCCAGGGCCAGGTCTCCTTTGGTAAAGGTCAGCTCTCTCCCGTTGGTCAGGTCCGTAACGGTGGTATAGAACGGGATCTTCAGGTCTTCGAAGGAATTGTGCGGAATATATTTCTTTATGATCCTATCCAGCAGGTTGGTATTGAAGAGCCCGCCGCCATTCCTTAGGGAAAGATAGGTATAGGAAAATATACGCTCCTTCCTGGCATAGTCCAGTATCTGGTAAGGCGTATAGCCCTGCGCCATAAAGGCGCCTATCAAAGCCCCGACGCTGGTGCCGGAGATGGCATGTACCGGTATCCGGAGCTCCTGCATGAAATGCAGCACGCCCAGTTGGGCAAGCCCCTTGAAGCCGCCCCCGGATAAAACAACCCCGATTTTGTCGTTCACGATCATATGACCACTTTTTGAAACACCATTTATATCTTTTATACCAGCATGCCTATCACCCTTTCGAGTGTCCGTGCCAGTATATCCACCTCAGCTTTGGTATTATATAAGGCAAATGAGATCCTCAGGGTACCCGGTATCCCATAGTAGTCCATAATAGGCTGGCAGCAGTGATGACCGGTCCTTACAGCTATGCCCTTTTTATCCAGCAGCTCGCCGGCATCAAAGGGGTGTATGCCTTCGATGACCAGGGACAAGGCCCCGGCCTTCGGCCGGGAAGCACCCAGCACCTTTACCCTGCCGATCTTTCCCAGTTGCTCTTTTGCGTAGGTTATCAGGTCATGCTCATAGGCCGCTATGGCCTCAATGCCGGCCCGCTCCACGTACTCAATAGCCGCGCCGAGCCCTATGATGCCTTCTATATGCGGCGTACCGGCCTCAAACCGAAACGGGATATCCCCATAGGTAGTGGTATCTACCTGCACCGTCTTTATCATAGAGCCCCCGGTCTGGTAAGGCGGCATCTGCTCCAGCCATTTCCGCTTACCGTATAAAACACCTATGCCGGTAGGTCCGTATATCTTATGCCCGGAGAATACCAGGAAATCCACATCCAGTTGCTGCACATCCACACGCATATGCTGCACGGCCTGCGCAGCATCCAGCATTACAGGCACATTATGGCTGTGCGCGATGCTGATAATATCAGCTACCGGGTTAATGGTGCCCAGCGTATTGGACACCCAGGTAAGGGCTACCATCCTGGTGCGGTCCGTTATCATACCGGCATACTGTTCCATATCCAGCACGCCTTCCTCATCGAAGTCCACTACCTTCAGCACCGCCTTGTGACGCCTGGCGCATTCCTGCCATGGCACGATGTTGGCATGATGCTCCATCCTGGAAATGATGATCTCATCGCCTTCCTGTATGGCCAGCTCCCCGAAAGAAAAGGCCAGCAGGTTAATGCTGTCCGTGGTCCCTTTCGTGAAAATGATCTCGTCCGGGGACTGAGCGTTGATGAATCGCTGCACCGTACGGCGCGCATGCTCTTCCGCATCCGTAGCACGCTGGCTCAGGAAATGCACGCCCCTGTGCACATTACTGTTGTAGGTGGTATAATATTCCACAATAGTGTCAATGACCTGCTGTGGCTTTTGTGTGGTAGCTCCGTTATCGAAATAAATTAGATCGTTATTATATATTTTCTGGCCGAGAATAGGAAAGTCCTTCCTTAACTTTTCTATTTCAGCAGGATTTGAGATATTTGTCATTACTTTGCGCAATTTATTCTTAATGATTATCGTTCGGTAGTCAGTTACAAAGTTACCACTTAGTCCAAAGAAAACGTTCAAAAGCAAATTATAAAATGCATATCTTAATATTGACCAATAGGATCCCCTACCCCCTTAAAGACGGCGGGAGCCTGGCTATGCATTATTTTATAGAAGGTTACATAGAGGCCGGCATAAAGGTAAGCCTGCTTGCGATGAATACGGCCAGGCACTATACGGATACCACCAGGCTTCCGGCTATATACGGGAAGCTGGAGCATTTCAGGACAGTGGATGTAGACAATCGAGTGACTGCCTGGGGAGTGCTGGCAAACCTGTTCCGGCCGGGAAAGTCCTATAATATTCAGCGCTTCGATAATGCTCATTACCGCGCCGCATTAAAAGAGCTGCTCACATCGCAACATTTTGATTTTGTACAACTGGAAAGCCTTTATCTCACACCTTACGTCCCGACCATCCGGGAGCATAGCAAGGCCAAGATCATATTACGCTCGCACAATATAGAATATAAAATATGGGAGCGGCTGTATCTCCAGGAGCAAAAGCCCTTAAAAAAAGCGTACCTCAGGCTGCTGACCCGCAGGCTGAAGCAGTACGAGCTGGAACACCTGGAGGATTACGACATCATACTACCGATCTCTGATGTGGACAGGGATTTTTACCTGATCCAGAACGTAAAAGCACCGCTCTATACCCAGACATTCGGGATAAAGATCAGCAATCAGCCTGCGGTGCAGGATATCACCCCACCGGATATAAAGCTCTACCACATCGGAGCGATGGACTGGCAGCCCAACCTGGATTCAGTGAAATGGCTGATGGACGAGATCATGCCTGAAGTCTATAAAACGCATCCCCGGGTCAGGCTTTACCTGGCAGGACGCAATATGCCGGCTTCGCTGATGCATCATACGGCTCCCAATGTCGTCGTAGTGGGCGAAGTGGAAGATGCGTATGAGTTTGAAAAGGACAAGCACATACTGCTGGTTCCCATCATGAGCGGCAGCGGTGTCAGGATCAAAATATTCCAGGGTATGGCCATCGGCAAAGCGGTCATTACCACACCCATAGGAGTGGAGGGCATAGATGTTTCGCACAAAGAGCATTTACTGGTGGCCGATAACAGGGAAGAGTTCATAAAATACATCAGGCTGCTCCTGGACAACCCGGAAGAGATCCGGCGGCTGGGCTGCAACGGGGCACGCACGATACGGGAACATTACAACAGGGACCTGCAAATAAATGAATTGCTGCAGTTTTTACAACAACACCTCAACTGACCACCCCGCTTATGGTAAACTACTGGATAAAAAAATCGCTTTATGCGCTGGTGGTACTCTGGGGTATCATTACGCTGATCTTTTTTTTATTCAATATTGTGCCTTCCGACCCCGCGAGGCTTACGCTCGGCCAGCGCTCGGACCTTGCAACGCTGGAAAACGTCAGGAAAGAGCTGAACCTTGACAAAAGCATCCCGGAACGCTACCTGCTGTACCTTAACGACCTTTCTCCCATAAGCATTCACGATACATCCAGCCTGCACCAGTATAATATCAAGGGCAGCCTCCGGCTGGGCAGCGCCGGAACGCTCGTTTTGAAGCAGCCTTACCTCGGGAGAAGCTACCAGACCAAAAGACCGGTATCCGAAGTCATAGCGGAAGCGCTGCCCGGCACGGTCATACTGGCGGTTTCCGCTATGCTGTTCGCTATCATCACCGGGATATTACTGGGGCTACTGGCCGGCATCAGGCAGGGTACGGCCTGGGACAGCAGCGCTATCTTCACCAGCATTTTAGGTATCTCGGCACCCTCCTTCTTTATGGGGCTGGTAATAGCCTATGTGTTCGGATTCCTCCTGAAGCCATACCTGGGCCTGCCGATGACGGGCAGCCTGTTTGAATACGACACTTCCGGTATACAGCGCATCAGCTTTAAGAACCTTATCCTTCCCGCATTTACGTTGGGCATACGCCCTATGGCCATCATAGCGCAACTGACGCGCAGCTCCGTCCTGGACGTTTTACACCAGGATTTCATCAGGACAGCCTATGCCAAAGGACTTTCCAGGAGACGCGTCATTTTCAGGCACGCCTTACCCAACGCCCTGAATCCCGTTATAACGGCCGTCAGCGGCTGGTTTGCCGAATTGCTGGCAGGCTCTTTCTTTATTGAATATATCTTTAGCTGGAAAGGGCTCGGGAAGCTGACAGTGGATGCGCTTGATAAGATGGATTTCCCCATTGTAATGGGCAGCATCATTGTAAGCGCTTCTGCGTTTATCATCATCAATTTACTGACGGATCTGCTGTATGCCAAGGTCGATCCCCGTATCAGGCTGGACGCTTAGCCAGGTTGTTCATGGGACCTTTGTTTGCTGGTGAAGAACACCGGCAAAGAAGCAACTAGAAGGGATTTCCTGCAAGCAGATAGACGCTATAAGAAAATAACAATGACAGGACGGTTTATTGATATAACTCTCACATTTCGACAAGCTCAATGTGACAAGGCGGCTCAATGTGAAAACAAAAGAGGCTTTTCAATATCCAGTTTGTTGGTGAAGAACGCCAGCAAAGGAGCAAGATTTATACTGGCTATTTATATCATATAGCAAGGAGGAGCATACACTATAAGATGCTACAAATATTATAAGAGATTCCTCACATCCGTTCGGAATGACCAATACTACTACCTTTACAGCAAAAGCGGTCTTCTATGCACAGAGAGGACACTTCTCAGCAAAGCATATTTGTACGAAGAGGGTCTTTGTTATAAGCACATAGGCAATAAAATGTCATATGGAGCCCAATCGGAATATTAACGGCGGTGTTTATTTATCAGATCACACATTTCGACAGGCTCAATGTGACAAGGCCATCTCAATATGACAATCAAAGAGATTTTTTAGATAGCACCTGAGCATAAAACAAATAAGCATTGATGTCTTACATCAATGCTTATTTGTTACTGTCGAACATAACAGCTAGCTGCTTTTCAAATACGCTTACGGGAAAGCAATTAAAATTTATAGTTGAAACCGAGGGACATCATCTGCTTGATCTGCCACCAGCCCAATCCTTTAACAGGCTCCCTTTTCTCTATCATATTACCGGTGCCATCGTCCACAAACCTGTAATATGGCACGTCATTGTCATAGATAGCCAGTACGCCGATATTAAAGCTGAAGTATTTGTAGAATTTGAATGAAAGCTGGTTATCCCACATCACATCTATATTGCCGGGATTATCCTCTTTTACCACAATACCATTCAGCTCCTGGTCCTTAGCCAGGTAATTGCTGTACAGGTCCAGCCTGGTCTGGTAAGCGATGTTCTCTGTAATCTGCTTCTTATATCTCGCTGTCAGGTAGGCGCCCAGCTCAAAGCGTATGGTCTTGTCAAAGGCCACCCCGAACGCTCCTTCCGGCAATTTGGTAGTATAATATTTATCCACATAGGTAAGACGGGAAGCCAGTGGAGAGAAGAATATGCTGATCTCCTCGCCTCTCCGGTATTCAATACCCGGGGCAAGCGTAGCATACAGCGGGGACAGGAACCTGGAAGTGCTGAACGTATCCCAGCCGGTCAGATCGTAATTATACGCTTTTGTAAACTGCGTCCTGGCATTGAACAATGTAGTGAAGAACAGGTTGCCGCTGTCCGTCAGGCGGTACCCGTATTTGGAGGTCAGGTCTATACGGTCATCTATCTTCCTCGGGACGAAGTCATTGGAGAAAGTATACAGCAGCCCGTAAGCCATGTCCAGGTTGTTGGTCCACAAATGCCGGCCGTTATACCTGGTCAGCGTTCCGTAGAACAGGCTGCTGGCAGTAAAAGAGGCCAACTCGCCCCCTGCCTGCCAGTTGTGCAGCAGCGCCTGGTTGATACCCAGGTGAAAGTTGCCGTCATACAGCCAGGCAACCGTATCAATATTGGTGCTGGCGATCACTTTTTTATTCAAAAGCTTTTCATATTCCTTTACTTCCTTCTGGGCAAAGGCAGCGCCCCATACGGATAATAACAGCAAAGTCGTAAAGATTCTTTTCATTTTATGTTTGAGGTTATAGGTTATAAAGTATGATAACACACCCAGCAAATACTGTACCTAACGAGCTTCCGGAGTTGTTAAGGCCTGTATTTTGATAATTTAAGTATTTTCTGCGCGTCTGTTTCACTGACGAGCGCATACCAGTCGGCACCCGTTTCCTTTACATATTGCTGCACGATCCGGTAACCGGTAAAAGACCCGATATTACCGGGACTTTCCTGCGGCATACCCATGGTAAAAGGACCGTCACTGACAAAACGCATCACCTGCTGCATATTTTTGCTGAATAGAAAATCATTGGATGTAAAGAAGTTATAGATATCTCTTTCATGCGCCCTGCACCATTCCAGTTGCTGCTGTGTAAAGCCGAAACGCATATGCTCCTGCACCTGTGGTGTCACAAGGCCGAGAAAGTACTGCATTTTGCCCTGCTCGATCATCATGGTCAGCAGGTCCTTATCATGAGGCTCAAAGGGGTAGGCATCCTGGTACAGCACCTGGGCGGCCATTACCGGCGCGTATGCTTTCTTAAAGCGGGGAATAACATATTCGGGAATATTGATCTGGTAATAGGGATTAAAGTTTTCACCGAGGAAGTAATCCAGGCAGATAGTCAGCGTATTATTACTGCCCAATCCCACCATATTGCTTAAGCCCGAAACGGCATAGTATATTTTATCAGGCAGCGCTATGCCCGTATCGTAGTATTTTATATACCGGAAGGTGGTGGTTAGGCTCTCTGTAATATCGTCCGTGGAGGGAAAAGCCTGGTTGACCGTATCCAGCAGGTGCTTATAATCCTTGTGCGTCAGAAAGGTCTTTATACCTTCAGCATTGGTGGAGGAATCCGCCAGGGAGACGGTACCTGCCGCCAGCGTGTCCAGGTAAAAGGGCAGGTATTGCGGGTATTTGGCACGCAGGGTCTCGAGCCCGGCTTCCAGGTGCGCGGTATCCAGGCGGGAAAAATCCTTGTAAAAATCATAGGCAGTTACTTCCACCTGTACCTTTGAGATATCCGGTCCGCTGTTCCTGCAGCCTGTCCACAAAGGTAATGAGAGCATAAAAGCTGCTATTAATTTTTTCATTCCTGCCTGGTTTTAATATTAAAAATTATCCGGCTGCAAAGCTAATAAATTATACCATAACATTCTTTTCTTGATGTAACTTTGCAGTTATTCAACATACATACCTCTTTTCCTGATAAGCAATGTACACACTGACTTCTTCTCAACGCAAAGCTTTACTTACCTGGCTGTATATCGGTATCTTTATGACCATTGTCCAGATCCTGCTGGGCGGCATTACCCGGCTTACCGGCTCCGGGCTGTCCATAACGGAATGGAAGCCGATCATGGGTGCGCTGCCGCCGCTGAACGAGCAGGAATGGGAAAAGGCTTTCAATGCTTACCAGGAGATAGGCCAGTACAAGTACCTGAACAATCATTTCACACTGGGCGATTTTAAGTTCATCTTTTTCTGGGAATGGTTCCACCGGCTCTGGGGAAGGCTCATCGGCATCGTATTCCTGGTGCCTTTCCTCTATTTCTGGCGCAAAAAATATTTCACCGGGAATATGACCACCTCTCTGGTCGTCTTATTTGTCCTGGGACTGCTGCAGGCCGCGCTTGGATGGATCATGGTACAGTCCGGGCTGAATGAGAACGACCTGTATGTCAACCATATCCGCCTGGCCATACATTTTGTAGCCGCGCTGCTGCTGCTGGCATATGAGGTGTGGTTTGTGCTGCAGATCAGGTCGGTCAGCCTGCAATTCAGCCCCTCACGCCGGTACAGCACCGCCCTGCTGGTCTTTTTAGGACTTATTACCGTACAGTTCATCTATGGCGCGTTCATGGCCGGGCTGAAGGCGGCTCCCGCCGCACCTACCTGGCCGGACATCAACGGCAGCTATATCCCGGCTTCCCTGACCGATCAAAGCTGGAGCTCCGGCACCATCAACGTGCATTTCATACACCGTACCATTGCTTATACCATAGGCATCGCAGCCATATTGCTGTATGCCGGGCTGAAGCGGCTGGCCCGCGATACCGCCAACACCTCGTTACGGGCCACGCTGAATTATCCGCTGCTCTTCATAGCGCTCCAGATAACCCTGGGTGTGCTGGCCGTCCTGAACGCCCCGCACATAGTACTGGGACATTTCGGAAGATACGAGATCATTGCGCTGCTGCACCAGCTGGTAGCCATCGGCATACTGATGTCCGTAGTACCCCAGCTATACCTGGTAAGCCGTAAAACGCCCAATGCCTGACCTATGCAATTACACCAGCCTGTACCCGTCCTCCGGATATTCGATAAAGAGAAAGCCGCGGCTTTCTATGTGGATTATCTGGGATTCTCCATAGACTGGGAACATCGTTTTGAAGCGCACTTCCCGGTATACCTTCAGATATCCAGCAATCATTGTGTCCTGCACCTGTCAGAACATCACGGCGACGGCACACCAGGCAGCACCGTGAGGATCGGCACTGATGACATCCACCAGCTGCACCGGCAATTATCAGGCAAACATTATAAATATGCCAGGCCCGGCATTAAGGAGCAACCCTGGGGACAGCTTGAAATTGCGGTAAAGGATACTTTCGGGAATACCCTTATATTTTTCCAGCCGCAATAGCCGGCGCCAGGTACCCTGCTATTTCCTCAGCATCCTTTCGTAAACGGTAACCGTCAGCAGCAGCATTGTAAGCCCGTAAGACAGGTCGTCTACCGGCATGGTCCATATGCGGACGCCCAGGTTATGCGCATTATCATACCATACAATAGGCTCAGCGATGGCATCAGGGTCCAGGTTAATAAAGGGATATTGCCAGAATGTTGTCCCTGTCAGCACGCCGTTGGAAGTAAGAAAAGGTACCAGCAGCACCATGAATACCAGCAGGAACTTCCCGAGATAAGCGCTTTTGAATACACAAAGGTGCAGCAGCAGGAGCACGGCGCATAACAGGTGCGTCACCAGGGTATAAGCACGATTATGGTATATGGCTGCGGTAACGATGCATAAGGCGGCCAGCCCCCATCCCAGATAATAAAAAAAACGGGGTATCTTCCTTGTTTCCAGGAATATGGAAAAGCAATGATAGGTATAGATGCAGGCGTAAGGTATGCAAAAGAAAAACAGGCATTCCTCCAGCGGCAGGTTGCCTATATAGCTACCTGATATATATTTATCATTGAATCCCCAGATGCCTTTTGCAGTATAATACATGTCCCATGGGATAAAGACGGCGGCCATGACCATCGTGCCCGCCCCAAAGGCCTTCCAGTGCCTGTAAAACCTCAGCCTGGGATGAAAGCTGAAAAGGAACGGCACGATAAAGCATCCTATATTGACGATAATATAATAATAATGTGTACTGATATTCATTATTTCTTGTGAAGATTCTTTTTATAGACGATAGCTTCCCGGAAATAACGCAGGGGCACGAACAGCATCCCGAAGCATTCTCCTTCCTCTTTACCCAGATGCTTATGATGTACCTTGTGCGCCTTCCTGAGCGCACGGAAGTAAATATTATCCGTTCTTCTGAACCAACTGAAACGCTGGTGGATCAGGACGTCATGCACCAGGAAATAGGCTATGCCGTACAGCATGATCCCCAAACCGGTAAAAAAACGCCAGTCAAACCCGGCGCCGGCACCGGACAGCATCAGTAAAAAGCTGGGCGTAGCAAATATCAGGAAGAAAAGATCATTCTTCTCCAGCATTTTATGTGCGGGGTCATGGTGGTCTCGGTGAAAGTACCACATGAATCCATGCATGACATATTTATGGGTCAGCCAGGTAATGCCTTCCATCACCACAAAGACCCCCAGGGTCAGCAATAAATAAAGCGCGATCATATCCTGTAACATTTTAATATTTATAAAATTCACGCATCCAGTACCTGTATACCGGCTACCGGCAAAAGTCGGGGCAGCATTATCTTAAACCAGACCGTATAGAGCTCCGGGCGCTGACTGACATCCTCCAGCAGCCATTCCATATCCACCCATTTCCAGTCCCTGACCTCTGCCGCATCAGGCACCGGGTCCTGGTCGCTATAGCCGATAAATACATGATCCAGCTCATGCTCCGTCAGCCCGTTCTCTACCCTGGCTTTATAGATAAAGGAAAATTCCGGCCGCAGCCTGCAGGCCATACCCATCTCCTCCGCCAGTCGACGGTCTGCTCCCTGCTGCACATTCTCACCGGGCAGCGGATGAGAGCAGCAGGTATTGGTCCATAACCCGCCGCCATGGTACTTTTCGTGCGCCCGCTGCTGCAGGAGCATCTGGTTCCTGCTGTTAAAGATAAAAACGGAGAACGCACGGTGCAGGACACCCAGCTCATGCGCTTTTATCTTTTCCATGATACCGGTTTCCCTGTCCGAAGTATCGACTGTAATCACATACTGCATCATTATTCATTGCATTTTTTGTAAACGCTGCTTTTGCGCAGCCGTAAGCCCGCCACTACCCAACATAAACGATATTGCCTGCTCCCAGAAAGCGGTCCCGGACGATACCCTGCCCTGCTCCAGGGCCCGGATAATAAGATCGGCATCTGCCCGTATATCGCCGCTGTAACCCAGGATGCCGGGCGCCTTCACCTGTACCGCCAGCCTCAGGAACCTGATCTCCGCATGGTCCGGGTCTTGCTGCACAGCGCTTTCCAGCAGCTTCCTGCCAGCTCTGAAATAGCTTAGCTTGTCTGCTACCGAAGACGCCACACCTGCATACATGGCCGTTGCCGCGCCTTTGTACGCACGGGTCAGGGCCTGGCTATCACCGGCACCCTGCGCCGCCTGGTAGAATTTCCGGATGCCGACATCCGTTCCCGCGTTAAAGAACAGCTCCTGCAGGGACCCCGTTCCGCCTGCCCGGGCGGACAGGCAAGCCATTATAGCCAGGCATAATAAGAACCACCTTTTCATGATCAGATCAGATTAAGTTTGCTTTTCGTAAGGCTGCTGAACAGCAGATATATTTTCTGGTAGTCCGGTATGCGGACCCTTGCCTGCAGTATCCGTTCTCCGGGTATGGCCTGTATCTTTTTAAACAGGCGCTTATAATATACATAGGCCAGGTAAACGCCGAACCTTGCGTCAGCAGGCAATTGCCTGATGCCTTCATAGCCTGCCGCAAAATCCGCTGCGATGTCCGCTTCAATATTGCTTTTTTGAGCATTGCAGAAATTACCGAAATCCGTTCCCGGAAAGTACATTCTCCCCAGGCCTTCATAATCCGTCCTGATATCCCTCAGGAAATTGATCTTCTGGAAGGCGGCGCCCAGCTTCATCGCTGCGGGTCTCAGCCTCTCATACAACTGGCCGTCCCCGCGGCAGAATACCCTAAGGCACATCAGCCCTACGACCTCCGCGCTGCCGTATATATACTTTTCATACAGCGACCTGGTATATACCTGCTTTTGGAGGTCCATAGCCATGCTTTCCAGGAAAGCAGCGATCAGCTCCGTGTCTATATCATACCTATGGACCACCCGCTGAAAGGCATTCAGGACAGGGTTGATGCTGATACGGTCTTCAAGGGACCGGTACGTATCCTTTTCCAGCTGCCGGAGCATGGCCTCCTGCTCAAAACCTTCAAAAGAGTCCACGATCTCGTCCGCCAGCCGGACAAAGCCGTAAATGGCATAAACGGGACCCCGGAATTCTCTTGCAAGGAATCTTATCCCCAGCGAAAAGGAAGTGCTGTAACGCCTGGTGATATTTTTACTGCACTCTTCGGAAATCAGGTCATAAAGAAGTTTCATAGTGCGATCTTTTCGTGTAGGCAATAATATAATCGGCTACCAGCTGACCGGAAAGTATAGCCGGCGGTACTCCCGGTCCCGGAACGGTCAGCTGGCCGGTATAATATAAGTTATCAAGCTTCCTGTTCTTTATCACGGGCTTCAGCAGCGCCGTCTGCCGCAGCGTATTGGCAAGCCCGTAGGCGTTGCCCTTATAAGCGTTGTAATCCCTTATAAAATCTTCACCTGCATAATCGGTATAGCTTATGATATGCTCCTTTATAGGCTCGCCACAATATGCCTCCAGCCTTGCCATGATATGCTCAAAGTACGAGCTCCTGACGGCAGGCGTATCTTCAAGTCCGGGCGCTACCGGGATCAGCAGGAAAAGGTTCTCCATTCCTTCCGGGGCTACGCTGTCATCCGTTTTGGAAGGGCAGCATACATAATAGAGGGGATTACGGGGATAAGCCGGCCTTTCATATATGGATGCTGCATGGGCATCAAAGCTATTTTCAAAGAACAGGTTGTGGTGACGCAGGCGACCTATCTTTTTACTGACCCCTATATAGTAGAGCAGGCAGGAAGGCGCCATGACACGCTTCTCCCAATAGGATGCGCTATAATTACGGTAAGCCGGGGGCAGCAGCACCTGCTCCGTAAAATGATAATCTGCTGAGCTGATAATGACATCGGCCGTAAAGACACCTTTACCGGTCAGGACGCGCTCTACAGACCCGTCGCCGGGCGTAAGCTCCCGGACGTCCACATCATACATGAACTTCACTCCTTTGGATTCCGCAACGGTTACCATGGCTTCTACCAGCTTCCCGAAGCCGCCCATCGGGTACCATGTCCCCAGGGACAGGTCCGCATAATTCATCATACTGTATAAGGCAGGAATATGTTTGGGCATCGCGCCGAGAAAAAGCACCGGGAATTCCAACAACTGTAATAATTCCGGGTGCCTGAAGTAAGACCTGACATGAGCGGAAAAAGAGCGGAACAGGTCCAGCCGGACAGCGGCACGGATAAGATTCCAGCGGGCAAATTCACGTATGGAAAGCGAAGGCTTCGCTGCAAACTCCCCCATCCCTTTCTCGTATTTCAGCCGGGCTTCCCTGAGGAACCGGTCCAGCTTCCGGCCGGCTCCAGGCTCCAGGCTTTCGAAGCGTTCCCGTAACGCGCTCATATCTGCCGGCACTTCCAGCGTGTTATGCCTTGAAAAAATAACCTGGTAGGAAGGATCCAGCCTCTTAAGATCAAGGTGGTCCTCCACAGAAGTACCCAGGCGCTGAAAATAGCTGCCGATCACTTCCGGCATCCAATACCAGCTGGGACCCATGTCAAAAGTAAAGCCGTCCTTCTTCAGCACACGCGCCCTGCCTCCCGGCGTGCTGTTCTTTTCCAGCACCTGCACTTCCCAACCCTGAGCGGCCAAAGCAGCGGCTGCTGTGATACCGGAAAAGCCGGCCCCAATGACAATCGCTGTTTTTCTCCGCCCCTTAATATTCATTTTGTTTAATATTTAATAAACAAAGTTAAACAAAATAATTACAGACAAAAATATTTTATAATAAAAATTTATACTGGCAAAAAAGATCGTACAGGGTTGCCCCCAACCGGCCTGTCACCTGCATTATACGGCTGTGTTCGATCACCGGCAATCCATATTATCAAGTAACTGGCTATCTGCTATATAGGAAACAAAGCCATTATAGGCTACCGGTTATATAAGAGTGCCCCGCATCCGTTCGGAACGACCGGCCCCCTCGGTACCTTTGTGGCAAAAGCAGTCAATCGCCCGCAGGGAGGACACTCCTCAGCGGAGCATATCCATGATAAAAGGTTGTGAAGTAAAAAAGCCGCTGCCCGGGGCCTGCTTCGTTGCCTGGCGTTCTGTTCCTGCAACCTCACGACCGCATAGCCGCTATCGTACAGCCGGAACAATCAACAACATCACTGAATAGCATGGGAGATTTAACAGGGAAGACGCTTAAAGCGCGGCAAGGAGCTGCAGCAGCTCCGCAGCTCTCGAAAACCTGCTTACATTAGCCGGCATCGGGGCTTCACAGGCAGACAGCGCACTGCCGCAGACAAACACAGGACCTTTATAGGTCACTGCTATCCGACGGATCAGGATGTCTATATCACCGGCATTCAACGCATTGGTCACAGAGCAGATGAGAGCATCGGGGGTGGTGATCTCCAGGATACGCTCCATACTATCCAGCGGCACTATCTGCCCCAGGTACAGCGTCGGGTAGTTATGTATGCGCAGCACGTAATTATAGAATAAAAGGCCGATCTCGTGCAGCTCGCTTTCCGGCAGCAGCAGCACCACTTTTTTCAGGGCAGGATCGGGATGGTAGTCGAGGGCCTCCGTAGCCCCTATGATCATGTTGCGGACGATATTACTGACAAAATGCTCCTGGGCGGGGTTAATGACCCCGGTCTGCCACATAATGCCTATACGCTGAAAGAAGGGAAAGATCACCAGTACTGCCACCTGCTCGAACCCGTACCTTAAAGTAGCCGTATGCAATACATTCCGGAACAGGGATTCATTAAGCTCTATCATAGCCACCATCAGGCTTTCTATAAGCGTGGCATCAGAGAACTCCGACAGGTTCAGGGCCTGCACTTTAAGCCGTATCTCTTCTTCCGACATTTCCGCGATCCTGGATATCTTCAGACCATGCTGGTTCAGAAAGCTTACATTCAGCAGCTTTTTCAGGTCCTCGTTGGTATAAAAGCGGATATTCGTATCGCTTCTGCCGGGCTGCAGGATACCGTAACGCTTCTCCCATATCCTGATAGTATGGCTTTTAATGCCGGTCATTACTTCCAGGTTCTTTATGGTATATGTAGCATAGGTACTCACCAGAATAATTTACCGTATTTTTGGGTCTAAGCAGCAATATTTTTAGCTCGACAAAAGTAAGCAATATTACCGCAAATAAAACAGGACAGGCTACCGGGCGGAAAAGTGAGCGGTATGCTTCTTTCTCAGAATGTCCATCACCGCCGCCTTGACGTTGCCATAGTCATAGCCTGCGGCAAACAGCCCACCATGGCGGATGCGGGTATCATTATCAAGCGCCTGGTACAGGCAAAGCCCTGCAGGAGCTGTTCCCCCTGCACTTCCGTCAGCCGCCGCATATTCCAGCCGTACCCTGTACAGCAGGCGGCCGTATTCATTATAAACATTAAAAACGAGCTTGACAGCCCCGGCCATGGCATTTCCAGACTCAAAGCTTTCCTTTACCACGACCCTGTATTTTTTATAGCTGAACTCATCCAGGAAGAAGGTCTCCTTCAGCTCCCGGGCCATAGCGGTATCAGCATACATGCGGTACAATTCCTTTTTATAAGGTTCAGCGGCGGCATACCTTTCCTGCCTGTACAATGACTGTATGATACCCTCGAGAATATCGCTGTCTTCCGGCGCCAGGCGCTTCGCCAGCAACAGCCGCCTGTCAGCGTCTGCGTAGGCCTTAGTTTCCATATCCATCAGGGCAAGGTAGTAGAGGCTCCGGACAAAATAGTGATCTGTGGAATCTGCACTTTTCAATACATTTCCCAGGTAGGCCCTGCATTTCTTAGGATCGTCGCTGTATATGCCCAGGTTAAAATTAGCGCCGATATGCTTATTATCTATCACATAGGCATTCTCAAACATCTGGCAGGCCTGGTCCGTCTTATGCTCGCCCAGCATACAATACCCGAGCCCCACATACGACCCGGCATGACGCGGATTCCGCTGGAGCAGGTGCCTGTAATACGATTTGGCCCGTACATAATCTTTGGCAAAAAGACAGGACTGCCCCAGATAATAATACACCATATCGGGGTTACTGCATTCCCTGGACAGGGCTTTCTCCAGGAAGTGAATGGCCGTCGTATCGCTCCTGTCCGACAAATAATAGGCAACTCCGATATATTTATACGACTCCCCGCTGAGCCCGGACGTATCGGCCGAGTAGCTTTCCACAATTTTCAGGTACATATCCTGATCAAAAAGCAGGCTGATCGCCGCGTCCCTGGATACCTGGGCCCGGACGGATGACAATATGCCTCCCGACAGGGCGACAAGCAGTATAAGATATCTGATCATAAGCTGTTTCATATGCACGAATTTATCAAAAACAATTCACATAACAAATTGTACCCTATGAGATTATGTTGCAGGTCCCGTCCTGATTTCCCCTATTGTCACAATACCCGCAGCAGTGTACATTTTTACCTGCAAAAATTGAAATTATCGTCAAAATGCCATAACTTCATATTTAAAATTCCTGAAAATTATATATAATATAAGCACATGAATAAAATATACTTCTTTTTATTTATAACCTTCTTCTCCTTCCTGGTACATCCCGGTACCAGAGGCTATTGCCACGAAGGCGGAGAACATACGCACGAAAAGGCCGCGCCCGTTCTTTTCGTGCCCAATGAAGGACAGTGGGAGCATCCTTTCAGGTTCAAGGGCCTGCACAAAAATGCGGATATCTTCCTGGAGCAAACCGGGATCACTTACCGGATAGGCGATAAGGAGAACAGCAAAAAGATGCACGACTGGAAATTCGGGAAGATCAAAAGCGGCGAGCTGCTTTTCCATCATTATAATATGACCTGGAAAAACGCTAATCCGGATGCGACCATCGTGGCCGCCCAGAAGCAGCCTTACTATCATAATTATTTCCTGGGACAGGACCCAAAACGCTGGAAAAGCAATGTCAGCCTGTACGGCGTGGTAATGTACCAGAACATCTACGATAATATAGATGTCAAATATTATACGGAGAACGAGCAGCTTAAATACGATTTTATCGTCCGCCCGCAGGGCAATCCCTCCAGGATCGTGATGCAGTTCAACGGAACCGACGGTATATCGCTCGACCAGGGTCAGCTCGTCATCAAAACATCGGTGGGCAACGTCATAGAAATGGCTCCTTATTCCTACCAGGTCATCAACGGCGAAAAAAAGACCGTGCCGGCACAGTATGAAGTAAAGGATAACGAGGTCAGGTTCTTCTTCCCCAAAGGATATAACAAACAATATGACCTGATCATAGATCCCGTGATGGTCTTTGCATCCCTTAGCGGGTCCACCGCCGACAACTGGGGATTCACAGCCACCTACGACCCGCAGGGCAACCTGTATGCGGGCGGTATCGCCAACGGGCTGGGCTACCCTACCACGAGCGGTGCCTACCGTGCTTTCTTTTCAGGAGGGAACTGGGATATTACCATCTCTAAATTCAACAGTGCGGGCTCTACCCTGATATACTCTACTTATATAGGTGGCGACTCTGATGATTTCCCCCACAGCCTGGTCGTGGACAACGGCGGCAACCTTATTATTGCCGGTAAAACCCAGTCCGGCAACTTCCCGACAACTACAGGCTCTTTCCAGCCTGCCTACGGCGGCGGCATAACCGACCTGTTCGTTACAAAGCTGAATCCTACCGGCTCAGCGCTGGTAGCCTGTACCTACCTCGGCGGGTCCGGCGCCGATGGTATTAATGTATCCCTCGGCTTCAACGCCAACCAAAACTCCCTCAAGTACAATTACGGTGATGACTCTAGGAGCGAGGTGATCGTGGACAATAGCGGTAATATCTATGTGGTAGCCAGCACACAATCCACCAATTTTCCAACTACTGCCAACGGTATCAAAAGAAATCTTTCCGGCCTGCAGGACGGTATATTTACCAAGTTCAACCCAGGACTCAGCCAGCTCATATACTCCACTCTTATAGGTGGCGACAGTACAGATGCAGCCTATGTGATCACCATGGATAAGCAGCAGCAGAATATTTATATTGCCGGCGGTACCCAGAGCACGAATTTTCATCCCGGCACTATGTCCGGCAGCATCAATACTTCCAATTCAGGCGGGCTGTCTGACGGTTTCATTGTCAAATTCCAGAATTCCGGGAACTATCCCCTGCTCAAATCCACTTATATCGGCACCAGCGGTTACGACCAGTGCTACGGCATCCAGGTGGACGGTAACAACAACGTTTACGTAATGGGGCAGACCACGGGCGCTTACCCTGTGGTCAACGCACCGTTTTCCAATCCCAATTCTCCGCAGTTCATCCATAAACTTAATAACACATTTACCACCACATTTTATTCCACGGTATTCGGAAATGGCAATAGGACTACTCCTAACATTTCCCTGGTAGCGATGCTGGTAGATACCTGTGAAAATGTATATGTGTCCGGCTGGGGCGGCAATACCATCACCCCCGGCAGCACCACTTCAGGACTGCCGGTGACCCAGGACGCGCTCCAGCCTAACACGGACGGCAGCGACTTTTATTTTATAGTCATTGCCAAAGATGCTCAAAGCCTGCTGTACGGCTCTTTCTTCGGCGCCTTCAACAGGGGCGAGCACGTGGACGGCGGCACCAGCCGGTTTGATCCTCATGGCGTGATCTACCAGGCCATGTGTGCCAGTTGCGGCGGCGGAACGGCCTTCCCTTCCACACCCGGCGCCTACTCTTCAGTGAACGGCAGCCTCAACTGTAACATCGGGGTTGTCAAAATAGCATTCGGCTTTACCAAGGTGGTGGCACAGGCCACACCCGCACCCAGCAACAGCGGCTGCGCGCCATTCACCGTCAATTTCAACAACAGCTCTGTCAACGCCACGCAATACAGGTGGGACTTCGGCCATAACGGCGCAACCTCCACACAGGCCAACCCATCCTATACCTATCCTACCGCCGGCACATACACGGTAAGGCTTATTGCCCATAATCCCGGGGCCTGCGTTGAATGGGACACCACTTACCTGCAGATCCAGGTGAGGAATGACTCTATCAGGGGCAACTTCAGCTATACCCGGGAAGATACCTGCTACTCGTTCGATGTCAATTTCACCAACCTGACCACTTTGACCTCACAGCTGAATCCCAACCAGGCCATTTACAGGTGGGACTTCGGGGATAATACTACATTCGTAGGACGTAATCCGCCTACCCATACCTATCCCGGCTACGACACCTATACCATAACCCTGACAATAGAGCATCCTTTAGCCTGTAACAATCCCGTGGTGATCAGCAAAAACCTAACGATCATCAATAACCTGGTCAGCGTAGACCTGCCGCCCGTAGAGCTGGCCTGCATCAACGACCCGGTATTCTTCAATCCCACCTATGTCAATGCAAGGAACTACACCTGGGACTTCGGGGACGGCAGCTTCAGCAATGACGCTACGCCCAGCCACATTTATACGACCCCGGGCTCCTATACCATAACCCTGATAGCCAACAACCCCAGCACGTGTAATATCAATGATACGGCCAGCATAAAGGTGAATGTATATGACAAGCCCACTGCGCTGTTCAGCTATACGCCAATCACCCCCGAACCCAATAAGGGCACCCAGTTCCTTAACCAGAGCGAAGGCGGCGATATTTTCCACTGGGATTTTAACGACGGCAGGACCAGCTCAGAGAAGGACCCTTATCACGAGTTTTATAACTCGGGGACCTTCAAGGTATGCCTGACCGTCAAAAATGAAGCCGGTTGTGAGGATGTTACCTGTAAAAATATCCAGGCCATAGTACATAACCTTGCCGATGTTCCTACCGGCTTCAGCCCGAACGGAGACGGCACGAACGATAAGGTATATGTAAAAGGCTACAATATCGAAACCATTGATTTCAAAATATATAACAGGTTCGGCAATCTTGTTTTTTCCACCCGTGACAAGAACGAAGGCTGGGACGGCACCTACAACGGCGTACCTCAGGAAATGGACGCTTTCGGCTATACGCTGGAAGTGACCTTCCGCGACGGAACTTCCGCCACTAAAAAGGGCAATATCACCCTTATCCGTTAATCCCGTAACGCTCTCCTGATCAAATCCCCCTGCCGTGCTGCACGACAGGGGGATTTAATTTGGACCCGGTATTGTTAATAATACTAAATTAATGTATTTTGCGGGGTCGAAAAAAGCAGAACCTATGAATAATGCACCTACAAACTCCAAACACCCCAAAGGATTACCGTATTTATTCCTTACAGAAATGTGGGAACGCTTCGGTTACTACCTGATGCTGGGCATCTTTGTGCTGTATATGATAGAGAGCAAGGATAAAGGCGGCATGGGATTTGATCCGAAAGAAGCGTACAGTTTGTATGGCACCTATATAGCGCTTACGTATCTCACGCCTTTTCTCGGCGGCTTTCTCGCAGACCGTAAGCTGGGGTACATCAACGCTGTGTTCATAGGGGGAACGCTCATGGGCCTGGGCTACATCGGCTTTGCGATGGACGGGATCGAAGCCTTTTATATTTCGATGGCCCTGGTTATCATAGGTAACGGCTTTTTCAAACCCAGCATATCCACATTGCTCGGGAACCTCTATACCAACGATATATACAGGGACAAAAAGGACGCGGGCTTCAATATCTTCTATATGGGCATCAATATAGGTGCCTTCATATGCAATATCATTGCTGCCTTTATGAGGAATAAGTTTGGCTGGGATTACGCTTTTATAACGGCGGGCGTGGGTATGTTTGCCGGGCTGATCATCTTTGGTATCGGGCTCAATCACTACCGGGCCGCCAATGTGCTTAAGCCGGCGTCACCGAATGACATCAGTATCGGCAGGCTCTTCTCCGTAGTATTCCTGCCCAGCATCATCGCCGGCGTTATAGGATGGATGTATCCTTTTGATTTCTCATTAGTGGACTTCTCGCGGCCGGAAACCTTATCTTACCTGTTCAACAATCCTGCCAACCTGATCGGCAGCAACAGCGATGATGCATTCATCTTCGCCTGTATACCGGTGATCTTCTTCTTTGTTTCCCTCTACTGGAAAGCTGCTGCAACCGATAAGCGCCCGGTAGCGGCCTTATTATCCATCTTTGCGGTAAGCATCATGTTCTGGGCGGTATTCAAGCAGAACGGAACGATCCTGACAGACTGGGCTAAAAATTATACGAACCGCGAAGTGACCGGGACCACCGGGGATGCTGCCAGGTACCTCTCTCTTGCAGATACCATTGTATATAAGCAGGATAGCGTGATACGCTACGACCATCAGTTCGCCCAGATGAAGGACGAAAACGGTCAGGTCATGAAAACCTTTGATTATCCTGTCTATTTCAGGAATATTCCCGGGGAGCAGCTACCTGCGGAAGGCAGCGTCATCGCAACTGCCAATACGGAACTTTTCCAGTCCATCAACCCCTTCTGGGTAGTGGCCCTGACCCCGCTTGTCGTGGCATTTTTCAGCTTCCTCAGGAGAAGAGGCAAAGAGCCCAGCACACCTGCCAAGATAGCCTGGGGCATGCTGATATCGGCATTGTCCTGCCTGGTAATGGTTGGCGCGGTGTATGCCAGCGATCATGGCGCTGTTAAAGTGTCAGCCCTGTGGTTAATAGCCTGTTATGGAGTTATCACCGTAGGCGAGCTGTTCCTGAGCCCTATGGGACTGTCGCTTGTGTCAAAGCTCAGCCCCGTACGGATCACGGCATTGATGATGGGCGGCTTCTTCCTTTCCACATCTATCGGCAATAAGCTGTCCGGAATGCTGGCCAAGACCTGGTACAATTACGAAAACAAGATGCATTTCTTCCTGGTGAACTTCGGTCTTTTGCTGATCTCCGCCGCGCTTGGATTCATACTGTTAAGATGGATGAATAATATTATGAAGGAAAAGGGAATCAAATAACACCCACCTCTTCTTCAATATATTATCTGTTTTGTGAATAATTTGGTACAGTTATTGTATGTACTATATTATCCAGTATTTTCTAAAATTTATTTTTAAGGCTTAAAAATGAATAAAATCAGAGTATATTGTCTTTTAATAATATATACGATTTTATTTACCATTAATGGGTGGAGTGCAGGCGACCAGGATATAATAAGTGATATCAATACCAGCTTTAGCAAAGGAAGTGTAGAACATATAAAAAATCACTTAAGCAATAACGTTGATTTATCATTCAACCAGCAAAAATCCATTTATAGTAAATCACAGGCGGTAGTTATTCTCAAGCAGCAGTTGGATAAGGAGCCGCCTACGTATTACAAATTATTAAAACACAGTAATCCCAATAATAAGAATATTATTTTTCTCATTTCAGATTACCGTTCGGCTAAAAATAAATATATCATTTATCTGAGCCTGAAACTGGAAAATAATGACTATAAAATAACCGAAATCCATTTCGAAAGTCAATAAATATAAAAACTTCACTATTTTTGCCATTCTCTAAAAATCACAATTTTAAAGTATGGCAAAAATTTTTCCGTTTAAGGGATTACGCCCCCTGAATACATATGCCAAAATAGTCGCAACCCTGCCCTATGATGTGGTCAATACCAAAGAGGCAGCGGTGCAGAAAGATAACCCCTACCATTTTTACCACGTTACAAGATCAGAGATAGACCTGCCGGAATATACAGACATCCACAGCGAAATAGTTTATAAAAGAGCCTATGAGAACCTGCAGCGCATGATACAGGAAGGCGTGCTGGTCCAGGATACGGACAGCGCTATGTTTATCTATGAGCTCACCATGAACGGCCATGTACAGACCGGGCTGGTATGCGGCACGGCCATAGACGATTATAACAAAGGACTGATAAAGAAACACGAGCTGACCAGGCATGATAAGGAAAGCGACCGTATCAACCACATCAATACCACCAGGGCGCAGACAGGCATCATTTTCCTGGCCTACCGGGATATTCCTTCCGTTACAGACATCCTGAACAACTGGAAGCAGCATCATGATACCCTGTATGATTTTGTAGCGGACGATGGCATCACCCACAGGATATGGAAAATTAATGACACATCTGTCATCAGCGACCTGCAGCATATCTTCGACAGGGATATGCCGCATTCCTATATCGCGGACGGCCATCATCGTTCCGCCGCGCTGTCCAAGCTCAATGCCCGGCACGCAGACGCTGCCGATAACCCGTTTAAGGTGATCCTGTCAGGATTCTTTCCCGAGTCCGAGCTGCTGATCATGGATTACAACCGTGTGGTGAAGGACCTGAACGGGCATACGGTGACTTCTTTCCTGGAAGCGCTCAGCAAAACATTTACGGTCACCGTCTACCAAAGCGGTACCTATAAGCCCGCCGCCCGGCACCGCTTCGGCATGTACCTGGACGGCAACTGGTATGAGCTGATAGCCCGCGAGGGTACTTATCCCGGTGATGTGCTCAACAGCCTGGACGTGAATATACTCCAGAACAATATCCTGGATGGCATCTTAGGCATAGAAGACCCCAGGAGCAATCCCAGGCTGGATTTCGTAGGGGGCATCAGGGGCATCAGGGCCCTGCAGGAACTGGTGGACAACGGAGAGGCCGCCGTAGCTTTCGCCTGCTACCCCGTAAGCATACAGGAACTTTTTGAAGTAGCCGATTCGGGGAATGTCATGCCGCCCAAAAGCACCTGGTTCGAGCCTAAAACAAGGGACGGGCTGCTGGTACTGCAGACCTATGAGCAGTAAGCGGCCGCCGGCATAAATTACAACTGCATTACATGCTATTCTCATAATAATTGTTTAGCTTTGCAGCCGAAATCAATTATTACATCACATATTCAAAAAATTGCTCCATATCATGAGTAAAGTAAAAGTTGCCATCAATGGCTTTGGTAGAATTGGCCGTTTAGCTTTCCGTCAAATCTACAAAATGGACGGTATCGAAGTTGTAGCTATAAACGATCTGACACAACCACAGGTTTTAGCGCACTTATTAAAGTATGATACAGCTCAGGGCCGTTTCGGTCAGGAAGTCACCCATACGGACAACTCAATCATAGTGAATGGACATGAAATAAAGATTTACGCTCAAAGGAACCCTGCCGATATTCCCTGGGGTACTCATGATGTTGATGTAGTGCTGGAATGTACAGGCTTCTTTACAGATGCGGAAAAAGCACAGGCTCATATACAGGCCGGTGCCAAGAAGGTAGTGATCTCCGCTCCTGCGACAGGTGACCTGAAAACAGTGGTCTATAACGTAAACCATGAAATACTGGACGGCTCTGAAACAGTGATCAGTTGCGCTTCCTGTACGACCAACTGCCTGGCTCCCATGGCCAAAGTACTGAATGACAGCTTCGGGATCGTTGCAGGCTCTATGACAACCGTACACGCTTATACCAACGACCAGAACACACTGGACGCGCCGCACCCCAAAGGCGATCTTCGCCGTGCACGTGCCGCTGCTGAAAGCATCATACCCAACTCCACCGGCGCCGCAAAAGCCATCGGCCTGGTGCTGCCAGAGCTGAAAGGCAAACTGGACGGCGGCGCGCAACGCGTTCCTACCGTTACCGGCTCCCTGACAGAATTAACAGCCATCGTTTCTAAAAAGGCAAGCGTTGAAGCGATCAATGAAGCTATGAAAGCGGCAGCCAACGAATCTTTCGGCTACAATGTCGATGAGATCGTTTCCGCAGATATCATAGGTATCAGCTACGGCTCCCTGTTTGACGCTACCCAGACCAAAGTGGTCACTGTAGGCAACGCGCAACTGGTAAAGGTAGTTTCCTGGTATGACAATGAAATGTCTTATGTCTCCCAGCTGGTGCGTACCGTAAAATATTTTGCCGGCCTGATCAAATAAGCTCAGCCGCATCACATAATTAAAAGCTGCACCCGATAACAGGTGCAGCTTTTTTAATGCAAGTTTTTTCAGGGAAATATTATTATTTTACATAAATAATTAGTTAATTTACACCAGCATTAACTAAATAACAACCATAGCTATTATGAAATTCACAAGCATATTACTGGCAATAGGATTGACCGTTAATTCAGGCATCCAGGCTTTTGCCGAACATATCAAAGTAATAGTAAAAGAACAGAAAACGGCCTGCTTCAGCGACCAGGAGCAGGAATGCCTCTGGGTAAAGCTGAACAACTACAAGGACTGGTCCACGCTGTACGCCCCGATAGAAGGATTTGACTATGAAGAAGGCTACCGGTATGAGCTGCTGGTGGACAGGACCAAGGCCAAAGGCACCAACGACATCAACAGGCATACGTACAAACTTGTAAAAGTAGTGTCCAAGGAGCTGGTAGCCACACCCGCGCACCGCTCTTTCGACAGCATCCAGAATGTAAAATGGTATCTTACCTACTTCAGCGAACAGGATGTAAGCGACCAGGGCCTGTATATGACCCTTGACGGACCTGCCAGCAGGATATTGCTTTTCGGGGGATGCAATAACTACTTCGGTGCTTTTACGGTCAACTACAAAACACTGAACGTAGGACCGGTAGCCGGCACGATGATGGCCTGCACCGACAAAATGGATCTCGAAAGCCGGTTCAGGAACGCTTTCTCAGACAACCACCTCACCTATGAGCTGTCGGGGATCTACCTGCTTTTTTACAGGAACGGCAGGCACGTGATGTCCTTTTCCAGGCAGCCCGCTTCCCGTGAGTTTGACTACCTGAGCAGCTATGACTGGGCATTATACAAATATGATACAACCTTGATGACCATCAGGAGCCTGTATTCTTACATCACCTTCGACAAAAATACCGGCCAGATATACGGCTATGACGGCTGTAATCACTTCAGCGGCCATATGGAAATGTTCAAGAACACGATGAAATTCTCCGGGGTCACCAGCACGATGAAAGGATGCGTGGATCTTGTTGTCAATGATATTGCCAACCATTATGCAAGGTTGCTGAATACGCAGAACCTGACCTACACCCTTGAGAATGACAGGCTGATGTTCTATTCGGGAGAAAAGCACCTGATGACCTTCCAGCGTAAGACCAAAAAGACAAAATAAAGAAAGGAACAGGGTTTCCATCCTGATTTTTTCTCTACTTTAGCAATCTATTCCGTATAGATTGCTTTTTTTATTAAACCGATAGTATATGTTTTCCATCCTTATCCCTTCCTGGAATAACCTGCCGTATCTAAAAGCCTGTATCGAAAGCCTGCAAAAGAACTCTCAATATCCGCACCAGATCATCGTACATGCCAACGACGGGAGTGATGGTACTATTGATTACCTGCGCAGCAACAATATACCCTATACACACAGCGATACCAATATAGGCATCTGCTTTGCCGTCAACCTGGCGACCACGCTCGCCACTGCCGAATATATTGTATATATGAACGATGACATGTATGTGTGCCCCGGCTGGGACAGCCACCTGCTCCGGGTCATCCGCTCGCTGCCCGATGATATCTTCATGCTGTCCGGTACGCTTATCGAGCCCAGGGATACCGGCAACCCCTGTGTGATACACGCCGATTACGGCACCGACATCAGCACCTTCCGCGAAGCAGAGCTGCTGAGCCATTTCAGCGGGCATTCCAAAGCGGACTGGTACGGTTCCGCCTGGCCGCCCACCATAGTCAGCAAGAGATTATGGACGCTGGTGGGCGGCTACAGCACAGAACTGTCTCCCGGTATGAGCAGCGATGATGACTTTGCCATGAAATTATGGCATGCCGGCTGCCGGGAATTCAGGGGAGTGGGACAAAGCCGGATCTATCATTTCCAGGCGAAATCCACGCTACGGATCGAAAAGAATGACGGCAGAAAGCAGTTTTTACACAAATGGGGCATCAACCAGTCCACCTTCAACAGATATTATATCAGGCGTGGCCTGCCCTATGAAGGTCCCCTGCCGGAACCTGATCCCGCCATTATCAGCAAGGCGCTCTTCCGCGCACGCCTCAAAAAAATATGGTATAACCTGAAAGGTTAAGCCATACTTATACATATTTTATACTGGCTAAGAGATCCCTCACATCCGTTCGGAATGACCAGTATCTAAGTTTCTTTATAGTAAAAACGGCCTCTGACCACAGAAGACCAGCGAAACGTATCCGTAATAAAAGGCTGTTGCCTGTAAGCAGACAGGCAGTTATTTTATTGCTGCCCGTATAACCGTAAGCCCGCTAAGCCGGGAGCGTCAGCTTTCCCAATTGCTTCTCTATAAACATGATCTCCTCGTGCTCCAGCACTACCTGCATGGCACGGGCATTGCTGATAGCCTGCTCCACTGTCCGGATTCCCGCCAACACAGCCGCAATACCCGGCCGGGATTTCGTCCAGGCCAGCACCAGTTGGGATAATGATATCTGCTTTGATTCCGCCATCGGGGCGATGCTGTCCAGGAAAGCCTGCACTTCGGTTATGATCTCAGGCTGGAACAGCTTATGACGCGACCGGTGATCATCTTCCTTAAAGACCGCTCCGGGCTTTATCTTCCCTGTCAGCAGGCCCCGCTCCATAGGACTGTAAGCCAGTATGCCCACATTATGCGCTATGCAGAAAGGCACCAATTCCGTTTCTATTTTCCTGTTCAGCATACTGTAAGGCACCTGGTTGGAAACGATCTCGCAAACGGACATCGCCCTTTGCAGTTGTGCTGCGTTGTAATTACAGACACCGGCATAACGGATCTTACCTTCCTTTATCAGGAGGGCCACTTCTTCAAAGGTTTCCTCGATGGGTGTCGTTACATCCGGCCAATGTATCTGGAACAGGTCGATGTAATCGGTGCCCAGCCTTTTCAGGGACTGCTCGCACTCATACCGCACACTTTCCCTGCCGGCATACCTGTATATATCTACCGGCGTGCCGTCGTTTTTGTGAGAGTGCATGGCCAGCTCGCCCTGCTGCGTGTCCCAGCGCATACCGAACTTGGTAAGCAACTGCACATCTGCCCTGTTATACGGCCGGATCGCCGCGCCTACAATCTCTTCGCTCAGGCCCTGCCCGTAAACGGGAGCCGTGTCAATAGAGGTCATACCATTGTCAATGCCGGCCTGTATGGCCCTGATGCTCTCCTGTGTATCGCTGCCGCCCCACATCCAGCCGCCAGCCGCCCAGGTACCGGCCGCCACCGGAGATACTTTCAGCGCTTTGCCTGCTGTTCCGATATTCAAATCCATATTATTTCAATTTAAAGAATGTTATTTTTTCTGACAAGGAGATGCCCCCGGGATTGCACCCCGGCTGCCCCTCGGGGATAGGCGCGTTCAGCTTTTCAAAATAGGCTACCCAGTGGCTATTGTATGCATCCGACCGGAGATTTTTATAGGTCATAGGGGCCAGCTCAAAAAAAGGAACACCCCCGTTTGCATAGAGCGTGGCGTCATAGATCAGCTCCGAACAATAATACCTGTCATTGTCCATTAAGAAATAGATGTCATAGGCTTTGCCCAACTGCCGCCGGCAGAACTCCAGGGTACTGTCTATAAAGCCGGGAGATGCCTGCCGTATGCTGCCCGCATAGATATCACGGTACCGCTGCCGGAACGTCTGCCAGGGCGTCCTGCTGACCCCTTTGCTTACCGCCTCTATCACAAAGGTATCGTTGGAAACAATCTGCACAATTCCCATATGGGACAAAGGAAGGTTATAGCGGGATGCCGTAACGCTGCTGATAGCATCACACAAAGGGCCGCAACCGGCATCCACAAACACCAGGTCGCCGTTCTTTACCGACGGCAGCGTATCCATTTCTCCGGGTGCCGGCTGACAGGCTGACACCATAGCAGCAAGACAGCCCAGTAAAACCGTGCTTAAGGTCAATATTTTTCTCATAAAATAAAAAGACACCGCAATTTATGCAATTACGATGTCTCAGAGCATTTGTCGGCCTATAAATATTATTCTACTACCAGCCTGAACCCGTTGCCGTGTATATTCACGATACTGACGCTTTCATCGGCGCTCAGGTATTTCCTCAGCTTGGCAATATATACGTCCATGCTTCTGCCGTTGAAATAGGTATCGCTGCCCCAGATGCGCTTCAGCGCCTGTTCCCTGGGCAGCAGGTCGTTCTTGTACTCGCACAGCATCTGCAGGAGCGCGTTCTCCTTGGGAGACAGCGTATGCTTCGTATCATCCACGGATAGTATTCTCAATTTAGTGTTCAAATGGAACTTACCAAATTCGTATTCCACCACATTGTTATTTTTGTCCGCTATCTCACTGTTGCGTTTCAGAATAGCCTGTATCTTCAGCAACAGCACCTCGCTGTCAAAAGGTTTGGTAATATAGTCATCGGCACCCAGCTTATAGCCGGTTACGATGTCTTCTTTCATATTTTTGGCTGATAGGAAAAACAAAGGCACTTCCATATCCAGGTTCCTGATCTCTTCCGCCAGCGTAAACCCGTCCATATTAGGCATCATTACATCCAGGATGCACAGGTCAAATTTTTCTCTTTTAAATGCTGCCAGTCCCAGTATGCCGTCTCTACACAATTCCACCACATAGTCATGCAGCTCCAGATAATTTTTCAACACCTGTCCCAGATTGGTATCATCTTCTACCAAAAGTATTTTTGCTTTTTCTACTTCCATAAATTATTATTTTTTTCACTTAAATTAATACAAAAAAGAGCAAAATTGTTCAAACATGATCCCAAAACCTTGTTAAAATCGGGGGCAGTTGAAGCCGCCGCGGTTATTGGCATTGTTTTTAGGGTATAATCCCTGGTAAATAATGGAAAACTCCATAGCGCCATTCATATTGTTGGCCGCTTTCATCCCCGATGTGGTGATGTCGTAGCTGAACAGCAGCTTAACCTTGTTGAATTCATAGCCCAGCGCGGAGATAACGGCGTCATTCCACCTGTAATACACCCCGATGCTGAAGATGCTGGGGTACCTGCTGTGCACGCTGGCATTGTAGGAGAACATGCTCCCGATCACCACGTCCGAGGCTTTTTTCTGGAAGGAGGCATACAATACCGGAGATACGATCAGGTATTCCGTAGCCTTCCCTATGATCTCTACACTGGCTACAGGGCGGAAGCCCAGCTTATTATCATTGTTATAAAAAGTTTCGCTGGCCCTGTTGACATGCAGCAGGCCAGCGCCGAATTTGGCATAGAAAAAGTCGTTGGGAAATAAGGCGTAGTTCAGGCCCGCGCTCAGGTCCCAGAACCTTGTTGACTCGTATTTGAAAGGCTCGTGGTTGGGAGATGACCTGTCAAAGGAAAAACCGTTCCACTGCACATCATAGCTGAGCTTGCTGAAGTCCAGGGTCCGCTGCTTATAAGAGCCGCCGAAGCCTATGGACAGCATGCTGGTATAGCTGGTCTTGATATGGTACGCCAGGGACAGTTGTATCTGGCTGAGGCTCAATATGCCGTCGCCGGCCCTGTCACTGTAGAATGCGCCACCCAGCCCGAACCAGCTGGTCTCATTCTCGTTCTTCAGCAGTTGCAGGTCGCCGAATGCCGCCATGGTCGTATAATTTACCGGGACCGTATTCCACTGGTTCCTGTAATGCGCTCCTACCCTGTAGTTATCATAAGGCAGCAGTCCTGTATTGGAGGGATTCAGGAACAGGGGAGCACTCGATATCTGGGAGAAGTGCAGTCCCTGGCTCCATCCCGTAACAGCACAGCACACATATATAATAATCCACAGTAATTTTTTATTCATGCGAGCAATGATTTATCCTGAAGTCACTTAAGCTATAAAGTTAGCAATTACCGCGTAATTTATAATTGTTTATGAAAAAATAATTTTTAATATTGCAGCCTGTAAGGAGATTTATATAATTTTAGTTTTTAGAATTATTTTATATAAATTTGAAAGTTCTCAGGAAATAAATTTTCTTGTTTGATTAAAAATTATATTTTTGCCACCAAATTTTAAAAGCATAAATTATGTCAGAAGTAGCTAACCGCGTAAAAAAAATCATCGTTGACAAGTTAGGTGTTGACGAATCAGAAATCACTCCAGAAGCAAGTTTCACTAATGACCTTGGAGCAGATTCTTTAGATACTGTAGAATTGATGATGGAATTCGAAAAAGAATTTAATATCTCTATTCCTGATGATCAAGCTGAAAACATCGGAACTGTAGGGCAGGCGATCGCTTACCTGGAAGGTCTGGCTAAATAATCAGCTTACAGGTTTTTATATCAGCAACAAGTATCTTATTAAATCAGATTAAGTAAATGAATTTACCGTTAAAACGAGTAGTAGTAACGGGCCTCGGCGCCCTGACACCAATAGGCAATAATGTAGCAGAATACTGGAACGCATTGACTAATGGCGTTTCGGGTGCCGATTTCATTAAACAATTTGATGCTGAAAAATTTAAAACCAAATTTGCCTGTGAGCTGAAAGATTTCAAACCCGAAGACTTTCTGGAGCGTAAAGAGATAAAAAAGCTGGACCGCTTTTCCCAGATCGCTATGATCGCAGCCACAGAAGCGGTGAACAATGCCGGCCTGGACCACCCGGACCTGGATAAGGACAGGATAGGCGTGATCTGGTCTTCAGGCATAGGAGGCATGATCACCTTCATCGAAGAGATGACCAATTACAACCAGGGCGACGGTACACCTAGGTTCAACCCTTTCTTTATTCCCAAGCTCATACTGGACATCGCCGCAGGGCATATATCCATGAAGTATGGATTCAGGGGTATCAACTTCGCTACCGTGAGTGCCTGTGCGTCTTCCACGCATGGTCTGATCGATGCGTTCACCTATATCCGTCTCGGCAAAGCCAACGCAATAGTTACCGGCGGCTCTGAAGCCGTGGTAACACAATCCGGCATAGGCGGGTTCAATGCCATGAAGGCATTGTCCGAAAGAAACGATGATCCAAAAACAGCCAGCCGGCCTTTCGACCTGGACAGGGATGGCTTTGTGCTCGGTGAAGGCGGAGGCTGCATCATCCTGGAAGAGCTGGAACATGCCAAAGCACGCGGCGCCAACATAATCTGTGAGCTGGTAGGCGGCGGTATGACCGCAGATGCTTACCACCTGACCGCACCGCACCCCGAAGGCCTGGGTGTGATCAATGTTATGAACCTGGCGCTGGAAGATGCCCAACTGAAACCTTCGGATATTGATTATATCAACGTTCACGGTACCTCTACGCCGCTGGGAGACATCGCAGAGATCACGGCTATAGAAAAAGTATTCGGTGAGCACTCCTATAATTTAAACATCAGCTCCACAAAATCAATGACCGGACACCTCCTCGGTGCTGCCGGAGCGATTGAAGCCATCGCCACTATCCTATCCATTAAGAACAATGTAGTGCCGCCCACCATCAACCACTTTACAGATGACCCGGCTATCAACCCCAGATTAAACCTGACTTTCAACACAGCGCAGAACAGGACGGTAAACGCTGCATTAAGCAATACTTTCGGATTTGGTGGTCATAATGCTACTGTTATCTTTAAGAAATACGCCGAGTAATTTTGAATTTCAGTTTTAAATTATTTAAAGGGTCCACTCCGGAGGAAAAAGTGCTTAAGAAGGCCCTGGCCAATATCCTGGGATTTATTCCCGGATATATGCCCTATTATGTCATGGCGCTGACCCACCGGTCCTCTGCCGGCGATACCCTTAATAACGAACGCCTGGAATTCCTCGGTGATGCTTTCATCGGCTCTATTGTAGGAGAATACCTGTTCAAAAAATACCCCACCCAGAATGAGGGCTACCTCACTGAAATGCGCTCCAAGATCGTCAGCAGGCAGAGCCTGAACGCCGTAGCCATAAAAATGGGACTCCCAAAGCTGGTACGTTACAATAAGCAGGATAAGGTGCTGGGCAGAAGCCATATATTCGGCAATGCCTTTGAAGCGCTGGTAGGAGCCGTATACCTGGACAAAGGCTTTGAAACCACCAACAAGTTCCTGAAGCGTAAGCTGATCGGGACCTTCCTGGATATTGACGAGCTGGAACAGACGGAGTACAACTTCAAGAACAGGCTGTACACCTGGGCCCAGAAGAACAATTACAGCCTGGATTTCAATACGATATGGGAAAGATTTGAAGCCGGCAGAAAAATATTCAATGTAGGTATCTATGTGAATAACCAGCTTTTTGTAGCCGCAACAGGCTATGCCAAAAAAGAAGCCAGCCAGACGGCGGCCCAGAAGGCCCTTGAGATGCTGGAAACGCAACAGGACCTCGTATTCCGTTCTCTACAGGACCAGGCGGCAGCACCGGAAGATGATACGGAAGCACGCCAACCGGACACGGCTGATCAGACCGCCGCTCCCCGAACCACGCCGGAAGAAGCGCCCTCTTCACAGCCCGGAGATACACCACCGCATACTCCTGGCAAAAAGCATCCCCGCAACCGGTCCCGCAAAGGATCTGCCGGCGATGACACTGCCGGTAATAAGCTGCCGGAATCAGGTGAAGCTGACAAGGATCAATAAGCATCCCCACTACCCCCAACATTCCCGGTATGCTGCTCCGCAGACGGAACCCTATATTTATGAACCCGGGAAACAATTTATCTTTCTTTTTTAGCATTCCTTTCCTCCCCACCGGGAATTTATCAGTTGGCTGTCCGGAAGCAGGAAACAAAGATAGCTCTGCACTTTGCGGTGATATTATGAGCATTACGATCATAACACAACGAAATGGAGCCATCTGAAATTCGCTCTATAAGCGCTACCGGTAATACAGCCTCGCCCGGAAGCCTGTTTCTTATAGATAGTCCGGATTTTTTATATTATTTCCTTGTTTTTCTAAAAACAATTTATTAACTTTACAAGGTCTGAAAATAATAACAGGACAGTCTAAACCTTAATTAAATTTTTCTTCATATTAATATTTTAATATTAACCGCACTGCAATGTCTATTGCGGTGTTTTTTTTTAAAATGACCGAGCAGTTAGCAGTGTTTCCTCTCTTACAATAAAGGCCCTTAGGGTGCCGGGTATTCCGGGCGGATATCAGGCAGCTCTTATATGGGTAACTTATAATGGCTTTGTTTCTTACGATATAACCCGGCCTTTTTACAATGATGGGACCTTCGATCTACGGGTTACAAAAATGATCAAAAGAATAAAGGGTTGCCCGTAATTACCGGCAACCCATTCATTCAAATATATAATATTACAAGCGGCTTGTATTAAAACAGCTTACAGTCCTCTTTGGTATGTATGCCATTGTGCTCATATTCCCTGGAATTTGACTCACATATCTTTTTAGCATTCTTTTCCGTATCTCTCACCTTATAGTCCTTTTCAGTTTGTGTAAATCCCGGAGCCCCGGAATAGGTCATAGTACATCTGCATGTGTAATCCTTAATACAAGAAGAAAATCCGAACGATACAATACAAAAAAATGCTATAGATAGTAAAAATTTAAAATTCATTGCTTATTTAAATTTGTAAAAAATGAATTCACTTACTGTGAGCTCTTTTCAATAAGAATATTTTAACCAAAGATATAGTCTTAATTTGAAAAAACAAATATAAAGCCTAATAATTCAGCAGAAAAATAATAACGTTTTTTTAAACTCCGAGATAAACAACTTTTTGAATATCTTTGCCCGTCGTTTCCGTGAAAAGAGACTTGTAAAAAAACAAAAGAATGAACATAATTATACCTATGGCCGGCATGGGCAAACGTATGCGCCCGCACACATTGACCACAGCAAAACCCCTGATACCCATTGCAGGCAAACCTATCGTGCAACGACTTGTAGAGGACATAGCCGCCACCTGTAATGAAAAGCTGGATGAAATAGCCTACGTGATCAACCCGGCGTTCGGGAAGGAGACAGAGCAACTGCTGCTGGAAGTGGCCGACAGCCTGGGTGCCAAAGGAAAGATATATTACCAGGATGAGCCGCTGGGAACGGCGCACGCTATCCTGGCAGCAAAAGAAGCCTTGCAGGGCAATGTATTCATCGCTTTTGCAGATACCCTTATCAAAGCCGAGTTTACCATTGATACCGGTAAGGACGCTATCATCTGGACACAAAGGGTCAAAGACCCGTCCCAATTCGGCGTGGTAAGGCTGGCTGAGGACGGCGCGATCATTGAGCTGGTGGAGAAACCCAAGGAGTTCGTATCCGACCTCGCCATCATAGGCATTTATTACTTTAAGGACGGAGAGAACCTGCGCAACGAGCTGCAATACCTCATAGATAATAATATCCAGGAAAAAGGTGAGTACCAGCTTACCAATGCTATGGAGCATATGCGCAACAAGGGCATTAAATTCTATTGCGACCAGGTAGAGGAATGGCTGGACTGCGGGAATAAGGATGCCACCGTATATACCAACCAGCGTATCCTGGAGATCAAGAACGGCAAGGAAGTGCTGAAAGCCGCCTCTCATAAAAGCACGAACAGCATTATAATCGAACCCTGCTTTATCGGGGAGAACGTGGAGATATCCAATTCCGTAATAGGGCCGCACGTTTCCCTGGAAGCGAACAGCAAAATAAACGGCAGCGTGATCAGCAACAGCATTGTGAGGAACGATACCATTATCAGCAACGCGCATATCACCAATTCCCTTATAGGCAAATCTTCCTGCCTGAAAGGCTGCCCGGATGAATATTCCCTGGGTGATTTTTCCTGCGTAGAATAAGTCTTAAAAATTATCATACCCGGTAAAGCGGTTGCCTGCTCCTGTAGGTCAACCGCTTTACCTTTTGAACCTGCCGCCGCCCGTATATCCCTATAACAGGGGATGCCCGAAGGATATTTATGCTGCGTGCAGCGTATAGCCGCTTTTGTTACGGCCGCTTCTTGCCACTTCCCGATATTTATAGCTTCTTATCTGAGCGAATCCCTTAAATTTGCGTTTGAAATCAACCGTACTGACCTATAATGCTGCTGTACCCATTTTCCATATTATATAAAGTAATTACCGGCCTGCGTAATTATCTGTATAACAGCGGTACGAAAGCCAGCTACCTGTCTCCTGTCACTACGGTCATCATCGGCAACCTTTCTGCCGGCGGGACCGGGAAAACGCCTCACACCGCCTGGCTGATACAGCAGTTGCGGCAACACTACAAAATAGTGACCCTCAGCAGGGGATATAAACGTAAGACAAAGGGATTCCTGGTAGCAGACCACCGGAGCGATGCCGCCCAGATAGGAGATGAGCCGGCAGAGTACGTACAGCGGTTTCCCGGCATCACCGTAACCGTAGGAGAAGACAGGGTCAGCGCCGTACGGCAGATCGAAACGCTGCTGCCGGAGACCGATATCATCCTGCTGGATGACGCCTTCCAGCACCGCCGTATAGATGCGCATGTCAAAGTGCTGCTGACCACTTATGATGACCCGTTCTACAGGGATAAGGTATTGCCGGAGGGACGCCTCCGGGAAGCCGCCGGCGGCTATAAAAGAGCGGATTACATCATAGTGACCAAATGCCCGGGCATCTTATCCGCACCAGAGCAGGAAGCCGTTATCCGTGACATTCGTCCCTGCCCGCACCAGAAAGTCCTGTTTTCCCGTTATAATTATTATCCTCCTGTCCACATTATGACTGGGGCTCCCTTACCGGCATCCGGCAAGATCATTGTGGCAGTAAGCGGTATTGCCAACTCCCGGCATCTTTTAGAGCACCTCCGCCGGGACGGAGAAGTGGTCATCGATATTAGCTTTAAGGACCATTATGAATATACGCCGGAGATCATCAGGAAACTGCTGGATACTTATCCCGAAGACCACTACCAGATACTGCTGACCAGGAAGGATGCCGTAAAATGGCAGCTTCACGCAGACCTCTTCCCTGACAGGAACATAGGCGTCATAGATATCGAAGTGGTATTCCAGGACAATACAGATACCTTCATTCAACACATTGAGCAATTGATCCAATATAACAATGAGCAACGACACCGATAACAAGATACCGTGGTTCGATAACCGCAACAAATCCAGGCTGTATAAGCTGTTCCTGGTATGCAGCATCCTGGCTTTCATCGCCAGTGTGCTGTACCTGGTGGTAAGCTACAGGTATGTCGGCGGTATCAGGGCCATCGCCATGCCTTTGGCGCCGCTTATTTTTGCGTATTTCATTTATATGTACGCTTCCAGACTCAAACAACTGAAATAATATGATGCAGTTCTTTAAATCCAGGCCTTTTTACATCGCTGCGCTTATTGTAAGCATCCTGGGCATCCTGTTCACTGCGGTGTACGCGGTGCCTAAAACAGCCGGACTGCCGGGCATCAGCAAATACAGCAGCTACCTGATCATCGGCTTCTTCGCCTTTCACGCGTGCTTGTACGGAAAAGCCTTATGGTCCTCAGGCCGCACGAAGGACACACCACCCGATCACCCGTAAATATTTTTATTGATGGCTCCAGAAAAGATCCGATACAGTCAGTTCACTGCCTTCCGGGCATTGCTTACAGCGGCGCTTAAATCCATGCTGAAAAGCCCCACCGCAGTCATATTTTCGTTTGCTTTCCCGCTGGTATTTATCCTGGCGTTCAGCTTTATGGATCCCAACACGGCCAGGGTCTATAAAATCGCCGTAACCGATACCAGCAATCCGGAGCTGCAGGAAGCATTGCAGGCGAATGCCAATATACAGCTACTGTCCTTTCCCCGGGCGGACAGCGCCGCGCTGCATCACCTGTTCAAGGTACAGGAGCTGGAGGCATTGATAGACCTGCAGGGTGATGTTGAGCAGCCGCGCATCACCATCGTGAAGACCACCCTCGATCCGGGGCAGAGCAACCTGTTCTATGCGCTTTTGCAGCAAAGCCTCACACAGCGGCCGTTCGGGCTGGAAGAGGCTCCCGCCGCCAGGATCACAGCCCTCAGGCGTATTGACTTTATCCTGCCCGGGCAACTGGGCTTTGCCCTGCTGGCCGCTTCGGTATTCGGAACCGCGTTCCTGTTCTATAATTTAAGACAGAACCTGGTGCTTAAACGCTTCCTGGCGACCCCTGTAAAGCCGGTCATCATCATAGTGGCCGAGTGCGTGGCCAGGATCATTATCCAGGTCATCTCCACGGCCGTCATTCTCCTCATCGGGTATTACTGGCTGGACTATACCCTCATCAACGGGTTCGCCACCTTTGCCGATATCCTGGTCATCAGCACATTTTCGCTGTTCACCTTTTTAAGCTATGGCTTTATCATTTCAGGGATAGCCCGGAGCGAAGCCATGATCCCTCCCCTGGCCAATATAGTAACGCTGCCGCAGTTCATACTTGCGGGAACCTTTTTCCCGGTGGAGAGCCTGCCTAAGTGGCTGCAGTGGCTGGCCAATATCATGCCCCTTACCTATTACAACCATGCGGTCCGGTCCGTAGCCTTCGAGGGCGCCGGCTTATGGGCGATAAAGTCCGACCTTGCCATCCTGGCATTATGGGGTGTGCTGTCGCTCTTCATCGCGCTCAGGACCTTTAAATGGGAGTAAGCAGGTCAATAACATTAAAATAAATTTTTCTTATAACTTTTCAAAACTTTATTAGGGTGTCCCGGTGATATCTGCAAATAAAATTCTAACTTTACAGATATTGAAAAACGTCTGTTTTCAGAATCCATTAAATCACTTTCATCATATATGTTCGGGGCAGTTATAGCAGGATTTTTAATAAGTCTGGGATTATTATTATTCGGGAAATATATTAAATCAAAATATTTCTTTTTACTGGCCCTGTACCCTATATCATTATTCGCCTATTTCTCAGGATTCATTACCAAAATCAACCAACAACTGGATATTGTGTACCGTTCGGAATGGGTACCCCAGTATGGCATCAACCTGGACTTCCGGTTAGACGGGCTCTCCCTGATGTTCACCCTGCTGATCACTGGCATAGGAAGCCTTATTTTCCTGTACACACATAAGTACCTGTACGGGAATAAGCATACGGATAAGTTTTACGCTTACCTGACCATGTTCATGTCGTCCATGCTCGGCGTGGTGCTTTCGGATAACCTTATAGCCCTGATCGTGTTCTGGGAGCTGACCAGCATCAGCTCCTTTTTCCTCATCGGGTTCAATACGGAAGATGAAAAGTCCAGGAAGAACGCGCAACTGGCCCTGGCCATCACTGGCATCGGGGGCTTCTTCCTGCTGACGGGCCTCATCCTCAGCGGCAATATTATAGGCTCCTATTCCATACAGGAATTGCTGCAATCCAGGGAGCTGCTGCATAACAGTCCCTATTACCTGCCGGCCATCGCCCTGATCTTCCTGGGCGCTTTCACCAAATCGGCGCAATTCCCTTTCCATTTCTGGCTGCCGAATGCCATGAAAGCCCCTACCCCCGTTTCCGCATACCTCCATTCCGCTACTATGGTGAAGGCCGGGATTTACCTCCTGGCGCGCCTTACCCCGGCCTTCGGCGGGCATATTTACTGGAATACTACCCTGCTGATCGTTGGAGCCGTTACCATGCTGTACGCGTCCATAAATACCTTATACAAAACGGACCTGAAAGGCATTCTTGCCTATTCCACTATCGCGGTGCTGGGTATGCTCACTATGATGCTCGGAATAGGAACAGACCTTGCACTGAAGGGCCTTGTGGTATTCATCGTGGCTCATGCGCTTTACAAGGCCTCGCTCTTCCTGATCACCGGCATTATAGACCACGAAACCCACACCAGGGACGTAACGGTGCTCAGCGGCTTAAGGGAAGTAATGCCGCTCCTGTTCGGGGCGGGCATACTTACGCTGCTGTCCAATATCGGCTTTCCCTATTCACTGGGATTTATCGGTAAGGAAATGATCTATGAAAGCACCCTGGGTATTTCCGGACCTGTCCTGATGTGGAGCATAGCGGCCGTTACGGTCATCTCCAATATTTTCATAGGCTATTCAGGCTACCAGGTAGCGCTGAAGCCTTTCGTTGGTCCCATTCCCGAAAAATTTGAAAAGATAAAGCCCTTATCCGTATTCCTGCTGCTGCCACCCGTGCTTTTGTCGGTGGCGGGCATCTTCTACGGATGCTTTCCCTATATCGCAGATGAGATCCTGCTGAAAAGCGCCACTTTAAGCGTCACCCGCCATTTTACCGATCTTCCCCTTAAAGTGTGGCATGGGATGAACCTTACCCTGGTATTGAGCATCCTGACCATCCTTGCCGGCGCCGCTCTGTATATATTCAGGAAACAGACCCACCGGCAGGAGGAGAAAATGGAGCTGCTGGATGCCGTAAAGCCGGAGCAGCTATATAACTATTTAAAAACAGGGGTCAAAAGGCTGGCGCTTTTCTATACACAGGTAATGCACAACGGCTACCTGCGCATATATATCATGACCATTATTCTGTTCATCATCTGCGTGGTGGGCTATAAGCTCTTTACGGAAGTGCCGATCCAGATCAATACGTCTTCCCTGTCCACCTTCAGGCTGTATGAGCTCACTGTATTTTCCATCATCATTGTGGCTATTATGGTCACCATATTCACCAGCTCCAGGCTGACAGCCATAGCCGGCATGACCATTGTAGGCTATTGTATCTGCCTGATGTTCGTGTTTTACGGAGCGCCGGACCTGGCCATGACCCAGTTCACCATCGACACCCTGACATCCGTGCTCTTCGTACTGGTATTGTTCAAATTACCTCCTTTCATGAAGTATGCAAGGGCCACCATTGTAACAAGGGATCTCCTTATAGCAGTAGCCTTCGGGACACTGATCTCCATCATCACCTTCCAGGCGCTGGTATCGCCTGCGGAAAAGGAAGTGAGCAGGTTTTATGCCGACAATGCCTACCTGGCCGCCAAGGGAAAGAACGTGGTGAACGTCATCCTGGTAGACTACCGGGGATTCGATACGATGATAGAAAGCATTGTGCTGACCATAGCGGCCCTGGGTGTATATAGTTTATTAAAATTACAGATCAAATCATCTGATAAAGAGTAAGATATGAAATCCACTATCTTTAAAGTGGCAGCCAATTACCTGCTACCCCTGTTATTGCTGTTTTCAGTGTTTGTATTATTGAGAGGCCATTATGAATCGGGCGGCGGCTTCGTGGGCGGCCTGATCGCTTCCATCGCTTTCGTGCTGCACTTTTTCGCATACGGGCTGGAAAGCGCCCGGAGCTTTTTCAGGTTCAGCACGGCAACCCTCATCCCGATAGGTCTTTCCATATCGCTCTTCAGCGGGATCCTGCCCATGTTCGCGGGCAAGCCGTTCATGACCAGCTTATGGTTCAAAAAGCCCGTTGCCATTATAGGCTCTGTAGGTACGCCCCTGTTTTTTGATATAGGGGTCTATCTTATTGTCGTAGGTGTAACGCTGACCATCTTATTCACAATCTCAGAAAATGTAAAATAAATGGAAATATTACTGGTGATCCTTGTAGGCATCCTGTATGCCGCCGGCATATATATGATGTTCCGGAGGAGCATGGTAAAGCTCCTGATCGGTCTGCTGCTGCTGGGTAACGGCACCAATATCCTGATCTTCCTGATGGGGGATATTGCCAAAGGCAAGCCGCCCATCATAGCTCCCAACACGTCCGTTTTTACTGATGTGTACGCAGACCCTGTCCCGCAGGCTTTAATACTGACAGCCATTGTTATCAGCTTTGCCCTGCAGGCATTTGCCATCATCCTTTTAAAGCGGGTTTACCAAATGACCGGCTCCGATGACCTGGATTCCTTAAATACTAATGACGGCGACATATGACATCTAATTATATCCTGGCTCCCATACTCGTTCAACTCGTCACGGCGATATTGCTGATCTTCTTCTGGCAAAGGGTTACGGTACAGCGTGTGCTCAGCACGGTAGGCAATACTTTCAGCTTTATCACTAGCCTCATACTGGCCATAGATATCTGGAATTTCGGTACGCAGACACTTCACGCGGGCAACTGGCAACCGCCGTTCGGCATCACTTTCGTTTGTGACGCCCTCAGCGCCACGCTCATTCTCCTGACATCCATTGTAGGGCTGGCCGTAGGGCTTTTCTCTACCATAGGCATCAGCATCAACCGTATCAAATACGGCTATTTCCCTATTTTCCATTTTTTGCTGATGGGGCTGCAGGGCGCTTTCCTGACCGGCGACCTTTTCAACCTGTATGTATGGTTCGAGGTGGTCATTATATCTTCATTTGTGCTCATAACGCTCGGGGGTAAGAAAATGCAGATGGAAGGTGCTATTAAATATGTGACCCTGAACATACTGGCGTCCACCATTTTCCTTACAGCGATAGGCATCTCCTACGGGCTTACCGGAACGCTCAATATGGCGGACCTGGCACAGAAAATAGCGCTGGTGGAAAACAGGGGCATCGTCCAGGTGACCGCCCTGCTGTTCTTTGTGGCCTTCGGGATCAAGGCTGCCGTTTTCCCGCTGTATTTCTGGCTGCCCTCCTCCTATCATACGCCCCCGTCCGCTATAGCCGCCATTTTCGGCGGACTGCTGACCAAGCTGGGTATCTACGCGCTGATCCGGATGTTCACCCTGATATTCATCCCGGACGATTATACGATCAACCTGTTCATCATCATAGCGATCATGACCATGTTCACAGGGGCTTTCGGCATGATGAACAAGAAAAGCATCCGTAAAGTATTCTCTTATCTCATCGTATGCCATATCGGCTACCTCATAGCCGGCCTGGGATTGTACACGGAAAAATCTCTTTCAGGCACCATCTTTTACCTCATCCATGATATCATAGCGAAATCCAACCTTTTCCTTATAGCCGGGTTAATCTACAAAATAAGGAGCAGCACGGATATGAGAAGATTAGGAGGACTTTACAAGGATTACCCGCTATTGTCCATCCTTATCCTGTTCGTACTTTTATCCATTTCCGGGGTGCCGCCCCTGTCGGGCTTCTGGCCCAAGCTGAACATTATCAGCGAGGCGCTCCGGTCCGGGAATTACACGCTGGTGTTCAGCATCATCATTTCAAGTTTCGTAACTTTAGTCATGATCGCCAAGGTCTGGGCGGAAGTTTTCTGGAAACCGACACCCAAGGATCACCCGGAGCAGGATGATACCTTTGCCCCGCTGTCAACCTTCAAGAAGGTCACAATGATCCTGCCGGTATTCCTGCTGGCCTTCATATCATTTATGATAGCCATGAGACCGGGAACATTTATGAACCTTTCTGATAAGATCGCGAACGAGCTTATGCATTCGGACGATTATATAGAAAATGTATTCAGAGTAAAGAATATTCAAAATTAATACAGGTATGCTGCAACATTTTATAATGAACCTGATGCTCACCTTCGTGTGGGTAGCTATAACCGGGACGCTGAATTTTATCAATTTCGTGTTCGGATATATACTGGGTTTTGCCATATTATGGCTTATTGAGCGCAGGAAAAGCAAATACAAAAAAAGATATTTTTCAAGGGTACCGAAAGCGCTGGGGTTTGTGCTCTATTTTTTCTATGATCTGCTGAAAGCGAATTTCAAGATCGCCTATGACGTGCTTACACCACGTTATTTCATGAGCCCGGGCATAGTGGAATACCCGCTGAATGCCAGAAGCAACTTTGAAATCACCATGCTGTCCAATATTATCTCCCTGACACCGGGTACGCTGATCATTGATGTCAGCGATGATCATAAAGTGCTCTACATTCATGCCATGTACCTGAAAGACAAGGAAGAGTTCATCAAGCATATACACGACAATATTGAAGGCAGATTATTGGAAATATTAAGATAACCGAAACACATGGATTTAAATTCGTATTTACTGTTCGTAGTGATGCCCATCCTCTGCTTTTCCCTTATACTGACCTTTATCAGGTTTATGAGGGGACCTACTACCGCAGACAGGGTAATCGCGCTGGACCTCATCATCACCACAGGGGTGGGGATCATTGCATTATTCAGCATTATTTACAATCACCCGGCATTCCTGGATGTGGCGATGATCCTGGCGCTCATAGCCTTTCTGGGCACCATCGCGTTTTCCTATTATTTAATCCAGGAACAAAACAAGAGAAAGAAATGACATCACTTATTATTGCCATTTTAGCTACAAGCGGCTCCATATTTGCACTGATAGCATCCATCGGTATCGTAAAGATGCCCGACTTTTATACCAGGCTGTCCGTCACCATCAAGGCGGCAACCCTGGGCATGGGCACCATACTGATCTCAGCGGCCATATTCTTCAACGATTTTGCCGTAACCAGCAAAAATATTGCTATCCTCTTCTTCCTGATACTCACGGCCCCGATCGCCGGTCATATCATCAGCAGGGTAGCTTATTTTACCGGCATCCCGCTATGGGAAAAGACCGTTATTGATGAGATGAAAGGAAAGTATGAAGGACGGATAGAAAACCTGCAAAGCTCCGAAAGCGAGGAACAAGAAAAGGCCAAGGAGAAAAAGAACGAGTCCGCTTCTCAATAATATGCTGCCATTACGCGAACAACTCATTATCCCCTGCAAATTCGGTGTGTCTATATCAGCCTGATACCTCGTTCAGGGCTTCCAGGTAATTGTGTAAAAACTGCTCTCCGGTAAAATTATTATTGTACAGCTCCCTTGTATATGAAGGCGACAGGTAGCGCTGATGATCTATAAACTCCCTGATAGCATCTGCAAGATCTTCTTTTTGAAGGTCATAAAAATAAAGGAGATCGCTGCTGCCGAACTGCTTAAAAAATTTATTGCCGCCGGTAAAGCTCAATATACATTTTTTATTCAGCGATAATACTTCCAGCAAAACCAGGTCGAAAAAGGTCTCCCTGTTGGGCAGGATAAAGCAGTCAGAAGCATTGGTTACGGCATGAGGATCTGTCGTCCACCCCACTTCGATCCAGCGTTCATGCTCCAATCCTTTAAGAGGATGCTCTGCTCCCGCTATTAAAAAGTAAACATCGGGATATTGCTCCAAAATAAGCGCTGCCGCATCTTTCAACAGATCGTAGCCTTTTATCCCATTATGCCTCCCGATATAGCTAAATACAATGCTATCCTCCTTTATACCCCATTTTTGCCTTACAGTCTCCTTTGATGCCGTAAAGGTAGCGGGCGGTATGCCGGTAGGCGTATATATCACCTTTTTATGCTGAATGCTTCCGGCAAAAGTATCCCAGCTATTTATAAAAGGCTCCATAGCTTCTTCACAGGGAAAGAGCAACAGGTCGCAATCGTTCAATGAAAAATCATCTATATATTTTATCCGCTCCAATTCACCCGCAGTCAGGCGACTGGCATCCATCTTGAATACATCTTCTATCAATTCCAGGTGCGGAGGCTTGGGGCTATGTATGGTCAGTATGGTCCTGCCTTTAAAATGATGCCTTATTTTCCTGAATTGAAAATAGTCGGCCGTTGAATGAAAATGGATAAAGTCATACTGGTCAAAATCAATGGCAGGCAGCTCAGGATCGGCCTTTTCCATACCGTATAAGAACAGCTTAAACCGGAGATAGTTATATTTTTTAGCCTGCATTAATTTCTGCACCAGCCTTTTCCTGAGGCGCTTATACAACGACAGTTTCTTTGCTGTTCCCGTTTCATACAGGTCCAGGAAATCTATCTTATCACACTTTTCTTTCAGCACAGCCTGCTTCAGGTTATACAGGTAGGTTGGAGGGCCTCCTTTTCTTTCCAACAATTTAAAATTATTCCAGATCAATATCTTCATATAAGCCTGTTTATGATATTGCAAATTCAGTTTGAGCTTTTTTAAAGGCAGATGCTATGATCTGGTGCATATCGTAATATTTATACTCTGCAAGCCTTCCCCCGAAGATCACATTTGCCGATGCTTCCTGCTTCGACAAGGATTTGTATTGATTATATATGCCATTATTCCGGTCGTCATTTACAGGATAATAGGGCTCCATAGCTTTATTGTATCCCTGGACCGGGTATTCCCTGGTAATGACGGTATGCGGTTGTGTGCCGAACTCGAAATGCTTATGCTCGATGATCCTGGTATAAGGCACTTCATATTCCGTATAGTTAACGACAGCGTTACCCTGAAAATTAGCTATCGGAAGCAACTCATCCCGGAAAGTAAGGCTCCTGTACTCCAGCTCACCGAATTGATAATCATAAAATTCATCTATCTTCCCTGTAAAAACCACCTTGCGTGCCAGGCCATTATAATACGGCCTGTCTGCGAAGTAATCACAATCCAACTTTATTTCAATATCCCGCGTCAATCCCTCAATAAGCCTGTTATAGCCTCCTACCGGGATTCCCTGGAATTTATCATTAAAGTAGTTATTATTATAAGTGAAACGTAAAGGCAGCCTTTTGATAATAAATGAGGGCAATTCTTTCGCGCTTCTACCCCACTGCTTTTCGGTATATCCTTTTATGAGCTTTTCATATACATCTACACCCACCATGGACAGCGCCTGCTCTTCCAGGTTACGGGGATAAGTTATATTCAAATCCTTTATCTGGTCCGCAATGATTCGTTGCGCTTCGTTCGGGTCAATGACGCCCCATAACTGGTAGAACGTATTCATATTGAACGGGAGATTGAACAGTTGTCCTTTATAAAGCGCCAGGGGGGAATTGACATAGTTATTCATCTCTACAAAGCCGTTCACAAAATCCCATATCCATTTTTCGTTTGTATGAAAAATATGCGCACCGTATTTATGGACATTAATACCTTCTATATTTTCACAGTACACGTTCCCGCCAGCATGAGCACGCTTATCTATTATAAGGCAGGTCTTATTATTTTGTTTGGCCAGGTATGCGAATACAGCTCCGAAAAGCCCTGAACCAACAATCAGATAATCATACATTCTAAAATCATTTTTTATAAAAACCGTTAAAAAGCATAAAATAAAATCTGCGTATAACAGTTTTACTATTATTTATACGTCAAGCATCCGGACAGGATAACAAATGTAGCACAGTTTAAAAAAATAAGCTCATTTAAAGCATTAAATATATTCAGCTCATCGAAATTTATAGCTCCGGTCCGTATTTATAGCTATTTTTACAGGGAGCAGCCTTGTGCTCCTTAACTATTTAATTTTAAAAACATGTACACGCTGCTACTAAATGCCGGTATTACCCTGCTGGTATTCATTGCCCTTTTGCTGGCCGGTATCATCAAAAAGCAAATGGGCTATATCTACCTGTCCCTCCTGGCACTGCTGGCAGGTATCATATGGGTAAGCTGGGGAGTATATAGTGTTGGCAAAAAAACCTTACGATCAGCATTTCAGCCACGGAGCGGGACAGCAATTTATGAGGCATTGCTGGGAAAGCCCGACACGAACTGCGTCAGCGTGCTGCACCACAGGGATCAGATGATTCCCAAAATAGATACCGATATCACGCTCCATTTCAAAACCTGCCCCCGGGAATTACAAAGGATCCTGAACAACAAAGCCTTTAAAGAAAGCGTCCGCATACCGGCGGCTGCGGTCAAAGACCGCTTATCCTCCGCCCTTCCCGACTGGTTCCGGCCGGCGGAGATGAGCGATACATTGCTGGTGTTTTCCAGTATAGACGATTATGGCAATGGCCAGGAAATATACAGCTCCCCGGACAGCACGGAAGTGTACCTCAGGGACATTTGGGATTGATTATGGTTCCGGCCGGCGAACTACTGCAATAAGTCTTTCTCGCTTTCCTGGTGCGATATATTTTCCAGAGGAGCGACTAAGTAAAGGCGCTGTAATATTTCCGCAATATAGCGGTAGCCGATCTCATTGAAACAGGTATCACTGAGAAGCTCATACTCGTAAAACAGGTGCTCATCCATCTCCGCTTCCACCAGGCTATCGAAAAGCGGACGGTCATCAATATAAGCATTGCGCACACTGACCTGCGCCCCCTTGCTTTCGGCAATGCCGTAAAGATAATTTATTTCCATATGGCTATGCAGGATCGTATCTTCGAGGGGAAAGGAAGCCGACAGGCTTATATCCAGCACTACGCTGCTGTCCTCCGGCCATGGTATGCTTACATACTGACCCCTGACGCGCCGCACGCCGGAAGTATCACCTGACCGGTTCTTATACCTGACGGTCCATTCATAATCGGGCCTTTCCGTCATGGTAGTCGCAAGCACAGGATAAATGTAATCGTCATACAGCAGCAGGAAGCGCTGCCCTTCCTTGCTGTCCACGGTTACAAGCACAGGCAGGGTCTTTAAGGCTGCTTTGGTCTTAGAGGGTACCGTAACGGAAGCAGGCGCTGCCTGACCGGTAAGCGGCTCTCTGGGCAAGGCTCCCCAGGCAGAAGTAGCCTTTAATGCCGGAAGATGCTGTTCCCGGACATATATCCTCACATAATCTACCAGCATTTCTCCCAGCAGGCTATCCCCAAATTCATTAGCATTGTTGGCTTCAAAGAGCTCATTGTGATAGCCGTTGTTGATTCTCAACTGCGCCTGCGACAAGGTGTGCCAGGGAAATCCATTATTAAAATACAGGGTTTCTTTATTGATGCAGGAAGGCGCTACATTATAGCTCCTTTCCGAAAGGCCGCCAAAGGTCTTGCGGCGTTCCTTTTTGTAATATTGGGGGATATAGGCGATCAACTGCTCATCCAGCAAAAACTTCACGGTATGCTCATCCCACTCCACTGTATAGGTATGCCAGTTATCAAAATCATTTTCTCCGGGACTTCTGAACCAGTCATTCCTGCCGTACCGGCTCACCATATAGGTACGGCGAGGACTAATATCCGATTTTTCCGCTCTCCTGATGGTGAGCGAGCCATCCACGTGCAACGGCGTCCCGTCATCTTTGAACAGCCTTACATAATTGATCATATCGGCATTGTGAAAGCTGTCCTTCAGGTAATCCTGCCAGTGCTGCTCCGCATTCCACTCATGGACATTCCAGCTGGCATTACTTTTTTTAGGATAAAACGTATTAGGCCGGCGCTCACCTTTGGCTTCAACAATATCCAGCTCATTCACGCCGCCGGAACCATACCAGAGCCATAAGCTGCCATAGGCATACCTGTGATCTGACAACCGCGCCCGGATCTCTATTTTCCCGTTATTCAATATATAGCCGTTGCCGCAGCCTCCTGCTCCCCCTGTACTGTATCTCAGGTTGAGCGTGCCGGAAGTAAAGGCAACACGGCGCAGATCGCTTTCAGGGCAATCCGGGCATTTCCACTGCACCGGCTCCTTATAGTTCTTCAGGGCAACGACTCCCTCCTCCGGTCGCAATTCCACATTCTTATCCAGCATCAGGAAATCGGGGCTGCCCTTACGGTTATTTCCCCACCGGCCCATCTGCCAGTTGTCATTGTCCCCTCCGTTCATACCGCACCAGGAGTTATGAGTGATCCACATAGGGTCCAGCACGGGCTGATCAAACTCTTCATTCAATATCATGACCCAGGGAGATGCAGTACAGAGATCTATGCCCGAGCTATCGGCCGCCGGCGGATACCGGGGCTGAGCTTCCAATAACAGCGCGTTAAAAATCAGAATACTAAATATTAAAAGTCGCTCCATAGTAACCTGTAAATTACGCTCATTTATTCAAACCGCAAAACTTCTGCCCTTCCGTTGCAGCACTGTCGGCCTTCCGGCAGATCATCCTTTATCAGGACCCATTTTTTAGATAACATTAAGACTGGCAGCTAAACTTTTTATCCCGTTTATGTTTTAATAAATTGAATCAAAACTTTCAGTCATGGAACTTCAAGTAATAAACCGTAATTCCAGTATTATGAGAATTCCCCTGATAAAAGGAATCATCATAACCGTATGGGGCGTATTGGCGCTCTTACTTTCCCAGTCATCTCCTTACTTTCTTATTAAAGCATTCGGGATATTGAATCTTATCACAGGTATCATGACAATGGTCTTCACGTTCAAGCATCCGCAACTGAAGATCTCCCAGCAGTGGGTATTATTGGAAGCCGTTATTGAGCTGGCAGCCGGGGTAATATTCACCTTCTTTATTAATGAGGCATCTACATTTATGTACTATGTCAGCATAGGTATCCTGTTTATTATTATCCTGCAGTTCATTTATGGTTATGTCCTGCTGAATACAGGCGAGTTTAACCTGGTGAATATCTTTATGCGCTTCCTTACGCTCATCGGGGGCATTGTCATAGGAGTGGTCATATTTTCCCAAGTCGTTTCTATCTATACCGCCTTCCTCATCATAGGAGCCTTTTCCATAGTATATGGTATCATCAATATCCAGTTCGGACTAAGCCTGAACAACGCCGTACTGGGTCATGTAAAATAACCCTGCAACAACCCTTTAATAAAAAAATCCTCCTGTGCTTACAGGAGGATTTTGTATATATAGTTGCAAGGCTGCTCACAGCCTGCCTGTTATAATCTGCTCTACGACCTCCGGGTTCAGCAGCGTCGTGGTATCTCCAAGATTAGCCGTCTCTCCCTCTGCTATCTTGCGTAGGATCCTGCGCATGATCTTACCGCTGCGTGTCTTGGGCAGGTCGGGAACGAACTGCAGCTTATCCGGCCGGGCTATGGCCCCGATAAGCCGTGTAACGGTTTTCATAATATCCTGCTCTGACAAATGGGTATCATCCGGGTTTTCCAGGACTATATAAGCATAGATGCCCTGTCCTTTTACCTCGTGCGGATAGCCTACCACCGCGCTTTCAACCACCCCATGGTGCATATTGATGGCATTTTCCACTTCTGCCGTGCCGATCCTGTGACCGCTCACGTTCAATACATCGTCCACCCGGCCGGTGATCCTGTACATACCGTTCTCATCACGGTAGGCCCCGTCGCCGGTAAAATACAGGTTATCGTAAGTAGAAAAATAAGTGGTCCGGCAACGTTCGTGATCACCGTAAGTGGTGCGCAGCATACCGGGCCACGGGAATTTAATGCACAGGTTACCGCTCACGTCATTCCCTTCCAGCTCCTTGCCGTTCTCGTCCATCAGAACGGGCTGCACACCGGGAAGCGGCAAGGTGGCGTAGCCGGGCTTTTCCGGGGTTATTCCGGCCAGGTTAGAGATCAGTACCCCTCCTGTTTCCGTTTGCCACCACGTATCCACTACCGGCAGCTTATCCGCGCCGGCGTGTTTTTTGTACCAATGCCAGGCTTCTTCATTGATAGGCTCACCTACGGTGCCCAGCACCCGGAGAGAAGACAGGTCCTTCCCTTCAAAAGGCGCTTCTCCATATCCCATAAGGCTCCTGATAGCCGTAGGAGCGGTGTACAGGATACTCACCTTATGCTTTGCCACTACATCCCACAGCCTGCCGGCATCCGGGTACGTGGGTATGCCGGCGAAGATCAGCGAGGTAGCGCCTGCCAGCAGGGGGCCGTAGATGATATAGCTGTGTCCCGTGATCCAGCCGATATCTGCCGTACAGAAATGGATATCCTCCGGCCTGTACTGAAAGACATTCACAAAGCTGTAAGCTGTATAGACCATGTAGCCCCCTACGGTATGCACCACCCCTTTGGGCTTTCCTGTAGACCCTGAAGTGTACAGGATAAACAGAGGATCTTCCGCGTCCATTTCCTCTGCGGGGCAGTCGGGGTTGCCCTGGGATTCCACTTTCTTAATTTCATCCTCCCACCACACGTCCCGGCCTTTGATCATGCTGACAGGTATCCTTGCCTGGGTCAGCACGATACACTTTCTGACGAAGGGACATTGTACCAGCGCATCATCAATGATATCCTTAAGCGGCACCGTTTTATTGCCCCTTAAACTGCCGTCCTGCGTTATGATATAAGCTGCCTGGGAATCATGCAGCCTGTCCGCTATGCTCTGCGCGCTGAAGCCCCCGAATACCACACTGTGTATTGCACCTATCCTGGCGCAGGCCAGCACGGCAATGGCCAGCTCCGGCACCATACCCATATAGATGATCACCCTGTCGCCCTTACGCACACCGTTATTCTTCAGCACATTCGCAAACTGCATAACCTTAAAGTGAAGATTCCTGTAGCTGAGGATACGGGCGTCCGTCTCATCATCATTCGGCTCCCAGATAAAGGCCGGCTTGTTGCCTATGGTACCCAGGTGCCGGTCCAGGCAATTTTCCGTAATGTTCAGCTTGCCGCCTCGGAACCACTCTATCCTGGGTTCCTTAAAATTCCATTCCAGCACCTTGTCCCACTTTTTCCTCCAGAAAAAATTCTGCGCGATATCCGCCCAGAACCCCTGGGGATCCATTACGCTTTTTTCATATGCCAGTTTATATGCATCCGGACTTGTAATTTGAAATGAGTAAGCCATATCAATAGTTTGTTTTTTATGTATAATACGGACTACAATTTAATGATTAAAATTACTTTCTGCAAATATTTCATAAAAATAATGAGCTATTTATCATATTAAGCCAAACTTATATTTACGGACGCATAAGTTCCTTATTTCCAGCACCTGATGTGCACCTGAACTCCCCGGACCAGGGCAGCTTGGCGGCTTCAACAGCGCTCTTCCTATCTTACCTGCAATTATTTGCTTCAAAAACAGTATCTTAGTAGCTGATTCTTAAATGTCCTTCAATGAAAAAAATACTCTTATTCCTGACCCTTACACTTTCCGGCCTGGCGCTCGGCCACCAGCTACAGGCGCAGTCGCCAACCGTACCGCAGGGAACAGCCAGTCCGAAGACCTCACTGGCCATAGGTTCTGCTATGCCTCTGGCGGATAAGGCATTGCATGATGTAGTGACCGGGCGGCAGATCAGCCCCAATAAGCTGAAGCAATCCGCCGGCACACTGGTGATCTTTTCCTGCAATACCTGCCCGTATGTGGTGAAGGCCCAGCCACGTACCAGAGAGGTGCTAAAGCTGGCAGAGCAGCTTAAGATAGGCGTGGTGATACTCAATTCCAACGAGGCGCAGCGCAACGATGCAGACAGCGAGGACGCTATGAAAGCCTATGCCCGGCAGCACGGGTATGCCCATTACCTGGTAGACCTGGGCGACCTTGCGGATGCTTTCGGCGCCACCAGGACACCCGAAGTATTCCTGTTCAACGCGGAGAACCAACTGGTGTACAAAGGCGCTATGGATGACAACCCGGCCAACCCTGAAGAAGTAAAGCAACTGTATCTTGCCAATGCCATGAATGCTATGGTCAGCAAGCAAACCATTGATCCGACCAGCAGCAGGTCTGTAGGATGCTCCATTAAAAGAAAATAATTCCGGTTACGGACCCACCAGGGGATAAAGACTTCTGCTGATAATTAGCAGAAGTTTTTTTATATTGTACTCCGTTTATAAAAATAACTGTTATGAATACTGCCGTTTACAACGCGCTATACGAATCTTACAATACCACTACGGACCCTTACCTTAAAATAGATATCCTGAGCGAGCTGACCCTTGAGATCAGGAATGATGATGTGGATAAGGCCATGGTGCTGGCCGAGGAGATCATAGAAAAATCCACGGCCCTGAATTACCAGTTGGGCATAGGCAACGGCATGAACCATAAGGGGGCCTGCTACTGGATCATGGGAGAGTATGATGACGGCCTAGATGAGCTTACCGGGGCCTACGAGATAGCCAAAGCCGTAAAAGACCCGATCCTGGAGGCCAAGGTGCTGAACAACTTCGGCAGGATATACAGGAGCCTGGGAGAGCTGGCCAAGGCGCTGAAGAATTTTGAAGCTGCGCTGGAGATCAATGAGCAGCATGGCAATGAATTCCTGCTCACTATCAACCTTACCAATATCTCCAACCTGTACCACGATCTCGGCGATTATGATACGGCCCTGGAATATGCCCTGAAGTGCCAGCCCATATTCGAGAAATACCAGAACAATACCAGGCTGATGGATATCTATAATACGCTCGGGGATATTTATTTCAAGAAAGAGATGTATGAGGAGGCCCTGCATTACTTTAAAACCAACCTGAAACTTTCGGACCCGGAGACCGTGTACCGCGTGCTGGCTGAAAGCGGCATCGGCAAGGTGCTTTATAAGCAGGGTTTCTACGATGAGGCCAAAACCTACCTGCTGACCAGCATGAAAGAGGCGGAAAAAATAGATAACGTGGAGTCGGAGATCATCTCCAACTTCTACTACGGCAAGCTGAACATGGCCAAGGACAATTACAGGCTGGCGCTGCAGCACCTGGAAAAGGCCTACGACCTGGCACAGGATACGTCCCGCAAGCACGACCTGATGAGCATACACGAGTCCCTTTCCCATATTTACGACCTGATGGGCCATATCCCAAAGGCATTCAACCACCTGAAGGCATATGAAAAGCTTAAAGAGGAGATCTTCCAGCAGGCTACCCTTAACAAGCTCCGGAACCTCCAGATAAAGACCCAGATCGAGGTCGCCAAGAAAGAAAAGGAGATCGCGGAGAAGACCGCCCGCCTCAAGCAGCAGTTCATGGCCAATATGAGCCACGAGATCCGGACCCCGATGAATGCCATTGTAGGCATTACGCGGCTCCTCATGGATAAAAACCCAAGGCAGGACCAGGAAAAATATCTTAATGCCATCAAGCAATCTGCAGATAATCTTTTGATCATCATCAATGATATACTGGACTTCTCCAAAATAGAGGCCGGCAAGATCATCATTGAGCACTTCCCTTTCTCCCTGCGGGAGATCATCAGCAGCATCAGGGATATGATGGATATCAAAGCGCAGGAAAAAAACCTGGATATGGTCTTTATGGTGGATGAAAGCATCCCGGACCAGCTCAAAGGCGACGCGACAAGGGTCACCCAGATATTGGTGAACCTGATAGGGAATGCCATTAAATTCACGGAAAAAGGCGGTATTACCATCAGGATAGAGAATACAGATACTACCGACAAGCGCATCCACCTTAAATTCAGCATCCGCGATACGGGCATCGGCATATCCAGGGATTACGTGGATAAGATATTCGAATCCTTTACCCAGGCAGGGACGGATACTGCCCGGAAGTACGGCGGTACGGGCCTGGGGCTGACCATCTCCAAACAATTGGTGGACCTGATGAACGGTAAAATATACGTGGAAAGCCAGGAAGGCGTAGGCACGACCTTTTACGTAGAGATCAACTTCGAGATCGCGCAAAACCAGCAGGTCGTAAAAAAAGAGGAAGAAATATCCATGGAGGTCATCAATAAGCTCAACAATGCCAGGATCCTGCTGGTGGAGGATAATGAATTCAACCAGCTGGTAGCGGAAGATACGCTCAAGGAACTGCTGCCAAATATAGAGCTGGATACCGCGGAGAACGGGGCTATCGCGGTTGAAAAGGTGAAGCAGAACGATTATGACCTGGTGCTGATGGATATCCAGATGCCGGTCATGAACGGCGTGGAAGCGACCATAGCCATCCGGAACCTGGAAGATGAAAGAAAGAAGCATATCAGCATTGTGGCCATGACCGCCAATGTCCTGCAGGAAGATGTGAAGACCTACCTGGAGTGCGGTATGAACGCATACATCTCCAAGCCGTTCAAGACCGAGGTGCTGCTGGATAAAATGTCGAGCGTCTTACCGGAGCACCTGGTAAAGGAAGAAAAGGATTATGTCACCCATCCGGGCAATGATACCCTGTCACATATCCTGAAGACTGAGCCGGGCAGCACGGCACAGGAGCCTGAAGCGGCCCCGCCCGCCGTCACCCTGCCGGAGCACATTACCGATATGACCTTCCTGAAGCAGTTCACGAAAGACGACCAAAGCAAAATAGATAAATATGTGCATATGTTCATCCAGAATGCGCCCACGCTCCTGGAGAAGATCAATGCCAACTGGCAAAACAGGGATTACCCGAACCTTAAGGTAGCCGCGCATTCGCTTAAGCCCCAGTTGTCCTATATGGGCGTCAGGGAAGAGGTCAGTCATATATACGAGCTGGAACAGGCCGCCGCCGCGGGTCATGAGCCTCCCGGGAAAAGGCTGGATTTCCTGGTTGAGAACATCAGCCAGGTGGTCGCCAAGAGCATCCGGGAGCTCAGCAAAAAAGAATAATAAAAACTTTGAATATTGAAATACTGTGAGTATCTTACAAAATTAATTCCACTTTTTATCCATACAAGATAATACATTTATAATTTAAAAATATCAGACAATGGCATCAGAAAAACGCTATTTATTTCTCGTTGACGACGAACCCATTCAGAACGAAATGCTGAAAGATTACCTAACAGAGCGTTTCCTATATGAGATTGTGGTGTTTGATAACGGGGAGGAGGCATTGAAGAAAATGCATCTGCACCCGGAAATATTAGTTTTGGACTATTACCTGAACGCCAATAACCCGAACGCCAAAAACGGTATCGAAATTCTCAAGCAGATCAAAGAAATATCGCCATCAACACAAGTGATAGCCTTGTCAGGACAGGATAAGATAGAAGTGGCCATAGATACGATAAAATTCGGCGCGTACGATTACGTGGTAAAAGGAGAAAGCGCCTTTTCCAGGATAGAGAATATTATCAATAACCTGTCTGAGCTGCACAAGATGCGCACCATCAATAAGGCCCAGAAGAACACCATCACGTTCCTGTCGGTTGTCATTGTGCTTATTATCCTGTGCTCACTCTATTTCCTGCTGATCAGGCCGATGATGAGATAAGCTTTGTACTGAAAGCTATGTATAAAAAAAGTTTGCTGTAACCCAGCAAACTTTTTTTATTTATCCCGGCCCTGCATTTATAGTCACCGGCAGGGTCTGAACAGCCTTTTACTTTCCCAAGCGTGGCGAAACCGGAGAGTTGCATCCATAAAAAATGCTGTCCTGTATAAGGACAGCATTGTAAATATATTGCTGAAGGGGATTATTTACCTGCAGTCTTACCTGCTTTACGGCGAACGATCTCACCCTGGAATCTGACACCTTTTCCTTTGTACGGCTCAGGCTTACGGAGGCTGCGGATCTTGGCAGCTACCTGTCCGACCAGTTGCTTGTCAATAGACTCTAAAGTTACTACCGGTGGCTTACCTTTTTCCATTACTGCAGTAGCTTTCACTTCCTGAGGCAGGTCAAAGATAATATTGTGAGAATAACCCAGGGACATATCCAGTTGCTGACCGGTTACGGCAGCACGGTAACCTACCCCTACCAGTTCCAGCACGAGCTTGTAACCATTGGTAACACCTTCCACCATATTGGCGATCAGGGCGCGGGTCAGACCGTGTACGGCACGGTGACGGATCTGGTCTGTAGGACGGGTAATAGTTACTTCATTACCGTTCACTTCCACTTTCAGATCCTTATCGATAGTCTGGGATAACTCACCTTTAGGGCCTTTTACTGTAACAGTATTATCGTTAGCTACTGTCAGGCTTACTTTATCACCTAAAGTGATAATCTTTTTACCTATACGAGACATAAAATATGTTTTATATAAATGATTTAAAATATAGCATCAGTTAGTGTTCAGTTACCGTATAGGAAAGAACTTAAATTGTCTAACCGACTTTTGAAAGTTCAAATAAGGATAACTGCGGCTATTGTGATAGTATAAGCTATCCTTATTGACATTGTATATTGTTACAGGTAAGCTATTATTACCAGATATGGCACAATACTTCACCGCCTACGTTATTCGCACGCGCTTCTTTATCGGTCATTACACCCTTTGAAGTAGAAAGGATGGCTATACCTAAGCCGTTCTTTACTTTTTTCAGTTCGGCGGGCTTGGCATACTGACGTAAACCCGGGCGGCTCACTCTCTCCAGGGAACGGATCAGCGGCTCTTTGGTAGCGGCATCATATTTCAAAGCTATTTTGATAATACCCTGTTTGTTATCATCTTCGAATTTATACTTTAAGATATAGCCTTTATCGTATAAAATCTCGGTGATACGTTTTTTCAAATTTGAAGCTGGAATTTCCACAATACGATGACGGGCCATTTGAGCATTACGTACACGAGTTAAGAAATCTGCTATTGGATCTGTTACCATTTTTACTTTTGCGTTTTTAAATTGTTTGAAAATTGATGAGAGTAACACTACGCTGCGGCAATGTCTTTTCATCTAATTGGTTCAATAGACCTTACTGATAATATGGACCGGGACACTGTGCATATCCGGTACGGATAATATTACCAGGAAGATTTAGTAACACCAGGTAATTTGCCATCAAGTGCCATTTCGCGTAAAACCACACGTGAAATACCGAACTGACGAACATATCCTTTAGGACGGCCTGTCAGCTGACAACGGTTTTTCAAACGAACCGGAGAAGCATTCTTAGGTAATTTATCCAAAGCCTCATAATCTCCGGCTGCTTTTAAAGCTGCACGTTTTTCAGCAAATTTAGCAACCATTCTTTCGCGTTTGCGCTGACGGGCTTTTACTGATTCTCTTGCCATTAGTTAGTTACATTTATGATCTCCCGGCAACTGCTTACCGGAAGACAGATTTAAAATTATTTTTTGATATTTTTGAAAGGCATACCTAATTCTTTCAGCAATTCGTATGCTTCTTCATTCGTACCTGCAGAAGTCACGAAAGTAATATCCATACCGGAGATACGGTTTACCTTATCGATATCGATCTCTGGGTAGATGATCTGCTCGGTTACACCGAACGTATAGTTGCCACGACCGTCAAAAGCCTTATCGTTAATACCTTTGAAGTCACGAACACGAGGCAGGGAGATAGAGATTAACCTATCCAGAAACTCGTACATTCTGGCACCACGTAAGGTAACACGCGCACCGATAGGCATGTTCTTACGTAATTTAAAGTTTGAAATATCTTTTTTGGATAAAGTAGGTACTGCTTTTTGTCCTGCGATGGCTGTCATTTCCTTAACAGCATCATCTACTAATTTTTTATCAGCAACAGAACCCTTAACGCCCTGATTCAAACAGATCTTTTTCAAGCGTGGCACTTGCATCACTGTTTTGTAATCAAATTTTGCTTTCAACGCAGGAACTACTTCTTCCTGATACTTCTTCTGAAGTCTTGGTGTGTGTGTAGCGTTCATTATTAAATTTCTTGACCTGATTTTTTAGAAATACGGATTGCTTTTCCGTCTTTACGTTCACGGCGGATACGGGTTCCGCTATTTTTGGAGGCGTCAAACAACATCACGTTAGAGATATTGATGGGCGCTTCCTGTTTTACGATACCACCCTGAGGATTCTGAGCAGAGGGCTTAACGTGCTTGGTAATGATGTTAACACCTTCCACCAGCACTCTTCCTTTTAAAGGATATACTGCCAATACCGTTCTGGGTGTGGTGCGATTTTTATCATTACCTGCAATAACTACTACAGAATCGCCCTTTTTGATATTGAACTTAGGTTTGAATCTTGTGCTCATTGTTTTAAATTCTTATTCCACCACCAATGGGCGGCAAAGGTACAAAATTATTTTTAATTATAATACTTCGGGTGCCAGGGAAACAATTTTCATATATCCCTTATCACGCAGCTCACGGGCTACTGGTCCGAAGATACGGGTACCGCGTGGATCTCCGGCGTTGTTTAATAACACTACCGCATTGTCATCAAAACTGATGTAAGAACCATCTTTACGACGTAATTTGTTTTTTGTACGTACGATAACGGCTTTAGAAACAGTACCTTTTTTCACTCCACCGGATGGAATAGAATCTTTTACTGTTACTACAATAACATCACCAATTCCGGCATATACTTGGCCACTGTTGCCTAATACACGGATACAAAGCACTTCTTTTGCTCCGCTATTATCAGCTACATTCAGCCTAGATTCTTGTTGTATCATTGTCTTTTCAATTTTACCTGAGCACTGCCCCGGAGCATATCCGGGGGTTACTCAGAACTAATTATAAATGGTTTCTTATTATGAATTTGTACGCTTCCGAAGCACCGGACATGTATCCGGGGACTGCTGCCGGTAGGTATATCGGAAAGGAAGGATTACTTCGCCTTCTCGATCACCTCCACCAGACGCCAGCGCTTGGTCTTACTTAAAGGACGGGTCTCCATGATCCTTACAGTATCACCGATACCACACTCATTATTTTCATCGTGAGCGTGGAACTTGGTAGTTTTCTTAAGGAATTTACCGTATATAGGGTGCTTTACCTTACGTTCTACAGCTACTGTTATTGTTTTATGAGCTTTATCACTTGTAACAAGACCGACACGGCTCTTTCTGGTTTTTCTTTCTACTGTTGACATTGCTGGAAAGATTATAATTTTATGTATTTAAATTATTTGCTCTTCTGAGTTAACTCAGTCTTCAGACGCGCTATCTGGCGACGTACAGAGCGGATTGTCATAGGGTTTTCAATAGGGTTGATGGAATGACTGAACTTCATTCTTTTCAGATTCTCTGATTGCTCATTGATCTGATCCTTCAACTGCTCTACTGATAAAGAGCTGATCTGCTCACCCTTGTTTTTATTTGAGTTTGCCATTATTATAATGAATAAATGTGTTAATGGATATAACTACTTTATATACACTTTTCATTTTAAGAGTGCAAAGGTACATAAAATAATTTAATTAGTAACAAATTACCTAAATCACTAATAAATTTTTAGTTACCGTCGTAATCCCTGCGGACTACAAACTTGGTTTTGATCGGTAATTTCTGAGCAGCCAGTTCGAAGGCTTCGCGTGCCACCTGCTCAGGTACGCCATCACATTCAAACATGATACGTCCCGGCTTAACTACGGCAGCCCAGTACTCAAGACTACCCTTACCTTTACCCATACGTACTTCCGCCGGTTTGGCTGTGATAGGCTTGTCAGGGAATATTCTGATCCAGACATTACCTTCACGTTTCATATGACGGGTCAATGCCTGACGGGCAGCCTCTATTTGACGATTGGTAATCCATTTGGGCTCTAAGGCTTTTAATGCAAAAGAACCAAATGAGATAGTAGCACCACGTTGTGCATTACCATTGATACGTCCTTTATGTTGTTTACGATGTTTTACTCTTTTTGGTTGTAACATTGTTGTAAATTTTTAATATCAGATCTGCCGGCCGGTCTCTGATCAGCATTAAGAGTATAATACCTTCCGGTTATCTGACAAAAAGCTAAACCTTTTATTTGTTATGTGAATATCCAGCCCAGGTAACGACGCTGTCCGAATATTAGTCTTTTTTAGGCGCTCTGCCTTTATTGCCACCGCCACGGTTCCTGTCACCGCCACCACGGTTGCCACGGTTGTCACCGCCACGGCCACCTTCGCTTCTGCCGCCACGACGGTCAGAACCTCCGGCTATCAGGTTAGGATTCAGATCTCTCTTACCCAGTACCTCGCCTTTACAGATCCATACCTTGATACCGATCTTACCATATACCGTCATTGCGAAAACAGATGCATAGTCGATATCCATACGGAAAGTATGCAAAGGTGTACGGCCCTGCTTGATCTCTTCGCTACGCGCGATCTCAGCACCGCCCAGACGTCCGCTTACTTTGATCTTGATACCTTCTGCTCCCATGCGCATAGCGGTTGCTATCGCCATTTTCACAGCCCTTTTATAGCTTACACGGCCTTCGATCTGGCGAGCGATGGTTTCACCCACGATCTGCGCATTGATCTCAGGACGATAGATCTCTAATATGTTGATCTGAACATCAGCATTATTAGTTAATTTTTTGATCTCTTCTTTGATACTGTCCACTTCCTGTCCACCTTTACCGATGATGATACCCGGCTTGGAAGTATGGATAGTAATGATTAATTTACCTAAAGTACGCTCAATAACGACACGTGCTACACCACCCTTGTTTATACGAGCGTTAAGGTAAGTACGGATTTTGTGGTCTTCTACGATTTTCGCACCAAAATCTCTGGAGTTGCTGTACCACATGGAATCCCATCCACGAATGATACCTAAACGGTTACCTATAGGATTTGCTTTTTGACCCATTTTTTAAGTTTTGGATTTCGAAGAGCAGATATTTATTCTACGCTGAATATGATATCCGGTCTGAAATATTTTTTTACTATAGATGAATGAATATTAATTATTACGGCTGTCAACGATGATTGTTACATGGTTGCTGCGTTTGCGTACACGGTATGCGCGACCCTGGGGAGCAGGGAGCATACGCTTCAGCATACGGCCACCGTCCACATAAATGGTTTTAACATATAAATTGGCACTCTCAACGTCTTGACCTTGGTTTTTCTGTTTCCAGTTATCAATAGCGCTCAGTAATAATTTTTCCAATGGCACTGAAGGATGCTTCGTGCTGAACTTTAATGTATTTAATGCTAGATCTACGTCTTTACCACGAATCAAATCCGCTAACAGGCGCATTTTGCGTGGAGAGGTAGGTTCATTGCGTAAACGAGCTATTGCTTCCATTTTGTTTTGATATTTAAATTCCTAAGCGTTTTAGGATAAATATGTAATAAGTGTTAAAAATCTGTGGTTATTATTTTGGCGTTAACCAGACGCACATTTCGACGCGCTCTTAAGGCTTATTTTTTACCGGTACCGGCGTGGCCTCTGAAGTTACGGGTTGGTGCAAACTCTCCCAGTTTATGACCTACCATATACTCTGTACAGTAAACGGGAATGAACTTGTTTCCGTTGTGTACGGCAAATGTGTGGCCTACGAAATCAGGAGTAATGGTAGAACGACGGCTCCAGGTTTTGATGACTGTCTTTTTAGTACCGCCTGCATTCATTTTGTCTACTTTCTCTACTAAGTTGTGGTCTACGTAAGGACCTTTTTTAATTGAACGACCCATTATAATCGGTGTTTTTGATGATTTGATGAGCAGGATGTGCCTGTGCAGCGCTACCCTGCCCACCCATTTTATCGGTTATGGAATAATTAGTTTAATTTTTTACCGTCACGGCGCTGGATGATCAGGCGGTTAGACGGCTTGGTCAGGCTGCGTGTTTTCTCACCTTTCGCGTATTTACCGGTACGGCTGCGTGGGTGACCACCGGAAGATTTACCTTCACCACCACCCATCGGGTGATCTACAGGGTTCATCGCCACACCTCTTGTACGAGGACGGATGCCTTTCCAACGGTTACGACCCGCTTTACCTACAGACTGTAAGCCGTGGTCAGAGTTGGAAACGATACCTACCGTTGCGATACAGGTACCTAAGATCTTACGTAATTCGCCGGATGGCATTTTCACTACTACGTATTTTTCTTCCTTGGCGCTTAATTGCGCATAAGTACCGGCAGAACGTACCAGCGCACCGCCTTTGCCAGGCTGCAGCTCGATATTGTGGATCACGGTACCCAGCGGCATGTTCTTCAGCAATAAGGCATTACCCGCTTCAGGAGCTACGTTGTCACCGCTTACGATGGTAGCGCCTACCTGGATGCCCTGGGGAGCAATGATGTATCTTTTCTCACCGTCAGCATAAGCCACCAGCGCGATGAATGCAGTACGGTTCGGATCGTACTCGATAGTTTTAACTACGGCAGGGATATCCTTTTTGTTACGTTTGAAATCCACGATACGATAGTGATGCTTGTGACCACCACCTCTGTAGCGCATAGTTAAGCGACCTTTTGAGTTCCTACCTGCTTTGGAATGTTTTACATCCAGTAAGCTTTTTTCGGGTTCGTTGGTAGTAACTTCAGCATAAGCATTACCTACTCTCCAGCGTGTACCTGGGGTCGTTGGTTTAAATTTGCGTAAAGCCATTGTTTTGAATTTATACGCCCGCCCTATATTTTAGTCAGTTTGTCAGGACAGGACTTGTTTAATAATAAATACTTATAAATGTCTATTGCCTCTTGCAGATCAAGAGGCATTAGGACAGCATGCTTAGTATGCGAACAGGTCGATCGAATCTCCTTCCTGCAAAGTCACGATGGCTTTTTTGTAAGAAGGTTTTCTGCCTGATACCAGACCGGTCTTGGTAAAGCGGCTTTTGGCCTTGGCAGGAACAACGATAGTGTTCACATCAGTTACGCTGACATTGTAGAATTGCTCTACTGCTTTCTTGATTTCTAATTTGTTGGCGCGTTTGTCCACTACGAAGGTATAACGGCCCTGTGCTTCCATCTGGCTGTTAACTTTCTCTGTAATACGTGGGCGAACCAAAACTTGTGAAAGATTCATTTCTTAAAATTTTTTGATCAGATCCTTAAACTTTTCAGCAGAATTAAGTTATCTGTTTATCAATAAATAAATTTATTCTCTGTGACTGCCGCCGCAATTATGCTTCAGCTGCTGCGCTTTCGGAAAAGATCTTTGCCGCGCTTTCTGTCAGTACCAAAGTATTAGCGTTGATGATATCGTAAGTGTTGATATCGCTCAGCACGCTTCCTTTTACCCTCGGTACATTGCGTAAGCTCAGGTAAAGATTTTTGTCGTAACCGTCATTGATGACCAGTAATTTTTTACCGGATACCTGTAAGCCGCTTACTACGGAAAGGAATTGCTTGGTGCTTGGCGCTTCAAATTTCAGATCTTCCACTACTACGATATTGTTGGCCTGAGCCTTGTAGGATAAAGCGGACATTTTAGCCAGGTCTTTTACCTTACGGTTCAGTTTGAAATTGTATTTGTGCGGCACAGGACCGTTAACGGTACCACCACCTTTATACAGCGGGTTCCTCAGGTTACCTTTACGGGAACCGCCGGTACCTTTCTGACGGTGCAATTTACGGCTGGAACCATTAGCTTCGCCGCGAGTTTTTGTTTTGTGTGTACCAAGGCGTTGTGCAGCCAGATATTGTTTAACTGACAAGTAGATAACGTGATCATTAGGCTCAATATTGAAAATTGAATCCGGCAGGTCAACGCTACGGCCTGTTTTCTCACCTTTTATGTTTAAAACCTCGATTTGCATTTTATAAAGTTTTGCTATTGTAAAACCGAAAGTCGGTTAATTATTAAATAAATAAACTACTGTTGCTGCCCGGAGCAGGCCTGATTATTTGGATCTGAAGTTCTGTACCAATACTGTAGAACCAATGTGACCCGGAACAGAACCGGCGATCAGGATATAGTTTTGCTCAGGATATACCTTCATTACTTTCAGTCCCTGAACCTTTACGCTGTCACCACCCATACGGCCGGCCATACGCATACCCTTGAACACGCGGGAAGGATAAGATGATCCACCGATAGAACCGGGTGCACGCTGACGATCGTGCTGACCGTGAGAAGCCTCACCCACACCGGCAAAGCCGTGGCGTTTTACCACACCCTGGAAACCTTTACCTTTGGAGGTACCGATAACGCTCACCTTTTCACCTTCTGCGAAGATGTCGGCGGAGATAGTCTCACCTACTTGTTTATCTATGGAACAATTACGAATTTCTTTTACTACAGCTTTGGGATCTGTATTAGCTTTGGCGAAGTGTTGCTGGAGCGCTTTAGGAGTGTTTTTCTCTTTACGAGAGCCAAATGCTATCTGCAGGGCGTTATAACCATCTGTTTCTACTGTTTTCTTTTGAGTAACAACACATGGTCCCGCCTCTATAATGGTACAAGCGATCTGCTTTCCATTAGCGTCGAACACACTTGTCATGCCAATTTTTTTGCCAATAATACCTTTCATACTATTTTGTTGTTATGCAATTAATGCTGATGACTAATCGCTTTTAAATAAATAATGTTTAATTAAAAAACGGCCTAATGGAAATACAAGATGCAACCTGTACCCTTTAGCCAAGCGCCCTCGGGTTGCTTTTAAAACCTAGGGATTAGCTATTTGTTTCTATAATTTAAAAGAACAAATGCGATTCGCTTTTAATAATTTATTATTCTTTTGCTGTTAAGCTTTGATCTCAACCTCCACACCGCTGGGTAGATCCAGTTTGGACAAGGCATCTACTGTACGTGCCGAAGAGGTGTAAATATCCAATAAACGCTTGTGCGTACATAATTGGAACTGCTCGCGGGCTTTCTTATTTACGTGCGGAGAACGTAAAACCGTAAAGATCTTCTTCTCAGTAGGCAAAGGAATAGGACCCGTTACCACTGCACCGGTGCTGCGAACTGTCTTTACTATTTTGTCGGCAGATTTATCTACCAAAGTGTGGTCGTAAGACTTAAGCTTAATGCGAATACGCTGTGACATATCAAAAAACTTCCTTTTAATTAAAATTTGGACTGCAAAGGTACACCTTCTTTATATATAAACAAATATTTTTCGATGTTTTTTATTAGAAAAAGATTTATTTTTAGCAAAGTTATGATAATCATTCAATTATAAAACAAGTTTCAATCCGGAATGCCATATATTTTACCGTTCCTTAACATAAAAGCCCGCAAACAGGCCCCAATGAACTGCTATGTACAGCAGTTTCCGCCGGCCCTGTATTAATTTACCAAAAATCCTGCTCCCCGGGATGCAATATTGCCAAAAACCCGGCAACTTTGCAGCTACATACACTAAACTATCATTGTAAAACATAGTCTAACTACGTAAAAACAAAACAAACATTACTTCAGATGATGAACACTCCCATAGATTTTGACGAAAAGCTCAGCCAGGTCGGCAGGCGCGGCTTCCTAGATGTCCCTATCGACCCCACGCTGGACCTGTTCGATGAAATTGAACGACTTAAGAAAGAAAAGAATGCAGTGGTCCTGGCTCACTATTACCAGGAACCCGACATACAGGATGTGGCGGACTATATCGGCGACAGCCTGGGGCTGGCCCAGTATGCCGAAAAGACCGATGCGGATATCATCGTATTCGCAGGCGTGCACTTTATGGCTGAGACCGCAAAGATCCTGAACCCGACCAAAAAAGTATTGCTGCCCGACCTCAATGCCGGCTGCTCGCTCAGCGACAGTTGCCCGCCGCCGGTTTTTGCCGAATTCAAAAAGCAGCATCCCGGCCATATCGTCATTTCCTATGTGAACTGCAGCGCCGGTATCAAAGCCCTGAGCGATATCATCTGCACCTCCTCCAATGCTAAACTGATAGTGGACAGCCTGCCTGCCGACCAGAAGATCATCTTTGCGCCGGACAAGAACCTGGGCGCTTATATCAATAAAGTGACAGGACGTAACATGGTACTTTGGGATGGTGCCTGTATGGTACACGAGATCTTTTCATTAGAAAAGATAATTAAACTAAAGGAATCACATCCTGATGCCAAGCTGGTGGCACACCCCGAATGCGAGGAGCCGCTCTTAAAGATCGCGGACTTCGTGGGCTCTACTACCCAGATCCTTAAATTTGTAGAGACCGACCCGGCACAGAAATTCATTGTCGCGACCGAAACGGGCATCCTGCACCAGATGCAAAAAAACGCCCCCGGCAAAACCCTCATACCGGCGCCGCCCGAAAATAACTGCGCCTGTAACGATTGCCCCCATATGAAGCTGAATACGCTGGAGAAATTATACCTGTGCATGAAATATGAAACGCCTGAAATCCTGATGGATGAAACCCTGAGACTGCAGGCCAAAAGATCTATAGATAAAATGATGGAATTAAGTGCACAATTAGGCATATAACCAACTGACAATCAGAATATTAAAAACAAGCCCCGTCGCTGTAATGCAGGCGGGGCTTGTTTTTTTAATATATTGCACTAATTAATACAAAAATATAATACTGATTATCATTGAATTGTATTTAAAAATTCAACCAGTTTACTGACAGCGGCCGATCTGTGGCTGACCTGCTTCTTTACCTCCATACCCAGCTCACCAAAGGTCCTGTCATACCCTTCCGGGATGAACAGCGGATCATACCCGAAGCCCCCTGTTCCGGCTCCCCTGTCAGCTATCGAGCCCCGGCATTCCCCTTCAAAGTAGTATACTTCATCTTTGTTCAATACAAGACATATAACAGCCTTATAATAAGCATATCTGTCTGTTATATCCTTAAGTTCAGATAATAATTTGGCATTATTGGCCTTATCATCACCATGTGCACCTGCATATCGGGCGCTCAGAACTCCGGGCGCACCACCCAGCGCCGGTACCACGATGCCACTGTCCTCGGCAAAGCAGGCCTTTCCCGTCTTTTGATAAACATAGCTCGCCTTAGCCCAGGCATTCTCCCGGAATGTTTCATAAGGCTCTTCGATAGCCTCCGTAATACCGGCTTCCTCCAATGTTATAAAGTTAAGATTATTACTTACAAATGATTGTATCTCTTTTACTTTATTAAGGTTATTTGTAGCAAATATAATATCCATAAATTCGTTTGAAGGATAAAGATAAAAAGAATTCCGTTACATCCGCGCTCCGTCCGGCAATACACCCGGCAAAGGTTCCGGGACACCGGGAGCAGCTCCTGCCCGTTCCGGGTGCAGGAGAACACCCTAAAAAACAAACAAACAAAACTATATAAATAAATAATAAACAATTATTTAAATAATAGAAATTAAACTAAAAAATATAGTTTTTCAGTTTTAATAAATACCCGTAATTTCACAGGGAATAAATAACAGAACAAATGCCCAGCCTGCAAACGCCTTTAGCTGAAAGAATGCGTCCCAAAACACTGACTGACTATGTGGGGCAGAAACATATAACAGGGAAAGACGCTCCTTTATATAAATTGATCAAAAATAAACAAAATCAATCTATTATATTCTGGGGACCTCCGGGAGTGGGCAAAACTACCCTGGCGCAGATCATTGCCAGCGAAGCCGACCTGCCCTTTTACAGCCTTTCGGCTATAGAAAGCGGTGTAAAAGAGGTCAGGAGCGTGATCGAAATCGCTAAAAAGCAGGGCCAGATACTGCTCTTTATAGATGAGATACACCGCTTCAATAAAGCACAGCAGGACAGCCTCCTGGGAGCCATAGAAAAAGGGTATATCGTATTGATAGGCGCCACCACGGAAAACCCCTCGTTCGAGGTCATCAATGCCTTGCTGAGCAGATGCCAGATATATGTATTGGAGCAGTTCAGCAAAGCAGAGCTGATGCTGTTGGTGCAGCAGGCCATCGCCAAAGACGAGATCCTGCAGCAAAAGAAGATCACCGTGGAGGAATGGGACAACCTGCTGCAATACAGCGGCGGTGACGGCAGAAAGATACTTAACCTGCTTGAGCTGATCTTTAATACAACCTCCAAAAAAGACATCGTGATAACGAATGATCTTGTCAAAAAGATCGTCATCCAGAACATTTCCCAGTACGATAAAAACGGGGAGCTCCATTATGATATCATCTCCGCCTTTATTAAATCCATCCGCGGCAGTGACCCGAATGCAGCCGTTTACTACCTGGCCAGGATGATAGCCGGCGGTGAAGATCCTAAATTCATAGCGAGGAGAATGGTGATACTGGCCAGCGAAGACATAGGGAATGCCAACCCTAACGCCCTCCTGTTGGCCACTACCACCTTCCAGGCCGTGCAGCTTATCGGGTGGCCCGAAAGCCGTATCATCCTGAGCCAGTGTGCTACTTACCTGGCCTCCAGCCCTAAAAGCAACGCGGCCTACGAAGCGATCAATACGGCGCAGTCCGTTGTTAAGAAGACCGGCGACCTGCCTGTTCCGCTGGAAATACGGAATGCGCCGACCGGCCTGATGAAAGACCTGGACTACGGGAAAAATTACAAATACGCCCACAGTTATGAGAACAACTTTGTCCCTATGGAATTTATGCCAGAAGGATTGAAAGGCGTCAAGCTCTATGATCCCGGGACCAATGCCGCAGAGGACAAGATGCGGGCTTACCTGAGGGCCTGCTGGAAAGAAAAATACGGGTACTGAGTGAGCACCAACACAAGTATTGAGCGTACAGGTCATTCCGAACAGATGTGAGGCATCTCTTATACTTGCAGCTTATCTTCTGCAGGCTGCACTTTCGGTTTTATTACTTATACAGAAACAGTCAGTTTATGGTATTCCGTTAAGGTGGCGGGGTGAAACCTGTAAGGTTGTTGGTGAAGAACACCAACAACGGGGTGAGCACCAACACAAATATTGAGCGTACAGGTCATTCCGAACGGATGTGAGGCATCTCACACACCTGCTATAGGATCGCGCCCAGAGGCAGTAACGGGGATGATAGCTTCATTACCACGTTCAGTATGCCTTTGACCGCCATGCCCATGCACAGCCTGTCCCTGCAGCTTGTTTTGCAGACCGGTTATAAGTGATTAAATTGCATTGATTAGACTGCCTCGAGCAATTTCACATAAACACACACATTTAAAATGAAAAACTCCATATTGTTCATTACCTTACTTTTCTTTTCCCTGCTTTCCTGCGCCCGGCCCCAAACCAATCCAAAACAGGCATTTGAGTTTTACAACACAATCAATAATCAATTAGAGCAATACAAGCCAATCCAGCAAAAGCTGATCGATAAACTGACAACGGCACTCATAGCATTGAAAGAAGACGACAATGCAAAAATTGACATTCAGGAATTATCCGATCTCCTTGAACAGTCGAGAACAGTATGCATTCAAGAGCAAAAAATAGTTGAAAACCTGACAGAATTTGATAACGGGATCAACTTAAAACAAAAAGCCCTGTCATACATCCAGACATTCCATCAATCATATCAAAATGAAATTCCGGCATCTATCCGGATCTTTTCCGACAATGAAGGGAATAAGTTTGAAAGAGCAAAAAATATCCTGTTACCAATATTCCGGTTGATCAAAGAAAGAGAAATTGAGATGAATAAAGCTCTGGGCGATTTTGAAAATAAATATGAGAACCCGGTACATCAAAGTGAATGAGGAATTGATTTGAAATCCTTATTAACCCAATTTAAGACGGTACAGGATAGAATTATGACCTTCCGGCATTCTATCCTTTGAAGTGTCGCCAGAGACTAAATAAAAAAAGGGACAAGATCAGAAAATTCTAAGCTTGTCCCTTAAAGTAGTTCAACCTGGATTCGAACCAAGACTAACTGAACCAAAATCAGTTGTGCTACCTTTACACCATTGAACTTTAAAGTCAGCAGAAAAAAAATAGTAGTTCAACCTGGATTCGAACCAAGAATAACTGAACCAAAATCAGTTGTGTTACCTTTACACCATTGAACTATGATCGCTCTTCCTGCTATGAACTTCGTACCTTTTTTCGGTGTGCAAACTTACATCGTATTTATCAAACTGCCAAATTTTTTCAACAAAATTACCAGACAAATTTGTACATAATAATAAAGGCGGCCGCGATCATAGCTGCGATCAGCACCCCCCTTGCGGCCATATAGCATTTCCTGTTCAGGAAGAAGTAAAAAGGCGCCAGCAGCCCGAACAGCGCCAGCGATAATATTTTGGACGCTTCGGACAGCAGGAAGGGGTTTTCGAAGGTATAGAAGAACTTCAGGTAGTCTCCGAAGGAATAAGTCCCGTGTCTCAGGAATTTAATGATGATAATGCCGAGCACGATAACAGCAAGACCTGATAGCAGACCGACAATGCCGTTATCATATTTTTTCACATTAGGATTTCTTCTGGCTATAGGCTCCTGCGCCCCTGTATTTACTGACATATTTTATAAAATAATTATTGAATGATGGATAATTTGGCATATTGCAGCATGATCTTCTTCTCTCCCACATTATCAAAATGTATGGTGGCCATCCTGTTGCTCTGGCCGCCGTCTATTCTGGAAATGGTACCGAAGCCGAACTTCTGATGTTCCACTTTCATACCTTCAGCCAGGCTCTCCGGGCTGGCCGGCCTGAACGTCGCCGTGGGACGGTGCACATAGCCGCTGCCCGCCGCAGGTGCGACTCCCCTGCTGAAGGTCGTATTTTTCTTTTCTTCCGGCGCTCCGGCGCTCCGGCTGAAGCCGCTCCTGCCCCCGGGACCCGCGGTGCTGCGGTTAAAGCTCTGCCTGGAACCGGTATCGCTCCAGTTATTAAGGCTGCCCCTGGCGCCCGCCACACCTGCAAACGACTTATCCAGGTAGGTTTCCGGTATCTCCTCAATAAACCGGCTCGGCTCATTGGACACAAGATTACCAAACCGGTACCGGTTATGCGCAAAGCTCACCCACAGCTTCTCCTTGGCCCTTGTAATGACCACGTAAAACAGCCTGCGCTCCTCTTCCAGCCCTTCCCGGTCATAGACGCTCATAGCCGACGGGAAAATATTTTCTTCCAGCCCCACGGCAAAGACACATGGGAACTCCAGCCCTTTTGCCGCGTGGATGGTCATCAGCTTTACCACGTCCTGGTTCCCATCATTATCATTATCGGCGTCTGTCAGCAGGGTGATCTGCTGCAGATAAGCGCCCAGCGACTTGTTAGCTTCCAGCTCGCCGTCCTCATTGGGTGTCTCGGTGTACTCCTTGATAGAGTTGAGCAATGCCTGGACGTTCTCATATCTCGCCTGCCCTTCCACGGACTTATCATTATAGAATTCTGCTACCAGCTGGCTTCTTTTACCGATCTCGAACGCGATCTCATAGGCGTTCCTGGACGCCAGCATGGACTGCATATATTGCATCATCACCACGAATTGCTCGATGGCCGCCCTCGCTGCTCCGCCGATACCCGCCGCCGCAGGGTTCTGGACGATGGTCCACAGGCTGTGCTCTGACTGGTTGGCCAGCGTAAGGATCTTATCCAGCGAAGTTTTGCCAATGCCCCTTGCCGGGAAATTGATGATCCTTTTAAAGGCTTCCTCATCATTCGGGTTGACCACGAAACGCAGGTATGCCACGTAATCCCTGATCTCCTTCCGCTGGTAGAATGACAATCCCCCGAATATGCGGTAAGGGATATTCAGCCGCCTCAGGGATTCCTCGAAAGAGCGGGACTGCGCGTTAGTACGGTACAGGATGGCGAAATCCTTATTCTGGTAATGGTTACGCAGCTTCTGCTCCTGTATGGCATCAGCGATATAGCGCCCCTCATCATTATCGGTCAGCGTTCTCACCAGCTTGATCTTTTCACCGGTATCATTGCCGGTCCAGAGATCCTTGGGGATCTGCTTCTTATTATTATTGATCACCGCGTTGGCCACCCCTATGATATTCTGGGTGCAGCGGTAATTCTGCTCCAGCTTTACCATCTGGGCATCAGGATAATCATCCTGGAAGCGGAGAATATTTTCTATGGTAGCGCCCCGGAAGGAATAGATGCTTTGCGCGTCATCCCCCACCACACATATATTTTCATGCATGGCAGACAAGAGCTTCACAATTTTATATTGCGCCATATTCGTATCCTGGTACTCATCTATGAGCACATACTGAAAGCGGTGCTGGTACTTGGACAATACATCAGGATGCCTGGTCAGAAGCTCATACATCTTCACCAGCAGGTCATCAAAATCCATGGCACCATTCCGGAAGCACTTCTCTACATAGGAGGCATACAACTGACCCAGGTAAGGCCTGTTGGCCCTTGCGTCCTCCATCTGGATATGCTTGTCATTCAGGTAATCATAGGGCGTTATCAGGCTGTTTTTGGCAGCCGAGATACGGCTTTGCACCAGGTTGGGCTTATACAGCTTATCATCCAGGTTATTATTTTGCACCAGTGATTTGATAACCGACCGGCTGTCGTCACTGTCATAGATGGTAAAGTTGCTGGGATAGCCTAACTTCTCAGCCTCTATCCTCAATATCCTGGCAAATACGGAGTGAAACGTACCGATATACAGGTTGCGGGCTTCATTATTGCCCAAGATCTTGTCTATCCGCTCCTTCATCTCTGCTGCCGCTTTGTTCGTGAAGGTCAGCGCGAGTATCCTGAAAGGGTCTACACCCTGCTTCATGAGGTGAGCGATACGGGTAGTAAGCACCTTTGTTTTACCGCTGCCTGCTCCTGCAATAATGATCAGCGGCCCGTCCCTGTGCAGGACGGCCTCCTTCTGTTTTTCGTTTAACTCTGACAGGTAATTGAACATAAATACAAAGTTACAATAAAAGTGATGTAACAGAAAGCGCCGGCCTGTCAAAATGAGGATAATATTCCGGAAGACAGACCCGCTACACCGCGGACACCGGCCATAAAATATCCCGGGCGGAACTGGTCCGTCCGGGATATTCTTATATTCAGCTATCCGGTGCTACCGCGCGATCCAGCTTGCCGGGTTAACGGTAGAAAAGTTATTGCCTGTGATCTTCCACACCTGGAAGTTCAGCACGCTTACACCATCTTCATTTTTCCCGACGGTGCCCAGGGTCTGCTTGGCAGTCACCTTATCGCCCTGCCTGACGCTCACATTGGCCAGTCCGCTGTAAATGGTAAAATATTCTCCGTGGCTTACCATAACGATAAAGCCGTCAATATTGCTGACTTTGGTCACCGTACCTTCAAAGACGCTCCGGGCGGCGGCGCCCGCTCCTGTGGTAATATCTATACCCAGGTTGTCTATGGTAATGCTGGAATAGAGAGGATGCTGCTGCGTACCGTACTGCGAGGAGATATATCCTTTTTCCACAGGCCAGGGCAGCCTTCCCTGGTTGGCGCTGAAGCTGTTGGAAAGGTTCTGCACTTCCGGGGTAAGGTTCATCTTATAGCTTTCACTCACCTTGGGCGTACCGGGCGAGGATGCGCCCATAGCGCGGGGATTCGCATTGCTTCCTGACGGCTGCTGCGTAGCGGCAGTCGCTTTGGGCGTAGCGGTATTGGATGCTGTCGCACCGCTGCCGCCCTGAGCCGGCTTGCTCGTTGCCGGGGATGCGGAGCCGGAAGGCGTCTCGCCTCTCATTTCAGACCCTGTCCTCAGCGTCACATCATTGCTCCTGGAACCCGCGACGGCTACTTCCTGCTTACGACGGGCCTCTTCTTCCGCTTTCTTTTTGGCCAGGGCTTCCTGCTCTGCTTTCTTACGCGCTTCTTCCTCCGCCTTTTTCTTAGCCAGCGCGATCTCCTTACGGATCATCTCCTTAATGCTGCTTTCCAGCTTGGCCGAAGCGGCCTGGTCTTTCCTGATCCTGTCCAGCAGCTCTTTCTCTTTGCCTTTTAAGGCCAGCACCACCTTATCGGTTTCAGCCTTTTCTGCCAGCAGCTCTTGAGTTTGCTCTTTTTCTTCTGCCAGGAGGCTGCTCTTTTCATTTTTCTGGCTGTTCAACTGTCCTATCTTTGTATTGAGCGTGACTTGCGTACGCTGAATTTTATCTCCTTCCGCTTTCCTGAAATCATTGTAGCGCTTAAGGTACTGTATGCGCCTCAGGGCATCGTTGAAATCAGACGCGCCGAAAAGGAAGGCCACCAGGTTCTCGCTCTCACGGCTCTTATAGGCGTACCTGACAGATGCCGCATAAGAGCGTTGCTGCGACTGCAGTTTACTGTTCAGGTCCTCAATATCACGTGCGGAGGAACGGATAGTATGCTCAAGACCGGAAATTTCGGAGTTAATATTATTGATAAGCTGTGTCCTGGCCTGCAGTTTAGCCTGTAATGCCTTCAGGTCCGAAAGCGTGGCATTTTTGTTCTGCTTGGTCTCTTCAAGCTGCTTCTGGGTCTGCTCTATTTCCTTTAGCAGGTTATTCCTGCGCTTTTCCAGGTCAGCCTTTGTAGGTTGCTGTGCGGCAACATACACGCTGAACAGGGTAATCAGGGAAAATATGGCAATATATTTTATATTCTTCATCTAGTCGGATCACTAAGTTTATTACCAAATTACCAAACGGTATAAGCTATAAAGTTATTATTTTAGCAGAATAACCCCAAATTATCACTCCTAATTTTACAAAAAATAACGATTGACAGGCGTCTGCAGCTTCATTGCGGTTCATTTCCTCCGGACTGTACGCAGCGCGTCATCTGACAAAAAAAATCCGGCTTGCATCCGTATGTACAACACGGAAACAAACCGGGGCTGTCACTTCAGGCCATTTACCTGACAACAATGGGTCCTGCTACCCTACTCATCATCTTCATCATCATCATCTTCTTCTTCCGCGATCGCCGTTTTGCCGTCTGCGTAATAGTACAGGACACTGCTATTGGTATCGACCAGTGTCCGGGCCGCATATACCTTTACATCCTCCAGTGAGATGCCGTCATAATTTTCCATTTCCGTATTCATCATCGCAGCATCACCCAGCAGCTCATAAAATGCCAGGTTATTGGCACGCGACAAGAGATTCACATCTTCAAAGACGATCATAGCCTCCACCTTGTTGATGGCCTTCTCCAGCTCATCGGACGTAATACCCTGCACGATAATATCATTTATGATAGTATCCACTGCTGCTTCCGCAGCCTCCATACTGACACCTTTGGATAAACGGCCGGCGATCACCAGAAGACCGGCGTCCAGGCTGCCGGTATGATAGCAGGAAATATCGCTGAACAACTGCTGCTCCTTGATCAGAATCTCGTACAGCCGGGATGAGTTTCCTCCGCCCAGCACTTCGGAAAGGATATCCGCTATATAATAGCCGCTCTGCAGGCGCGGCGCAATATGCCAGACCTTGTAAAAAGCATCCACGGGGACGGGAGCATAAACGGTCTTCGTGCGCTTTTCCGTCTGGAGCGGCTCCTGCGGCAGGTTCCTTTCATACTTCTCACCCGGAGGTATATTACCGAACCATTTTTCTACTGCTGCCCTCGCCTCTTCCGCCGTTACATTGCCGGCAACGCACAAAACGGCATTCAGGGGATTGTAATGCTTTTTAAAGAAAGCCTTCACATCTTCCAGCGTAGCCTGCTCGATGTGCTCCAGCTTACGGCCTATGGTCATCCATTTATAGGGATGGGTAGTATAGGCCATTTCGCGTATATGCTGCCATACATCGCCGTAGGGCTTATTGATATAATGCTCCTTGAATTCTTCCATCACCACCTTGCGCTGCACCTCCAGTCCTTGCTCATTAAAGGCCAGCGACAGCATCCGGTCGCTTTCCAGCCACAGGGCCGTCTCAAGATTCTCCTTTGGCAACTGCAGGTAATAATTGGTAATATCGTTGGTGGTATAGGCATTGTTCTCGCCTCCCGCCATCTGCAGCGGCATATCATAATTGGGAATATGCATCGAGCCGCTGAACATAAGATGCTCAAACAAATGCGCAAAGCCGGTCTTGTCCTCCAGCTCATCTCTTGCACCCACATCATACAGGACGTTGACCGCTACCATAGGAGAGCTGTTGTCTTCGTGCACAATGACACGCAAGCCGTTGTCTAAAACAAATTTGTGAAAATGGATCATCTGATAAATTTAATACGTAAGCGGCAAGGCTCCTTACCTGCCTGTCCCGGAATTCATTTCATCCGGGCGCTGCATCAGGGTATCCCAGTTTTTTTCTATGATCACAAAGGCCATAGGCCCTATAAAAGGGACACCGAAAAACATAATGCCGAAAATGATCTTTGCTCCCAGGGGCACTTTCTTACTGGGGATCATTTTTACAAAGCCATATATGATGCTTGCCACATGCGCAAGCACAAGAATAATAAAGATTACCGTACCTAATTCTTTGTTTACCATCAGCGTATCTATTGAATAGCCAGCAATTCCACTTCGAATACCAGGGCACTGTTAGGCGCAATATCGCTGCCAACCTGCCTGTCTCCGTAAGCCAGATGAGAAGGGATGTAAAACCTGAAGGTGCTGCCAAGCGGCATATACTGCAGCCCTTCCGTCCAGCCGGCGATCACCTTATTAAGGGGGAATGTGGCAGGAATGCCTCTCTTTTTGCTGCTGTCAAAGACCTTGCCGTTTATCAGCGTACCTTCATAGTGGCAGGTAACGTGACTGTCGGCCGCAGGCTTACGGTCGCTTTCCGCCAGGAACAGCACCTCGTATTGCAGGCCGCTCGGCATGACCTGTACCTCCGGGCACCGGCCGTTCCGTTCCAGGAATGCCAGCCCTTCCTTTAATGTCCGTTCCGCTTTTTCTTTTTTACGCTGCTGCAACAGGTCCGCGATCCCCATAATTGAATAATTTTCCGCAAAACTACTGTATTCGCAGCACTTTTGAAGCATAAATTGCCGGCCATTAGAAGAACCGTTGCAAACGGTACAGGTATCAGAACGTTTCCTTATCGCCCAGGTAGCGCCACTTTCCCGGCGGCATCGCTCCCAGGCGCACCTTACCGATCCGGATACGCTTCAGCCCGATAACCTTCAGGCCTACCTGCTCGCACATCCTGCGTATCTGCCTTTTCTTGCCTTCCCGGAGAATGAATTTCAGCTGGTCGGCATTCTGCCATACCACTTTAGCGGGTAATAGCTCCTTGCCGTCCAGTTTCAGGCCGTGGTTCAGCAGCTCCAGCCCATTAGGGATGAGCGTACCGGTCACCCGCACCAGGTACTCTTTCTCTATTTCGGAATGCTCCCCGATCAGTTGCTTGGCTACGGCACCATTCTGCGTCAGTATAAGAATACCCTGCGAATCTATATCGAGCCGGCCGGCCGGCGCCAGTCCCTCATGCTGCCGCGGGTCATATGCGATCCCGCTTGTATCCCCTTCCCACCGGTTTTTCGGATGAAAAAGCACCGAAGCGGGCTTATAGCCCTTCTCCGCCTGTGCGCTTACATATCCTACCGGCTTATTTAATATGACCGTTACCCTGTTGTTCTGGGCATGCCTGGCCTTATCAGACAGTTGTATCACATCCGTCTCCGTCACCTTATGCCCTTTCTCCCTGATCACTTCACCGTTAACTGTCACCCAGCCTTTCAGGATATAATCATCCGCTTCCCGCCGGGAGCACAACCCCAGTACCGACATCCTTTTGGCCAACCTCATCACTTCAGGCTCCATATTTGCTGATTTCAATTGTTTACGGGCACAAAATAAAGGTATAAATACAACATCATCAAATTAAGCGACCGCCCCGGCAACTGATGCCGGCCTGTTTACTGATTTAACCGCTGCTATACGTAAGATTAATCGTAGCTTTGCCTCCCGTTAAAAAGGAACAATATCATGAGAACAGAAGATTTATTAAAATCCAGGAGCAATAATCAATGCGAACTGTGTAATGCCGCAGGACATCTGAACGTATATGACGTACCACCGGCTGCAAGCAACGTCACCGGCAGGGAGATCTATATCTGCGATAAGTGTCTCGCCCAGGTGGAAAAGAAGGAAGCCCTTGATCCCGCACACTGGACCTGCCTGACGACAGCCATGTGGAGCGAGGTGGTACCGGTGCAGGTGGTTGCCTGGAGAATGCTGAACAGGTTGCGCGATGAAAGCTGGGCAGCGGAACAGATAGATATGATGTATTTTGATGAGGAAACCCTGGCCTGGGCGAAAGCAACGGGAGATCATGAGGGAGATGCCGCAGTGGACCTTCATAAAGACAGCAACGGCGCCGTCCTGAATAACGGGGACAGCGTGGTGCTGACCAAGACCCTGGACGTAAAGGGCAGCAGCTTAAAGGCCGCCATAGGCACCGTGGTAAAAAATATCCGGCTGGTACCCGGTAATACCGAACAGATAGAAGGCAAGATAGAAGGGCAAACGATTGTGATCCTGACAAAGTATTTACGAAAACAAAACTGATCGGCACGCATCTTACCTGGAAATTTTACCGGTAAAACGGCAGGGGCCTGGCAAAAATTTACATATCTTTAGCATTTATACAAAATATATTTCATTAATGGTAAAGAAGTTAATATTCGCGCTGGCGCTTAGCAGCTTTTCCGCACAGGGGCTTTATGCGCAGGCCCAGTTAGTGCCGGAACAATACAGCCTGGAGAAAGCCGAAGATTATGCCGCCTATAACAATGATGTTGTCAGGTGCGTGGATTGGATCATCAATACTCCCATTTCGGAGGGACGCAACATAAGACGCAATGTCTATGAGTTCCTTTTGCAATGGACAGCAGGCAGCCCGGATCTGCTGATTTCGATCTCTCCGGACAACCTGCCGTTTGAAATATCCCACCCGGACCTGCTGATATTATTTATGGGCGCCTGGGCAAAATATGCCATCGTCCATAAAGATTACAAGGATCATCTGGCAGCTAACGAATATGCCGTACTGACCATACTGGACTTCATGGAAAGCAATAAAGCGCTGCTGCCCGAAGAAGACGCCACTACCCAAAAGTTCAAAGCCATGCGTGAAAAGGGCACCTTAAGGAAACACCTGAAGAAGGCTTTGTCCAAAATGAAAAAATAACTGGACCCCAGGCTGTACCTGCCCTGACTGCCGGCTACTGGCAACAAACAGACGGACTGCGTTCGTAATGCACGGGAGCGTTACTTTTATCCCTACTGCACAGCGGAATGGAGCAATCCCCAAATAAATATCCTTATTGAACTGTGGTTAAGTCCTGCGCTGCCACAGTTTTTCTATTATGGCATCTGCATGGTAGTCGTTATATACCGGGATGCGCCCGGGCAAATAAATTTTAACCGGAAATTCCCGGGAACCGCACTGCTAAATAAATCAAAAACTGAACCGGGAGAAATAAGCATAGGTTTTATACTAATATATACTCGTTTTATTGACTTTATTGCTATATATTTGTGAACAACCATACTATACCCTTTAATATGATTACAACTATTGTTTTAATTTTATTAAGTCTTCTCGCCATTCTTTTGATAACAGGATTTGAATACGCCTACCTGTCATCCAATAAGCTCAGCATAGAGCTGAAGCGTAAAAAAGGAACCAGCAGCGGTAAAGCCGTAGCCGGCTTTTTTGATAAGCCCGAACGTTTCTGGAGCACGACCATCGTTGTATTCTATATATTGCTGGTCATCACCTGCTTTATGATCAGCAAGACAACCATCGTGTACAGCCTGCTTCCTGCCCGGTACACCTCCATCTTTGAGTCCAATCCCTACCTGGGCATGGCCATAGATATCCTGATCGCCTCCATCCTGATCATTCTGACATCCGGATTTTTATCCAAAAAGATATTTGAATATAACCCTGAAGACAAGCTGACAGGCTGGAGCATCTTCCTGAATATGCTGGCCGATATTATCAGCCCTATCAACGCCATCTTCATCAGCGTAGCCCGGTTTATCCTGAAATACCTGTTCAATGTTAGGATCAAGGAGCCCAACAAGGTGTTTGAAAAGGTCAATATCGAAGAGTTCGTCTATCATAACATACAGGGGCATTATGATTTTGAGAACAAGAACAAAGAGCTGTTCAATAAAGCGCTTACGCTCAGCAACCTCAAGATAAGGAACTGCGTCACGCCGCGTAATGAGATCATAGCCATAGATGTGAATGCCCCGATACAGATGCTGAAGGATAAGTTCATCCAGACCAAGCAGGCGCGCATCATCATTTATGAAAATACCCTGGACAACATCGTAGGATATACCCACCAGATAGACCTGAACAAAAGACCCGCATCTATCCGGGAGATACTCATAGAGATACCCGTGGTACCGGAAACGATGAACGCGCTGGATCTTATGAACAGGTTCTCCAAAGAGCGGAAATCCATAGCCTGGGTGGTGGACGAGTTCGGCGGTACCTACGGGTTCACTACCATAGAAGACATTATGGAAGAGGTGTTTGGCAATATCAAGGATGAAAATGACCTGGCCATCTATACGGAGCGCATTATCAGCGATAATGAATTTATATTTTCCGGCCGCCTGGAGATCAATTACCTCAACAAAAAATACAACCTGAATATTCCCACAGGCCATTCACAGACACTCTCGGGATATATCGTACATAACCATACCACCATTCCCAATATCAGGGAGCGTATCATCATCAATAACCTGGAGTTTGAAATACTCCTGGTAACCGCTACCCGCGTAGAAACAGTAAGAATGAAGGTTTTAAATTTCTAGAACAGCATAAGTTTTAACCTTTTAATTGGAGATATTAAGACTATATAACTTAAATTTGTAAGCTGTATAAGGTAAAAATCTAATGGACAAAACGATTACCTCCGTACCGGCCAACCGGTATGCAGAGAATTTCAGCAGCCCCGAAGATGCCGTATCGGCCGCTTTGAATGCTTATACCGTTGCAAACGTCAGAGGCGCCGGGATGCTATCAGGGCATCTCCAGGGTAATTTCCTGAAAATGATCAGCCTGATGGTCCGGCCCCGAAATGTCCTGGAGCTGGGTACCTATACAGGCTATGCCACCATTGCGCTGGCGGCAGGTCTGCAGGACGGCGGGCACGTACATACCATTGATACCGACAGCACCTTACAGGATGTAAGGGATTCACACTGGAAAGAAGCAGGACTTGCCGGGAAAATAATACAGCATACCGGCAAAGCGCTTGATGTCCTCCCTACGCTCCGGCCTGTACCCTTTGACCTTGCCTTTATTGATGCGGACAAAGGCAACTATAAGCATTACCTGGATCTGCTCCTGGAGATGATGCCCGCAGACAGCACCATTATCATTGACAACACCCTGTTCCACGGAGAAGTTTTCGACGAAGCCACTTCCGACAGGAATGCCATAAAAATTCACGATTTCAACCAGTACTTACAGCAACTGCCGGATGTCTTCCACGTATTGCTCCCCATAAGGGACGGTATCACACTTGTAAGGAAAACCCGATAAAAATATTAGATTATGAAATTTACCAAACGTCTGTTATTACCTGTTTTCATTTCCGTTTCCTTTTCAGCCCTGGCCCAGAACGATGCCAGAGTGCAGGCTTACATAGATAAGTATAAGGACCTGGCCATCCTGGAACAAAAAAGGACAGGCATACCTGCGGCCATCAAGCTCGCCCAGGGCATCCATGAAACCGCGGCAGGCACCAGCGAGCTCTGCCAGAACGCCAACAATCACTTCGGCATCAAATGCAAGGCTACCTGGACCGGTGAAACCTATACCTATACCGATGACCGGAAAGACGAATGCTTCCGGAAGTACGGAGATGATATCACTTCCTATAAGGACCATTCTGATTTCCTGTATAAGAATCCCCGGTACAGCACCCTGTTCACTTACAGCGTGGATGATTATAAAAGCTGGTCCCACGGGCTGAAAAAAGCAGGATATGCCACCAATCCCCAATATGCCGTAAGGCTTATTGAAACCATAGAAAAATACAACCTGAACCAGTACACGCAGATCGCCATGCTGTCCAAAGAGCCTGAAGTCCTCTATGCGTCCAATACACAGGATATTAAAATGGTCATGTCGGGCGAGACTCCAAAAGAAACCACGACTGCAGCAACAGCCCCCGCAACCGCGTCAGTATATGCTTCAGGTAAAAGTACTGCACAGCAGGAAAGGAGCATAGAATATTATACAACCGGCCAGCTCAATAATATCAGGGGATTTTATGCTCCCAAAGGCACTATGCTGCTGGAATATGCCATTAAGAACAAGATCCGTTACAGCAAGCTGCTTGAAAATAACGACCTGCCCGACGCTCCCTTAGAGGCCGATATGTTCATTTACCTGGACAAGAAGCATAAGAAAGGACTGGAACCGACCACAACCGTGCAGGAAGGCGAAAGCCTCATCCAGATCAGCCAGCGGACAGGCGTGCAGTTATCCCAGCTAAAAATGTTCAACAAGCTGGTGGACGGCGTGGAGCCCAAGCCCGGCAGCGTACTGCAGTTGCAGTCAGAAGCGGCGAATGCTCCCGAAGTGTATATTCCGTCTTCCAAACCTGTCGCTACCACACCGCTGGCCCGGAAAGCCAATACCGCAGAAGAGGCCTATGTGGTTGTAAAGAACAGCCAGGCAGGCACACCGGAACCAACCCCTTACAAGCAGCAACCCACATCTGCAGCGAACACAACAGCACCTGCTCCGGCTGCACCGGCGCCGGCCAGGAATACTGTCGTTCCGGCACAGCAACCCGTAGCTGCCGCCACTACAGCCAGGGCTCCTGAAGTGATAGAAGATAATTCCAACCTTTCACCTTATGAAAAATTAAAAAGGCATATGGATAAGCAGGTGAGCAATACCTCCTCCTATAATGAGACCCGTATGCAGGAAACGGTCAGCACACCGGCAGCAGATCCGTATGTGACAACACCGGCAAGAAATACTGCGCAACCGGCCGCAAGCCAGGCCCCTTCCCGCCAGAGTTCCGGCACAACTACCTCACCCAAAGCCACTGCCAATAAATTCCATACCGTTAAAAAAGGCGAAACCCTTACCGGCATCGCCCAGAAGCATGGTGTTACTGTAAAGCAGTTGCAGGACTGGAATAAAGTTTCGGCCAAGACGCTGAAGGCAGGTCAGAAATTAAAAGTAAGCAAGTAAGACCATATATGTAAAATATAAAATAACCGGAGCGTACAGGTCATTCCGACCGGATATGTGAGGAATCTTTTATACCGGTTAGCAGCATCCTCTGAACCTTCTGTTTGACAGCCTTGCTGCTGATATGCAGATAGTCATTAAATATAAAAAGCAGCGGCTGTACCCCAAACGGACAACCGCTGCTTTTTTAGTTATTTCCTTGGCCTGCGCAACGTATTTTACCAACAACCAATCGTCATACAGCCATCAGCTCAACTGGTGGTCGCTCAGGCTATGATCGTGCATTTCAAACAGATCAAGAAAGCTTATGACACGTATCAGGTCTTTTGTGTTGATGTACAGGTCACAAAAGGCGGTAATTTTCACCAAAGGCTTCCGCTCTGCCAGCAGGTACCTGTAACGCTTCAGGTTGACAGTCTCCTCGTAAAGCCAGCGCTGCTCCGCAAGCCAGTCCCTGACCGGGCTCGCTCCACCGGCTTCCGAAACCGACAGTTGCAGGGCATTGATCTCGTTATACGCTTCCAGGGCATCTTCGATAGCAGATTCAAATTCCATCAATTCCTTGAATTCCCATAATATGTTATAGTACTTGTAGAGGAAAAAGCAACTGCGGAATTGCAACTGTTCGGGAGAAATACTTTCATATACTTCCGTTGCATTATCCAGCCAGCACTCCAGGAGATTCAGGTCCAGCTCACAGTTTTCCAGTCCTTCCAGGTCCTTTAGCAATAGCTGGCATTCGGTATGCCGCCGGATATACCTGCCCGTTGGGTTAAAATCCCTGCACTCATCTTTAAAGAAGCCTATTTCGATCCTGCTGTTCTGGTCTGTCTCCAGGTGACTGTACAGCAGCTCATCCTCAATGAGGCTCACATCAAAGTCCACAGGCGACAGCATTCTGATATGCAGCGGCAGGAAATGCCGGGAGTAATTGCCCACCAGGACAAGGTTAACGGAACCGTCTGCTTCCTTATTCAGCAGTACGATATCCAGCGCAGTGTTCTGATAAAGCCTGTAAAAGGTAAAAAGCTCGTCCAGCTTTTGTAATATGACCGGCTTGGGGGTGTTGGAAATACAAAGATCATCAGGTAGTACGCTGCCGATTGTTTCTACTTCCATTTCAGATACTGCACGGGTCAATATATCAAGTTGTTGCAGCATATTTTTCAGAGGGTTGGGGGTTAATCAAAAAGAACCGTATGGAAAACTGCATACGGTTCTTTTGCACTCATCATTTCAATAAATATTCTTATTACTTATTGCTTAACGAATTTACGTGTGGTCAGTTTCACACCATCCGCATTCAGAAAATCTACCGCATACATCCCGCTGTTCAAATGCTGAATGTCAATACTTTTACCGTTCATCGGCGCAGTCAGTATTACTTTACCCTGCATATCCACAACTTTCGCGGTGGTTACTTTCAGGTCAGAGGCTATATCCACGTTTAAAACACCGGTAGCAGGATTAGGATATAACCTGATGGCGTTTTCAGGAATGGTAATGGTATTTACGGATACCCCGCCATCTTTATGTACAATGTGCACCACTTCCACTTCCTGGGGATTGGCAGGCTGCGCGCTCAGGGGATGTACCGTTTCCGTTATGATCTTATATTTGAATACACCAAATCCGTTGGTATCACCAGGCTCAACCTGCAACCAGACGTAGATCAGGTCGGAAGGCGTTAAAGCGTTGGTATCATTCAATGTCCAGGCAGAAACAGGAGACTCGGCAAACGGGGTTTTAAAATAATCATTTACAACACCGCCCACCTTATAAGGGTGGCAGATAACATTATCACATAATCCCTGCGCATCCCAGTCAGACGGCAGAGAAAATTCAGTAAACTGCCATTTATAGGTAAAGCTGTCTATACCCGGCTCCAGGTTTAATTTTATAGTTGGCTTTACATCAAGGACAGAGCCGTTTGTAACTATTGTATCTTCAGAGTTGTGCTGGTACTCCAGCGTGAATACCTGGGCATTCACCTGTGTGCCTAACGCAGCAGTCAATGCAATCGCTGATAAAATTTTTTTCATCTTCTTCTTTAAGTTTTAAAAGTGTTACTGTGTAATTAAAGAATAAATTTAAGATTATTCTTTAATAAAGAAAAAAATACTTAGATAAATTTCATCTAAGTATTTTGTAAAAAATGCCTGCCTGTACTGTATTAGCCGATATTGATCCTGATCTCTTTAGGCTGCTCTTCCTGCTTCAGGGGAATATCAATGCTCAATATACCATTATCATACCTTGCGCTGATACCCTCCACATCCATTTTGGAGTCCAGGGAAAAACTCCGCTCAAATGATCCCACAAGGAACTCATTTTTCACTACCTGGACATCCTCGGCAATAGCTTCCTTATGCTCATAGCTTATTTTCAGCACATTGTTGACCACATCAATATGCACCAATTCCTTATTAATGCCCGGGGTCAGCAACTGCAATACATACCCTTCTTTTGATTTGCTGATGTTTACCGGCGGATTTTTGGCAAAGGACCGGAATCCTCTTGACATCAGGAGGCCATCGTTACCAAATACATCATCCAATAAATTACCGATCATCTTGGGCGAAACATTCATTTGTGTTTTCATAATATTTAGCTGTTTTTAATGTTTAATTCGAAATAATGTTCAGAATAAGCAATGCAAATAAGATACCACGGCCCGTTTTATGCCAAAACCACCGGATTCCAAAGAAGAAATATGACAAAAAGTCACCAATAATCAACAAGAACCGACATTATTGCATAAAAAAGTTTTTTTGAAGAGTTTCAAAATTTATTTTCAGAAATTCACAAAAAATACGAACTTTGTTACACTTACAATGGGTTAGTAAGTAAAGCTCGACCACTTCACATTTTTCAGTGAAGTGGTTTTTTTAATACCATCGTATAAACAACTTATCATCCCGGCAACCCTTATATGCGACACCCTCAATATCTGAAAATAGAAGATTACGACTATATTTTACCACAGGAAAAGATAGCCAGATACCCTCTAAGTGAAAGAGACAGCTCCCGGTTGCTGGTATGGCGCAGCGGACAACCCATGGTACTGCAGTACAAGGACATTGCCGGCTGCCTGCCACAAGACAGCCTGGTAGTCTTCAACCAGACCAAAGTGGTCAATGCGCGGCTTTTTTTCCGGAAATCCACGGGAGGCAGGATCGAAATATTCTGCCTGGAACCGGCAGAACAATACCCGGATATTATGACCGGCATGCAGCAGCAGGTCGAAGTGTACTGGAAATGCCTGGTGGGCGGCGCTTCCAAATGGAAAAACGATGAAGCGGTCAGTTGCGCCAGCAATGACGACCGCCTGCAACTAACCGCCTCCATACACCGGCAGCTCTCTGACGGCTACGAGATACATTTCCGGTGGAACAGCTCCCTGACCTTTGCTGAAGTGCTGCATCTTGCGGGACAGATACCTATTCCTCCCTACCTTAACAGGGCGCCGGAAGCAAAAGATACAGAGACCTACCAGACCATTTTTGCCAGTGAAGCCGGAAGTGTCGCCGCGCCTACCGCGGCCCTGCACTTTACACCCGCTATCTTGTCCTCCCTGGCCGGCAGGAACATCCGGCATACCAAAGTAACGCTTCACGTAGGCGCGGGTACATTCAAGCCTGTCAAGTCGGCTACGATGGCCGGGCACGAGATGCATCCCGAATTCATTGAAGTCAGCATAGACTTTCTCCGGCAACTCCTCTATCAGCTGGAAAACAAACGCCCCGTCATAGCGGTAGGCACTACCAGCGTCAGAACACTGGAATCCTTATTCTGGATAGGACAGCAGATCGGGCATCATAAGATACCTGATTTCGGGAAGATAAGCGTACCGCAATGGCTGCCCTACGAATGTGAAGATCCCCTGCTCGCGCCTGCGGACGCTATCCGGCAGGTAATCGGCTACCTGGAGGCCCGCAGTCAATCCAGGCTCATTACCAGGACGCAGATCATTATCGCCCCGCCCTATGATTTTAAGATCGTCAACGGTATTGTCACCAATTTTCACCAGCCGCAAAGCACGCTCTTATTACTGATCGCTGCATTCCTGGGACCGGAGTGGAGAACTATGTATGATTTTGCCCTGCAAAATCATTTCAGGTTCCTGAGCTATGGTGACGGCTGCCTTTTAATGAAGCATACAGCGCAGCCGGACCACACCTGACAGCAATCCGCCTAAGGTGTAAAAGAATTAACGTACCTTCGCAGTACAACTATACACGAAGGTTGTCGCTATTTATAGAGGAAAGTCCGGGCATCACAGAGCAGTACACCACCTAACAGGTGGGCAGTATATTATACTGACAGAGAGCGCCACAGAAAATAACCGCCTCATACGGGGTAAGGGTGAAAATGTGTGGTAAGAGCACACGGTGTATATTAGCAATAATGTACGCGGGCAAGCCTTGTACGATGAAATGCCCAATAGGCAAGCAGGTAAGAGCTGCTCGCTCGTTGCTTGCGGGTAGGCAGATAGAACATAAGGGCGACCTTATGTCAAGATAAATGACAGCACGCAACAGCAATGTTGCGCACAGAACCCGGCTTATGCAGTGTATAGTTGTATTTTTATATCCATACCTGTCATTCCACCGCAACCTCCATATTCTTTCTTATTAACGACGGCTCTTAAGGATAGAGCAGATATTTTTGTCTTATCACCCTGAAGGCTTCCAGGTCGCTTTGCCAGCTCCGGCGTATTTCAGCCTCTGTTTTCCCGGAAATGATCTGCTGCTTCAGGGTCGTATTACCCGCCAGCAGGTTAAAGAAATTACCGGAAAGGAAAAATTCATTTTTAGCAGGGTAAGCCTTATAGGCTTTCAGGAGCCAGGAAAGATTCAGACCGCTTTCGGTCAGGTCGCTGGCCTGCTCTGCAGTATCGGCAACCAGCTCGCCATAGCAGGTTTTACCTTTCAGCGGCGGATTCATAGCGCCCTCCACAGGCTGGGGCGTAAATTCATAAGTACCGATACTTTTCAGCAGCGGGTGCCCGTACACCTGGAAAGGTGTAGCAGTTCCCCTGCCGAGGCTGATCTGCGTCCCCTCAAAAAAGCACAGCGAGGGATACAGCAATACAGCCGTCATATTTTTAAGATTGGGAGACGGGGCCACCGGCAGCTCATAATAGCTGTCGTGCGTATAATGCCTGTTCTGCACGATATGCAGCTTCAGGCCGTCCGCCTTTACCCACTTCTCTCCTATTATCATCCGTGCATACTCCGCGGGTGTCATACCATATACGACCGGAACGGGTTGCATCCCCACGAAAGACCTTTGCTGCTTATCCAGCACCGGGCCGTCTATCTTATTGCCCAAAGGATTGGGACGATCCAGTATGACCAGCTCTTTTTGATGCTGTGCACATGCTTCAATGAGATACTCCAGGCTTGAGATATACGTATAGAAACGCACTCCCACATCCTGCAGATCGTAGATCACCACATCCACATCCTGCAACTGCTCCGCAGTGGGCTTTTTATTATTACCATACAGGGAGATGATAGGCAGACCTGTCTTAACGTCCTTACCGTCCTTCACTTTAGCTCCGGCATCTGCTGTTCCCCTGAAACCATGTTCCGGGGTAAAGATTTTCGCAATATGTATATTTACCGCCAGCAGCGTATCCACCAGGTGCGTACCATTCCGCAGGACAGAGGTCTGGTTCCCCAATACGGCTACCCGCTTCCCCCTGACGATCTTTACTATTTCATCAACCTGGTCGGCTCCCGTAAGTATGGAAGGTTCACTTTTTTCCAGGGCAACTGCAAGCTGCCCTGCATTACCCGTCCGGGCAGTACAGCTGCAGGCCGATAAGACAGCAATGGTAGCACAAAGCGCGAGACGTCGGATCATATACATATTGCGAAACAAGGTTTATTTATAAGATTTCAATAAGGTTTCCTGCTCTGCATGATAAGGTGTGCCTTTAGACATATCCACAGCTTTCTGCTGGGCTTTCGCCGCTTCCGCTTTATTACCCTGCTTAAATAAGATCTTTCCTTTCAGGCTGTACAACCAGAATGCGGATGGGTTCTGCTCAATAGCCTTATCGGTATAAGCCAGCGCCTTATTCAGCTCCTTGCCCTGGGACAGGTAATACTGAGCGGCCTGCTGGTAAGGAATACGGGGCTTATTGATAGCGTTCTCATAATACTCCGTGATACGCTTGTCATTATCCACTTTTACCGGTAATACCGCTACGGTATTCTCCCAGGCGATCACGATCTCACAGGAATTATTGGTTATATTATTAACATCAATGCTCAGGGTATTTACATAGTAATTGGATTTACTGACCTTAGCGGTCTTTACTTTCAATACATCCGTTTGCGGCTTAACGGTGCCCCAGCCCCCGGTATTGCTGTTAAAAACGATATCCCAGGAAGTTTCGCCGGGTATGGAGTAAAGGGAATAAGCTCCTGCTTTCAATGTCTTACCATCAATAATAACATCTTCTCCGAAGGTAACCACCGTAGCGTTATTGGCGCCTGTTCTCCATATTTCCCCGTACGGCACCAGGTCTCCGAAGACCTTACGTCCGTTAGCTGAGGGCCTGCTGTAGGAGATCTCAATAAAGGATGTGGAAAAATCCTGTTTAAAGGTGGCCAGCGGGCTTGGTACGGGCACTTTCATATCCTGGGCAAAGGCCGCCGTTCCGACACTCACCAATAATGCAAGAGAATAAATGACTTTTTTCATGTTTTATATTTATTGATCAAAGCACTAAGATAACAAAATACGTTGATTTTAGGCAGGGAAAGGATAAGACTTAACAATAATGCCCGTAATCCTGCCCCAAACCCCAGAATAATGGATAGAATAGTGTCAGCCCGCAGGGCTTGATAACATATTCAATTCAGATTATGAGAACCGCGAAGCGGTGCCATAATTATAAAATAAAGCACATTTATTAATGCAACCCTGAAAGGGTGACAAAGACGCTACCGGACATGCTTCCTGATATACTTCTCCGCGCTTTCTACGCTGCCGCTATGCAATATCCGGTTATCCTTCACAATCACTACGGTAGGATAAACCCTTACATCAAAAACCTCTGCAATATTTCCTGAACCTCTTACCGAAGGAAATGTATATTTTTCCGTTCTTTTAAAAATATCAAAAGTATCTGATCTCAGAGGTTTATTGACCGCATAAAACTGCAGCTCCGGATGATCCTTATACTGCTCATATAGTTTTTCAAAAGCAGGGAATTTTTCAAAACAGGCATAACAGCTTGTATGCCAAAAATCCATAACCGTATATTTATGCTTATCCAGTATTATTTCCCTGCTATCAGCATCGTGCAGTGAATAGATATCTTTTTGCGCATCTATCTTTTCTTTGGGACAGAAATTGGTATGGGAAATAAAATGATAGTAATAAGTATTATTAAAAGAAAAACCTATGCACAATAGAATCACAACAAAGGAGAATATTGCACCTTTTATTTTGTTTTTCTTTATTTCAAATACATAACCTGCATAAACACCTAAACATGCAGAGAGTATATTGGGAAATGAAAAAAATACAGATAACAATGGATGTTGGTCGATTTCTTTTAAGGGCGGAGCAATATAGGCAATCAACACAACCCACATCAGGCAAAAGGCAGTGATAAATATTTTCGTAAACCTTTTTTTGTATTTAAAAACCAGAATAGAAACGAGCAGGTATTTGATAAACATGACTATTATGTCATATTGCATATAAAATTTTCTTACCCATCCAGTAGTTCCTTCAAACAAGAGCAGTAATAAAATAAAAACTATAAGGGTTATAATCTTTTTAAGGTCTGCCAGGTTGTTCATACACATAAAGTTTAAGGCATAATATACAAGGACACCCTTAGCGGATATGCTTTTTGATATACCTTTCCGCAGTTTCCACACTGCCGCTGTGCAGTATCCGGTTATCCTTCACTATCACTACGGTAGGATATCCTCTTACATCAAAAACCTCTGCAATATTTCCTGAGCCTCTTACCGAAGGAAATGTATATTTTTCCGTTCTTTTAAAGATGTCAAAAGTATCTGATCTCAAAGGTTTGTTGACCGCATAAAATTGCAGCTCCGGATGATCCTTATACTGCTCATATAGTTTTTCAAAAGCAGGAAACTTTTCAAAACAAATCATACACTGAGTGTTCCAGAAATCCATTACTATATATTTATCCTTATCTAACTTTACTTTATTAGCCTGCCTATCTGTTAATTCAAACACTTCTTTTTTTTCATCTATATATTTTTTAGCATCCAGGGTTGTATGAAAAATAAAATCATAGTAATAAGAATGATTGAAATAAAAAAATGTACACAATGCAAGAGGCACTAACACTAATAATATCCTTACATTCTTGCTCTTATTTTTATTTCTGGAGATAATAAATCCCGAAACAACACCTGTTACTGCAGATAAAATATTCGGGAAAGCAAGAAAGTCTTTAAGATGACCTTTGGTAAAAAAAGTATATAAAGGCATTACCAAACCCAATACTCCCCAAAACAATGCAAATCCTATTATATAGATTCTGAAATACCGTGACCGGTATTTCAGAATCAGTAATGTGAGTATTAAATACTTAACAAACATTACGATCAGATCAAGCTGAGCATTAAACGCTCTTACCCATCCTGTGCTTAGCTCAAATATCATAACAAGACAAGTAGCTATAAGCAGACTCCCAATTTTTCTATACACAGACATGATAAATATTTATTAAGTTTAAAAACTATAAAATTACTCACAACGTCCATTACATGGCCATACCCATCCAAAACCACACCCCCAAGAGGTTGGATCGCAGTCAGCGCCACTATTACACTTATGAAATGAAACCAAAGGACAATCAAAAATGGATTCTGTAGTACAGTGACAATTCTTTTTGGCATCAAGAGGCGTTGATTGTTCATAAAAATTATTCATAAACTCTCCAAATGGCTCATATGTAAATAGTGTGTAAAGGTAGTATGTGATTAATGTGTCGTTAGCTATCAAAGACTTAACATGATCATTTACATACAAAACAACAGCATCTGCCAGCATCGAATCCGAATATATATCCGGCGTTATCATATCTCTCAAAATATCCAGATGCGTTTCCATATCTGGTGACAATGTTTCAGTGGCCTTTATATACTCCATTTTTGCTCTCCATAGCTCCGCTTTATTCTCATCAGAAATAGCATTAAAGATCGCTCTCTGGGTATCAATACCATACATATTGATCCTTTCCAGGGTGATGCCTTCCCAAGAGTCCAGGTGCTGCGAGACGAACTGATGGATGTTTTCATCACAGGAATACTTTAATCCCGCTTCTTTTTTACAAGACCCCAAAGTACCCATTACCAGGGCAACTACAGTTAACAGCTTTAAAATTTCTTTTCCCATTTTCATATTCGTTTAAGAGTTTAAAAAAATATTATCGAAACGAAAATAGTATCTCCCGCTGCTGAAAATAAAAACTTAATGACGTAACTTACACCGAAATTAGTGTAATTTACACCCCTGTTAACGGTTTATTTTTATTAAATATATTTCTTTATCATTATGTACGGTACAAAGCCTCACTTCTATAAGTATAAGGCTTGCCAGGGGATATACGCAGGAGTATGTGGCTAAGCAGATAGAGCTGAACCAGCAGAGCTATTCCAAAATAGAAAAGGATAATAAGGTAAAGGTAAGCGATGAGCTGCTTAGTAAAATAGCAGAAGTATTGGGCGTATCTATAGAAGACATCAAAAGCCCTACACCCATCATCATGAATTTCCACAACAGCCCGTATAGTGGTCAGTATAATTCAAACAATACAAATACAGATGCCCAGCTTATAGAGGCTCTGAGAAACGAGCTGCAGGAAAAGAATGAACAACTTAAAGAAAAAGACGAACAGATAAAAGCGCTTATAGCAAAGCTGAAATAATATTATTTCAGCTTTGCTATAAGCTGCGGGTAATGCTCCTGTACAAATTGCAGCATAAACCGGTGTGCCTCTTCATGATTATTTTTCACCACACCATCCAGGATCGCTTCCCGTATAGCGGTCTTGATCACCCCTACCTCTTTACCAGGCGGCAGGTTAAATGTTTCCATGATCTCATTGCCGGAGATCGGGGGCTGCCAGTTCCGGATCTTATCGCTCTCTTCCACCTCCCGTAACCTTTCGGCTACCATGTCGAAGTTTTTGAGATACCGCTCTACCTTGGAGGGATTCTTGGACGTGATGTCCGCCTTGCACATGATCATCAGGTCATCAATATCGTCTCCCGCATCAAACAGCAGGCGCCGCACCGCGGAGTCGGTAATATTTTCTTTGGTAAGCGAAATAGGCCTGTGATGCAGGTAAACGATCTTCCGTACATATTCCATCGTATCATGGAGCGGCAATTTCAGGTCATTAAATATCTTAGGGACCATCCTGGCGCTGACCACTTCGTGGCCATGAAAGGTCCAGCCGGTGCCTTTTTCAAATTTCTTGGTGGGGGCTTTACCGATGTCATGCAGCAAAGCGGCCCAGCGGAGCCACAAATTATCCGTATGCTGCGCTATATTGTCCACTACCTGGAAAGTATGGTAGAGGTTATCCTTATGCCCTTTATTATCTATATATTCCGTACCGGACAGAGCTGCCAGCTGCGGCAGGATGAGCTTCAGCAGGCCGGTCCTGAACAGCAGATCAAGGCCGATGGACGGCTTGGCACTCATCAGTATCTTATTCAGCTCCACGGCCACCCTTTCGCGGCTAATGATCCCGATCCTGTGCGCTTCCGCCTTAATGCCATTAAAGCATTTTTCCTCCATGTAGAAATTCAGTTGCGTGGCAAACCGGATGGCACGCATCATCCGCAGCGGATCATCGCTGAAGGTCTGCTGCGGCTCGAGCGGTGTGCGGATGATCTTAAGCTGTATGTCCTCTACCCCGTCAAAAGGGTCTATCAGTTGCAGGAAACCGGATTTGCCGAGGCTTAATGCCAGGGCATTGATGGTAAAATCCCGCCTTTTCTGGTCATCCTCCAGCGTTCCGGGACTCACTACGGGATTCCTGGATTCCCTGTTGTAGGATTCTTTCCTTGATCCTACGAATTCAAGATCAATATCCTTATACCTGAAATGCGCAGTACCGTAGGTCTTGAACACGCTGAGCTTTGCCTGCGGGGCTATCGTAGCCGCCAGCTCACGGGCGAACACGATACCGTCCCCGATACATACCACATCAATATCCTTATTATAACGATCTAATATCTTATCACGGACAAAGCCGCCGATCACGTACGCCTCCAGTTGAAGGCGCTCTGCCGTATCGGACATGGCCTGCAGCAGGGTCAGTTCCGCAGCGGAAAAATTCAATGTACTCTTCAAGCTGTAATTAAATTAATAAAGCAGAGGAAGACAATATCTATCTTACTCTGCTTTTATTATGGACATTTAGTATTCTGTGTATTAATCTTCTTTCTTTTTAGCCGTTTTTTTAGCTGCGGTCTTTTTCTTGGGAGCGGCTTCTTTCGCGGGCGCTTCCTCAGCAGCCTTCGCAGCGGCTTTCTTCTTGGCAGGCGCTTTCTTCTTGGGCGCTTCCGTTGTTTCCTCTGTCGTTACTGCTGCTGCAGACGCCACCTCATCTTCATTTTTATCCAGTACCACTTCACCCACATCTACCGACTGGGCAGCGATAGCCTGCTTCAGGGATTCAAAGTTAAGCATATCCGCTTTTTTCAGAATATCATACCATTTGAACACTTTTTTTATGTCGCTGGTATATACTCTTTGCGTATCAAAAGAGGGTAATATTTTGCCAAACAATGCACGGAACGCCTTATCATCTTTCTTACCGTTCAATGCCAGCACTTCCGCATCGTCATTTTTTATCAGCTCAAACACTTCATGCAAGCGCACATTCTTATCTTCTGTAGTATAAATTTCAATACTCTCCAGCGGCGTGATCTGGTGCAGCCTGGAAGAGATGAATTTAATACTGTTATCCACCAGACTACGAACGATGGCGCCATCATTTTTCGTACTTACTAAAACAAATAAACCACTTAAGCCTGTAACGGCAACTACATGTCTGTATTCCATTATCTTTAATAAAAATTTAATTTGGTTGGCAAAAATAAGTTTTTTCTGATTATTAATATGATTTTTACAATCATAATTTTATTTCTGTCCAAAAATAACCGGGAATCACGAAGCTGCCTCCTTCACCTCCTTTACAGAGTCCACATCCCTGGCAGCATCCTGCTGCTTAAGCTTACGCTCATAGATGGCCACCGGGCTGCCGAATACCATAAACCATTTCTGGCGGAACCCTTTGGCCTCCCGCATATCCTTCAGTATGTCCTTATATTCATGGAAATTAATAAAGATAGGATTGGATTTCTGCTCAATGTTCGTAGTGATGCCATACCTGACAGGCTCTACTTCCGGCTCATAGGTCTTCCATATCCTGTCCCAGAAGATAAAGGTGGCGCCATAGTTCTTATCAAGATACTGTTCATTGGATCCGTGGTGCACACGGTGATTGGAAGGTGTGGCAAAGACATATTCCACCCAGGCAGGCAGCTTACGGATATATTCCGTATGTACCCAGAACTGGAACAATACAGCTACCTGGTTCGTGATAAAAAAGATAATCGGGTGAAAGCCCATGAACGCGATAGGCAGGAAGAAGATCACCTTCAGGTGCTGCACCCAGCTCTGGCGGAAGGAAACGGTAAGGTTGTAATGCTCCCCGCTGTGATGCACCACGTGCGTAGCCCACCAGAAACGATGCTCATGGGAGATGCGATGCGCCCAGTAGCTGCACAGGTCATAAATGATATAGCATGGGATGAACAGCCACCAGTAAGAGCTCCACGAGAAGGGCGACTGGTCATAATGAAGTTCCATACGCCAGGGTACAAGATTGTAGATCCATACCACCACATACAGCAGCCCGACCTTTACCGCGGCACTGATAACAAGGTTGCCGATGCCGACCCAAAGCGATCCCCAGGTTTCTTTTGCCTCATAATATTTCCGGTCCTGCAGATACGCTATCAGCATTTCCAGCAAGGAGAAAAAAATGAGAAATGGTACTGCCCATAAAATAAGAGGAGGCGCTTTCGCATCCAGGTCCATCAATGCTTCTTTGATCAGGGGAATCTTTTCCGCCCCAAACAACTGTAATAAAATCATAATACTTGTAAAATAAAAACAGGGAAATAGAAAATCCACTCCCCTCCTGTAAAAGTTGGTGTAAATGTAATAATATTTTCCGTCATTTCAAGGTACGCTACATAAACATGACAATCTCACAACAGTTTACCCTATAGCTACTCAAAAAAAAATTTATAACTTAGCCCTTATTTTCAATAAACACAAAACAAAACAAACTGTTCATGTCAACACTTACATTAGATAGCATCAGGGAAATAGCCGTGATCGGTGCAGGCCAGATGGGCAATGGTATTGTGCACGTATTCGCGCAAAGCGGGTATAAGGTCACTATGATAGATATTGCAGCAACCGCGCTGGAAAAGGCCGTAGCTACCATCACGAAAAACCTGGACCGCCAGGTGGCCAAAGGAACCATAGACGAAGCTGCCAAGCAGGCGACACTGGCCAATATTTCCACCTCTACCGACCTTGCAGCCGCTGTTGCCGGGGCAGACCTTGTTGTAGAGGCCGCTACTGAAAATATCGACCTGAAATTAAAGATATTCAAAGACCTGGACAGTGCAGCACCGCAGCATTGCATACTGGCTACCAATACCTCCTCCATTTCCATTACCAGGATCGCTGCCGCCACCACACGTCCGCAGCAGGTGATCGGCATGCACTTCATGAACCCGGTGCCTATCATGAAGCTGGTGGAGATCATTGACGGATACGCCACAGATAAGCACATTTCCGGCATCATTGTCGCTTTATCCAGGAAACTGAATAAAGTGCCATGCGTGGTCAACGATTATCCCGGGTTTATCGCCAACCGGATCTTAATGCCGATGATCAACGAAGCGATCATTTCACTGAATGAAGGCGTAGCCGGCGTGGAAGAAATAGATACTATTATGAAGCTGGGTATGGCCCACCCTATGGGACCACTGCAACTGGCAGACTTCATTGGTCTGGATACCTGCCTGTCTATCCTGAAAGTATTGCATGACGGACTGGGCAATCCCAAATACGCGCCTTCGCCCTTACTTATCAATATGGTGCAGGCCGGCAAGCTGGGCGTGAAATCCGGGGAGGGCTTCTATACCTATACCGCCGGCTCCAAAGAGCTGGTAGTAAGCAGCAACTTCAAAAAATAAACCTAAAGGGAGTCCGCTCCCATCCTGATAATGCCCGAGGAACTATAATTGCTGAATTATAGTTCCTTTTTTAGTGGTTTCAAGCCTGTAAGAGGCTCCGAGGGTAAGGGGATAATTGACCGTTTCGTGACCGCAGGGCACCTCAAAGGCTACAGGTATATCCAGGTCTGCCACGTGCGCGGAAATGATGTCATGCAATTCCTGGCCAAACGGACGGACCGTATCTTCCATGTCGGAAAAATTACCGCAGATCAGCCCTTTCAGCTCCGCCAACTGGCCGGAACGCTTTAAGGTGTACAGCATGCGGTCCACCTTGTAAAGGTGCTCCCCGATATCTTCTATAAAGAGTATCTTACCCCTGGTGTCCAATGCGGATGCCGACCCGGTAAGATGCGCCAGCATACAGAGATTCCCGCCTACCAGCACCCCCTCAGCCTGGCCGGGGATATTCCGGGGATGGCCCGGGAATCTGTACCGGATCTGCTTTCCCCGGAGCAGGTTCCTGTATGCCTTCATATGGGGCTGATCAAGATGTTCGGCAGCAAAGGCGCTGCACATAGGCGCGTGCATGGCGGCTATATGAAGCGTACTGAAAATATGGGCCTGCAGCACGGTCACATCGCTGAATCCGAGGATCCATTTCGGCCTTTTTTTAAATTTCCTGAAATCCAGCCGGTCTATGATCCTGGACAGGCCATACCCGCCACGCCCCATCAATATAGCGTCCGTATCGGGATGGTCCAGCGCCCGCTGCAGGTCAGCCAGGCGTTCTTCATCAGTGCCGGAAAAATAGGCGTTCTCAGTACGGGTGGTCGTGCCCAGCGTCACTTTATACCCCCACTCCTCCAGCACCCGGGCAGCCTGCTCCGATTTTTCAAACGGCAGGTAGCCCGAGGCGCATACTATCGTAATATGAGATCCTTTTTTTAAAAAAGGAGGAATGATTACTTTCATCGTTATAATATTTCTTTTCCGGTCAACTGTATGAATACATCTTCCAGGGACGCGCCCTTACGGCTTTGTACAGGTCGGAAGCCGGAATCTACCAGCTGCTGGATAAGATGATCCGGGGAATCCATTGTCAGAATGCGTCCTTTATCCATGATGGCAACGGTATCGCACAGGTATTCCGCTTCATCCAGGTAATGCGTGGTCAGCACAACAGTAGTGCCCCCGGCCTTCATGCTGCGTATCTGCTCCCAGAGCTGCCGCCTTGCCTGCGGATCCAGGCCCGTGGTGGGTTCATCCAGGAATATGATCTGCGGCCGGTGAATGATGGTCGTGGCAATAGAGAACCGTTGCTTCTGCCCGCCGGACAGCTCCTTGTATTTACTGCGGGCCTTATCTGTCAGTTGAACGGCTTCCAGGATCTCCATCGGCTTCACATCCACATTATACAGGCCGGCAAAGAGCTCCAGCAGCTCTTTCAGGTTCAGGTGCGGGAAATAACCGGAGGCCTGCAACTGCACGCCTATCATTTTCCGTATCTCCTGCGGATGCCTGTCGATATCATAGCCTCCTACCGTGATGGTGCCCCCGTCCTTTTGCTTCAGGGTCTCTATGATCTCCAGCGTAGTGGTTTTACCGGCGCCGTTGGAACCGAGCAGCCCGAAGACCGTACCGGCCTCCACATCAAAGCTGATGCCGTTCACTGCCGTAAAGGCCCCGTATTGCTTCTTTAAGTTCCTTACTGAAATAACAGGCATATCCTTATTTTTTTAACCAGGCCAAAGCATTTTTATACAGCAGCTTTTCCTGCAATTCCTTATCCTGTATCACCGTCTCTATCAGCTTTCCCGGGTGATGTTCGCCCAGCGGAAAGGGATAATCGCTTCCCATACAGATGGCATCTGCGCCCATGATGTCAATGATATAGGCAAGCGCCTTAGGATCATGAACCAGGGAGTCGATCCAGAACTTGCCGATATAGCTGCCGGGCCGGTGCGGGTTATCAATCGCGCACAGGTCCGGGCGTACGTCAAAGCCATGGTTGATCCGGCCTATCGTAGCCGGGAAGCTGCCGCCGCCGTGCGCAAAAGCTACCCTTAAACGCGGGAACCTTTCAAATACACCGCCGAATATCATAGAGCAGATGGCCCTTGACGTCTCCGCTGGCATCCCGACGAGCCAGGGCAGCCAGTACCGGGTCATGTCGTTCTCACCCATCATTTCCCAGGGATGCACAAAAATGCACATATCCAGCTCCTGCACCGCCTCCCAGAAAGGATCAAAGCAGGGATCGCTCAGGTTCTTCCCGTTGATATTGGACCCGATCTCCACTCCGGGCAATGACAGCTCTTCCTTACATCTTCTCAGCTCTTTTACGGCCAGGTCTATATCCTGCAGCGGCACGGTGCCCAGACCTTCAAAGCGCCCGGGATGATTGCACACGCATTCGGCAATATGATCGTTGAAAAAACGGGATGTTTCCAGCCCGTGGGCAGGCTTGGCCCAATAGTTAAATAATACGGGAATGGTAGATAGCACCTGCATAGTCACATCCGTACCATCCATTTCATCCAGGCGCGCAGGCGTGTCCCAGCAGTTCGGCTCTACCGCCCTAAACATCTTATCGCCTTTGATCATATGGGCGCAGCAGGTATCCTGGTGCTCCAGCCTTATAAAATCGCCATATCCGAATTTCTCATACCAGTTAGGTATCTTTTCCGGCATGATATGTGTATGTATATCTATTTTCATTAGAGGAACTTTAGTAGTCACAAGAAACCGCAATATACTGAAAAAGCCGCTTCCATAAACGGGAAGCGGCTTTTTATCCGGAGCGCCGGGTTAAGGTTCCCAGAGCCCCTGGTTATATTTCGGGCATTTATAGGTTTTCAACTGGAAGCTGATCTTTACCTGTGCTATAAGGTACTGGTCAAAAGATATCTTATCCCCGCGCTGCTGGTCCTTGACACCCAGCAGCTGGCCTGCCGAACGGTCCTGGAGCCTGTTGGCGGCCGTAGTGGAGCGTTCACCGCCGAAATGCTGCTTACCGACATAGGTCTGGCTGACATCATCCATATAGTCGGTGGTGGTAAACCTGTTGGCAATCTCCACAGCCAGGTTGACTCCCGGTACGATCCAGGTCTTAAAGCCTACGCCAACCGGAAAGCTGACGTTCAGGTTGGAATACTTCCTTTTCTTATATGCTTCCGTATGCTGTCCTTCTGTTCCCAAAGGCCGCAGCGCGTATCTCCTGCCATCGAGGGTGGTATAAGGATTGGAGTAAAAGCCCGCCACGCCCAATGTCAGGTAGGGTGTAAAGCGCTTACCCTTCCTGCCGGTATCGAACCAGAAGAAGTTGAACTCGCCTGCCACGCCCAGCTCTATGATATATGACTGAAAATTCAGGTTCCTTATCTTCTGGAAAGCATTGTTGCTCCAGGCGTCATCATATCCCACCTGTGTACCGTTCAGAAAGGAAATGACGCTGATGTAAGGATTAAAATGCTGCTTGAATAACAGCCCGAAGGCCGGGCGTATATGCTTAAAGCCGTAATTAGGATTCAGATCGCCGAAATAGTGTGCAGCGCCTGCCGCAACCCCGTATTCCTGGGCGGTATAAAAATTCTGAGCCTGGCAATGTAACAGACTTCCCACACTCACACCGCAAACCAGACCCGCTCTTTTAATTAATTTTCTCATAGTTATAAGCACTCCACATCCAATGGAAAAACAAATATAATACTAATAACGCTAAATACCTGTGTTAAATTGTACGGACCGGACAGACTGTCAGCGTGCACCGGCAGACTCCCCGGCAGAACTGAACCGGCCTACTTTATACATCTGCGCATACATACCATCCTGCAGCATCAGTTGCTCATGATTGCCCTGCTCTATGATCACCCCTTTATCCAGCACGATGATATTATCGGCTTTACGGATAGTAGACAACCTGTGGGCGATAACGATGGCTGTCCTGTCCTTCACCAGTTGCCCGATCGCATGCTGGACCAGTTGCTCTGACGCGCTGTCAATGGAGGCCGTAGCTTCATCCAGTATGAGTATCCTGGGGTCATATATCAATGCCCTTGCGAAGGAGATCAGTTGCCGCTGTCCCTGCGACAGCGTACCACCACGCTCTCTCACATTAAAGTCGTAATTATCCGGCAGGTTCATAATAAATTCGTGGATGCCCAGCAGCTTGCATACGTCCACCACCTGCTCCCGGGTCAGCGCAGGATTGTTCATGGTAATATTTTCAAGGATCGTGCCGGAAAACAGGAACACATCCTGCAGCACGACACCCACCTGCCTGCGCAGCTCATAGATATTGTAATCATTGATATCCCTGCCGTCTATCAATATCCTTCCCGACTGTATCTCATACAGTCGGGTGAGAATGCTGATAACGGAGCTTTTCCCGGCGCCGGTATGCCCTATGATGGCCACGGTCTCTCCTTCCCTTACCTCAAAGCTGATACCTTTCAGCACGGGTATGCCCGGCTTATACTCAAAACAGACATCCTCCAGCTTCACGGCTCCCCGCAGCGGGGAAGCCTCCAGGGTACCGTTATGCTTCAGGTAGTTATCATCCTCCAGCACGGTTATGACCCTTTCGCCTGCTATGATGCCCATCTGAAGCGTATTGAATTTATCCGCCAGCATCCGTAAAGGACGAAAAAGCTGGTTCAGGTACATAATAAAGGCAATGATCACCCCCTGCGTTATTTCCGCGTTCAGCATCCGCACCGCGCCATACCAGACCAGCAATCCCATGGAAATGGCCAGGATGATCTCCACCACAGGGAAGAAAACGGAATATGCCATAATAGACCTGATATTGGCATCCCGGTGCTCCTTATTGATCTCGTTGAACTTTTCCGCCTCGCTCTTCTCCGCCGCAAAGGCCTGTACGATGTACATACCTGTAAGGTGCTCCTGCACAAAGGCATTCAGGCTGGAAACGGCGTTCCTGACCCTCATAAAGGACCTGTTCACGCTTTCCTTAAAAAAATAGGTGGCCAGGATAAGCAGGGGAAAGGCCGCAAGACTTATCAGGGTGAGCCGCCAGTCGGTATAGAACATCACACCCAGTATGGCCAGTATGGTCAGCAGGTCCGCCAGTATGGATACGATCCCGTCAGAGAACACATCATTCACCGCTTCCAGGTCATTGATGGTACGTGTAGTAAGCGTACCTACCTGGGTATTATCAAAATAGCTGAGGTTCTGGTAAGAGATCTTCTTAAAGACGGCATTACGCATATCATTGACCACATGCTGCGACACCCAGGAGGTAATGTACATGAATACGAACCGGATAGCGCTCTCCACCAGCAGGATGACCAGGTGGGCGACCGAGATGTAGATCAATCCCTGCAGCAGCTTATTGCCGATGTAGTGATCTATGGATAGCTGCGTTATATAAGGCCGGACAGGAGCCATCAGGGAGAGTATGATGGAAAGCACCACTGAAATCCAGAACCTGAGCCTGTAGGGCTTCAGAAATGAGAACATCTTCCTTAGAGAACCGCTTTTCTTGTTGTCTTTTTGTATCATCAGTTTGCAAAAGTAAAATAATTAATCCGCATTCTACACCTAACACATTGTTATTATTTATATATATTCGGCTGATAATTGTATCTACAATTTACTTAACTTTACAGAATAGACTCACTCAAAAACATTAAAAATACCAAAATAAATGAGAAAGGGATTTCTAAAATTGGCTCTGGCCGGTTTTTTACTGGTGGGATTTGCCGGTAATGATATCCTGATGGCCCAGGCCAACAGGATAGAGCTGCTCACCAACCAACAATTTTCACTTCACAAGGCTGAGCACTATGCTGTATTTTCAGCCAATTCAGACTACAGCCTCAGCGGATACGCAGATGCCTTTGATAAAGCAGTGGCTTTAAAGCTCAATAAGGCAAGCCTGGCTTCTATCTATAACAACAAGCCGGAAACGCTGACGTTCACCGTACCGACACCGGAAGGCACATTGACTGTCAATCTTTACCAGTACGATTTTTTCACTGCTGATTTCAAAGCCTACAAAAGAGTGGAGAACGGCACCCTGGTACCGGTGGATTACCGGAAAGGCGCCTATTACCGCGGTTATGTGGAAGGCATCAGCCCTTCTATGGTCACTTTTTCCTTCTTTGAAAATGATGCCGTAGGTATCATCAGCACAAAATCGAACGGCAACTACAACGTTATTGCCGTACCGCACGAAGGTTACGGCACCGATAAATTCATGGTATTCAATGATGTGGATATCAAGAACAAAGAGCAACATTTCACCCCCTGCGAGACGGACAATGCTTTTAACCTGGGAACGGGTGAGGGCATCATCCCCCAGGGCACTCCTACCGCCACCAGCAGCAACGGGTATTGCCGCGAGGTGACAGTATCCCTTCATGCCGATTACAGGGCCTACCAGCGGAATAACAACAATATTGCACAAACAGAGAACTACCTGACCACCCTGATGAATGCCAACAGCACCCTGTATGCAAACGATGGCATGATACTGACGCTGAAGGAAATGGTCGTAAACTCCGTACAGGACAACTACCCTACCAGCTCTTCCACAGCGGTGCTGAACAGGTTCGGAAGCGATATCGGCACCAACCTGACCGCCGACCTGCACCAGATGATCACAGGCTACAGGAGGAACGGCTATCCTCCGCTTGGAGGCCTGGCGTGGCTTGATGTATTATGCGCCACCCCGAGATATATCAGCCAGAGAAGCACTTACTGGGGTCCTTACAGCATGACGAATAACAGCAGCGTAACATCTGCTATCCAGCCCGTACCCGTTTACTCCTGGGATGTCAACGCATCCAGCCACGAGATGGGCCATAACCTGGGCTCTCATCACACCCACTGGTGCGGATGGCCCGGAGGCGCTATTGACGGCTGCACCACCCTGGAGCCGGATGATAACAATAACGGCTGCACTACCCCTGTTCCCCAATACCCGGTGAACGGCGGTACGATCATGAGCTATTGCCACCTGGTATCTACGGGCATCAACCTCAATAACGGCTTTGGCCCTTTACCCGGCACTTTATTAAGAACCAAGATTGCCGGCGCAGGCTGCGTAACCGGGAAAGAGGCCAGGAAGATATTGGATGTTGCCGGCCAGACCGTTACAGCTACCCATTATTGCGATGACGGTGAATACTACCTGTTCTATTATGACAATGCCACAGCTACCGAGACCGACGACCAGATGATCTTCGCGTTGAAAAAATCGGATGTTCCCAATATCGATCTGAACAGCTCCACCTTTTCAATGACCACTACCGGCTCTTACGGCTCCGGCGATCCTATAGCCATCAGCAGCGCGTACAAGCCTTATGCTTCATGGACGGAGGGCAACCGTTACTGGACGATCAATATCCAGCCGGCTCCCCAGGATACCGTATCGTTTAAGGTACCTGTGCTGGTAAATGATCTCAATGAGCTGCAGAGCAACCTGAATATCAGCCGTAACCAGATACAGCTTATGATCTTCAACAATGCCAGCGCTGCCGCGAATATCAATTCTGCGACACCAAGCAATGTACGTGTATATAATTATACCTCCAATGGCAATCCCGGCACCTGGTTTATGCCATCCGTATCTACCGGCGCAGATTATAACTGGGTATTGGGCAGGTCTGACAGGTCTACTTACGGCATCCGCTTCGGGTATGGCTCCGGCGCAACCGGCATTGATGAAATGGAATCTGCCGGCGTAAATATATTCCCTAACCCGGCCCTGGACAGGGTATTCCTCCAGTTCAGCAACGTGAGCGATAATTATAAAGTGAAAATAGTTGATGCCCTGGGCAGAACTGTTTATACCAACAGCAATATCGGTAAACAACAGCAGGTGGAAATCTCCACTTCCCAGTGGGCAGCAGGCATGTACACAGTCATACTGGATACAGACCGCAATACCTATACTTCAAGGATCATTAAGCAATAATGAATGTACCCTGACGGGTATGCTTATTATGATATTTCAAAGCAAAGGCTGCCGTAACGGCAGCCTTTGCTTTTTACAGCGAACAATATAAACCGCAAAACAAAATGTGCTGTCTATATTTACAAAGCCTCTTGTGTCACATTAAGCTTGTATTGTCATTGAGCCTATTGTCACTCTGAACCTATTGTGTCGCATTGAGCCTGTCGAAATGCACTATGTATCAATAAACAACCCTGTCCCTATCTAGACTCAGCTCAATAGGACAGGGTTGTTTACCTTTTAGACAGCCTAATTTTAACTATAATTGAATACGGCCTATCAGAGCACGATATTGATCATCCTTCCTTTTACAAAAATGACCTTCTTGGGCGTTTTGCCTTCCAGGTAGTGCTGTACCTTCTCACTGGACATTACAGCCGCTTCAATATCCGCCTGCGGCGCATCAAGGGCGAATTCCATCTCCGTACGCGTCTTGCCGTTGATCGCTACCGGGTACACCTTGGTATTATCCACCACATATCGCTCCTCCCAGGCAGGATAGGCGGCAGCAACCACGCTCTCCTTATGCCCCAACTGCTGCCACAGCTCCTCGGCCATATGCGGCGCATACGGGGCTATGACCCTTACCAATGGATCCAGCACCGCCCGTTTACGGCATTTCAAATCTGTCAGCTCATTGACACAGATCATAAACTGGCTGACCGCGGTATTAAAGGAAAAACGCTCCGTATCTTCCTCCACTTTTTTGATGGTGCGGTGCAATACCTTCAGCTCCTGCTCTGACGGCTGCTCATCTGTAACCGCCAGGCCCTGCTGCTCATCCTGGAACAGGCGCCAGAAACGCTTCAGGAACTTATGCACTCCTTCAATACCTTTAGTATCCCAGGGCTTGGACATTTCAATAGGTCCCAGGAACATTTCATACATCCGGAAAGTATCCGCGCCATACTGCCTTACGATATCATCGGGGTTAACAACATTATATTTGGATTTGGACATTTTCTCCGTTTCGCTGCCGCAGATATATTTACCATCCTCCAGTATAAATCCGGCGCCGGCAAAATCGGGCCTCCAGGCTTTAAACGCTTCCGTATCCAGCGTCACACCGTCCACCAGGCTGACATCCACCCTTATGGGGTCCGTCTCATACTGATCCTTGAGGTTGAACGACACAAAGGTTGAGGTGCCTTTTATACGGTACACAAAACGTGTGGAACCCTGGATCATGCCCTGGTTCAGCAGCTTCCTGAACGGCTCATCGAAAGAGAGATAGCCCAGGTCACACAAGACCTTGGTCCATAAGCGGGCATACAGCAGATGCCCTACGGCATGCTCCGTTCCGCCTACGTACAGATCCACCTGGTTCCAGTAGTCCGCTGCTGCCTTACCGGCCAGGAAGCCGGCATTGCCCGGATCCATATACCTGAGGAAATACCAGCTACTGCCGGCATAGCCCGGCATGGTGTTCGTTTCTCTTCTCAATTGCTCTCCGCGGGTATTCGTAACCCACAGGTAGCTGTCAATATTTGCCAGGGGACCTTCTCCTTCCGGGCCGGGCCGGTAGCTCTCCACATGCGGCAGCACGACCGGCAACTGCTGCAGCGGCTCCGGTAGCGCGGCTTCCGCTTCATCTATTGTATAGGGTATATCGCCCTTATACACAACAGGAAAAGGCTCGCCCCAGTAACGCTGGCGGCTGAAGCCCGCGTCACGGAGCTTATAATTCACCTTACGGGTGCCGATACCTTTCTGTTCCAGGTAATCAAGCACTGCCGCCGCCGCTTCCGGTACTTTCTGCCCGGAAATAAACCCGGAATTTTCCAGCACGGCATCCTTGGCAGTATAGGCCTGCTCCCCGTTATACTGCTCGCCAAAGATATTGGTTACCGGGATGTCGAAATGCCGGGCAAAGCCATGGTCCCTGTCATCTCCTGCAGGCACCGCCATGATAGCGCCGGTACCGTAACCGGCCAGCACATATTCGGATATCCATACGGGTATTTCCCTGCCCGTCACCGGGTGTATGGCAAAAGCGCCCGTAAAGCAGCCCGTGATCTTTTTCTCCGCCATACGTTCCCGCTCGCTGCGGGACCTGACGTAGGCCTGGTATTGTTCCACTTCCGCCATCCTGTCTGCCGTTGTAATGCGTGCTACAAGCTCATGCTCCGGCGCCAGCACCATAAAGTCAACCCCGAAAATAGTATCGGGACGGGTGGTGAACACTTCTATCCGGGCGGTGCTGTCCTTTACCTCAAACTGCACAGCCGCGCCTTCGGAGCGACCTATCCAGTTCCGCTGCATTTCCTTCATGGCCTCGCTCCACTCCAGCCCGTCCAGGCCGGAAAGCAGGCGGTCCGCATAAGCGGTGATCCGCAGGAACCACTGGCGCATACGCTTACGCTCCACGGGGTGCCCGCCCCGCTCAGAGACACCATTGACCACCTCGTCATTGGCCAGCACCGTGCCCAGGGCATCGCACCACCATACTTCCGCGTAATCAAGATAGGCAAGGCGGTACTGCATCAGGACGTCCCGCCGGGCGGCTTCATCTATGGATCCCCAGTCCGCTGCGGATACCTGCAGGGCTGTATCACCGGGAGCCGGGATACCTGCGTTCCCGTTCTCTTCCAATATCCGGATAAGGCTGTCTATGCTTTCCGCCTTTTGCGTCAGCGGGTTATACCAGGATTTGAACAGTTGTATAAAGATCCATTGCGTCCACCTGTAATATTCAGGATCAGAAGTTTTCACTTCCCTGCTCCAGTCATAGCAGAAGCCGATGTTATCCAGCTGCTCCTTATATCTTTTGATGTTCTTCTCTGTGGTCGCGGAAGGATGCTGCCCCGTTTCGATCGCGTATTGCTCCGCCGGCAGGCCAAAGGCGTCAAAGCCCATGGGATGCAGCACATTAAATCCCTTGCTCTTCTTATAACGGGCCACGATATCGGACGCTATATATCCCAGGGGATGACCCACGTGCAGGCCGGACCCGCTGGGATACGGGAACATATCCAATACATAATACTTGGGCTGAGCGCTATCGTTCAGCACCTTATAAACCTCATGCTCCTTCCAGAACTGCCGTATCCCAGGCTCAATGGCAGAAAAATTATATTCCATTTACAAATAATCGATTGATCAAAACAAGGATGCAAATTACACATAATACAGGAATTTTTCATACCCGGGCTCCTTACTGTATTCTTAACATTCAAAAGGTAATCCGGCATAGACATTATCCTGATAAATCAATTATCTTTGTGTACTGTAAAAAGCGCTGAAACAACCCAAACCAATACGCCACCTTTTTCGACATATGCTAAGACAGACGCAACAGCTTAAATTAACCCAGAAACTTTCACCCAAGCAGATCCAGCTGATGAAACTGCTGCAGGTGCCTACAGCCAACCTGGAAGAACGGATAAAAGATGAGCTGGAAGGTAATCCCGCACTGGATATCAATGTTGACTACAATGCTGCCAATACCACCAAGGAAGAAACACCCTACGAGGACAGCAGCTACGAGAGCTTCGACCAGGAGCCCGCACCGGAAAGCGATTACGGCAATGACGATACGCTGGACCTCTCCAGCTACCTGCAAAGCGAATATGAAAGCGACAACAGCTATTATTACCACAACAACGATGACGAAGAGCAGGACAGGACCACACCGATCAAAATAGAAAATACCCTGCATGATCACCTGACAGCACAGCTGGGACTGCTGAAGCTGGATGAGACGGAATATATCATAGCGGAACAGATCATCGGCAGCATAGATGATGATGGCTACCTCAGGCGGGATATCGTTTCCATTACGGATGACCTGGCCTTTAAGCAAAATGTCTATACTACCGATGAGGAGGTCTTAAGGATACTGAAGATCGTACAGGATTTCGATCCCGCCGGCACCGGCGCCAGGGACCTGAGAGAATGCCTCCTGCTGCAACTGGAAAGACTGCCGGCGGCGCCCGCAGTGAGCACTGCCATCCTTATCCTGAAAGACCATTTCGAGGAATTCAGCAAAAGGCATTTCGACAAGCTGATGAGCAGGCTTAAGCTCGCAGAGCCGGAAATGAAGGAGGCTGTAAATATCATCACCAAGCTGACGCCCAGGCCCGGGCTGGCTTTTGACAGCACATCCCAGCATACCAATTATGTAATACCTGATTTTTTCATAAAGAACAACAACGGTAACCTGGAGCTGACGCTCAACTCCAAGAACGCGCCCGAGCTCAATATATCGGAAAGCTACCGGGAGATGTTCGAAAGCTACCAGAAAAACAAAAATAAGACCAGCCGGGATAAGGAAGCCATACTGTTTATCAGGCAGAAGATAGACGCCGCCAAATGGTTTATTGATGCCATCAAGCAAAGACAGCATACGCTGCTGATCACTATGAACGCTATCATGCAGTTCCAGAAGAACTTTTTCATCTCCGGGGATGAGACCACGCTGCGGCCTATGATCTTAAAGGACATTGCCGATATTACCCATATGGACATTTCCACAGTCTCCAGGGTAGCCAACAGCAAATTCGTGCAGACAGAATATGGTACCTACTCCCTCAAATTTTTCTTTTCGGAAGCTACCACCACTGAAGCCGGGGAAGAAATATCCACCCGGGAAGTCAAAATGATCCTCAGCGAGCTGGTGAACGCGGAAAGCAAATCCAAGCCGCTTTCCGATGAAGCGCTTACCAATCTCCTGATAGAAAAGGGGTATAACGTGGCCCGCCGGACAGTAGCCAAATACAGGGAGCAACTGAACATACCCGTAGCACGGCTCAGAAAAGAAGTATAGATAAATATATCGTAAAAATTATTTGTATTTTTTGGGATAAAAAATTACTTTTGAGAGCATTTGTACACATTCCAGGTGCATTTTTCTCATTACAACAAGCCATTACAATAAGATACAATATGAAAAAAATACTACAAACATTAGCTGTTGTTACCTTTTCAGGTATTATTTTTAGTGCCTGCAGTAAGCCATACGAGCCGGTTAAGAAGGACCCGGATATAGACCAGTCCAATCCTTTGCGCGGCGATTTTGAATGTTATTTGTACGATGGTTCCACACACTACGTGGCAGATGAGAAATCGGTTACGGATATTACCAAGGATGGCAGCAGGTCATTAGCCATTCACACCAAGGAATATTCCGACAGTATGGATGTATATGTTTATAAAACTATCTCTTTCGGTATTTCCAATTTCCAGGGAACAGGCACCTACCCTATTGATTTCTACACCAATGTTGCGGTAACCCTGGCATACGATTCTGCCAATATCCAGACCTTTACCCAGGTATCCAACGAGCCTGAAACCTTTATCAACATTACCAAAGCTGAAAATGACCAGTATGAAGGTGAATTCCAGTTCAAGATCAAAAACACGAAAGACACCTCTACTGTCCTGATCAACCGCGGTAAATTCAAGCTGGAAAAATAAGACCACTATAAAATATTTATTTAATGCCGATCGGCTGCCCGGGAACGGACAGCCGATCTCATTTTTGGGATACTCCGTTGCTGATACTCTAATTCTTTTTAGTGACTATCTGCTTACAGGCAACAACCTTTTATCACGGATACGCCCCGCTGAGCAGTGTCTTTTATGAGGCTCAGATACTCCTTTAGCTTATAAAGGGAACTGAGGGTACTGGTCATTCCGAACGAATGTGAGGAATCTCTTATACGGCTTAGTGGCATCCCGGACCTTGCTTTGTTTCCTATATATAGATAGTCAGTTTCTTTTTACTCCATGTTGCCGGAACTTCAACAACCCGCCATAAAAGCCCCTCCAAAGCCCATTATTGGCATCAATGGCATAAATGCACAAACTATGCGCTGCACCTGCAACCCGGCAGAAAAGGCTATCCAAAGCTCATCATTGAATGAAGGGCTAACAATTCGGAAGTACGCCGATGCTGCATCAGCAGTCAATACCTTAAAGGAGCTGTATTACAATCTTTAACCTTCCGGGAACAGGAACTTCCTATCTGTTATGGGTATGCCTTTACCGGTGGGCGGGCAATAAAAAAAGCTGCCCTGATGAGCAGCTTCATACCTTATCTTTTACCGGGAAAATTATTTTTCGTCAGTAGCTACAAGATCTTTCACAAATTCTGCTATAGCAGCAATCCTCGCGTGATTTACCGTATAGTGAATAAACTTACCGTCCCGTTCCGTATTTACGATATTGGCCCTTCTCAGGATAGCCAGATGCTGAGAAGCTACAGATTGTTCCAATCTTAACTTAACGTAAATATCTGTAACATTCATTTTACCGTTTTCGTCGATCAACTTTACAATGTGCTGGCGCAACTTGTGGTTGATAGCCCGAAGTGTCATAGCAGCACTTTTCACTGCCTGATAATCTAATTGGATTGTTTGGTCATTGGTATTTAAGACCAACGCATTACTTGCAACTGCTTGTTCCATGTTGTCTATATTTATTTCTGATATTAAATAATGTACACTTTTTAAAAGATCTTCAATTTCCCCCTTGAAATCTTTCATACACAAAGATAGAAAAATTGCAAATATATATAAAACATGTAAATGCTTCTAAAATGTTATTGTATAAATAAAAATACAATAAATCCATATAAATACCTGATTATAGCTACTTTAAGAGGATGCTTCCCTATTTCATATTTAAATGTTAATAAAAAAAACAACGCAAAAATAATCACTCACATACAATAAAAAAAACATTCAGAAGGATATAATTATGTGGTATTTATACATTCAGGCATCTGCAATACCCGGTCGCGCCGTATTTTCACCTTACGGAAGGGGTTTCCCGGCCCGTTCCCCGGCATTTCAGGCATCGTGCCGGGGCACCGCCGTCCCATCCTGCTGATATATAGGTTCTCCGTCAAATATTGTAGCCACAGCGGTTGCGGCCGGGCATAATACAAGCAGCCCGGGCGATTTACCCGGGCTGCTTTGTATGGCTTTATTGCTGATCTGTATTAATCCAATTCTTTCTTAGCTTTTTCCACGCCTTCCTGGGCGGCATTCTTTGTTTTTTCATAACCTTTCTTCACGGCTTCCCCGGCTTCTTTACCCGCCTTTTTAGCCTCTTCAGCGGTTTCTTCCGCAGCATTTTTGATCTCGTGTCCTAAATGCTGTGCCTCATTCTTGGCATCCTGGGCAGTGTTCTGCATGCTCTCTTTTGCCTGCTCGGTCCGCTGCTCCGTCTTATCTATAGCGTCATCCAGCTTTTCACCGGGTGTCCGTTCGTCATTGCCGCACGAGGATAAGGTTACAGCCGCAAAAGCAATTCCTAAAAACATTATTTTTTTCATTGTTTCATATAAATTTAATAAATTAAGAAAATAGACTGCATCATTTATGACAGCTTTACTGCTTTACAAAAGTATGGGTATACAGCAGCTCCCTGTTATAGAGCTTAATGATATATACTCCCGTATTCAGGCTATTAACAGGTAAGGTCGTTTTTTGTTCATTCAGCGGTATGCTAAAGCTCAGCACCACCTGTCCCAGCGGGTTCAATACCTCACCGGTCACCGGCCCGGCTACCCTTGAGCTATTGATAAGGATATGGATATCATCTGTTGCAGGATTGGGGTAGATGCTGACCTCCCGGCCGGTAAGCAGGTTGGAAATACCGGTACCTCCCCCTGTATCCACACCGCCGTCTTTCCAGGGACAGTTGACCGGGTTGAACACGCAATCCACGAATTCAGGCCTGTCCACATAAGGATTCCTGTTGCCCTGGAAATCGTAAATAGCGTTATTACGGTTTCTTTCCTTGTCGGAAACGGGATCTGCATAGTGCCATTCCAGGAACATATCCTTAGCCCAGTCCCTGAGATCGGCCTTATTGCCCTGCTCCCAGTTGGACCAGCCGCTGTCCAGCTTATAATAACGGGTAACAACATAGAACATGATACGGGCGATATCGCCTTTATACTCATCTATCGGCTCAAAAGCGGTGCCGTTCGGCGCTCCCGGGTACCTGTTGGGTCCCAGCTTGCCGCCGTTCCTGCTGGTCCACGAAGGGCTGCTGACTTCCCCGTAGGGATAATTGCTCCTTTTGCCGTTCACATACCCGTCTGTAGGCAATACCAGCACGATATCCGTCCTCATAGGTGTGGCATCGCCGAACATGGACTGCGGCCAGGTATGCTCCCTGTTGTAGCAATTCCCTTCCTTACTGTAATTGCCGCACTGGTCGTTGCGGTAGGTATAGGTATAATACTGGCTGCCGGCGGGATTATGGGAATAGATGTCCCAGATATAGCCGTCCGGGTGCATATCGGCAGACTGGTAGCCCCGCCACAGGTCATTGTAGCTTTTGACCGTATGGCCTTTAATGATCTCCCGCAACGCGATACGCAAAGCCTCTTCCTGCAGGCTGTCCGCCGTATTATAATAGCCTGCCGGGGCTTGGGCGTTCAGCAGCCCCGCTGACAGCATACCTGCGATGCACAGGCTGTATATTTTCCTTATTTGCTGCTTCACTTCAGTTATTTTGTACAAAATTAAAATTATAATAGTGAAATGACTACAACCGGGTGCAATTTATCAATAATACAACATGCCCGCGGCCCTGAACACAACCGGCTGCAGGGAATTGTATCGGAAAAACTTTTGAGCATATTAATAATATCAATACCACAAAACAAAACAATCAACTACTTTTGCAATAGTACTTTTCGCTGTGATATACCTGGATTATAATGCCACGACCCCTTGCGCGCCGGAAGTAGTGGAAGCGATGCTGCCCTACTTTACGCAGAAATTCGGAAATGCCGGATCCGTAACGCATGCCATGGGCTGGACAGCCCAGGAAGCCGTGAAAAATGCGCGCGCGAATATCGCGGACCACCTGCAATGCGAAGCGGAGGAGATTTACTTTACGAGCGGCGCCACGGAATCCTGCAACTTGGCCATACAGGGCATCTATAACCTGTATAATATCAAAGGCAGGGAGATCATCTGCTGTACCACGGAACACAAGGCGGTGCTTGACACCTATCACTTCCTGGAGCAGCAGGGTGCCATCGTCAGGCATATAGGCGTGGACGAAGCGGGGCATATTGACCTGGAAGCGCTGGAACAGGCCATAACGGACAATACGATCCTGCTGAGCATCATGTTCGCGAACAATGAAACGGGCGTGATCCATGACATCCGGAGCATCGGGGAGCTGGCCCGAAAAAAGGGCGTCCTGTTCTTCTGTGATGCGACCCAGGCCGTAGGCAAGCTGCCGGTAAGCCTGTCAGAGCTGCCTATAGATGCGATGGCCTTCAGTGGGCACAAGCTGTATGGTCCCAAAGGGATCGGCGGGCTGTTCCTGAGAAGGAAGAAGCCCCGGGTCAGCCTCCAGCCCCTGTTCTATGGCGGCGGGCAGGAAAGGAACAGGCGGAGCGGTACCCTGAACGTACCGGGCATAGTAGGGATGTCAAAGGCGTTTTCCCTTTTCCCGGACAACCAGGCAGCCATAGCGGCGCTCCGGGACCGGCTGGAAGCAGCGCTCCTGGCGATCCGCCCCGGCTTTATGGTCAACGGTGATACCCGGCAACGGCTGCCGCACGTTACCAATATAGCATTCTGTGGCGTGAAGGCGGAAAAGCTGCTCAGCAGGGTGAACCATGAGCTGTGCTTCTCGCTGGGGTCAGCCTGCACGGCCGCCCAGCAGGGACCGTCGCACGTACTGCAAAGCATGTTCGACGATGCGCGGCGGCTGGAGGGTTCCGTGCGGTTCAGCCTGGGCAGGTACACCACCGGCTCAGAGATCACCGAAACAATAACTTTGCTCCGGAAAGCGTTAAATAACTTATAAGAATTTATCCTTATGATATACATTTCAGATAAAGCCCGTCAGAGGGTATTGGAGATATTGGAAGAAGAGCACCTGGGCTCCGACAGCTTTGTAAGAATCAGTGTCGTAGGCGGCGGCTGCTCCGGGCTCTCTTATAAACTGGATTTTGACAACCAGATGCAGGCCAACGACCAGGTGTTCGAGGACAAGGGTATCAAGCTCGTTACGGATATGAAAAGCATGCTCTACCTGTATGATACCCAACTGGACTTCACAGAAGGCCTCAACGGTAAAGGTTTTCATTTCAATAACCCCAATGCGAGCAGAACATGTGCCTGCGGAGAAAGTTTTTCAGTATAAAAGAAAAATATAGATAATTTTAAAGGCGGGCAGTGTACACTGCCCGCCTTTAAGCAATCATACAAGTCTAACAGATCATGAATACACCTGTATCTTTATCCCGCGCGGACCTGCTCGGGCTGGCCCACCAGACCATGGACAATGAAATTACGGCGCTTGCCAAGATGAAGGCCATGCTGGATGACTCTGATTTCACAGCCGTAGTGGAACGCCTGTATCAATGCGAAGGAAGAGTGGTGGTAAGCGGTATCGGGAAAAGCGCCGTTATCGCCCAGAAGATAGTCGCCACGTTCAATTCCACCGGCACGCCCTCCCTCTATATGCATGCGGCAGACGCCATCCACGGCGACCTGGGTATGGTCACCCCCAAAGATACGATCATCATTATCTCCAAAAGCGGCGAGAGCCCCGAGATCAAAGCGCTGGTACCTCTCGTCAGGAGCTTCGGCAATACGCTGATAGCCCTCACGGGCAACGTGCTTTCCTTCCTGGCGAGGGAAGCGGATTATATCCTGAATACCACCGTGGACAGCGAGGCCGACCCCAATAACCTGGCACCCACCACCAGCACGACCGCCCAGCTGGTAATGGGCGATACGCTGGCCGTATGCCTGCTCAAGCTGCGGGGATTTACCGCGCAGGATTTCGCACGGTACCATCCCGGCGGCACCCTCGGCAAGCAACTATACCTGACCGTGGCAGACATCTGCAAAAAAAATACGGCTCCCCGGGTGCCGGAGACGGCTTCCTTCAAAGACGTCATAGTGGAGATCACGGGCAACAGGCTCGGCGCCACGGCCGTGCTCAGCAATGATACCATCACCGGCATCATCACGGACGGCGATATCAGGAGAGCCATACAATCCCATAATGACTTCAGCGGCGTCACCGCCCGGGACATCATGTCCACCCTGCCCAAAACCATCCATATCAACGCCCTTGCGGTGGAGGCGCTGAATAAAATGAGAGCCGGCAGCATCAGCCAGCTCCTCGTGGAAGACAACGGTGTCTATAAAGGTATCATACATCTGCACGACCTGGTAGCGGAAGGGATCATCTAAAAAAATCTGCAGGCAGGCATTTATTAAAAAAAACATAATTTTGCAGATATCTTAAAAAATATGAAAAAAATCATATATGGATGGATCGTCTGCTGCCTGCTGGCCAATACGGCTACCGCGCAACGGCGGATTTATGTGAACGAGTACCTGAACATAGGCGTCGGGGCGCAGGGCCTGGCCATGGGCGGTGCCCTGAGCGCACATTCCGGTGATATTTACAGCGCCTACTGGAACCCCGCAGGATTAAGGAAGATAGAGGCCAACGCAGAGCTGGGACTGATGCACGCCGAATATTTTGCAGGGATCTTCAAATATGACTATGCGGCGGCGGCATTTCCCTTCAGCAACAGGCGCAGGATGCTGGCGGTTTCCCTGATGCGCTTCGCTACGGACAATATTCCCTATACCCTGGATTATGTACAGCCTGACGGCAGCCTGGACGATACCAAGCTCAAAGGCTTTTCTGCCGGGGATTACGCCTTTCTCTTTTCCTACGCCCAGTCGCTCCGTAAGCCGGGCAGCACAGGCAATTGGGAAACAGGTATAGGCGTCAACGGTAAAATACTCTTCAGGAATGTGGGCTCTATGGCCAACGCCTGGGGCGCCGGGCTGGATATCGGGCTGCAGACCGTCTATAAGAACAGGCTGAAGATAGGCCTGATGATGAAAGACATTACCACCAGCTATACGTCCTGGAGCTTTAACCTGACAGAAAAGGAAAAGGAAATATTCTTCAAGACCGGCAATGAGGTGCCTATTCAATCCTATGAGATCATGATGCCCAGGTTCAACATCGGGGCCGGCTATCACTTTATAAAGCCGGGCAAAGCGTTCCAGGTGTACGGGGAGCTGGGCTTTGACCTTACTACCGACGGGCAGCGGAATACCCTGGTCAAAAGCAGGAACGTCAGCGGCGATCCTAAGCTGGGCGTGGAGCTGAGCTACAAGAATACGATCTTCCTGAGAGGCGGCATCACCAATATCTACCAGGCCTTTGACAATGCGGACACCAGCCACGTTAAAAAATATACTACCTATCAGCCTTCCGTGGGCGTAGGCTTTAAAGTAAAGGCCATCAGCATTGACTACGCCTTTACATCGCTACAGATGCAGGACAACCCGCTGATGTCCCATATCGTTTCCCTGAAAGTAGCTTTCATCAGCAATAAGAAGCGTTCCGAAACCGATAACACAGATACCAATGCGGTTCCGCCGGCGGAACCGGTGACACCGCCTGTCTCTAATTAAATCACCGTTCACGAACAAACTTACTCAATATGAAAAAAGTTCAGCTAATAGCGCTTATATGCCTCAACCTATTAGTGTACCACACCCGGGTATCCGCCCAGACCTATGGTCACGAGTGGATCAATTTCAACCAGCAATATTATAAGTTTTATATCAATGCCGACGGTATCTACAGGATCAACTACAATAAGCTGGTTCAACTGGGACTGCAGAATGTGCCGGGCAGCCAGTTTGCCGTTTACAACCTGGGCAGGGAGGTCCCCATTTACGTATCTACCAGCGGCGTGCTGGGAGCATCGGATTTTATCCTGGTGCCCTGCAACCGGAGGGACGGCACCTATGACAACGGGCTGTACGACCAGCCGGGCAACAATCCCAACATCTTTACATCGGCTACCTTCCGGTCCAACCCCTACTTCCTGACTTACGGAACCGGGCAGCGGGAAAGATACGAACTGCGGGAAAATCCCATTCCCACAACCCCTCCCACTGCTGCGCCTTATGTGAAATATAACATGAACGCCACAGACCTATATTTTATACCGGGCTTTTCCAACAGCACCAGCAATAATTATTACTCGTCCGCGTTCGACCGCAGCGAAGGTATGGGCATCTCCGGTATTTCCACTGCCGCCAAGACCTTTAATACGAACCTGCTGAACTATAACTTCCAGCCACCGGATTCCACCGCTTATAACACCTACTATTTCAGCTTAAGCAATACCAACCTTAGCGCCAATAATAATATCAGGGTAAAGATCAACGGCGTGGAAGTGTTCGACACCATTCTGCCTCCTGTGACCTATATCAGGAAAAGCATCAGGATACCCTCTACGTTGCTGACCAATGCCAATACGAACCTGGAATTTACGGGCACCTCCCATTTCAATGTATTTGAATACAGCTTCTCCAATTACAGGCAGCCCACCTTTGTAGGGTTTACACCTTCCAATTACTTTAACTTCACGCTCCCGAGAGAATACAACTATTATGAATTCCCCACACCCGGCATCGGGGACGGCGTCTTCTTCTACTTATTCGACCGGACCAACAAGAAAGTATATAAGACCACCCGCACCAGCGCCACACTTCAGCGGGTCATGACGGATGCCTCTTCGCAGCCGAGGGATGTAATAGGCGGCAGGTCCAACCAGATCTCCGATGCCATCAGTTTTCTTCCTGTCAGCTTCAACGCCGGCCTGATCACGAACCTTGACAAGAATTACCTGATCATTGCGGATTCCTTCCTGGTCAATGCTGTCCCGAATCACATCGCCGATTACGTGAGCTACAGGAACAGCAGCGCCGGCGGCAGCTACAGCGCCATTGCCATAGATGCCAGGCAGTTGCAGGATATGTTCGGGTACGGGCACCTGTACCACCCGCTCGGCATCAAAAAATTCATCCGCTTTGCCCTTGACAACTGGACGACCAGGCCGGAATACCTCTTTCTTATAGGTAAAGGCGTCAGCTATAACTCTTCACACCTATATAATAACAACCCGGGCGCATACTCCTTCTACCCGCTGCCCACCTGGGGCTACCCGGGTACGGATAACCTGTTCAGCTCCTTTAATGCCAACGGACTGACCTACCCGGAACTGGCTACAGGCAGGCTCTCCGTCAGGACCAATGACGAGATAGCCGTCTACTTCAGTAAGGTAAAAGCTTATGAGAACGCCGTAAAGCCCACACCCGACATCCAGGACAATCTGTGGAAAAAAGAGGTGCTGCATATTGCCGGTGCCACGACCCTCGACCTCCAGAACCAACTGCTGAATGCGCTCAACAATGCCAAAAGCATCATCGAGGATACCCTGATCAATGCCAGGGTCACCACCATTTACAAGCGATCTACCGACCCCATAAGCAGTGTGGCCGACAAGAGGATCGACTCCATGATCAATAACGGCGTACGGTATATCTCCTTCTACGGTCACGCCAGCTCCTCCGGCTTCGACTATAACCTTAACAGCCCTGAGCTGCAGCACTCCACACCGCGCTTCCCCATCTTTATGGCTTACGGCTGCGAGGTGGCCGATATTTTCCAGCTCAATAATATCAAGACGATTTCCGAAAGCTACCTGCTTGCCCCCAACGGCGGTGCCATCGCTATGATATCAAGCAATAATTTCGGATGGACCAGCATCATACCGAACTATATGACCAACCTGTACAGGGAACTGTCCTACCGGTCCTACCATAAAACGCTGGGAGAGCAATACAAGGCCAATATCTATTATTTAAACAATAACTTCACGCACCCATTCTACAATATACATACCCAGAGCTTCATCCTCCAGGGCGACCCCGGGCTGATGCTCGGAGCGCCCGGGCTGCCCGATCTGGCCATTGACCCGTCGCTGGTATCCGTCAACCCGGTCAATATCAATACCACTATGGACAGCTTTAAGGTGAAGGCGCAGTATTACAATATAGGACTGAGCACCACGGATTCTTTCATGGTGAAGATTCAGCATACCAGGACCGGCTCCGGTTCCGTGCTGTACACTGACTCCTTCAAGACCGCTGTCAGGCTTACGGACTCCTTTGAGATCAGCATCCCGGTTACGGAAAATGCGGTAGGCCTGAGCAAAGTGATCATCACCCTTGACGCAGATGAAACGCTGACGGAACTGTATGAGACCAATAATTCCGTGGCTGTGGATATCCATATTTTTGAAGAGGATCTCGTTCCCGTCTACCCCTATGAATTTTCCATTCTCAATAAGACAAACCTGGAATTAAGGGCCAGCACGCTCAATACGATGGCGCCCTTCAATAAATATATCATAGAGATCGACACTACAGAGCTCTTTAACAGCCCGCTGAAAAAGTCCCATAACATCAGCACCAAAGGCGGCACCATCAAATGGAACCCTAACATACAACTGAGAGACAGCACGGTGTACTACTGGCGCACTGCCGTGGACACGCTGATCAACGGGGACCGCAAATGGAATTACAGCTCCTTCATTTATATAGCCGGCGGCCAGCCCGGCTGGAACCAGTCCCATTATTACCAGTTCCTTAAGGATAAGCTGACAGGGATCGGCCTGGATAATACCCGTAAATTCCACTTTACACCGGTGGTAAAAAATTACCGTACCACCAATCTCAGCGTATATGCGGGAGCGGTCACCAGGCAAAACGAGATCCATGATGAGCTGGACGGCTTCCTGCTCAACAGGTACAGTTGCTACCATGGGGTCAATACCATACAGATAGGCATCTTCGATTCTGTTTCCGCGGAGCCTCTCAACAGGACGATAGCCTGTAACAGGGATTATATAAAGACCATGAATGAATTCAATATCACCACGGCAGCCAACAGGAATACCGCGATGAATTTCCTGAGAAGCATACCGGACGGCTATTATATATCCATCAAGAATATTATCTATTCGGGCAACTATGTCCCCGCTACGATGTCGCCCATCACCTGGCAGGCGGACACCAATATCTACGGCTCGCAAAACAGCCTCTACCATGCCCTGAAAGACATCGGGTTCACCGATATAGACCTCACCACCACCACTGCGCGGAATACCTTCCTGTTCTTCAGGAAAAAAGGCGACAATACGTTCCCGGTGTACCAGAAAGTATCCGCGGGAGACGAAAAGATCATGATGGACCTCACGATAGAGACCCACCTGGATTCCGGATTTGTAAGGAGTACAGTCATCGGACCGGCTGCCAGATGGGAAACGGCGCACTGGCAGGTAACGAGCCCGGACAATCTGCCGCAGAACGACAGCTCCTATCTCCAGATATTCGGAATAGATGACACCGACCAGGAGACACTGGTATATACCGGCATCGCAAAAGATATCCCGCTCAGCTTCATTAATGCGGCCACCTATCCCAGGATAAGGCTGATGTGGACCACGCTGGATACGATCAGCCTGACCAGCCATCATATGCCTTTCTGGAGAGTGCATTATACTCCTTTACCGGAAGCAGCGCTGAACCCGATTACCAGGTTTACGCTGTCCAGGGACACGCTGGGCTATGGTCAGACCCTGAACTTCAGGATGGCGGTGGAAAATATATCGGATTATGATATGGACAGCATGCTGGTGCGGTTCCGTGTGATAGACAGGAACAATGTCTCCCACGAGCTGAGCAATGTCCGTTACAGGCCGCTCAAGGTAAAAGATACTATCGAGGTAGGCCTGGATGTGGATGTCCGCCAGTTCACTGGCAACAATCATGTATTCATAGAAGCCAACCCGTTCAATGACCAGCCGGAGCAATACCACCCGAACAACATCGGCTATTTCAATTTCTTTGTCAGCACGGACAACAGGAACCCTTTGCTGGACGTCACCTTCGATGGGGTACGGATCCTGGATAAGGATATCGTATCGGCCAAACCGCTCATCAAGATACTCCTGAACGATGAGAATATGAGCTACCTGCTCAGGGATACCTCGCTGTTTGAGCTGCAGATCGCTTTCCCCGGCAATATTTCCAGCCCGGTAGCCGTACCAATAGACGGCACTATCTGTAAATTCTTCCCGGCGACCTCCGGCGGCAGCAAGAATGAGGCCTACCTGGAATACAGGCCGGACCTGTACGAGGACGGTATGTATAAGCTCATCGTAAAAGCAAGAGATAACAGCGGCAACCAGGCAGGTAATTTTGACAAATACGAGGTCAATTTTACGGTGGACAATACACCCGGCATTACGAATATGCTGAATTATCCCAATCCTTTTTCTACATCCACGGCCTTCGTATTCACGCTGACGGGCTCCCAGGTGCCTTCGCAACTGAAGATACAGATCCTGACCGTGACGGGGAAAGTAGTACGCGAGATCACCAGGCAGGAACTCGGACCTGTCCATATAGGCCGGAATATCACCCAGTACAAATGGGACGGCCGCGACCAGTTCGGCCAGCTGCTGGGTAACGGCGTTTACCTTTACAGGGTTGTTACGCACAATAACGGCGAAAAGCTGGAGCTGCGCGCCAATAAGAATGTAGATAAATACTTTAAAAACGGTTACGGGAAAATGTATATCATGCGATAGGCATCAGCGACAAGCCGGGCAAAATTCATTTTTCTATTCTTGGAAACCTTCGTAGTTTTAAAACTTCGAAGGTTTTTTATTCTATGAAAAGAACAGTATTCAGTCTTATAATTTTACTCGCACAGTTTTCAGCATACAGCCAGCAGGTACGTCCCTCACCCTCCAGCGATATACTATCACAGCTCAGGCAGCTTCATACCCTCGGTACCGTCATGTACCTGGCCGCGCACCCGGACGATGAGAATACCCGGCTGATCTCCTACCTGGTGCACGAAAGGAACGTCCGTACCATTTACCTGTCCCTCACCCGGGGCGATGGCGGGCAGAATATCATCGGCAGTGAGCAGGGCCCGGTGCTGGGGCTGATCAGGACCCTTGAAATGAATGAGGCCCGGAAGCTGGACGGCGCAGAGCAGCTTTATACTTCAGCTATTGATTTCGGCTTCACCAAAAACCCGGAAGAAGTGTTCACTTTCTGGAATAAGCAGCAACTGGTGAACGAAGTGAAGAACGCCATTCAGAAGGCCCGCCCTGACATCATCATCCTGCGCTTTCCCACCACGGGCGAAGGCGGGCATGGGCAGCATACCGCTTCTGCGATCATCGCGCTGGAAGCCTATAAGCAATTGTCTGAAGAAGCCCGCACCAATAAGCTGGTATGGCTTCCCCGGCGAGTGCTATTCAACGCCTTTAATTTCGGTGACCGTTCCACACAGCGGGAAGACCAGCTGAAAATTGACATCAACCAATATAATCCCCTGCTGGGTAAAAGCTACGGCGAGCTGGCCGGCCAGAGCCGCAGCATGCATAAAAGCCAGGGGGCCGGGACACCGCAGTCTTTCGGTATCTATAAGGAATACTTTCAGCACCTTGCAGGTACGGAGGCCACTGGCGATATCCTGGAAGGCACAGACCTCACCTGGAACAGGATAGGAGCTGGCGACATCGGGCAGGAGATCGCTGCCGTCATAAAGCAATTCGAGCCGGAACATCCCGGCAAGAGTGTCCCGGCCCTGCTCCGTATCAGGGACAGGATCGGACGGCTACCGGCAGGACATTACCGCGATCTGAGCCTCGGCAATATCGACCGGCTGATCCTGTCCTGCGCCGGCATCACAGCAGAGATACTGGCTGAAAAGCCTGCGTATGTGCCGGGAGAGCCTATACACGGCACCCTGAATATTATTGCGAGGTATGAGAACGCTGGCATTGTATCCGTACAACAGGATACCGGTACGCTGCACACCGCCATCGTCACGACCCCGCTGCAGCACACGTTTGAAAAAGATAAGGTATTCCGTCAGGAGCTTATATTTGTCAATCACTGGCAGCCGGACCAGCCTTACTGGCTCGGGTCCGAGCAACAACATCATTTCACTGCCATATCCGGCAGCCCGCTGGGCATACCTGTGCAGCCGGCCAAACAGGCGCAGGTCCTGCTTGAAATCGACGGGGAAAGGCTTACAGTCCACGTCCCTTTATCCTATAAGCGCCTGGACCCGCTGCGGGGCGATGTGATCAATGCCATACGCATCGAGCCGGCCCTGTCTGTCACGCCTTTCAACAGCCTGCTGTTCGTATACAAGGACAGCGCGGCGACCCAACTGCAACTGAAAGCCAATACCACGCTCAGCGATATCCGGATAGCTGCCGGGAACGCACCCGGAAAGCCTGCTCAGCAAATACTGCATATCGGGCAATTAAAAGCCGGCACCGATACCCTTATCACCTGCCCGGTCCCCCCGGGTTTGCTGAAAAGCGGGAAGCTGTATTTCACAGCTAACGCCTCCGGTACGGATGTCGTTTTTCACCAGGGCCAGAAGCTGCTGACCTATGAGCATATACCGGAAGTCCAATACCTGGAAACGGCCGTTCAGAAGATCGTTCACCGGAGCTGGGAGTCCAAAGTAAAGAAGATCGGTTATATACAGGGCGCTGATGACCTGGTGGATGATGTATTGAAATCCCTGGGCCTGGATGTGATCAACCTGAGCCTGAATGATTTCCAGACCCCTGCCTTTATACAGGACCTGGATGCCATAGTGGTCGGCATCCGGGCCTATAATGTCAATAATGATATTGCCGCGATCCATCCCCTGCTGATGCAGTATGCCGCCGGAGGGGGTACGGTTATCGTACAGTACAATACGGACAAAAACCTGAAAACCGACCTCCCGGGGCCTTACCCGCTGACCCTGAGCAGGAACAGGATCACCAGGGAGGACGCGCCCACACAATATATCCGGCCGCAACACCGTTTACTTCATTATCCCAATACCATCAATAAAGCGGACTGGGATAACTGGGTGCAGGAACGGGGCCTGTATTATGCCCGCCAGTGGGATGACCGTTACCAGACTGTCATCAGCCACCAGGAATTCGAAGAAAAACAGCAGGAAAGCGGTATTTTGTATGCACCATACGGAAAAGGGCATTATATTTACACTTCCTTAGCCTTTTTCCGGCAGTTGCCGGACGGCAATGCCGGGGCTATCAAATTATTTATGAACATGTTGTCTGTAGGAAAATAAAAAATACAATGCACCAGGATAAGATCAAGCATATTTTGACCAATAGTATTTCGGTAAAGCAGGCCGTTTTAAATGATGACGAATTGCTCCGGACCATTGAAACCGTAGTGGAATTGATGGTAAGCACCTTCAGCAACGGGAATAAGGTGCTGTTCTGCGGTAACGGCGGCAGCGCGGCGGACGCCCAGCACCTGGCCGCTGAATTCTCCGGCCGGTTCTACTCGGACCGCAACCCGCTGCCTTCCGAAGCGCTGCACTGCAATACGTCTTTCCTCACCGCGGTAGGCAATGATTACGGGTATGAGTTCGTGTACAGCAGAATGATGAAAGGCATCGGCAGACCGGGCGATATTCTGGTAGGTCTCAGCACTTCCGGCAATTCATCCAATATCATCAATGCCTTTGAGGTATGCCGTGAGATCGGGGTTGTAACAATAGGTATGACCGGGGCCACAGGCGGTAAGATGCTAGGGCTTTCAGATCATATCATCAATGTGCCGAGCACCGATACACCCCGCATCCAGGAAAGCCATATCACGATCGGGCATATCATCTGCCAGCTTGTGGAAGAGCGCCTGTTCAGCCAGGCTTTATAAGTTTCTGCCCGTCAGGATCCGGGAAACAACAGGATAGAGCTTCCTGCCCTGCCGTGGCATGATACAGTGAAATGTTTCCCCCGGCTGCATTACAGCATCTGGAAGAGCTTTATAAAGACTTATTTACTCCATATGTTCCCGGAAATAGCCATAACTATGCGCTAACTTGCCTGCCAAGATTGATATCCAGAACGAACTTTATTCCAATTCCGCAACGGCCAGGCAGCATTTCACTCAACGACCTAATAGATAAAATCTATTTTTTCATATAATCTTTATCAGCTAAACTATTTTGTGTATCTTTGCGCAAATTTTTAACCGTTAAAAAACTAATTAATGAAAAATTTAATGAAAGTATTTGGATTCTTTGCTATTTTGGCCCTTGTGGTGACTTCCTGTTCTAAATCTACAGACAAAATCCTGGTAAAAAAAGATGGAAAATGGGATGTGGTAACTGAATACACTGAATACAAAAACGGCGTTGTAACAGCAACAAGCTCTGAAAAAGGATCTATTACATTTTCAGGGAGTAACTTTACAATGGTAGATACTGATGGAGACAGTATCAGCGGTACCTGGAGCGCTACAGATGAAAAAGTAACACTCTCAATTTCCGGAGCTACAATTTTGTTTAATATTGTTGAGTCCAAGAACAAAAAACAAACCTGGGAAAATGTAGATAAATATACTGAGGACGGCGATGAGTGGGAAGACAAAACTGTGCTGAAGCTCACCAGATAATTTATGATACAGAAATAGTTATAATTCCCGTCTTTCCGAGCCGGGAATTATTTTTTACAGATCTTTCACCAGCTATTTTTAAAATGACCTGTTCCTCTTTAGATAAGTAATTAAGTAATAGAGACGATTATAACTCACTATTCAGGGGGAAGAATAGCAGATTAAAAGGCGGGTTACCGGTATGCTATCCCGCATGACCGTATAAAAGGTAAGAGGCTGTCCTATAAGACAGCCTCTTACCTTTTATAATTATATACCGATCTCTACCTGGAAACGTATATACCAGCTATCCTTGCTGGTACCATTAAAATAATTCCGGGTCTCATAGGTCAGCTCCGTCTGCAGCTTAAAGGCATGCTCCCATATATATTTGGTAAGTCCTATGGTGTACTGACGGGTATCGGGCGCCAGGTGCGCGATCCTGGCTGCTGAGTTCTGGAAAGAATAGCGGCCGATAAACTCAAAATGGCTTTTCGTAAGGTAGCTGCCCTGGAAATCCATTCCCTGTCCTGCATACACGTACAGGAACTTGCTGGAGTCCGCCGGGTTATACGATAAAGGATTGGCCGTATTACGTGACATATAGGAAGACATCAGCGCCCATCCCCTGTATTTAAACATCAGGTCGCACAAAACAGTATGCAGGTCCTTTTTATCATACAGGTACTCACCCAACTGACCGCCTGTTTTTTTGGCATCATCATTGAACTGGTAAGCGCCGGACAGCATCAGCTTAGGCTTCTGCTCCCGCTTCAGGTCGCCTTCAAAGTATTCCCCTCCGCTGGCAAAAGCGCCCATAGGGTATAATTCTACCTTTCCGGTATAGGCCAGCCCGTGATCATTATTCGAAGTAAAGTTCCGGCCTTCCCCCATAGTGATCGCTGTTTTGATGCTATAGGAAAATTTATTACGGTACATATTCAACTGATGCACCTGCAGGCCGAAGTCCCTGTCAATATTGAAACGGGCGTTATTGATGCTCCTATCCGTAAGCTGTAAGGCTCCCGAAGAGTTGAAACGCTGCCTGTTACCGGGCAGCTTGGTCTGACCAAAGCCGATAGTCCACTTGTTATTAGGCTGGTACCACACGACCGCGTCCCTGATAATATTGATATTTTCATGCTCCCTGATCTCTCCCACGTCGCCCGGGGCGAAAGATAACTGGATGGCATACGTGATCTTGGGATTGCCGACATAGCCGTCCAGGCGCAGCCGTAATCTCCTGATCTGGGCATCAATACTGCTTTCCCCGGCATCATTCTCCATAAAGGTAGCCCGGTTCTGCATCCGGAAACGGATATTCAACTGGTAAATGCTGTCGGGAGAGGTAATGCCTACCCCTTTCCCGAAGCTATAGTAAGGCAGGGTCTGGATCCGTAAAAGGGTATTATCCCTGGTTCCGTCAGGTATTGTATCCTGGGCCTGGACGTCGCCGGCGACTGCCAGTGCCAGTACGAAAAGAAATTTTTTCATATGAGCTGTTACGCAATAAGGATGCAAAATTACCTGAACTCATCCCCTGTATTAATTTTTGATTATTAATTTATTATTATCATTTTAACCGTTCTGCACCTATGCCTTGCCCTTCTTTATTTTCTTCAGTGTCTTACACTCCGCTTTAGTGTAAGGCTTGGTGGTAGAGCATATACCTGTTGCATACCGGCCGTTGCCTCCCTCTTTGGCATAGGCATAGATGATATAATCCTTGTTTTCCTCAAAATGAACGCCGCAGTCTCCGCCACCCAGGCCTGTTGTAACCTCTATGATCCTGCCCTGTTCCTTTCCTTTTATCCGTGATTTAACCTGTACGGTGACGATCTTTTCCGTAATGCCATTCTGGTATTTTTCCTGTATGGTCATTTGGTCCACCGGCTTGGAAACCACGACATCGGGTCCGGTAAGATATCTGACGCTCAGCACCTTTCCTATGACGACCACGCGGGCATTATCATAGGCCTCTTTTACAGTAAGCGGGCGGCAGGAACAGGCCAGCGCCTGATAGCCGGCCAGGGAAAGCAATGTACCCGCCAGGAGGCCCGCCAGTTTAGAAATTCTGTTCATTATCGTTTTTTTTATTATAAAGATGAGCATAAAAGTACGGTAAAAACTGTATTATTCAGAAAATACTGCCGTAAAACCGCCCAGCCGGTACCTGGCATCCGGAAGCCTGGCCGAAAATTTCAACGGTAGTTAAACTTTCCGGTCAAAGAACCATCTATGCTAATACGGCATCCTGAAAAAGAAAGGATCGCTGCAAAAAGGTTACCTAAAATCTATATCTTATGAAAAAAAGACTCGGCCTGCTGGCCACATCCCTAGCAATGACCCTGACCATGCTCGGACAGTCCAAAAGTGTGGATATCTCTATGTATCCCAAACCGGAAAAAGGATACCGGCAAATGATCATAGATGTACCGCATTCCAAAAACGACACCCATAAAAAAATCGAATTCAGGGTGGGCAAAGAGATGGAAGTAGACGGCTGTAATCATTACGGCTTGACAGGAACACTGGAAAAGAAAGATCTCCAGGGTTGGGGATATGACTATTATGTATTTAAGACCCAGGGAGGCGCATTTTCCACACAAATGGGCTGCCCGGACCTTCCTAAACGGCACCTGTTCGTCTCCGGAGAGGCAACAACGGTCAACTACAACGGCAGGCTCCCTATCGTAATCTATGTACCTGACGGCTATGAGGTCAGGTTCCAGATATATACCACAGACGGTGATGATTATGAGGCCGGAGTTGTGCCCCAGGCCAGATAACCGGCAGGTGTGAACATCCATATAAGTATTTGACGCCCGGATGGACAAACGGCAGGAATATTCTCCCGGATACGGCCATCCTGTTAATTTTTCCATAGGTCAATAGTCAGAAAATGAGGCTGTCCGGAAGGTCAGCCTCATTTTCTGTTAACCCTGTTCGTACTCCTGACTGGAAACAATGCCCAATCATTACCGGACGGCCCGCCGAGGTTCTGAATGCGTCATCTTTCCTACTTTCCAGGAGACACCCGCCATACCGGATCTTTTAACGCTTTACCGGTCCTGTTCCCGGGAAATATAAGCAGGCCCATATAAGCTGAATTTTCAGTACCTGCAAAAGTTCCGAACAATGCCCCTAACTCATTCAAAACTAATAGTTTAACATAAATATTTCCTAAATTCAGAAAAGCACCCAACTAAGTAGTGTGGCCCGGCGTTGATTTAATAACCTGTATAAACCACATAATAAACCACGCACTGAATAATGAATAACCTATTATTGTTAAGCGATGATCCTTTACTGACTAAAATTTTCAAATCCCACATTAAAAATTTTCCTTTTCAGCTAACTGTAATCACTGATATCACCAGCGGCCTTGAAAATATTAAAGCAGGCTTAAGCGACATTGTAGTAGCAGGTGTTCCGCTCATGACAGAGCATTGCCCTAAAAAAATCCTGAAAAAGCTCCAGGATGCCAATGGGTACCTCCCCATTTTTTTCCTGCTGGACCAGCTCAATGTTGCCGATGCCATCGCACTGGTCAAAATGGGTGCTGAAAACTGCTATTCCAAACCTTTCGCTTTCGAAGCCATACTGGAGGATATCCGGCGTACCGCGGGCAACGTGAAAGCGAGGGCGCCCGCAAGCAGCGCTTCCATACCTCAGCCGGCTTCCTACGTACAGCCGCACAGCAAAGCCGCGACCGAGCTCAATAAGCAGATCAGCGTGGTGGCAGATACCAATTTCAAGGTCATTATCTACGGCGAAACCGGAACAGGCAAGGAATCGGTAGCCCGGCAGCTAAGCGAAGGCAAATTCCGGGACGGACCGTTTGTGGCGATCGATTGCGGCTGCCTCAGCAAGGAGCTGGCGGCCAGCGAGCTGTTCGGTCACGAGAAAGGCAGCTTTACCAGCGCGGTGGACAATAAGACCGGGGCCTTTGAGGAAGCCAATAACGGTACCATTTTCCTGGACGAGATCGGTAACCTGGACTATAATGTCCAGATACTGCTGCTCCGGGCCATCGAGGAAGGAAAAATAAGGCGTGTAGGCGGCAATAAGGAAATAGATATTGACATCAGGATCATTGTGGCATCCAATGAAAGGCTGGAAAATGCTGTCAGGGAAGGCAGGTTCCGGGAAGACCTGTTTTACCGTCTCAACGAGTTCGAGATCAATATTCCCCCCCTCCGGGAACGCATTGAAGACCTCGACCTGTTCATTGACTTTTTTATAGCGGGGGCCAATAAAGACCTGGGCAAGCATATCAGGGGTGTAAATCCTGCGTTACTTAAGGACTTCTATACATATAGCTGGCCCGGTAATATCCGGCAGTTGAAGAATATCATCAGGCGGGGTTGCCTGATGGCTGACGATATGATCACCAGGGAATGCATGCCAACCGATTTCTTAAGTGCGTTGGTCTATGACAACCATCTCCCGGGCCCGGACGGCAGCCCGCACGCCGGTGGCGCTGAAACAGGCCACGATTTCAAGACCAAAGGCCTGCAGGCCGAGATAGAAGAGATCCTGAGAGTGCTCCGGGAAGAGAATTACAATAAGACCCGGACCGCCCAAAGATTAAACATTGACAGGAAAACACTCTACAATAAGCTCAAAAACTTCCGTAACATTAAGGAAGATTCTTAGCAGCAGCGGCCATAACAGCACTGTACACGTCTTTTTTAAGTTATATCCTTCCCGCACAGATAAAAGCTACCTCTTAAATCAGACCCCCTATCCTGCTCCGACCACTATTATACTCCAGGAGAGCTTTGAATACAGGTATTTACAGATATTTTTAAACAAACAGGCATCCCATGTCTTCCATATATTACCACAACCGAAGCACCCGGATTGATCACCTGCTGTAAACCTTTCAAGCAGCAGATCGCCAGCAGCCGACAAAATAAGTGCCGGACACTGTGCACATCGTTTCCACTTATTGTAAGCGGTGCAGATCCGTGTCATAAGAATAAATTAATGCAACAATATTGCATTAGATGTAATTTTCCTTATTTTTGGAACATAATTGCATTAATAATCAAATAAACTACGGCGGGATGATCTCTTTTAAAGGACAGCAGCCGGGTCACCGGGCATTTCATCAACCTGAAAAACACAAAGTATCCACACAAAATGACAAAGCAAAAAGCGGTCTGTAGCCGTAATACCGTCCTAAAACATACCATAACACGAAGGCAACTTATTAAACAGGGCGGTCTTGTGCTCACTGCTTTAACTTTACCATATTCTTTCACCGCATTTACAAAATCCAATGTTATGACAGCGCATCAGCAATTCGACGTGATCATCATAGGCGGCAGCTATGCCGGGCTTTCCGCGGCCATGGCCTTAGGCCGCTCCTTAAAGAAGACGCTTATTATTGACAGCGGCCGGCCCTGCAACCGCTATACGCCGCATTCGCATAATTTCATCACACAGGATGGCGCTGTTCCCTCGGCAATTGCAGCCAGCGCCAGAGAGCAGGTATTGAGATACGAGTCTGTACAATTCGTTGAAGACCTGGCCGTACAAGGTCGCCCGACAGCAACCGGTTTCGAGATCATCACACGATCCGGTGAAAAGTTCGCTGCAAAAAAGCTGATCTTCGCTACGGGGGTAAAAGACCTGCTTCCGGAAATAAAAGGCTTTGAAGACTGCTGGGGTAAAACCGTTATTCATTGTCCGTACTGCCACGGCTATGAATTTAAGCATAAGAAAACAGCGATCATGGCCAACGGGGAAAGGGCCGTGCACATCGCGTCCCTGGTCAATAACCTGACCCATGACCTTTCCATAGTCACCCCGGGAAAAGCGGATTTCAACCCGGAACAGCTTGCCAGGCTTCAAAAGCATCATATCGGCATCATAGAGAAAAATGTAAAAGAGATCATACACCAAAACGGCCAGGTGAGCGCGCTGATCTTTGAAGACGGTACAAAAGAGCATTTTGAGGCGGTCTATGCTGCCATTCCGTTCGAACAGCACTGCGATATTCCGGCAGCTTTGGGTTGCGAATTTACAGAGGCAGGACATATCAAAACAGACCAGGTTCACAAAACCTCTGTTGCCAGCGTATATGCCTGCGGAGACAACGCCGGTATGATGCGTTCCGTTGCGTATGCAGTAGCAGCAGGAAACCTGGCAGGAGCTATGGTCAATAATGAGCTTACACAGGAATCCTTCTGAATGCCCCGGCAGTCCCGGTTAGGGACCGCCGGGGAAGACCCGCGTATAAAGCCTTACAATATTCCGGCGTGCCCCGTCCCCCATACCACAGGCAACCGTTACACTTCCCTACCGATATTTTTATATTTCCGGGCATTAAACCGACCGCATCTGCTTCCTGAAAGCCTCCGGGGATAAGCCCGTATATTTCTTAAAGAAAGTAGTGAAATAGGAAATACTATCAAAACCCAGCTCAAAAGCAATCTCCGAAATGTTCCTGGCAGTATAATGCAGCAGCCTTTCCGCTTCCAGCACCACCCGCTTCCTGATCAGGTCACCAGATGACATCCCTCTTCTTTCATTACAGATACGGTTCAGGTAATTAACGGAAATATGCAGGCAGCCGGCATAATAGGAAGGCAGCTTCTCCTTATGAAAATTGCTGTCCAGTAACTTCTCAAAGGCCATGACCTTCTGCTCCTTATCGCTCCCGGTATATTCAGCCGGCCTGGCAACGGGATGGTACCTGTTCAGCTCTGATAGCAGGATATTGAGATACGAGCGCAGCACATTCCTGGCATCCGTATTCCGGGCGTTATACTCCTCCGACATCACGTCCATTATAAAGCTCCATTTGGCAACGGCCTCTCCCGTAAGCAGGTGCTTACATACCACACTACTCCTGAGGCAACTGAAATGATGCAGCACATTATCATTATACCGCAGGGAGAAGAAGGCTTCGGAAAAAAAGATCATCCATCCGGCAGCACCGGGATCAATAGCATAACTGCATACACTCTGGGGACTGATACATACAATCATTTCCTCCCGGAGCGCTATTACTTCCTTATCCACGTGTACGGTACCGCTGCCATCTTTACAATATAAAACGGAGTAGTACTGCTGTTTGTGTGCAGCAAGCAAAGCCGGGCTGACATTCCCTGCCTGTCCGATCGGGAACATCAGGAAACCATAGTTGTCTGTATTAAAATCACTGAGTGTAAAAACAGTTAGATCATCTGTCTTTATACACATAATTTAATAGTTGAACAATTAACAGGAATTAATTATACAACCATCATGCGGGAGGATGAAAAACGGAAGGCATATAAGCCTGGGAAACGGGATCCCGGTACACAGCGAATTTTGTTTTTTCCACTACCGGGTCAAAGATCATTATAGCAACGGTAAGCAGCCGCGGAGCCTCGTAAAACAAGATCACTTCCTTGAGCTTTAGATCAGGGTTTTGCTTTTCCTGCTTTTCCCTGTCTTTATGAAGCTGCTTTTTCAGGTAACAGGCCCCGTTACAGTTGGATGCCGGGACGTCTTTATTGATACAGAGCACCCTGGCGATATAGTCCCTGTTGGCAAAGAAAGCGCCCATGATCCACAACTGGCTTGTGGATTGCACCACAAACGAAACCAGCAGCAATATGGAGAGTAACCTTTTCAAACCATTACAAATGTAACGGCATTTCCTGGCTTCATCAAAAAAACCTGCCTTTTTAGAGGTATAAAAACAGGAAAACACCCCTGCCCGCTTCCGATAACATCCGTTTATTTCAATAATCAATCCGTCTTTTCAGAGAATCAATCCGGCCACAGCATGCATCTATGTAAACGGGTATCTTTGAGGTCCACCTAATAAAATCTGAAAATGAAAAGCGTCATTCCATCTTTATTAGCCTGCAGTATTTTTTTCGCAGCCTGTAAAAAAGAAAAAACAGAACCGATCTTTAATGACAAGAACCTGGCACCCCTTTCCGTAGAATTTGACAACATCGTCGGGGGAACCAACCTTTACCTGAACAACACCACGTACACCAATGCCTCGGGAGAAGATTATACGATCAGCCTGGTACAATACTATGTAAGCAATTTCAGGGTATATAAAGCGGACGGCACATCTTATACCATTCCCCAGAACGACAGCTATTTCCTGGTCAAGGAGTCCGACCCTGACACCCGTTTTGCCCGGCTGAAAGTTCCCGAAGGCGACTACACCAGGCTGGTATTTATCCTCGGCGTAGACAGTCTCAGGAGCACCCTGGATGTAGACCAAAGAACAGGCGTGCTGGACCCCTCCGGCGGTATGGACGACGGAATGTACTGGGGATGGAACAGCGGCTATATCTTCTTTAAGTTCGAAGGCATGTCAGACGTTGCTCCGGCAGACGGAAGCGGGCAGCATAAGTTCAGGTACCACATCGGCGGATTCGGCGGCTACAATGCCCCTACCATCAATAATATCAGGGAGATATCCATTGATCTTACCGCAGCCGGCGAAGCAAAGGTAAGAAAGGACAGGAGCAGCAATATCCATTTAATGGTGGATATCGGTAAAGTGCTGAGCGGGCAGAACACCATCAGCATCGCTACACATCCTTCCGTAATGTTCAGCGACTTCAGCGTACATATCGCCGATAACCTGGCAGGTATGTTTACCCACGATCACACTGAAAATTAGCACCTGTTTCGAACTATGAAAAAAAGAACCAATGCCCTGTTGCTGATCCTGTCATTCATTATCCTGATGGTATCCTGTAAAAAAGATATCAGGGGACTGGAAGAAGACCTCCGGAAATTCCTGGGGTTTGAAAAGCCGGTGCATTTCCCCGAACCGGCCTATCATTTTGATACCAACCCGGTAACGGAAGCCGGCTTTAAACTGGGAAGAAAGCTGTTCTATGAGCCCCGGCTCAGCCGGAACAATACCGTTAGCTGCGGTAGCTGTCATATCCAGTCTTCAGGCTTCACCCATCACGGCCACGATGTCAGCCATGGTATAGATGACAGGCTGGGGAGGCGTAATGCACCTCCTATTATGAACCTGGCCTGGCACGGCACGTTCAACCTGGACGGCGGCGTATTTGACCTGGACCTGCAGCCGGTGGTCCCCATTACTACTTTTGAAGAAATGGATGAGACCCTGGATAATGTCCTGGAAAAGCTGAGAGCGCACCCGGAATACCCGTCTATGTTCCGGGAAGCATTCGGCAGCCCGGAGATCACTACCGCAACACTATTAAAGGCATTGTCCCAGTTCATGGTGATGTGCATCAGCAGTAACTCCCGGTACGACAGCGTTATGAGGAATGAAGCCGTATTTACAGCAACAGAGCAGGCCGGCTACACCATATTCCAGCGTAAATGTGCCTCCTGTCATAAAGAGCCGCTGTTTACAGATATCAGCTACAGGAATAACGGGATCGGTATAGGCTTCAACGGGGACCCCGGCAGGTACGGGGTAACCCTGGACGAATCGGACAGGTATAAATTTAAAGTGCCGAGCCTCCGTAACCTGAAATACACCGCACCCTATATGCATGACGGCAGGTTTTACACACTGGACGCGGTATTAGATAAATACGCAGGCGGCATGACCTATGTGCAGAATATCGACCCGTTGCTGGATAAAGGGAACGGGCAATACGGTATTGAGCTGTCCGCTGAAGAACGTGTACAGTTGAAAGCATTCTTAAACACCCTGAATGACGAGCATTTTGTAAGAAATAAATTACTGGCTGAATAGCTAATATAGATTCATAATGAAAAAAACACTCTTATCCGTTCTCCTTCCTCCTGCGCTGATACTGGGCGCTATGCCTGCCCGGGCCTGCGATATCTGCGGCTGCGGAGCCGGCAGCTATTACATCGGCATACTGCCCGAGTTCAATAAAAAGATAGCAGGTATCCGTTACAGGGGCAGCGTCTTAACCACGCATCTCGGCCCTGGCGGAAAGCGGACCTATCTCACCACCGATGAGCAGTATCATACCACCGAGCTGTGGGGCGGCTGGACCATAAAAGATAAATTCAGGATCATGGGGTATATACCGGTGAGCTATAATGCAAAAAGCAATGAATCGGCAACGGTGGCAAAAACCGGCCTGTCGGATGCTTCGGCCTTAGGCTTCTACCGCTTGCTCCGCAGTAAGAAAACGCTGCCCGGTAGCGGTGAAAGTTCAGGAAAGCTGCTGGTGCAGGATCTATGGATAGGCGGCGGCATCAAATTGCCTACGGGCAGGTATAATCCCTCCGACAAAAGCAGCACCAATGCCGGCACCAATCTCTTTCAACTGGGAACGGGAAGCACAGATTTTATATTTATGGGGATGTATGATATAAGATTGCAGGATGCGGGCCTTAATATCACCGCGGGCTATAAGATCAATACCACCAATAAGCACGATTATTACTACGGCAACCGGTTCAGCGGCAGTACGCAACTGTATTATAAATTCAGGTTCAACAACAAATGGATGGTCTCCCCTAATGCCGGCTTTCATTATGAGCGTTCGGGGAAAGATCTGGATGGCGGGTATAGCGTACGTGCTACGGGGGGAATGGCCGCTTTCGCCACCTTAGGCGCCGAGATAAGTTTCAGCAAATGTACCTTTGGCGGCAATTTCCAGCCGGTACTTTTCCAGGATCTGGGTAGTGGCGCCGTACGAACGGGTAACAGGAGTATGATACATTTTTCCCTGTTATTATGACCGGAGCAATAAGGGTCTTGCATTCTAAAACCAGGAGCCTGGATAGCAGCAGCCGGTCAGCGGGCTGCTGTTTTTTATTAGGAATGTTCCTCCGTTACGATCTTTTTCACTTCCCAGACAATGAGGATCCTTATTCAAGATCAATGGGACGGTAAGGGAGTGGACTTGTCTATAACGGAGTTTGTAAAGCTGACCGGCCTGGGAGTTGAATGAGCTCTGTTTGTGGAACGGGGTTGTTGACGGTTGATGAGAGCACCGTTAGGAGTAGTTAGCACGAGGGACTCCCCCCAACAAAAAAAACGCCTCAACAGTATGTTGAGGCGTTATAAATACATATGGCAGCTACCTACTCTCCCGCGATGTGCAGTACCATCGGCCATGGGGGGCTTAACTTCTCTGTT
>MKSF01000003.1 GCA_001897155.1 Bacteroidetes bacterium 47-18 | reverse complement strand
GTCAAAAAATCTTCTGGTCGCATAAAACTGTGTATATTTAAAAGTAAAAAAATCGGAGTATTCAACCCCGATTTTTAGCATTTACACAGTTTTTGAAATAGTGTCGAAAAAATATAAGTTTAATACTATCGTCGAGCTATTTAATTACTATTATTCTCAAAGAAGAACAGAATTTACTTGCTGTAATTAGATATCGATCAGGGATTCTTTGATAGCATCGGGGTAATATACCCGGATCATTATCCTGCAAAAAGTGCTGCAACATAGTCTACAACAGCCTGCTGCGCTCCGGATGCCGCAATGCTTAACCAGTTTATATTTAAAAAGGCTGCTCAGTACATATGTACCGGGCAGCCTTTCTGTGTAAGATATAGTATTAGAGATTGCCTCTTCTTTCCTGCTCTCTCTCCAGCGCTTCAAACAGGGCTTTGAAGTTACCGGCGCCAAAGCTCTGCGCGCCATGTCTTTCGATGATCTCGTAGAAAAGCGTAGGACGGTCTTCTACCGGCTTGGTGAAGATCTGCAGCAGGTAGCCTTCTTCGTCGCAGTCGATCAGGATACCCAGCTCTTCCAGCTTTTTAAGGTCTTCATCTATCTGGCCTACGCGTTCAGGAACCATCTCGTAATAAGCAGACGGCGGGGCAGACAGGAATTCCACGCCACGGGCCTTTAATTCCGTAACGGTCTTGATGATGTCCCTGGTCGCTACGGCGATATGCTGCACGCCTTCATCTTCATAGAAATCCAGGTATTCTTCTACCTGGGACTTGCGTTTGCCTTCAGCAGGCTCGTTGATAGGGAATTTGGAGAAGCCATTACCGTTGCTCATTACTTTTGACATCAGCGCGGAATACTCCGTATTGATCTGCTTATCATCAAAGGAAAGGATATTGACAAATCCCATTACCTCTTCATACCATTTTACGACCGGCAGCATCCTGTTCCAGCCTACATTGCCTACGCAATGGTCCACGTACAGCAGTCCCACATCAGACGGGTTGTAATTGGATTCCCATTTTTCATAGCCCGGCATAAAGGCCCCTTTGTAATTGGTGCGTTCAATGAACATATGGACCGTTTCCCCGTAGGTATAGATGCCGGCCATTTTTACCTCGCCATGCTCGTCCGTAAGTGTAACCGGTTCCATATAGGATCTGGCACCGCGTTTAGTGGTCTGCTCGTAAGCGTCATAGGCATCATTTACCCAGAGGGCCAGCACCTTTACGCCGTCGCCGTGTTTGCGGGCGTGCTCGCAGATGGGGCTGTCTGATTTCAGACCGGAAGTGAGCACCAGCCTGATCTTTCCCTGCTGCAGCACATAGGAAGCTCTGTCTCTTACGCCTGTTTCCGGTCCGGCATATGCCACGGACTGGAAGCCGAATGCGGTTTTGTAATAATGGGCCGCCTGCTTCGCGTTGCCGACATAAAATTCAATATAATCCGTACCGTTGATAGGTAAAAAATCCTGTGCCTGCGCTATTTTTTCTGCAAAAGTGAGTGTCTTTTCCATTGTTTGAGTTCTTTTTGGTTTAGAATGAGATTAAAATAAATTGTTTACAGCGGTTGGGGAGAATGGTCTCCTGTCAACTCCATTGGGCCATAATCACTTTTTTCAATCGCTTTTTAACCCTGATATAGCCAGAGTTCAAAAATTCAATTTCCATAACACGGGGTGCTATTTTGTTAGTTGTAATGTTGAATCCGTAAAGTTACAATTTTTGGAGAAATAGCTGTTGCTCATTTAAATTTACAAATCAATCGTTATCGGGATATATTGAAATACTTAATATTATAATATCGTTAGCAAATTTATTTATCTTTACGAATTCTAAATGTATAACCGACAATACAATGAAAATACAAAAGATAGCTTTTTTAAGTATCAGCTTATTGGCAGGAACAGTAACTGCTTTTGCTCAGAACTTAATGGAAGTGGGCAATATCAAGGTCTCGAAAGATGAATTCCTTAAAATGTATGAGAACAACAGCATCAAGGGCAAAGTGAACTATAGCGAGGATGCTATCCGGGATTACCTGAATTACTATACATTATACCGTATGAAATTACAGGAGGCCCGGGAGCTGCAGATGGATACCGTTACGGCCGTTAAAAGGGAAATAGAGCATTACAAGAAGCAGCTGGCGCACTCTTACCTGAAGGACAAGACCATTAATGAGCGACTGGCGAAAGAGGCCTACCAGCGGCTGAAGGAAGAAGTGGAAGTAGCGCACATATTCATAGCTTTCCCTATGAACAATGACCAGCGTTCCAAAAATATATTCAGGCAGAAGATAGACAGTGTTTACAACCTGGTAAATACCAAAAAGATGACGTTTGAGGAAGCCGCCAAAACATTCTCTATGGATGCCAGCACGGCCAATAACGGCGGTTACCTGGGCTATATCACCGCGCTTCAGACAGAACATACCTTCGAGGAAAAATTTTACAATACCAAACCCGGCACTATCTCTGAGCCTTTTGCTTCTTCCCAGGGCTTTCATATCGTGAAGGTGCTGAGCAGGAGACCCAACAGGGGACAGGTACAGGTGCAGCAGATACTGATCAGCGCGCCGCTTTCTGCAGGTGCTGAAAAGGATAAGGAAGCGAAGGCAAAAGCGTCCAGGCTCGTTGCTGAATTGCGTAAAGGGGCGTCCTTCGACCAGTATGTAGCTACCTATTCTGAGGACAGGTTCAGCAAGAATAATAAAGGAGAGCTGGCGCCGTTCCGCTCCGGGGATGTCTCTAAAGCGCTGGAAGATGCCGCGTTCGGGCTGAAGAAACCGGGCGATATTTCCGATCCCGTTAAATCCGAGTTCGGCTACCACATCCTGAGGCTCGTTAAGAAAATACCGGTAGGGAGCTATGAAGAGGAATCCAAGGACCTTATGAGAAAGGTGGAGCAGGACTCCAGGTCTATCCAGGCCCATGAAGCTAAGCAGGAAGAGATCAGGGCGAAGGTCAACCTGATAGAGCATAAAGAGGTGCTTGCAAAGATCAAGACGGCGGCAAAAGAGCATAAGGAGAAATTTACCCTGTATAATGAGCAGCAGCAGTACGATCCCAATGCCGTTTTATTGTCTGTCGCCGGCAAGCCTTTCTATGCCAGGGATTTTGTGACCTATTTCGAGTCCGTTAACAGGGGACGCCCTTTGCTCAGCAATACCGATAAGCTCATTGATGATATATATAGCAACTATACCAATAACGTCATCAATGATGTGAGATACGAGCAGTTGTATGCCGAGAATAAGGATTTCAGGAATATGGTGAATGACTACAATGATGCCATCCTGATCTATGAGATGAACTCCTCCAGGGTATGGAAAAGAGCCAATGATGATACGCTTGGATTAAATGACTTTTACCAGAAGCACAAAAGCAAATATGTATGGCAGCCCGGCTTTGAGGGAAGGGTCTTCCAGTCCAAGGAAAGGGGCGACCTGGAAAAGCTGCTTGCAAAGATCAGCCAGGGTACGGAGCCGTTCAGGGCTTATGAAGAGCTGGCAGCAGACCAGGCCAACCGTGTGAATATCGCTATACAGGACGGCAGGTATGAATTCCAGAAATTCAATGCTACCGCTGCCGGTATGCAGGAAAATAAGCCTTCGGCCATTATCAGCAGCAATGGTATGTTTACGGTGATCGTTCCCAGGAAGCTATACCCGGCTCCTGTAGAGAAATCACTGGAAGAAGCGAAAGGCTTTGTGGTATCGGATTACCAGGAATACCTGGAAAAAGAATGGAGCGCCTCCTTAAAAAAGAAATATCCTGTAAAGGTAAATGAGGCGGTATTGAAAACCATATTTAAAAAATAGTATGCTTTGATTGTCACATTGAGCCTGTTGTGTCACATTGAGCTTGTCGAAATGTGATACGTATATATAAACAACCCTGTCATATTGAGCTAAGTCGCAATATTGACAGGGTTGCTGGCTTTTTATACAACTCCTTTTATTTCGTATTAACTGACTGTATATAAGCAACAAAGCCATCAGGTAGATACATTAAGATGCTGCAAATGATTATAGGAAATGCCTTACATCCGTTCGGAATGACCGGCACACCTCAGTACCTTTATAGCAAAAGCACGCTCTGACTGAATAGGAGCGCTCTTAGCCAGGTGTACCTCAAGAGAATGTTCCGTGTAAGCAGACCGTCACGTTGTATTATATAAAGATAAGGTTGCATCAGCTTAGCAGGGAATGCAGTCCTGCTTTATGACAAGCTATATCTGGGTTAAGTATAGCCGATTCATTATGGCTTTCAGCAGGTATATCAGTGATTACGATGGAATGGTATAAAAAAGCAACAACGTATAAAAAAAGTGCCTTAACGGCACTTTTTTTATACGTTGTAAACCTTCTTCTGGTTATGATTACAAAGTTTTGATATACTGCTTCAGTAATTCTACCAGGGCATCCCTTTTGGTTTCCTTACCGGAGCTGTACTTGCCGGCTAAAACTTCTGCTTTTTTCAGCAGGGCTTTTTTGCCTTCCAGCTTCTTGGCATCCTGGCTGTTGGCTTTATCCAGGGTTTTCTCTGCGCTATTGATGTCTTCATTGATGTAGGACGTTGCCTTCTGGGCAGCTCCTGCCAGGTCAGAGTTGGGGATCTGGCCGTTTTCCAGGGAATTCAGCAGGCCTTCCATCTGGGCTTTTTGTCCGCTTGCCAGCATAGAAGCAGGTACCTGTGGCGTTTTGGCCGGTGCGCCCATTGGAGGAGCGGTGTGAACCTGTTGCGCGTTTGCCTGGCTTACGCCGGCGAGCAGTAAGCCTAACCCTGCGATAACGATTGCTTTCAATTTCATAATCTTGTTTGTTTTAAAGTAATAAACTTAAAATTTTGACTACCGGAACGCTGAAAGGTTTAAATACCCCAAAGCTTTAATAAATAGCGGTATATTCATCTTTCCAGCTTTCATTCCCGGAGAAGAACCAGGTCTTTCCGCTGTCTTCACTCCTGTAGATACCCACACTGGTGGCGGCATACAGGTATATCTTCACATCATTGTTCTTATAGATATTGATCTTCCTGGTCAGGGATTTGACACTGGCTCCTTTGGGCAACCCTGTAGTAGGATGGAAAACGCCTTCTTCATCAGAGCGGAAGATGCCTTCTGTCTCAGTGCCTACCACTACCACCTTATTGCCGAAAGGTGATACGGCGCCGGTGTATTTCACATTAATAGGCAGCACCTGATTGTTGGTCAGCTTGGTCCAGGTTACGGCACCATCTGTGCTCACCCATACACCGGCTATACCATTATAGTCTACCAGGTAAAGGGTATTTCCTGCGCTGGTCAGGTAATATTCTGATCCGATGGTGGGATAGAATGATATCGTGGTTACCGGGGTCCATTCAATAGTGGAGCCGGTTTTGATAAAGGTCAGATTGCTCACGTTGGAGTAGGCGTACAGGTTCCCGTTCTCAAGCCCGGAAAAGCTGCTGACCTGGTACAGGTTGGGCAGACCCTGCACAAAGAGGTCCGGTTCCCATGTCTCTCCGTAATCGCTGCTGTAAAATAAGCCTCTGTCTTCTGTACTGGTAATGAATACTTTATTGAAAGCAGCATGGTAGTAGATGCTGTTCTGCCAGTTATTTTTCCTTAATGTGGTGTATACGGGATTGAAGCTTTTACCTTCATTCCTGCTCATATGGAGGGTCGTTCCTTTCACCATCATCAGGTTGGGCCCTGCGGTCAGGAGCTGGGTGGCCGCGTATCCGTCAGGAGGGAAAACAAACCTGTATTCCTCCCCGTTGGTGCTTTGAATGACCATACCGTCCTTTTTAACCGCGTACAGGCTGTAAGGTGTCTGGATGACACTTGCGTTATCCAGGCCCAGGTTATTGCCTTTCTGACAGCCTGAAAGTATAAAAAGCGTAACGGCGCCCAGTAAATAAACCTTTTGTAAAATTTTCTTATACATTGTAATAATATTTTACCCGACTTACTTTTTAACGGTATTTTACTAAAAAAATTACCTCTGATGTTGAAAGTAATGCCATGAAATACACAAATTTGTAAATAACACGTTAGTATGACGAATAATGCCCTCAGGCACAATTGGTCAAGCAACGTATAAAAGTAGTATTTTTTTATATAAAAATAGTAAATGGATAGACAATTTTTTAAAAAATATTTAGCACAGACAACGGGGGAATCTATGTCCTTTCCTGTCACAAAAGCAGACAAATGTTTTTTATATGATAGCAATGATAATGTGTATATAGACCTCATAGGAGGTATCAGCGTTTCGGCCGTCGGGCATAGTCATCCCAGGGTGGTGGACGCTATCCGCGAACAGGCGGGAAAGTACCTGCACGTGATGGTATATGGTGAGGCGGTACTTGCTCCACAGGTCCGGTATGCCAAAATGCTGGTGGACCTGCTGCCGTCATCGCTGGACAATGTTTATTTTACCAATTCCGGCGCAGAGGCGGTGGAAGGAGCAATGAAGCTGGCCAAAAGATATACGGGAAGAACGGAATTTATTGCCTGCCATCACTCTTATCACGGATCAACGCAGGGCGCGATGAGCATTTTCGGGGATGAATCCTTCCGGAACGCTTTCCGGCCGCTCCTGCCCGATGTGCGGCACATCAGCCATAATAATATGGCAGACCTGCAGCATATTTCCGCGCACACGGCAGCGGTTATCGTGGAGGTGGTGCAAGCAGAGGCCGGGTGTCTTGTCCCGGGCAGGGAATGGCTCCTGGCGCTGCGGGAAAAATGCACTGAAACGGGCACATTGCTGATCTTTGACGAGATACAATCTGGCTTTGGCCGTACCGGCACGCTCTGGGCGTTTGAGGATTACGGCGTGGTACCGGATGTGCTGCTGCTGGGCAAAGCATTGGGTGGAGGGATGCCCTTAGGGGCGTTTATCGCGTCCAAAGCGGTCATGGATACCCTGACCTACCAGCCTATCCTCGGGCATATGACCACTTTCGGCGGACATCCCGTATCCTGCGCGGCAGGTATGGCGGCGCTGGAAGTCATACTGGAGGACAGGCTTGTGGACGGTGTGGCCGGAAAAAGCGAGCTGTTCCGGTCCCTGCTCCGGCATCCCGGGATAAAAGAGGTGAGGGGAAAAGGCCTGATGATGGCTGTCGTGCTGGAATCGTTCGATGCTGTTCTGAAGCTGATAGACGGTATATGTCTTAAAAATGCGGCGCAGCCCACAAATAAAATTGGTGTTTTCACGGATTGGTTTTTATTTGCACCGGATTGTGTCCGGATAGTGCCGCCTCTGAACATTGATGAGGATTCAATAAGGGAGGCGTGCCGGATCATTTTGCAGGAACTGGAAAATATTTAAGAAATGAACATGTATATCAATAAAATCCGCAGGAGCATAGGGTTTGATTATGAACGGAACGCCGCCTTAAGGCTGGTGCTGACGCTCGGCGGTTTTTATATAGCGCTGCAGGCGCTGTATATCATTATCCTGGTACTGTCTAAGGACCAGTCCATAGTGCTGAACCAGGTGTATTTGCCGCAGGTGACCCTTCAGACGCTGCCCGTCCTGGTACAGAAACCATGGATACTGGTATCGCATATGATATTTCATATAGGCTTCTGGGAATTTATTACCAATATGGTCTGGCTGTACCTGTTCAGCAATGTGATCCAGACGCTGGTGGGCTACAGGGAGATCGTGCCGCTTTATGTTATTTCAGCGCTGGTGGCTGCTTTGGGATTTACGGCGGTACAGGAGTTGCTACCCCTTGAAGGGCCTTTGTTCCTCGCCGGCAGCTATCCTGCCATCCTGGCTATGGGCGTAGCGGCTATGATACTGGCCCCTGCTTACAGGATCTATATCGCGGAACGATTCTCGTTCCCTTTATGGGCGGCTTTTGCGGTGTATCTGGTGCTCAACCTGCTGATCTTTATACCGCACAATACAAAAATGATCGTATGGATGGCGATAGGCGGGCTGACCGGCGCTGCCTATATGCTGTCGCTGAAGAACGGGTTCTCCGTAGGACGCATGCTGTACCGGGTGAAGCATGGCATTACGGGCGGCGGGCGGCAGCAGGAAAGGGATTCTCGTCACCAGTCGGCGTCCAGGCAGCTGACCAATAAAAAAAACGGGGAAATAGATGCTATCCTGGAGAAGATTCATCAGAAAGGAATGTTATCTTTAACACCCGGAGAAAAAGAAACGCTGGAACAATACAGCAAAGGATTATAGTTATTTTATACAGCAAATTTATGGCATGAATCGTCCCGTATTTTCTATATTAAGGCAGATACTCAGGAGTGTGTACGGTGTGCTGAACGTATTGGTGATCGTGTGGCTCTTTTGCTGTTTGTATGCTTCCTATTTTGACGCCAGCAAAGGTGCTACCCTGTGGAGCCTTTTCAGCTTTACAAACCTGTTTGCCGTACTGGCCAACATCACTTTCATAGGCATCTGGCTGTTCTCCAAAAAGAAAAGATACGCCTTGGGCTCCTTTGTCACGCTCCTGCTGTGCTGGAGGATCACCAGTGTTGTTTTCGGGGTCAATATCTGGTCTGCTATGACCGCATCGGGTTCCGGTGACGACCAGGGCATCAGGGTGATGAGCTGGAACGTGCATATGTTCGACCTGGGAGAATGGACCGCTGATAAATCCACCTTTGCGAAAATACTCAGGTATATAGAAGAAGAGAATCCCGATATCCTCTGTATGCAGGAATATTATAAGGATGAAAAGGACTATTCCGCGCCCTATTCCGCTATCATCAAAGGACTGGGCTATCCTTATGAAAGCTTTATGCTCAATAACCAGTGGAATAAATCCAAGATGACCATTAACTCCAAGCCCGGGGAGGTGATAGATGTAGGTACGGTTATCTACTCCAAATTTCCCATCTCCAATAAAAGGTACCAGAAGCTCTCCGGTAAGGGGCAAGGCATGCACACTGTGGATATTGAGCTGGAATCGGGTAAGAAATTTTCGCTTACGGTATTGCATCTCACTTCTTTCCAGCTCGGGGATGACGACCTGGATTATATTGATGATCTGAAAAAGCAGGGCGTGGAAGCTGAAAAGAGGAATACCTCTAAGAGCCTGGTGTATAAGCTGATGAAAGCCTCTTCCCTCCGCGCCCGGGTAGCCAATGAGGTAGCGTCCTATTCCAGGCAGATAGAGCATCCTATGGTGATCTGCGGTGATTTTAACGATATGCCGGGGTCTTATGTATACGCCGCCATCAGGGGCGATCTTTCCGATGCTTTTGTCTCCAGTGGGTTCGGTATCGGTAATACTTACCAGAAGATACTCCCTATCCTCCGCATAGACTACCTCTTTTATGACAAGGATTTCTTTGAGGCCCGCGGGTTCAAAAAAAGCGATATAGGGCTCTCCGACCATTACCCTATCCTGGTCAATCTGAAAATCAAATAAATTTTTTTATTTCTACCCAAGATTTTATCTTCGTCTCTCGTCTTATATACTAAACAACCCGTAAATAACAAATATTTACATCCCCGCACACAATAAAAAAATAAGCTTATTGACTGAAACTTCTACTATTATTTATTAGGGTTTTTTAACACATATCGATGTGTTCTTTTATTCATCAAAAAGCGTTTAGTATATGGAAGTTGCAATGTCAAAATCCTTTAAATCTTATTCAGACCAGGAGCTGATCCAGCATTTCGCTGCTTACGAGCAGTGGGTTATCAGGGAGCTGATCAGCCGGTACCAGTCAAAGATCTATACATCAATCTATATCATGGTAAAGGATAAATATCTTGCGGAAGATATTTACCAGGAAACTTTCATAAAGATTTTTACAACGCTCAGGAACGGCAAATATGCGGATCAGGGTAAATTCCTGCCCTGGGCCATGCGTATCGCCCATAACTTGTGCATCGATTATTTCAGGAAGGTAAAGCAGCAGGTAAAGGTAACCCTGCAGGACGGAACGGATATCCTGACCTTATTCCCTGCCTTGCAGGAAAATGCGGAACAGAAGACCATCAGGGAGCAATCCGATTATATCCTGCAGCGCCTGGTGGACGATCTGCCCCAGGAGCAGAAAGAGGTCATCCTGATGCGTATATACGGGGATATGTCCTTTAAGGAAATAGCGCGTGTGACCGGGGTGAGCATCAATACGGCGCTGGGCCGGATGCGCTACGGGCTGATGAATTTAAAGAAGACCATAGCAGTGCAGCAGATCAATATCCGCTAAGCCCCGAGCTGATACCTTTTGCCGGGCAGGGAGATAATGATATCCTGCATCTCAAGATTTAATAAAGTGCTTGATAGCTGAGCATAAGACAGTTGCGTTTGGAGAAGCAATTCATCGAAATGCAGCTGTTTTGTTTTCTGTAAATGTGTTACCACGAGCTGCTCTGCCGCAGTAAGTTCGGTGAAGAGCGCTTTCTGGATCACCTTCTTTTCCCCGTTCGAGGGCGCCCAGCTCATGATCTCCAGGATGTCATTACTGTGTTCCACCAGGTGCGCAATATCCGATTTGATCAGCAGGTTGCAGCCGCCGGAATATTCCCGGCCCGTATTGCCCGGCACAGCGCCTATTTCCCGGTTATAGCCGAAGCCCAGCCGCGCCGTTATCATCGCGCCGCCCCTCTCTTTGGTCTCCACTACCAGGATGAAATCTGAAAGTCCTGCCACTATCCGGTTCCGTAAGGGGAAATTAGGCTTCAGGGCCGCTGTGCCAGAAGGAAATTCCGTCAGCAGGCCTCCCTGTGTGGTCATCCGTTGCGCCAGCGCCGTATGCTGCGCGGGATACATCGTATCAAGGCCATGTCCCAGCACCCCGATGGTGGGCAATCCATGCTGCAGCGCATAATGGTGCGCCAGCCCGTCTATACCCGCAGCCAGCCCGCTTACTATGGTCATTTCCTGGCCTTCCAGCGTTTTCATAAGCTCTTTGACCACCTGCTTGCCGTAATCAGTATGGTTCCGCGTGCCGATAACAGCGACCGTCCTGGCGGGATCCAGCGAAGCGCATCCTTTATAGAACAGCAGCGAGGGCGCGTCCTCTACCGGCAGCAGGCGCCTGGGATAGCTGTCATCATACCTTGGAATGACCCGGATCTGCTGCCTGTCGCAGAACTCCAGCTCGCGGTCGATGAATTGGTGATCCTCTTTATAATGGAGCAATGACCGTAATACCTTTTCCGTAACGAACGCATGCCTGGCCAGCTCTTTCCTTCCGGCTTCCAGGATAGCCGATGGCAGGTGAAAGGTGTCCAGCAGCTTATTGATGGTGTAATGCCCGATACCCGGGAGCTGTAAAAGATTCCAGTGTATCCTTATCTCCGTTGTATTCATATTATAAATTTAAACAAAATTATAAATTTATAATGTTTGTATGGATATCAACTGTTCCATACTAATGTAGGTGGGCTTATTGAGGTTGTTGGTGAAGAACACCAACGGAGAAAAGTTAGTAGTATACTGTTCTATACTAATATGGGTGGCCTTATTGAGGCAGCACACCAACAACGGAGAATTATAAATTTATAATGTTCTGAGCATAGCTGTTCTACACTGATGTATGAGCTTTAAGGATGTTGGTGCAGCACACCAACAGTGGAAGGGACATTAACTTATAAAGTGACTATCCCCGCAGAAACCCTCTTATTACAGATATGGGCTTCGCTGAGCAATGCACTCTATACGGCTCAGAAACTACTTTTACTATAAGGGTACGATGGGGTGCCCGGTCATTCCGAACGGATGTGAGGAATCTCTTGGATGATAGCTTTGTTGCTATTATACAGGTAGTTCGGGTAAATATTTTATTCGGATATGTGGACGGGCTTACCTCCGTTATTGATGGAGCACGCCAACAACGGAGGTATCTTACGGATCGCCTTGTTGGCAGGAATAAGGGCTGATGGTGGTATGCTCCGGTACAGGTCATAGACTATTGCTGTCCGGGGAGGGCCGTACTGTCGTCAGGATAGACAGGGACGACCTCTCCGAATATATCAGCAGGTGGTGCGGTAGTATCGGCAGGAGGTGATACGGGTGCATCCGGTGGGGGAGCAACAGCGCCCATTGTACAGGATTGCAGGTGGAGAGCCGTGCAGATGGCCAGTATGGCAGCGGCTTTCTGGAAGTAGCTGCTATTGCCCTGAAAGGCTGAGGGGGCTTGGATGCTGACCGTTTTTTGTAGCTGTTGTTGCCGGAACCTGCCACAGGTTTTTTCTCCGCGATGTTGCTGCAGGTATGCGGTGATTTCCTCGCTGGTCAGGTCGGAAAAATCAACGACAGTCTTGTCGCATAAGCTGCAATGTCTTCCGTTATGCCGGGGTGACATCTCCTGCCAGTCGGCGTTACAGGGTTGGGGTATGGTTATTTTTATCTGCATAAAAGCGCTCGGTTTACTTTAAAACGATAAAAATGCAATATTCCATAAATAAGCCTGCTGTTGCGGCTTTCATAACATAAATTATATAATAAAGGATACTGTCCAAAAAGGTTGTCATTTTGAGCGAAACGCAGTGAAGTCGAGATACTATTTATTCTCAGCGAAGCTAAATCTCCTGATTGTAAGTCACTGACTATGAGATTTCTCCATTCCGCTACGCTCCAGTCGAAATGACGGCAAGGTTCTTTTTAGACACACTCTTTCACAAACGGCTGTATATTTTTAATAGCTCAGTAGCTTCTGAATGCTTGCCTTCAGTCTTGATTTCGCCAGGAAATTCTGCTCCAGCTCAATAGCGAAAGGCACGGGTGTATCCAGGCTGGCACAACGTATAACGGGCGCGTCCAGGTATTCAAAACAATGTTCGCTGATCCAGGCGCTGATCTCACCGCCCAATCCTCCTATAAGGGTATCTTCATGAAGGAGCAGCACTTTCCCGGTAGCCTGTACCGCTGCCTTTATAGCCTCGTAATCCAGCGGTAAAAGGGTGCGGAGATCCAGGATATACAGCGATGTATCCGGGTGCTGCGCGGCGTATTCCCTGGCCCAGTGTACACCGGCCCCGTAAGTGATGACCGTGATGTCCTCTCCTTCCTGGATAATATTGGCCTTGCCGATCTCTACCGTATAATAATCATCCGGAACCTGGCCGGAGATGCTCCTGTACAGGGCCTTATGCTCAAAGAACATGATGGGGTTGGGATCTTCAAAGGAAGCTAGCAGCAATCCTTTGGCGTCATAGGCATTGGAAGGATAGACCACTTTCAGCCCGGGTGTATGGGTGAACCACGCTTCCGTGCTCTGGGAGTGGAAAGGTCCTGCGCCGACACCGCCGCCGGTAGGCATACGGATCACGACATCTGCGTGCTGACCCCAGCGGTAATATATCTTGGCGAGGTTGTTCACTATCTGGTTAAAGCCTACGGTCACGAAATCGGAAAACTGCATTTCCATCATGGATTTAAAGCCTTTGATGGAAAGACCAAGCGCAGTCCCTACGATAGCGCTTTCGCATAAAGGTGTATTCCTCACCCGCTCTTTCCCGTATTTATGCACCAGCCCTTCGGTCACTTTGAACGCGCCGCCGTATTCTGCAATATCCTGGCCCATCAGGACCAGATTGTCATGCCGTTTCATAGCCTGGTCCATACCGTCCTGCAGGGCCTGTATGAGCTTTTTCTCCGAGGCCGGCATACCGCCCGTATCGGTGGAGCTGCCGGAAAACGGCTTATAAACATCCTCCAGCTCTTCGGTCGTATCGGGGACAATATCGGGAGCGTTAAACCCTACCTGTACGCCTGCGTCTATCTCGCTTTTGATCTGCGTGCGGATCGCATCAATCTCATCCTGTGTGATATGACCGTTGTCCAGCAGGAAAGTCTCAAAATTGCTGACAGGATCCTTTACCGCCCATTCATCGAACAGGTGCTGGGGTACATATTTGGTCCCGCTGGCTTCTTCATGGCCCCTCATACGGAAGGTCATAGCCTCGATCAGCACGGGCTTCTGCTCCTGTATGCAGTAATTCCGGGCTTCCCTGATCGTATTGTAAACTTCTATGATGTTATTGCCGTCAATAGTGATGCCCTTCATACCATAGCCGGCAGCGCGGTCGGCCAGGTGCTCACAGACAAACTGCTCATTGACAGGTGTGCTCAGACCGTAGCCGTTGTTCTCAATAAGAAAAATAACAGGCAATCCCCATACGGCTGCCGTATTCAGCGCTTCGTGAAAGTCGCCTTCGCTGGTGCCGCCATCGCCGGAGAACGCCAGGGAGACCTTATCCTCCTTACGGAGCTTATGCGCCAGGGCTACGCCGTCGGCAATGGCCAGCTGCGGGCCCAGGTGGGAGATCATACCGCAGATATGGTATTCGTTGGCGCCGAAGTGAAAGGAGCGTTCCCGTCCTTTGGAAAAGCCGTTCTTCTTACCCTGCCACTGTAAAAATAATTTGTCAAAAGGCATATGCCTGGATGTGAACACGCCTAGGTTCCTGTGCAGCGGCATAATATACTCATCACTGTCCAGGGCCAGCGTGGCTCCTACGGCAATGGCCTCCTGGCCGATACCGCTGAACCATTTGGATATCCTGCCCTGTCTCAGCAGGATCAGCATTTTTTCCTCTATCATCCGGGGCCTGACAAGATGTGTGTAAAGCTCCTTTAATTCTTCTTTTGAGAATCCGTCTACCTGGTAAAGCATAATTCGTGCTTCTTTTCAGAAAAAAAGATTATTAAAATGCAAAGATAAGCAAAACGGTTAAACCCGTTTATAAACAATGCTTTATAAAATGGTAGTCTTGAATTGGAAGTCCGTGTCTGAATGATTTTAGGCTTAAATTGACAAGGTTAGGTTACTAAATCGTTACCGATTGAGGTCAGTAACGATACTATCTAACGGGTTATATTTCAGTGTTTTGCACCCTTTTTTATATTTCCTTGTAACTCAATGTAATTTAATTTTAAACATTAAACATTTGAGTTATGGAGCAGACAAAAAAATCGACGTACAAACTCCTTTTCTACCTAAAAAAGAACGAGCTGAAAAAGAACGGTAATGCACCGATTATGGCACGTATTACCATTGACGGAACACCCAAAACAATGGGTACAAAGTTGGAAATTGACCCTGCTGTTTGGGATTTGAAGTTCGGAAGAGTTGAGGGCAAGAGTGCCAAAGCATTAAGCATTAATCAAAAATTAGACAATATACGTGGGCGTATCGACAAGATTTATGAAGATATGCTAAAACACGAGGGCTTTGCAACCGCACAGAAAGTAAAGATTAAATTTCTCGGTGTAGGTGTAATGGATGATGCCATATTAAAGGTTTTCAACGACCAGAACAACGAATTTAAAAAATTGGTCGATAAGGGAAAACGCTCCCAAAGCACTTATAGTAAGTATAGCACGGTTTACAACCACCTTAGCGAATTTATAAGGGAGCGTTACCATCGTGATGATATGGCTTTCCGTGAGCTCACTTCAGATTTTATCCGGGAGTTTGATTTCTTTCTCCGCATTGATAAGGAATGTACCCATAATACGGTTTGGGTTTACACAATGCCTGTTATTGCTTTGGCAGAACTGGCTATCAAAAAAGGTCTGATACGAGATAGTCCGTTTGAGGATTATGAAATCAGTATGGAGGAAACTGACCGGAGCTACCTTTTAAAAGAGGATGTAGAAACCTTATTGCTTTTAAAACCCTCAAAGCCCCGATATGAACTTGTAAAAGACCTCTTTATTTTCAGTTGCTTTACAGGGCTTTCTTACATTGATATTAAGAAACTGAAATGGAGCAATATTCAGTCGTTCTTTGACGGACACCAATGGATAATCAGCAGGAGGAAGAAATCAGATGTTTCGTCCAACGTCCGTCTTTTGGAAATTCCTAAACGCATTATTGAGAAATATCGGGGAGTTACGAAAAATGATTTTGTATTCCCGATGCCGTGCAATGCGACTTGTAATAAGCATATCAGTAAACTTATTGAGGAAGCGGGTATCATTACCGAACAAAAGGTTACTTTCCACACCGCTCGCCATACATTTGCCACAATGTTTTTGACTGAGGGTGTTCCACTTGAAAGTTTAAGCAAAATGATGGGGCATAAAAATATTTCTACCACACAGATTTATGCGAAGATTACCAGTCAAAAAATCAGTAAGGATATGGATTTAGTCGCACCAAAATTCAAAGCAATGGAAAATGCGTTTCTTATCCAAACGGAAAATGAGGAAATGGAATTATTGAACGAAGCCGTTAATGTCCTTGAATTTTACGATGATGAAGAGGTTTTAGTTTAGAAAACCCTACATTCTTTACTTATCAGATTGAAGCAGGATTAAAGTCCTGCTTTTTTTATGCCCATACTTTTTGTATAACCAAAGCACATTTACATTCCCCTCACAATCCCCTCGCTGTAAAAGAGCTTTTGGCTATTTCCGAAACAGAAAATTGAAAAATGCCCTGTCTGCTATTCCCTTTCCACACATTTCCCAACTCTCTGTTAAAGTGGCTATAAAGCCACACTACTACAAAAAAACATTTATCCATTCAGTTAAATGGAAGTGTTATTTCAATACATTATAAACCATTTTGCAATGCTATTTTCCCCACTTCCACAATAGTTTTTATCCAAAGTGCCGTATGCTCTTTTGTCCCATTTCAAGAGCAAAGGTATTTCCGTGTTCTTAACGCCGCCAAAAGGTCAAGCAAGTTTGAAAAAAAATCTCCACCCGTTGGGTAGTATTTGTTTTTCAAAACCTTGTGTCGCCTAAACACGAACCTTTTATGCTCGTGAAACGAAACATAGCATACTCCGGCTCTTTACACGAATAAAAAAAATGTCAGGTATGAAAATCAAAAGCATTGAAAATGGTAATGAAACGAAACAGCACCTCCTCTCATTGCCGAATAAATCAAAAAAATTAAATCAAAAATCAATCTCTAAAAATCAAAGGATATGAACATCACAGGCAGACTGACAAGAAATGCGGAGGTACGCACCTTGTCGAACGAAAAACAGGTAGTAAATTTTTCAGTAGCAGTAAACGACAGCTATCGGAACAAGCAGGGCGAACGAGTTGAGCAAACGACATTCTTCGATTGTGCCTATTGGATAACCCCGAACGTGGCAAGGCTACTGACAAAAGGCACTCTGGTAGAACTCACAGGACGAGTAAGCACCCGAGCGTGGACAGGCAAGGACGGAGAACCAAAAGCAGGTTTGAATTTCCATACCTCAAATATCAAACTGCACGGAAGTAGCAGGAGAGCCGAAACCTCACAGGCTACTGAACAAGCCGACAACAACGGATTTACAGCACAGGGAACAGAGGACGACCTCCCTTTTTAACAACGAGTATTCAATCATTTTTTAACATCAAATTTTTATCAAAATGGCACATAACATTTTTTTCAACGAGCGAACAGGAAAACACAGTTTTTTTTCAGTACAGCAAAAAGCTTGGCACAACTTAGGGCAAATCGTAGAGCAATACCCAACAAGTGCAGAAGCTATCAAACACGCAGGCTTAGATTACGAGGTTATCAAATCCCCATTGTTTACCAAAGGCTCAAACATTATCGAAACTACACAGGGTATCGAGGTGGGCAGTAACGAATTGGAAGTACCCAACTATTTCGCTAACATTCGCACCGACAACAACGCAGTATTGGGGGTAGTCGGCAAGGATTACCACATCGTACAAAACCGTGAAGCCTTTAATTTCTTTGATGCTATCGTAGGTGGTGGGGACGGTATCCTGTACGAAACCGCAGGAGCATTGGGCAAAGGGGAACGCATTTTTATCACAGCCAAACTGCCCGACTATATCCGTGTAGGCAATGGCGATGATGTTACGGAAAAGTACATTTTCCTAACCACTTCGCACGATGGTAGCGGAAGTATTACCGCAGCGTTTACGCCTATCCGTATCGTTTGCCAAAACACCCTTAACGCCTCATTGAGGAATATGACAAATGTAGTCCGTATCAAACACACATCGGGGGCAAAACAACGTATCGAAAACGCTCATAAAATTATGGGATTGGCGAACACGTTGAGCAACCAATTGGAGGGTATTTTTAACGAGTGGACAAAGGTAAAAGTAACCGACAGGGAAGTAAGAAAGCTAATCCAAATGGCACTTTGCCCGAACAAGGAAACGCTTGATTTACTAAATAAAGGTGCAGAAGATGAAGTTTCCACCGTGTTCAAAAATGTAGTAGATAACGCTTTTAGTTATGCTATGATGAGCGACACCCAACAAATGGACACAACCAAAGGCACTTTGTTTGGAGCGTACAACGCTGTTACAGGCTACTTTCAGAATGTACGCAATTACAGAGATGACGAAGCCAAATTACAGAGCATTGTATTGGGTGGTACTGCCCAACTTAAATCACAAAAGGCTTTTGACCTGTGTACCGCTTTTGCAACGGACGGTGCGGAAATCCTAAACCTAAATTAAACAACAACAGGCTACCGCCTTCAATGGTGGTAGCCTATTAAAAATAAGAGATATGAAAGCATTAGAAGAAATGAACAATACAGAGAGAGCGTATTTACTTGCAAAGTTATTCCCTGCAACCCTCAAAGAACTGACCCTTTTTATACAGCAGGAAATCGAACATTTCTATAAACATAAGGATTATCTGCAACGAGTGTGGCCGAAATCCATTCTAACAGCAAACTTTTGGTTTGGCTTGGTGGAAAATGTGGAGAAAGTGATACAACATCATAACCGTAGTTTACACAAAAGTCCTCGAATATTTGCAGACCACCTTTTCTATGGACATAATGCCATATTCACTATCCATTGCCTAATTAGGTATGTAGAAAAGAATGATTGCCCGAAGCCACTCACACAGGCTATACACTTGCTTTTTGGAGAGGAAAAAGTAATTGTGATAGACTTTGAAGAACAACCATAGTAATACAACAGGCTACCGCCTTAATAGGTGGTAGCCTACTAAAAACAAGAGATATGAAAGCAAAATCAATAGAAGAAGCTAAAAGTATGGCTAAAGGCAAAAGTCTTGAAACGGAATACAAAGACGAAGCTATGTATATCATTTATTGCAATAGAACGAAATATTTCTATGTAGCTACTGACGGATTAATACGGCTTTGGGAACGGCTGATAGGCTACTATGAAAACGGAGTTTATACTGCCGAAAAATCACATTCATAACCTTTAAAATAAGTGCAATGAAAACGACAGCTAAAGCAATAGCCACAAAGTTTGTAACCCACGAGATACCCGAATTGGAAACGCTTAAATCCGCAAAGGTGTATCAGTTGAGGGAAAAACTGGACAAGGGCGAAAGATTGAGCCGAGCCGAGAAAAATTGGATTGCGGAAGCAGTAAACCGTAATGCGTTTTTCAGAAAAGCCGTACCCCTTATGGGTTATCGGTTTGGGTTTGAGGATATTTTAAAAGCCTATGTAGTGAAGCAGTACGGCAGTTGGCAGGAATACAACGCTCCCGATAAAACGAGCCTACGGAGTTTCATTTTTGGTAGGATTGAACAGATAGCGGAAATCAGTAAGTAACATTTAAAATCAGAAACAATGAACACAAATTTTTTTAGTCAGATACAGCAGTTGGATTTTACAGGCAATTTACAACTGACGATAACCAAAGGAGCAGAAAGCAACCTAATCGTATCGGTATTGCTCCTTAACGAACAATGCGGAGATAGTGCCAAAAACCTCATTCCCCCATTGACATTTAACGCCACCGCACAGGAGTTTGACGAGGGATTTATTCCACAGATAACCGCACCTGTACAAAAGGTATCGGGGTTAATGGTGGATATGGAGAAATTCCAAAAGCAATTGGACGAAGCCAAAGCACAATCGGCAATCGAGAAAGCCAAAGCCGAGAAAGAGAAAAAAGAGCAGGAAGCCAAAGACAAGAAGTTTAAACAGGCTATGGACAAGGTGGACGAATTGGAAAAAGAGGGCAAGTTCCGTGAAGCGTGGATAAAAGTACCCGACATAGCGGACTATCCCGAAAAAGCGGACGAGCTACGCAAACGCAAAACAGCATTGTCCGACAAGTTCGCAACACCGAGCCTTTTCGGAGCAATGGAAGCAACAGCACCCGAACAGCCACAAACGGAAGAAGCTACTGCCGCTTGTTGCCCTTTGGAAACAACGGACGAAGAAGACGAAAACGAATATTAACCATTAAAAACGAGCATTATGTTATTAGCAACGCATTTAGATAGAGTTTTTATACTCAAAGAAAAAGGACAGGACATCAGACTGACCGACCCAGAGCCACGTTGGAGCGTGGAAGCGGTAATGAATTATTACGCCAATATGTACCCCATTCTGACGACTGCAAAGGCATCAGCACCGCAAATCAAAGATGATGCGGTAGAGTACAGATTTGAGAGCGTAATGGGTACGAAAGGTTAAACCAAAAATTGTAAAAGCGATGAGTTATGAACAAACATATCATATCGGGAACAATCAAAATACCCGAACAGAAAAGACAAAAGCAGTTGCACCGACAATTAGGCGAGTTCGCAAATTGGCTACAAAGACCAAAGGACACAAGCCAAGTACAGAAAGACAAACAGAAGTCCGTACCAATAGCAATGCTACCAATGGTATTCTGAAATGTACGTTTCTACCTAAACTGAAAACAGCACATTCGGTACTGGCTTGTCAGAAAACGGAAAGGGATTTTTATAATTCCCTTTCCAAACTTGCCGAGCATTACAGCATTGAGCCGATGACAACACAGCCATATAATTTCCCTTACAATATTGTATTGGGTATGTGGGATATAGATACCAAACTAAAACGTACCCACAGGAATTGGGATAGTTTGCATTTGTTACAGGATAGCAGGAAAACCATTTTGCAGAGTGAGGAAAGATTTGAGGTAGGTACGACCTTGTTTCATATTCCCATTATACTGCTCTTTCAAATGCTCAAAGACCAGAAGCGTAAAAAGAACGCACAGCTATTGTTATCGGTTTGCAGTTACCTGTACCATATTGCCCGAATACCCTACTACCGACAGGAAGACAGCTATTTGTATTGGTTATATGAAACGCATAAAGATTGGATTGATTATGACGACACGGATGAAACCGAAACCTACAAAAGTGAGTTAAGGCGAGCCGAATGTATAGGCGACATCATAGAACAAAAACTATACAGTCCTATCAATCTGACGTTGTTTGAACAGCGGTTGAGTAGTTTTAAAAGCCTTGATACATTCGACAAGGAATGTTGGCAGGTGGCTTGTAAAACGCTTGCACTTTATAGGGAATACCCAAACACAACCGTTTTCAGAAATGCACCGATTAGCGAACAAGACCCCTATGACGATGATATTGAAATAGAAGCCATCACAATGGAGAAATACATTTCATTTGTTGCAGATACAAAAGGCGTGTTGTACAACAGCGTTGTAGAAAGCATAAACAACGAGTTGAACGAATACGGACGTATGGAAGAGCCGAGCATTTCCATACCCTTTGACGGAAAAAACACTTTGGGTAAAAACCTTGATTTTGAAAACCGAATGTTTGACTTATTGGACGACCTGTTTATTGTATTGAACAACTTTAATAAAACAAAAAAATGAAAGACATAACCGACAAATTTGGCACATTGTACTATCCTAAATCTGCTTTGGTATTCTATGAAACCACAGGAACGGAAACAACGGATATGTATGTAGAGCATTTCGATATGGATGAGAACGGAACGCCAATAAATGCACACCCATTGACCGTAAAGGAAGCCGAAATGTTAGCAAAGACTTTGCAGACCGATGAAGAAAGAAGCCGAGCGTTTTTAAAGCCAAAGGGGATTTTACCGACCAACATTCTGCATATCAATCCGAGTGATAAAGGTGCGGTAATATGGTACACCAAAGCACAGCAAAGGCAGTTGTATTTTGTCAATGGTTTGGGCATACCGAACGGAACGGCACAAGTACCGCCAATGCTTTGGGTAGCGGACAAAAGCAGTCTTGCCGTTTTTGCTCTTGCCACCAACCGCAGACCCACCGAGAAAACGCCTTTGCATTACGCTCCTTTTTTCAACATCTATGAGGACGGCAAAGTCTGTATGGGTACGGTAAGCATAGACATCAAAAATTCATCTTCGGTAGAGGAATTTATACAGGCTTGGGAAGACTACTTTTTTAACAGCTATTTCAGTCATTCGTTAAGTGCAAACCTAACAAGAACAAACATTGTAACCCTTTGGAAAGACATCATTAACACTGATAAACCCTTTCCCACAGAAGCATTAAAGAAGAACAACAAAACCCTAAAAAATATATTGCGATGAACTCACAAGAAATAACAAAAACAGCCGTACATTTTACGGATAAGTATCTACTCAATCCCACTAATCCGATTTCGGTAAACCTTATCGGAGCAGGTGGCACAGGCTCAAAAGTATTGACCGCCCTAATGGAAATAAACGAAAGTCTGACAGCGTTAGGACACGCAGGGTTGCAGGTGCGACTTTGGGACGATGATATTATCACAACCGCAAATTTAGGCAGACAGCGTTTTTTTGAATGTGAAACAGGATTGTACAAATCCGTTGCGTTAATCAATCGAATAAATCGTTGTATCGGTACGAATTGGAAAGCCGAAACCCGAAAATTTGAAAAAGACAATTTGGGCAGAATACCCGAAGAAGCAAGGGCAATTATTACCATTACCTGCGTGGACAATGTACAGTCAAGGTTTGAGGTTGCGGAAATTCTGAAAATAGTCAGCTACCGCAGAAGCTACCACAACCACCCAAAATATTGGTTGGACTTTGGCAACAGCCAACACACAGGGCAGGTTATATTATCTACCATTGGGGAGATACAGCAACCCAATTCGGAGAAATACGAAACGGTTGGAAACCTGCCCTTTGTTACCGATGAATTTGGCGAATTGCTGAAGCAATCCGAACAGGAAGACAACACGCCAAGTTGCTCACTTGCCGAAGCATTGCAACACCAAGATTTGTTTATCAATTCATCATTGACCCAAATGGGTTGCTCCCTGTTATGGAACTTGTTTCGCAGGGGAATGACCGAATATAAAGGCTTTTTTCACAATCTGAAAGATTACCGTACCCACCCGATTAAAGTCGCTTAAACGCCAAAATCGGCGGGCAAAAATGCAATTCCTCGCCTACGGTCGGAAACGCATTTTTGCGGTCTGAACAGGTGCAACCCCTTTGTCAAAATGCACCGCTCCGCACATTCCTTTCCTTACATTTTACCAAACAGGTTGCGACATTATTTCGTGGGATATTCATTATCCCTTTCGTTGTTTTAGATGACTTCTTTTCTTTTCAGACAGCGACCAAAGAAAAGAAGCAAAAGAACGTCGCTTTATTGGCGATAGATTTTAGCTGAACGCTTGTTGAAGAAAGGTCTATATTTAGTAATTTTGTGCCTAACTTGTAAGGAATTGCAGATGGAAGCAATACAAATAAAAAGAATAACATTAAACGATATTGAACAACTGCAACAAATCGGCAGACAAACTTTTTATGAAACTTTTTCAGCAGAAAATACCGAAGAAAATATGACCAATTATTTGAACGAGGGATTTTCTTTAGAAAAATTGACGGCTGAACTGAACGACAAAAATGCCGAATTTTATTTTGCAACACTTGACAATACTGTAATCGGTTATCTAAAACTCAATTTCGGGCAATCACAAACAGAATTGCAGGACGACAAAGCCCTCGAAATTGAACGTATTTATGTTTTAAAAGAGTTTCACGGCAAAAAAGTCGGTCAAGTGCTTTATGAAAAAGCGATTGAAATTGCCAAACAGAAAAATGCCCATTATGTATGGTTAGGCGTTTGGGAGGAAAACCCAAGAGCAATCGGTTTTTACAAGAAAAACGGTTTTATTGAATTTGATAAACACATATTCAAATTGGGCAATGACGAGCAAACCGATATAATGATGAAGCTAAAATTAACTTAATCTTTGCCAAAATATTCCTGTGCAATCTTCGCTACGCCCACACTAAAATATCTTCCGTCATTGGAAACTCCTTCAATAGCTTTTTTGAAATCGTCTGCATCGCTACCAATGAGCAGATAACCTGCAAAACCAATCTCCAAAAGAGGTTTTACGGCTCTTTCGCTATCCTTATCACTGAAAGCAATCAGTTTCATACTTGGGTATTTTGTATGTAGTTCCTGAAGCTCTGCCAATACATTCTTGTCGCAAAAATCGAGGTCGATGATACAGACTGTTGGCAATGATTTTAATGCGGATAATTGCATTATTCCGTCCCCGATATGCTCCGAACGGCACAATATTTCAAATCCTAAATCTGTGAGGTCATTGCAAATACTATCTAAAATAGGGCTTTTATCGTGGATAAAGGCGAGAGTTTGTTGAGAGGTGTTTACTGTTTCCATAATACCGTTTTTTTGTTGTTCGTAAACCCTACGCAAAAAAAAGAAAGCGTAGGCAATCACACTTACCGATACTATGGCACTGGTACGCCTAACCCCGAATAAGCGGACGCCCACGCCTATAGCGTGAGCGTTCTTACTTATGCCTCGGGATTTAAAAATTACCAGTTTTTAGTATCGAGAATTAAAGCAAAAACACTTTAAGTATTTTCTATATTTTCAGATACAAAGATAGCGAAGCTATAAATGACGAGCAACATCATTTAGCATAAATAATCTGTATTGGGGATTAGATGTTGTCCGTAGTAGGAGAATTGCCTTTTAGTTCCCTTATTTCGTTTTTCAATTCTTGTAACATTCTGATAATGGCAATATTGTCAAATTGAAAATCGTCCTTTGAAAATTCCTGTGTCGCCAGACTACTTGCATACTGCCATATCTCCAAAATATCGGACAGGTGTATCTCGTAGGATTTGTAAAACACATTGTCGGCAGAAACTTCTAAAGTTTCCTTATTTACTTTTAATAGTCGTTTATAGGTAATTCCCTCGCTTCGGGTTAGGAATACATACGTTTTTCCTGTCCGCATATCGGCAAGGTTTTCTATATACTTCCCGATGATGTACGCATTGTCTTTATGCGGTGGCATAGAAGCACCGTCCGCAGGAAAAGCCCTGTATTTACCCCCTTTGAGAAACGGCAACGAAATGGTTTGCAGGCTTTCGATATATTCGGGGTCTGCATAGCCGTTCAGATAGCCCATAGATGCTTTGTGCGGTATGATTTCAATTTTGTTTTCGCCCCTATTGTCCACTTTGATAGGGAGCAGAATACGGTTGTCGGGCAGTTCCAAAATTTCTTTCAAAGGTATTTTTCGCAAATCGACCGAAACCAACAAATCAATGCTCACGTGGTAGTAACGTGATATTTTGAGCAGTATCTCAATTGGTGGTTCAGTCGCATCGTCCTCGTATTTGGCATAGCGACCACGGGTAATGATAAGGTCATCCGCAACCTTTTGTTGCGAATATCCAAGCTGATTGCGTAGATACCTTATGTTTTCTGACAATATTGACATTGCTACAATTTGTAGCAACAAAGGTAAAACATTTCGCTAAAAAACGTAGTAATTTTGAGCGTTAGATTTTGTGTGTTATGGAAAGAACGATTGTCCATTGTGATTTAGATACCTTTTTTGTGTCTGTAGAACGTTTATTGAACAGTGACCTTGTTGGAAAACCTGTCCTTATCGGGGGCAGTTCCGACCGTGGCGTGGTGGCTTCTTGCAGTTATGAAGCACGTAAATTTGGGGTGCATTCGGCTATGCCTATGCGGTTGGCAAGACAGCTCTGCCCCGAAGCCATATTGGTGCGTGGCGACCACGACCTATACAGTAAGTATTCCAACATCGTTACGGAAATCATCGAAGAAAAAATACCTATCGTTGAAAAGGCATCTATTGATGAGCATTATTTGGATATGAGCGGAATGGATAAATTTTTCGGAACGTGGAAATTGACACAGGAACTCCGCCAACGTATCATCAAGGAAACAGGTCTGCCCATTTCGTTTGGGCTATCTACCAATAAGACTGTGAGCAAGATTGCCACGGGAGAAGCCAAGCCCTGTGGAGAACGCAAGGTGGACGGTGGTACGGAAAAGCCTTTTTTAGCTCCGCTTTCCATTCGCAAAATTCCTGGCATTGGCGATAAGACCTATCCTTTGCTCCGCAATATGGGCATATCCCATATCTACACCTTACAGCAGATGAATGTCTTTACGATGAAACAGGTATTGGGCGAAAACGGTGTGAGCATTTGGAACAAAGCCAACGGTATTGACAAGAGTGCAGTTGTACCGTTCCATCAGCAGAAAAGTATGAGCAAGGAACATACATTTGAACAGGACACGATTGATATGGAACTCTTGCGGAGAATAATGCTTTCAATGGTGGATGAGCTGGCTTTTGACCTGCGGAAAGACGGCAGGCTCACGTCCTGCGTAACGGTCAAAATCCGTTACAGCAACTTCGATACACATACCACACAAGCTAAATTGGCTTTCACTTCGTCCGAAAGGACTATATCCGAAAAAGTGCTTCAACTATTCCACAAACTATACAGCAAGCGGATGTTGATACGGCTGATTGGCGTAAAGTTCAGTAACCTGATAGCAGGTAGCTATCAGGCGGATTTATTTGATGATACGCTCGAAGACATTAATCTGTCCAAAGCAATGGATAAGATTAGAATGCGATACGGACATCATTCGGTGGTAAGAGGTTTTGCACTTTTAAATCCCTAATCGTTATGTTGCTCAATCTGCACAGCTATTATAGTCTTCGGTACGGCACAATGAGCCTAAAAGAACTCATTGAAAATATCCGTGCCAATGGTTACGATACAGCCGTATTGACCGACATCAACAATTCATCGGCAACGTTGGATTTTATCCGTCTTTGTACCGAAGCAGGAATTAGAGGTTTGGCAGGAATGGAATTTAGGAACGACAACCAATTGTTGTACGTAGGCATTGCCAAAAATGAAATGGGCTTTAAGGAACTGAACGACTTGATGACCTTTGCCAACCGCAACAAATCGGCTTTACCAGTTATTGCACCCGAATTTAAAAACGCCTTTGTCATCTATCCATTTGGTGCTATTGCCGAAACAGATTTAAAGGACAATGAATATATCGGCATACGACCCCACGAGGTCAATAAATTCGTAGTAGCTCCCAAGAAACACTGGGAAAACTATGTGGTTTTACAACCTGTATCGTTCAAAAGGCAGGATTTCCAACTGCACAAACAGTTGAGGGCTATCGACAACAATATCCTTATCTCTCAATTAGAACAAATGCAGGTAGCCCGTGAGGACGAGGTTTTTATAAGCCGTGAAAAGCTGTTGGAGCTGTACAGCCCTGTACCGAAACTGATAGAAAACACCAACTGTTTGCTTTCGGAATGTAGCTTTGATTTTGATTTCAAATGCACCAAAAACCGCAAGACCTTTACAGGAAACCGATACGATGACAAACAGCTACTGTACAAATACGCTATGGACGGATTTGGCAGAAGATACGGAGCAAACGATAAACAAGCAAAAGAGCGTGTGCTGAAAGAGTTGGATATTATTGACAACCTCAACTTTTCGAGCTATTTTCTGATTACCGATGACATTTGCCGATATGCAAGAAGCCGTGATTTTCATTATGTAGGCAGAGGTAGCGGAGCGAATAGCATTGTGGCGTATTGTCTGGGCATTACCGATGTTTGCCCTATTGAACTGAACCTGTATTTTGAACGCTTTTTAAATCCCAAACGCAAAAGTCCGCCAGACTTTGACATTGATTTCTCGTGGCGGGATAGAGATGAAATGTACGAGTACATTTTCAGCCGATACCAAAGTGAGCATACTGCTTTGATGGGTGCAATGGGTACATTCCGTGACCGTAGCATTATCCGTGAATTGGGTAAGGTGTATGGATTGCCCAAAAGCGAAATTGACAGGCTCATACAAGAGCCAAATAATATGCTCAACAAAAATGAAGTAACCAACACTATCCTGTCCGTTTACAACCAAATGGCAGATTTTCCAAACCAACGGACGATACACGCTTCGGGTGTTCTGATTTCTGACAAGCCACTCACTTGTTATTCCGCACTGGATTACCCACCAAAGGGATTGCCGACGGTACAGTATGATATGTACGTGGCAGAGGATATTGGCTTCGAGAAATTCGACATTCTTTCCCAAAGAGGTATAGGGCATATCAAGGATTGCAGGGAATTGATACGCATCAACAAAGATGTAACGGTAGATACCTCAAACCCCAAACGTTTTTTTACTGACCCTGTTATAGCCGAACAACTGAGGTCGGCAAATACGGTCGGTTGCTTTTACATAGAAAGTCCTGCAATGCGACAACTGATTAGTAAATTGCGGTGCGAAGATTATCTTACATTGGTCGCTGCAAGCTCTATCATTCGCCCGGGTGTAGCTTCTTCGGGAATGATGCAGGCATTTATCGAAAGGCATCTGAACCCCGAAAAGGTCGAATATATCCACCCTGCATTCAAAGAGCAGTTGGAGGACACTTACGGTATTATGGTCTATCAGGAGGATGTGATGAAAATCGGGCATCATTTCGGGGGATTGGATTTAGCAGAAGCAGATGTATTGAGGCGAATGATGAGCGGTAAATACCGCAACGTAAACCATTTGGCAGAGATTGAGGACAAATACCACAGTAATTGCCGTGAGAAAGGCTATCCCGAACACGTAGCCAATGAGGTATGGCGACAGATGCAGTCGTTCGCTGGGTACAGTTTCAATAAGGCTCATAGTGCTTCCTTTGCGGTTGAAAGCTATCAGAGCTTGTTTCTGAAAACCTACTATCCATTGGAATTTATGGTCAGCGTACTCAATAATTACGGTGGTTTCTATTCCCGAGAGGTCTATATCAACGAAGCAAGCAAAGCAGGCGGAAATATCTGTTTGCCCTGCGTAAACAAAAGTGTTTACGATACGAGCATCGAGGGCAATGCTATTTATTTGGGCTTTGACTGTCTTTTAAATCTTGAAAACAGGTTGGCTCAGCTTATCCCCGAAGAACGAAAACGCAATGGAGCATATTTAAGTTTGGAAAACTTCAACCTACGTACCGGTGCAGGATTGGAGCAGATTATTATCCTTATCCGCTCGGGAGCGTTCCGCTTTTTGGGAGTAGGTAAAAAGGAGTTGCTTTGGGAGGCTCATTTGTTGCTGAACAAGAACAGAAATACCCATTCGCAGGTCGGGCAGTTATTTTCCACGAATGCCGAAAAGCCACAGCTTCCTGTATTCGTTACGGACGAATTGGAAAACCTATACGATGAAATTGAACTGATGGGCTTCCCTGTTTCGGGCAGTATCTTTGACCTTGCCAAATCCGATTATCGGGGCAATGCCGATGCAGAAACTTTAGCTTCTTTTGAGGGCAAAGTAGTCCGGGTTGTAGCCCACTTGGTCGCTTCCAAAACGGTACGGACTAAAACCGGTTCATTGATGAAATTCGGAACATTTATAGACCACAACGGAGATTTTATAGATACCGTACATTTCACGCAAAGCCTGCAAAAATCGCCCTTGCGTGGCAAAGGGCTTTATCTGATAGAGGGTAAAGTTACGGTGGATTACGATTGTCCTGCGATAGAGGTATATCGTTGTGCGATGATGCCCATCAAGCCCGACCCGAGAAGTGTTTAGGGTTTGTGGCAGATATAGTTTTGCTCTAATATACCCAGCAAATCCGTTTCCTTATAAATTATCTTGCCACCAATCTGAATGTAGGGCAGGATATTATCATCACGATATTGCTGTAAAGTTCGTTTGCTGATATGTAACAGCTTGCACACATCTTCGCCCGATAAATAGATTTCTCCGTTCATTACAGGACGGTAGTTTTTCAGTATTTGTTCGATACGGTTTCGCAACTGCATAATCATCTCCTGTTGTGCGATGATTTCTTCGGCTTCATTCGTCAGTAAATCCATTGTTGTTGGTATTGTTCGGATGTCCGGCATCGAGCAGAGCCTGTACGTCCGAGCGTTTGTAATAATTTTTTCGGTTCAGTTTGGAATAAGGCAACAGACCTTTGTCCTTATAGGTCTGCAACGTCCGTTTGGTTATGTTCATCATCAAACATACTTCCTGGTTATCGAGCCATTGCTCCCCTTTGAAAATGGGATTGTATTTTCGGGTAGCGTTTTCGGTCAATTCCAAAAGTGCTTCCAGCTCATTTTTCATTCCGTTCAATACGGACTTTTGTATTGCGATAACTTCCATTGTTTGCTCAATTTTTAGAAGTCGAAGATATTAATGCTTGTTACAGGGTTAGGAAATGTTGTAGCCATTGGCGTTGAAAGGTAGTATTTGGCGGTTTACATTTGCTATAAACGAAAAATCGGATAACCTTTTGGGCTATCCGATTTTTTTGAAATATTGTCGAAATATGAGATGTAAGTTTTTAATCATTTCTTTTCTTTGGCTTATCAATAAATGGCATACCAACGCCTGTTCTTGTATAATAATCCTCTATTTCATCCTTGAAGTTTACAATGTGCATCATTTCATCTTCTTTTTCTTGTCCTAATGGAAAGTGGTTTTGAAAATAAAATCCAAGAATATCTATTTCATCAGAAAATTGAATATCATTTCTATCATACAATGCAATTCTGTTTGATAAATACTCTTTAAATTCGACTTCACTTTGTATCAAGTCAGCGAATATCATTAGGTCATACAGAGAAACAATCCAAGTCCATTTGAAATCAGGACTTAATACACCTGAATTAATTAAATATTTCAAGTTTGCAGAAATAGACGAAAAATGTTCAAACGTTACTGATATTTTGAAATATGATTGGATTTGTGTCTTATTAATTGTCAAAGTTTTTTTTGTTCCTGCTTCAATATAATCAAAAGTCGGATTGTCGTTCTCTTGAATATACTTCAAAGCCCTGTGGCATTGGTATGACCCCTCATTAATAGTTTCTTTAAGCCGGTCTTTTAGACCTTTTATAGCTCCTCTTCTGTGTTTCGTATTTAGTTCGCCAGCTTTTACTTCAATAATGTAAATAGTATCATTAGAAACTCCAAGAATGTCAAGTTCTGTTTTTTTATTCTGTCCTTTTTCTACAATACTATATTCTAATGAATGATAAAATTTGGCTGTTGGTATTAATCTCTCAAATTGTTGTTTTGTCTTTTGCTCAATGTAATTGTCTCTGGAATTAGAGTTACTATTTCCTTTAAAAGAATTTTCATAATAAACAGTATCAGCCGATTTTATTAGTTCCTCTGTTATTTTGAAAATATTTCTAAAAGCAAAATTTAATGAAAAATGATAATATTTATCGTCTTCTTTTATCAGCGGTTTAAGATTGATTAAAGTGTCATTTAATGGAAACGCTTTGAACTTTGGCGGTTGATAAAAAATTTCATTAGCGCCAAACTCTGTTGATAATCTTTCAAATATCTGTTTCTCTATATCTGTTTTAGGAATAACCCAAAATACTTTATCGAAACTTTCAATATTGTCAAGATGGTGCATAATGATATTTTCAGGTGCTTCAGGGTCTTGCAAGTCTGGATTTGCTTCAGCAAATTGAGTAATAAAATGTTTTCCTGTTTCCATCATTGTATTCATAATGGTTTCTTGTCCGACTTCATCCATCCATTCTGTTAGCCGTTTATGGGATTGGGTTGCACCAAATGGGTTACCTATTTTAGAATAAACCAAGCTGTCGAGTTTTAGAATAGTGTTGAAAATATCACTTGAATTAAAACCATAATATTGTTGAAGAAAACCATCAAAAGGAGCAAAAACTTCTTTATAAACCTCTTGAATGTGCGTGTGATATCCGTCTCCTCTAACATTAATTGTGTCTTGCATTATATTTGTTCTCAACCAATGGTCAAATTCGTTGCCACCCACAGGATAATCTGCTGAAAGTTCCCAAAAATTGATATTGACTTTTATTTTGGAAAGCTGTTCATATATTTCGTCAATGTCGTTTTGAGTTGGAATGATATTTTTATTTGTATTAGGTGTTGCAGTAGCAATGTTCATTGCATATTCTAAAAGCACTTCAATTTCGTCATCATCTTGAATTAGCTCTTCCTCTTGAATTTCATCTTTGCCTGTTTCAGTGTATGTCGCTAAAAATTGATTGTAAAATGTTGGTGTGGCTTTTATAAGTTTAGAGCCAAGACCACCAAGAACATAGATTTTATCAAACTTGTTTATTAATGCTATTGCAGTTTCAATTTCATTCTTAATCCAACTGAAATACCTATCACGGTCTTCACGTGCTTTTTCAATTGCAAATTTGTATTGTTCTTTTATGTCCTCTGGATAGCTTAATGTATGCATATTTCTTATCTCTTATACTTTATTTTAGGTTTTTGAGCCAAATAGTTACTTATTTCGGACTTTGTAACTCCACGTTCTGCTTCTCTTTATCCTTTTTCATTTGACTGTAAGTCCATATACAAATAGCACCTACAATAATCAAAAGGTAGGCAATCCATTTACTGATACGCTCAATAAAGCGTGTAAAAACCGATGCTTCAAAACTTGAAAAGCCCTCTGCACCCATAGCATTACGTCTGTAAAATTTCCTGCGGTTTATCCAATAGATAAGCCCTATACCAACAACGATAACAATAATACCAAACACCAATTGAGCCGTAACTGTATCCATAGCTTTATGATTTATAATGAAGTAAATTTAAGCAAAATCATCCTACACCGAAAGCTAAAAAGCAAAAAACCGACCTGCGTAAAGTCGGTTTTTTAGCTTCATTTCTATTGTTCTTAATCCGTACTGTTGAACTGAAAACTTATCTGTTTCTCATTGCCAAAACTGTCCGAAATCCACACCTCAAAGGCTTGTGATACGGCAGATGTTGAAGTGTAGTACAATCGGAATTGCTCCGCCTGTAATGGATACAAATCATTGGGCAGATACGGTGGTTCATCGTAATATCTCAATGCTCCCTGTCCGTCAAATTGGAAATAACGGAGGTAATATTGTGTGCTTTGGTAATTGCCTGTTCGCTGAATGGTAATGCGTATTTCTACGGTCTGCCCATTGGCTACGCCTTTGGGTACAGGCATTACATTGACCTCAAAAGGAAAATCGTTCTGTATTTCGAGGTCATCATCTTTGCTACAAGATACCAAAGAAACCGAAGCCGTGAGGATTGCCAAGAGTACATATATCGGCAGTAATCCTGTTCTGAATTTATTAAATATTGCTATCATCGCTTCTACGTTTTAAAAATTAAACCTTAATCCCACACCTGCGGACGGTCGGAATTGTTCCAAATCCGTACCCCACAAGACCTTTGTACGCCCTTGCAGGACAAGTACAAATCGGTCTGACAGGTACGTTTCAAATGTGAGCCGACCGCCAGCTCCGTAAACGAAATTGTCCTCGCTCAATATCTTCGCTCCGTCATACAACATCGCTTCGCCACGGTTGATGCTTTCGTAACCCACCACGCCTGTTATGCCGAAATTCAGCGTGATATTTTTTCGGGTATCGCCCAACAGGAAAAAACTGTAACCACCCTCTGCGGTATAGGTTTCCTGCGGTATGCGAATGTCCTTGTAATCGTGGTATTGGTGCGTGTATTCCAACGCCCATAGCTGATAATTGCCGTTCTTTCCGTTTACGGTCATACCAAGACTGATATAATAATCGTTGCCGATTTTATCGTTGGACAGTATGCCTGTGCTTACCTCCAATCCTTTTTGTTTGGGCAACATTCGCTGTGCCTGTGCAACCGTGATGGCCACAAAGAGTAGCATCACGGTATAGATATACTTTTTCATTGTTCTTGCTTTAAAAGGTTATTAAAATTTTAGGTGCATATCGTTAATCAATCGGGCTTTGATTAAGTCCGAATTTTCGATTTGCAGGGTTTGATGTCTGCCTCCGTTTTTCTCGAAAATCTCAATCAGCAATACCTTGTCATCGGCAATCGTGAATTGGTCTAACAGGAACACATTTTGTCCGGTAGATTTTCCGTTTATGCCGTCTTCCAAAGGTTTGTAAGTTCGTAGCGGTATCAATGGGCGTTCCTGCACTACGGTACGTTTGGCTACCTTTTTATCTACGACCTTGAAATTGACAAAATCAATCTCAAACGGCACATTGGTACGGTTTCTTACTTCCGTATGGAAATAGTATTTGCCGTTGTGTATGTAAATCCCTTTCAAAATAAACTGAATACCGAAGCTCTTTGCTCCGATATGCTTTACAATACGCTTGTCTTTCTTGTAAATGGTTTCCAACAGCAAGCCTGCCAAAGACGGAGAGTTATTGCCCAATTCTTCAAAAAGCACATCGTTTCCGTTGGCTTTATCTACTGCCTTTTGCATAGTCAAAAGGTCATAGCTCAACGCATCGGGATAGCCACTATAATACACATTAAAAGAGTAAAAACGTCCGTCATTGGTAATTACGGAAAAGTTGGTTTCCGCTTCAAAATCCCTTACTGATGCTTTCACACGCAAGACGTTTTCCGCATCTTCAGCTTTTCCTGCAATCAAATATTCGCTACCCAAATCCACATACCGAATGGCGGTCGGGAAAATCAAATGCGAAGTTTTGTCGTAGGTTACTTCCATTTTATAGGGTTCTATCTTGCCCAAAGCAAGCGGAGTTTTTGCAGTTGCACTATCTTGTGCAAATGAGGTTACGGCAAAGCCGACTGTAAGGGCAACCGCCCAGATTGATTTAAAAAGATTGTTCATTGTTTTAATTATTTGAGTTCAACATTATTTTTTAGATACCAAAAAGACTTGGTGTCCTGCCTTTAGGGTAACTTTTGGTGTGCGTACTTTCTTGGCGAAATAGCCCGAAATACCCTGCACCACTCCACGACTTAAATCCGCCGCAACCTGTTGTCCGGCATTTTGCGTTAGCATTACGCTCGTTCCGCCTGTTTGGCTCATATTGCCCGCCATTTCGGTAAGGGCGTTCATTTCGGGAGAATACGGAACGTAAAGCCCTTGCTGTCCGTCCAAATCGTAAATGGTAATATCCACAGGGATAATATTGCCCTCCAATTCAATAGAGGTAATTTTGAGTTGCAAACGTCCACCTTGGAACTTGGCATTAGCCGTTACAATCGTTCCTTGTGGGATTGTGCGCTGTGGTGTTCGGGCAGGCTCTAACAATCGCAAACGTACTCCTGTTTCGCCAACTACCGTTTGTGCATCGTGTACACAGGCTTTGATACTGTTTTTTGGTTGTACCACCTGTTCCATAGCACCTGCGGTATAAAACCCTCGGTTTCGGGTTTCGCTCCAATCGGCTAAAAAAGCACTATCGGTTGGTTCACGGTACAAGGCAGAAACGGTGTTTTTTCTTGCCGGAGTAAACGCCACAAAATGCTCTTTTTGGTTAGCCCTCGAAGTTTCCGATGCTGTACCGTTTGCAGGTAGGGTTTCTGCGGTGCTTGTGTTGGTATTAGTCGGAAGATACTTTGCCGCCATTTCATAGGATTTCTCCATTAAGGCAAGTTGGTCATCTACGGTTACAGGCTTGGGTACATTTTGTTCCGCTAATTGTTCTTTGAGTTCGTCCAACTGTCTTTGGAGTTCTATTGTTTCCGAATTATCGTCCTGATAGAATGAACCCAATGTGCTTTGCATATTGCGGTAGCTGTTCAAAGCAGGATTTCCATTTCTTCCCGAATTTCTGCCACTATAATCATAGCTTTCGTCTTCTTCGGGAAATTCGTCCATCGGCTCATCGCTGTCTTCGGTATTCCAATAGTCCGAAAGTGTGGCAAGTGCATTGCGTTTTTCTTGCTCTTTCTGTTCGAGCATTTCCAATTCGTAAGCCTTACCTTTATTGTCGGGCATTCCGGCTCCGGTGGCTTGCGGAACGGCATCGTTCAGACCGATATTTTCGATTTCCTTTTTGTCTTCTGACGGTTTAAAAATCAAATACATACAACCCACGAAAACAACCCCCATTAAACCAAAAATAAATGGCTTTTTGAGTTTTTCGGATTTGTTCTGAGTACCGTCTTGCAGTACATCAGCGGTTTCGTTCGGGTTACTTTCCGTTACCCGAACAACCGATTTTTTATTCTCATTTTCTTTCATAAAACTTATTTTTTAGAATTGTTGATAATGTGTCCTGCGGGTTTGCAGAACGTTCATTTTTTTTGAGGACAGGGTTTTCAATATGTTCGATATGCATATTGTTTTTTGATTGCCTTGTATCGTGCCATACTTTGGCAACCACTCCTGCCGTCAGTAGCAGATAACCGACAAAGAAGTACAGCGTGTATTGGTGCTGTTTGCCTACGGGCAAAGACCGCCAACGCTCGTCCAGCCTGTCAAAGTACCTGTCCATATTTGCTCTGAATTTTTTCATACCTTATTGATTATCGGTTATCACATCCTAAACCGTCTGCTTTGTGAAGACAACTTTTGTTTAGGAGCTTCGGACACCAATGCAATGGCTTCTTTTCGGGTCGGTACTGTACCTGTGGAAAGGTCTATCAGTTTCGATTGCTTCAATAAATGCCCGTATTGGTCAGTCCTTTCAATATTCATTTTCTGTACATCGAAAAGACCGTCTTCATACTTTACCCACATATTGCATTCAACTCTTGGTTTGTCATCGCCATTCCATTGCAGGTAGGTTTTCAGCATCAGCATATTGGGTAACATTGGTTTATCCGCACCATTTTTGCAAGCCTCAAAAAACCTGTTAAGGCTGTCTTTGATTTTGTCGGGGTATGATGCTTCCGTATGGAAATAACCGTCATATCCTTTCTCGGTCAAGGTTTTTGCGAATGTGTCTAAATCAAGTAACTGTTTCATATCCGTAGTTTTTAGCGGTTTATTACTTCTATATCCCTGTTTTCTATTACCGCAAACTTTTCGATATTAAATCCCTGGGGATTGTTGTCGGAACGTACTGAGTTCACGAGATAGCAGGAAGTAATCAGGTTACGACGTGTTACATTACTTGACCGTATGATGAACTGTTTGGCGTAGGTACGCACCGCATAGGGATAGGTATCGAAGTTGCCCACGACACTATCTACCTCGATGCGTTGCTGAACATTTCCAGATATGATACGGGAGTAATAACCTTTCTCCGATAAGTCTTTGTAATAGTCAAAGGCGGATTTGTCGGCAAGATTGAATGCTCTACTCATATTGCTTTCAATCGCATTTTTGTCGGGTGCGAGCGTAAAGAACAGTTCGTGAAACCGTCTAACGTGTTCCCTTGCTTCCACAGGACGGTTGATACTTGCATCTTGCGACAAAGCGAGCATCAAAGATTTACCGTTATCCAGCACATAGATTTTTTGCCTTTGTTCGTCTGCAAAGCTGTAGGATTTCCATACGGCAAAACCTACCACACTAGTGCAGAGAACGGCAAACACAATGGCATACAGACGTATCTGTCGGAAGCTATTTTCTATATTTCTAAGCGTTTTAAATTCCATTTTTTTCTAAATGATTATTCGTTTTACATTATTTTTTGAGTAGCTGACCTCCGATATTTCCGGCAGCAGAACCAGCTCCAGCACTTGCTATATTTCCGGCTTTCATTGCGGCTTGGTTCACATTGCGGGTAAAGTTTCCTGCACCTCCGGCTTGGATTACCCAGCCAGTCACTGTTGGGATAGTGAAGTACCCCACAATGCCTATTATCATAAATATGATGTACACCGTATTGCCTGTATCGGGGATATACGTTGGGTCAGCGAGCATTTGGATATCCTTTTCTATAATCAGGACTTGTATTTTGGCGAGCATCGAGCTGAACAGGTCAGATACAGGCAACCACAGATACACGCTTACATATCGGGTCAGCCATTGCGTGAGTGTGGACTGAAAACCGTCCCACACACTTATCGCAAAGGCTATCGGCCCGAGTATGGATAGGACGATGAGAAAAAACGTCCGTATGGTATCAATGACCAATGCCGCAGCTTGAAACAGTACCTCTAACAGATTGCGAAACCAATTTTTGATTGCCTGTTCGGTCTGATAGGCAAACCTATCCATATACATACCCGACATCGTAATCAGGTCGCCCGGCGACCAGCCCAATTCTTCGAGCTTGTTATCAAATTCCTCATTGGACACCAAATAGGCAGTTTCGGGATTTCGCAACATCGCTTCCCTTTCTAAGAGGTCTTTTTTAGCTTGCAAATCGTTGAGGTCAAGCACTTGATTTTCGAGAATGGCGTGTGTACCTTGTACAACTGGGCTTAACACGGCATTGATTGTTCCCAATACGATAGTCGGGAAGAACATAATACAGATACCCAAAGCAAAAGGACGGAGCAACGGGTACATATCAATGGGCTCGGCTCTACTCAATGCCTGCCATACTTTTATAGCGACATAGAACAAAGCCCCCAAACCAGCTACGCCTTTAGCCACTGCCGCCATATCGGCGGACAGTGGGAGCATCTCATCGTACAATGAGCGTAGGACTTCGTGCAAATTTTGAAATTCCATAGCTTACCAATATTTTTGGTTAGGAGTTCCGTAGAGGTCAAGCACTCGTTTGGTATTATTCTGTTTCTTTGCACGCAGGATACTTACAGAGATATTTTTATTCGTGTAGTATCTTACCAAGCTGTGATATTCCTTGACCTCTTTGTAAACTCGGTCTATAATATCCATACGCTCTTTGTCATTCAATGACAGGCTTGTAGAGGTTACAATCTGTTTCAGCTCTTTGAGCAGTTCGGTACTTTCATTCAGTAAAGCCGAGTAACCATTTGCGATAGCCGACAATTCCTGTGCGGAAAAATTCGGGTCGTTCATCATTTTGCCGAAATTCTGAACATACATTTCTGAAACATCGCCTACCAGCAAAACAGTCTGTTGCACCTTGCGGGCATCTTTCACAAGGTTATTGACAGCCTTTAGCTTGTCGTAATATTCCTTGCCTTGCTCATAGACCTTTTTAACTTCGTTGAAGTTCTTAATCACATTGCTAACAGTCGAGGAAGTCTGTACGATTTCGTTCGCACTGTTGAGAATACCTGATGCTAAATTTGCAGGGTCAGTTACTACAAATTGAGCTTTTGCTGACGGTGCTACGGCAAGCATTAGTGCCGTACACACCAGATACAATACTTTTTTCATTGTACTTGAAATTTTAAATGTTAATTACTATTTGATTTGTCCCGCCTTTGCATTGCGATATGCTTAATGGCGAGTTCGACATTGCCACCGAGTTCGGAAGCGAGTTGCATCACTTCCATTTTTTCGGTTTCTTCAGTCGTGTAGGCGAGGTATTCCTCCAAACTCACTTCGGTGGCATAGACTGCCGAGTGCGTACCACCTAAACCTATCCACACTTCTTTGTAAAGCCGTGAGGGGTCGTTGTTCATATTGATGGAAAGTACCTGTCCTTTTTCTTTGTCGGTTAGCCCCAACATCGCCTGTATATCATCGAACTTGTTCATATACTTGCGTTGGTCAAGCAGGATTTTGCAGTCGGAATTGTTAATGATACTTTCTTTGACGATGGGCGACTGAATAATATCATCAACCTCCTGCGTTACGACAATGGCTTCTCCGAAAAATTTTCTGACGGTTTTAAAGAGGTACTTAATGTATTCCGCCATACCCTCCTTTGCTATCGCCTTCCAAGCCTCCTCAATCAGAATGAGCTTACGGATACCTTTCAGCCTACGCATTTTGTTGATGAAGACCTCCATAATGATGATTGTAACTATGGGAAAGAGGATTTTATGGTCTTTAATCGCATCAATTTCAAACACAATAAAGCGTTTGCTCAATAAGTCTAATTGCTTGTCCGAGTTCAGCAAATAGTCATACTCGCCACCACGATAGTAAGGCTCTAACACGTTGAGAAAATTGGCAATGTCAAAGTCTTTTTCCCTTACCTGTTTTTCTTCCAATACCTTACGGTAGTCGCCTTTCACGTATTCGTAAAAACCATTGAATGACGGATAAATATCGTCCGCTTTGATACGTTCGATATAGCCCGATACCGCATTGGACAATGCCACTTCTTCCGACCTTGTGGGCGGTTCGTCATCACGTTTCCAAAGCGTAAGTATCAAGGTCTTGATACTCTCACGCTTTTCGATGTCGAACACGCCGTCATCGGTATAAAATGGATTGAACGCAATCGGGTTGTCTTCGGTATATGTGAAGTAAACACCGTCTTCGCCTTTGGTTTTTCCCTTGATGAGTTCGCATAATCCCTGATAGGAGTTACCTGTATCTACGAGCAGAACGTGAGCCCCCTGTTCGTAATATTGGCGTACCATATGATTAGTGAAGAACGATTTACCCGAACCTGACGGACCAAGTATGAACTTGTTTCGGTTCGTGATAATCCCACGTTTCATTGGCAAATCGGAAATATCCAAATGGATTGGCTTTCCGGTCAATCTATCCGCCATTTTAATCCCGAACGGAGAGGGCGAATTGTGGTAGTTGGTTTCTTCCGTGAAGAAGCATAACGCAGGCTCAATGAATGTGTAAAAACTTTCCTCACTCGGAAAATCGCCTGCATTGCCTGGCATTCCTGCCCAGTACAAAGTAGCCACATCCGTAGTGTTGTGGCGGGGCTTACACTCCATCAATGCCAACGCACTACCGCAATCGTTTTTCAACTGTTTGAGTTCCGCAGGGTCTTCTGACCAAGCCATAATATTGAAGTGTGACCGAATGGAAGAAAGACCGAACGAATGTGCTTCGTTCAGGTACTTTTCTATCCACTCTTTGTTGATTTGGTTCGCCCGACTGTACCGAGCCAAAGAGTGCATATTTCTTGCGGATTTCTCAAACTTTTGCAGGTTGTCTTCACTGTTATCTATAAACAGATATTGGTTATAGATATGGTTGCAATTCAATAGCAATCCCACAGGTGCTGCGAACGACAGACGGCAGTCGCTCCGGTCGGTGGACAGCTTTTCAAAACGGGTATCTGCCGATACCATTCCCGGCAGGTCGTCCGTATCGGACAAGGTGTGCAATGACAGCCTTTTGTTGCCGATACGGACTTCTTCTGCTCCTAAAGCGATGTCCTGCATTGCTGTTCCGGCTTCTCTCGAAAGTGTCAGGTATTGCTCCAACAGCCCTTGCTTTTCGTCCGTTCCGATGATGTCGTCTTCATTTAATCTTCGCAGGCTTACAAAACTGCTATCGTTCAAGATGCGTTCAAACTGTGCCACCGCTTCCATAAATCGGTGTATCGTTTCCTTGTTGATTTCCTTTGGAATGAGCGTACCCTTACAAAGCGAACTGAAATTGCTTTGCATACGCATTCTGTTTTTGGTCGTCTTCGTGAGGAACAGGTAACAATAATGGTTTAGAAACGGTCGCTCGTTGAAATGACGTTGATAGCTTTTGGAAAGAAAACTTTGGTCTTCCTGTACCAAATCCGGAGCATAATTCTCCTTGATGTACCAATCTTGCTTATGAATGACTGTAAAATCGGGCAAAGTCTTAATTGCCTTGTGCCAAGCCGAGTGTATGGCTTCATATTCTGCTGATGCTACCGTAAACAGTTCGGGCAAACGCACCTCGAAACAGGCGGTAATGTCTGCATCTTTTGATAAGATGCAGTTGTTTTCTACTGCCAGCAAAGGAAATTTGCTTTCCAATGTGGCTGTTTTAGTTACGTTTCTCATAGGGCTTTCTGTTTAGGCGTGAATTTTAAATACCTGTGTACAGGCTTGCGACAAATGATGTATCGGGGGTGTCTTTTTCTTGCCCCGATTTTCATCAGACCGTGTTCGCCGTGTTTTTTGTTGAGCGAAAAGGTCTGCCACACAATCAGCGAAGCACCTCCAGCACCGATAAACAGGCAGATGTACGGGTTTACACCTGCCATATACAGTATCATCACGAAGATGAGCGTACCGAGCAGTCCGCCTGCGAAGATGAACAGGTATTGGGCTTTTAATCCTTTGAACTCAACCGTCCTTCCGATGCCTTTGTTAATGTTGTAATTCATAAGGCAAGCGATTAAAGGAAGAATGAACGCAGGATAGTAGCCGCTACAATCAAGAAGATACACGCACCAAACCAACTTGCCGCAGTCTTGCTCGTGTCGGGGTCGCCACTACTGAATTTGTTGTACACTTTCACACCTCCGATTAGTCCGACCACAGCCCCGATGGCATAAATGAGTTGTGTCGCTGGGTCGAAATACGATGTTACCATTTGGGTAGCTTCGTTGATACCTGCCGAGCCGTTTCCCTGTGCGAACACACCTATTGCTGACAGCATTGCACCGAACGTCAGCAAAACTTTTTTTCTCTGTTTTTCCATTTTGAAAAAGATTAATTTGTTACTGTAATCCCGCACCTTGCGGGCTTTTGGGACAAATGTCTTATAGAAATAGAGGTGTTACTTTAAAGTGGCAGTCAAAGGAAGTGTTTGGCTTTCAGTGGCGGTTTGAAGAATTAATTTTATATTAGCATATTTTATCAATCTAAATATTGAATACGTGTATTTATCTAACATCAAACTTTGGAATTTTAGAAAATTCGGTGTAGAGGGGGATATAGACCTTGATAAACCACATTTAGATTTAAACCTCACCAAAGGTTTGAATGTGATTATTGGTGAAAATGATTCGGGTAAAACTGCTATTATTGATGCCATAAAATTGGTTTTGAAAACGCACAGCTACGAATACATAAGAGTTGATAATAAAGATTTTTACCAAGATGCAAATCGTTTCCGCATTGAATTGAAGTTTGAAGATTTAAAACCCGAAGAAGCAAAAAACTTTACAGAATGGTTGGGCTGGATAGGTACAGGCGAAGAAGCAAAACCATTTTTGAAATTAAACTACGATGTAAAACGCCAAACAGGCAAAATAACGCCAACCGATGTAAAAGCCGGAGTTGATGAAGAAGGATATATGCTTTCATCAGAAACAAAAGAATATTTTAAAGCAACTTACTTAAAACCTTTGCGTGATGCAGAAAACGAATTGGTTGCAAAACGCAATTCACGTTTATCACAAATTCTTTTGGGCGATGAAGCATTTAAAGGAAAAGAGAAAGACAACGATTTGGTAAAAATCTTTTCGGGCTTAAAAGAAGAATTAGAAAATTATTTCAAAGGCGTTGATAATACAGGACAACCCAAAGCCACAGAGGGAAAACAGATAAAAGATAAAATTGACAACTACATTAAAAGTTTTTACAGCAAGAATAACGAAAGCGAATTTGAATCAACATCAACCGACATCAAAAGCATTCTTGAAAAACTTGCTTTAACCCTGAAAGGCGAACCAAATCCGGGCTTAGGAACTTTGAACCGTTTGTTTATGGCTGCGGAATTGCTTCACTTAACCAAGTCAAATTGGACAGGTTTACGTTTGGGCTTGGTTGAAGAATTGGAAGCACACTTGCACCCACAGGCACAAATGCAAGTGATTGAAGTGTTTCAAAAGCAAACAGACATTCAACTCATTCTCACAACGCACAGCCCTAATTTGGCTTCCAAACTCAAATTGGAAAATTTGATTATTTGCAACAATGGAAACGCTTTTCCAATGGGCGAAACTTACACCAAATTGGGAAAAGACGATTACAAATTTTTAGAAAAATTTTTGGACACCACAAAAGCCAATTTGTTTTTTGCCAAAGGCGTGATTTTAGTTGAGGGTTGGGCAGAAGAAATTTTATTGCCAAGCATTGCAAAAGCAATCGGAATAAGCTTAACAGAAAAAGGCGTTTCCATTGTGAACATCGGACACACAGGTTTTGACCATTATTCAAAAATATACTTGCGAGAAGCAGAACCCAATATGAAAATTCCTGTTGCTGTAATTACAGATTCGGATATTAGGGAATACGAAAAAAGCGGAGATGATTTTGTAAAACGTGATGCCGAAACAATTAAGGAAAAAACAGAAGCGGAAATTAAAAAGATAGCTGACCAATCGGAAGAAAATGTAAAATACTTTGCTGCACCAAATTGGACTTTGGAATATTCCCTATTCAAATCAACAAGTTTAACAACGGTTTTTCAAAATGCAGCAAAAGCATTTCATACAAAAACAGATTGGGAAGCGGATTTTGAAAAAGCACTTGCAACAAAATTGATAAACAAAACTTTGAAAAAAACCAATATTGCTTATCACATTGCAAACGCGATTGATGAAGATTTAAGTAAAGCAGTTCACACAATTACAATTTCAGAAGATGAAGCCGACACAGTTAATTATCTTGTAAAAGCGATTAAATATGCCACAGGAAATTAACATATCAGATGAAGAAATTCAATATGCCGAACGATTGCTTTTACCTGTAGGCAAAACATTTGACGATGAACGAAAAGTGTTTATTCGCAATTTCAATACAATAGATTTACAAGCTGTTCCCGGAAGTGGAAAAACAACGGCTTTGCTTGCAAAGCTAATTATTTTGGAAAGCAAACTTCCCTTTGCTGAAGGTTCAGGAATTTTGGTTTTGTCGCATACAAACGCAGCCATTGACGAAATAAAAGAAAAAATTCAAAAGTATTGTCCGAGATTATTTTCCTATCCAAATTTCATTGGAACAATACAAAGTTTTGTTGATGAGTTTTTAGCTGTTCCGTTTTACGTTCAAAAATTCAATAAAAAGCCAATCAGGATTGACCACGAAATATACAACGAAAAGATTAAGAATTGTATTGAAAAACCTTGGTTGTATAAGCTGGGGTTCGACAAAGATATTACCGACAAAGTTGCCTATATAAAAAACAATAATGAGGGGTTATTTTATAATTACAGATTTCAATACTCTACAGAAACTCAGTTAGTAAAAAAACTAAATGGGGATGTTTTAGAAGTTAGTAAACCACGAGGTAGAACAAGGACAGAAAATTATCGTGATTACACACCGCAAGAAAAACAAAGTGTATATAATTGGTTTTTAAGATTCAAAATTGGAATTCTTCAATCAGGTATTTTACATTATGATGATGCTTATTTTTTAGCTGACGTTTATTTGAATAAAATACCAAGTGTCAAAACCATATTGCAGACACGTTTTTCTTTTGTGTTCGTTGATGAAATGCAAGATATGGACACGCATCAATACAATTTGTTAGAAAAAGTTTTTTACGATGACGGAAACAGCATTTCAAAAATTCAAAGAATTGGCGACAAAAACCAAGCTATCTATAACTCATTTGTAAAAGCAAATGATAATTGGGTTGATAGACCAGAAGTTTTACGATTAAACGGAAGCCAACGACTAAGCAAACATATTGCAAACGTTGTAAAAAAATTTGCTTTATACAGCGATGAAACTTTTGATATTGTTGGAAAAAATGAATGTGAAATAAAACCGCATATTTTAGTTTTTGAAAATGAAACAATCGGAAACATTATTGCTTGTTTTGCTCAAATCGTAAAAGAAAAAGGTTTAGGGAATTCCGAGAAACCAATCAAAGCTATTTGTTGGAATACTGAATGGAAAGAAGATGAAACAAGCCGTAATGATGCAGCTAAACTACGTTTAGAAGATTATCACAAAGGTTTTGCGAAAGACAAAGGGAAACCAAAACAAGATTATGACAACTTGAAAAGTTATTTGTTGTATTATGAGCAAAAGCAAACATTAGAACCTATTCGGAAAAATATCTTAAATGCTTTTCTAAAAATCTTACGTTTAGAAAACATCAATACAACAGACGACAGACCCTACACAAAGAAAAAACTAATTGACTTCATACACGAAAAAGACGTTCAAAAATATGACGAATTAAATCTTAATATTTATAATTGGTCAATCGAAATAGTTAGAGAAAAAACAAACGAAGTTTGGGAGGAAATTAAAACTTACATTCCAACATTGCTTGCAATTTTTGACAAAACTGTTTCTATAAGTTCAAATTTCATCAATGATGACAATGCAGAAATTTCTGTCGAAAATGCAGAAATTTTAGCCCCAACAAATCATTACAAAGCAGACGGCTTTGAAATTGAAATTACAAGCGTTCACGCAGTAAAAGGACAAACACATTGTGCGACATTGTATTTGGAATCATATTTTCAGCAAGACGGACGAGGAACAAATGCAAAGTCTTACGAATCGCAACGACTAAAAGACCAATTTTTAGGAACACAAATACAATCAACTGTTGGCGACAGAGTAAAACAATCAGCGAAAATGGCTTACGTTGGTTTTTCACGACCAACAGATTTACTTTGCATAGCAATTCACAAAGACAGATTTAACGCATTACAAAACACAATAAGTACAGATATTTGGGAAATTATAACAGTTTAAAAGACAAAGGGAAGTCTATATAAACTCCCCGATGTCAAAGTTTTCAAAATCATTTTTCCGCAAATTGGAAGAACCGGCTTCCGTTTCAGTTGTGAGTGTGCTGTCCAAAATCTCGGCAATTTTTCGGGTAGCACCCTCGATAGAACTTTCCATTAGGCTGAATAATTCAGTTCCCTGCAATTTTTGAACTAACGCTTTTGCCCTTACTTTTTGAGGTTGTTCCAAATGTTTTTTTTGGAGCAATTCCCCTACGGCTGTTAGTTCGTCATAGGTAACCCCTTGGGCAAGACTGTCATCGCCACCGGAAATTCCGTACCTGTTCCATTCTTCTTCCTCCGCTCTTAAATCAGGCATATTACTGAAAGCATCGTCCAGCTCCTCCTGCGGAATTTGAATACCAACAATTTCATTTTCGTCGTATTCAATGTCTAAATTACCGGGATTTATCTCCTGTTCCGCCATTTGGCTTTCATTGGCAGGGATTGGCAGGGATTGGCTTCTTACAGGCTTGGGCTGACCCATAATATCGGGCAGATTGGGATTGACTTTTTCCTGTTTCGGCTTCTGCTCCGACTTTTTCTTAATGACAATCTTGTCCTGTACAAGCAGGACAATGATTATCAGCAGGCATATTACAATTAGAGTTTCCATAGCTTATAAAATGGGTTTAAAGCGTTCATTGAAATAATCGGTAATATCATCACCGTACTCTCTGAAGTGGTGTTCAAGAATATTGTCAATGTACGAGTAGAGCGTTGATTTTTCTTCCCTCGTTAATTGCACAATGCGGAGTAACCTTTCGTGGTATTCCGGACGGATGTAAACGACCTTGCCATCACGACTGGACGGGTAGCGGTTTGTCAAGAACATCAAGGGATACTGTTCTTTGTTTTTTATCTGTTTTCTTTGCTTTTTACTCATAACTTTTATTATTAAATGGGTTTATACTTTTCGTTATAGCTCTTGGTAATCTGTTCGCCAAATTCCTGAAAATGGTAATCGAGCAGATTATCCAAATAAGCGTATATACTAATCTTGTCTTCGCCAATCACTTGAATAATGCGTGTCAGCTTTTCGTGAAATTCCGGTCTGATATAGACCGTTTTACCATCACGGGCATTCGTTTCCGATTTTTTGAAAAAGGTACTTTCATAATCGGCATCGGCAGTTCGCTTTGTCCGGCTCTTTTCCCTAACCGCAGGTTTGTTCCGTTCTACCTCTTGTTTTACTTCTTCGGTTTCCTTTTCGGGTACTTTGGCAGGTTTGGGAGGAAGCTGTATGCCTTCCTTTTTCACGCCGTCCACCATAAGGCTCATCATCAGTTCCTCGTCAATATCGGGTGTTACTTTTTTTCTGTTTCCTTTTTCCATAGGGCTTATAATTGAGTGATTTTTAAAAATTCGTTCATAAACAGGTCTAACTGACAGGTTTTCATCAGACGCTCATCGGGAGGTAACAACGTGGAGCGGAATAAGCCTTTGCTGTTCACTTCGCTTTCTTTCCGAAAGCGTGTACTGCTCTTGACTTGGCTTTGCATAAGGCTTAATCCTAATAGGTTGATAAGATTGTTATAAACTTCGTACAACGGTGTGCTTTCCCTGCCGTCCACTTGGTTCCAAAACAGGTTTATGGTTTCTATGGAAGTTTCTCCTTGTTTCATAATAACGTCCTGCAAAAGTTGCGTAAAAACGAGCGTACTTTCCATTACCACACGGTCTGCCGTAATGGGTGTAAAAATGTGGTGCATTCCTGCCAACGCTTTCAGAATACCGGGCGTGTTCACAGTTCCGGGCAGGTCGAAGAAAACAACATCAATCGGCACAGAGGAACCGTTTACATATTCCTGGGCTTTTTCCAATACGCTGTCCGCTCGATGCTGTATAATCTCATAAGCCTTTTTGTTGATGGTTATAAATTGGTTATACGCCTGTTTTTTCAAGGCTTCGTTTTCCATTACCATTTTCAAATCACGCTCTTTCATTTTCATCAAGCTGTGCTGGGGAAAATCCGTATCGAAGACGACTACATTGTAGCCCAAACGATAGTGCAGGGTACTCGCAACGAGCGTTGTAAATGTACTCTTGCCGACACCGCCTTTTTGCGAAGAAAAGGCGATAAATACTGTTTTGTGTTTTGTACTCATATCTCTACTTATTTAATTATTTACTTACTCAAATAACTATGTGCGTAAGTGCCTATGTCATCAGTCAGATACTTATGTGATTAAGTATGTTGCTCTGTACTTGTGCAGGTAATTATCTACCTATGAACTTAAATACACAACTACATTGGTAGGCAGATAAATAGGTCTGTACCCGCAGATTTACTTACCTATGCAATTGCATTTCTACTTTCTCAACTACATAATCAGGTATCTGAACAGGTACTTTTCTATGTACCTGTTTGCTTGATTACTTACTTCGGTAGTTAAGTGCTTATGTTGTTACCTACATAACTATCTACGCACTTATATCCTTTTGTTGGTACAAATAAAAAGAGATAAACGAGCGGTTCTTTCAATGTGGCAGTGTTTGGCTTTCAAAGGCAGTGTTTGGCACTGCTCGATAGTGCAATCCTTTCAAAAAGAGGGCTTTACTTTGTATTGTGATTTTTATTAACGGATTTATGCAAAAGATTTTTGACAAAACGGAGGTAACACGGACGGCTTCGAGCCGTTTTTTCCCTGTTACTTTCAATCCGTCCCGTAGGGCGGATTATTGTGTTCACCGGAACACGGCAAGTTGTGTTTTGAGGCACTCTAAATAGAATTTAGTGCCTCAAAACAACTTGCCCTTTGCAGGGAGCAGAAAAAGCCTCCGAAGTCGGCTTTTCGTGTAAATTATAAATGGAATAGTGATGAACGAGAACAATAACAGCAAACAGAATAAAGGCGGTCGCAAGCCAAAGCTCAATCCCAGCACCCACCGCCACGTTTTTCGTCTTACAGACGAGGAAAACGCTAAACTTTTATCGCTTTTTGAAGTATCGGGAATGCCCAATAAGGCAAAGTTTATCATTTCGCAGGTGTTCGGGAAGGAAATGAAGTCTGTGAAAATTGACAAAGGAACAGTTGATTTTTATATGCGACTGACTTCGTTTCACAGTCAGTTTAGGGCAATAGGTATCAATTATAATCAGATTGTAAAGCTGTTGTACCGTCATTTTTCGGAGAAAAAAGCCGCAGCATTCCTTTACAAATTGGAAAAACAGACGGCAGAAATGGCAATGTTGTGTCAGAAAATTATTGAGATAACAGCAGAATTTGAAGCCGAACATCTGAAAAAACAGCGTGAGCAATGATAGCAAAAATCGGAAGAAGCGAAAATCTATACGGTGCATTGGCGTATAATAATCTGAAAGTGGAGAAAGAAAACGGACAAATTCTATTTACCAATAAGATAATTGAAACGCCAAACGGAGCATACACCGTTGCACAATTAACCCAATCTTTTGAGCCGTACCTCATTGCAAATCGCAATACGCAATATCATACCTTGCATATTTCGCTCAATCCTGACCCGAAAGACAGGGTAAGTGATGACCAATACAGGGAAATGGCACAGGAATATATGCGGGAAATGGGTTACGGCGAACAGCCTTTTATAGTATTCAAACATACCGACATTGACCGTAGCCATATCCATATTGTATCGGTTTGCGTGGACGAGCAGGGTAAAAAGATTTCGGACAAGTTCGAGAAAATGCGGTCTATGAACCTTTGCCGTGAATTGGAAAGAAAGCACGGCTTAATACCTGCAACCGATAAAGAGCGTAATCAGAATGACAAGGTTTTCCGTCCAGTGGATTACCGAGCAGGCGATATAAAAAGTCAGATAGCATCGGTCATTCGACATCTGCCGAACTACTATCAGTTTCAGACTTTGGGAGAATACAATGCCTTACTTTCCTCGTTTAATATTACCACCGAAAAAGTGGATGGAGAATTACACGGAAAGCCACAGCAGGGTTTATTGTACATTCCGTTAGATGAGAAAGGCGAAAGAGCCGGACATCCGTTTAAGGCTTCTTTGTTCGGGAAGAACGCAGGACTTCCGGCTTTGGAATTGTATTTTGCGAAATGCAAAACAACCCTAAAAGATACCCCGTCCAAACAGACCTTACAATCAGCTGTTACCATTGCCCTGCAATCTACCGACAACGAACGGACTTTTAAAAAGCAATTAGGCGAACAGGGCATTAACGTTATGGTGCGTCGGAACAATGCAGGTCGTATTTATGGAATGACCTTTATAGACCACAATTCCAAAACGGTATGGAACGGCTCACGTTTGGCAAAGGAACTTTCTGCCAATACGTTTAATGATTATTGGAACAACGACATCAAACCGAATATAAAAGAGCCTGTTGAATTAATATCGAAAATATCCACATCAAATGATGCGGATCTTCCTACGGAAGAACCACACCATTTGTTCGACTTCTTATCTACAGACAAACACGAAGACGGTTTTGCAGAAGCCTTTGGCGGTTTGCTCATACCCGAAGCTCAGGGAGAAGATTACGAGGAACAGGATTTCGCCAATCGTATGAAAAAGAAACGGAAACGCAAAAGAGGTCAGCAGTAGTATTTAGCCAAACACCGCCACGCACCGCCATTGAGTGCCATATTCTTATAGCCACGCTATACAGCCCATAAATTCACGCCCGAACATTAAAACTGAAAAATAATGCAGGGAGAAGACGATTTAAGAGGGCTTGCCAAGATTATGGCATTTATGAGAGCAGTGAGTATTTTATTGGTACTGATGCACCTTTATTGGTTTTGCTACGGTTTCTTTTTAGACCGTGGTTGGACGTTAGAAGTAATCAACAAAATATTAGGGAATTTTCAGCGAACGGCAGGGCTGTTCTCGCATACCTTATATACCAAAGCATTCGCTTTGGTTTTGTTGGCTTTGAGTAGCTTAGGTACGAAAGGCGTAAAGAATGAGAAGATAACGTGGACTAAAATCTATATCGCATTAGCCGTTGGTTTTGTGTTGTTCTTTCTGAATACTCCCTTGTTAAAGTTACCTCCGGTAATCGGTACATTCTTGTATATCTTAACCATTTCATTAGGTTATATCGCTTTGCTGATGGCTGGCGTATGGATGAGCCGTTTGCTCCGCAACAATTTAATGGACGATGTATTCAACAACGAGAATGAAAGTTTTCAGCAGGAAACCCGATTGATGCAAAACGAGTATTCCGTCAATCTACCAACGAAGTTTTATTACAAGAACAAATGGAATGACGGTTGGATTAACGTGGTCAATCCCTTTAGGGCAACGATTGTACTCGGAACCCCCGGTTCCGGTAAATCCTACGCCATTGTAAACAACTACATCAAGCAGCAGATAGAGAAAGGGTTTAGTATGTATATCTACGATTTTAAGTTTGACGACCTTTCAACGATTGCTTACAACCACTTACTGAAAAACAGGGATAAGTACAAAGTTCAACCGAAATTTTATGTGATAAACTTTGACGACCCACGCAAGAGCCACCGCTGTAATCCGCTCAATCCCGACTTTATGACGGACATTTCTGATGCCTACGAAGCGGCTTATACCATTATGCTAAACCTCAACAGGTCGTGGATACAGAAGCAAGGGGATTTTTTCGTGGAAAGTCCTATTATCTTGTTGGCAGCAATAATTTGGTATCTGAAAATATACGATAACGGTAAATATTGTACATTCCCACACGCTATCGAATTGCTGAATAAAAAGTATTCAGACGTATTTACGATACTTACTTCATATCCCGATTTGGAAAATTACTTGTCGCCTTTTATGGATGCCTGGCAAGGCGGAGCACAAGACCAATTACAGGGGCAAATCGCATCAGCAAAAATTCCACTATCAAGAATGATTAGCCCGCAGTTGTATTGGGTAATGACCGGGGACGAATTTACCCTTGACATCAATAACCCGAAAGAACCAAAAATTTTGTGCGTAGGCAACAATCCCGACCGACAAAATATTTACTCCGCGGCATTGGGCTTATACAATTCGAGGATTGTAAAACTCATCAACAAAAAAGGACAATTAAAGAGTTCGGTGATTATAGACGAATTGCCTACGATTTACTTTCGAGGACTGGACAATCTTATCGCAACGGCGAGAAGTAATAAGGTAGCGGTTTGTCTGGGATTTCAGGACTTTTCGCAACTAACCCGTGATTATGGTGACAAGGAAAGTAAGGTAATTCAAAATACCGTAGGCAACATATTCAGTGGTCAGGTGGTTGGAGAAACGGCAAAAAGCCTATCGGAACGCTTCGGGAAAGTGTTACAAAAACGTCAGAGTATGACGATTAACCGCAACGACAAATCGACTTCCATCTCTACCCAATTGGATAGCTTGATACCTGCCTCAAAAATTTCAACACTTACACAGGGTATGTTTGTTGGTTCAGTATCGGATAACTTCGATGAACGTATCGACCAAAAGATTTTCCACGCTGAAATTGTGGTGGACAATAAAGTGGTTGCAGCCGAAATCAAAGCCTACCAAAAGATACCACAGATTTTATCTTTTGTTGATGAAAACGGAGTTGATTATATGAAACAGGAAATCGAAAGCAACTACCGTCTGATAAAAGCAGACATTGTGCATATTTTTGAAAGCGAAATGGAGCGTATCAAGAATGACCCGAACTTACAGCATTTGATACAACAAGGGTAGAAGAAATGTTTAAAATAATCTAACTTCCTTGATGTCTTAATTTTGAAAGGTTTTAAATTACAACAACTTAAAAAACTGAATACTCTTTTTCATTAACTTTGCTGTATGAGGAGAGTACTCGCCATATTGTTTCTATCTGTGTATCTTATTTCAACAACTGAATTAGGTCAGTTGCTGAAGTTCCCTATGTTGGTAGAACATTATTTCGAGCACAAAGAGAAAAATCCTCAAATAAATGTGATGGAATTTCTCGCACTTCATTATGAAGGCAACCACCTCGAAAATCATCCACACGATGAGGATTACGAGCATGACCAACAACTACCGTTTATCGTCCATATCGATGTTTTGAGTGTCAGTTTTGTACTTACCCCTCCTTTTAGTTTTGAAATAGAAACGAGAATACTTGTGGGTAAAGAACCCAAAGCTTTGCCTTTGGACGATGCATTCTCAGACAATAACTATCTTTCTGCTATTTGGCAACCGCCAAAATCCTGTTAATTTTTCTTGGACAGATATTTTAATTGAATTCGCTTTTGCGGATGTTACTTCTGTATATCTGTACAGAAAGCATATTGCCGCAGCATAAGCCTGTTCCCAATTAATCATCTGCGTTTTTTCGGGCTTTGCACTACCAGTGTATGCCTGCAAATCCCGTATTCCATTCATCATTAACAGTATTACAAATTATGTTAGATAAAATTATTGAGTTTTCTATTCGGAATAAACTCATCATCGGGCTTTTTACCATAGCCCTTATCGGCTTGGGCTTATACGAAGCCACCAAATTGCCGATTGACGCACAACCTGATATTACCAACAATCAGGTGCAGGTCATTACCGTAGCTCCTTCATTGGGAGCGACCGACATCGAACGTCTGGTTACTTTCCCCATTGAACAGGCAAACAGCAATATCAACGGCATCACCGAAATACGTAGTTTTTCCCGCTTCGGATTATCGTTGGTGACTATCGTCTTTGACGACAATACCGATGTGTATTGGGCAAGACAGCAAGTTGCCGAGCGGCTGCAAACCGTACAGAACGAAATCCCCGACGGTGTAGGTACGCCCGAACTGGGGCCTATTTCCACCGGATTGGGAGAGATTTACCAATACGTGGTAAGACCCGAAAAAGGGTTTGAAAACCAATTCGATGCCACCGAACTGCGTACCATTCAGGACTGGATCGTAAGGCGACAACTATTAGGTGTAAAAGGTGTTGCCGAAGTCAGCAGCTTCGGAGGTAAGCTGAAACAATATGAAATTGCGGTCAATTCCAACAAACTGCAATCGCTGAACCTCAGCATCAGTGACGTATTCACGGCATTGGAAAATAACAACCAGAATACCGGAGGTGCTTATATCGAAAAAGGCCCTACCGTGCTTTATATCCGTAGCGAAGGACTGATCGGTAATAAAGTAGATATAGAAAACATTTCGGTCACGGCTACGCAGGATGGTATTCCTGTATTGTTGAAAGATGTTTCCGAAGTGAAAACAGGCTATGCCACACGCTATGGAGCTATGACCTACAACGATCAGGGGGAAGTGTCCGGTGCGGTGGTGATGATGCTCAAGGGAGCCAATAGTGCCGAAGTTATCAAAAATGTGAAAGAACGCATTGCCGTTATCCAGAAAACATTGCCCAAAGGTGTGGTCATTGAACCTTTTCTCGACCGTACCAAGATGGTCAACAATGCCATCAGCACCATTGAGACCAACCTTGCCGAAGGAGCCTTGATCGTGGTCTTTGTACTGGTCTTGTTCCTCGGAAATTTCAGGGCAGGATTTCTGGTTGCCTCCGTCATACCGCTGTCGATGCTGTTTGCCATCATTATGATGAATTTGTTTGGCGTGAGCGGTAACCTGATGAGCTTGGGGGCATTGGATTTCGGATTGATTGTGGACGGAGCGGTCATCATAGTCGAAGCCGTGCTGCACCAGTTGCACGGAAAGAAATTTGCAGTTGCCAATCGTATTTCGCAGGACGAAATGAACAATCAGGTCAGCAATTCGGCTACCAAAATGGTCAATAGTGCCGTATTCGGTCAGCTCATTATCCTGATTGTGTACCTGCCTATTTTCACGCTCGAAGGCATCGAGGGAAAAATGTTCAAACCGATGGCACAGACCGTAGCTTTTGCTCTGATCGGTGCATTCATCCTTTCACTGACCTATATCCCGATGATGAGTTCATTGGTATTGAGCAAAAAAATCAAGCACAAACCCAATTTTTCCGACCGCATTATGCAAAAGTTGGAAAACATTCATCACAAAGCACTCGCTAAGGTGCTGCATTTTCCAAAAATGGTTATTGGTGTGGTGGTTGCTCTGTTCATCGTTGCGGTGCTTATTTTGTCCCGCTTGGGAGGCGAATTTATTCCGGCATTGGAAGAAGGCGATTTTGCGGTAGATACCCGTGTATTGACGGGAAGTAATCTGAAAACAACGGTTGAATACACGCAGAAAGCAGCCCATATCCTCATCAGGGATTATCCCGAAGTAGAAAAGGTCGTGACCAAAATAGGAAGCGGTGAAGTACCCACCGACCCGATGCCGATGGAAGCGAGCGACCTGATGGTGATACTGAAAGATAAAAAGGAATGGACATCTGCCAAAACCTTTCCCGAACTGGCTGAAAAAATGGGAAAATCCCTTGAAGCTGTTCCGGGTATTACCACGGGTTTCCAATATCCTGTGCAGATGCGTTTCAACGAACTGATGACCGGAGCAAGGCAGGATGTGGTCTGTAAGATTTTCGGTGAAGATCTGGATAGCCTGTCGGCTTATGCAGCCCGCTTCGGCGAAATCATCAAAACGGTTGAAGGGGCTCAGGACTTATACATCGAACCCATCACAGGAATGCCGCAGGTGGTAATCAAATACAACCGTGCAAACATTGCCCAGTACAATCTGGATATAGCCGGCATCAACAAAGTCGTGAACACTGCTTTTGCGGGGCAAAGCACGGGAAAAGTATATGAGGGAGAGAAACGTTTCGACCTGATGGTTCGTCTGGACGAAACACAACGTGAAAATCTACAAGATATACGCAACCTGCTCATTCCAACGCCCAAAGGCAACCAGATACCGCTGTATCAGGTAGCTGATGTGCAGATCATTGAAGGCCCTGCACAGATCCAACGGGAAGATGCCAAAAGAAGGATTGTGGTTGGTTTCAACGTTCGTGGGCGTGATGTACAGAGCATCGTCAACGAATTGCAGGGCAAAGCCGATAAACAGATGGCATTTTCGCCCGGCTACTACGTAACCTACGGCGGAGCCTTTGAGAACTTGAATGAAGCCACGAACCGATTGATGGTAGCCGTTCCGGTTTCGCTGGTATTGATATTCATTCTGCTGTACTTCGCCTTTCGTTCCGTTAAGGAAAGTTTGTTGATCTATACCGCCATTCCTCTGTCTGCAATCGGTGGAATTTTCTTGTTGGCATTGCGTGGAATGCCGTTCAGCATCAGTGCGGGTATCGGTTTCATTGCCCTTTTCGGGGTAGCCGTACTCAATGGAATTGTGCTTATCGCAGAGTTTAACCGGATGAAACAAACGGGCGATAAAGACCTGTACCAGATAGCATTGCTTGGAACAAAGACAAGACTTCGTCCGGTACTGATGACCGCATTCGTAGCATCACTCGGTTTCTTACCGATGGCTGTGAGCAACGGTGCAGGAGCTGAAGTGCAACGTCCGTTGGCAACGGTGGTTATTGGAGGTTTACTGTTTGCCACATTTCTGACCCTTTTTGTATTGCCTACTTTATTTGTGCTGTTTGAAAAACTTAAATTTCCCAAGCTGACATTCGGCAGGAAAAGTGCAACACTGCTTATTTTGTTGGGTTTAAGTGGTTCGGCATTTTCGCAAAGCATCACACTCGAAGAAGCGGTAAAAATGGCTACGGAAAACAACCTGTCGGCAAAAAGCCAAAACCTGCTTGCCGAATATTATAAAAAGCGGACGGCTACCGGAGCCAACATTCCACAGGCTGTCGTAACGGGCGAATTCGGGCAGGTCAATAGTGGTACTTCCGATAATAAATTCGGGATTTCACAATCTTTCAGTTTTCCGACTGTGTATAGCAACCAAAAGAAATTGCTGAACGAAGAATGGAATTCGGCAGTGATTTCGGTGAACCTGAACAAGCTGGACATCCGCAAGACGGTAAGCGAGCTGTTTTACCAGATTTTGGTTTTGCGTGAGCGGGAAAAAATCTTGAACCGTACCGATGAAATGTATAAAGGGTTTTTAGAAAAAGCTTCTCTGCGAATGGAAAGCGGCGAAAGCAACCTGCTTGAAAAAACGGCTGCCGAAGTGCAACGGGAAAACATTGCTATACAATTAAAAGCGTTGGCAAACGAAATCGAATTGGCAAAAATACAGCTTCAACTGATGCTGAATGCTGACACCCGCTATGAACCATCGGCTTCCGACATCGTTGTTATGGATGGACTTTTTGATGCGGATGTAGATGTCGCACAACATCCGGTCTTGCTATTGTCGGCACAGGAAATCGAAAAAGCAAAAGCATCGGTTCGATTAGAAAAATCGAAGCTGTTGCCCAATCTGTCCTTTGGTTATTTCAACCAGAGCTTCAGGGATTTGAACAGCAATCGCTTTAATTCCTTTCAGGTGGGTGTAGGCATACCTATTTTTTTCAAAGCACAGAAATCACAGATCAAAGCAGAGGAACAACGTATTCTCTTCACGGAAAATGAACTCGCTTTGCGTAAAGCCGAATGGGAAAGCGGGTATGAAGCGGCATTGCAGCAATACCGGACACAGCTTGACATCGTCGGGACGTATAAGCAAAAACAATTGCCGGCAGCCGAGCAGATTTTCAAAACAGCAGAAGAACAATTTGCCAATGGCGAAATCAATTACTTAGACTGGGTGATGCTCAATAATCAGGCGATACAGATACAGCGTGATTATTACGATGCCGTGATGCAGCTCAATTTCCAAATCATCAATCTTCAATATCTCATTTCAAAATAAATTATTCAAATGAAAAATATAGTCGGAATTTTCGTTTTGCTCCTGTTATGGAGTTGCGGAAATAAGGAAAACACAACAGAAGAAAACACTACGGAAGCTACCGAAAATGTGTTGAAACTATCGGACGAACAGCTAAAAGCATTCTCGCTGACGACAGTTGAATTACAAGAAAGAAACGTTACCAAAACGCTGAAACTGAACGGAACGGTGGACGTACCGCCACAAAACCTCGTGTCGGTGAGCAGTGCATTGGGCGGATATGTAAAATCCACGAAATTGCTACCCGGAATGCACTTCCGAAAAGGTGAAGTGATCGCCGTAATGGAAGACAACCAGTTCATCCAACTGCAACAGGATTACCTGACGGCAAGGGCTCAATTGCAAAATGCAGAAGCCGAATACCACCGCCAGAAGCAATTGAACCAGAGTAAAGCAAGCAGTGATAAAGTGTATTTGCAGGCAAAAGCCAATTATGAAACGCTGCTCATCAGCCAAAAGGCACTGGAAGAAAAACTGCGGATGATCCACATCAACCCTTCTAATGTTTCGGTGAACAACATCAAACGTACTGCATCTGTGTATGCACCTTTTGACGGTTTCGTTTCGCAGGTTTTTGTGAATGTAGGCAAATACGTTTCGCCATCGGATGTGCTGTTTGAACTCGTAGATCCGAAAGATCTGCATCTGAACCTGAAAGTATTTGAAAAAGATTGGGATAAAATAAGCATCGGACAATCGCTTACGGCATACACCAACAGCCACCCGGAAAAGAAATACGGAGGCGAAATCATTCTGATCAGTAAAAATATTTCCCAAGACCGGGCTGTGGAGGTTCACGCCCATTTCACGGAAAGCAATGCACAGCTTATTCCCGGTCTGTATATGAATGCCGAGGTTCCCATACCCGAAAGCAAGGCATTGGCACTCCCGGAGGAAAGCATTTTGGCGTTTGAAGGAAAACATTACGTCTTTGAAGTATTGGACAAGAACAGTTTCAGAATGACAACAGTAGAAATCGGAAACACTGGCGATGGTTGGATAGAGATTGTCAACGGAAACCAATTGAGCGGTAAAAAAATCGCACAGAAAGGGGCTTATACTTTATTAATGGCACTAAAAAATACCGCAGAGGATTAAGATGAAGCCTGTATTGTTATTGATGACTTTTCTGTATGCGTTGAGCTTAAAAGCTCAAACAGGAGGCAACGACACATTAAGCATTGACGATAAAGCGTATAAATTTTCGGCAAAAAAACTGATTGTTCCTTCTGTTTTGATTTCATACGGAGTATTGAGTTTGTTATCGGATGATTTAAAATCATTGAACCGGTCTACACGCTACGAAACACGGGAACATATCATTGCCGGTGCAACCATAGACAACTATATGCAGTATGCTCCGGTAGCAGCCGTATATGGGCTTAATCTTGCAGGAGTTAAAGGAAAGCATAATTTTAAAGACAGAACCATTATCTATGCTACGTCTCAATTAGTCTCCGCAGCATTGGTACTGCCCACAAAACAATTCGTAGGCGAAGAACGCCCCGATGGTTCCAATAATTTTTCTTTCCCGTCCGGACATACGGCTACAGCCTTCTCATCAGCCCATTTTATGTTCAGGGAATATAAGGACAGTAATTTCTGGCTTAGCATATCAGGGTATCCTCTGGCAGCTATGACAGGAATATACAGGGTATTCAACGATAAGCATTGGGTCGGTGATATTGTTGCGGGGGCAGGTATTGGTATCTTGTCCACCGAGATTGCCTATTGGCTGTTTCCTTTCACATCGAAATGGTTTTCGTCAAAAGAAGAAAGGGAAGCATTGTCTGTTGTTCCTTTCTATCAATCCAAAGCTGTTGGACTTACAATTATTAAAACATTTTAAAACAATGAAAACAATTATTAAGAAAGAGTTTACTGTAACTCATAGAATATTGCACTGGTCTTTGGGGCTTCTAATGACGGTACTGTTTATTACCGGATTTTTAAGAATGCAATGGATGGGTCGAAAGCCCATTGTTGCGGTTATCGAGCAGGATGCTCCCGGAGTAATGACAAAGGAACAGACAATGGCCATAGTCAACGATATCCTTAGCCCTATGTGGCAATGGCACGAATACACAGCGTATATTATCGTTTTTGTCTTCTTAATGAGGTTTGCTTATATACTTATGAAAGGAACTCGTTTCCCCAATCCTTTTATCGGAACACAGTCCATAAAAGAACGTCTGCAAGGGATGATATATATCTTATTTTATTGGTTTATAGTCATTGCTGCTATTACAGGATTTTATCTCAAATGGGGCGATGGGGATTTGAAAAAGCCTATGGAAACCGTACATAAGCTGGCGATATACTGGTTTCCGATTTTTATATTGGTACACTTTGCAGGAATTGTTATAGCAGAATTAACATTCAAAAAAGGAATAACGTCAAAAATGATTGGCGGAGATTAAATAGATAATTCGTATTAAAAAATAATTGGTAACCTACTAATTTAGTTATTCCATAAGTAGTTTCAATACTTGAAACTAATCATCTAAAATTAAAAAATATGACAACCTATAATATCCCAAAACATCTCACAGGTCTTTCGGAAGAAGAGCTAAAAATTTCTCAAAGTAAATTTGGCTATAACCAAGCAGACAGTATAAAAAAGAATACCTGGTACAATATGTTATTGGCTATTCTCAAAGAACCGATGTTGCTTTTACTCATTGCAGTGGCTGTTATCTATGTGATTGTGGGCAATTATTCCGAAGCGGCTTTTATGTTGGGAGCAATCATAGCTGTTTCAGGCATCTCATTCTATCAGGACAATCGCAGCAAAAAGGCATTGGAAGCTCTGGAAAAACTGAACGAACCACTCAGCACCGTTATACGAAATTCAAAAGTAATACAAATTCCCACTGGCGAAATTGCGGTGGGCGATTTGTGTATTATTGAAGAAGGAAAAATGATTAATGCCGATGGTGAAATAGTATACAGTAATGATTTTTCCGTAAATGAAGCCTCTCTTACAGGGGAAAGTTTTTCGGTGTTTAAAAATCAGGATACTGAAGATAGAAAAATATATAGCGGTACTTTGACAGTTTCAGGACTTGCGGTTTTTAAAGTTGAAAAAATCGGTTCAGAAACAAAGCTGGGAAAAATCGGGAAAACCATTCAGGAGATTAAAGAAGAGCATTCACCACTGCAAATCCAGATTACCAAATTTGTAAAATGGATGGCAATTTTTGGAATAGTGGTTTTTCTGATGGTTTGGGCATACAGTTTCTGGCAATCACGTAATATTATAGAAAGTCTATTGGTCGGGCTAACTTTGGCAATGTCCATTTTACCGGAAGAAATTCCCGTGGCTTTCACTACGTTTATGGCATTGGGAGCGTGGAAACTAATGCGTGAAGGTATAATAATCAAGCGAAGCAGCGTGGTAGAAACACTGGGAAGCACTACTGTAATTTGTACAGATAAAACCGGAACAATTACTGAAAATTCTATGCGACTGAAAGCCCTTTTCGATTATAAATCCAATCAGGTTTTTGACGAAGAACGTTTCAATGCACCCGAATTATCCGAACTCATTGCTTTTGCGATGTGGAGCAGCGAACCCGTTCCGTTTGACCCGATGGAAAAAACACTGCATCAGATTTATGAGCAAGCTCAACCGAATGACCGACGGAAAGATTTTCAAATGGTACACGAATATCCGTTGGACGGTAAGCCTCCGATGATGACGCATCTTTTTGAAAACCATTCAGGCGAAAGAATAGTGGCAGCCAAAGGTGCTCCCGAAGCCATTCTTGCTGTTTCCAATCTTTCGGAACACGAAAAAGATAAACTGCGTCAGCATATTAGTGATTTTGGCAAACAAGGTTACCGGATATTAGGGGTTGCCAAATGTTATTTTAAGGGAAACAATTTTCCCGAAAAACAGCAGGATTTCAATTTTGACTTTTTAGGATTTACGGTATTTTACGACCCACCTAAAAAAAATATCCAGCAGGTATTCCGGAAAATTTACGATGCCGGAATTAAAGTAAAAGTGATTACAGGCGACAATGCTGACACCACAAATGCCATTGCCCGTCAAGCTGGGATTATCAATCATACTCCGGCTGTTAATGGTGCTGAAATCATTCATCATTCCGATGCGGAATTGATAGAGCTTTCAAAGACAACAACTTTATTTACAAGGATGTTTCCCGAAGCAAAGCTGGCAATGGTAAACGCTTTGAAGCAAAACGGAGAAGTGGTGGCTATGTTGGGTGATGGTGTGAACGATGCCCCTGCACTGAAAGCCGCTCATATTGGTGTCGCTATGGGAAACAAAGGAACAGAAATAGCCAAAGCAGCAGCTTCACTGGTTATTACCAACGATGATTTAGACAAACTCATTACGGGAATTGCTGCAGGGCGACGGATTTACGCCAATATCAAAAAAGCCATTCAGTACATCATTTCCATTCATATCCCGATTATTCTGACCGTTTCACTGCCTTTGTTTTTAGGTTGGATTTACCCGCATATTTTTACGCCGGTACACGTTATTTTTCTGGAGCTCATTATGGGACCAACCTGTTCCATTGTCTATGAAAACGAACCGATAGAGAAAAATGCAATGTTACAAAAGCCACGTAAAATGACAGAAACCTTTCTGAACCGGAAAGAATTAAGCATCAGCATTATTCAAGGTCTGATAATTACAGCAGGTGTATTATTCGTTTATCAATTTGCCGTTCAAAAAGGAAGCAACGAAGAAACTACAAGAGCAATGGTTTTTACTACCTTAATTTTTGCCAACATATTTTTGAGCCTGGCGAACCGCTCTCTCGTTTATAGTATATTTGACAGCTTCAAATACAAAAACCGTTTATTTCCAGTTATCATCGGAGCCACGTTGGCATTACTTTTTGCCATATTGTATATACCACTTTTTGCCGATTTCTTTCACGTAACCGGGTTGAACATCCCGGAATTAGGAATGTCATTTTTAATTGCAGCGGCTTCGGTTTTGTGGTTTGAGATGTATAAATGGATAAAAAGAAGATAGTAAAGAAATGATTTTGCAAGGCGAGATTACTTTTAAAACCTCCACAAAGGAAAATATGCCGTGAATATCTTGCACGCTGAAGACAATAACTGCAAGATTGATAAAGGTTTGCCTTTAGCCAAAGAAGAAATTGGATTTTCCAATTATCAGGCAATAGATTTAAGAAACAGACCCAATTTTTCAAAGCGAGCTTTGAATTTAATATAGACAAAACGATTGGCGTAACGATAATTTATATGTAAACAAATGAAAAAAATCCACAACGAAATTCTGAACAAATTGATAACGACAATTGACGAATTAGAATTTGAAAGTGATTTCTCGATACAAAAAACAGAAACTATTATAAAACTCATTATTCAAAGCCTGTCTGATTTAAAGGAATATGTTCTGAAAAATGGCTTTAAAAATACCGATGAAGAAATCCAATTTTTCAAATATCTAAAACCAGCTATTGTTTCCAAACTCATCTATTACAATGCAGTATATAAAATTGAAACAAAAAAGCCTTATGGAGAAAAGCAAACAAAAAATTTTCTGACTAAAGAATTGAACAAACTCAAAAAATTCTTTGACAACAACATTGATTTTTACAAATACTACCGTAGCAATAACTCTTTCCTCGATGAGAATTTTTTTATTAGGGGTAAACACGATATTAGGTTATGGCTGGACACCTTTTATTTTGAGGCAGACCATCGTTTTTGTACTTCCCACGACTATAAAGTCGCCAAAATAATTGCCAACGACCTGATACAAGTATATATCGAAGACAAGCTAAATAGTAACTATCGAAAAGTATTTGATAATTCTTCTCTCAATTGGACAGCAAGCAAAACAGCAATGACTGAACTGATTTATGGACTTCATTCTAAGGGAGTATTTGACAACGGAAATGCCGATATAAAACTTATTGCCAAAACCTTTGAAAGTGCCTTTAATATTGATTTGGGCGATTTCTACCATACGTTTATGGAATTGAAAGCCCGTAAAATAAACCGAACAAAATTCCTCGACAGCCTGTGCGAAGCCCTGATAAAGAAAATGGACGAGCAGGACGAAAAGTAATTTATATTTTATAGCACCCTTCGTGGTAGATGAACACCTTTTGTCCGTACAATACTTTCTGAAACCTGTGGAGCTTCTTTCTGTTTTTCAGTTTGTTCCACAGGTTCTTCTTTGGTTTCGGGAGTAATAGATAGTTGTATTTTTCGCTCCACGGAGGCGAGTTCCGTTTTGAGTTCATTCAACCGGCTTTCCTTAGACCAGGTTCCATTTATTACTTCCCGAAGTACAGGTAAATCTTTTTGTATTTCGGAAATTTTCTCCTGCTCCTGCTTAATATAGCCTGGCAGTTTTTCCAATGCGTTAAGGAAGTTCATAGAAGCCAATTTCTCGTCCTTGGCAATAACACCGTTATTGTAGGTGTATTTAATATTACCCTCTCCCTGTATCAGAAATCGGTTTACCCGAATATCCACGCCCTCTTTTTGCGACATTTCGGTTTTGACTAAAAGCTGAAAACCGTACAAACTTCCGATTTCTTCATAATCGCCACCTGTGCGGGCTTTGTCCGCAAGCTGATTGAGCTTTGTACCGATTTGTTTGATGTCCGCATTGGGCGACAAGCCGTCCAACTTGATAAGGTTGGCAACAGTACCGTCCGAGCGTTTTTGAATACGCCCTTGCAGGTTGTTCCAATCGAGGCTCATACGGTCAAAGCGTGATTGGGCTTTGTCCAATTCTGCCGTATAGTCTTCCAATTTGTATTTAGCATTGTACTTGGAACGGTTGAACGCTTGTCGTTCGCTCTCCAATCCGGCAATCTGTTTTTCTATTTTAGCTTTGTCCAACAGGTCTGTATTTCCCATAAGGATAGCCACATACTCCGAGAAGTTCATTCCCGATTTTTCGTCCATACTGCCCTCGTCAATCGTCCGTTTGCTGAGATTGTTGGATTTCAGTTGGTCGATAAATAGCTGTTTGTTGAACAGCAGGTTGAACTTGTAGCTGTCCAACGATTTTTCAACTGCATAAATAATTACGTCCACTTTGTTGTTGTTAAAATGTTTAGCGATTTCATTACCTTTTCTTATAGCCCGACCGTCCCTTTGGGCAAGGTCGGACGGTCGCCACGGCGTATCCAAATGGTGTACGGCAACGGCTCTTTTTTGTGCGTTCACACCTGTACCTAACATACTCGTAGAGCCGAACAGCACACGGATTGTACCGTCGTTCATTCCCTTGATAAGTGCTTCACGTTGCTTGTTGTTCTTCGCCTCCTGTATAAAGCGGATTTCGTGTGCAGGTATGCCGTAGTCTTCTACGAGCTTGCGTTTGATTTCGGAGTAGATATTCCATTCGTTCGGCTTGTACGTTCCCAAATCCGAGAAAACGAATTGTGTACCTTTCTGTGCGTTGAACTTATGGTAATACTTGGCGATATTCTTGGCACAATGCGAAGCCTTGTTGTCGGGGTGGTCTTGGTAATGGGGGCTTACCATTCGCATATCCAATGACATCTTACGGGCGTAATCCGTAGCGATGAGCATTTTTGCTTTTTCCTCCTTTTTGGATAACGGTGCTCTGCCTAATAATTCGCCTTTGCCTGTTTCGGCAAACTTCATCAGCTTTTGGATAAATTCTTCCTGGTCGGGAGTTGGAGGTATATGGTAGAATATCTCGTTCTTTTCGGGACGGTCAATGCCTATCATTTCCGCAGTACGGTAATCCGTGATTTCCGAGTAGAATTGAGCCAACTCCGGCACTTTGATAAAGTAGCGGAAACGCTCTTTTGCCACGATATTGTTAGCCACCGAAAACTCGTAATCGGTGGTTTTCTTCGCATATATCGCCGCCCACGCATCAAACGAGTTGATACCCTGTTTTGCCAATGCTCTTGGTCGCAGGTATTTGAACAGTAGGTACAGTTCGGTAAGCGAATTACTGATAGTTGTTCCCGAAAGAAAGGTTGCCCCCATATCCGCTTGGGTACGCTCCTGTATGGTACGAATAGCAAAAAGCAGGTTTAGTGCCTTTTGGCTTCCCTGTTGATTGCCCAAGCCCGCCACCCTCGAATGTCTTGTGTTGAACATTAGGTTTTTGAATTGGTGGCTTTCGTCCACAAACAAATGGTCTATGCCCATCATCTTGAAGTCCACTATATCATCTTTGCGGTTTTCAATATCGTGTTGCAGGGTTTTGAGCTTTACTTCGAGGTTTTCCTTTTGTTTTTCCGCTCCTTTGAGCATCCACTGCGTTACTTCATCGCCTTGACTTCGCATCACGTCAAGGTTTTCCTCTACGCTGTCCAATTCGTCTTGGAGAATTTCCTTTTGTATTTCGGCTGACTGGGGTATCATTCCGAATTGGTCGTGTGTCAATATCACGCAGTCCCAATCATTGTTTTTAATATCGCCAAAAATCCGCAGGCGTTTTTCGGGCGTAAAATCATCAATGCCCGGATAGAGGATTTTGGCGTGGGGATAGGCTTTTCGGTAGGCTTCCGCAATTTCGGGAATATTGGCTTTCAATCCGATAATCATCGGTTTGTGAGCCATTCCCAAACGCTTCATTTCCTGTGCACCTGTACACATTATCAGCGTCTTTCCTGCACCTACTTCGTGGTCGCAGATAGCACCGTTGTTGAGCTTTATCATCCAAACGGCATCTTTTTGACTTGAATACAGGTCGTCAATTTCCAATCCCTTGCGGTCTAATCCCGGAAATTCCTGATGTGTGCCGTCATAATTCGGTCGAACAAAACAGTTAAACGTATCGTTGTACTGGTCGGTCAGCCTTGTTTTGAACTCATCGCTCTGGGCGTGAAGCCACTCCGTAAAGGCGGTTCGGATTTCGTCAATCTTGGTATTCGCCATCTGAATGGCTTCCATATCCCGCACCTTGACATCCTTGCCATCAACCTGTACTGTTTTGGAAATATCGGGCGTGGTATTGACAAGGGCGTGTTTGAGCAGGGCAATCCCGTCATACGTCCGGCTTTGGGCTTTGACCGCATATTTATCCCAAATAAGTACGTTCTTCTGTTTGCAGGTTACGGAAAAGTCATCAGCACTGTCGGAATAATGGATACGGACTTCCGCATCGAACAGGTGTGATGCAAACCGGGCGTAAATCCCTGTGGGTATCCACCGTTCGCCGAGATTAAAATCGAGTTCTTCAAATTCGATACGCCTTGGTCGGGATTCCTCCAATGCCGTAAGGCTTTGTTTGGCTTCGGTATCATCGGGATTGTTATCAATGTAGCCTCGGAGTTCTTTAGCCTTTTCGACCACGTTGCCCGCAATCCAGCGTTCGGCTATTTCGTATTCCTTTTGAAGTGGATTGTAGTAAATGCGACCGTGTAAGGCTTCTTTCAACGTATCGGAAGGCATACCGCTGATTTCGGACATATAGTCCAAATCCACGCTTCCGTATTTGTTCAGCGAAGCCGCTAACGCTTCATCAGGATTGTCGGTTGCGATGACTGCGGTAGAAAAACTTACCGGACCGTTGAATATATCCGCCTTGTGTATCACGCCACCAACAACACGCTCCAAATAGGGCATTTCCTTACCTGCACTGTCCGTTTTGATGAGTTTGATATTGTCCGTACTGTTGAGGTTTCCGTATCTTTTGACAAAGGCATCGTACAGGCGGTTAAGGGTTTCCCTTTCTTCTTTGTGTTCGGTTTGCTGTTCCGCTTCTTTGTTGTAAAGCTGTTGGTAAACATCACGTACCCCGATATACGCTTCGGCTCTTGCTTTCTGCAATGACGGCAGTTGCAAAGGGTGGAAAACAGCCGTACCGTCTGCGGTATCTACATCTTGCAGATGACCGACCCAACCGTTATCCACGACAAGGCAGTCGTTTCGGTGGAACGATTGCAATTCTCCACTGTACGGAGCAGGTTCGGGAATGGTGTTAATGGCAATGTTGGGAACGGCTGGCGTATCCGCTTGGCCATTCCCATTTGCCTGTGAAAACAAATCGCCAATGGCTTCCTGTTTTTTGCTGTTTATTTGAGTTGTTCCGTTCGTAGTTCCGTAAGGCTTTGGCGGTGTATAAGGTTGTTGCATCGCACCACCGAACAGGTCAGTTTGACGACCTATTGGACCTCGCTTTCTTTTAACAGTCTGTCTTTTGGCTTGTGTGGTTCTTTTGGATGAAGTAACCACGGCTAAAGGTTCGTCCACATTTTCAAACAGGTCGAAAATGCTTAGCTGTTTTAATTCCTGTGGGCTTTCTTGTCTTATTGCAGGTATTGTAAAACGCTGTGGTTCGGGCTGAATGATTACAGGCTCAACATCTACGACCGGAGGTGTAACCTTTGGTGTTAGTGTAACAGGAATTTGTATCAATGGCTCATCGTTCCGTTCGCCTTTGTATAAGTTCAAGTCCAAACGGTTTCCAAAATCTTCGGAAAGCATCTGCTTCAAATCTTTGGCGATGCCGTCTAAACCGTCTTTATGCGTGTAAATGATTGCAGGTTGTCCGTAGGGGTCGGTGTCAATCTTACGGTCGGTATGTACGACCCTCGTACCATTCTGAAAGAAAGCATTGCTTGGCGTACCGTATTTGGTCCGTTTACTTTGGCAAAACAGCTCTTCCGTTTCAGTCAGATTTTGTTTTGCCGTATTCTTTTGCAGGATAATCAGGTCGCTTCCGACTTCTGTACCTGCATAGTCTGTAAACAGGTCGTTGGGTAATCGGATAACCGAAACCAAATTGTTGCTCTCCATTAACGCCCTGCGTATCGGCTCATTCTTCGGGCTGTTCTGAACGCCTTGCGAAGTAATGAACGCCTGTAAACCACCCTCACGGAGCATATCATTTCCTTTCAGAAAGAAGTAATTATGAATGCTTCGGGCAGCCTGCTCTTTTGCAGGGTTCCGGCTTCGGGAATAAGAAAGGTCGAAAACCGAAGTATCGCCAAAAGGGATGTTACTGGCAACGACATCGTAGCTGTTTTGTTCCTTTTCGTTTATTTCCTCAAAACCGCTTATGCGGATATTGCTTTCGGGATAAAGTTGCTTTAAGATTTTACCTGTCAGCAGATCCTTTTCATAGGCGGTAACTTTTACCTGTTGATTTTCGGAAAAGGATTGTATAAACGAGCCGATACCTGCGGAGGGTTCGAGGAATTTATCAATCTTCAAACCGCTATCTCGCAATGCGGAAGAAACGGCATCTATAACCTGCGGTGGTGTATAAAAAGCCGTCAGTACCGAACTTTTCATACTATCCACATACCTGCGGTATTGCTTATCGTCCGTAGAATTTTCCTTTAATAATTGGTGGAGTTCCTGCGTAATGGGGAATAAATCGTGGTCGTTTTTCCGCCAATTATTGATGTCTGTTTCGTCCGTTATGGGGTTGAGAACGAATTTAAGACCGCCAAATCCGCTGTATTGCATCAATGACAGTCTTTCGCTTACGGTGGCTTGCCGTTTCTCCTTTTCCAATGTAAAAGCAATCCGTAACGCATCAATATTCTGTTGGAGATGTTGTTTCTTACTGAAGCCCATTTTCCTCTATCCAAATGGCGATTATTCCAATCAGTTCGGTATAGAGCAGGTCAAACTCGTAACCGTATGCGAAATCATCGGTTAGTTCATATCGGGCAAAAACAGGCTCGCAGACAGGGAATATTTTAAGGGCGAACGGTCGCAGTTCCTCATCTGCCATCAGGGTATCAAACTCATTGCATACCACTTGGAAAACCGTATCAAACTTGGAGAAGTGCAAGCCCTCAAAGAGTATGTAATTGGCAATCTCGTTGCATTGCTCAATCGGGTTTCCCGAACGGAAAGCACCCTCATAAGCATTGGAAGCCCACGATGAACGTTGGTCAATAAATTTGTGGTCGTGTGCCTTTTCGGGGAAGCTACTGTTTAACAGTTCTTGCAGTCGTAATCTGAAATATGACAAGTCTTTTTGCTGTGTACTCATACTATAATTTTGTTTAGAATTTTACTGAAAGCCTAAAATTATAGCGGTAGATAAGAGCTTTTGTAGAAGTGGCAGGGTTTGGCGTTGAGAGGTAGTATTTGGCGTATTAAATCAAAATACAAGAGGAATTAATTGTATTTTTGAACTTGACAAAACCTACAATTAAATAGTGGCTATAAAATAATGAATGAATTAGAACCCCTAAAAAGTATTTTTAAAGACAGAATATTTAAAATACCGGATTATCAACGTGGCTATGCCTGGACAACACGACAGTTAAAAGATTTTTGGGAGGATTTGGTTAATCTTCCTGTTGACAGATTTCATTATACAGGGCTGTTATCTTTAAAAAAGGTGGATAGAAATATCTGGACTAATTGGAACGACGAACGATGGTTGATTGAAGACAGAGGTTTTAAACCTTTTCATATCGTCGATGGGCAGCAACGATTGACAACATTTGTAATTTTCATACAAGCAATTTCGGAACAACTAAGAACCATACCTGAAAATAAGGATAAAAAAGATGAAGAAATTTACCTGGGTTCTTTTAGCTTAAAGGCTATTAAGGAAGAATATTTGGTAATAGAAAAACCACCCCAATTTATTATCACAACATATAAATTTGGATATGAGGTTGATAATCCAAGTTTTAAATACTTACGCCATAAGGTTTTCTTAGAGCCTGATAGCGGAACAATTCAGGAAACTTTTTATACCCTTAATCTTGAAAACGCTAAACGATTTTTCAAGGAAAATCTACAAAACTATTATGACAAATACGGGTTGAGTGAAATAGAAGCATTATTTAAGAAAGTTACTCAAAATCTGATGTTCAACGTCTATGAAATAAGCGATGATTTTGACGTTTTCGTTGCATTTGAAACAATGAATAATCGTGGTAAGAAGCTTTCAAATTTAGAACTTCTAAAAAATAGGCTGATTTATTTAACCACTTTATACGATGAAAAAGAGCTAAAGAATGATGAACGAAATTCCCTGCGTGAAAAAATTAATGATGCTTGGAAAGAAGTCTATTATCAACTGGGAAGAAATAAGCAAAATCCGCTTAATGATGATGATTTTTTAGTTGCTCATTGGATAATGTATTTTCAATATACAAGAGAAAAAGGCGATGACTATATTAGGTTTTTATTAGAACAGAAGTTTACACCACAAAATATCTATGCAAAAACAGAAGTGAAACTAAGTTCTTTGCAAGAATTTGAAGAAGTTCGTGAAGACGAAGATACCGACCAAGAGGAAGTCGAAGTAAATGGAGATGAAGAAATAACAGTTTTGCGTTCTCAACTTTCTCCGAAAGAAATTGAGGATTATGTGAACAGCTTAAAAGCTGCTGCCGTTCACTGGTATAATACGCACAATCCTATAAACAATCCAGACTTAACCGAACAGGAAAGTCTTTGGATAGACCGTTTGAACAGAATTGGTATAATCTATTTCCGTCCACTCGTAACGGTATCCTATTTAAGCAAGGGTGTCAATTCAGACAAGAGAGTTCAGCTATTCAGCTCAATCGAACGTTTCATATTCATTACATTTAGGCTTAGCCGGGCATTTTCAACATATAGAAATAGTGAATTTTACCGTGCTGCACGGCAATTGAGAAACGGAGAATTGACGATTGACAATATCGTTCAACGATTGAATGATAGAATGAACTATTGTTTTTATACTCCTGAAAATTCTGAAGAAACCTACTTTGACTACACATATTTTCAAAAATTTATTGATAAGAAATTTAAAAGCGGGGGAGGTTTTTATTACTGGAACGGGCTTCGATATTTCTTGTATGAATATGAAATGGAAAAAGTTAGACGAAGAGGAAGTCAAAAAATTGATTGGAGATTGTTTGTGAAAAGTGAAAAGGATAAAGTTTCCATTGAACATATTTATCCTCAAACACCAACACATAAAAACTGGAAAGACAGTTTTAAAAATTACAAAAAATCGCAATTGCCTTTTTTCCAAGGAACTTTAGGTAATCTTTTACCATTATCACAAAGTATAAATTCGAGTTTACAAAATGATTGCTTTGATGACAAGAAAAATGCAAAGTATAATGAAAAGAATGAAAAAATAAGACAAGGTTATTCCGACGGCTCTCACTCTGAAATCGAGGTCGCTGGATATGATACTTGGAACCCTGATACCATTCTTGAAAGAGGCAATAGATTGTTGGAATTTATGGAAAAACGATGGGATTTGAAATTTGAGGATGAAACTGCCAAAGCGGAATTATTATTCCTTGATTTTATGCTTCCTGAAGAAGATAGTAATGAAGAAGAATAACTTAAAAATAATTTTTCAATGAACTATACAGAAAACATTGAACGTCTGAAAATACTACTTACAGGTACATCCACCGATGTTACTATCACAAGTGAGAATGAAGCAGAATATAAAAGGCTGAAAAGTGAACTCAACCAATCTGCTAAGTTCAAAACTAACCAGCCAAAAGAATTTAAAATTTGCCTTACGCTTCAAGAATTTAGAAGAGAAATGCAAGCTAAAGGTGGATATGCAGAACGTAGAAAATATATTAATGAGCTATTTTTTCCGCTAATTTCAGATGAAAACTCCTTGCTGGATAGTATAGAAGAAATACAGCAAAGTGTAAATTTTGGTCATTTAAACCTTTTGCCCCAAGATATACAGCAGAAAGGACGAGAAATGTCGGAGGTTTATCTGTATTTATATTGTATCGAAAATTCTTTAAGAATATTTATCGAAGAAATTATGAAATTACAAACGATATATATTCCAAAAAAAGTACAAGACACAATAGACAAGCTAAAGAGAAGTGAACAAGAGAGCAAATATTTACCATTAAGGGGTAACAGTGATTTGTTTTATTGTGATTTTATAGAATTGGGAAAAATCATTGTTGGTAATTGGAGTATTTTTGGACAGTATTTCCCTAAACAAAATGAACATTGGTTAAATGTAATGGTTGATGAATTGTACAAGATTAGGTGTTTAGTTGCTCACAATAGTTATGTAGGCAAAGATGAACGTGATGCACTAAAAGTTTATTATAAAAGCATTACTGCTCAATTGAAAATATAAAAGTATCTAAAGGCTAAAACAAAACCCTCTGAAAATCCGGAGGGTTTTGTTTTATGAAGTGGTCAAAATTTGAAGCATTCTACCGACCTCTATATCCATTCGTGAAAAGGCAAACCATTTTTTGCCCAAATCTTTGAGCGATGCTCCTATGTGATACAGTTCTGTACCGTCAATAATCAAAAATCGGTCGTGTGCATCGGAGAAAATCTCCACTTCGATAGGTGGATATTGGCTGTTGTAACGTTGTAAATCCAACCGTAGCTGATTGCTGATGCTTTTGGTGTAGATAGTAGCGGTTACATTGGTATTGCGTTTTCCCAATAAGGTCAGCACCGTATCGTCCACATAATTATCCAGCAGGATAATGGAGCTTTTGGCACTTCGGATAATATCGGAAACAAAGGTATAGGCATCAAATACCTGCCCATTGTAGAAAATGCCTTTTTCGGCGTGGAGCTTGTCGCTTTCAAGAGCCTTAAATATTTCCTCAAATTTTTGGTCGGCTTGTAATTGTTTCAGTTCTATATTGTCCAAACGATGAAACAGCGAAGCGTTGCTAATGAGCATTTTTCGCATTTCTACAAAGGCATTCATAATCTCAATGCTGACTTTTACAGCTACATCGCTACGCAATAATGCGGACATCATTGCCACCCCTTGCTCACAAAATGCAAAGGGTAAAGTACGCCGACCGCCCCGTCCAACGTTTGAAGTACCAAATTGGTACTTCAAAGATTTTGCTTCCTGTTCGGTAAGCTGAAAGCAAAAAGTTTCGGGAAAGCGGTTCTTGTTTCTCTTTACAACCCTGTTTAACCCTTTTGTTTCTACCTGATAGAGCGTTGCTAAATCATTGTCGAGAATGACCTGTTTATCCCTAATGGTGTGGATAAGCGGAGCTATTTCTTTTTGGGATATGATAATATCGGTCATTGTCTTTTTGATTTTTTGTTTTCAAACTCAAAGGAGGTTTTGCAGTCGGCATCCAACACGATGTAGGCATCGAATTTCTTACCTGCCTTGCTTTTCATTCCTTTGATGAGTGAAGTTTTGCCTTTATTGACAAGATTTTCTATATCGGCTACACCGATTTGAACACCGCACACATTGCGGAACTGTACCCAATTACAAACTTCATCGGGGCATTTGGCAAGTTTATCACGGATAATGAGTTGCTGGCTTTTGCATTTCGGGCAGGTAAGTTTGGGCAGGTTGCTTTGGGCAATGGAGGTTTGTAACAACTCATTGGTAATCGTTGAAGCATAAGTTTCCATTTCCTTTTGAAACGCACCCGCATCAGCTTCGTTGTTTTCGATTTTCTGGAAAGCCAATTCCCATTCAGCGGTCATAGAAACATCTGCAATTTTTCGGTCTTTGACCAATTCATACACCTGCAAACCCTTTTCGGTCGGGATTAAGGATTTCTTTTCCCTTTTGATATAATTGCGGGTAAACAAGGTTTCAATGATTGATGCTCTTGTAGCCGGAGTACCGATACCGATATTTTGCAGGGCTTTCCTTTCTTCCTCGTTTTCGATTTCCTTACCTGCGGTTTCCATAGCCGACAAAAGTCCGGCTTCGGTATAAAGCACGGGCGGTTTGGTTTTCTTTTCCAAAACGGTAGCTTCCTTGATTTTGAGTTCATCGCCTTTTTTCAGTTCGGGCAAATCCTGTATCGGTTCGATATCATCATCGGAAAAATTGCCTTTGATACCACGCCAGCCCGCTTCCATAACTTTACAGCCTTTCAGCGTAAAATCGTAGTGCGACACTTCCAAAGAAACATCAGTTATCTCTTTGATACAGGCTTGTGAAACGGCTTCGAGCAACCGAAAGGCAATCATATCATACACCTCATTTTCCTTTGCGTTCAGTGCGGACGGGATTTTGTCCGTAATCAGCAATCCGTGGTGGTCTGTTACACGCAAATCGTTTACGATACGTTTATTGAAACGCCCCCATTTCATTTTTGACAAGGCTTTTTTACAGGTTTCCCTGTTTTGCAAAGCCCTCACGAGGTTGGGGATTTCAGCCCACATATCTTCGGGAATGTATTTGCTCCCTGTACGTGGATATGTGATGAATTTTTTTTCGTAGAGGCTTTGGGCAATGTTCAATGTTTCTTCGGCAGAAAGGTTGAGCTTTTTGTTGGCTTCCTTTTGCAGTCCTGTAAGGTCGAACAGTAGGGGCGGTTGCTCCGTTACGCTTTTGGTCGCTACCGATGTAACCGTTGCCGTTCCGATACGTTGAACGGATTTCAACGTATCATCAGCCAATTTTTGGTCTTCCCATTTGCTTTTAGAAATGCTCTTGAAGTTAATATCCTCTTTGTGGTGCGATAGCTGTATCTGCCAATATTTCTTTACCGAGAAGTTTTTGTTTTCGAGGTAGCGTTTGCAAATCAACACCAATGTAGGCGTTTGCACTCTACCTAACGAATAAACGCCATTACCTGCGGAAATGCTCAACGCTTGTGTAGCATTGATGCCCACAAGCCAATCGGCACGGCTTCTGCCTTGTGCAGATTGGTACAATCCGTCAAATTCCTTTCCGTCTTTCAAGTTCTCAAAGCCCTGTTTAATGGCTTTTTCGGTCAATGAACTAATCCAAAGGCGTTCAAAGGGTTTGGTGCATTTCAAATATTCATAAATGTAACGAAATATCAATTCGCCCTCACGACCTGCATCGGTAGCGACAATAATACTGTCGCTTTTATTGAACAACTCTTTGATGACTTTCAGTTGCTTTAACGCTCCTGTATCGGCGGTATAACCTTTGTTTTTCTTGACCTTACGGACGGTCAACAAAAAAGGGTTTGGCAATATCGGCAGTGATGCCTTGTCAAACCCAGAAATGCCGTAGTCTTCAGGCATTCCTAAACCGATAAGGTGTCCGAATGCCCACGTAACAAAATAGCCATTGCCTGTCAGATAGCTGTCCTTTTTATCGGAAGCTCCCAACAGGCTTGCTATTTCCCTCGCTACGCTTGGTTTTTCTGCGATGATTGTTTTCATAATTAACTCACTTTTCTACCTTTTGATTTTGCTGGCTTGTTTTGTTGCTCCTGTTGCTTTTCATTTTTTGGTCTTTGTTGCCCCGACTTCAAAGGCTCTTTGATGTTTTTGGTCGCTTCGTTGGTTTTGCCCTGCGAATTGACGGCAGTTTGAGTTTTGTGGGCTTCGGTCGGTTGCATTCTTTCCTTATATTGATTAGGAAACTCAAAGCCTGTTTTTCCGGTATCTTTGTTGAATGTGATGTAGCCGTTGTACGTTTGTCCTTTCTTATCAACCAAACCTGCCATATACACAGTTTGACCCGCTTTGAAATTCTCATACTGTTCATCGGTCAGTTCCTTGCCACGAAATGTTCTTGGGGCTTCCTGCGGTTGGCTTTGCTGATTGCTTTGTTGGTTGTTTTGCTTTTGTCCGTTGTTATTGCTACGGTCAAACAAAAATTCGGGATAGCGTTTTTCAGCATTGTACTGTAAAGTTGCCGAGAACTCCGTCCCCTTTGTTGAAATCATACCTTCCAATTTGAGCGGTTTACCCTCCATTAAGGTTTGCTTTTGTTCATCATTCAGCTTAACGCCTTTAATTTCATCCGGAACTTTAATGAAGTCCGTCCGCAGTGCGATTACATCGTTGGTAAGCCTGTCTATACTGATAATGGATGGCATTAGTTCGCCTGTTTTGCTATTGACCAAATTTACCACACGCCCCATATTGCCTGTTTCGAGTAGGTTTTTCTTATCCTCAGCTGTAAACTTGTGTCCGAAGAACTCAAAGTGCAGGTTAGGTTCTTTTCTGATACCGTGCATTGCCACGATAACATTTCCGTCTTCAGCTTGCTGTAAAGACAAGCGTGCATCTGTGCGGAGGATTGAACCTCCGAGATTAACGCCTATTGGCACAAGTTCATTGGTTTTATAACCTCGTAACAAAGGGTCGAGCAGGTTTCTTTTTTCAAGATATTCCTTGCTCAATCCGAGATTTTTCATCGTATCCCAATCAATCTGTTCGGGTTGGTAGCGGTATTCGCTTGTTTCCGGTGTTGTTTGTGCTGTTGCCATATCATTTTTATTTTCTTGTTTATTATTCTCATTTTTATCGGTTTTCACTTCGTGTTCTTTCATCATTTTTTCGCCTTCCGGTGTAGGCTTATCAACCTGTTTCTGCATTTCCTTTGCCTTCTCGACAGCTTCGGGTTCAGTTACCTTAAAAAATGAAAAGTTGGTCGGATTTTTCAATTGGCTGAAAAAGTTAGAGAAGAAATTGGAAAAGAAATCGCCGTGTTTATCCACACGCATAAACTGATTTTGGTTTTTTTTCGTGGGGTCAATGGTTTCCATTTTTCCGTTTTCGTCAATGCTCTTTACCGCTTGGATTTTCATTTTTTCTTTATCCAGCACTAACAATATATCCGATAACTGTTCGGGCATTTCCTGTTTGTTTGTTGTTTCTTCGCTCATAATCTGAAAAATTTAAAGTTCATCGCCGAAAATAAAGTAAGCTTTGGCTGCCTTGCCCAATGTGGCACTCAAAGGCAGTGTTTGGCACTCATTGGCTTCATTTTCTTGGAGGTGGGTTAAAGCTCTCTCGGATGAACTGGTGTACATCGGACAGCTTGTAATACAGTTTTCCACTTATCGTATAATAGGGTAGCTTCCCAATGGAGCGATACCGTTGTAGAGAACGATTGCTGATTTTCAGCATTTGCAATAAATCCTGATTGTCCAATAATTCTTCTCCGTCTATACTGTTCCTTTTCTTTTGCAAATCATAAATATTGTCGCCAAGCATATCAAGGCGAGCAATCAAACGTTCCATCCACGCTAAAAATTCCATTCTGTCAATGTTCATAGCTTTATTCTTATTGGTTGATACCTATTTTATATTTTCATTTAACTTCCTGCCTTTTTCGATATACCCTTTGCCTTTTGCCATTAGTTCTTGTACAAACTCGTCACTACTTTGTATGGCATTGGCGTTCAGCATATCCTTAATTGTTCCGATGGTATAGAAGTATTGTCCGTACATTTTTGCGTAGGTTATTTCGCCTTTGGTACGCATACGCCACAACGTCTTTTCACTAATGTGCAGATATTGGCATACCTCGTGGTTGTTGAGCCACAGGTCATCATAGCTTGTGTCCTCCAACCTTTTTAGATGGTCCGCAATGGCGTTGATACGGCTATTGAGCTGTTTCCACGCTTCTTCTTCGATTGTGATTATTTTCATTGTAATGCTCTTTAAAGTTTACAATGCAAAGTTCCCAAAGGTGGCAGTGTTTGTCTGCCAATGCTTACCCATTGGTTTGGTGGTTTTTTGAAAATTTTTACAATCGGCATAAACCCTTATTTCATAGGGGTTCTAAGGAGTTTAGAACATTTTATGTGTATGTTTTGCCACCATTTGCCAATTGGCAAATGGTGGCATACATTGGCAAATAGTGCAAATAAAAAAGCAGTACACTTTTGATGTACTGCCTTGAAATTAAAGCCCAAATTGAATTATAGGTCTTTATCCATATATTCTTCGAGTGAAATTTTAAGCTGGTCTAAAAATGCCGTTCGTGAACCGGCTCTTGTTTTCATACGATGGAAAGCGTGGTGCAGGTCACCCAGCGTAATACCGAAAAGTATCTGAAACATCAAGCTGATTTTTCGGACACCGATTTTACCGTGCGAAATCACACCGGAAGCATAAAGGGCATAAGTCAATTCAACAAGTGCATTTTTGCTGTCTGTCCAAAATATATCTTTGGAGCTTCCTGGCTTTTGGGAAATAGCATCGGGGTTTTCATCAGGATTGATTTTCGTCAGCAGATACGTGTAGAGCAACTCATTGGCAATAATCCTCGCCGTCTTATAATCGTAGAATGTTGAAAATTCGGCGTCTATTTCAAAGACAATGCTATTCAGCCCATCGTGGTAATTTATATTCCCTCTTTTGAAATAAACGTGGTCACGGTCAGTTCGACCCGAACGGTAATACCTGTAAAAATCGGTATTGCAGATATGCTCAATGTATTCTCGTTTCAGGTTTGCCAAATGGACTGAAAAATAGCTGTAATACATCTTTCCGTTATTGACCGGACAATTGGTCTCAATTCGATAGACCTTGTTGTAGTAGATGAGTTTCCCGAGAATTTGAGGTTTAATGGTTCGGAAGAATTGTATTTCTTCAGTATCACTTTTAAAACCCTCATCAACAATGTCTTTCTTGATAGCAAATAACAGGTCTTGCAGATACAAGGTCATTTCGTAAGCCTCTTCAATAAGCCCTTTACACTGTGACAAAATCTTGTCTTCCTTATTGTGTATCTCTAAAATAATGTGTTCCAAGGAGTGCTTCATACCTAATAGTTTTTGCGATGAACACTGAAATTTAATTTCAGTTTATCCCTAATTGACACACAAAAATCATAAGAATGAGTGACAGTATTTCCCCAGTTCAACCCAACTGTGGGAATATTTTTGTCATTATTTAGCCCCAACTGTGGGAATAATTCTAAAAATATTCAGTATGAATTGCCCCGAGAGATAAATTTAAAAAGCACAAAATTAACTGTTGAAAGGAGGTTTTAAATCTAACAGATTTATTATATTTGCTACTGATTTACAAGGTAATCAAAAGAAAGTAAGTGCAGTAAGCACCATTACTAAATCGTTACCGATAGCACTTCCACTTCTTGTAAACCACTCTTTATAAAGAACTTTGACCTTTACTAATCTTTTTTTAAAAAACAAGCAAATTATTACTATTTATTGAATTGCGCATAACATTACCGGAAAATTAACCGGCTGTTGTATCCCCGTAACGCGGTTTCGGAAAATGTGCCGAATTATAGTAAATTTGTAGATTGAAAAATACAGAACAGCCCCCGACTATATGTGGAGTATCTATACCAAAGAGATCAGATCATTTTTAAGCTCACTGGCCGGTTACGTGGTCCTGCTGGTTTTCCTGATAGCTACCGGATTGCTATTATGGGTATTGCCGGAGACCAATATCCTGCCTAATGCTAATATCCTCGACTACGGGTACGCCAGCCTGGAGCAGTTCTTCGCTATCGCGCCCGTCGTTTTGATGTTCCTTATCCCGGCCATTACTATGAAGATGTTTGCCGATGAATATAAAAGCGGCACGATAGAGTGGCTGATGACCAAGCCGCTCAGCAGCTTCCAGATACTGACCGGGAAATACTGGGCAGCCTTTACCCTGGCCATCATCGGGCTGGTACCCACACTTATCTATCTTTTCAGCATCAACTGGCTGGCCATAGAGGGCGGCGCCCTGGATGCGGGCGGCATAACAGGCAGCTATATAGCCCTCATACTGCTGGTAGGCTGCTTTACGTCCATAGGCATCTTTGCTTCCAGCCTTACCGATAACCAGATCGTGAGCTTCCTCATCGCCCTGGTGCTGTGCTTCGGCCTTTACAGCGGGTTTGAGGGGCTGAGCAGGATCCCTGCCTTCCGGGGTAACAGTGATTATATCCTGGAGCTGATGGGCGTGGATTATCACTATACGAGCATGAGCAAAGGTGTGCTGGATTCCAGGGATATTATTTATTTTCTTTCGGTGATCGTTTTATTTATCAGCCTCACTTATTATACCGTGGAAAACAAAAGATCGAAATCTTAAATATGCTGACAGGATGTGTTTATAAGTCTACCGGGAGCTATTACAATGTACGTGACGAACAGGGAGCCTGGTGGATCTGCCGGATCAGGGGCAAGCTGAGGATAGACAAAGATATAAGATCTACCAATCCCATAGCAGTGGGTGATTTTGTAAGGTTCGAAGCGGAAGACCCAGAGGAAAAGAAAGGTGTGATCGTGGATATAGCGCAACGGGAAAATTATATTGTACGGGTATCTCCTCACAACAAGAACCAGAAGCACATCATTGCCTCCAACCTCGACCAGGCTGTGCTGATAGCTACCCTTACGGAGCCTAAAACCTCCCTCGGCTTTATAGACAGGTTCCTGCTCACCGCGGAATTATACCATATCCCGGCTGTTGTGGTCTTCAATAAATACGATCTGATACGGGGAAGCGCCTGGGAAGAGGAGCTGGCCCATGTAAGGGGGCTGTATGAGCGTGCGGGATATACGACCCTCGTGACCTCTACGGTATCATCAGAGGGCCTTGACGCATTCAGGGAGCTGCTTAAAGACAAGAAATCCTTATTGAGCGGGCATTCCGGTGTCGGTAAAAGCACGCTTATCAATGCGCTGGATCCCCGGATACAGGCCAGGACGGGAGAGGTCAGCGACTGGACCGGCAAAGGGCAGCATACCACTACATTCGCCGAAATGTTTGATATGGCTTTTGGCGGCAGCATCATTGATACGCCGGGCATCAAGGAATTCGGGCTGATAGATGTGCTGAAGCAGGAGGTTAAGGAATACTTCCCAGAAATGCGGCGGCTGCAGCAGGACTGCAGGTTTAACGACTGCCAGCATATCAATGAGCCGGGCTGCGCGGTCAAGGAGACTATCGGTACGGAAGCGCTGAGCGAGGAAAGGTACATCAGCTACCTGGGTATTGTGGACACGATCCGGGAACAGGAATACTGATCCGGTGCTCCCTGTTACAGTAAAGCGCGGATGCTCATCCTGCCGGTATGTATTACGCGGTTGGTACCCGGCTTCCGGCCTTCATACTCCAGCGACAGCTCAATGCCCTTTGCTATCCTGGAATCCCACCCAAGCCCCCACAGGAAATTCTGCCCTTTGGACAGCGCGTCCAGCATCGTAAAGGCTACAGAAGTATTGGCCTCCCCGTTATACCGGATATTCGCGTAGGTGCATCTTGCCTGCACCACACCCGACCTGGGCAGAGACCAGCGCAGGTCCAGGTTGCCGGACCTGATCAGCGCCTTCTCCGGTCCTGCTTCCGGTGCGTTGGACCGGGATTCGTGGTTGTACGAAAGTGTTAATCTTAATCTGGTAGTGAACATAGCTATTACAGAGGGTTCTATTCCCAGGGTGGAGATATCGTAGGTACGGCCGTCATCAAGCCCGGAATAATAGCTTCTTTGGCCTTCCAGGCCTTTCAGGTTCAGGGTGAAGACCTTATTGATGCCCCATCTTACCTTGCCTATATGCTGCTGTATCTTATTGGATTCAATACCATAGGTCAATAGTGTTTTCCCGGTATTGAGGGTATAGATATAATCCAGTCCGAACCGGGTGCTGGAACGGTTAAAGAACAATGTATTGATGATGTTCCGGGACTGCTGTATGATCAGCTCTTCGGTCAGATCATTGTTGAAGACATTAAAGGCCTGCAGGCCCAGTCCTTCCATTACCCTGTTGTTCAGCTGCAGGGACAACTGGTTGGAAAAACGGCTCAGGAAGCCTTTTAGTCCCTTTATGCGGGTATTCCAGATATTGTCCGGCTGCAGCATAAGGCTGTAGCTCATAGAAGCGTAATCCACGTTGATGTATTCATTGGTCAGCGTCAGGGTACGGATAAATCTTTTCTGGTCATTAAAGATGGCCAGCTCAAATTCATTGGCCTGCTGGATGCCGTCCCCGTTATAATCCACCCACATGAACATACCAAGTCCCGCATCTACTTCTATGTAGGTATATTCTCTTTTCTGCTCCTGGCCCGTTCCCAGCTCGTACATCAGGGTGGTGGTAACCAGCTTGTTCCACAGGGTACCCTGGTACTCCAGGCGGCCCACCACCGATTCATCCGGTTTAAGCTGCGTATTATGAGGGTTGATGATATTTAAAAAGCGATATCCTCCGGTAAGACTGACCTGGTGGTTCTCCCATTGCTGCAGCCCGGCTTTCCACTCTATATTCTGCGAGCGGCTGTCCTTAATAAAACGTGTCGTGTCCGCTGCAAAGTCGGACCGGGTAAAATAACGCAGTTGTAATCTTACCGGCGCGGACTCGTCATTTTTCAGGTAAACGCTGAATACGTCAAACCTGAAAGCATTGCTCCTGAGCGTATTCCCTTGCCGGAGGCGCGAATCATTCTCTTCCAGCTCATAGCTGGTACCCAGGGTAAGGTTCAGCAGGTTCCGGAAACGGCGCTCTATAAATCCCTGCGGCCTGAAATAACTTGTACGGAAACCGGTGGCTTCCGCGTTCATCATGTTAAAGGTAAGGTTACCTCTCAGCGAACGGTGGTTCCAGTCCAGGGCGGCGATGTTCCGGAAAGCGTCAAAATAGCTGCCGTTCTTAAAATAGGTCAGGTTGTAGCGGAGTCCCATCCGGCTGCTCCTTTTGAGCCAGGACTGGAAGGTAAGCAGGTGCTCGTCCTGCCGCGGCAAAGAGCTGTCCACGCTCCAGTCCCTGTTGAACTCGACATTCCGGTAAGGCGCGATGGCCCGGAAGCTGTTGCTGACATGCTCGTAATTGATCTGGTTGTTCCAGGACCACGGCCGGCGCCCGGTTGTATCGCTCCTGCCCAGGTACCTGGTATCCGAATAATTCAGCTTCGTGGCGTAGCCCCAATGCTCACCGCTGCCTGTGGCGGCGTAAAGGTTAGGGTCGTATTTGCTGGCGGCCGCTTCTACCAGCAATACCTTCGAGGTATCTATCTGGTAGGTGGCTCCCATGGAAAACACCTGGTGCTGTTTGGGCGTAACCAGTAAGATGACCGGCTCAAACTGTCCCTGGGGAATACCGTTTTGCGGCGGCACCCATTCATAGGATCTGCCGTTGGTGTTCAGGGAAGAGATGATATAATTGCCTTTTTGCTCTCCTACAAAGGAAAAGCTGAGATTATAAAGCGTACTGTCGCGGTTGTTGGAATAGATAAATACGGAATCATACACCTGCCCGCCTACGGTTACCCGGGCCATCCTGTAGCGGATGCCATTATTCCCTGTGGAGGTGTCAATGCTCATAGAGCGGTAGAACGCTTCATTGATATTGTCACCTATGGAAGACAGGAACTGCTTCTGCTCATCGGAAAAATTGGCGAGGTAAGGGAGGTTCTTGGCGTCCTGGTTGGAATAGGCGTTCATCCTTACCTGCAGCTTCCGGCCTATCTGTATCTCATCATTAAAATGGAACAGCGAGTTCAGGTAATTCCGGTCCTGGTATTCAAACTCCACCTGTATTCTTTTATCTTTCGTGATCATCTGCCGGGGCATGAACCGGATCTCAGCGGTATTATAATTGATCACATAATCCCGGTCTTCTCCCCGTTCCATCAGCATCCCGTCTATAAAGACCCTTTCCGTACCTGCAAGGACTATAAAATATTGCTCGCCATTGTTACCCGTCAGCTTATAGGGTCCCTGGTTGCCTTCCTGCCCGTTAAAGATATTCCTGGCATACTGCCCTTTGGCAATGGAGCCGTTGAAGCTTATCGTGTTGGTGATGCGGGGATGCAGCCGTTCTTCGCTCTGCAGCCATAAGCCCTGCACTCTTTTATTGAATTGCAGGAAATAGCTGTTATCGGGTGTGACAATGTTGAAATCCCCGGCAGTAAGCCGGTGCCTGTTCTTTTCAAAGGTGATATACAGCCTGTCAAACTCCTGCACCTGGTAGGTATTACCGTCCGGCTGGAAAGGTATCGTATTATCGGTGATGGCGGCCTCTATCCTGATGCTGTCCATGACATAGCCGTTCAACTGGAGGTTGAAATTGGAATTGAGGGCCACATCCTGGTTGTTGCCTATGCTCAGGCTGCGGGCATAAGCGCCCTGGTAGTCGAGCGCATTGAAATCCACGAAGCCTTTGAATGATGTGTACTGCTGACCCGAAAGACTGAACATCGGTGCTGCGATATTGCTGTCCACACCCTTTAATTCCTTATGATAGTAGGGCCGGTTGAAATTGATGCTCAGCACCCGGTAGTGCAGGGTTGCTTCCGGCAGGGGCGGTGGGTGCAGCCAGGCCAGCTTTCCCTGCAGCGGTAATAAAAGATAAGCGGTATCGGCTATACCAGGTATGTGGAAAGAGGTTTCCTCAATGCTCAGGCTGTCTATCTGCAGGGTATCACCTGCTGTGAAGTTGCGGAGGTCTGCGGTTGTTATTCTTTTATTGGCGGGCGGCATGCTGACAGCCGTATCTTGTGCCCTTGTATGAAAGACAGCACTTATCGAAAATATCAGCCATATTAAAACCCGTAGTTTCAAATTGAATACGAATTAGCGCCCGGAATCTCAGGTAAAAGTAAACTGCAAAAATACTTTATTACAGTAAGTTATTAAGAAAAAGTGTATAGTTTTGCCTATTGCGCAATTAATTGTCACTTCCGATGAATTTTGAGAAAAAAATCGTAGTCACGGGCGGAGCCGGTTTTATAGGTTCCCATGTGGTCAGGCGTTTTGTAACCAGCTATCCTGATTACCAGGTCATTAACCTGGATGCCCTTACGTATGCGGGCAACCTGGAAAACCTGAAGGATGTGGAGCAGGGGGCCAATTATACTTTCGTAAAGGCAGATATAACCGACTGGGACGCGGTGCGTAATGTATTTGAGACCTACCGCCCGGACGCGGTGATACACCTGGCTGCTGAATCGCATGTGGACCGTTCCATTGCGAATCCCACGGATTTCGTGCTGACGAATGTGCTGGGTACGGTCAACCTGCTGAATGCCTTTAAGACGATATGGAAGGATGACCTGGCTGCGCACCGTTTTTACCATGTGAGCACAGATGAGGTATATGGCGCGCTGGGTGCTTCCGGTATGTTTACGGAGACCACTCCTTACGATCCGCACAGTCCCTACAGCGCCTCCAAAGCCAGCTCCGATCATTTTGTGCGGGCCTACGCCGATACCTACGGCATGAATACCGTGATCTCCAATTGCTCCAATAATTACGGCTCGCACCATTTCCCTGAAAAGCTGATCCCGTTGGCCATTCATAATATTAAGAACAATAAGCCTATCCCTGTATACGGTAAAGGAGAGAATATAAGGGACTGGCTCTGGGTGGAAGACCATGCCAGGGCCATAGATCTTATCTTTCACCAGGCTAAAGCAGGGCAGACCTATAATATAGGCGGTCATAACGAATGGAAGAATATAGACCTGATCCGTTTGCTGTGCAGTATCATGGACCGGAAGCTGGGCCGGCCGGCCGGTACATCGGAGCAACTGATCACCTTTGTGAAGGACAGGGCCGGTCACGACTGGCGATATGCTATTGATGCCTCCAAATTAAAAGCAGAATTGGGATGGGTGCCGAGCGTAACATTTGAAGAGGGGCTGGAGCAGACTGTGGACTGGTACCTGCAGCATGAAGACTGGCTGCATAATGTTACTTCGGGACACTACCAGGATTATTACGCAAATCAATATCAAAACAGATAAAATGCAGGTTACAGAGACAGACTTAAAAGGTTGTTATGAGATCATGCCGGCAGTGTTCGGAGATGAAAGAGGCTATTTCTTTGAGAGCTTCCAGCAGGAGAAGCTGCAACAGCTTATTCCTGATTTTCCTGTCTTTATACAGGATAATGAAGCGTACAGCCGCCAGATCGGCGTCATCAGGGGATTGCATGCGCAGCGGGGCGATGCGGCGCAGGCCAAGCTGGTGAGAGTGGTGAAGGGAAGGGTGATAGACGTGGCCGTGGATATCCGGAAAGGATCGCCTACTTTCGGGAAGCATGTGGCTGTGGAATTGTCGGAATATAATAAAAAGCAGCTCTTGGTGCCCCGTGGTTTTCTGCATGGCTATGTCGTGCTGGAGCCCGATACCATCTTCGTATATAAATGTGATAACTATTACAATAAACAGGCAGAGATCAGTGTTAATGTAGCAGACGCTACCCTGCATATCGACTGGGGTATTGCGGTGCAGGAGATGATACTGTCGGAAAAGGATAGGGCTGCGCCTGACTGGGAAGCGTTTTTGGAAAACTATTAGAACCGGATTGTAGCATGAAAATAATAAACGTCATATTATCAGGCGGTGTGGGCAGCAGGCTGTGGCCGTTGTCCCGTAAATCCAGGCCCAAGCAATATATACCTTTGTTCGACAATAATACGCTGTTCAAGATGACCATTGACCGGAACAGGGCGATATGTGACGAATTGATAGTAGTAGGGAATATTGATAATTATGAGCTTTCCCGGAAAGATATCCGGGAGGCCGGTGTAAGCGCTTACAGGGAGATCGTTGAAGCGACCCCGAGGAATACGGCGGCCTCCATAGCATTTGCCGCATTCTGCGCGGACCCTGAAGATATACTCATCGTATGCCCGTCCGACCATATTATCACCGGGAAAGAGCAGTACCTGGCAGCGATAGAAAAAGCGGTGGTGCTGGCTAAGGAGAACTATATTGTTACCTTCGGCAGCATCCCTTCCCGCCCTGAGACCGGATACGGCTATATTGAATATAATGACGAGCTGGACGTATTGTCCTTTAAGGAAAAGCCCGATAAGGAAACGGCGCAGCTCTACGTGGACAGCGGCAGGTACCTGTGGAACAGCGGTATGTTCTGCTTTAAGGCAAAGGTGTACCTTGAAGAGCTGGCCACCTATAACCATGCCATCTATGAAGCCTCCCGTATAACGTGGGAGCAGAACAGGGATGGATTCTTGTCGGAAGTGCTGATGCAGGATATTCCTGCCGAAAGCGTGGACTATGCCGTGATGGAGCATAGCAGGAAGATCAAGGTAGTGCCTTTCTCCTTTGACTGGAGCGACCTGGGCTCCTTCGAGTCCCTGTGGGAATACCTGGAGAAGAACGATATCCGGCAGCTCAATGAAAAGAACCTGGCTATCGGAACGACCAAGCACGTGGAATTCCTGGGCCTGGAGAACCTGGTGTATGTGGAGACGGATGATGCCATACTGATCATGCCGAAGAACATGTCTCAGGATGTTAAAAAAGTATATGAAAGACTGGAAAAAGAAAACCCCGATCTCTTAGCTTAGGATATGTTTACCGTTCAACTGGATACGATACGTTTATGGGTGCCTGTAGGCTTATACAGGCAGGAGGCGGTGCTGAAGAACGAAATTACCGTTCATATTGCCGTTCGCGTTCCGGGCGTTTCACCCGGCAGCCTGCCCTTTATTGACTATGCGCAGATATACGAGGTGGTCAGGGCGTGCTGCACGGAGCAGACCGGCCTGCTGGAAGAGCTGCTGGCGGCTATGCACAGCGGTATCACGGCTTTGTACCCCGGCACGCTGGTCAATGTGAGCGTGTCCAAGCTGTATCCGCCGCTGGGCGGCAACGTAGCAGCGGCAACGGTGTCCTGGAACGATTTTTAAAATACGGGAATTTAATATGCGGTTAGAATTTAAGCCATGGGAGACACAGGTACAATTCCAGATACAGGCGCTTAATGTCCTGAAAGAACGCCTCCGGTCACAGAGCCGCTTCTACAGCCGTCAATGGCAGCACCTGCCGGTGGCAGCCGCTCCCCTGCGTTCCCTTCAGGACCTGCAGCAATTCCCCTGCACCTTTAAAGAGGATATACAGCGCAGCGAACAGGATTTCTATGGTACGGACCCCCGCCTTTTCAGGGAATATAATACTACTTCCGGTACATTGGGACAACCCATCTCCATACCTGTCACGGACAAGGACCTGGAGCGGCTGGCCTACAACGAACAGCTATCGTTTGAAAAGCTGGGTGTCCAGGCCGGGGATGGTGTACAGCTGATGCTGACGCTGGACCGCCTGTTTATGGCCGGTATGGCTTACTACGGCGGGCTCAGGAAGACAGGCGCCACGGTCATACGGACGGGTGCCGGTGTGCCCCAGCTGCAATGGGATGCCATAAAGCGGTACAGACCTGCTACCCTGGTAGCGGTACCCTCTTTCCTGCTTAAAATGCTGGACTATGCCGATGCGCATCATATATCTTACCGCGATTCCGGGGTCCGGAATGTCCTGGCCATAGGAGAAAGCCTGAAGGACGACCGGCTGCAGCACAATACACTATACCATAAAATAAAGGACCGCTGGGATATTACACTCCACAATACCTATGCTTCTACTGAGATGCAGACCGCGTTCACGGAATGCGCGCACGGCTGCGGCGGGCATCAGCATACGGACCTGCTGGTCACGGAGATCGTGGATGAGCATGGCATGCAGGTGCCGGAAGGAGGCCTCGGCGAGGTTTGCATCACTACGCTGGGTGTGGAAGCTATGCCTTTGTGGCGGTACCGGACGGGCGATATGGCCAGGATGTACTATGAGCCCTGTGGCTGCGGGCGCATGTCGCCCCGTATCAGCGGCATCAGGGGACGCAGGCAGCAGATGCTGAAAGTAAAAGGCACTACCCTGTATCCTGCGGCGATATTTGAAGCGTTGCAGCAGGCGGATATGGTAGCGGAATACGTAGTGGAGGCCTATACCAATGCTGCCGGCCAGGATGATATCCGGCTGTACCTGTACAGCCGCCGGGAGCCTGATGCGGCATTGAACGCACAGGTAGCGGTCTTCCTCCAGGGAAAGCTGAAGCTGCTGCCCCCGATCCAGTGGGTGGATGAAGCGCGTATCCGGCAAATGCAGTTCCCCGAAACGGGCCGGAAACAGGTGAAATTTATTGATAACCGCATCAGCGGGCTATAAGATGAAATTGAGTTATTTTTGCACTTAAATTTTAAATATCATGAAACAATCCGGTAATATTTTTCTGTCGATAGCGACATCTTTATGCCTGATGACCGCCGTTGTCAGCTGCGGCTCTTCTGATAATACGGCCAAAGTAGCCGATACCGATGCCACGGCTGCCAATATGGACCTGGAAGAAAGAGCGTCCAGGGATTCCGCTGTGAAGCACATGCCAGTGACCACGGTTGAATTTGATGCCCTGACCCACGATTTCGGTACGGTCAAGGAAGGCGAGCAACTGAAGCATACCTATACTTTTAAAAATACGGGAACAACACCCTATCTGATATCCAATGTTCATACGCCCTGTGGCTGCACCGAGCCCGTGTACTCCAAAAAGCCCGTAATGCCCGGTGAGACCGGAACCATAGAGGTGCATTTTAATACGCAGGGTAAAACAGGCAAGAATACGGACAGGCCTGTTACTATCTACGGTAATACCGAGAAAGAGATAGTAGTGACCTTTAACGCGGAAGTGATCAAAAAGTAAGCTTACAGGACTACCAAAATATGCCGACGACAATCAATAAATATCTATCCCTCGTAAAATTCAGCCATACCATCTTTGCGCTGCCTTTTGCGATGGTCGGGTTCTGCCTGGCCGTGCTGTATGAGAACCAGACCTTCACCTGGCAGAAGCTGATCTGCGTGATGCTGTGCATGGTATTTGCCAGGAGTGCGGCTATGGGCTTTAATAGGTACCTGGACCGTCACTTTGACGCGCAGAATCCCAGGACGGCCATGCGCGAGATTCCAAGCGGGCAGATATCTGCCGGGAACGCACTAACATTCGTAGTGGTGAACTGCATTCTTTTTATTGTCACTACGTATTTTATCAATCCGCTGTGCCTGGCATTGTCCCCTGTGGCCTTATTCGTTATCCTGTTTTACAGCTATACCAAGCGCTTCACGGCGCTTTGCCATATTGTACTGGGCATAGGCTTGGGCCTCGCGCCTGTAGGGGCTTTTATCGCCGTAACGGACTATTTCACCCTCCTGCCGGTGTTGTTGGGTGTCGCCGTAATGTCCTGGACAGGCGGCTTCGATATCATTTATGCGCTGCAGGATGATGAGTTTGATAAAGGCGTGCAACTGCACTCCATTCCCGCTGCCCTGGGTCGTAAGAAGGCCCTCCTGGTGAGCACCCTGCTGCATATCCTTACTGCCGTGCTGATCACGGCGTTCGGTTTCCTGGGCGGGTTCAGCTATATTTTCTGGACAGGCGCGGTTATTTTTATCGGTCTCCTGGTTTACCAGCACAGCATTGTAAAGCCCGAGGACCTGAGCAGGGTGGGTATCGCTTTCGGGAACACCAACGGGATAGCAAGCGTTGTATTCGCAGTATTTACGATCGCTGCGCTCCTCCTCTGATTATTTACGGTTTTCTATAATAGGTTCGCAGCAAAATTTGTATCTTGTTGCGGACTTTTTTATTTATATCAATGCTCTTGCTATGAGATACATTATTACTTTTTTGTGCTGTATGATAGGGCTGCAGGCCGCTGCCGGGGATTTTATGCTGAAAGACGACCCCTTATACTGGAAGAACAGGAAGCCTTATGAGGACTACTGGCAGCAGGATGTGCATTATAAGATAAAGGTCCGTATTGATGAGCAGCAGCACACCGTCAGCGGTCACCAGGCGCTGGACTACCGGAATAACTCACCCGATACGCTCCGGGAGGTATATTTTCATTTGTTCCAGAATGCCTTTGTCAAAGGTGCCTATACCCATATGCTCCAGGAAGCCAATAAGGTGAAGCCTGTGCTGGGAAAATATGAGCGGGCGGGCCTGGGCACCACCGTAACGCATGTGCAGGTGAATGGCCGGGAGGCCCGGGTGGAGCTGGACAATACCATTATGAAGGTCATCCTGCCGGCGCCGTTGTATCCCGGAGCTCATATTACCATTGATATGGATTTTACTTCCTACTGGGATACAGGGTCCACCAGGAGAAGAATGAAGATGTATGATGCCTGGGGATTTATGCACTATAACGGCTGCCAGTGGTACCCGAAGATAAGCGTGTACGACGCAAAATTCGGCTGGGATACCTACCAGCACCTGGGCAAGGAATTTTACGGTGACTTCGGGGTCTTTGACGTGGAGCTGGATTTCCCTTCCAACTATATCGTGGAGGCCACCGGGCAATTGCAGAACAGGGAGGAAGTGTTGCCGGAATCCCTTCGTAAGCAGCTGGACCTTAATAATTTTAAAAATAAGCCCTGGGGAGAGCGTCCTTCGGAGATCATTCCCTATAAGCCGGGAGAGCGCAAGACCTGGCACTTTATCGGTAAGCACGTTCATGATTTTGCCTTCACGGCAGACCCTTCCTACCGCATAGCTACCACTTACTGGAACGGTGTGGAATGCGTGGGACTGGCACAGGAGCCCCATGCTTCCGGATGGATAGGATCGGAACAGCTCGTGGCGGATATCATCAGGAATTTCTCTTTAAAATACGGTACTTACCATTACCCTAAAATGGTGGCGGCAGATGCAGCCGATGGCATGGAATACCCCATGATCACCCTGGATGGCGGCCGTAATCCCGGATACAGGGGACTGCTGGTGCATGAGATAGGTCATAACTGGTTTTATGGAATGATAGGCAGTAATGAGACCTACCGTGCCGCCATGGACGAGGGCTTTACCCAGTATATTACGGCAGAGGGACTCAGGATGCTGGACGGGGACACGATGAAGACTACTCCCTCCAGGGGCTGGGCCGGGCGCTATTATGAGCCGCAGCATCCCAGTGATGTAAGGGTGCTGTACCCGTATATTTACGGTGTCAATACCGGTATGGACCACCAGCTGAACACCCATTCGGACGACTTTAACGGGGCTTTGCACCATGGCGGTGGGTACAGCAATGTATATTATAAGACCGCCAGCATGCTTTACAGCCTCCGGGTGGTATTAGGAGATAGCCTGTTTGACGCCGCTATGCTGCATTACTTTCACCAGTGGAAATTTGCCCACCCTTACCCGGAAGATTTCAGGAACAGCATCATCCGCTATGTGAAGACCGACCTGAACTGGTTTTTCGACCAGTGGTTCGATACCACCAAGCCGCTGGACTACGGGATAAAGCGTATCCGCAGGATAAAGGGTACAGACAGCTTTGCGCTGACGTTCAGAAGAAAAGGCAACAGTATGCAGATGCCGCTGGATGTGGTGGTAAAAGACAGAACGGGCGGTACAGCTGCTTATCATATTCCCAACAACTGGTTTGAGAAGCCCACCACGGCAACGGTATTGCCCCGCTGGACAGGCTGGGGTAAGGTGCAGCAGCATTATACGGTACATATTGAGGCGCCCACCGGGATCAGGCAGGTGCTTATTGACACGACCCATATGATGGCAGATCGCTTTATGCTTGATAACAGCAAAACGCGCGGCGCGCTGATAGGCCGGGACAAGATAAAAATAAGAACAGACTACGGGTTTCTGCCCCATAATGACAGGAAGCATTACCGGCTGTACTGGAGACCGGATATCTGGTATAACGGGGTGGATGGCCTGAAGGCGGGGTTCCGGGCAGAGGGCGCCTACCTTAAAAATATCCTGAAGATACAGGCCGGTGTCTGGGTGAATACTTCGCTGGGCCGGTGGTTCCAATACTGGCCGGAATGGAATGAAACTACCTATAGCAGGTACGTTCCCGTAAATTACACCGTATCGGTATCCTCACCTTTCTCCCTGCAATATCATAACCTGAGATGGGAATTGCATAGCCGGCTTGTGGACGGATTCTGGAAGCACCGTGCCGGGATAAGATGGGCAGTGAACCCTAGAAATGTTCTGGAGATCGGGGTGCAAAGCCTGTATGCCCATAACGGCTTCAGCCCGGACTACCTGGTCTATGGTAAGGAGTGGAGCAGCTTCCGCCATACAAAGAATACCTCCCTTAACGTGTCGCATCACCTATCCTACTCCGGGTTTAAAAGCCGGGGCGTACTGACGCTCAGCGCCCGCGCTCCTTTCCTGTCGGACGCTTATGATTACAGCTACCTGCAGGCGGAGCACAGGCATACCCGGGCAGTGGACCGCCTGGTGCTGCGGACAAGGCTGACGGGACGCTGGGGCTTTGGCACCAGGCTACCTTATGAAAGCAGCCTTTTCCTGTCGATGGCCAGCCCGGAAGAATGGCTGGATAATAAATACCTGCGGTCCCAGATGGTGGTCCCTGCCGAATGGCAGGGATATAATGCCGAAAATACCGGGCATATCCACTATGCCGGCGGGCTGAACCTGAGAGGGTATGCCGGCTACTGGGCGTATGATGAGCGCAATGGCGACCTCCTGCTGGCATACAAATCGAGGTCGGGAATGGCTGTGAATACGGAGCTGGATTTTTCCAATTACATCCCGTTCCGTCCCAGGCCTTTCAGGAAATGGCTGCGCCTGCAATCCTACCTCTTCGCGGATGCCGGTGTGACGGAGCTGATGCGCTGGAATACGGAATTTGAAAATGTGACAGGTGCCGGTAAATGGTCGGATGTGAGGCTGGACGCCGGTATCGGTGCCGCGCTGACCATACACAAATGGGGTAAGATAGAGAAGGCGAAGCCGCTTACGCTCCGGGTAGACCTTCCGCTGTTCCTGAACCGCCCGGCGTTCGGCTCCTCCGATTATTTCGCCTTCCGCTGGCTGCTGGGCATAGGGTGGGGTATATAGCTATTCGCACTATGTTAAATAAAATGCTTTTGACTCATCCACTATTTTTGGAGAACTATAAAATTAAAATATTTGTATTATATTGGTAAAAATTATCTTCTATAATACAACATAGACATTGTAATCCATCTCATTAACAATTACATTGTTATGATGAACAGTCAATCTGCCGTTTTCGGCTTTCGTATTGCAGAAGAATAAAATTCCATTTTTTAAACCCGTCAAGGCTAAATATGACGTTACCTGGTCAATATCAGAGGTTAGTTTACCACTGACAGGGTTTCTTTTTATTTCCAAAATAATCTTTTCATTGTCATATTCAACAACTAAATCAATCCTTACAATACTTGAACCTATTTTATATGGAAACTCTCTATAAACAGTAAACTTATCATCTACTTTCTCAATAAAAGCGTGCAGTCTGCCTACAACGTCAATTTCATTCAGCTTTTCAATGTTACCTTGCTCTTGAACAAATAATGCTAAAAGTTTTAATACCCTGTCAACTAAGCTCTCTTGTTCTTTTAATATCTTTTTTGTTTCTGTCTTAATGCTTTCTGGTGTCTCTCTTTTAAACTCTGTATCGTAAGCAATCTTTTCTTGTATTTGTCTGAGTAGTAAATGAACAAAAGAAGTAACATTCATAAGTGCTAAAAAAGCCTCACTTTCATCCAATACTAATTTATAGTCGTGAGTGGATTTATTCCGCCATTCTTGCCGGTAATTTTCAAAGAGCTTTAAAACCCTTTCCTTGAAAATATCATTCTCCTTTAAGTATTTTTCGATTTCATTAGGTGTTTTTCTTGAAACTTCTTCATCAGTTTTATTGACCAATATCTTATAAGCTTCTTTTAATGCACCCTCATAAGCTTGATTAGTCCTGTAAACAACATCGTTATAAAAGTGGTCGTCTTGCTTTCCATTGTTAAAATAGATTTCTGCCCGGTTTAAATGATTATATATCAAGTCAAGATAGCTGGAAGCACTATCTTTCTTAATGTGTTTTATTTGTTCTTCTATGAGTTTTAGAATATCCATTTATACAGTTAGACAGGTTCAATCGCTAAAATATCATTTTCAGATTTTTTTTTAGAAATTCTTATCAACTATTTGCAGATACTCTTCTCAAACGTTTATCTGCCAGTGCAAGATATTTCATTCCCGATTGGTCAAATATATCCTCCGCTCTTTCAATTTGTAAGGCAGAATAAATTGCGTTTGCAAATCCCGGAAGCCCGGCAATAACACTTCCTAAAGTTCCTGCTGTCGCTAACCCCACACCTGCACCAACAATACCGCATACCGTTCCATAGAATATTTTGCCAAATTTATTTTCATTCATTTTAGCTGATAACTCTTCTTTTCTTAGCTTGAGTTCATTAATCGTTTCCACGAATAATGGCGAACCTTCTTCAATAGTCGGATTTAACACAATGAGTTCAATCCGATTTTTAAACGCTTTCAGTATGTCGTGGTGCCTTTCTTTAAATTTTTTGAGTTGGGTCAGGTCTAATTGTTCAGGAAACGGTATAAGTTCATTTAATATAAGTTCCCTTTTTTCATTTTGAATTTTAAAAGCTTGAAATTCTTTTTTGGATTCCTTGAGCGTGAATCGTTTTCTGACTGTATCAGTTGTCGGCTGGTATCTAAGTTTACCACCAATTACGGAAGCCAGAAAAGTCATCAGTTCATTAGCCGTTCTTTGTTCTACAATATACCATTCTCCGTCTTGCCTCACTGCAAGCCCTGCTTGTTCCAATTGATAAAAAATCTCTCCATCAAATTTATCAATATGAATTCTTGGACCATTCAAGGCAAACTTATCCCGGTGAATTCTTCCAAACTTACCCAGCTGAAATGCATTCAGTCTTTTTGTTAATTTAAAATCTTTAATTTTGATATAGTCAATAAATGGTGCTGAAATCCCCCAGGGATTGTCTAAAACTTCAAGGGGATTTACCGGCTCAACTAATTCCATTCTTACCATATCTTTCATAAACGGGTCGTACTCATCCGGATGGTAAAAATATCTTTGAGGAACAATGGAGGCAACTTTATCATAATACAATAGTACGCGTTTTGTCCAGTCCGTTTGCGGAATATTAATATATGGGTAGTAGAGTAAATTTTCCATAGAATAATTAATTAAAATTTTTAGAATAGCTTATTTCCAATTAGGGTAATCAATGATATGAACCAATTCCTCCAGTACAATTCGTAAATCATCTTTCAGTTTGTCTAAATCAATTTTACGGGCAATATACCTTCTGTTATGTGCACTCAAATCTCCCATCTTTTTTAAACTTGGCAAACTGTTCTTCGCATTTCTGCCAATATTCCACGTTGTTTCAGCTTTGAATATTTCTATTAAATCACTCAGGTAAAAAAAGTTATCGCTACTGTTTTTGACTTTTGCGGAAATATTATGACGTTCAAATGCTTCTATAATTAACACCTCTAATAGTTTTCTTGTCATTACAGAACAGGCATCATATAATCCCTGGTCGTAACAACCCGCAGCTTGCTGAGCTATAGTGGTTAAATATCCTCTTGTATTGTCGAATAATTCCAAAGGAAAATAATTATTGGTCGGAAATACTGTTCGGGGTGCATTCATCAAGGCATCTATCTCACTTTTTTTAGAGCGCTCCAAATGATATGCACCTTTCTGCAAAATGAACTTTGGAGCTTTACCTTTTACCTTCTTTGTGTTGTTTTTTAGATATTGTGGGATATTAGAGTATTTTGCAGTCTTTAGTTCATCAAAACAAGCTTCAATGTCTTTCGCAGCAGCACCTTCATTTCCTTTTACGACAGTATAGTAATAGACAAAATAGTCTATTTTACTGCTTGCAGTATAGGTATCAAAATCATTAATCTGGTGAACAAATGCATCTAATGTCATATCTTAATCTTTTTTATTCCAGGCTTTGATTTGATTACTACCTTTAATTGTTACAGATAAAATTGAGTTTTTAGTTTCTATCCATCCAGTTTTGCTTGCTGTATTTCTGATTGTTTGCGGTAAATTTTCTGATATTCTTAACCCAAGTATATCATAACAACTATAAATATGGTCAAATGTTATTTCGTTTATTTCTAAAACATTTTGTAAATAATGTACAAACAACAGATTACGTTCATTATCGTTTGCAGGAGTGTATTTGGTAAAAAAATCTTTTAAACTCTCTTTCCCTATAGGTTCAAAGTTGATATTAGTTAATCGTTTTAGCGTCTTAGAGAGTTTAGATATTTTTTTACCGTTTACAACTCCATTTTCAGTGGTATTATCTTCATTTGCCTTTTTCGCTTTGGAAGATACCTTTGCTTTAGGAGATGAGCTACTGGTTCTACTAATGATTTCTTTTGCTTTTTCTGTACCTGCTGGTAAAATGGAATATCCAGATTGTAAAGGATTTATAAACCCAGCGTTCACTGCTCTTTTAATATAGGTAGAAAGGTCTCTATTTGTAGTTTGCTTATCATACCTTTTAGATTCTTTATATTGATTAAGAATATTTTCTCTACTGAAAATTTCTTTACCATAATTCGATGCATAAAATGCATATACAACAATCCACTCTGTTTCCGAACTTGGTAGATTATTCATTGCAATTGCTATTAATGAAGGATATTCTACTGGTTTTGCAGTATCAGTAGGTACAGATTTGTTAATTGCTTCTGTTTTTGGAACTCCGTTTTCATTGTTTAGAATTTCCGCTTCGGCAAACTCAGCAGTTTCTTCACTTGCTCCATTGAAATCATTGGGAGGAGGAAAACTTGAAGCAATTGCTCTCATCCTGCCGGCAGCAGCTGCATCCCGTAAGGTTCCGGCAAGGTCTTTAGCAACATCATCACTAAATGTTGCTTCAATAGTCCTGTCTGTAGCTGTTTCGTGCAAACGAAAAGTATTGATATTTTGATGTGAGCCTACCTTTGTTTCTGCTCGTACTTCTTTAGGTGTACCGCAATTGACACATCCTGCATCATCTTTTTCTAGTAATGAATCGCAAGATTTACACTTAACTTGTATAAGGCATCCACCGCAAAAGTAACCGTCTGTGATAGAGGTTTAGAGCAATTATAGCAACTTGTTTGTTGATTTGTTTCCATCGCTTTATTTCTTTTTAGATTTTACAATTTTTTCTTTCAGGAAAAACTTAAATACCTCGGCTCTTGGGTAATTATTACCTTTAGCTTCTCTGCTATCTTCCAGAAATACCGCATTAGGTATAGCATTAGTTTCAAGATGAGGTCTTAATGTTTTATACAAGTTCTTTTTCCGTAAATATTCCTGGTTTTTACAATAATCTTTCAGGTGTTTGGTAATAGCTTTACCTACAGTATCACAATCAGCAAATACTTTACCTGTCTTTTCATAATGCGTTAATACCCAGGTTTCAAAACAAGGATTGTTGATATAAACTGTAATCTCTTTGGTGTTAATACTTTTTAATTCTTGTGTAAAATCTGCCAGCTTATTTTCTGATAGCACCGTATCAAAATCTATAAGACAATACACGTGGTTATAACCTTCCTCTGCAAGAGATTTTGCGGTATTGATTGCTTTTTTGTAAGAACCTCCTTTTGAAGATTTACTGGTGGGCAGTTCCGGTTTTATGACAACGTCTTTAATCCGCTCTAATTCTTTCAATTGCTCAAAGTAAATCTTCTCCGTAACACCATCACCAACTACAGCAATCCTTCGTAAAAACTTCCTTTTCTTATCAGTTCTGGCCATTATCTTCGGTTATAAAAATGTTACCCAATTCCGGTTTTGCTCCCAGTTTCCCGGTTTTATACGAATTGATAATGGAAGAATTCTTTCTAATGGTAGAAGTATCAAAGTCGGAGAGCGAATACAAATCTGTAGTACCGTTATCCTTTTTCTGTGTAAACCAGATAGCATCATTACGCAGTATTTCACGCTCTTCCAGCAGAAACAAGTTATGTGTGGTAATGACCATCTGTGATTGACCAGAGTTAGCCAAAAACATTAATAAGAAATGTTTCATCAGGTCGGGGTGGAGAGATGTCTCCAACTCATCTATCGATACAACTCTGTTTTCCTTAATAATGGTAGATAAAATACCACTCAGGCCATAATACCTCAATGTACCTCTTGATTCTTGTTCTCTGGGTAAATTATGTGTACTTTCTTTTCCTTTTTTATCTCTGACAAGGTGTTTAAAAATCAGGTCAATTGTTTTGATGCTTTTTGTGGTTGATAAGTCTCGTATTTCATCAGGTGGCAAGATGGAAGATAAGCGGGAAATCATTTCATTATCCAGCTTGCGTTCTTTTTTGCTTACATCAACCCCGCTGATTTGAATATCTGCTTTTTTGATTATTTCTATAACAGATTCCTTAAAAGAAACATTTTCATCCACTCTTTTGGTAGTCCAGCCCAATAAATCAGTTCCAGGCTCGATTTCGCTCATTAATGTTTCCCTAAACCAATGAAGTATTTGTTGTAACTCAGGAATGTTCACATTGGTTTTATTAAATGCACCGATTACAGTAGTATTCCAAATAGTGTTTCCCTCAATCAAATCAATATCTTTAGCGCTTGCTTTTACCGTACTACCGAAAGAAACTTTTGAAAGCTGGTTTTCTATATCTGTTTCTCTTAAATACAGGTCTGCCATTCTCCCTTTTGGGGCATATTGTAGTTTTTCTTTTAAGATATAGTTCTTTGTAAACTCGACCTCATAGCTGTGCCTTACCTTATTTGCAACAAAGCCCATTTTTAGTATAGAAGTCTTTTTCTTTGACTTGCTGTCAAACAAGAAGGGTTCAAAGTCTAAAGATTCAAACTTTGCTTTAACAGGATAAATGCTTAAGTCTCTTAAAAACTCCAATGCTTTCAGAAATGTAGATTTACCGGAAGCATTAGGGCCATATATTATCAGTAGCTTTAAGAGTTTTAAGCCAGGAATCGGTTCTGTAATATAATAGTCATTAAGGCTATCATCGGCTGTAGCTTCAAAAGAAAGTATTTGCTCCTCACGTATCGGACCAAAATTGGATACTGAAAAATCTATTATCATTAATTTTTATCTCTTTAATTTGAATTATTATTGCAAATATAATTATTAAAATTGATAAAACATTTATTTGTAGTTATTTTTTGCAGTTAAAATGCAAAAAATAGATGTAAAATTTATAATAATTTATTAAAATATAATTACATTCCGCTGGCTGCTGGGCATAGGGTGGGGTATATAATTATTTTTCTAATAACATTTCCTTTTAAAAAAATATAGTGAACTTTGTACTTCCACAATAAATAGAACAGAATATGAAAAAAGCGGCTGTGCTGGGTATGGTATTGGCAGGTATGGTGCTGGTATTTCAGAGCTGTCTGGATAAGGAAGAGCGCTATCAGTGTCCTACTAACAGGAAAAATTACATGACGCTTACTGTTGACGGTACCTATATGACGCCCGATGATTACACTACCGGCGCGGTGCTGTCCATTATCGAAAGTGATTCTGTCCACAGGACTTTCCTGGAAATGAGCATTATCAATGGCGGCAAAAGTTATACCCTGTTCATGAAAATGGACTCGCTTTCCGGGACCGGCGTTGATTACGCAACAGCAACCGGAGGCGTCCGTGAAGCCCACATCGTCATTGAGGATAATAAATTTCCCCTGGTAGTCTCAAAAGCAAATTTTACGGAGCTGGCAGACTTTGTCCCTTCCAACTATGAGAACCTGTTTTACTACGGTATAGGTAAAGGCACTGTTGAGGGTAAATTCCTCAGGCCCGGCGAAAGTGACTCTTCTACGCTTTCAGGCACCTTCTGTTATGATGATACGCCTGATAAAAAATAAATTAAGGACTATATTATAAGATGCCTGTTCCAATACGGCAAAAATTACGCATACAATGCAGATACAAGTATTAAAATCCAAGATCCACAGAGTTACCGTTACAGAAGCAGATCTCAATTATATCGGCAGCATCACCATCGACGAAGACCTGATGGATGCCGCGAATATGATCGAGCATGAAAAAGTACATATCGTAAATGTTAATAATGGCGAGCGTTTTGAGACATATATAATTAAAGGAAAAAGGGGAAGCGGACAGATCTGCCTGAACGGTCCCGCTGCAAGGAAAGTCGCTATAGGGGATGTGGTGATCGTTATTTCCTATGCCTTAATGGACTTTGAAGCAGCTAAGCAGCACAAGCCGTGGGTGATCTTCCCGGGTGAAGGAAATAAAATTTAACAGGTACCCAACGATTTTTAAAATCTTTTTGTCTGTATATTTGGTAAAACTGAATAGTGTGACAAAAAGATTTTTTTATTTACTGAATGTATGGGTCTGCCTGATGTTGCCGGTAACGGCATTCTGCGGGAAAGACAGTACGAATACGGAGCAGCGCCTTTTATTTATACCCAATGCCTTTACGCCCAACTATGACGGGGTAAATGATGTGTTCAAGATCGTCAACCTGGAAAATGAAAAAGTGGAGCATTTCCGCGTTTTTAACAGGTGGGGCACGGTAATGTATGAGTCCAGCGGTAATGAGGCGGCCTGGGACGGTACCTATAAAGGTAAATTGCAGGAACAGGGTGATTACGGGTATGTGATCATCATCAGGTTCCCGAACAATGTTACGGAAGTCTATAAAGGCGTCATCCACCTGATGAAAAATTAATGCTGATAATAAAAAGCGAACAGGCCGGTAAATATACCGGCCTGTTCGCTTTTTATGGGAAGTCCTGACTTACTGCATGGACATATAGATCATTTCAGCGATATCCAGCACCTGCACATCGTCCTCTTTCTCCTGGTTTTTGACACCATCCATCAGCATCGTGGTGCAGAAAGGACAGTTGGCGGCTATTACGCTCGCTCCCGTGGCAACAGCCTCTTCGGAACGCTCCAGGTTGATCCTTGTATTGCCGGGCTCATCTTCCTTGAACATCTGCGCTCCACCGGCGCCGCAGCAGAGACCTTTGGTCCGGCAGCGCTTCATTTCCACCAGCTCGACGTCCATAGCTTCCAGTACGGCCCTCGGCGCTTCGTAGATATCGTTGGCCCTGCCCAGGTAACAGCTGTCGTGGTAGGTGATTTTCCGGCCTTTGAAGGTGCCGCCCTCTTTCATAACTACCTTGCCCGTATCTATCAGTTGCTGCAGGTAGGTAGCGTGGTGGATCACCTCGTAGGAGCCGCCCAATGCCGGGTATTCATTTTTGAGCACGTTGAAGCAGTGCGGGCAGGCGGTAACTATTTTCTTTACATTATAGCCGTTCAGCAGCTGGATATTATTATAAGCCATCATCTGGAACAAAAATTCATTGCCGGCCCTGCGCGCGGGATCTCCCGTACACATCTCCTCCTTTCCCATGATGGCAAAGGAAACGCCTACTTTATCCAGGATCTGTGCGAATGCTTTGGTTATTTTTTGAGCTCTCTGGTCAAAACTGCCGGCACAGCCTACCCAGAATAATACTTCGGGCTCCGTACCTTCAGCCAAGAACTCAGCCATTGTTTTTATGTTCATAAAAGAAAAAGAATTCTAATGTATGCTCAGATGTTAGTTAGTCGCAGAACGCTGCTGTGCCGCTGAAAGCAGGACATGCAGCATCCATTTTTCAAAGATAATAATATTTCGGGCAATGAGGCAAGATTACTTTGGTATCGGATAATTTCGTATATTTATTGGTCTTAATTATCAAAAAGTTATTATTTTATGGGTGCCCGGTACTACCAGAGCCGGCGCATGGATGCTACCGGAAGCCCTGTTCCCTTATCATCAATCACCTGTTGCCATGAATGAATACTTTTTACAATACCTGTGGCAGTATGCCCTCATTTATTTTCACCAGCTATACACTACTGACGGACAAATGGTGACTGTCCTGGACAGGGGCAGCCGGAACGACGGTGCCGGTCCGGACTTCCTGGATGCCCGTGTAAAGATAGGCCGGACATTATGGTCCGGCCATATAGAGATACATACCCGGTCGTCGCTGTGGCGGCAGCATGGGCACCACCGGGATGATAAATACAGGAATGTGATCCTGCATGTCGTGTACGAGGATGACTGGCAGGATAATGACAGCCAGATCCCGGTGGTGGAGATCAGGGACAAATTCCCGGGGGATTACCTGGAAATATATACCGCGCTGATGGGTCAGCCCTATACGGTGCTGTGCAGCGCGCACCTGCCGCGGGTGCCCGCCATCATTGTCGAGAAGCTCAAAGAGACGGTCATGGCGGAAAGATGGCAGCAAAAATTCCGGATGCTCACCAGGGAATGGGCGCCTAACCGGCAGGACTGGAAGCCGCTGGCCTATCTTGTCTTCGCCCGCGCATTCGGCTTTAAGGTCAACCAGGAAGCATTTGAAACGCTCGTGCAGCAGACGCCGCTTTCGGTCCTGGAAAAGCACAAGGACAATCTTTTCCAGCTGGAAGCGCTTTTATTCGGCCAGGCCGGGCTGATCCCCGAGGGTTTCCAGGACGCTTATACCCGGTCGCTCGAAAAGGAATACCACTTCCTGAGACGGAAATACTCACTGGTTCCGATGGAGGCCGGGCACTGGAACTTCGCGCGCCTCAGGCCCAACAATTTCCCTACTATAAGAATAGCGCAGTTTGCTCATTTCCTGTTCCAGGTACAATGCGATTTTGGATCCCTGCTGATGCCGGACCGGTATATAAAGGACTGGCTGCAGGCATTGTCCGTGCAGACCTCCCCCTACTTCAGGGAGCATTACCGCCTCAGCGACCAGAGCCTGCACCGGTCGGAAAAGAAGCTGGGGACCTCCGGCATATATCACCTGATCATCAACGCGATAGCTCCGCTGAGATTCTGGTATGAAACCACCTTCAGCCCGCATAAGGAAAATGCCTTTGAAGCGGCCTTCGATATACTGCTGCGGCTGCCCGCGGAAAAAAATGCCGTAACCCGGATGTGGCCCCTGAAGATCAATAATGCCTTTGACAGCCAGTCGGTTATACAATTAGTGACGCATAAATGTACCGATAAAAAATGCCTCGAATGTGCGGTAGGTGACTTTATTCTCAGGAAGCAATAACATTTTCCGGCGTTTTTGTTTTTTTGGCATATTATTTGATAATAAGTATGTATTCATAGTGCGGTTTATTGGTTTTATGTGCCCCTTATTCTTAGGGGGCATTTTTTTTAGGGCTATATATACAATGGCAGCAGGAAAATTGATCCTGTAATTGTTCCCCGAATTCGATATTTTTGCAGGTAAAAACAATATCTTATGAAAAGACTTCTTTATGCCCTGGTATGCCTGCTGGGTATGACCCTTGCAGCTCACACGGCCCGGGCGCAGCAATGTTCCGAATGTGTTCCGGCAGATGCCGCTATTACTTTCCTGGGAATCGATTATACGTTCGTTAACTTCGGCGGTACGCTGGACCAGCCGGAGGATAAGGTGATCCATACTTATATTCCTGCCTGGAATGAGCTCTTCGTCACTGAATCGTCTAAATATAATATCGGGAAAATGTACGGCTTATCCAGGCTGTCTTATGACGTGGACTTTTTTAAAGGCAGCAATAAGAAGGTCAGCGATATTAACGGCGTATACAAGGATCTGCCCCGTAATACACTTATCACTCATATTAATAAGATCAGCTTTAAAGGGGTCACTACGCCTTACGCTATGTTCCTGATAGCAGGAGATTATAACAAGCCCGCGCTGAAAGCGGTGCACTACCTGGTAATTTATAATGTGTCATCCGGTAAGATCGAGGTGCTGGAGGAATTTACGACCAAGCCGCAGGGTTTTGGGTTCCGTAATTACTGGGCCGGAAGCTTTTATGCCGTATTCAAGGAGAAAAAGAGAGCTGCCGGGTGGTTTAAATAAAAATATACTGGAAATATCAGGAGACCGGGACACTTTATCCCGGTCTCTTTTTGTGTGCCGGCTTCTTGATGATCAGCCTTCTCAGTTGCAGCAGGCCAATGGTCATTTTACGTTTGGTCCTGAAATAGGGAATAGACAGCACCACCAGCAGGGAGATGCAGGCCGAGGTGCCCAATGCTCCGCCGTAACCGGTAAATAATTTACTGGTATTCAGGTATATAAAGCTGAAAATAAGTCCGGCCAGCGCTATGCCGGTATAGGTGGACAGTTGCTGGGCGGAAACCATACCGATAAACGAGCCCCCGATATAGGCCACCGGGATATGCCGGGTGAGGTAGGGCGACAGCACATCCGGGCAGTAATGAAAGTAGGCGGCGATCAGCAGGGTCAGCCAGGCGGAAGACTTGACGGGGCCGAGCCCAAGGCGGGTATTGAAAAGGAACGTGATAAGGGCTCCGGCAATGCTGGTTGCTATGATGATAATGGTATCCATAGGTGGTTATTGTCTGAAAATATAGATAAGTATATAGGTGAGGGTAACTCCCAGGAAGGCGAGCGTGCCCGGCTTGCCGCCTATGCCTTTCAGGACGCTTTTGGAAACGACCAGGAAGATGGCGGTAAAGCACCCGGCGGTCAGCACAAAGGTTACATCCGTGGCTACGCTGGCATCCGACATGCCTACAAAGGCGCCGCAGTATATGGCCGGGGGCAGGTGCTGAAAATAGGCTTTGTGCCACCGGATATACGTCAGCAGGGAGGCGAGTGTGCCGGTAAGCGCGGCTGCCAGCACAGGTCCCAGGCCTAATTCCTGGTTCAGGAAGAAGCAGCATACCGAGCCTGCCGGTACCCATACCGCGATCTTATAGGATTCAAACTCGTGCCCGTCCGCGTGGAGATTGCCCTTCCTGTAAGTGTAGAGCACCAGCAATACCAGGGAGGCGACCAGGATAGCCAGCAGGTAGGAATGGGCGTTTTCCCTGAATATGGCCAGCAGGAACAGTATCTGGATCACGAACAACAATATAATGATGCCGATGCGGGTGTATTGTTTTCTTTTCATAACCGGGATGCAAAAGTATCATTTAATCTGCTTCCGGAAGGGTATGACTTTCGTCATATTTGTAGCTTCCGTGCGGGAAAAGCTATAACTTTGCAGTATCATTATTTAATTTCATTCAAAAAATTGTATCAAGCACCATGCCAGTGTTACATAACAAAATTTCGAATGAGGTGCTCAGGCAGCAGATGCTGGCTGAGACAGAGCCTCGTACAACCATTTCTTTCTACAAGTATTTCCCCATAGAGCAGCCCCAGGAATTCAGGGACAACCTGTATGTGTTACTGACGGAGCTGAAGGTCTTCGGACGTATCTATATCGCCTCCGAGGGCATCAATGCCCAGGTCAGCGTGCCACAGGGTAATTTTGAAAAATTCAGGGATACGCTGTTCAACTATCACTCGGAGCTGAACGGCATCAGGCTGAACATTGCAGTGGACGATGACGGTAAGAGCTTCTGGGTATTGCGGATGAAGGTGCGTGAAAAGATCGTAGCTGACGGCATCACGGACCCTTCCTTTAGTTTGCAGCAGGTAGGTACCTACCTCAGAGCGAAAGAGGTCAATGAAATGATGCAGGACCCGGACACTATTTTCGTGGATATGCGCAACCACTATGAATACGAAGTGGGTCATTTTAAAAACGCCCTGGAAGTCCCGTCCGATACCTTCAAGGAGCAGTTGCCTATGGCTGTGGATATGCTGCAGGAGCATAAGGACAAGAATATTGTAATGTACTGTACCGGCGGCATCCGCTGTGAGAAGGCCAGTGCTTATATGAAGCACAACGGGTTTAAAAATGTATTTCATGTGGAAGGCGGCATCATAGAGTATGCCCGGAAAATAAAGGAGGAAGGGCTGCAATCGCAGTTTATAGGCAAGAATTTCGTATTTGACGAGCGGCTCGGAGAACGCATCACGGAAGATATCATCGCGGTATGCCACCAGTGCGGGGTGCCCTGCGATACGCATACCAACTGTAAGAACGACGGCTGTCACCTCCTGTTCATACAATGTGGGTCCTGTGCCAGTGAATTTGACGGCTGCTGCAGCGCAGCATGCATGGAGGAATATCATTTACCGGAAGAAGAGCAGCGCAAGCGGAGAGCCGGGAGGGAAAACGGCGTCAAGATATTTAATAAATCCAAGGATCATCCCTTAAGGAAGCACAGGGAGCAATGGAAAAAAGATCGTGAAACAGGGGAGGCATAAAGACAGGCGGGAGGTGTATTTTTAGGGTTTCGTTAAGACCGTGTTTTTTAAAATACATTTACATTTGTGATATTTTTGTAAAATATATTCATATTTTCGTAATTAAACAACTCGGATTATGAATAAGTTTCTTTTACAAAATTGTTTCTTTTTCTTATTGTATATCGTTTCGGGTGGAATTTTTGTTGCCAGAGGCCAGAATATAGCCCTAACGGCTACGGCGACCCAGTCGGGAGGTGGCGTCACGATATACGGCCCTGCTAATTATAACGATGATGTCATTGCGACCTACAGCAACCTTCCCTGGGGCTGGGTCAACACTAACGGGTGGATAGAATATACCTGGTCCTCTGCCCAGACCATGACGGGCGTGAAGTTCTACAACTCTGACAGGCAGTTTAATTCCCTTACGATCGAATATTATAACGGCAGCGCATATGTCTTTGTACAGACTGCTACCAGCGGACCGCTTGACCAGGAGATCACGGTTACTTTTGCGACCCCGGTTACCGGCACCCGACTCCGTTTCAACAATATCGGCTCCCATATCTATAACCCTAACTTCCGGGAGATCCAGGTTTTCGGACAAACCACCTGCTCGGGCACGCCCAACGGCGGCTTTGTCCAGGCCTCTTCGGGTACTGTGGGATGCGGCGGGACAGTAACACTGTCGCTGACCGGTCAGAGCACGATGAATGGTATCACGCATCAATGGCAATATAATACAGGTACGGGATGGGTCGATTTCGGCGCTGATACCGCGACGGTCACCTCGCCGGTGCTTACTGCCAATACCCAGTTCAGGTGCCAGCTCACCTGTACATCTGCCGGCGGCGGCACGGCATATTCCGCCGTGGCCCCTGTTACGGTGACGCCTATTACCGTCAGCCTCGGGAACGATACTTCGCTCTGCCCCGGTGTAAGCCGTACGCTGGATGCCAGCAATGTAGCCGGATCTGCCTACCTCTGGAGCACATCCGCCACGCTGCCTGCTATCAATATCAGCAACCCCGGTACCTATACGGTCAGGGTGACGCAGCCCAACGGGTGTATCGGCCGTGATACTATTGTTATAAGAGCCGGCGTGCAGCCGCAGAATTTCCTGCAGCCGCAATATGCTTTATGCGAGGACTCCTCGGTTACCCTGGATGCCGGTAACGGCAGCGGGTTCCGGTTTTTATGGACCCCGGGCAATACTACTGCGCAGACCCTCAACACCACTGTTGCCGGTAACTATAATGTGCTGATCACCAGTGCTGACAACTGTGAGCTGAATGCTTCCACCTCCCTGACAGAACGCCCTAAGCCCCCTATAACGCTACCGGCCGCGCAATCTATATGCTCTGTAGATTCCGTCCTGATGGATGTCGCACATCCCATCGGGCAAAGCTACAGGTGGAATACGGGCGCTGTGACCCCGGCGATATGGGCAAGGGATTCGGGCCTCTATAAGGTCACGGTAACATCAGCATACGGCTGTGTCAACCGGGCGGAGAGCTACCTGGCCTATGAGCCGGATCCGCTGACGGATGGCTTTTCCTTTGTGCCTTTCTTTTATGAAGAGCTCGGCAAAGTGACCTTTACGCCTATTAACCCGCAGTATGTGACCGCTTACCTTTGGGAGTTCGGCGACGGGCATAGTTCGGAGCTTCAAATGCCTACGCATCATTACCAGTCTTCCGGTGTGTACCAGGTAAAGCTGACCGTCTATAATCCGTGTACGGAAAGCAGCTACACCCAGCATGTGCAGATCAACCTGCCTGCAGGTATTGCTGCTACCGGCGCCGCGGCAGATATACAGATCTACCCGGTTCCTGCTTCGGACAGGATAACGGTGAAGTCCGTTCAGCCCGGAGTACGGCTGGAGCATATCCATTTGTACAACGCGGTAGGTGCATTGGTCTATGAAGCAGGTATCGCGAGTAATGCGCATGAGATAGCGGTAGAGCACCTGCCTGCCGGGATGTATCATGTAAGGGTACAGACCTCGGACCGCCAGTGGATCGTGAAGAAAATAGAGATCGTTAGATAAGCTGAAGCACTGGTCTGCTGCTGTATATACCAGTAGGCTGTCCGAAAAGCGGACAGCCTACTTTCATTTTTGATGGTCCTTGCAATTCCTTTCATCAATGCTCATAGGGAAGCGCAGTTTCTCTATGGCCGGTATGCTCCACCAACGCTCTAAAGCATCCGGGCCTCTTCTTTAATGGCTTCACTGTATGCTACGATGAAATGATAATTGCTCTGAAACTTTTGTTCCTGCGCGCTGCTTTTGACTGACCATCCAATAATAAACCGGACCTTGGCCGTTGTTAGGATGTTTCACCAGGCACCTGCAACAAGAAAGCCCGGACTGTACGGTCCGGGCTTCCTGTTATGTTGATTATAGCTTATTTATCAGTTATTGGCTATCGCACGCATCCTTACGCCATATCCTTTCCTGTAGCCGGATCCTCCGCCATTGGCTGAAGGCTGGAATACCCAGTAGATACGCTCTCTGTAGATCATACCTACGCCGTAAGCATATACTTCCTGTGAGAAGTTACGGTAAGCGTAAGCGGTGGAATCCACATCCGGGTTATTCAGCTGGTCATCTATATGATTGACGGTGACCGTTCTTTCATAATAGTTATTGCCCGGGTCAAAAGGAGCATTCAGGTTATGGTAGGAATATATCCAGTTACTGTTGTTGTACTCTGCCGTATACTCCTGGTCGAATTTGGGGATCCTGGCATTTCCATCCCAGGTGGCGCCTTCCGTAACAGGGAATATCATCTTAATGAAGGTCAGGTTCCGCTGGGTCACTTCAATGGAGGTCTCATTGTCTGAGATATAAAATACTTCCTTGATCCGGAAAGAGTCGGTTGTCTGCTTTCTGTGGTACACATCTACTTTGTAAGACAGCTTACCTTCGGCATTGGTAAAGGTATCTGCTATCTGGTAACGCATCTGGGAGCTGTACACGATCTCTGCTCTCAAAAAGTCATCCCAGTAAGTCGAATCCACATTGTACAATACGTATTTGCCTTTGGCCAGCGGGAAGAAATTCCTTCCGTAGGATAATTCAGACAAATCCTCCTTTTCTTTTTTACAAGAATTCAAAGACAATAATGTCATCAGGCCCAATGTGAATGGCAGTAGATATTTCCGCATATTATGTTACGATATAATATAATAAAATATTGTAAAGGTATAAAAAACAGTGTAAGTTATAAAAATAATTCACTAATTCAAAGAATTGCTAATTTCTTACACGGATTTTTTTTCACCTGATTGTATAATGCCGCCGGCAATCACATCATCACCTTCGTAGAACACTGCGGACTGCCCCGGGGCGATGCCTTTTACGTCCTCGTAAAACTGTACGTTCATGATGCCGTTGTCCAGTGTCAGGCTGCTGAGCGTACCTGCATCCTTATACCTGATCTTGGTGATGGCCTCAAAATGATCCGGGATAGTTGCGTACTTTACCATATTAAGCCCTCCTACGCGCATGATGTTCTGGTTCAGGTCTTCCGCATCGCCCAATACCACGGTATTGGTCTCCGGGATGATCCTGGTCACGAATACCGGGCGTCCCAGTGCGATATCCAGTCCTTTCCGCTGTCCTACGGTATAGAAGGGATATCCTTTGTGCCTGCCTACTACTTTCCCGTCCGTCAGCACGAAATCCCCGCCGTCTACCTGCGCTTCCAGCCCGTCCACGTTGCGCTTCAGGAATCCCCGGTAATCATTGTCGGGCACAAAGCAGATCTCGTAGCTTTCGGCTTTCTTGGACAGCTCCGTATAGCCGAAATCAGCCGCCATCTGGCGCACTTCCGTTTTCAGGTAATCGCCCAGGGGATATATGCTCCGGGCAAGACAATCCTGCTCCAGGCCCCACAGCACGTAGCTCTGGTCCTTGGTCAGGTCTTTGGCTTTGGACAAGATATGGCGGCCGTTCTCTTCCCGTACGCGCACATAGTGTCCCGTTGCGATAAACTCGCAATCCAGGGCATTGGCGCGTTTCAGGAGCGCGTTCCATTTAATATGAGTATTACATAATACGCAGGGATTGGGTGTCCGCCCTGCTATATATTCATCCACGAAATTCTGTATGACGGCGCCGCTGAACTCTTCCCTGATATCCAGGATATAGTGAGGGAATCCGTTCTGTACCGCAGCCAGCCGGGCATCGTTAAAAGAGTCTATATTACAGCATCCTGTTTCCTTCTTGCTGCCGCCGAAACCCTGGTAATCCCATGTCTTCATGGTAATACCTATCACTTCATATCCCTGCTCATGCAGCATTAAGGCTGTAACGGTACTGTCTATACCGCCGCTCATGGCCACCAGCACTTTCCCTTTACGACTCATAATATTTGTTGGTTAATTAGAATGTGTACAAACTGCAAAGGTACAACATCACATTTATTCTGATGCTAACGGTTTGTGATAAGGCTATTGGTAAAATTTATCAGCAGTGACGATGCCGGTTATCATACTACCGCAGGTCATACGGTAGTTTCGTTCCAAAATTAATGATTATGCCGGGGCTGTCAGCCTGCCCAGTTTTCCCTGTCAAGGCTCCTGTACTGGATGGCCTCCGCTATATGCTCATGGTTAATGCGGCCTCTGGCATCCAGGTCCGCTATGGTACGGGCTACCTTCAGTATCCGGTCATAGGCCCTGGCGGAAAGGTTCAGGCGCTCCATCGCCCGCTTCAGCAGGTTGCTGCTTAAATGGTCCAGCTCACAATGGGCAGTGATCAGGGGCGGTGTCATCATAGCGTTGGCATATATACCCGGATGGTCCCTGAAGCGTTCTGTCTGTATCTGCCTGGCGCGGATCACGCGTTCGCGTATGACGGCGCTGCTGTCGGAAGACCTGGAGGCTGACAGCTCGTCATAGTTGACGGGCGTGACTTCCACGTGGAGATCTATCCGGTCCAGCAGGGGACCTGACACCTTGTTGAGGTAGCGTTGTATGACGGGTGTGCTGCATGTGCACTCCCTGGCGGGATGGTTGTAAAATCCGCAGGGACAGGGATTCATAGAAGCGATCAGCATAAAGCTGGCCGGGAAGTCTATAGACATTTTAGCCCTGGAAATGCTGACCCGCCGCTCTTCCATAGGCTGCCGCATCACTTCCAGCACGGTCCTTTTGAATTCCGGCAGCTCGTCCAGGAACAGCACCCCGTTATGAGCGAGCGAGATCTCTCCCGGCTGGGGATAACCTCCGCCGCCTACCAGCGCCACATCAGACACCGTATGGTGCGGGCTCCGGAAAGGCCGCTGCGCTATCAGGGAGGCGTGTTCCGGCAGCTTGCCGGCAACGGAATGTATCTTGGTCGTTTCAAGGGCTTCATGCAGCGTCAGCGGCGGCAGTATGGTGGGTATCCTTTTGGCCAGCATCGTTTTGCCTGCACCGGGAGGCCCTATCAGGATAGCATTATGCCCGCCTGCTGCTGCGATCTCCAGGGAACGCTTGATGTTTTCCTGGCCCTTTACATCCGAAAAATCAATATCGTAATGTGACTGGGCGTTAAAAAACTCTTCCCTGGTATCTACCTTTACGGGTTGGAGCGTGCTGTTGCCGGAAAGGATGTCTATGACCTCCCTGATATGGCTGACGCCATACACCTCTATATTGCTGACCAGGGCGGCTTCCCGGGCATTCTGCGCCGGCAGTATCATTCCGCTGAATTGTTCCTTTCTGGCCTGTATCGCCATGGGCAGTACGCCTTTCACCGGTTTCAGCGAGCCGTCCAGTGATAATTCACCCATAATGATGAATTCTTCAAATCTCTTGCTGTCTATCTGGCCGGTGGCCCCTAAAATGGCGGTAAAGATGGTAAGGTCATAGGCAGAGCCCGCTTTTTTCAGGTCAGCCGGTGCCATATTGATCACCACTTTGGTGCGCGGGCGTTCATAGCCGTTGTTCTTCATGGCAGTGAGCACCCTTTCGATACTTTCCTTTACTGCATTATCCGGCAGGCCCACGATGATAAATCCCAGGCCGGGAGTGACATCTGCTTCTATGGTGATGGTAATGGCATCTACTCCGTGTACCGCACTTCCGAAAAGTTTTACCAACATACGTGCAGGGTTTTGGTGAATCTAAATTTAGGTGTTTTTTCCGAAAAAATATCCCAGGCGTATATACCCGGGATAGATCAGCTTTTTATGAAGGGAAGATGTCCTAAAGCGCGTCCATTACATTGCCTATCAGCTGGAAGGTCTCCGAGATGCTGCCGTTGCCTTTCAGGGGATGGTGCACGCCTTTGGCTGCGTAATAATCCGCTACCGCTGCGGTCTTGTTTTTATATTCTATGATCCTTTTATTGATCACTTCTTCGTTATCATCAGAACGGCCGGATACCTGTCCGCGGTCCAGCAATCTTCTCTTTAGCTCCTCCTCCGGTACTTCCAGCGAGATCAGCGCGGCAATCCGGGAACCTTTGCCCTGCAGCAGCTCATCCAGCGCCACCGCCTGTTCCGTAGTACGGGGGAACCCGTCAAATATGAAGCCTTTCGCATCGGGGTGCTGCTGCAGCTTGCTGTCGATCATGCCGATCACTACAGCATCCGGAACCAGTTGCCCGTTGTCCATATATCTTTTGGCATCCAGTCCTAAAGCGGTCTCGTTACTGATCTCTTCTCTCAGGAGATCACCGGTAGATAAATGTTTCAACCCGTATTTCTCAATGATGTTGGCAGACTGGGTTCCCTTTCCACTTCCTGGAGGTCCAAATAGAATAATGTTAAGCATAAATATTATTTTTTGACTTGCGCGTTCAAAGGTAAGAAAAAAAAACAGGATTTATAATTGGCCGAAATTAATTATATATTAATTATTTTATTTGTGTCGCATCTGTACAGGCCAGGGCAGCGGCATCTCCCATACCACCTCAGGCTTTTGCCCTGCAAATCATTTCTTATATGCTTTTTTAGTAATTTTGCCACTCATTAAAGACTAAATAAACAAAAAAGATGTTTGCATTCAGAAAATTTTTAGTAAAAAACAGACTATGGATAGGACTTGTACTTATTGCGCTGGGTATATACGTAGGTATTGAAAATACATGGTGGATCGGCTGGCTGCCCATCCTGGTCGGCGTGCTGACCATTGTGGCGCACTTCCTTATCGGGCCTGTTACGCTTTTGCAGCGTTATGTGGAGTCCGGGGATGTGGATGGTGCCAAGGAGCTGATAGATATGGTGAAATTCCCTAACCTGCTGCTGAAGCCGATCCGTTCGGCTTATTATATGCTGAAGGCTAATTTCTCTACGATGAGCGATGACCTGGACGGGGCGGAAGCGGAGCTGAAGAAAAGCCTGGCGTCCGGTGTGGCCGATAAGGACTACCAGGGAACGGCTTACCTGCAGCTGGGTACCATAGCGCACCGTAAAGGCAATACCAAAGAAGCCTATGAGCACCTGAAGAAAGCGGTGAGCATAGGATTGCCGGACGGGGACAGCATCGCGACCGCTTACCTGCAATTATGTTCTATCTCTATGCAGCGGAGAGACTTCCGTGGCAGTAAGATGTTCTTTTCCAAGGCGCAGGCCGCCAAGCCCAAGAACGCGCAGATCATAGATCAGATAGCCGAAATGAAAAAATACATAGCCCGCATACCCGGTTAAGGGATCAGGACAGGGGTATGGAGCCGTAATCCGGGAAAAGCGGGTTACGGCTCTTTTTTTGTCAGGGCGTATTTGTTTAACTTTGAAGGTCATTCAATTGCTGTTATGGTTTGTTTCCCCAATGCCAAGATCAATATCGGGCTGTACGTTACGGAAAAGCGGGCAGACGGCTATCATGATCTTGAGACCGTTTTTTTCCCCGTTCCCGTGTACGATGCGCTGGAGATAGTGCCCGCCCCGGATGGCCGTACCTCCATATTCCTGTCCGGCCTGGAGATCACAGGTGATGTGACCGGCAACCTTGTATGGAAAGCCTGGGAAATGATAGCCCGGCAGTTCCCGGACGACGTGTCCCAGGTGCATATTTACCTGGGCAAAGCCATCCCGATGGGCGCAGGTATGGGCGGCGGTTCGGCCGACGGCACTTTCATGCTGCTGCTGCTCAACCGGTATTTTGATCTGGGACTGTCCGAAGAAAGATTGGCGGCCCTGGCTTTGGAGCTGGGCAGCGACTGCCCTTTCTTTGTATACAACAGGCCGCAGCTGGCCTCAGGCCGGGGCGAGCTGCTGGAGGATATAGCGCTGGGTGTGGACTGGAGCGATTACCGTCTCTGCCTGGTCTGTCCGGGCGTACATATCAGCACTGCCAGGGCCTTTGCAGGCATTACACCGCGGCAGCCGGCATTTGATCTCCGGAATATAGGGACCTTACCGCTTGCCTCATGGAAAGACCGTATCAGCAATGACTTTGAAGAGAGCATATTCCTCCATTACCCGGAACTTGCCGCCATAAAAACCTATCTTTACAATCAGGGAGCCTTATATGTATCCATGACAGGCACCGGATCGGCCTTTTACGGCATCTTCCCGCGTACCTGTCGCCCGGATGCCGCTATGGAGTCCTGGCAATATCCTGTACAATGGTATGATGATCTCACTATAAAAAATTAGCAGCGGATGATAGATACGGATAAAAAGAAACGGACGTTCCTGGATAAATCGGATAAGAAGGCGCATGACCTGAAGCATAAGCAGGTCATTAATTTCAATATTGATAAGTATAACGCCGCTGTCAGGAATGGCAAGCACCAGTACCGGGACCTGGAGTCGGCCCGCAAGTATGCCAAGAATATCAAGTGGAACGCCATAGAGAACCTGGAAAAGAACCTTAACGCGTTCGAGAAGAACTTTACGCTTCGCGGCGGTAAGGTGCTGTGGGCGCAGAACACCCGGGAGGCCCTGGAGCATATCCTGGATATCTGCGAATCGAAAAAGGCTGCCACTGTGGTAAAGTCAAAATCCATGGTGACTGAAGAGCTGCACCTGAACGACTTTCTTCAGAAGCATAAGATCGCTTCCATAGAAACGGACCTGGGAGAGTATATACAGCAGCTGGATGAGGAACCGCCCTATCATATAGTAACGCCGGCCATGCATAAGAGCAAGGAAGATATTGCAGACCTGTTTCACCGGAAGCTGGGTACGGTGCCCGGCCTGTCGCCTTCCGAGCTCACCCTGATAGCGAGGGAGAAGCTCCGTAAAAAATACAGCGAGGCGGAGATAGGCATTACAGGCGCTAACTTCCTCGTAGCCGATATCGGTGGTATATGTATCACGGAGAACGAAGGGAACGGGCGGCTTACCACCACCTTACCCAAGACCCATATTGCCATTGTCGGGATAGAAAAGGTCATCCCGAGCATGGACGACCTGGCGCTATACTGGCCGCTCCTGGCTACTTTTGGCACGGGGCAGCAGGTGACGGTATATAATACCATACTCTCCGGTCCCAAGCAACGCGGGGAGAACGACGGCCCCGAAGAGATGTATGTGATACTGCTGGATAACGGCCGTACCAACCTGCTGAAGAAGGAAGTAAGACAGAGTATGTACTGCATCCGCTGCGGCTCCTGCCTCAATGCCTGTCCCGTATATAAGAATATAGGCGGTCATACTTACGATACCACTTACAGCGGTCCGATAGGATCTGTGATAACGCCACACCTGAAAAGCATGCAGGAATACGGTCATCTCAGCTTTGCCTCCAGCTTGTGCGGCAACTGTACGGAAGTATGCCCTGTCAACATACAGCTCCATGAGCTGCTGCTGAAGAACAGGGAACTATACAATGAGCAGGGTAACGGGCTGCTCAGGGAGCGTTTTGCCTGGAAGATCTTCAGGTCGGCTATGAAACACCGCTTTTCCTTTAGTATGGCTACCCCCATGATGAAGAACTATGCGTTCAAAAAATTCTTTTCACCGCTCTGGGGCGACAGGAGGGAAGGGATCACCTTTCCTAAACAGAGCTTCCGGCAGCTATGGAAAAATGAACAGAAGAATAAATGAGATATATTACCGCCCCGCAGGTACATAACGGTTATGGATTCCTGCCTTCCCCCACTGTAATAGCTGTCCATGAGGATGGCAGTATAGCAGATGTGATCCCGCTCAGCGAAGTGCCGGGAGATGCTTCCCGCATAGAGCAGCATGAAGGCATGCTGTGTCCTTCGTTTGTGAACGCGCACTGCCACCTGGAGCTTTCGCATCTCTACCGGCGTATCCCGGAGCATACCGGCCTGGTGGAATTCGTATCCCGAATCCCGGAGGTAAGAAAAGAGGACAATTCGGTACTGATCAGGGAAGCGGTCCTGGAAGCTGCCCGGCAGATGCATGATAAGGGTATTATAGCGGTGGGCGATATTTCCAATACGACAGATACACTCGGGGTAAGGGACCGGATACCTTTGCATATGCATACATTTATTGAATGTATGGGGATCATCCCTGACCTGGCCGGTAAAAGATTTGAAGCTTCACAGGCTGTTTATGAAGCCTATAAAGTAGCAGGAGGGCCTTACCTGAGGCGGGCCACGATAGTGCCGCATGCGCCCTACTCTGTCAGCCGTCCCCTGCTGGAAAGGATAGCAGCGGTTGCCGGCACCGGTGTCGTGAGTGTTCATAACCAGGAAAGCGAAGCGGAGATCCGCTTTTTTGCCGACAGATCGGGTGACCTGCTACAGCTTTACAACGCTTTGCAGATAGATACCTCCCGTCTGGATATTACAGGCACTTCTTCGCTGGAGTATATCGTCTCCGGTCTCCCGGAAAAGACCCCGCTTATACTGGTCCATAATACCTTTACTTCAGAAAAGGATATAGCATACCTGCAGTACCGCCGCGATAATATCAGCCTCTGCCTGTGCCCGAATGCCAACTGGTATATAGAAAGACGGCTGCCTGATATACCGATGCTGGAACGCAGCGGGTTCCGTATCTGCCTGGGTACGGACAGCCTGGCCAGCAATTACGGCCTGGATATTTATGCGGAGGTACTGGTGATCCTGGAGCATTTCCCTTCCATCCCGATGGAAACAGTGTTGCGATGGGCTACGCTTAACGGTGCAAAGGCCCTGCAGATGGATGATATCATCGGTAGCCTGGAACCCGGGAAGCGTCCGGGACTGAACCTCATTACTCCTGATAATCAGGTGGTAAGATTGCTGTAATATAGCTGAATTACTTTTTTGGCACATTATTTGATTCTACATAGGAAATATAAATATTGAGTTATGAAAAAAGTATTGATAGTAGCTGGAATAGTATTCGGTTCTTTAGCAGCAATGACTACAGCAGTCACCGCGCAGGTACAGGCAAGGGAAGCGTCCGTTTCTTTTGGCAAGGTAAGCCAGAGCGCTGTTGTGGCGGACTTTAACTATTCTACTGATGCTTTGGACGCCGTATTGAAAAAGAGATTTGCAGATGCAAAGCTGCCTAAAGCAAAAACTGCTGCCGGCAAATTCAAAAAGATGGAAGGCGCTACCTGGACCGAAATTTCCAATGATAAGATGGATTACTACTACAGGTTATCCGGTAAGAAAGGCAAGGCTACCCTGGAGATAATGGCATCCAAAGGATATGATAACTTTATAACGGCACAGAATGATGCTTCCAGCATCCAGAATATCAAAAATTTTATGGCGTCCCTGGAAAGTGACCTGGTTAAATATAGTATTCAGGAATTAATGGCTGCAAAAGAGCAGGAGATCAAGGAAGCGGAAAAGGGACTGGCTAAAGCGGAGAAAGCCCTGGAAGCTGCTAAGAATGACCTTAGGAAGCAGGATGAAGGTGTCAATAAGCTGAGAGGAGAGCTGGAAAAGCTGAAGGCGCAGCAGTAATATCGGCACGCTACAGTATATGTATGTCAAAAGCGTCCGCTGACCCCACAGGCAGCATACTTTTCAGTGAAGCGTACCTGTATAAAGAGGTAATTTCCTATAATGAATGATCACTATTGTTTTATTTGTAAGCATTTAAAAAGTGTTGGGATATTCCCAACACTTTTTACTTTTACCAGGCAGCAGCGCCGGTGATATTATTCCTCGTACTCCCGGATCATCTTATTCAGGATCTCGATAGCGCTTTTGGCTATAATGGTACCGGGGCCAAAAACAAAGCTCACACCCGACTGGTAAAGAAAATCATAATCCTGCTGGGGTATCACACCGCCGGCTACGACCATGATATCTTCCCTCCCGTACTTCTTTAATTCTTCAATGACCTGTGGCACCAGCGTTTTATGCCCGGCAGCAAGGCTGGATACGCCCAGTATGTGCACATCATTCTCTACAGCCTGCTTCGCGGCTTCTGCAGGGGTCTGGAACAGCGGTCCTATATCCACATCAAAGCCTACATCGGCAAAGCTGGTGGCGATCACTTTGGCGCCCCTGTCGTGCCCGTCCTGGCCCATTTTGGCGATCATGATACGGGGACGGCGTCCGTCCAGTTCCGCAAAGGCGTCCGCTAGGCGGCGCGCTTCCTTAAAATTATCATCCATAGCAATCTCTTTTGAATAGACACCTGCAATGCTTCTTATTTTGGCCTGGTAACGCCCGTACACTTTTTCCAGGGCATCGGATATCTCTCCCAGGGTAGCGCGGTGCCTGGCCGCTTCCACGCTGAGCGCAAGCAGGTTGCCCTTACCGGACCGGGCTGCCGTTGTGAGGGCTTCCAGTCCCTGCTGTACCGCTGCGTTATCCCTGGTGGCCTTTATACGGTTCAGCCTTTCTATCTGCTGTATCCGCACTTTGGTATTATCCACTTCCAGTATCTCGATATCGGAAGCTTCATCGGTTGTATAATTATTTACGCCTACTATGATATCCTTGCCTCCGTCTATGCGGGCCTGCTTTTTAGCGGCGGCTTCCTCTATCCGCATCTTCGGTACACCCGTTTCTATGGCTTTGGCCATACCGCCCAGCAGCTCCACTTCCTCTATCAGTGTCCAGGCCCTGTCGGCTATCTGCTCGGTCAGGTATTCAACATAGTAAGAGCCACCCCAGGGATCTACGGTACGGCAGATGTCCGTCTCTTCCTGCAGGATGATCTGTGTATTGCGTGCTATCCGCGCGCTGAAGTCGGTAGGCAGGGCTATAGCTTCATCCAGCGCATTGGTGTGCAGGGACTGGGTATGTCCCATGGCTGCGGCCAGGGCCTCGATGGCCGTACGTGCCACATTGTTGAAAGGATCCTGTTCCGTAAGGCTCCATCCCGAGGTCTGGCAGTGCGTACGCAGCGCCATGCTCTTTTCCTTCTGGGGGTTGAACTGCTTGACCAGCTTTGCCCACAGCATCCGCGCGGCGCGCATCTTGGCGATCTCTATAAAATGGTTCATGCCGATAGCCCAGAAAAAGGAAAGCCGCGGCGCGAAATCATCTATCTTCAGCCCGGCCCTGAGGCCCGACCTGATGTATTCCAGCCCGTCCGCCAGGGTATATGCCAGCTCTATATCGGCAGTAGCGCCTGCTTCCTGCATGTGATAGCCGCTGATAGAGATGGAGTTGAACCTGGGCATCTTTTGCGAAGTGAACTCGAAGATATCGGCAATGATCTTCATAGAGGCTTCCGGCGGGTAAATATAGGTGTTGCGCACCATGAATTCTTTCAGGATATCATTCTGTATGGTGCCGCTCAGCAGCGACATATCCACGCCCTGCTCTTCCGCCGCCACGATATAAAAGGCCATGACAGGCAGCACCGCGCCATTCATGGTCATGGATACGCTCATCTCTCCCAGCGGTATCTGGTCGAACAGTATCTTCATGTCCTCTACAGAGTCTATGGCTACGCCTGCCTTTCCCACATCGCCTACCACGCGTTCGTGGTCGGAGTCATAGCCCCGGTGGGTAGCCAGGTCAAAGGCTACAGACAGGCCTTTCTGTCCTGCCGCCAGGTTTCTCCTGTAGAAGGCGTTGCTTTCCTCTGCCGTAGAAAAGCCGGCATACTGCCGGATGGTCCAGGGCTTCTGTACGTACATGCTGGTATAAGGTCCTCTTAAAAAAGGCGCTATACCGGCCGCGTATCCCAACTGGTCCTGGTGGCGGATATCGTTAAGGTCAAAGTTCTGCTTGATATCGATACCTTCTGCCGTCACAAAGGCAGGCTGTGCCTCTTTGGCGACCGGCAGCCGGTAATCTAATGATATATCGGAAAAATCCTTTCTCATACTTTAGGATAATGCTTGTGCGATGTTGATATGATGTGGTGCGGGAAATCCCGGCCTGAAGGAGGGTATTTCCGTTTCCATATTGTTTTTATATTTATTGGCGCCGATCAATACCTTCTTACCTTCCTTATAGGAAAGTATCAGCTGATCGGCCTGCTCTGTTATGAGCCGGTCCAGGCCGGCCTGTACAGCCGTCCAGCCGCCCTGCTGTTCCAGTTCCCGGAAGAGCGTCCAGGCCCCCTCTGCCAGCTGGCGGGTGAGCGTTTCTATATAGTAGGAGCCGGCGCTGACGTCGGCTATATGGTGCAGGTAGGCCTCTTCACGCAGCAGCAGCTGGATGTTCTTGGCCATTCTAAGGCTGAATCCCGATGGGGTACGGACCGCATAATCATAAGGATATACCGTGACAGCATCTGCGCCGCCTGCTACGGCTGCCATAGCGGATAAGGTATCCCGCAGCATATTGCTGTGCATGTCTATATGGCTCCTGTAGATATGGGAGGTCACCGCGTGTATATATACGTCAGGAGTAATGTCATAGGATTGTAGGAGGGTATGCACAATGACCCTCAGGGCCCGGAGCTTGGATAGCTGCTCGTAGAACAAGGTATCGGTTGCCAGGCTGATATATACTTTCCGGACTGTCGCCTGCAGGTCGCCTGTGGCAGACAGCCGGTGCAACTGCTCATTGAGGTTGCAGGCAATGGCGGCCAGTTCGGTGACGCTGTTGGCGCCCCGGTTATTATAGCCGGTGGCATTGATGCTCAGCGTCCGATTCACCGGCTGCTGATCCGGCGATGTGGTATTGATATATACGTTCAGGTCCGTCTGTCCGGGATAGGCCGTGTCGAGATAAGCGCGGAGCCGGTCCGCGAACGATGTATCATCTGCCGCAGCTTCAAATACAACCGTGATATAAGGCAGCTCCACACCTTCCAGCAATACGGAAAGATCTGCAGGACCGCTGAGCTGGAATGCCAGCCCGGACACGCCGTCATTTAGCTGTGCCAGCGCAAGGGTATTGGCGGCTCCGGCATCTTCCACGATGATGTGCTGCATAATGCTCCAGTCCGTATGCCGGAACAAAGCAGATGATCCTGCTGCCAGGTCCTCACGGGTATAGAAAGGGTATATGATAAAATTATTGGCATCTGTTCTTGAAAGCTGCTCAAACGTCACACCTTTCAGGTCCTTTTCCAGTCTTGCTTTCCACTGTTCAGGACTTGTAGTCTCAAATGCTGCAAAAAGATTCTCCATCGTATTTTTACAATAATATGATTATTCGATTATCAAATTTAGACTTTTTTTCAATTCCAGCAGGAGCGGGTTCCGCTTCACCATGTCCTCAAAAACGTCTGTTTTAGTGCGTCTTTTTTCGGTTTCGGGAGCTGCTGTCACTACGTTCTGATCCACATCTATAGATACCTGCACATCCGTTTGCCTGGTTTCCTTCTTGATAAAATCAAAGAATACATCCTTCTGGGTATTGACCATGACCCTGTTGATCTCCGATACGCACCATATCTGTATACGGTTAGGGGCTTCAAAGGCTGCACGTGCCAGCCGGAGCTGTTGCGCCGCGGTGCTTTTTTGCAGGGTTTCGCTGAGATAAACGATGAAATCCCTGTACAACTGTGCTACCACTTCATCGGAAAGTGCTATGATCTTTACCTCTATCCTGGACTCTTCCGCTACTTCCTGGCTGATGATATCCAGCAGGTTGCTTTTCAGTCGGGACTTTTTAGGAGGGAGGCTTACCGGGACAGCCGGAGAAGAAGGTGGGGGTACGGGTGCTGTCGCTGCCGCAGGCGGCGGTGGAGCGTCAGGTAATGGTGCTGCCGGAGGTGTCATGGGCGGAGCATCCTGCATGGTACGGGCAGGTGAGGAGGGGATCACCATTTCCTCGTCAGCTATATACGTTAATGTTTTTTTTTTAAGTCATCGGACTGTAGGATGTCCTGCAGATAGCACAGCCTGATAAGGCATAGCTCTACGTGCATCCGCTTGTTCATTGCGGTCTTATAGTTCAGCTCTGCCTTGTTCAGCAGGCTCAGGGAAGACACGATATAATCTGAAGAGACGGCCTGGGCCCTTTCGAAATAGATTTTCTTATAGCTTTCCGGGATATCCAGCAGGTGGGCCATCCTGGCGTCCTTGCACAACAGGATATTCCTGTAATGCTCGGCAAAGCCGTTCAGCAGCACATCTCCTTCAAAGCCTTTCTGCAGTATGCTGTCCAGCAGGAGCAGCGCGCTGTTGATATCTTTGGAGAGCAGTATATCCGTCAGCTTAAAATAGGTATCGGCATCCAGAATATTCAGGTGCTCAATGGTCTGGCTGTAAGATATATTACCGTTGGTAAAGCCTGCTATCCTGTCCATCATGGACAGCGCATCCCGCATACAGCCTTCTGATTTCTGGGCTATGATATGCAGGGCATCTTCTTCCGCATGTACGCCTTCCTTGGTGCAGATGGACATCAGGTGCGCCACGGTATCCTCCGGGCGGATGCGTTTGAAATCGAATATCTGGCAGCGGGATAAGATGGTTGGTAATATCTTGTGCTTCTCTGTGGTGGCCAGGATGAATATAGCGTAGGAAGGTGGCTCTTCCAGGGTCTTAAGGAAGGCGTTAAAGGCCGCAGAGCTCAGCATGTGCACCTCATCTATGATATAGATCTTGTACTTGCCGGTCTGTGGCGCGAAACGTACCTGTTCGGTCAGCGCCCTGATATCGTCCACCGAGTTATTGCTGGCCGCATCCAGCTCAAAGATATTGAACGCCGTATTATCCCTGAAGGCTTCACAGGTAGCGCAGGTACCGCAGGCTTCCATGTCCGGTGTGGGGTTCTCGCAGTTGATGGTACGTGCCAGTATCCGGGCACAGGTGGTTTTACCTACGCCCCGGGGACCGCAAAACAGGTATGCATGAGCCAGGTGCTGATTGATAATAGCATTTTTCAGGGTAGTGGTAATATGTTGCTGGCCTACTACTGTGTCAAAGGTCTGGGGTCTGTATTTTCTTGCGGATACTATATACTGCTCGGACATACGTGCAATTTCAGAAATTTAATGGAAACAATCAAAAAGTGTTTTAAGAGGTATAAATTTCTGTTAACTATCAATAAGTTATAATTATTAATTTTTTATTACGAATTGGTGCCTCCCTATGCTGTTTTTCCCGGATCGGGCCAAAGGAAGCAGGTTATGTCCTGTACGTTACCGGAGCGGAACGGGTGTGCTTTTTAAAGAAATTGGAAAAGTGGGCTACTTCTTCAAACCCGAGGCTATGGGCAATTTCGGAAATGGAGCGGTCGGTATGCCTGAGCTGCAGTATGGCTTCTGCTATTACTCTTGAGCTTATGATGCTGGTGGTGGTGCGGCCGGTTGTCTCTTTCAATGCCTTGTTGAGATAATTTACGTGTATGCCCAGCCGCAGGGCGAAATCCCTGGCGCTGCGGAGCGTTAATCTTTCCCGGGGAGCTTCCACAGGGAACTGGCGTTCCAGCAGCTCCATAAAGCGTGCCGTAACGCGCACGGCGCCGGGTTTGCCATTCCCGGTGCGGTGCTCAGGCTGCAACTGTTGCCCGTAATGTATAAGCTCCGTAAGATAGTTCCGGATCAGGTCGTATTTATATACATAATCCGACAGGAGCGCCCGGTCCATTTTACGGAATACCTGCAGGATAGCTTCCCCCGCGGCGTCATTGATATAAAAGGCCTGCCCGGCTTTGTACTGAAAAATGGTCATGGGTACGCCCGGCGCTCTTAGCAGGAAGTCTTCCGTAAAGGCACAGTCATTGATGTATTGCTGCTCACCGGCAGCCGGCAGGCTGGGATAAGGCATTCCCGGGCTGGTAAAGAGCAGCATATTCCCTGCCGGGCCTGCCCTGTTCCGGCTGCGGAACAGGCTGATCCTGTAGTACGGTCTTTTACTGTACGGTTCAGGGTATGCCCGGGATACCCGGGAGGTTGCTGTAATGTCAGATATCCTGAAATGACCGATCTCCCTGGTAATGCCCGGAGGCAGGAATGCTCCACTGTCCTTTCCCTCGGTACCGGCCATCTCCCGGTAGGACGTCTCTATGGAAGTGCTGTTAACCATACACAAGATTTTATATTCCGGGTGAGCATATAATAAGACTGTCTAAAAAGCCTCTTGTATCCATTGAGCCTGTCGTGTCACATTGAGCCTGTCGAAATGTGATATGTATGGATCAACAATCCTGTCCATGTTTCGATTGAGCTCCATAGGACAGGGTTGTTTACTTTTTAGACAGCCTCATAAGCCGTAAAGGCCTTTATTATTGTTTGACTACAGGGCAGGTATATACACCTGCTGCGGTGACGAAGCGGAACATATACACTCCTGCGGGCAGCTCGTGAAGAGCTATAAGCCGGGTGCCTGCTTCCAGCGTCCGGTGCAGGCATTGCATACCCGCACTGTTGTAAACCTCCAGTTGTACCGGCTCCGGTACAGTGATACGGATATGATCGCCGGCAGGGTTGGGATATATGGAGATCCCTGCTTCACTGAGCGCGTTGCCGATACCCAGGTGGGTGATCTCTATCACATCCGACAGGCCGGTACAGCCGTTTTGATCCGTTACCTGGAGGATATAGTTGCCATTCTCTGCCGGGATATATGTGGGCTGTGTGGCTCCCGGTATCGGCTGGCTGTTGCGCAGCCACTGGTAAGCGGGAAAGGTAGCGGTACTTCGCAGCATATTATTTTGCCTGGTGATGCTGACATCCGGTTCGGGGAATACGTGTACGTTGAGGAACATGGTATCGCCGGTGCCGCCGCAGCTGCTTTCCGCCCATACTCTTACGGGACCGCCCTGTGCCCCGGTGATGATATGTATCGTATTGCTGTCACTGCTGCCCGTCCATCCTGCCGGCAGTTGCCAGTGGTAACGCACCGCTCCCGGCAATGGTGTAAGGGTGTACGTTGCTGACGATTGTGCGCATATGCTGTCCGGTCCCTGGATAACGGCGGTACCTGCCGGCGCTTCACAGTCACTGATCTTCATGATAAAAGCATCATAATTGCCGCTGAGCGTGGTCTGGTGCACATTACCCGTGGCTATCCCGCTCCCGCTGAGGGTAGTGCCGGATATATACAGCCTGTTATTGGCTGCTGCAGTAAGGTTGATGGCTACATCTATATCATTCCCGCCCACGTAGGTGGACCATATCCGCTGCCCGTGGATGCTGAACTTGCCCAGTGCCAGCGCGCTGAGTCCCTCCATACTGTCTTTAAGGATACCCGGCACAGCGATATTGGTACGGCTTTTCGTTTCCATACCGAAGTAGATGAGCGTATCATCCACGATAATGGTGCTGTATATCTGGTCTATGGATTCCCCGCCGAAATAAGTGCTCCACAGCCTGCTGCCGTTGGTATGGAAGGCTGCCAGCAAACCATCGTCCAGCACGCTGTTCATAGCAGGCTGGAAAGCATTGGGCGTGCTGATATTGGCAGTGCTTCGGGTCAGTCCGCCTATGACGATCAGCGTATCTTTTACAGCGAGGCTCCAGCACCGGTCCATGGCGCTGCCGCCTATATAGGTGCCCCATACTGGAATGCCCAGGCTGTCCATACGGGTCAGGAAGCCGTCATCGCCGCCACCCGGCGTGAGCTGGTGAGCGCCGGGAGTGGCAATGCCGGCAGTGCTTTGGGTATACCCGGTGATGTAAATATTCCGTGCTGCGTCTACGGCAACAGCAGTGATGATATCTGTGGCGGGTCCGCCGTAATAGGTGCTCCATACCGGCTGTCCCTGAGGGTCGAATTTAGCGACAAAGCCGTCTGTAAGCTGCCGGGTATTGCTGTGTGCCCCGGGTGTGGTATACAGGTCAATGCTCTGGGTGCTGCCTGCCAGGTAAGCTGCTCCTGTATGGTCCAGTGCAAGGCTGACGGCAGTATTGCCGTCGTCCAGGTTGCCGCCGAAGTAGGTACCCCATTGCCGTGCGCCGGAGGAATCCATTTTAAGCAGCATGGCATCATACCCGCTGTTAGTACCTGCTTTCTGCTGCTGGAAGCTGCCTGCGGAGGCTATACCGGCGGTGCTCTGGGTATAGCCTGCTACATAGACATTTCCGGCAGTATCCGCTTTTATATTCTTAAGGATATCTATACCCGTACCGCCGTAATAGGTGGCCCATAACAGTTGCCCGTCGGGTGTCCACCGGGAGATAATGCCGTCGTTACCATACTGGTATGCTGATCCGCCTCCGAAGGTCTGCTGGTGGGTGCCCTGTGTCGCGATATTGGCAGTGCTGTTGGTGGTACCGGCCATATACAGGTAGCCCCATTTATCCGTAGTGACCGAGGTAGCCCCGTCTGACGAGATATCCCCGAAGTAGGTGCCCCATTCTATTACCGGGTCTATGACCAGCGTGCCTTTGTATACCCCGGGGATGATACGGACGGTATGCCCGTCCAGTTGGTAACGGGAGGCCACCGGTTTCCGGCTGCGCTGCTCATAGCTGTATGGCGCACGCTCGGTGATACGACCCTGTGGCGTGGTGATGTGCAACTGCCCGTCGGGCTGAACGTTCATATTCTCCGCACCGCTGTACACCATCCGGATATCGCTTACCCGGCCGCCGGGATGTACGATGAAGTCGTATTCCATATAACCGTCCGCTGTAAAGTAAAGGGTCCAGTCGATATTGGGGTAAATGTTTTTGTAGGTGATGCTTTCATAGCGGTACGCGGTCCGGCCTTCCGGCAGGTTACCAGTATTCACCCAGGACAGGTAATACCGTTCATACGCTGCTTTACGTTGGCCATATGCTATGGTGGCGCGGGGGTTACAGCCTTCGAGCTGCATATCCAGCCGGTAACCCTGGTATTGTATCGTGCCGTCTGCTGAGAGGCGGGGGCTGATCCACTGGTAGTGTATGCTGCCCCTGCCTATGAATACCTGCAGTCCCTGCTGCCCGCTGACCTTAAAGTCTATATCTGTACGGGTCCTGAGGGCGGTATCTGTTACCTGGCCTACGTTCTGTATAAAGCTCCCGGCGCGCGCCCAGCCGCTGGTAAGCGTCAGGCAGGTGCATAGCAGGGTCCATAACAATAGTTGTTTTTTCATAGCTCAATTGTTGTGTATGTTAAGTAAATAGTATGTATGTGCTTAAGATGGCAGTGTGCCATTGCAGCAGCGGCAGCGCTTACCGCAGCAGGTGTACCTCTCCTTTGAGGGTTTGAATGGTACGGTCGGTATTGTAGTACTGGAGCATATAGTAATACACCCCGGCATCGCAGGGCCGGTTCTTATGATTGCCATCCCAGCCGTCATGTATGGAGCCTGCGGAGAATACCTCTGTACCGTAGCGGTTGTATATGCTCCAGCTGAGCAGTTGCTGCCAGGTGACATTCTCTATCCTGAAGATGTCATTCAGGCCGTCGCCATTGGGTGTAAAGGCATTGGGCAGCCATAGCTGCATGTGGTGGTCCACGGTTATATTAGCATAGGCTGTATCACGGCAGCCGTAGGCATTGATGCCTGTAAGCATGTATTGTACGGATTCCTGTGGTGTGGCCGTTACGGACGCGCCCATAGCAGTGTCCAGGTAGCGTGCCGGCCACCAGGTGTACAGCTCCGCGCCTGATGCCTGCAGGGTAACGCTGCTGCCGTAGGGCAGTGTAATGTCGTAGGGTGCTATACGGACGTCGGGTACGGGCAGGTCTTGTATGGTTATGGTGACGGTGGTATCGCAGCTCCCGGATCGTACCTGCAGCGTATAGCTGCCGGAGGGTAATCCATGGAAAGTAAGAGCACTGTCCGTATCAGCGGTTCGGCGGGTAGGTCCGTCCTGTTGTTGCAGTACATAGCTGTAGCGGTGTGTTTCCCGTGGCGTGACGGTAAGCGCTGCCTGTCCCGGGCAGGCCACCAGGTAGGCGGGTATCTCCGGGAGGATGGTATGGATCACCGTAAACGTATCTGTGTACCATTGACACTCTTTGGCGTAGCGTACCCATAATTTACCGGTATCTTTGGTATAAAGGGCGGTGGTGGTGTCCCCGTTATACCATGTGATGCAGGTGGCGTTGCTGTCGGTTGCGAGGGTGGTACCGCTGCCGAAGCATGAGGTTATATATCCTTTATGCCGGTAGATGGTATCGGGTTGCGGGCGGGGTATGGCGTAGATAGGATGCGGCAGGTAATACCTGGCCCTGTCGATATAACGGCCGTTGAGGTTGAAGGCGTCTCTTCCGGGCTGGCAGGCCATACCGCGATTGTCCGGCTGGTGTATGATGTGGAAGGTCTGTGCGAAGGGTACTGTCGTAGCGGGTGGCAGCGGCAGGGGTCTCTGGTTTTCATCGTACAGTGTGTTGGAGAGTATGTATAGCTTGCCATCCGGACCCTGTGCGATATCGCCCATATAGGAGGAGATAGCGGCCTGCCATGCGGGCCAGTAGTAGGCGGAGTTAGCCAGTACCTGTATACCGGATGTACGTATGCTGTTGAGATCGCTTGGGGTGCTTACATCCCATTGCATGATGGAAGAGGCTTCATAATAGCCGGATTGGGGGTCGGGACGGGTAGTGTACAGCAGCCTGCTGTCGGGAGAGAAGCAGGCGCCGAAGGTCATAAGGGTGTCTATAACACGCGCGTTCTTAATAAGGCCGCTGCAGGGCTCTATATCGTACAGCTCCAGTCCTCTTGCGGTACCTACGGCCAGCATGCGACCGTCGGGCGATGCTTTCATGGTACCGAAATAAAGGCCGTTCTGCTGATAGTCGGGTAAGGAAAAATTACCCGTATAAGAATATACGGGTCTGGTATCTACACCATTGTGGGTTATTTTCAAACTCACAAAACCATGAAAAGAGGCGACCCGTGCGATGAGGTAGAGTCCGTCACAGCCGGGGGCTATAGTTATTTTACTGCCTATGACGGTGCCATTGGGCATGAGCGGCAGGAGCAGGTGACCGGGCAGGATGTCGCCCCTGCCGTTGTTGAGCCGCATGTCCACGATGCTGTACTGCAGGCCTTTGTCCAGGCAGGTAAAGATGTAATACTGCAGGCTGTCGGCCGCGGAAGGCACGGCCAGTGGGTAGCCGTTGGCCATATCGTAGGAGGAGAGCGGTACGGTGCCGCCGGGCATAGGTATGCCGTACCGGTCCATAAAGACCGGGGTATGGGTGGTGCCCATGCCTCGTTGTTTAAGGGGGATGTTCACGAAGAATTGCAGGGCACCGGTTATGTGATGGGAGACTGCCACGGGATGACCGGGGCTGTTGCTCCATATATGATAGGGCCGTGGTACGGTGCTGGGCGGCGGTATGCCGCCATTTTGCGGGCTACCGGCGGTAAAGTGTACATTGTGGCCGCACCCGAAGTACCAGTGATTGTTGTAAAGCTCCTGGGCCTTAAGGTTATGGCATAGCAGTGGCGCTGCTATGGCACATAGCAAATAACGCATCATAATGAAAGCGTATTAACAAGGTGAATAAATAGGTGCGATGATCTGCTTAGATGGGAAGAGTGCAGTGCGCATAGAAAAAGGCGTGGAACTCAACTTACTGACTTGTAGCCCTAGGAAAGCATTGGAACAATAAGAGAGCCCACGCCCGGGTCGTGAGCCTATTCTACTTATTTTCTTGTTCCGTTTGAAATTTCCTAGGTTTCAAGTCAAGAATCTAAGCGAATTAGCTAAAATGATTTTTAACAATATCGCAAATATAGGGTCATTTTCATTATGACATGACAAATATACCTATGTTTAATGACAAATATGTCATTGTGTATATATTTTTTTATTTCTCTCTTTGACCACATATGGCACAATACAGGAATAAAGCGTTACTCAAGGCAATAGGCCTGGTCGCCAAAGAACTGCGTCAAAGCAAAAAATTATCTCTGGAATCCGTTACCAACGATTACAATTTAAAGAACGATCATAATCTCCATTTCGCCCGGATAGAGCAGGGCAACGGGAATATGACGGTCAGCACGCTTTCCTTATTATGCCGGTACTATGATATCTCACTGACCGACTTTTTCAGAAAGGTTGATGCGGTATTGCAGGCAGGTAAAGTTTAGGCATATTATTTGTTTACTGCCTGTGTCTGAAAAGTCCGCATCTTTCTTCTCCTGACTCTTAAACTGTAATAGTACGCTGAACAGGTACAGAGCTGGAAAATTCAGAAAAACATTGTTAATCCCATAACCGGAAGGAAGGATCGCATCGGTGTGCTGTGCTGTCTTCCGGATATTCATTAACGCAATCGTTTCAATGACCTGCTTCGAAATCCTGTAAGGGATTTTTTAGCCCGGAGCTCCACTCCCGGAACTCCTGTAGTGCAAATATATAACAAATATTTCAATAATACGCCAAAGCGTAGCGAAATATTTTTTTAAAGTCTATTGCTTTGTATCAATGATAGATGAAGCCATAAGACTGAGATACAGGGTTAAGATAGCTCTTGCGCTGCAGGAGCTTAAGCGGATGAATGCGGATCATAACAGGAAAAACAACCTGTCGGAGCCGGACGCGGATTATAAGAACAGCTCTTATGAGAAGATCGCTACGGAGATAGATGTGCGGTCGGCTACGGTTTCGGACCTGTTCAATTTCAAGGATGATGCCAAGATCAGCACGCTGGTAGCTACCATTTACGGTATGAACAGGACAATGACGGAATTCGGTAAGGTGTTTGATAAGATCACCGAGCAGCAGATCACGCAGTTCCTGGAAAAGAAAAAGAGGTATTGAAATTTGTCACCGTATTTTTAGAAGATATATACACCGGGCTTATGCCCGGTTTTTTTATTGTTGTTAGTGACGTGTTTTAGCGGTTGTTACAGGGGTGAAAACACGGTGTTCCAAAGGGTAAAAACACCCATTTTTTGAAGTGTTGTAGGAATGTTAAAATAATGGTTGTAAAATTGTTTAATTATTTGTTTTGAAATTTGTGTATTAAATAATATTAAATCTTTTTTATGGAAAAAAATCAATTATTACAGCTTAGGGATTTGATTAAAACTGGCAAATGCAAGGATTATTTGGTTGAACGTTCAACTACTAATCAAGAAGAATTAAAGGACTTTAGCTTTGCCAATGGAAAAAAATTGGAAGAAGCTATTTTAATAAAAAGGCATGAAACCAAATATTGGTTTTTATTTAGTGAATGGCATCTTGATAATTTTTATCTTATATTATATCCTTATGATAAAAATGTTAGTCTTGCGGAAATTCATAAAAGTTCAAAAAGTGATTCCGGAATTATCCATTTATTGTGGACTTACAGACCTATTAAGCAGGATGGGAAAAACCAGGAAAAAGTAGATCATTTTAAAAAATACTATATAAGCCCGGATGTTGAAATCTTATATCCAACTAAGGATAGTGAATTAAATGATTTTTATAATGAAATATTTGCCCTATTAGAAATAAAGATAATGGCGGATAATTTATCTGATAATATTTCTACCCAAACAAGGTGTTTTCTTGAAGAAAAATTTAAAATGAAATAGGGCGTTTTAAGAAACTATAATTCCAAGTTCATGAGAATGGTTTGTTTTTCAAACTATATAATATTCAGAAAGATCATCATAGTCCCCCGCTATGTTTAAAAATGCAGTTAGTTTTCAATTATGAGCAACATTATAATAAAAAACTATTGTTGGTTGATGGTTTTACTAAGATTATTATAACCTTTGCCTGGTATATTTGAAGTCTACGTTGAATATGTCACAATACATCATCTTCGGTACCCTTATTATCGTGTCGGTTATCATCATAACCTTAATTCGTCTAAAGAACCAAAAGCTCCAACCGGATAGAGATACCCGCAGAGCATCGGGTATGCCTTTCCCGGAGCAAGCAGTGCCTAATGATAAGCTCGTGATCATAGAAGATATATCGGAAGCTGATATCCGTAAAGTAGTGCAGGAATTTTGCAATACCTATAATAAAAAGTCTTACCAGGCCATCCCCAGGCTGATACGGTTATCAGATAAAAGGTTTGCGGTCACATTTCCTTATAATATTAAATGGGAAATCTTTTGTTTCTTTATCAATTACCTGCATTACCCGGTGGGATTAGATCGCGCGTTTCCGGTCGTAGGATGGGCAACCGCTCAATCTACGGATAACTGGATAACAGCCGATAGCGCCAATAAGCAGGTCATGCTGTATATCAGTGACAGCGATACCGAATATGATAATGTATACTTAATCACATCAGACAATATCGGGTACAAGCTGGGCTTTGCGAACGGGCCGGAAAAACAATTGTTGAACATTCCTGAAAAGGCTTATATGCCGCCTCCCGTAACTGTCGGTGCATTGGCAACAAGATCCTATACCGATTTCAAATAGCAGTACCGCTACTGCAGTGTTCACAGATAAGGCTGGTATATCAAATTTACATTGTAATTTTGAGCCTTTATCTGCCTGTTGTTCTGTGCTTACAGGTATTACTTTGAAATGTAGCTGTATAATGAAGTCTAACCACCCTAAAATTTCCGGTGCAGTAACTTGCTGCTCCTTGTTACTCTTGCTGTTTATAAGCTCCTGTGTCAATAGAAACGGCCTACAGCCGGTCATTATAAAATATCCTGACGGGCAGGTAAAGGTGGAAGGTACTAAGCTTAACGGAAAGAAGCAGGGCGTATCAAGAACATATTACGCGGACGGACAATTACAAACTGAAAACCATTGGGATAAAGATGTGCAGGTAGGCAAGAGCACCAAATGGTTTGAAAATGGCGTGAAAAAAGAAGAGGGCCATATGCTGCTCGGAGAGCAGGATGGAGAGTGGAAGTATTATGATAAGCTGGATGGGCAGTATATCTATTCTGTGTTTTATGATAAGGGTGAAATGGTGCATTATACATTTGCCGGTGATAAATACCGGTGGCGCAATATTGAGCTGTCGGATATGGATATTACATTTTCATTCCCTACATACCTTATGGATGGTGTAAAGGAGCATACCTATACCGGCTATTGGGCCATGTATCCCTGGACGCAGAAAAAGGATATTGAATATTATGCTGTCATAAAGACCCGTTTCGCTGTTCCTAAGGATGTATTAAAGTCCAATATAGAAGGGTTTACAAAGGATAATGCGGATGCAATGTCTATGTTCCTGGGTGGTGATGCTAATAACCCTAGTATTCCTAATGTATGGGCTGACAGGTATGAGATAAAAGAGCATAAAGCGATCAGTTTTAAGGGTCAGGACGCTTTTATACTGCATGTTTATTTTAGTGATCTGCAGGTAGATTTTAAATCACTTATTATCCCGTGCCGGAATAGTCTCCAGATGATAACTGCTTATTTTAATAAAGATGTTCCTCAGGCGCAACGGGACCGCTATTTTGAATCTGTAACGATAAAAGCATTTTAATAGTCGGCATTGAGCTATGTATAAAGAGGTTATCTGAAAGGTAAACAACCCTGTCATATTGAGCCCAGTCGAAATATTGACAGGGTTGTTTGTTCATTCATATTACATTTCGACAAGCTCAATGTGACAATACAAGAGGCTTTTAGATAGCTTTTTATGTATAGGGGAGAATCACCCGTTGGCTCCGGGTGAAAACACCCATTTTTAGTGGTCTGTCAGGGATTTTAAAAGAGGTTTTGTAAGTTTACAGGCCCTGAAAATCCTATACATGAAAACACTATTATCTAAACCGCTTCAAACGGCTGCTGTCCTGTTATTGGCTTTAGGCAGCTGTAAGAAAGAAGGGCAACGGGACATATCCCGTCACCAGCCTCTTTCCGCCACCAGTGGCGACGTCTCCTTACTTACTTATTATGACTTTGGCACGGATATCCTGGAAGAGGATTTCCTGCTGACTGTGCAGAACGATGATGAGCTGCAATATAATTATGTAGAGTATGCCCTGACCACAGGACTGCTGGAGATCTTCCATAATCACCCGGGTTTGCTCCAGGAGCTTGTGACCCAGGTCAGCGGATCGCCCAACAGTTGCTATAACCTTTTTACATTTGCGGATGCGTACCCTGAGGTCAATCTCATTTTTGACTCCGCATTTGCGGCCAGGCTGGACGATTTCGGTTCATATGGTAGCTGGAGAACTTATGTGGAAGCCAACTATAAGTATGATGTGCATTACCTGCCTTTTGCAAGGGTTGTGAATACAGGTGCCATAGATTATGATAAAACGGTAATGGTAGCCGCACCTTTTGAAATAGATGAAGAGAAATTTGCAGGTTTTAATAATCATATTCCCCTGTGGCTAAAGTCTGATACAGGCACTACGTTGTTCTCCGTCGTTAATAAAGAGCTGGCCGGACTGATAGATAATCCCATATTGCTGATATCCAACGGGCATGAGGGCGATGAGATCGTTACATACGACAGGGCCCCGGCCGTCAGCACTACAAGCAATGTCCTGATCAACTGCCTGATGCCTACTCATCATCACGAATACCTGAATCACCAGCAGTTTAAGATCAATGAGCGCTATGAAGGCACCGGTTCCAGCGAATACGTGTTTGTATGGGCGGGTCGTGCTGCTTACAGGCATGATATCCGGGATTGGGTAGGACATTATGAAACGGGTCGCAGGGATATCGAGGTGAAAAAAGACGAGATCGGAACCCTGCTGCACCAGAATTTTATCACCTTCAGCCCGGATATGTTTAATCCCGCGCCGAAGTGCTTTGAAATAGCGGGACTGGCGGCTTATCCGCAACTGTATCATTGCTATGCCGTAGGCGCTTATGAAGAAGACTGGTATGCGGGGTGGAAAAGAGTATTGACTACACGTTTGTTCCAAGGCCCCTATCCGCCTGAAAACGAACAGAGACTTGACGGTAAAAGAAAGTTTGATAACGAGTGGTATTACTTCGATCCTGCCACCAATGATTCCTATCCATTCAATACCCGTAACCCGACACAACACAGTACCTATTATAACTATACTAAAGGAGAATTAAGGTTGCACAGATGGAATTATTAAGAACATATATACTGAACACGGTAAGTATGGCTGTATTGAGTACCGCTGTACTTGCCTGTATCTTGCTGCAGATCCCTTCCTACGGTCAGCAGGTGGCTGTTGGCGGCAGCATCAATTATTTGTCCAATGGTATGTATCTTACTTGCCGGTTACCCTCACAGTCACGCTGGACCCTGGATGCGGGCTTCCGGGTGATGATCAATACTTATGCTTTGAATGAGAACCGTCAAAACTTTATCTATTATCAGAATGGCTATGCTGCTAACTTTTGGCAGCATTTTGGCCTGCTGGTACGTCCTCAGTTCCGCATTTTTGAATACCGGCAGGTCGGGCTGAGTGCTATGGGTAATATGTTGTTCTCCTGCCACGCATTGAAGTCTAAGACGCATTGGAATAATGAGATAGACGTCTATTATGTGAAAGCCGCTCCATCTATGGAAACCACGATAGGTCTGAGTGCTTATTGGAACATCAGTAAAAAGATACAGATAAACGGGGGAGTAGGTTATGGTATTGCGTTAATGTGCTATTCCCAGCACGGTATGAATTTATCTACAGGCCAGCCTTTTGAGCGCATCCGTATGGGGAAACGAGGCTACCAGGGTCGCTGGGATATAGAATACGTTGGGCTGGATGGTATGCCTATGTTTACATTAGGTGTCAGCTATAGATTACAATAATGTTATCAGGATAACCTGACACTGAATCCCTGAATCGTTGATGATGAAATTTTTGAGATATTGTTTCCGAAGTATGATGATCGTTCCGATAGCCCTGCTGTTGGGACGTGGCTATGGTCAGCAGGTGTCTGTTGGCGGCAGTATCAATTACCTGTCCAACGGTGTGCATCTTACCTACCGGTTACCTTCCCAGTCACGTTGGACCTTGGATGCGGGTCTCCGGGTGATGGTCAATACCTATGCTTTGAATGCGAACCGGCAGAATTATGTATATTACCAGAATGGTTATGCAGCTAACCTGTGGCAGCATTCCGGTCTGCTGGTACGCCCGCAGTTCCGCATTTTCGGATATAGGCATATCGGATTGAATGCTATGGGCAATATGTTGCTCTCCTGCCATGCATTGAAATATAAGAAGCACCGTTGGCCAGGTACAGAAGTATATTTTAAGAAAGCTGCTCCTGCTATGGAAGTCACAATAGGCCTGAATGCTTACTGGAACATCAGTAAAAAGGTGCAGGTAAATGCAGGCATCGGTTATGGTATTGCATTGCTGCATTACTCCCAGTATGGTGTGAATTTAACTACCGGGGAGCCTGTTACTACGATCCGTATAGGGAAGAGAGGCTACCAGGGACGCTGGGATATAGAGTACGTCGGTCTTGATGGTATGCCTATGTTTACCATGGGTGTGTCTTACAGGTTGAAGTAGCACAGTACAGTTAAAATCATGACAAACCTGTTATTGTTATGATTTTCTTGTATGCCGGATGGTTTACAGCTACTATATTTGTGCGGGATGCGCCCTTATCTGCAGATGCTTTTGAGAATGGATAAGGATGCTTTCCGGTCATATCTTTAAAACAGGAACTATGGATGCCATACTTGAAAAGATCAGGGATTTTGCCGATAAGGCGCACGGAGAGCAGCAGCGGAAATATACGCCTGAAAGGTATATCGTACATCCTGTAAGAGTCATGGAAATATGTAGGCAATATACCGATAGCCTTCCTGTCCTGGCGGCCGCGCTCCTGCATGATGTCATAGAAGATACCCCGGTTTCCGAAAAGGATATCGCTGCGTTCCTTAAAACCATCCTGCCGGAAAATACGGCTTTACATACGGTACAGTTGGTGGTAGAGCTGACGGATGTATATGTGAAGCAGGCTTATCCCCAATGGAACCGTGCTAAAAGAAAGCAGGAAGAAACCTTAAGGCTGTCCGGGACAAGCGCGGAGGCCCAGACCATAAAGTACGCGGATATCCTGGACAACAGCCGTGAGATTCTTCAATATGATCCCCACTTCGGCAGGCGTTTCCTGAAAGAATGCAAAGCTATGCTTACTCTTGCTACCCGTGGCAACAGGGAACTGTATAAACGTACGCTGAACGCGATAGATACGGCATTGAAAAGTATTTAACCTGCAAATTCCTCCATTCAACCGGCAATTTCCCGTACCCGGCTAATTCCTGGATAGCTGTACGCAGTAATGATTATTTTTGTACACCGACCAACTGTAAACTTATATCGCTTATGACATTGATCGCTATACTCTTCCCGTTCCTGTCCTTCTTCTTACGGGGACGCATACTTACCGGGCTGCTCTGCCTCATCTTACAGGTGACGTTGATCGGGTGGATACCTGCCGCTATCTGGGCCGTGATCTCTTTACAGAATTCACGGGCGGACAGAAGGAACAGGGAACTGATCCGCGCTATGTACCAGCAGCATAAATAATAAGCTGCGCTGCTCAAAAGTGTTCGGCTGCCAGCGCTATCCTTCAACCAAAAACGTCCTTTGATAAGCGCAGCGTGATGCCCGGGCTATGCCAGGATGGTACCGCTCTGTGTATAACCGAGTCCCTTTATTGTATCTTGATACGGTTACGGCCGGTAATGGCGGCAGCGTTTTCTTTAAACAGGATTGCTTCTAAGGTTATTGTACCTGTAAAGCCCGGAAGCGGTGTGAATTTTAACCGGATATCATTGCCGGGTATATATGGTGTGCTTTCTTCAAGCGTACCGGCAGGATTACCCAGCGAATCGACTGCCGTGTATTGCAGCACAGGTGCCGCACTGGCATAGCCTTTGGCCTTAAACAGCTTTACTCTGATGTCCTGCTCCGTCATTCCGGTCATAACATAATGAGCCGGCTTAATGATCAGGGTATCGGGATAAGAGGTATTAAAGTACAGTAAGGTATCTGTCTTCAGGCTATCTTTTACCACTGCTGTAATGTGTGCCGGTCCCGCACTGCCGCCGGTATGCAGTATAAAATCACTATAACGTTCCATATTGACCGCCTGTGTCATTGTCTGGCTGTCATTGGAAAAATGGCCCCTGTTTGTATGCAGGGTAACGGTATAGGCTTCAGTGGCTTCCGGTGCAATGGCAACACGGATAATAACTGCCGTGTGGCTGTCTGCCGTTATATGGCCGGGCGTTATGGAGCTTATGCGAATGATACTGTCGGGGTCCAGCCCGTCATTCAGTACGTAATCCTTGTTTTTAATGCAGCCTGTAGCGAACAGGCAAATAAATAATATGTAAAATGAAAGTTTAAGCATAAAATATATTTTAATCGAAGACTTGTACACAAAGATCAGAGCTAGGATATTTCCTATTTACAATTCGGATCTTTATATGAGCTGCTCCTCTATCTGGTTGTTGATTTATGTTATGGAACTCAAAACCATTTATGGTGATTTCGGAATCATTTACAGTTAAATTCTCTATACCTGTCCACTTGTTGGTAGAAGGAGTTTCTTTGGACCAGTTGTCAGGTACTTTGATGATAGAGAGATGTTTTTCTGCCGTATTTTCTATTTCGAATAGTACCGGTATGCCATCTGTTCTTCTAAGGCTTATAATAAGTGCAAAGGATAATTTAGCTCCTCTTCTAATAACTGTTTCCGGATAAATGCTGATACCCTTAATAAATGTGAGTGTTTGTTGCATCGGTTATGGTTTGAATAGGGTGGTAAAAGAATTGGGATCGCCTTGGAACAGTTTGATCAGGTTGATGTTCAGGGATAACCCGATCATCGGTGTGAACGCTACTTTCTTATGAGTGACCAGCGGGTTAGGGTCACTGATGTTATACAGCAGCCCGTTGATATCGAGCTTGATAAAATGATAGGGCCGTATGCCCAGTCCTACTATCAGCCCCTTATTGCCCAGGAACTTTACGATCCCCGATGCTTCGCCGTAGCCGTTGGTCTCTATATCGCTCAGTGTAAAGCCGAGATTGAGGCCTGTAATTGCTTTGGCCTTTTGCCAGGCGCCGCGGATGTTCCGGAGAGGAACACTGTAGTTGACCGGTCTGAAAAAAAGCGTATACCCTACATACAAGTAACCGTTGCTGGTCCTGGGACTGAATCCCCAGCCGAAAGTCTGAGAGATACTGGCATGGGCGCGGTTGGTATTGCCTTCTACCAGGTCTTCATTGACTTTGGAACTACCCAATACTCTCCCGAAATTAATCTTTTCAATATACAGTTTGGTATAATTTTCCGGGAGTTTTCTTAGTGTGAGACGGAGTTCTCTTATTGTCTCCTTTATTGTTTCAAGGTTTTCTTGTACATCCTGTTTGGCATCAGGGTCTATGTTGGTCATTTTTTCTACTTGAAATGTGCTATTTAATAGTTGTATTACTGAATCCAGTTCAGAGTATTTTATTCCAATAGGATTGACATTATCCGATTTGGGAAAAGTATGTTTACTCAAGCTATCTACAAACGATTTATAAGGACTGATTGTTTCACCATAAGCTAAATCGATAGTTGTTGTTAAATTATTCCATTTTTCAATTAGTGTGTGGGTTCTGTTTGATATACGTCCTATATCAAGCTTTAAACTATCACTAAGTGCTTGGGATGACTTTGTATCAGGTTGATCCAAAATAATAAATCCCCTACTGTTTAGCTCTTCTTCTATAAGTGCTCCTAAATTTCTCTCGTTAAAGTTATTCAAGGAGGTGTTTTCCAATTGTTTCATTATTTCGTTCTGAAAAGAACTACTATTCTGCAATTTGTTGATTACCATTTTTTTTTCGTACTCAGAAGCTTGTACTATTTGGAGTTGGGTCACATCTACTATATAGTATTCATTCGGTTTCATAAACCAGGGATACACCCCTATACCGTTAGTGGTAAAATCTATGGTAAAGGAATCCAGTGATCTATACAGCGCTGTATCTGATTTATATTTATTCAGGTCTTTTTTCCTATCCAAGTGACGAAATGCCATCCTGTATTGGGTATACGGGGTATCGGCATCAAATCCTTCCAGCTTTATCTGGAACGGTTCATCAAAAGGAAAGTCCTTGTCAAATCCTGTTGTTTTATGATATTTGATCTGCGTCTGTGAAGCAGCAATATTGTGCCAGCAGACAGATAATAGCAGGCAGGTAAGTAATTGGAGGCGTATCATGAGACAGGGGAGGTTTAAGAAGTTGGATGTTGTATTGTAAATGTATGATATATTTTATTTATAACAAATGTTTTACAAAAAATAATCTTAAAGCGGCTTGGGATATTTTTCGCATTTTATATCCAAAACCTTAACGCCGGAATCTTGGTGATGGTACCCGGTATGGATATTTTTGTTTGCAGTTTATTTACATCAATTGTTTAACCTATAAAACCATACAGCTATGCAAAATGAACCTCAAATTGAAATACTGAATGACCTGATCCTTATCAACAATGACCGTATAGAAGGATATAAGAAGGCCGCTGAAAACCTGAAGGATAATAATAGTGAGCTGTTATCCTTATTCGGTTCGCTGGAACGCGAAAGCAGGCATAATGTGGAAGAGCTTACCCAGCATATTATAGGTATGGGCGGCGAGCCGACTACCGGCACTACTACCGGTGGCAAGATATACAGGGCGTGGATGGATGTAAAGGCCACCTTTGGCGGTGACGATGCCAAAGGCGTGCTGGAAAGCTGTGAGAGCGGCGAGGATGCAGCCAAAAGAGCTTATGACAGCGCGATGAAATCCGGTGAGCTGACGGATGTATGTGTGCCGCTGGTATCCCGGCAGCAGGAAGCCCAGTTGCGGGGGCACGATAAGATCAGGGCGATGAGAGACCGCATGTAAGTACCGGGAAATTTTAAGGATAATTGAACTATAGGAGCTGCCGCATATGTTATACCCCCATAACGATGCGGCAGTTGCTTATGGTGCTTGCTAAAGGTCACACCGCTGCTGCGTTAAAACATGTATAGTATGAAGTATATAGCTTACATATCCATCCTTATATGGAGCATCCTGTCCGGCTGTGCTACCCACCGGCTGGGTAGGTCCGGGCAGCAGAAAGTTGCAGACCAGGTATGGGTAGTCACCGGGTCCAGCAGCGGACTGGGGCGCGGCATAGCCCTGGAGGCCGGCAGGTACCGTGCCAAAGTGGCACTGGCTGCACGCAATACAGCCGAGCTGGAAAAGGTAGCCGCTGAAATAAGAGCGGCAGGCGGAGAGGCCATAGTGGTCACTACAGATATCAGCGATTCGCTGGCGCTGAAGGCACTTGCGGAAAAGACGATAGCAGCCTGGGGCCATATAGATGTATGGGTGAATAATGCCGGTGTGACCGTACTGGGTAATTTCTGGGAAACGCCGATAGCAGAGCATAGCCGGGTGATGGATGTCAATATAAAAGGTACCTTCTATGGAAGCTACTATGCCATGCAGCAGTTCCGCAGGCAGGGACATGGAAAGCTTATCAATATCGCATCGGCAGAAAGCCGGCTGCCCACGGCCTACCAGTCTTCTTATGCTGCCACGAAGGCCGGGGTTAAGAACATGGGCATCGTGCTGCGGCAGGAGCTGCGGCTGGCAGGTATGAAAAATATAAAGGTAGTATCGGTAGATCCCTGGGCGCTGAACACACCGATATGGGACCACGCTGCCAATCACACCGGGCACGCTCCCCGTATGGGACTGATGGATAATACCTCCAAGGCTGTGAATGCCGTTATGCATGCCGCAGCAGGCGGACGGAACCGTGATATGGCCGTGGGCTGGAAAACGCATGCCGCTTATGCCGTACACTGGCTGATGCCGCGCTTCTCTCACAGGGTATCTTCCAATATCGTTTACCGCCACCAGATGAAGCTGGCGCCCCCGGCAGCAGATACCCAGGGCAATCTCTTTACACCTTCCGCGCACCCTGCGGTAACAACAGATATAAAGGAAAGGATGAAAGCAGAAAAGAAGGCTTATAAACGTGGTAAAAGAGCCCGTAGCAGCAGATAACCGGTGTCAGAGCAGTAGAAAGTGTTTCAGCGGGTACCATGGTATACCATTTTGTACATATCCAGTCCTGCCGCCCAATAGTCTTTATGTACCTCCTGCAGTTGAAATCCATGCTTTTCATAAAATCTGTATGTCAGTTGCGAGGTCCGTACCGATATTGTGCGGATGCTTTTCATACTTTGCAGCAGCCTGAGTCTGTACAGCAGCAGCCGGCTGCCGATACCGGTACCCTGGAAGCCAGGATGTATGATATCCCAACTGATCTTTCCAATACGTTGCCCGTTTTCAAAATTGATCCCGCCCGCACCAACGATCCTGCTATCCAGCTCCACTACAAAATAGAGCTCTGCAGCCTTATCCAGGTAGCTGCTCAGGTCTTCTGCTTCAGCGAATGCGAAATATTCCGGTATATTCAGTGCCAGGAGCTCCATTACTGCCGGCTTGTCTGCGGCGGTATAAGGCCGGATGTTCAATGTGTCGTTCATAGCTGGATATTTTATAGGAAGCAGGATGGATAACGGTCGCTTAAGAGAGAGGGCTTATTATTGCTCCCCGTTTATTTTCAGGCGCCGGAAATTGCTGTGCCGGATATACGGGCCGGCGCCGGGACCCTTATAGATCAGCTTATCCTTACCTTTTTTGCCGGTTACATACACAAAGACGGAATCGGCTGTATTGGCTACCTGTGCAAATATTTTTAAGCTGTCGCCGGCTATATGGGCAAAAACGGTGGTGGAAGCGCCATACACCAGGAAGGCGTCTATACAGTCCAGCTCCGGATTGTACTGCATATTGGGGAAGTCCTCTGCATTCACGATAGATATAAGACAGTTATACTTCCGGTCGTATATAAAGAGCCTTCTTACTTCGTTGGCGCCCCTGGCGGCTGTGGCGGAGATAACGGTAATGTCGTTGAATCCGTCGTTGTTATAATCACTTATATCCGGTTCCAGTGACTGCAGGGAAGTGGTTTCGTACATGTACGTATCCTGAAGGTACCACCGGCTGTTGCCCGTCCTGGTATAGAATTTAACCAGCAGGTATGCATCTTCATAGATCGTATATTTGACGATCTCGATCTTACATTGTCCTTTTACCCCGATATGCGTGCTGTCGGTGAATACCTCCAATATTTGAGCGTCCGGGCTTGCCTCCGCTGCGCTGCCTGTGAAATGTGGTGCCTGTGCGGGCCTGTGCGCTATGGTATAGGAGCAGCAGGTGATAAGCAATATGGAGATAAAGAAAGCAAGACGCATGAAGCCGGATATTTAATTTAAATGCGCTGGATTATGCAGCGCTCATTCTGATACTAAATTACAAAAACGATTGCAAAAGTAGTGCCCGGGATATCAGGATAAAAGATAATGATTATCTATATAGGCAACAAAGCCATCATTTGCAGGTTCAGAATGCTGCTAACCGGCATAAGAGATTCCTCACATCCGTTCGGAATGACCAGAAAGCACATCGCAGCTAAGTGTACCTGTAATAGGTTGTTGCCTATAAGCAAATAGTTATTAAAAGATAAGACTGTCTGAAAGTAAACAACCCTGTCATATTGAAATATTGACAGGGTTGTTTATTGATAACTATCACATTTCGACAAGTTCCATGTGACACAAAAGGCTCAATACAAGAGGCTTTTCAGACAGCCCCGGTTACATACAAGCCATGCGGCTTATTCGGACTTCTGCACTATACCCTGGTAAATAATATCCGGGGTCTGTACCTGTACAAGATAACTGCCTGCCGGGTAGTGCGCTATGTCCAGGTCTATATTGCCGGCGGACACTTCGGCCTGGTAGACCAGCCGGCCGGTATGAATATGGATCACCCGGACGTGTGCTGTCCCGGCTGTAACCGGTACTGCAAGCGTTACTGTATGGCGTGCGGGATTAGGGTAGCATTCCAGCGATTGCCAGGTACGATGGGTATTTGCACAACAACCGGCCGCAGGGCAGGTATTCACCCAGGTAAAAACAGGAATGTTCTGCAGCGCACCTGCATACTGCTCCAGGTCTTCCCTTTTACTGATCTCAGTGGACTGTCCCAATTGGAATACAGGAGCATTGTCACAATAGTCATCGCAGATGGTCGTATGATAATCCTGTACAACCGCGTCATACTGGATATTCCCGGAAGTGCCGCAGGGGTCGGTCTGAAGCCAGTTAATAATATCCGCACCGCAGGGCGTCCAGGAGCTGCCCCTGAAGTCAGCTATCTGGGTGCCGGCATTCCCTATTGATAAATAGCGCAGGGTGAGGTCTGTTGCGGTCCTGGACGCGCTGAGGTTATCCTGTATCACGATATTGTGGTCAAACCCGCTTACCACGCCGTTTTCAAAGGTGCCGGCACTGTTGTGATCAAAAAATAGTCCGGCGCTTCTGTCACCGGGCAGTGAGCCGCATTGCTGTGGTCCCGCCAGCGTAAAGCTGTTGATGAGCGGAAAGGTATGTGGCGTGGCAGTGCTGCTGAGCTCATTGTTGATAACGGAGATCCCTGCACTGTTGATATCGAAAGTGCGCATCCGGGTATTTTTGACAGCCAGCAGCTCCTGTATGGCGCCCCGGTAGCCATATGCTATGCTGATATCATTCTTATGGGCATTCTGTATATAGATATGGCTCAGGTTGTTCATACCTCCCAGCAGCCGAATCCCGTCGCTACCGCTTTCCAATACCTGTATATACTCCATAACGGTAGCGCTGCCCAGGGCTCCGGCTACCAATGCCGCGTTGTGGGTATTGCTTCCGGTAACCTGTCCCGCATACTCAATGCTTACATAGCGCATAATGCCGCCACTGTAGGTGTCGTCCGTACCCCCGTACCGGTACTGCAGGGCGCCACGCTGTATCAGGTCAGCAGGCTTGTTATTACCTGCATCGCCTATAAATACGATACCGGTCCAGTCGCCGGGGGCTTTCAGTCCCGCGGGCTGCGCACTGGTAAATGTTATCATATTGCCTGCCGTACCATTGGCATATAACCGGCCGCCCTTTTCTATAACCAGTCCGCTGCCGGGCATGGCGCATATGGTGACATTGGGGTCAATGGTCAGTACCTGGCCGTTTTCGATCTTTACCATTCCTTCCAGTACATAGGAACGGTCTGCGGTCAGTGTACGTGTGGTCAGCGCATCTCTTAGCGTATCGCATGGAGACGCCATGGCTGCCCCGGAGCTTGCCAGGGCTACTGCCAGTTGGATCATGAAATTTTTCATAACTTTAAGGTTTAAATGTTTCTGAACTTTTAAGAAGAGCATCCTGCCATCGCACGGCGGGGTGCTCGTTGTTTACAGCCGGGAATCTCCCCCCGGTAAGGGGTCGTGATACTGTAAGCACATTGCTTTTTCATCGCTTACAGGTGTTAGAGAACAGATTAATATCGTTTATATGCTGAACACATTTTAAAGGTTGTTTCTGGGCTTTCACCGGTACGCTGATGTTAAAGCGGGTATGCTTTTCAAAATCATAGCTGTAAGTCGCATGCAGTAATTGTGCTCTTGCAGCTATGGATCTTTGTCCCAGGCCTTTTGTATCGCCTGTTGCTTTTTTCTCCGTATGATTATCGAGAATGCAGATCCGGATGTGATGTGTAAGGTAGTCCACAGTAATGGTCAGGGTATCTGCATTGGTATGCTTCAGGCAATTATGTAACACTTCCTGTATGATCCTGATCAGCATCAGTTCCTGTTCCTGTGACAGTTGCCTTGCGTATGTTCCGTGAGCGGAAAATATGGCTTTGATATTGGGCTGGTCGTCTATCTTCCTGATGATATTTTGCAGCATCGCTTCGAAGCCTTCCTGCGCGATATGGTCGGTATGAAATGCCCTGCACAGGTTTTTGATCTCATTCTGAATGGTTGTATTGGTCCGGAGCGCGTTCCCCAGCAGCGGGTGAGGGTGCCGGGTATAGGTTTCCTTTATGGCCATGTGCTGTATGAAGAGCAATTGTCCTATGTTATCGTGCAGCTCATTGGCTACCATCCTCAGTGTCTGCTCTTTTTCCCTGATTATAGCTGTAGCCTGCTCCAGGTCTTTCCTGTATTTCAGCCTGATGTACTGCTGCGAGATGTGACAGGTGATGACACCTGTTACTAAAATGCAGCCGGCCAGGAGTGTATAGATCAGTATCGTATTAGGCATAATGCTTCTTTTGGTGAATGGTATAAAGGATGCCTGCAGTAAGCATACCTGTGAAAACTGACTGGGTGATTATCCAGCTGTTTTGCAGCAAGGATAGTATCTCTTCATCATGTGCCGTATGGCTGATAAGGTGAAAGCACATGTCCAGCAGTTTATCGTACAGTATATACAGTATGGCAAACTGGGCTAGTGGATCTTTATGCCGGCGGAGATACCTGAGTATGAACCAACTGTACAGTACAATAAACCCGGCAGTCTCTACGAAGTAATATGCCAGGTGCCACCGGCTGCCAATACCTGATCCAGCGCAGGCGATCCAGCAGCATATAATGAAAAGGTTCAGGGCTTTGTATGGTATACTTAGCTGTTTGTCCTTCAGGGCAGCGAGGTAGATCAGGCTTTGTACACAGGGGAACAGCAGATCATATACCAGGCTGTTGCCGGTAAGCCAGTAGGCTGTCTCATTGAGCAATGCCACCGGGAATATAAGGTATGTGCGGTAGGCGGCCAGTGTTTTAAAGTGCAGGCATACTGTTATGGAAAGCAGTATAAGCACCACCCAGTAAACAAAACAGGCTGCCTGGAATCCTGTACTCATGGGTCTGCCGTAATAAGATCGTTTGCTGCGGAACCCGCCACGATACAATTGGAAGGACAGCCTGATATACGGTTGATGACAGCGGTTTTCTGATGCAGCACGTAATTCTGACCGGTATCTACACCTGCGATTACCAGCGTCAGCGCGTCAGCGTTGAGTCCTGAATACTTGTCCCGAAGCCCTGAATGGACAATGCTGCCGGTATGCGCCAGGAATATTTTCAACTCGGTTATCGCTGCGTCTGCCAGGTATGTCCTGAGATCATCGGCATTCAGGTAGAATGCCCTGACCTGTGGAATGATAAAGGTATCGATGCTTTTCAGGTAGCTCTGGATAAGCTCGTTGGCATCCGTGTAGTGCACAAATCCGCCGGAACGTCCGGTTTCGTTGCTGTTGTCCGGTGGCGGCGGGGCAGGTTGTAAGCTGTGCTTTTCTGCCGGGGGCTGGTATGTGCCGGCAGGGTTGTCTTTCCGGCATCCTGCTGTAGAAATACAGAGCAGGATAAGCAATAAGTGTAGGCTCTGATGTTTCATGGTAATGGTGTTTTAATATAGACGGCTATGTGCCGGGTTTATATGCTGATAAGGTTGTATGCTAAGGCTTTCAGCACCAGGCCGGTCCTGTTCCTGACCTGTAGCTTCCGGAACAGGTCGTTTCTGTAGTTGTCTACGGTCTTCGGGGATTTATTCATGAGTAGCGCTATTTCCCCGTAACTCCGGTCAGAGGCTGTGTGCTGTAAGAATTCCAGCTCCTGGGGTTTGAGAGAAGCGATGAGCTTCATCTGCGGTGTCATTGCTTTGACGGTAGCCCAACTGATAGTGTCCGGCAGGTGGGGCATATGGTTATACACCTTAACAATGGCTTCCTCCAGCTCGCTGTAGCTACAGTTTTTAATCATATATCCATCCGCTCCTTTGCAGATACATTGTACTATGGTGGCGGTGTCTTCATAGCTGCTGAGCACCAGGATCTTCACTTTGGGATAATGGGTCTTTATCCACCCGATGATATCCGTTCCCTTATGGTCGGGAAGCTTCAGGTCCAGGAGCACCAGGTCTATAGCATGGTGTATCCTGGGAAAGTTCTTTTGGAACACGGTACCTCCGTTAAAAGTGTCCATTACCTTAACCGTACCGGTATTTTTAAAGTACAGCTCATAGCTTTGTAATACAAGCTGATGATCTTCAATGATGGCAATTCTTATCTTCATCAACATTATATTTTCTCAAATATATAGAATGTAAATGTTAATATATTTTTATTATTAATATGGGTAATATGAACAGGTTTTGCTTTAATTGATTGATAATGAGTTTTTATGGTTGTTTTTTCTCTCTTATATGAGTGCTAAAATAGGGGAAAATTCCCCTTGGTTATAACGCTATCCGCAATGCTGTGATTGGTGTATTTCCGGGGTCGGGTCAGGAAATAAAAAAAGCGGTACCTGTATCTTTATACACTAAGATACAGGTACCGCCGCTCAGTTATTGAGCACTGCTACTGGAATTTTATTACACTGCCGGAAGGCAGCTCATAGATGTCTTTGCCTCTTATAAAGATACGTGCGGAGGGTTCGCCTTCCAGTGTTATGGTATCACCTTTCACGCGGATCCATCCGCCCTCCCGCAGGCCTACCACCGGCAGATCGTTCTGGGTCAGGAATTCAATAATGCGGGTTTCCCGGGTTTCGCCGTTATGGCGGAGACCTTCCACGGGGTCCAGGTAATGCGGGTTGAGATTGAAAGGCACCAGTCCCATGGTATCAAAGCTGGGAGGGTAGACTATGGGCATATCGTTGGTGGTGCGCATATTCACACCGCCTATATTGCTGCCGGCGCTGGCGCCCATATACGGAATGCCGCTTTCCGCCCTGCTTTTCAGCAGCGCCATCAGGTTATGGTCATGCAGCGTTTTGACCAGGAGAAACGTATTGCCGCCGCCTGTGAAAAAGCCTTTTGCTGACCGGATACCCTCCGCAGGATCATCAAAGGTATGCAGTCCTTTTACCCGGATGCCCAGCGACTGGAAGAATGCTGCCGCCTTGGCGGTATAGTCATCGTGAGAGATGCCGCCCGGACGTGCATAGGGAATGAATACGATCTCGTCCGTCCCGGTGAATAAAGCGCTGATCTCTTCTGTCAGGTAATCCAGGTACTGGCCTCCGTATAGCGTGGAGGTGCTGGCTAATAGTATGTTTTTCATTGTTATGTTTGCTGTGAAAATAAAGGTACAAATTTAAAGTATTAATTTTACGGCTATGATATACACCCGGCCGTTATGGATATTTCTTCTGGCAGTATGCCTGCTGTCAGGTGCTGCTGTATCGTATGGCGCTGAAATTACAATATGCTCCTGGAATGTTGCCAATCTGGGTAAATCCAAAACACCGGAACAGGTGTCCTTTATGGCCGGGCTGCTATGTGCCTGCGATGTCATCGCCCTGCAGGAGGTGAATGTGTCGCCGGACGGAGCGCAACAGACTGCCGCGCTGGTGCTGGAGCTGAATAATAGCTGCGGTGCTCAATGGGATTACAGCATCAGTCCGCCCACTACATCCCCGAATGCGCAGGAGCGGGAACGGTATGTATATATATGGAAAAGCAGCGTAGTACAGGCGAAAGGAAAGGGGTGGCTGGATACTCTTTGGCAGGAGGAGCTGGTCAGGGAACCTTATATCATGGACTTCCGGCACGGCTCAAAAGTGCTGACGCTCGTTAACTTTCACGCGGTTCCCAAAAAGAAAGACCCTGCAAAGGAACTAGCATTCTTTAAGGGCTATCCCTCCCGGCTGAAGGCTTACCCGTTCATTATTTTGGGTGACTTTAACCTGCCCGTAAGCCATAACGTATTTGAACCCTTGAAGCGGATGGGCTACCGGCCGGCTTTACAGTCGCAGCGCACTACCTTAAGGCAGGAATGTCTCCCGGACGGCTGCCTGGCCAACGCGTATGACAATTTTATACTCCATCCATCGGGCTTTAAGATACGGCAGGGGGCGGCAGTGCATTTTTATACTTTACTGGATAATGATATGAAGCGGGCCCGGGCTGTTTCGGACCACCTTCCCATTACCATGATAATCTCAATATTATGATACAGTACGGATTGATCGGGAAATCGCTCAGACACAGCTTTTCGCCTGCTTATTTCGCCCGTAAGTTTGCGGCAGAAGGCCTGTCCTGCGAATATGCAGCCTTTGAGCTGGAAAGTATTAATTTATTGCCGGGCGTACTGGAAGCGCATCCTTTGCTGAAAGGTCTCAATGTCACCATACCGTATAAGGAAAGCGTGATGGACTTCCTGGAGGAGACGGATGAAGCGGCTGCTGCTATCGGTGCGGTGAATTGCATCAGTATTGATAAGGGGAAGCTGAAGGGGTTCAACACGGACTGGCTCGGTTTTGCGCGGTCTGCGGAATCCCTGCTGCCCGGCGGGAGCAGGGAAGGGCTGAAGGCCCTGGTATTCGGTACCGGCGGGGCATCCAAAGGCGTAAGATACGCATTGGACAGCATGGGCATCCCTTACCTGACCGTGTCCCGTGATGGAGGCGGCGATCTCCGGTATAGCGACCTGGATGTGCCCTTGCTGCAGGATTATCTTTTACTGGTGAATACCACGCCCGTAGGTATGTACCCGCAGGTAGAGGCACAGCTACCTATACCTTTGGCAGGCATTACGCCGTCCCATATGCTGTACGACCTGATCTATAACCCGGAGACCACTGCTTTTATGCGGGCGGGACTGGAAAAGGGCGCTGCTGTAAAAAACGGCCTGGAAATGCTGTATATACAGGCGGAAGAGAGCTGGAAGATTTGGCAATATTGTTAAATTAACGTGTTGTTAAGACGAAAGGTGCTCTTTTTTTTGGTGAATATCAAAAGAGTTTTTACTTTTGCAATCCCAACAGGGTAATGGCCTCGTGGCGCAACTGAATAGCGCATCTGATTACGGCTCAGAAGGTTTCAGGTTTGAATCCTGACGAGGTCACGATAATAAGAACACAAAGGGATATACAGATACGTATATCCCTTTATCTTTTTGTATAATAATCAATTACAGATAATAATATTGTATATTCTTATGTATGTGTATCTCTCTGTAGCGTTGTGTCTGGGTGCAAATTGATCTGTTATGGTAAAAATTTCCTGCGGCTGAGAGAAGTTGGATAGGTATAAGAAGGCGTATCAATTCCTCAATGCTTGTTTGCCTGCATTAGTGAAATACCTTGAAGAAATGAAAATAAGATTGTAAAAACAGAGGGTATCGCCTTCTGTTTTACTCAGCTAAGCTTTGAATATTGTAATACCAGCCTGGGTCATTTATTACCATATCCAACAGAATTTGTTTTTCCCGCTTATCAATATTTAGTGAATTTATTGCTTTTTCATAGAATTCTAAAGGCACTTCATGTCTATCAAACTTTGCCATTGAGTACGCTATTTTGTTTAAAAACAATAAATCTTTTTTCTCGAAAGGGAGCATATGTTCATTTTTTTTTATTTTTTTTATTTTTTCATAATAAGAAATGAATTTTTCTAAATTAAATACCATTAAGAATAATATTTTGATTGTGTCGAATGTATCAATTATAGGAATACGAAAATTGCTTATCCAGCACTTTTACACAAATGTGTTTGTCATTTTTTATCCTCTGCCCTTTGCCTTCTAAAAAATGAAGACGGTTGTTCAAATCTTAGCTTTTGAATTTCTATTCAAATAAGACAATGGAAATACTTAAAGGTGTTTATTAATAGAGATGAGAAATATTTTTGGACATATTATGTAACTTGACATTTTTTAATATTAATTGCTATGCAAAAGAATTGCTTTGGATGTAATTCCTGTATCGGTTATGAAGTTTTAAATTATTCTATTTTAAATTTCAACTATCCATTATGTATAAACTGCCAGTCCTGGTTTAAAACGACAGCTCAAAAAGCTACAAAAGAAGCCTTAGATTTATACTTTGAATTAAGGAAAAGGGGAGTGCCTGCTGAGTTAGAAAAATGGGATGGTTTTAAAACTATAGATATTGCAATAGTTGAAGCCAGAATAAATATTGAGATTGATGGAATGCAACATAGTTTTAGTCCAGTCCAAGCAAGGTCAGATTTAATGAGGACCTACTATTCATTTATGAAAGGTTATTACACTTTGAGAATCCCTAATCAGTTGGTCAGATTCCATTTAGAAGAAACTGCTGATATGATTACTGATATATTAAGTGAAGGCGCAAGAAAAAATAAAAGATATTAATATAATACTGTTGAAGAACAAAAAGAGGGATATACATTTATGTATATCCCTCTTTTTGTTCAGTAAATAAGCTAGGAGGTAATGCAGAGCCTTTCGTTAGATCTCTATGACCAAAAATAAAATGACCTACAGACACCATAGATGCCGCCATTTTTAGAGCAGTGCTTGCTATATTGTACACCCTTTAGACCCGATACAGGTACCGCCGGCTGTAAAATAAGTGACAGCTAAAGCTGATATACTTATCGCTAAAATTGAGATTGTTAAATACTTTTTCATGTTCAGGTGATATAGGCTATTAAGATTTTCTTTCGCTGCCTCTGCTAGAAAACCTGTCTCTGTGACACTTTTATTATTCTGCCCCGGGTGTCGCCTTTTTAGACCTGAAATAAATAACGATATAAAATACCAGGCAAAGCGCTACGATCACCGGGAAAAGATAGAATCTTTGCCAGTCGCTCAGGTACTGTATTCTCTGGAATAAATGCACAAAGCTTAGGGTGGTGATGGCCAGCAGCATACAGATCAATGCTGTTCTGATGGCCTGTATGGAACGGCGGTATTCATAAGCCGCATTGACCGCGTTGATCTCTTTCCTGTAGTTGAAATACTGCGGATGCTTTGTAAGATAATGACCGCCCAGGGCAATGAGAATGCAAAATACGGACAGCAGTATCATTTTATACTTGCCCATCCAGGCCACTTCCAGGTTCCGGTTCAGGTACAGCTCCAGTACATTGATGAGCAATATGACCACGGCAAGATAGGTGATAAGGCTTTTCAGTATCTTATCGCTTGCAGTAGGCTGAATCTTTATATCCGGGCGTAGCATATCTCAGGTATTTGAAGTCCCAAAATTAATCTATAATATTCGTATGTGGAATAAATCCGTTAATTTTATGGATCACCATAAGCGGTGCCGGAGACTTATTATGTTCAATGATTATTTCAGTGTCCGGGTGCTCATACCTGCGGAGGGTATTAAACAATTGCAATGTATAATGAAGTACTTCTTGATCTCTTTTCTGATGTTTTGGTTGGGCGCTAACGGTGTGACCGTTGCCCAGGGTAAGAATACCGGTAATATTTTCAGGTATGAGGATAAACGCTTCTTCGGCAGCATCGGCTTTGCCGGTGTGGCGTCCCAGGTGGACGGGGATATGTACGGAGGCTATCGGAAGCTGGGCCTTACGGCAGGACCAAGCGTACTGGTGCAGTTCCACAGGAACTGGGTGCTGCAGACAGGTGTCTGGTACACCCAGAAAGGCAGCCGGGACGGCCGGCTTACAGGATCGGACCTGGGTACGACTATTGAAAAGTACAAGCTGAACCTGCATTATATTGATGTGCCGGTGATAGTCAACTATGTCTTTAAGGAAACCTACCTCTTCGGCGCAGGCCTGGCCTACAATGCCTACTTCAGCTCGAAAGAAGTCTCCGAGACCATGAACGGCACAAGGATATACGACCCGGGAGAATTCCGGTTTAACCGGCATTCCGCGGAGCTTGTGCTGAATGCAGCGGCGATGGCTAACAAGAATCTGATGCTGTACCTGCGCCACCATATCAGCATTACTGCTATCAGGGATTACAGGTACACTGCCACAGGAACGGGCAACCAGTTCAACAGGTACTTCACATTTGGTTTTGCCTATCTTTTTTAGCTTTCCGCGGAGCGCAGGTCTCCCGGGGAAATTTCCTATTTATATGTAACAACAGGAAGCAGGAAACTATCTTATTACAAGAGATTTTCCCATGCCGTTCGGGATGACCGGCACGCCACAGTATCTCTAAGCGCATAGTCACTTCAGGGGAATTATACGGCATCTGTAAGGTTGGGGTTGCCGGCTATACCTGCCATATTGATGTGTATGGACAACCTTGATGCATACATTATTCCCTGTATATCATAAGATATTGATATGTATATCAGGCTTTAATCTTTTAAATATAACCGGGCTTGTATGTTTAAAGAAAACCCTAAGGGTATATTGTTGTGAAATTATTTTATATATAATTGAATTTCAATTATTTGAATTATTTTTATTAGCTGTATATTTAAATGATATATTATTTTTAATAACGTTATATTAAAATTGGTACAATTTTTGTTATCATCATAGTGAAAATATATCTATCGCATTAGGAATATATTAGTACTTTTGTTAGAATTTTTTTATTATAGGGCCGTACGGGCCCCGTATGTTTCAAAACCAAGCCATATTATTTGTAATTGAATTAATGCATTCTATGAATATGCCATTTGACAGATTTTTCCTGCATTGCCGGGTATATAAGGTATTTAATGATGTTTTGCTCTTCTGTGATTGCCATATTACAAGGACCGAATAGCATTGGTTTTTCTCAACTTTTAAGGCCGGCCTGGCATCGTATCTTAATTCCTGCCGGGCGATTCCCTGTAGCTGAACCCTGGCTGCTGTCTTAAAGCGAAGCGGTATTACTGTGATATCTTAGCAGTACCTAAAAAGAATATCCAATGTTACGTTTGTTAATCTGTAAGGTGATCCTTATATTGCTGTTGTCAGGTATATTCAGCTCGTCTGATGCTTCTGCCAAACCAGCCGTGAATTTTGATAGTATATATACTTATGTAGCGACTTCCTTAGCGGCTACGAATAACGATTCTGCCTTTCTTATTGCCGATTACCTGTTGCAGAAATCTGCTGATGACGTTCAGAAAATAAGATCATTGATGCTCCTGGCCACGCTGAATGAGCGGAAAGGAGATATGCTCACTGCCATCAATTTCGCCAGGATAAGCCATGACCTTGCACAAAAGATCCGTAACAATGACTGGCTGTTCCGCATCAATGGCTTCCTGTCATCGGCGTACAGGACTGTAGGGCTTGTAGAAAAAGGCAGGATGCACCTGGAGGAAGCCAAACAGGTGCTGAAGCACCTGAAGGAATCTGCGCTGTTGACCTCTTTCCTGCAGCAGGAACAGGCTGAATACTACATACTGGATAAGCGCTATGCAGAGGCCCTTACGGATCTGCTGAAGGCTAACCAGAATATAGATCAATACGAACCTCAGCTGGGCGCCTATTTTTTCGCTATCAATTATAATCTTATCGGTAACTGTTACGAAGAGCTGAAAGACTTTAGCCTTGCGGGTAAATATTACCGCTTATCGCTGGATAAGCTGGATAGCATTGAAACAGAATTAAAGGGGTTCAATTATCTCGGCCTGGCGACTATCGCGATCAGGGAAGGGAATTTTAACGAGGCATTGCCCTACCTGCAGCTGGCGGAAAAATACGCGGCAGCATCCAAGAACTATAAGATAAGGCTCCTGCTGTACGATAATTATTCTAAATATTATAACTATACCGGGCAGAATACGTTGGCATTAAAATACAATAATGACTACCTGGATCTTGTAAAGGAACAGACTGAAAATACCAGGGCCATTACAAATCTGCTGCTCTCGGAAAAAGAGGACCCGCTTCCGGAAAAGGATTTTACTATGTCCGGCATTATCCTTCTGGTTGTTGCTGTACTTTCGGCTGTGCTGGTGGTGTATATTGTTAAATACAGGAAGCAGAAGCAGATCATCGGGAAGATGGGTAATGTTATTGATGACTTCCGGCAGTCTTCCGCCCGTGCAGAGAAGCCGGGGACAGCGGGTGCCGCTGCTGTATTGCCCGGCGTAACAGACCCGCCTGATCCCGGACCGGCTCCTGCCGGTGAGATCACGCCGCCAGTGCCAGTGCCTGAAAAGGAGCACCCGCCGGCAATAAAGAAGGATACGGAGCCGTCATATCCGAATATCATGTCCAGGGAAAGCGCTGAAGCGCTCCTGGAAAAGCTGAATGCACTGGAACAGGATGCTTTTTTCCTGAACCAGGACGTATCCCTGGCTAAGATCGCTTCCGTATTGCAGACCAATACCAAATACCTTTCCTATGTGATCAACCATTATAAGAAGTACGATTTCAACAATTATGTAAACAGGTTGCGTATTTTTTATATAGTGGACAAGCTGAAGCGTGAGCCTGAATACTGGGACTATAAGATATCCTACCTGGCTGAAGAATGCGGCTTTTCCTCCCATAGCAAATTCGCTACCGTATTTAAGCAGATGATCGGCTTGTCACCTTCAGACTTTATCAGGCAGCTGAAAGAAAATTGAGTTCCAGATCCTGCCGGAACTTTTTACTCTATAATTATAAGCCGCCTTTCGGAAATCCGTTTTCTGAAAGGCGGCTTTGGCGGTTTTATGGGATAAAGGGATATCAAAGAATGACCCGTGGCGCGGTAGCTGCGGAAAATAAAATGACCTGCAGGAACAGCCGTTCCCTACATGGCTGGGGGATGTCCCGGTTTTTCAATGTACCGGCTGTTATTTCGACAGCCGGTATTTCCGGTAATACAGATAGGTATATAATAATGTATGCATATATGGATATTTAAGTGATCTGATTGCTTTCCGTTTTCCCTAAAATGAAAAGGTGTTTTATAGAAATAAATAAGAGGCTTTTATCTTTAAGGTTTTGTTTATCAATATTTAACATAGATTTTTATTTTTCTATCTTTTTGGAAGGCTGATTACGGATATGCTACCGCTTCAGGAAGCAGAAAATAGGACTGAGTTTTGCAGTGATTATTACAGATTTTTTCATTAAATATAATCACGTATGAAACACACTTTATTTTCGTTGTGGATAGTTATCTTTACCCTGCTTGGGATAAAGGCAGCCTATCCGCAGAATCCATGTCCGGATCCGGCGGGTCTGGCCCGGATAGCGTCCTCGTTCCACTCCTCGATCATGATTGACTACCAGGGACGTGTTCGCTATTGGGGCGATGCCGCTAATCCGTCAGGGACGGGTAATGTTACCAGTCCTGCTACCTTAAGCACCAGCCTGTACTCAGGAACACCCGTGACAGTTGCGGCTGGAAGTATCAGTGCTTCGTCACATCAGTTGTATCTCCTGACAGATGCCGGCCTTTATGGCTGGGGAGCCAGTAATGGTACGATCTCTCCTTCTGTAACGGGAAACACAAGAACCGATATCATTTCTATTGCCCTTCCTCAGGCGTCACTGACAGGTACCGTAAACCTTACGGCAAATGATATCTCGTTTATCTGGGCTTCCGGAGGCGGGCTCGCTATCGTTACCAAGATCGGTAATACAGGACGTACAGACGGAGAGGTATATATCCGGAATGGCTCTTCTGGAGGAGGTTCTTCCGCGTATACCTATGGTGACGGTACCACTGCCTTCAACACAGACTGGCATAAAGTGACCACAACAGCTTCGGGCAATCCCGCGCTTACCAAGGTGAAAAAGCTGTCATACGCCCAGAAAGGTGTAATGGCGCTTACAGATGATAATAAAGTATATGCCTGGGGTGAAAGGGTTTTCCTGGGGAACGGCACCGCTTATTCGGATTACAGCCGCGCTGCGGAAATAACAGTGCCTTCAGGTATTATTCCATTGGATATCCGCATCAGCTCCGGTAGAGCAGCAAACTGGTCTTCAACTGAAGTTGAGACATCTTCCCAGTTTATTTTAGGTCATAACGGCAAATTATACGCTGTGGGTGAAGGATACCGTGGTATCCTGGGACAGGAAGATGAGGTAGATCATACCACCTGGATACCGGTCAAAGGTCCATCCGGTGGGAGTACGGAACTGACCAATGTAACACAGATCTCGAACAATAACTCTCATCTTATCAGCTCACAGGCCTATTCTATCGGTGCATTGACAAGTGATGGGGTGCTCTATCTGTGGGGAGATAATAACTATAGTATGCTGGGCGGAGGCGCCGGCTTTTATAACCTCCCGAGAATACCACCCAACTATGATGTGAACCTGGCTAAAATAGGATATTTCCATATGGGCGGTCACACTACGGTTGCTTTCCTGAGAGGTACCAACAGGTTTTGCTATATCGGGCACCTGATTCGCGGCAGTATGGGTGACGGAAGCAATTCAAGCGGTGAAAGACAGCAGTATGACTGTATCAATACACCGGATGATTATTTATGTACTCCGCAGGCGCCTTTAGGTTGTGCCCTGCCTTCAGCCAATGACCTTATTGCCTCTTCTGTACGCGGCGTGCTGGCCATCAACGGACAGCCCAGCGTAGTGTACTGGGGAGAAAGCTCCAGCTCTGCCATCGCAGGCGGTCACGTACCTGACCATCGTGTGCTTTATGAATATAATGGCGTACCGAAAGGTGTGGCAGCCAGTGCTACCGGAAATGCCACTACCCAGTCCAGCCAGATGTGGATACTCACTGATGAAGGTATCTGGGGATGGGGTGTAAGCGCCAATACGATCAATGCGAGCCTTTCCGGTATGGTAGGTATGCACTATCTGGCATTGCCTTCCGGACTGAATGCTGCTGATGTCGGCTTTATCCGTTCCGCCCGCGGCGGTCTGGCCGTAGTCACCACGTCAGGTGAAGTGTGGATCAAGGCTGGTACGGGCAGCACCTGTAATCCATCGGTATATGGTGATGCCAGCGGTGCGCTGAATACCAGCTGGCACCAGGTTACCACAGCTCCCGGCGTACCTTTGACAGGTGTTACGGAACTGAGCTTTGGTGGTACCGCGGCTATGGCCATCACAGGTACCGGGCTGGTATATGCCTGGGGACAGAACGTATATCTGGGTAACAGTGCCGGAGCGGCTACTTATGACCGTGCCCAGCCGGTAACATTGCATAATGATTTCACAGGTACCGTAAGGCCCCGTTCAGGAGAGATCATACAATACGGCTCAAGAGGAGCGGTACAATTCCTGGTAGGAACCAACGGGCTTGTATATGGTTTGGGTGAAAATACGAACGGTGAGCTTGGTCTGGGTACTTCCGGTAGTCCGGAAACGACCTGGAATCACATCAGCACCATTGCCAGTGTGAGGATCATAAGAAGTAATAATTCCTTTGCAGATGACGGTTATTCTATGGGCGCGCTGACCTATACCGGCGACCTGTATACCTGGGGTTATAATGGTGGTACCTCCAACGGGCGTATCGGCCAGGGCAGCCTTTCCTATGTTACAGTACCTACACGTCCTCCGGGCAGTACTTTCCAGAGCATTCCTATAGCCAACTTTGATATTGGCGGACGTCATATCATTGCCTTCCCTGCCACACCGGGCTTCTGGTACAGCGGCAGCTATGCCAACGGTTCAATCGCAGGCGGCAATACCACGAGCGGAACCTACAATGTATTCACTTTCCAGAATGTCAGTATACCCAATTGTGCCGGTGCCTTATATACCATATCGGGCGGCCTGTTCAATGACAATAACGGTATGGCCGATGGCGTGGTGAACGGTACACCTTTTAACAATCCGGGCGGCGTACCTATGTATGCCAACCTGCTGGATGAAGGCGGGTACGTTATCAAGACAATGCCTCTGAACAGCAATGGTACCTATGAATTCTCCGGATTACCTTCTGCTAACTACACAATACAGATATCCTCCAACCCGGGTATCGTCTACCAGCCGGCTCCTGCAGAGGACCTGCATAACGACTGGAGATATACCGGTGCGCAGATCGGGCTTACGCCGGGTGCGGGAATAGACCCTGCAGTACCTAACGGCAGGCTGCCTATAGCGCTGACGGGAGATGTGAATAATGCAAACATTGGTGTCGCAGGACCTTCTCCTGAAGCACCGGATGGTGTACGCGGAATGTCAGGTAATTTATGGCACGATGGTAACGGTATGAATAACGGAAATACGGATGGTAATAAAAACCCGATACCCGGAACGCTCTATGTCAGCCTGGTGTACCCTTATGGCGATACTGACGAATCCATTCTTTATACTGTGCCTGTAGATGCGAACGGTGACTTTGTGTTCCCTGACGTACCGGTAGGTAAATGGGAGATCGTGGTACATACCACTCCCCAGGGATCCGTGGTTCCGCAGTTGCCTTCAGGCTGGGTTCATGCCGGTGGCCAGGTAGGTAATACCAGCAACTCCGGTCTGGCTGACAGCGCAAACGGCAGGCTCATGGTGGACATTCCTTCCAATACCAATAATGTAGCTCCTACAAAGCTCGGTATACAGCAGCCTCCTGTGGCAGAAGCCAAGTCCTACCTTGTTAATAATGCAGCATTTGCCTACGCGCCGGGATTCCCGGTAGTGAACGGCTATAAGAATATCCAGATGTCTTCCACGCAGCTCACCGGCTATACTACCGGGGGATCGCTCTCCGGTAACGATCCGGAAGATTGTGCCGGCCCTTCGGCCTGTAACAGTGGAACCAACAGCACTTTCACGATTGAGACCATCAAGCCCAACACCAAATTATACTATGACTTTGGTGTAGCTAACGGAGGTATCCAGGAAATCGTACCTGGTACATCCACAGCGATCATTACGGATTTTGATATGACCAAAATGGTGATATACGGTGCTACGGGACAGGGTGCTACCGGTAATGAACTGGAATTCACCTACTCCATAACAGATGCCGCAGGCGCTAAAAGTGCACCTGTAACTTACAGCATCGGAACAAGTGAGCCTTTACCGCTGTCCCTGTTAAGCTTCACAGGCTATGCAAGCGCCGGTACATCTGTCCTTGACTGGACAACCGCTCAGGAGAAAAATGTAAGCCACTTTAATATACTGCGAAGCAGGGATGGCAAGGACTGGGTGAAGATAGGTGTAGTGAATGCGCGCAACTCCGCCGGTGAAAGTGCCTATACATATGTGGACAAGCATCCTTATACCGGTACCAACCTGTATAAGCTGGGTGTAGAAGACCTGGACGGTACTCTCGCATACAGCAGGATCGTATCAGTGCTCCATAACGGCCAGGCAGGCAGGGATATCACAATCTATCCGAATCCTGCCAGCAACCAGATCAGCGTTGCTATTGCCAATATGGATAAGCAGGAGCAGGCAACACTTACCATCACCGATGCTCAGGGTATCAGAAGATACACAGGAAGCTGTAACGGACATTGTGATATAGATATGAGCACGTTTAATCCGGGAATGTATTTTATACAGATCAGGATAGGTGAGGAACTGTTCACGCAGAAGATCATTAAAAAATAAATTGACCGTTAATAGTATTGGCAGAATCCGCAACGGTTTTGTAAGGATATTATACCATTATAAGTCTCATTGAGTACAGTCTAATGGTTTGGTTCAATAACCCCGGGAACGTATGTTCCCGGGGTTTTTATTTTAGGCTGCCGGAAACGAAGGGATGCAGACCCCTTATCTTGACGCCCGGCCTGTTAAAGACAGCCGGTAAATGAAGAGTTAATTTCCTGATATGAATTAATATTTTTAATATGTATAAAATATTGCAATTAGTATTATTGTAATGAAGTAGATCATTTCCCCGCCCTATCCACAGGATTATTATATAAAAAAATGTTAAAAAAAATAAAAAGTATTCATAATTTTATACTGTTTTTTAACCAAAAACCATTTCAAACCATTTTAAAATGAAACTGTACAAGGGCTTACTGCTGCTAATTAGTATATTCCTACTGATCGGCAGAACATCATGGGGACAACCACCCTGTCCCGATTTTTCCGAAAGAAGGGTGGCTTCTTCATTTCACAGTACGTTGATGATAGACCATGAAGGTAAGGTATTGGTCTGGGGAGATGGCGCGATGTGGAACTGGACTTCCGGGAACACATTTATCTTAACCCCGTCAGAGCTGCCTGCATCTTCTTTTCTCGGAACGCCCTGCGCAGTGGCTGCCGGTAGCGTAGGCGGCGGCTCTGCCACAACCTTCACGCACCAGATGTTCCTGCTGACCAAGCAGGCACTTTACGGGTGGGGCAGAATAATGGCGGGACCATTAATCACAACGATGTGACCTCATCTTCCTATGCCTCCATCAGGACGTTAACGCTGCCGCAGATCACCATAGGAGGTGTGTCTCAGGCAATGCAGGCTTCTGATATCGCTTTTATTGAAGCTTCGGGAGGAGGTATCGCGATTGTAACGAAATTAAGCAGCGAGAACAGCGGCAGAACGAATGGTGAAGTATACATCCGTAACGGGGGTAATGCAGCGTTTGGTTCGGAGCTTGGCGGTGGCGGCAGCAAATGGATATATGGTGACGGCCAGAGCGCTAATATGACCACTATGGATGCTGTCTGGCACCAGGTCCGTATCAATACCTCGACACCGCTCACCAATGTGGCACGGTTGTCATACGCCCCGAAAGCGCTGATGGCACTGACCATCAATAATGAGGTGTATGTCTGGGGAGAAAGGGTAAGGCTGGGCAATAACATACCGGCAGGCACCTATGGCAATTACAACTATGCCACCCTTGTGAATTTACCGGCCGGTATTTCTGCCATTACTGATATAAATATTAATACCAGGTCGTCCTGGCAAACGGGAACCGGAATGGGACAAAATCCTAACCCGGGCCGTTGTGCGGTGATGTTCATCCTGGCCGGCGGTAAGCTCTATGGCCTGGGAGACGGGATCAAGGGTGTCCTGGGACAGGGAAATGAAACTACGCAGAATAACTGGGTGATCGTTAAAGGACCGTCCGGGGGCACTACCGAGCTGGATAATATTGTACAGATATCTTCCAATAATGCCTGGACATACGCCCAGAACAATAGCACTACCCACCAGTATTGCGCTATAGGAGCATTAAGAAGCGATGGACAGCTCTTTCTTTGGGGAGAGAACAGCAGGGGTATGCTGGGCAGACCCAACAGCAGCAACACATTTTACTCACTCCCTACGGTACCTCCCAACTTCAGCGTGAACAATGCCAAGGTGGGCTACTTTCACATGGGAGGGCATACGACCATCGCCTTTCTCCAGGGCAGCAACCGATTCTGCTATATCGGTCACCTCGTAAGAGGCAGTATGGGCAATGGCATCAACGGTGATTCGGACAGGGAATCCTTTGACTGTATCAATACCCCAGATGCCCATTTATGCACACCGCCACCGCCTATCGGCTGTGCGGATCCATCAGCGAACGACCTTATCGCATCGGCAAATTCTGCCGTTCTGGTTATTAACGGGCAGCCTTCCGTAACCTTCTGGGGCGAGGCTTCCAGCTCTGCGGAACCGGGCGTGAATGTATCGGTAAGCAAGATCTTATATGAATATAATGGTTTGCCCAGGGGTGTGGCAGCCAGCTCGGTAGGAACCAGCGGCACAGAGAATACGCAGATGTGGATATTGACGGACCAGGGTATCTGGGGCTGGGGCTTCAGTGCCAATACTGTAAACAGCCAGGTGAACGGCGACGCAGGTATGACGCAGTTGTCCGTATTGCCTGCAGGCGTTACTGCTGCTGACATTAATTTTATCAGGTCGGCAAGGGGAGGCCTGGCGATTGTTACCAATACCGGTGAGGTATGGATCAAGGCGGGTACCAACAGCGCCTGTCATCCTGCCGTATATGGTGATAATACTACCGGCAATACCCTGAATACCAGTTGGCACCAGGTGCTCGTTGCGGCCAATACCCCGCTGACAGGGGTGCGGGAACTCAGCTTTGCCGGTACGGCAGCGATGGCCATAACCAGCGCCAACAGGGTATATGTATGGGGTAATAACGTTTACAGGGGCAATAATGCCGCTTCTGCAAGGACGAATATGGCGGCGGATATTACAGCCAACCTGCATGCGGACTTCGGGCAGAATATGCAGCCTAAAAGCCCGGAAATAGTACAGGCCGGGTCAGCCGGGGCATCACAGTTCCTGCTGGGTACCAATGGTGTGATCTATGTGCTGGGATCGGGGCAGAACGGCGCGCTTGGCCTGGGCAATACGAATGCCGTATTGGCCTGGAATAAGATAACGGGCATCCCGCTGGTCAAAAAGATCCGTACAAATAACTCCTTTGCCGGTACCAGTTCGGCGCCGCAATACACTGTCGCTGCGCTGTCGTCCACAGGACGGCTTTATACCTGGGGAAGCCCCCACAACGGCATACTGGGTAATGGCACCACATCCGGTGATGTTACCACACCGGCGGCGCGTACATTCCCGGCCGGGGTTACTTCTGTTTCCAACTTCCAGATGGGAGGCTATCATATTATCGCCTTTGCGGACGGGGCACAGGAATTCTTCTATACGGGACGGTACAATGGCGGCGCTATGGCTAATGGCAGCGAAGCCTCCGGCAATAATACGACCTTTACCAAAAGCGCCGCGCAGGTACCTAACTGCGCCGGTGCGGTCTATACGCTGGGCGGCAACCTGTATCATGATACCAACGGCCTGACAGATGGCCTGGTGAATGGCAATGGCATCAGCCAGCCGGCCGGTGTACAGATGTATGCCAACCTGCTGGATAACCTGGGCTATGTGATCGCAACCGCTGCCATACAGCCGAACGGCAGCTATACATTCACCGGCGCTTACCCTTCCGGCAATTACGTGGTGCAGGTCTCCTCCGTACAGGGTACGCTGTTCGAGCCTGCCCCGGCTACAAATATTCCCGGCGGCTGGCAGTTTACGGGCGCCCAGTTGGGCACTGTTGCCCATACCGGCATCCATTCCTTACAGAACGGCACTTTGCCGGTGAACCTGTCGGCAAATATGAACAATATTAATTTCGGCATACAGCGGCCGCCTGCTACTGCCAATAACACACTGCCTGACCGGGGTAACCCCGGGGGCACCAATCCTGTGGTGATCACCAATGCCTTTTTACCGGGCGATCCGGACGGCAGCATCAGCAGTATTACAATTACCGGGTTCCCGTCGGATGTAACTTCTTTACGGGTCAACGACACTACTTATTATGCGAACGCGGGAGCTATACCTGCTGTATGTCCTACCGGGGTATGCATGGTATTCCCTGCCGCTACGGGTGTTGAAATACCTACCGGGCCGTCCGGAACGCCTGTAGTCCCGGTATCTGTTGACCCGGTGGACGGCAATATCACTCCGGTTGTCAGGTACACCGCAAAAGATAATGCGGGGGCTTCTTCGGGTACACCATCGGCTGTAAATATACCTTTACAGGTGATCAGTGTATCAGGTAAGATTTGGCACGATACAGACGGCAGCCGGACCAAGAACGGAACGGAAACCAATGTAAGCGGTCTGCCCGGCAGCAGTACCGGCGGTAGTACAATGACCGGCAGCGCTCAGTATGCCAATCTTATAGATCCTGACGGTAACGTAATAGCGTCAGTAGCCGTAGATGCCGCCGGCAATTATACTTTCAGCCAGGTACCTGCAAATACCAGCGGTCTGCAGATCCAGATATCGGCCACGGCGGGTGCGGTAAGCGAGCCGAAGCCTGCTACCGTATTCCCGGCAGGCTGGGTGAATACAGGTGTGTATGTCGGTCCGGGCAATGCTGCCATTCAGTCAAATACCGCCAATATTATTGACCTGAATACCGGGAATGCCGCCATTACGGATCAGGATTTCGGGATGCAGCAGCCTCCCGTCACTTCCGGGTCGGCCTACGGATTGGCGAGCCAGCCCCAGGGAAGGGATATCATATGGCTGAATGGTACGGTACCGGCTTCTTCCGGTCCGCATCCGGCAGTAAGTCCCGTGGTCTATAATGATCCTGATGGTCCGGCCAATTCCTTAACGCTGGTGATAACGGCCTTGCCTTATGTCGGCGCGCTGGAGACGGGCAGCCCTGTGCTGCTGTATGACGGCACTCTTGTAGATGCTACCAATTTCCCGGGACTGGAAATACCCGGCTTCGATCCTTCCAGGCTGGCCCTGAAGCTCAACGGACCCGGTAATTACACCTCGGTATCTTTTGACTTCCGCGTTAAGGATGCTGCGGGCGCTTTGTCCAATACTTCGGTGTACAACCTGTTCTGGAATCAGCCGTTGCCTGTTACGCTTATCAGCTTCGAGGCTTACGGTAAACAGGAACATGCTGTGCTGGCCTGGTCTACAGCTTCCGAAGAGAATAGTAAAGAGTTCATCATTGAACGGAGCGGTGATGCCCGGGAATGGGATGTGACGGGTATGGTGCCCAGTAAAAGTGATAACGGGTGGAGCACGGTACGGCTCGACTACGGCTATACGGATATGTCACCTTTGAGCGGTCATAATTATTACAGGCTGCGGCAAATGGATCTTGACGGAAAATATACTTACTCTCCTGTGAGAATGGTATGGTTCGGCAAGCCCGGCGTAATAGCCATTTATCCTAATCCTGCAGGCAGAAGCATCACTATCAGTAACCTGGAGGGTAATGAGCATATCGTGATTTATGATGCTGCTGGTAAGGCTGTGCATTCGTTTAAAGCTACGGCCGCTTCTGAAAGCGTTAATCTGGAAGGGCTTGTGCCGGGAGCGTATCAGATTACCATACAGACTCCGGATAATCATATTTCCCGTTTTAAATTAGTAAAAACACACTAAGAGCGGATATGGAAAAAAGAAGAAGGGCTGCCCGGCAGGGCAGCCCTTCTTGTATTAAGAACAGGAACTATTAATTGATGACGGACAGGCTGAACTGTTTTTGCTCACCCGTATCAGTTATAACCACCACTTTATAATTGCTGTTGGTAAAGTTTGCAGTAGGGATCTTAGTGATCAGCTCACTGGATAATGGCTGATGATACACCATTTTTCCGTTCAGGTCATATATATAAATGCTTATCGGCCTTTGGGATGTAACGGTGACATAATCCTGTGCAGGGTTCGGGTATACGCTTATTTCCAGCGGGCGAGAGAATTCAAGCTCCCTGATAGCGGAATACTCATAGTACCCGTCCAAGTCTAACATTTTCAAACGATACAGGTTCTTACCGTCAAGAGGACTTTCATCATAAAGTCCATACTTGAGTTCAACGCTGCTGTTACCGTTTGGCGCCTGGGTAGGAACGAACGCTATAGGAGCCCATCCTTTACCGTCAGCGCTTCTTTCCACGATGAAGCCTTCTGCATTTTCTTCCTTATAAGTGTTCCATTCCAGGTGCCCTTTGGATTCATTTATTTTGGTGGCTTTGAATATGCCGATTGTAATAGGCAGCGGCGTGTTGTCAATATTAAATGAAGAGCTGAACTGGTTGGAGCTGTTACCGCCGAGATTACTGCTTACAGAATACTGGAGAGCGGTAATGCTGCTGCCCGGCTGTTTGATATGCACCCTGAAGCTCACATCGAAATTGGTGAATTCCTGGAAAACGGCATTATTGTTAAGCCGTACTCTTATGGTATTTCCCGGAAGGAGATCTACGGTTACCCTCGGATCAAAGCTCAGATCCATAAGGTTGTTGCTGCCATCCAGCAGGTACTCCAGGTACGCCGTATTGTTAAATACGATGAACAGGTCATGGTTACCTGAGGCGGGAACCGTATAATCATTCGGGATATAATAGCTGAAAGTGAACAGCGCATTAAAATCATAGCCCATGAAATCCTGGGGCCCGGTGATTGCATTGCTCGCAGGAACAATGGGCGAGGTGGTAGTGCTGCCACGGTAAGGGAGCGTTACTTGCAGGTTCGGCCCGGATATCTGTGAGAAAGCAGTGATGCCCGTTGTTATCAGCAGGAGCGATAATATAGTGACAAATAAATTTTTCATATGTGCGTGATGTTTATTGAACGTTATATAATATGTATAGTACAGTAACATTGTTCGCAGGGGTGATGTCTCCGCCAGACCTGTTATTATTGATCGTGAAAGTGATGTTTTTCAGCTCATAGTTGGTAGACGTTCCTGCCTTGGTAAGCGTAAGAGGTATGTATTTGGTACTGTTGCCTTCAATGAAATAGTTGGCATTTGATTTTAAAATGTAGAACAGGCTGTTGGATACATTATCCAGGGTCCAGTTCGCATGGTCTGTCGTTTCACCGGGATGCGGAATGATAGTTGTGTTTCTTCCTGTATTCAGTGATACGGTATAAGCGTTGTTGGACTTGGGAATGAGTATCCATACTTCTTTTTCTGTAGTTACGTTGTTGAGTTCCTTGATCACCAGGTCCATATCCACCTGTGTGGTGCTGTTGAGCTTGGTATTCAGGGATTCCGTAGCCAGCATCAGATCCGGGAAGTCCACTCTCGGCAATGGCGCGGTTCTGCATTGCGCGCAGGCAGTAGTGACCGTACAGAATGGCTTATTCACTTCTATGGAACTGATGGCGAAAGGCACATTGGTATTGGGGGCCATTACCACAGTCACATAGTACTCCACTTTATAGCCGCTGGAGATAAAAGGTATGGTCTCGCTGATATTGCCGGTACCATTGAAAGTATCCAGGGCGCTGGTTGGTGAAGATGTTACTTTCTGCCATTTCAATACAGTGCCGGCCACCGGTTGATTGAACGTGAACTGGATGTTGCTGGCAATGGTTGTTCCGGTATTGGTGAGGGTAGCCTTGTACAGCAAAGTATCACCGGCACGGAAGCTGGTCACATTGCTCAGCAGCTCTACCACCGACGTGATATCCGTGATATCGCAGGCATCGGGAATACCGTTATTATCGGCATCTATGCTGTTATCACAATTCGGATATGCGTCTATACAGTCGGGAGTGCCGTCATTATCCTGGTCTGTGATGATGGCCAGGTTATGGATCCTCAGGTTAGGCAATACTGACAGGGAAACAAAAGACTCGATCATTACCGCGTTGAATGGTTTGGTAGCCATAAAGCCGACCAATGAGGTCTGGCTGCTGCCCCCGTTGATCAGGGAAAGCCCGGCCAGCTGCGCTGCGGAGAAAGCCTCCTGTTCTGTTGTTCCGTTAAAGGTCCTGATAGTGATATTTCCTAACAGGCTGAGATTAAGCAGTGCGCCGCCGTTGGATAATTCATATCCGGCAAATGTGCCCGCAGCTACGAGGGAATCCAGCTCTACCGTAACCCTCAATGTGGATAAGGCAGCCAGCAATCCTCCTACGGACGCGTAATTGCCCTCATTCGCATCCACTACCCTGTCGGTGTTGTTGATGCCGGCCAGCAATCCCAGTACCGGGGCGCCGCTTGTCCAGCTGCTGCCTGTCCGGATCGTACCTTTGATAGGAGCGCTAGAGTTGGCAGCCGGGGTTTTGAGCTTATTGATGCAATTGCCGCAGCTTAAGGGCTCTTCAAAGAATCCGTACAGCTTGAGCGGCGGAGCGGTCTGCAGGTTGACTGTAGGCAGGAATTGCAATCTCACTTCATTGAACGGCTTGGTAGTGATAAAGGATAACATTTGCTTGTTAGCCGCCTGGTTTCCGAAATTGGAGGTCAGGGCGGACAGCGCCAGCAGTGAAGTTCCTGATCCCTGGTTGATTACGGCAGAGGAATCCTGTTTCACACCATACAGATAAGTGACGATACGCACGTTCAGGTTGCCCAGCGCGTCGAGGTTCAGCAGGCCGGCGGCAGAAGGTTCTACCACTACACCTACTCTGGTGCTGCCTGTCTTGTTGTAAAGATTCAGCAGGTCAGTTACACCTACGGAGTGCGTGGTAAGCGCATTGACAACAAAGCCCATAGTGATGAAATCATTGGAATTGCCATTGTTAAGGTTATCCAGGTTGGAAATGCCGCCCAGGGCGTTTAAGATCCCGGTGGTGGATGTTATGACTGTTCCTGTTCCCTGGATGAAGTCACGGCAGATGTTGTTGTTCTCCCCGGGACAGTCCGGGTCCAGCAGGACCACTTCATGGAGCCTGATAACATCCAGCGCGGAGATCAGGCCGCTGTTTTTGAAGATACGGATCTCATTGAAGCTCAACTGTGAGCTGTTAGGGAAATAAACGATCGAGCTGGTGCCTCCGTTCAGGATACCGCCTGTAGAGATCAGGTTGGAATAGGTCTGGGTACTGACCACCACACCGTTGTTCAGCAGGCTAAAGCTCAGGCTTCCCAACAGGTTCAGGTCAAGGATGCCGCCACCTGTGGACAGCAGGATCCCGACAACTTTGTTATTGTAATTATTCCCGGGAACTGCTTTAAGGGATATTCCCTGGGAGCCGCCGAGCACGCTGACAAGGTTGCTCCATTCCGTGTAAGAGTTAATGTCTCCATCCACTGATCTGGCCAGTTCGGCATTTTGAGTGGACGTTAAACAGATCGTGGATCCTAAGATACAGGTAGTAGATCCGTTGAACATTGCTACTTCGGTATTGGCAGCGGTGATGTTCGTGAGGCATTGTGCCTGCATTTTCAGGTTTGCTGCCAGCAAAAGGAGGAGAATTGTACATGTACGTACATAGGCATGAAGGGCATATTTGCCCACCTGGTGTAGATAAGACTGCATAATTTACGATTTTTTTTGGTTGTGATTTTGGTTCCGGTCTTGGCAAAATGGGCCTTACTGGTAAAATAAGTGTTGCCCACATGCAAACACCCGTTACAATGGTATTGTAAAGGATGATTAAATTTTTTGGTTTTGGTTTGGTGTTTGTTTTTTTATCATCTCATAGGCTAAAAAAATTTAAGAAAGTGAACAATAAATACTTATTTATATTTTTATTTTGAATTATATAACATTGCATTTCATAACGCAGACGGTCGATATTTTGTTTAATCACATGTGAAATTAACAGAATGCACCGTTTGTTTCATATTTACCGGATGCGGCAGGCGGTGATACAGCAGTACCACGGCAGGCATCCGGATAACAGATTACTTTACAGCAAATACAAGTTGGTAAAAAATGAATAAGGTGCCGGATCCGACGGGCGCCCCGGGACGGACGGGTCAATATCACCCCGGAAAGCTTGTGTCGTGGCAACCTCTATGGTTAATGATAGCCGTTTGCTATCATTAGGATCTTATGGTGTGGCTGAATAGGGTGTCAAAGAACTTAGGCTATTAGCGCACCTCCTCAAAATCCTCATAAGCCGGGAATAATATTATATGGCATTGTTGCTACACAATAAATGACACTATTTTGTTAATGTTGTGGCGATAAAATTAAAAGATTTAATGCACAAAAGCAACCATTTCCTCGGCTTCTTTAAGTATCTCCTGCAGCTCCTCTTTATTTTTAATGATATGGGCCAGCTGCGCTTTCTGGTCCAGAAGATCCCGGACAAGTATGATATTGTTATTGAGAAGATGGCCTTTCCGCATTTCGGATAAGGCTGTGAGGCAGGTTATGGGATAAAGGGAGGCCTCGTCTGTCAGGTTTTTGATAGACCTGCCCTCGGGATAATCCCAGGAAAGGAGATTGATGCCATAATAGGTACCGAAGTCTACGGTGTCTTTGGTAAAATAGGCGTTGGTGACCAGCCATCCTTTGGTGACATACCGCTCCTTCCCGAAATAATGATAGGGGAGACCTGTAACATCCTTCAGTCTTGACAGGAAATACATAGGGGTAGTGACGGGTATCTTGGCGTCCACGTCATTCCGGAGCTTGCATTCCGCTATATGGAACTCATCATCCCTGATGGCCACCACATCTATCTCGTGCGTAACGGCATGACCCCTTAGCGTCTGGCTGCTGGCTGTCTCATAGCCCATATAATGCATAAGGCTGCATACCCATTTTTCAAAATAGAAACCTGCGGGACCCAGGTCGCGCAGCGCTTTCTTCAAGCTGTATTTGGCCGCATAGACCCTGCGGTGCTTTTTTAAATAATTAAAGGCTTTCTGGTACAGCTCCCGGGTACTGATCCCTTCGTACAGCTCTGAGGCTATCCGGTCATATACCTGGTCTACCTGTGCTTCGGAAGCCCCGGATTTTCTCAGTGACTGCTTTAGGCTTTCGGGTATGAAATCGACGAGCTCGCCTGAATGTTTCTTTACTTTCATTACAACCTGTTTTTATCCGGATGAAGGTACATTAAAACTGGGATATAAGGCTTCCCCGCTGCTCGTCTTTCTCCACATAAAGGTATTTGGTGATATTCTCCTGCAGTTCCTCCACGTGCGAAATGATGCCTACGATCCTTTTTTCCTTTCTTAAGCTGTCCAGTGTCTCGAATACCGTCTGGAGCGTTGCCTTATCCTGCGTGCCGAAGCCTTCATCTATAAAGAAAAAGTTCCGCTCCTGCCCGGACCTGGCCTGTACGCTTTCCGCGAGGGCCAGCGCCATACAGAGCGATGCCTGGAACGCCTGTCCGCCTGAAAGTGTCTTGATGCTTCTCGGCTTACCGCCGTTCAGGTAGTCAATGATCTCGAACTCATTCTGGTCGTTCAGTTGCAGCGATAACTGGTTACGGGTAAGCCTGTGGAATCTTTCATTGGCATAGGCGCAAAGCTGCAGCAGGTAGGAACGCGATACAAATTCTATGAACTTGTCACCCATGAAGAGCTTCCGGAGGGTATCGAGGTGCGCGGTCCTTACTGCAATGGCGTCATAGGACCGCTGCAATGCCTGCTGTTCCCTGAGCTGCCTGGCCAGGAGCTCCTGCTGTTCCTGCAGGGCGGATATATTGCCTATCAGCCTGTCCTTTTCCTGCTGCAGCGCTGCTACGGCGTTCCGGTGTGATAGCAGCCTGTCCTCATCCACCGTCTGCCCTTTGAGCAGCGCTTCCAGCTCCTGCAGGCCTGCCTGCATAGTATTGTAGCGCTGGAAAAAGAGGTCCAGCGCTTCCTGCTCCTGCTGTATGTCCGGCTGCCGGGCCAGGATCTCCCGCACCTGCTCCAGGGTCTCAAAGCCGGCCACCTGCAACGCTAACCGTATGGCGGCTTCCACCTGTGCCGTTGCCGCCTGTGCCTGTGCTATACTGTGCCTGGTGCCTTCAAGCTGGCCCTCTGTTTTGCTCATTTCCTGCTCCAGTTCTTTTAACGCAGCGGTCAGGCTGTGATACCTGGTCTCCGTGTCCTGTATCTGTGCCGCTATGATACGCTTTTGCTGCTCTACGGCTTCCGGTCCCTGCCGGATATAATGATTGGCGTCTATAACGGCAATATTCGAAAAATGGATGCCGATCTCCGCTTCCAGCGCGGCTACCTGCTTTTCTATGACCGCTACACCTTCTTCAAACTTCATAAGGTCCAGCCGGTGCCGTTCGGCTTCCTGCTGCAGGGTTTCAAGCTGAGACCGCAGCGATTGCTTCTGCTGCTCGTTCCCGAAAAAGGATTGTTTTAATGCGGGATAGGATGCCAGGTCGCTCTTCCTGACGGCGTCAAAGGCATAGCCTGCCTCATGTGCTGCCAGGTTCGCTGCCCCGTCTGCCAATGCCTGCTGCAGCTCTGCAAGGGCCTTACGGTGCCCCTCCGCTTCCACGGCCAGCCTGTCGCAGGCCTTCCAGCGCCGTTCCAGCTCCCGTTCCGCTTCCCGGCAGGCGTCCAGCCGGTTACGGACCTCGGCCAGTTGCGGGGCAAGGTCTTCGGCCTGTAGCACCCTGGGGTGGGCGGTGGCTCCGCAGAGCGGGCAGGGACAGCCTTCTTCCAGCGAGTGGGCATACTGCTGCAGTTCCGACCGGATCAGCAATTGCTGCTCTTCGGCCCGTATCTCCTGCAGGGATGCCTGCAGCTTGTCCCGTTGCTGCTCAAAAAGTGCGGTATAGGCTTCCTGTTCCGGCGGGTAGGGTGAAAACTGCTGCAGGGTATGCTGCAAAGCCTGCTCCCGCTGGCTGAGCTGCTGCCGGGTTCTTCCGGTCTCCGTTGCGTACAGTTCCCGGGTCTGCAGCCACTGGTCTATTTGTTGTATCAGCTCATAATCCAGGGGATGCTCCGTCAGTTGTGCCCGGGCGGTCTGTACCTCCTGTATGGCCGCGGCCGTTTTATCCGCTTCCTGCTTTTTATGCAGGATATGATCCTGCCCGGCGCGTATTCGCTGCTGCAGGTGCTCCTTGTTCCGGAAGCAGGTGATGAGCCTGAGCGTAATGTCAAAATCCGACACCTGCTTCTGCTTGTCAGACAGGTGTTCGTACGAACTCCTGACCCCGTTGTATTCCTCATCACAGGTTGCTTTTTGTGCCTGCAGCCGTTCCAGCGCGCTTTCCAGCGTTTCACGGTTTCGGTGTAGCTGTTCCTGTTGTGTACGAAGGCTCTGTAGCTGGTCTATATTACTTTTGAAAGTGGCCTGTACGCTGATATAAGTCTGCAGTTGTTGTCTACGCAGCAGGAAGCCGGGTAATTGTGATTGCGCCAGTGCTGCTTCCTGCCGGAGTGACTGGAGCCGCAGCCACTTTTCGTGAAGGGCTATGACGGAACGGAGGGCAGCTTCCTCTTTTTCAAGATGCTGTGCCGCCGCTGCCAGTTGCTGCCGGAGCTGTTCCAGCTCTGATGCGTAAATGTCCAGCCTGGAGGGGTCTGCGTCCGTATAGGCTTTCAGCTCTCCTTCCAGCAGCAGCCTTTGTGCTTCCGCTTCTTTATAGTGCGTGTTGATCTTCTCGCTGAGGTCAAAGCGCTGGAGCGCGAAGATCTCCTTTATCATTGTCCGACGCTCTTTGGGCTTCAGCTCCAGGAACTCCCTGAACTGGCCCTGGGGAATGATTATGGTCCTTTTGAAATGGTCATAGCTCAGCCCGAGGATGTCGGCTGCGTTATTGCTTACGGGTATCCAGCTTTCATGCTCCCATTTATAGCCGTTCCTTTCCTTATAGGATATATCGTGAAATTTCTTTGTATTCCTTCTCCAGCGTGCTTCGAACTTATAACGTACGCCTTCATATTCAAAGATGAACACAATAGCGGCTTTGTCTGATCTCAGGTTCAGCAGGTTGTACCAGAAATTGGTGGTGTCCAGCCGGTCATTTTCACCGTACAGCGCAACGCTGATCGCTTCAAGGATGGTGCTCTTCCCGGCGCCTACGGGGCCGAATATGCCGAACAGCCCGGTGGCGGTCAGGTCTTCAAAATCTATAAATTGTTCTTCCAGGTAAGCGTAAACGCCCTGTATGGTCAAGGAAATGGGCAGCATAAAAAGAGGTCGGTTAAGCGTGTACGATTTCTGTAAAAATATCCAGCAGCTCTTTTCCCGGCGGGAGGCCGTTCTTCTGTGTGAAGTATGCCTCAAACAGGGAAGTAATGTCCTGGTTCAGGTCCAGTTGCCGGGCCGTTTCCGGGTGAGCCTGCCCGCTGCTGATCCTGGGAATGATAAAGACAATCCCTTTGTGCGCATCATACAGCTGCTTTAATTCGCCGGGCGTTAAAAAGGTATCTGAAAGCAGGGTCAGCTCCACAAGGCATTCCGGGTGGTCATTGAGCCACAGCAGGCAGGAAGGGATATCGTTAAATGTTTTCCGGTACAATGGCTTACCCTGTGCCAGCGGTATCTTCTGATAAGTGATATCCTGCCCGGGCCGTGCATCCAGGAGCATTACGTACTTATGCTGGCCCGCTTCGCTGAAGCTGTAGGCCAGGGGTGAGCCGGGATATACTACCGGCCTTGAAGCCGTACCAATATTATGATACCGGTGCAGGTGCCCTAACGCGGTATAGCCGATCTGCTCCGGTATCGCATGGGTGAAGACGATGTCCGCGTTGCCTACTTTTAAAGGCTTTTCGCCGTCCGGTTCTTCCAGGGGTTTTCCCACCTGCTGCATATACAGGTGCGTAACGAGGATATTGATGCCCTGTGTATCGCAATAGGTGTCTGCCAGCGTCTGCCAGTGCTCCTGCAGCAGGGTATGCAGGCCCGTGCCTTTGTCATCGCCCAGGTAAGTCTTCAGCCGGTGCTCATTGGCAAAGGCGGTGTGCAGCAGCCGCAGGGGAGGGTGCTTCGGCAGTTGCAGCTCCAGGAATCCCTGGTCTGTCGTTGTGATAGCGAACCTGCCCGCTACCTCGAATTTTTGTATCTCCGCGCGGGGTCTGCCGATAAAGATAATGCCGCATTCCCTGGCCAGGGGGTCCGGGCTGTCTATGCGGTCCGGGCTGTCGTGGTTGCCGGCTATGGCTATAACAGGCCGTTCACCGTCCTTTGCCAGGCGTTTCAAGGTTTTATACAGCAGGCTCTGTGACTCCATGGGAGGGTTGAAGCTGTCATACAGGTCGCCCGCGATGATCACGACATCTGCGGCTTCCCTGTCTGCTATGGCTATGATCTCTTCCAGTACCAGCAGTTGCTCCTCGTGGCGGGAGAAATTATCCAGCCTTTTACCTAAATGCCAGTCTGCGGTATGTAATATTCTCATAATTGATTGATGCCTTATTATAGGTATATCCTGCAAATTACAATATTTATGCAAGCAAACAGGGTTGAAGTTCCTGTAACACACTGCCATAATATGGCGTTATGCTATAAAATCCATAAAAAATAGAAGAGCCTGTATGCTGGTGCAACAGGCTCTTTTGATAATCGTGATACGAACAGGATTTACATTCTTTCCGGCACCTGGATGCCCAGCATACCCATGGTCCTTTTTAAGATACTGGCGGTCATACTGGCCAGCAGCAGGCGTACGGTCTTTATATTATCGTTCTCCGCCCTGATAATGGAGTGCTTGTCAAAGAAGGAATTGAACGACTGTGCCAGCTTAAAGGCATAATTACATAATACTGACGGGTTGTATTCGTCTGCTGCCTGTGCCACTATCTGCGGATATTGTTCGAGGTGCAGCAGTATGGCTTTTTCCAGCGTTGCCAGCGGCTGGTTGCTGATATCCAGTGCCGTTATACGGTCTTCCCAGCCTTCGTTCTTCTTCAATATGGAGCAGATACGGGCGTGCGCATACTGGATAAAGGTGGCGGTAAACCCATGCAGGTCTATGGACTCAGCGGGATTGAATATCATTTTTTTGCGCGGCTCTACCCGCAGCAGGTAGAATTTCAGCGCACCCAGGCCGATCGTTTTATACAAGGCTTCCAGCTCTTCGTCAGTAAAGCCTTCGGTCTTGCCGGCGGATTCCGTCTGCGCCTTGGCCAGGCTGATCATTTCGGCGATCATATCATCGGCATCCACTACAGTACCTTCCCGGCTTTTCATCCGGCCGGAGGGCAGCTCCACCATACCGTAGGAAAGGTGGTAAATACCGTCCGCGCAGGGTTCGCCCAGCTTTTGCATGATCAGTCGCAGCACCTGCATATGGTAGTTCTGCTCATCCGCAATGACATAAATGCTTTTCTGTGTATGATAATCGTTATACTTGAGCTGCGCCGTGCCCATATCCTGGGTCATATACACCGAGGTGCCATCGGCACGCAGCAGGAGCTTTTCATCGAGGCCGTCTTCCGTGAGGTCTATCCATACGGAGCCGTTCTCCTTTTTAAAGAGAATGCCTTTCTGCAGGCCTTCTTCCACCAGGTGCTTGCCCAGCAGGTAGGTATCGCTTTCATAATAGTATTTATCAAAATCCAGCCCGAGCGCCTTATAGGTGATATCAAAGCCTTCATACACCCAGCCGTTCATTTTTTTCCAGAGGCTGTACACTTCAGGATCGCCCGCTTCCCATTTGCGTAAGAGCTCCTGTGCTTCCTGCATGATCGGGGCTTCCTTTTCCGCTTCTTCCTGCGTTTTCCCCTGAGCTGTCAGCTCCGCTATCTCCGCCTTATAGGCGTCATTGAACTTCACATAATAGTCGCCTACCAGGTGGTCGCCCTTGATGCCGGTGCTTTCGGGTGTGGTGCCGTTGGCATAGCGCATCCAGGCGATCATAGACTTACAGATATGTATGCCCCTGTCATTAACCAGGTTGGCCTTAATGACCCGGTACCCGTTTTCTTTAAGTATCTCTGATACGGACCAGCCGAGAAAGTTATTCCTCAGGTGACCGAAGTGCAATGGCTTGTTGGTATTGGGAGATGAATATTCTACCATAATGGCAGCATCTTTCGGGGCATGTTTTCCGAAACCCGCGTCCTTATAATGATCTTTTACAAAGCCTATAAAGTAGCTGTCCTGCACGGTAAGGTTCAGGAATCCTTTAATGACCTCATAGGCGGTAAACAGCGGATCGCCGGCTACCAGGCGCTGACCCAGCTGTTCGCCCAGGGCTTCCGGGCTTTGCCTCAGCTTCTTGATGAAAGGAAATAATACTATGGTATAATCGCCTGTAAACTCAGGCTTGGTCTCATTGATGGTAATGTCTTCCGGCGTGATACCCGAATCCGGGAACAGGGCGAGGAAAGCCTCTGCCGCTTTATGCCTGATGGTACTGGTTAAAGATGTCATATCTGTCTGCTTTTCTGATACCTGTTAATAAAGGATTGTGCAAAGATATATTTATTTCCGTAGTTACCGCAGCTATCTGTGGCTTCCCTGCTTACGGAGGGGCGGGTGAGTTTTCGGGGGAATTTTTTAAGAAAAATTTATAATGCCCCTGAAACGCATTATTTTTATGTCTTAAAAATTCGCAGGATGAGATATTGTTTGTATTGGCTGATGATCGCTTTGCTGGGCAGTTGCGCCTCTGTAAAGAAATATAATGAGCGCCTGGAAGAGCCGCTTACGGTAAAAGCCATGCACAGGGATATAAAGTATGTGCAGAAGAAACTGTTCACCATGCACCCCGACCTTGATTGGTACACGGATAAGGACCGGCTGTACGCCTCTTTTGACAGCTTTAGGAATACTATTACCCGCCCTATGAGCCCCAGGGAATTCTATATGCGTTTCGCGCCCCTGGTGGCGCAGGTGAGACAGGGACATTCCGGCCTGTACCCGATGCAGCAGCGCTATACCAAAGAGGAGCAGCAGCGGTACAAAGGTTCCAAAAGCCCGCTTGCGCAGTTCAGGCTGAAGGCGGAAGATAACAGGTATTACCTGGTGGAGGACCTTACGGTGGATACGCACCTGGTCAGGGGAGCTGAGGTATTGAGGATCAACAGCATCACACCGCAGCTTTTAAAAGATACCTTCAGGAATGTCATTACAGGCGACGGAGATAAGAATGACGCTTATTTCGATCATGTCACATCCTCTAATATCCTGGCGCTGTACAGCCGCCTTTTTGGCCGTGTGGATACGGTAGTGCTGAGCCTTAAAACGCCGGACAGCACATTCACCCAGACCGTAGTACGGTCTTATAAGAACGAGATCGACAGCGTGGTGAAGTACAGGGATTCCCTTGCGGTAGCCCTTATTGAGTCAGACAGCATGCTTACGGATTCTGTAAGAACAGCGAGGATAGCTGCGCTGAAGGAAAAACCGTTGGTGAAAAAAGAATATTACGGCTATAATGCAGAAACGGGCAGGTATGCCAAGGAGCTGGAGATCGTAGACTCCCAACTGGCTATCTTTACGGTACGGAATTTTACGGAGGGCCTGTTCTATTCCAAAGGTTACCAGGAGGTTTTTGACAGCCTGAAAAAGCTGGGCATACCTAACCTGGTCGTGGACCTGAGAGGTAACCCGGGAGGAAGGCTTGCGGAGCTGCACAGGCTGCACGGCTACCTGGCTGCAGGTGACAGCTTTGCCACTATAAACCCCAGGGCCAAAACGCTTTCCAAGATAAAGATGCCGTTCTGGACCCTTAAAAATATGCCGGTATGGCTGTACCCTATAGCGGTGCCCATAGTGACCGTAGACGGTATCATTTATTGCAGCAGGACAAGGTCTAACGGGGATGGCACCTATTCCTACCGGATGCGTCAGAGCAGGGTAAGACCTGCCAGCGACCTGAAGTACGAGGGAAATGTTTACCTGGTCACGGACGGCGGCACATTCTCTGCCGCGGCTATCCTGGCCGCCAATTTTCACAGTGAGCAAAGAGGCCTTATCGTAGGACAGGAGACCGGCGGCGCCTATAACGGCACGGTCGCAGGCAAGCTGCCCATGCTGAAATTAAGAAGAACGCGTATGATTTTCCGTGTGGGCACGATAAATATCTCTCCTTACAGCCCGCAGGGTTTACCCGGCAGGGGCGTTATTCCCGATGTGGAGGTCCGTTCCGGCAAAGATGATGTCTTAAGGGATTACGACAGGGAGATAGCGTATATCAAAGAGCTGGTATACGGCGTGGGGCCGGAAAGTGAAAACAGCACGTTTTAGCGGGAATTGACCGCCTGTATAAAATTCTCTGCTTACAGGCAACAATCTTTTATTAGGGATTTGCTTCGCTGGGGAGTGTCTCTCTGCGGTTCAGAAACGCTTTTGCTATAAAGGTATTTAGGGGACTGGTCATTCCGAACGGATGTGAGGCTTCTCTTATAATTGGTGGCTTGTAATGGCTTTGTTTCCTATATAGATAGTCAGTAAATATAATGACAGTGGCCAATTTAAAAAGCCTCTTGTATGGTCGCATTGAGCCTGTCGTATCACATTAAGTTTATCGTGTCACATTGAGCCTGTCGAAATGTGATATAACTAAACAACCCTGTCAATACCCGGACTTAGCTCCATATGACAGGGTTGTTTTCTTTTATACGGTCTCTTGTATATATTAAAGGATATATCAGCGAAGCTCCAGCAGGCGGGCGGCCTCGTCCCTGACCTGCTCCCGCAGCGCGTCATTCTTTTCGAGCGATTCACCGTAGGAAGGGATGATATCTTTCAGCTTGTTCTTATAAGTTGATTCATACTTGTCCGCAAAGCATTTCTTAAGCAGGTTCAGCATGACAGATACCGCGGTAGAAGCGCCGGGTGATGCGCCTAATAATGCGCCTATGGTGCCGTCCCGGCTGGTGACCAGCTCGGTTCCGAATTGTAGTATGGCGCCTTTTTCCCTGTCGTTCTTGATAACCTGTACCCGCTGGCCCGCAGTTTCCAGCTTCCAGTCCTCGGCTTTTGCATCCGGGTAGAATTTTCTCAGTTCTTCCACGCGGTCACTGGCTGATAAGCGCAACTGCTGGATCAGGTATTTTTCCAGCGCAAAGTTGTTGAGTCCTACTTTGAGCATCGGGAACATATTGTACCATTTTACCGTCTCGAACAGGTCCCAGAGCGAACCCTCTTTCAGGAATTTGGTAGAGAAGGTGGCAAAGGGGCCGAAGAGAATAGCCTTGTTATCTCCTATTACGCGGGTGTCCAGGTGCGGTACGCTCATCGGGGGAGCGCCTACGGAAGCCTGTCCGTACACCTTGGCGTTATGCTGTGCAGCGATCTTGGGATTATTGCACACCAGCCACTGGCCCCCCACCGGGAAGCCGCCGAACTGCCTGGCTTCCGGGATGCGCGAGCGCTGCAGGAGCGCCAGGGAGCCGCCGCCGGCACCGATAAAGACAAAGCGTGCGTGGACGGTCCTGGTATGGCCTGTGCCGAGGTCCTTTACCTTAACGGTCCAGGTGCCGTCGCTTTGCTGTTTCAGGTCGGCTACCTGGTGCCGGAGATGCGCGTGGGTATTCCCTTGCTGTTCCAGGTTTTTAATTAATATCCTGGTGAGCTCACCGAAGTTGACATCGGTGCCCATATCTGAAAAGGTCGCGGCGATCTTTTCACCGGGATCACGGCCCGTAGTGATCAGGGGCGCCCATTTCCCGATTTGTCCATGGTCTTCCGAATAGACCATGTGCCGGAATAGTTTATATTTCTGAAGGGCGTCGTATCTTTTCTTTAAGTAGGTGACATCCTTATCGCCGGTCACAAAGCTCATGTGCGGTACCTGCCTGATGAACGATTTGGGATCAGATATCCGCCCGGTCCTGATCAGGTAGGACCAGAACTGCTTGGAAACCTCGAACTGCTCCATGATATTTACGGCTTTGACGGTTTCTATACTGCCATCACCTTGTTCAGGGGTGTAGTTCAGCTCGCATAATGCCGCATGCCCTGTACCGGCATTGTTCCAGGCATCAGAGCTTTCTCCGCCTATTCTGTCCAGTCTTTCAAATATCTGAATGGTATATTGGGGCTCGAGTTCATTTAAAAAAACACCTAAAGTTGCACTCATAATACCTGCACCGATAAGTACTACATCCGTTTGAACTGCATTGCTCATGTTGTAAATGATTTATAATATTGATGGTCTTAAATATTGTAGAAACAAGCGAGTGCAAAATTACAATTAAATCATTCTTAACGAAAGATAATCTTCTGATTTAACAAAGTTCGTACCTGGTGATGCCAGGAACGGCATGGGTTGGGATATGCAGCATACGAGCAGCCTTGGCGGCATATAATAAAGAACGCTGCAGCTTAGGGAAGACTGCAGCGTTCTGGAGGTAATGAATTTCTTACAATTCCAATAATGCCTGAACCGGGTCCTTACCAAATAACAGTAATTCCGGCTTTTCCAAAAGTTCTTTTACTCTTACCAGAAATCCTACCGACTCTCTGCCGTCAATAATTCTATGGTCGTAGGATAATGCCAGATACATCATAGGGCGGATTTCTATTTTACCATCTATTACCATCGCCCTGTCCTGTATTTTGTGCATTCCCAATATAGCAGACTGAGGTATATTAATGATAGGGGTGCTCATCAGTGACCCGAACACGCCACCATTGGTAATGGTGAATGTTCCCCCTGTCATCTCATCTATTGTTAATTTATTATCGCGTGCTTTTTTGGCAAGTCCGGCTACCGCGCCTTCTATTTCAGCCATGCTGAGGCTTTCTGCGTTCCTGATGACCGGTACTACCAGGCCTTTCGGGGCGGATACGGCTATGGAGATATCACAGTACTCGTGGCTGATGATATTCTCTCCGTCAATATAGGAATTGACGGCAGGCCATTCCTGGAGGGCAATGGTACATGCCTTGGTAAAGAAAGACATAAACCCGAGGTTGATGCCGTGCTTTTCCTTGAAGGTGTCTTTGTATTTTTTACGGATATCCATAACAGGGCCCATATCCACTTCATTGAAAGTGGTGAGCATGGCCGTTGTATTTTTGGCCTCTACCAGCCTCCTGGATACGGTCTTACGGAGATTGCTCATTTTGGTAGCTTTCTCTTCGCGGCTGAACATCGGTTTGCCTGGTGTACGTCCCGGGTTTTCCAATGCTGATAAAACATCATGCTTCAGTATTTTACCATTGGTGCCGCTGCCGGTAACCGTTGACGGGTTCACTTTCTTATCGGCCATAATGGCGTTGGCCACGGGCGTTGCTTTTACATCAGACTGTACGGGAGCGGAAGCCGGTGCTGCCGCTTTCTCAGGCTGTGCTGCTTGTGCCGCAGGCGCTGCAGACGTTTCCTGTGCCGGTGCTGCCGGGGCAGCGGCACCTTCGGGGCGTGCAGCTTCATCATCTATCTTACAGGCAACATCATCTATATTTAATGTATCTCCCTCCTGTGCTACTATATGCAGAATCCCTGCTTTTTCGGCGTTGAGCTCAAATGTAGCTTTTTCGGATTCCAATTCGCAAATTATCTCGTCCCTTTCTACCCATTCTCCGTCTTTTTTGATCCATTGAACGAGTGTTACTTCACTAATTGATTCGCCTACAGGTGGTACTTTTATCTCTATCATTTTAATATAGATATAATGAGTTTATAATAAAGTTGTGATTTCTTTTTTTAATGTGCGTACAAAGTTAAACAAGTACATTTAGAATGCAAAGACATTTTATTTATCGGGCGCAAGGGGCCGTTAAAAGCCCATCAGCAGGTCTATGTCGGTGTACTTGAGGTTGAACCGCTTGGCTATGGTCTGGCTGGTCACGCATCCTTTAAACAGGTAAACGCCGTTACGTATGCCCTGCTTGGAGTGCAGCACATTTTCGATACCGCCCAGCTCCGAGCATCTCAGGATGATGGGCATCAGTACATTGCTGATGGCTTTGGAAGCGGTGCGCGATACGCCGGAAGCGATATTGGGCACGCAGTAATGTATCACGTCGTGTTTGGCGAACACAGGATTTTCGTGTGTGGTGGCCCTGGAGGTCTCAAAGCAGCCGCCCCTGTCAATGCTCACATCCACGATAACGGACCCGGATTTCATGGTCTCTACCATGCTTTCCGTCACCACTACGGGTGTTACACCGTTAATGGGCTTCAGGGCGCCTACGACCACATCGGCGGTGCTCAGCTCCTTCTGTAGGGCCTTGGGATCTATCACGGATGTGTACAGCCGGCGTCCCAGGTTATTCTGGATGCGCATCAGCCGGTAGATGGAATTGTCAAATATTTTTACGGTGGCGCCCAGTCCCAGGGCGGTCCTGGCGGCGAACTCAGCCACCACGCCGGCGCCCAGTATCACCACTTTTGCAGGCGGGATGCCGGAAATGCCGCCCAGCAGGATGCCGGTGCCGCTGTGTATATTGCTTAAATATTTGGCTGCCGTCATAATGGAGCTGCTGCCTGCTATCTCGCTCATAGAGCGTACGATAGGGTAGGTGCCGGAGTCATCCTTAATGGAGTCAAAGGCTATGGCGATGATCTTCTTCTTCATCAGCTGCTCCACTATCTTGGATTTCAGGAACGGCAGGTGCACGGGGGAAATGATGACCTGGTTGGGCTGCAGCAGGCAGACTTCCTCTTCAGATATAGGTGCGGACTTGATGATCATATCCGCCCTGAAGACTTCCGCCTTGTCGTAGGATACCTGCGCGCCGGCTTCACTGTAATCGTTGTCTGTAAAAGAAGATCGTTCTCCCGCATTGTGCTCTATCACCACCCTGTTGCCATTATTCACAAGGACGGCAACGGCGTCCGGAGTGAGCGCCACCCTGTTTTCCTGGAAAGAGCTTTCTTTGGGAATACCAATGAAAATACTTCTCTGGCTTGGAATGATTTCCAAAGTTTCCTCTAACGGAATATAGGAGAATCCGGGAGTTACTGAAGGACGCATAATCTTGATTTTTAATTAACCGGGAAAATCGTGGAGGAGATGCAGGGCTATTTCTCGTTTAAAGATGATTTCAGTGCATCAATGACTTTTACTTCCGTAGCATCAAAGTTACGTTCTATCGCCAGGTACCACGATATCCAGTCACCCAGGTAGATCAGGTAAAAGGCATTTTCCAGGTAAGAATTCCCTTTGGAGTATATTTCAAGGATATGAGGCGTATATTGTGCAATGGTTTCCTTATTCAGCTCCATCCTGAGCTTGGAACGTTCATGATCCATCTGTGTCCGTAAAAAGAACACCGCTTTGTTCGTATCAATGTCTCTCCAGCCTACCAGCTCATTATGGTTCATTTCCGGGATGACGTGGTGCCAGGCCAGCATTTTGCCATTCTCATTGAACTGCTGCCGCCACCGTATGGCCACGCCTTCCATATTGTTCTCTATATAGATGACGGGCATTTTATGCGCAATGGTCTGAGCGATCCGCAAAGCCTCCGCTTTGATGGCCTCTTCCTCGTTATCCAGTAAGGAGATGGCTGCCTGTATCTCGGTCTCAAAAGCATTGGATATCAGCTCAAAATGTGCCAGCGTATTTAATATCTGGGTCATAGAATATCCGAGGCAGCTCCTGGGAGGGAAGCCTGCAGGGATACGGATGCAGTCCAGCCCGTGTTCCTCGGACAGGTCGCCAATTTTACCGCCGGAGGTAATGGTAACGATAGGACAGCCCAGGCGTATCGCATCTTTCAGGCTGTATATGGTCTCTTCCGTATTGCCGGAGTAGGAGCAGGTGATGACTAAGGTATTTTTATGGGTAAACCTGGGCAGCGTATAGGCTTTGCTCACTATCACAGGCACATTGATCTTGTCAAATACATAATTCTGAACGATCGTACCACCAATCCCGCTTCCGCCCAGCCCGATTATCAGAACATTGTCAATATGCGTATTTTTTGCTAATTTGAACTGATAATTGTGGGCAATATCTAACGCTTTCATCAGCTGATTAGAAAATCCTGCTATGAGTTTATCCATATTATAGATATAAAAATAACTTTTATAAAATTGAGCAAACTTAATCAATTAGGTAATAAGGGAGAGCATATAGCCCAATTATTTTTGAAGAACAAAGGCTATATTATCCTGCATACCAACTTCCGGTTCCGGCATAAGGAAGTAGATATTATCTGCCTTGATAAAGATACATTAGTTTTTTGTGAAATAAAAACAAGAGCCTCTAAAATATTAGGGTTCCCGGAGGACGCCGTTACCAAAAGAAAGCAAAATTACCTGAAGGAATGCGCTGAGCTGTTTATGCTGGATCATCCGCAATACACCCGGCTCCGGTTTGATGTGCTCAGTATCATTATTAATAAAAATATAACAGAAGAGATCGTACATATAGAAGACGCTTTCTATTAATGCACCGTTACCTGGAAAGTTTGCTCCCGCCTGTTCTCATTCTCATCCTCCGTTTCTATCCTCAGCCGGTGTGTGCCTTTAGGCAGTCCAGCAGGCACCTGGTAGCTGAAAGTGTTCCCTTTCCTGCTGAATACCAGGAACTGGTCTCCCAGGAACGCTTTGAAGGACCGGATACCCGTGCTTTCTTCCTGTACGGTAACCCGTACCGCGGTATTCGGGTGCCAGGCGGAAGGTACTGCGGCCACCATCCGGGGCGCTACCGTATCTATTGCCACGAAGTAATTACCCATGGTCCGGATCCTGGCAAAGGCATAGCCGTTTACGAAGGAGGCCTTCAGGCCCGTCTGCGCCTGGGCGCCCGGCAGGGACTGGGCTTTTACCTCGTGTATGAATACCAGCTTCTTCCGCAGCTCAAAAGGTAACGGCCGCAGCAGCCTTATGTATAATTCCTGGGGGCTCGCCAGCGGGATGCGGTTATGGTGCAGCTGTAAAAGGCAGGACCAGGGATTGCTGCCCGGCTGCTTCCGGATATCCAGCAGGACGTCATCGTAAAAAGCGGAGGCATCCGTTCTGAAGACGTAATGCCTGTCCCGGTAGTCGAAAGCAGTGGCGGCTTTCCGTACCTGGGCTATGGCCGGGGTGCCGGGACCCTGTACATATTGGACGCTGAAGCGCAGCTCGCTGGTATTCCCGTAAAAGTCGCTGGTCACGATCCTGATATTTTTTACCCGGCCGTCAGACAGGTCGATCGCACCGTTCTGCTCCAGTACCTTGTAAAAGCTCAGCCCGTTGTTGTACGACCTGGACAGCAACTGTATCCATGCCTGCTGCTCTGCCTTGTATTTGAAGTCTGTGTACCCGTTGATGCACCTGTTCCGGGCAAAGTCCAGCTCATCCATCAGGGTACTGTACAGGAGCTGTCCGTCCGCATACATTTCAGTTTTGTACACACCCAGGTTGTTGGTGCTGTTATCCATATAGTCATCGGCTGTGAGTCCCAGCTTGATGACCGGGTAGGCGGTGATGACGGTCTGCGGGATGATATATTGGTTGTCCGGGGCCTTTACCGGGACGTATACCGCCGGGCTTTGCAGGTAGATGCTTGCAGCGGCGTTGTACACCGCCGCTTTACGGATGACGGGCGGGGTAGCGTCCTTGATATCAAACTGGAAATGCAGGGCGTTGATCACGCGCTGGGAAGCGGTGTTCCTGATCTCAAAATGCAGGTGCGGCGCTACGGAGCCGCCGGTATTGCCGGAGTATGCTATGCGCTGGCCTTTGGAATAGTATAAGGTAGCGGAATCCGGCTCAAAATCCACGTTCCACTGCCGGGCCCGGAGCTGCTGCTGCAGTACGGCCTGCTGTATCTTTTCGTCAAAGCTGTTGAGGTGCGCATACACGGTGGTATAGCCGTTGGGATGCTGCAGGTACAGGCAATTGCCATAACCGGTGTGCGAGACCGATATCCTGCTGATAAAGCCTTCGGCCGCGGCATAGACAGGCAGGTTCTCTTTCTGGTTGGTCTTGATGTCCAGCCCCGTATGGAAATGGTTGGGACGGAATTCGCCGAAATTGCCCGCAAGGTCGATAGGTATATCCATAGGATTGCGGAAATAACCTTTGGGATAAGCTGTCTGTGAGCGGGTTCCCTGGCTGTATAAAAGTGCCGCCAGTAAGGCCAGTGACCGGAGCGTTCTCATATTTCCTGGTTTGATGCTTTGTCAAAAATATACATTCACGCTTTATTTTGGATGGTAGTGATAGTTTAAAATAGTATTTTTACCTTTGACATCTTATAAATTGTGAAATATTATGCCTTCATTCGATATTTCTGCCAAAGCAGACGCCCAGACATTGGATAACGTGATCAATATTGTCAAGAAAGAAATTGCCACAAGGTACGACTTTAAAGGTGCCCACATCGTTGTGGAGCTGGATAAAAAGAACTTTATGGTGAACCTGGAGTTTGAGAATGACATGCAACTGCGCCAGCTGGAAGATATGCTGATCACCAAAGCGATGCGTAACGGACTGGAAGCCAGCACCTTTAATTTTGATAAGGAATATCACACCTCCGGTAAGGTACTGAAAAAGCAGGTGACGGTGATCAACGGCCTCAGCAAGGATGACGCCAAAAAGGTCGTGAAGCTGATCAAGGACAGCGGCCTTAAGGTCCAGCCGGCCATTATGGATGATATTGTCAGGGTTACCGGCAAAAAAATTGACGACCTGCAGGAGGTGATCCAGTTGTGCAGGAAGTCCGGCCTGAATCTGCCGCTGCAGTTCGTAAATATGAAAAACTAACCTTTCCCCATTCCTACTATTATGTTCCCGACATTTCAATATTTGGTTGACTATTTCTTGGGTGTAGATATTCCCGGGCTGAGCTTTTTAAAGACCTTTGGTTTCCTGGTAGCCGTATCGTTCATCGCGGCCGCGGTCGTGATCCGGAATGAGCTCAAAAGATACGCCGACGCAGGGGTATTCCAGGGCGTGGATAGCGTAGAGATAGTGAATAAGCCCGTGCGCATGCAAGATTATCTTATCAACGGGCTACTGGGCTTTATAGCAGGCTATAAGATAGGTGGCTTATTCGGGGCCGGTCCCGAAGCCGCTGAAGACCCGCTCAATTATATTATGTCCGGGCAGGGCAGTCTTACAATAGGTATCGCGCTGATGCTGGTATTTGTGGGTCTGAAATATATGGATGCCAGGAAAGTAAAAGGCCTGGCGCCGGCAGAAAGAAAAGTAAAGCTGTTCCCGCATCACCGGGTGGCCGACCTGCTCCTGATAGGGGCGGTGAGCGGCTTCGCCGGGGCAAAGATATTCAACGCCTTTGAGACCTGGGACAGCTTTGTAAAGGACCCTATGGGCAGCCTCTTCTCCGGGTCGGGGCTTACCTTCTACGGAGGGCTGATCATGGCCACGATAGCGCTGTATTTCTATGCCCGGAAGAAGAACTTCTCCTTCACACGCCTGTGCGATGCCGCAGCGCCCGCGCTGATACTGGCCTATGGTATCGGCCGTCTCGGCTGCCATTTCGCCGGCGACGGGGACTGGGGCATCTATAACAGCGCTTATATCACACAGGCGGATGGTACCCTGGTAAGGGCACAGCCGGGAGAATTTGAGCAGTATGTAGCGGCCAACCCCGGGCTGTTCACGGAATTTAACGGTCAGGTGCCTCATAAATACGCGCCGGCTCCCTCCGGTGTGCCAAGGTGGATATATGCGCAGAATTACCCGCATAATGTGAACAGGGAAGGTATCAGGATCAAAGGATATGAAGGCAGCTATCCTACCGTGCTGCCGGCAGCCGTATTCCCTACGCCCATATATGAGTTTTTTGCCTGTTTGCTGATATTCGGGTTCCTGATGCTGATCAGGAAGCGTATGCGCTGGCCGCTGCAGATATTCGGCATTTACCTGATATTCAACGGGTTGGAAAGATTCCTGGTAGAAAAAATCCGGGTGAACTATAAATATGACTGGGGATTCATTCATCCTACACAGGCGGAGATCATCTCCTTTATATTTATCGTGCTTGGCCTGTACCTCTGGCTGCTGAATCCTTATAAAAAGAAAGGGCTGCCGGCATCTAAATAATCATGGGTATGGAGCATGTGATCTGGAAGCGCCGGCAGCTGCTGGTCAATGGCCGGGAATGGATGACCTTTGAAACGGACAGTGCGTCGGAGCAGGCCGTACTGGTATATAAGGCCCTGGGCCTGGCCTATCCCAAGTTTTATAAGATGGATATACTGTCCAAAGTGGCTTACCTGTGCAGCGAGCTGCTGCTAAAGGATAAGGCTCCGTCCGCCTTTGACCCGGCCAGGACGGCTGCCTGTATTTCCACGGCGGACGGCTGCATAGAAGCAGATACCCGGTTCCTGGAAAGCACGGAAACGATCCCCAGCCCCGCTTTATTCGTATATACCCTGCCTAATATCATGCTGGGGGAGATCTGCATACGGCACAAGCTGAAAGGAGAGCAGGTCTGCTATAGCGCACCCCTTATGGACAGGGAGGATATGCGCTTTTACCTGCAGGATATCTTTACCAACCGCCGCCAGGAGCATTGCCTTTGTGGTCATGTGAATGTGCAGGATGATCTTGCGGATGCGGAATTATACTGGGTGGACAAAGCTACCTACACATCACTGTAAGATCAATCTCGGATGGCGTTGTCACTTTATTGTCTTGCTTACAGGGACTCATCGCTTTTACTGTCAATAATAATGGTTACCGGTCCGTCATTGACCAGGCTGACCTGCATATCCGCGCCGAAGGTACCTGTCCGGATTTTATGAGGCAGCAAGGCTTCCAGTTGCGCGACCAGGTATTCGTAAAGCGGTATGGCCTGCTCGGGGCGGGCTGCTTTGATAAAGGAAGGGCGGTTGCCCTTATGGGTGAGCGCATGGAGTGTAAACTGGCTGATGACCAATATTTCGCCGCCCGTGTCCCGGACGGAAAGATTCATTTTGCCCGCTTCGTCTGAAAATATCCGCAGGTGGACAATTTTCCGGAGCAGCCAATCGGCATCTTTTTGCTGGTCTGCCGCTTCAATGCCCAGTAAGACCAGCAGTCCTGACCGTATGCTGCTTTTCACGGTATGCTCTATGCTGACGTTGGCCTCTGTCACCCTTTGTATCACTGCTTTCATTATCGCCCGGTTTTTAGCTCAAACATACACATTTTTTACGGTACGGTTCATAGCCGGTAGCACGCACCCGGCCTGTGGCATAATAATAAAACCCGGTAGCCTTTAAGGCTACCGGGTTTTATCTTAATGTTTGGGACAGGACTTGCAGGGCTTTTTCCCCTTTTTATACTTTTTACAGCATTTCTTGGCTTCACCGCACATACCGTTTCCGAGGTAGCCGCCGCAGTACGGGAGATCATACTCAGGAAGGCTGGAACGGCAGCAGCGGGGAGGTCCCGGCTTTTTCATTATTACAGCTTATCAAAATAAAGGTTCAGGGTATCGCCTCTCAGACCTATCCTCATAGCTTCGAGGGAGATGATCTCGTTAGGGGCGATATTGCCGAGGTTCACGTTACAGCCCAGGAGGTTGAGGAAGAAAAGCTGCTGGGCTTTCTGGGGCGCTTCCCAGATCACTTTTTCGGCGGGTATCTGGGTGAGTATCTCATCTACCAGTCCTTCCCGCACTTCACCGCTGCCCCTGTATATGCCGATATTCCCGGCTTCACGGGCTTCCGCGATCACGAATGATGAGCCTGCGTTCAGCTCGCTCTGCATCTGGTTGAGCCATTTATAGGGCGCCATTACATTGGCGGCGTCCTTGGACCCTACTTCAGAGAATACCGTAAAGCCCTCTTTGGCAAAGCGTTCAATATACTTACATTTTTCGTTATGGGGAATGGTAATGCTGCCGTCCGATATTTCAACGTGGGTCATACCGAAGCTCTTCACGGAAGCGATATAATCTTCCATTTGTCCTCTCATCAGGTAGGCTTCAAATAGGGTGCCCCCGAAATAAAGCGCTATACCTGCATCTAAATAGGTGCTGATCTTTTTTTCCAGGTCAGGTGTTACGTAGGATGTGCCGAAACCTAATTTTACAACATCTATGTAGGGTTTGCCTGCTGAAATGAGATTTTCCGCTTCAGCTACGCTTAAGCCTTTATCCATGATCATCGTCAATCCGCTTGTCCGGGGCCGGGCTGTTCTTTCTGGTATTTTAGTTAATGGGATCAATGCCATCCTTGGGTCATTTTTTATATTATAACAATATCTGATTCCCGTGTAGGGTAGTGAGAACCAGGGTGCAAAAATACATTTTTCTTCAGAAAGTTAATATTATCTCCTGATGATAAAAAATGGGATTGATGATAATCAATCCCATTTGAATGTGTGCATATAGTATTAGATATTTACGGTATTTGTCCTGCCGCTGATCCTGCCTGTTTTCATCAAACCGTCGTAGTGACGCATTAATAAATGGCTTTCGATCTGCTGGAGTGTGTCTAAGATCACACCCACCCCGATCAGCATAGAGGTACCGCCGTAGAAATCCGAGAAGCCGCGGGTCACGCCTGCGAGGATCGCCAGGCCGGGCAGGATACCTGCAATGGCCAGGAATATGGAACCCGGAAGGGTGATCCTGTCCATCACCGCGCCGATATAGTCTGCCGTTGGCTGACCGCTGTGTATGCCGGGAATAAAGCTGTTATTACGCTGCAGGTTATCTGCAAGCTCGTTGGTATTGAAGGTCAGTGCCGTATAGAAATAGGTAAAGGCTATTACCAGGAATGCGTAGATCAGGTTGTACCATAAGGAGCCCGGATCGTTCATCGCCTGTATAAACTTATTGGCGCCCGGGTTATCCGTAGCAAAGCCGGCTACCATGGAAGGGATGAACAGCAGCGCCTGTGCAAAGATGATAGGCATTACACCGGCGGAGATCAGCTTCAGGGGAATGAAATTCCTGGATCCTCCGGTCAGCTCTTTGGTGGCATTGTTGCCCATTACCTTGCGGGCATAGGTCAGCGGTATTTTCCTTACTGCCTGTGTCAGCGCGATCAGTCCTATGATCACCAGCACAAAGAAGGCCATTTCAATGATAAAGAAGATCACTTTGTCATTCTCTACCTTGGTCTGCCATTCCTGCAGCAATGAATTCGGAAGGCGGGCGAAGATACCCACCATGATCAGCAGGGATACCCCGTTTCCAATACCTTTCTCCGTGATGCGCTCACCCAGGTACATTACAAAGAGGGTACCCGCGGTCAGGATGATCATAGTTGAGATATAGAAGAAAGGAGTGCTTACTGCATATACGCCGTTGGTGGCCTGGTTGATGAACTGGATGTATGCGAAGGCCTGGGCAAAGGTTACGATAATGGTCAGGTAACGCGTGTACTGGTTCATTTTTTGCCTGCCGCTTTCTTCTTTCTGCAGTTTGGCGAATTGCGGTATGATGATACCGGCCAGCTGCATAAAGATGGATGCGGAGATATAAGGCATCACACCGAGGGCGAATATGGCCGCGCGGCTGAAGGCTCCTCCGGCAAACATATTGATCAGTCCCAGCAGACCATCCTGAGCGGCATCTTTATCCAGCATGGCAGGGTCTACTCCGGGTAATACGATATAACAGCCTATCCTGTACACCAGGATCAGACCGAGTGTCAGCAGAATACGTTTACGGAGCTCTTCTATACTCCAGATGTTCTTAAGTGTATCGAGAAATTTTTTCACTTTATATGAAATATTTTACATTGGATTGCGAATAAACAACAAAAGGTGCATTTTACCAAATTTTTATAAACCTCAATTTAAATAATATTAGGAATATTTATATTAAGATTGTAAATTTTAGGCAAATGCACCTTTAAAGTTATGTTGAAATTCTTTTCTCCAACTTTAAGGTAATGAAAAGAATGCTGGGAGCTATTATGATAACAGGATGTATGATTACATAATAGTAACGGTACCGCCGGCAGTCTCAATAGCAGCTTTCGCTTTTTCACTTACTGCATTCACTACGAAATTGATCTTAGTGGAAATTTCACCGTTACCCAGGATCTTCACGAGGTCCGTACGGTTGATCAACCCGTTGATATACAGAGTTTCCAGGGAAAATTCCTGTAATTCGTATTTCTCAGCCAGGTAATCTATCTGACCTAAGTTGAACACTTTATATTCCACACGGTTCCTGTTCTTGAAACCACGCTTAGGCATACGGCGCTGGATAGGCATCTGGCCGCCTTCGTGACCGATCTTGGATTGGTAACCGGTACGGGATTGCTGTCCTTTGTTACCTTTTCCGGCGGTTACACCGTAACCGGAACCTTCACCGCGACCTACTCTCTTTACTTTGTGCTTGGAACCTGCAGCAGGTTTTAAATTGTGTAATTGCATGACTGAATACGTTTTTTACTTACGCGGTGTATTTGCAACCGCTCGCTTTAATGAAAATGAAAATATAACTGACAGTGTGCCCGCATATGCAGGCACACTGAAAAGTACGGATTAGGCGTTTACTTCTTCAACCTTTACCAGGTGCAGAACTTTGGCTACCATACCTTTAACCTGGGGAGTAGCTTCTACTTCAACACTTGAATTTAATTTACGTAAACCTAAAGCAATAAGCGTACGCTTTTGACGCTCAGAGCGGTCAATCGAGCTTTTAACTTGAGTTACTTTTATTTTTGACATGACTTTTGTTATTTAAATAAGGTGTAAAAATGTTAAATGATCATCCGGGAAAGCACGTTGGGCTGCCGGTTTTAACCATTAAATACTTTTTTCAGGCTTACGTTACGTTGCTTGGCTACCTGAATAGGCTCGCGTAATTCGCTCAGCGCCTTTACCGTGGCTTTTACCACGTTGTGAGGATTGGCGGATCCCAGGGATTTAGCCAGTACGTCTGTATAGCCTGCGGCTTCCAGTACGGCGCGCATGCTGCCCCCGGCCAGTACACCGGTACCTTTTGCGGCTGGCTTGATCAGTACTTTTGCAGCGCCTGCCTTAGATAAGATATCGTGTGGTAAAGTACCGTTCATTACAGGCACTTTGATCAGGTTTTTCTTGGCATCATCGATACCTTTGGCAATAGCTTCCTGTACTTCCTTGGCCTTACCCAGACCCTGACCTACCACACCATTGCCGTTTCCTACCACTACCAGGGCGGAGAAACTAAATGCGCGACCACCTTTAGTGGTTTTAACAACGCGGTTGATGGCAACCACCTTGTCTGTTAATTCTGTTTCAGAACTTTTTACTCTGTTATTTTGAGACATTTTTTAACTTTTGAATTTTCAGGGTACCGGACCCTGTGATCAATAATACTTTTATTTAAAATATTCCAGCGCCTGTAGCGCTGAGATGCGGGAGCGGCCGGGTTAGAATTTCAGTCCGCCTTCACGTGCGCCGTCCGCCAGGGATTTAACACGTCCGTGATACAGGTATCCGCCACGGTCAAAGATACAGGTTTCAATACCTAAGGCCTGGGCTTTCTGCGCGATAGCCTTACCTACGAGGGCGGCGATTTCGGATTTGGTGCCTGTTGCTGCGGCGATATCTTTCTGACGGGAATTGGCAGCTGCCAGTGTAACTCCGCTTGCATCATCGATCAACTGAGCGTAGATGTCCTTGTTGGAACGGAAAACCGATAAGCGTGGTTTTGCTGAAGTTCCGTTTACATTTTTACGAATGCGCCAACGTAATTTCTGACGACGTAAAACTGTTTTTGCTGTTTTAGCCATTTTAAATTGTTTTGCACGGGCTCACCTTACGTTCAACATCAGGGCAATTATAAATGTACCTTTTTTACATGGATTATAGTCACCCATTGAAAGCTGTAAGACGGCTGCCGAAGGTTAATGATAAAAATAGACAATACGTCTAAATTAAATAAGGATGCAAAATTACTACATTATTCTGTTTATCAAAATTTATTTTTTAAAATAATTATATTAACAATGCGTTATAGGAAGTATTTCCAAAAAAAATGTGTTCCTACCCAATAAAATATCACCTTTGTGCGTCTATTACTATTATACTGCCGGATATAAACCGGGTATCTTTCTTATATGAGTCCATACAGATTATACATAGCCAGGATAGTTTTCAAGCATCTGGATCATCCCCAGGATTACATACTGTTCACCTATTGTATAGATGCCATTAATTATAAAGAGGCGTACCAGCGTGCGCTTATAGTGGCCAGCGAGCAGTTCGCAGAGCTCAATAAAAAAAGCCGTTACAGCTTTGTAGGCCTGCAGGAGCTGACATTGCTGAACAGCATACGGAACGAAAACCAGAGATCCCTCATCTCCGATAATGTGTCTGACGTGGACGAGGACGCGCTCAAGACCTATCATGACCAGCTGATCATGAAGCTGAGCGACCTGAGCGTATAAGCCTTTAATTTTTCATACTCCTTAAACCATTTAAATACCTCATAGTCTATGTGTTTAAATGGTTTTTAATTTTTAATTGCGTTATTTTATGAAAAGGATATTACTATTACTGCTGACCGGAACATTGATATTGGGACTGGCCTCCTGCCGCAGATATGCTCCTGCACCTGTAGGACCGCGCCTGGTAGCCTACCAGTATGTGGATGAATTCAATGATAACAGGGGCAACTGGGCTTTTGCAGATGGTCCCAACCTGGCATACGGCGTAATATCCGACGGTACTTTCAAATTCGACTATAATGACGACGGTTCCCAGGCCTATTATGTATCCAAGGATATTATCTTTAATATGGATGAGGATTTTACGGTGGAAACAAAGCTGGGTTCCGACAATACTTTCGGTCTCCTGATAGGCTATAACGCATCCACCGGCAGCTACGGCTATTCCTTTACTATTGACTATAACGGAAAATACGCATTATATGATGAAGGTGGTAACGGGTTTGGTACCCAGATCACTGAGATCATTCCTCCCACTTACTCAAGTGCAGTGAAGGGCAACGGCGACTGGAATACGGTCCGCATTGAGCAAAGGGGCAGCAGGTGGATAGGGTATGTGAACAACCGGGAAATATTCCGCGTGCCGGCCAGGACCCTGATGGCGGGTAGTGTAGGCTTTGTGGCGGTGCCCTTCACACGGGGCGAAGCGGATTATATCCAGGCAGATTGGTTGGAGCTGGAATAATATTTTTGTAAATCTTACGTTATGAAATGTAGCCGGGTAAAATAGCTCCCGGCTGCATTTTTTTTATTATATTCATTTTGGGATCCATATGAAAGCATTCGGTTCTGTTATTATAGCCTGCCTGTCCATCCTGCTCGCCGCAAATTTTTTCTTATCCTGCAATAAGCGTCCCTGCGGCGCCCCCTATGTGGAGCATTACCAGGAAGTGCCGGATTTCAGGGGCTTTGATGCCGATCTGAATGCCAAGATCACTTACACGTACGGCGCTGTGCCGGGTGTCAGGATACACGGCGATTCTGCGACCCTTTCGGCAATAGGCTACCACGTAACGGGCGGCATACTGGTGCTGCGGTATAAAAAGCCGAATGCCGTACATGCCCGCCCGGTAACCGTTATCCTTACATCCCCGGCGCTGAAAACGGTCAGCGTGGCCGGTTCGGGCAGCCTCGTAATGCCTGTGCTGAGCGCTCCCGAGCTTACCGTGAAGATGGCAGGCAGCAGTAATGTGGTGATAGGCTCGCTGGAAGCCGGCCGGGCCAGTGTCTCCGTCCTGGGCAGCGGCAATTTTATCATGGAAAGCGGTACCGTGCAGCAGCAGACGGTGTCGGCGGCAGGCAGCGGCTATGCCGATATGAGCAACTGTGATATTACAGCCGCGGCAGTAAGCATATCGGGCAGCGGTGATGTGTACAGCCGGAAGCAGACGGATGTGCAGCTGCAGCAAACAGGTTCCGGCAGGCTGATCCGTAAAGAATAGTTATTTCCTGCAGTTTGCGGCGCAGTGAAGACCGTTTCTCATAAATAGGCTGTAATTTTATTTCCCGGATCCGTTTTGGTTGTGGTCTTCCCGGTTGCAGGGATGGCTTATATACCTATCGGGATCCGGTAATACTCACCACACAGCAGCTTATTTATGAATTTTTATACCAGGAAACTTGTCAAGCCGGAAGACCTGAACTCCAATAATACCTTATTTGGCGGCAGCCTGTTGAGATGGGTGGATGAAGAATCCGCCATTTATGCTATTTACCAGTTAGGCACCAGTAAATGTGTGACAAAGTTTATGTCCGAGATCAACTTTGTGAGCAGCGCTAAGCAGGGAGATGTAGTGGAGATAGGTATCAAGGCCATGGCTTTCGGCCGTACCTCGCTTACGCTGACCTGCGAGGTCAGGAATAAGATCACCCATAAAACGATCCTCACCATTGATAAGATAGTCTATGTAAGCGTCGATGATGAAGGCAAGCCCTGGCCTCACGGTAAGGACCACATCCGTTACAGCGACGACCGCCTGAAAGAAGAAGAATAGAACCCGTGTTGTGTCCGTTGTGCCGGCAGGATCAGAACCAGCACGCATAACGGACGCCTAAGGGAATGGATATCCCGTTGATATGCGCGGAAAACCCGGCGGCGGTACCGTCGGCAAATGTGAAGCTGTGCCGCATAAACGCTTCGCGTCCCTTTTGGAACATCCTGCTGATCCCGGCTCCCGCGAACAGGGCCAGCTCATGCCGGTGCTGTTTATCCAGGTAATACCCGGCTGTTACGGGAACGGAGGTTTCCCAGCGCCGCAGGGTCCCGGTATATACTGCTGCCAGTACTTCCCGGACATTATTGTCGTTGGAGTGACGGGAAGCGGTAAGGGTAACGGCTTCAGGATTAAGCCTGTATCGCTGTTGCAGCCCGGCCTGTATCCAGAACCGGGGCAAGCGGGGAACCGCTATCCTGTAATGTATGCCCGCCCCGATGCTCCATTGAGAGCATCTGATAGAGGACCAGTTATTATTATATCCCGTTGCCGTAAAGCGTATCTGCGTATGGTCCACCACTGTTTCCAGGATCAGCCTGTGGAAAGGAGCGGGCTTCCAGGCGGTCAGGCTGCCGGCCCGGACGTGTATGCCTGGCGGAAAATGGTACAGCTCCCGGTCATAATGGTACTGGTTCAGGAACAGGGCAGCGCCGCCCTGCGCATATGCTCCCCATTGCAGCCGGTCCTGCCCGTACACAGGGACCGCCAGCACCAGTATCGCGGCAGACAGGTATGTTTTCAGATGGCTTTCCATATTATTTCCGTATGATGCCGGGTAATTTCAGCCCGCCCAGCTCCGGACGGAACCACTTTAATACTATCGTTACGAACGCCACCAGCAGTACCACGCCGCTGCCGGTGCTGATGAAGAAGGACAGCGATGAATTGTCCTCTGTATGAAAGGCGGCTTTTACCAGCATGTGAACACCGAATATGCCCAGCATCAGCACGATGATCTTACCGATATCCGCTAAGGGGTAAGGTATGGGGAAATACTTCTGACCCGCAGCATAGGATACCGCGATCATAGCAAAGTAGCATGCGAAGGTGACCCAGGCGGTAGCGTACATACCATAATAAGGTATGAAGATGTAATTGCCCGCCAGCGTTATGACCGCTCCCAGCAATGTGATGTAGATGCCGGCACGCATCCTGTCGGTGATCTTGTACCAGACGGACAGGTTGTAATAGATGCCGAGGCAGATATTGGCCATCAGCAGGATAGGCACTATACCCAGCCCGGAACGGTAAGCGTCTGCGATCAGGTATTTCCAGGCATCTATGAATAGCAGGGTAAACAGGAACGCGATGCAGAGGGTGAATACGAACCATTTCATGACCTTCGCGTACAGCAGCGGGGAGTTCTTGTCTGCCGCCTGCTTGAAGAAAAAGGGCTCGGCTGCCATTTTAAAAGCCTGTATGAACAGGGTGATAAAAATAGCCAGCTTGTAATTGGCCGAATAGATACCCACCAGCATTTTGGATATATCCGGGCTTGCAGGCAGCAGCTTGGCCAGCATCAGCCTGTCCAGCACTTCGTTCACCATACCTGCCAGACCGATAACGATCATCGGGCTGGAATACCTGAACACCTCTTTCCACAGCGACCGGCTGATACGGAAGCGGAAAGTGCGCCACTCTTTAAAGAGCATCAGGATAACAAACACGTTCATGAGCAGGTTGGCCAGCAGCAGCAGGCCCATCCTGTTCTGGCTGAAATACCACGCTTTTCCCCAGGCCGCAGGATGGTTTTCATAATACAACGGCAGGTAAGCGATCAGGAAAACGACCAGGATGATATTGATGATGATGCCGCCCAGCTTGATGAAGGCGTACTTCCGCGGCTGGCTGTTCTGCCGTAAACGTGCGAAAGGAATGGCTGCGATGGCATCCAGCGCAATAATGGCCAGGGCCCACAGGATATATTCGGGGTGGTCGTAAAAGCCAAGGTAGGCGTTGATCTCCCTGCTGAAGAGGCCGATACCGGCACACAGCAGGAGGGAGGAGAGCAGGAGGGAGCCGAAAGTGGTCTGGAAAAGCCGGTCCTCGCTGATACCCGCTTTATTGCTGAACCGGAAATAGCCGGTCTCAAAACCGTAGGTAAAAACGATATTGGCAAAGGCGATGCAGGCATACAGCAAGCTGTAATCCCCATATTCGGCTACTCCCTTGGCATCGCTCATCAGGTAGGAGAGGATGGGGGTCAGCAGGTAGTTGAGCATCTTTGCCCCTACGCTGCTCATTCCGTACCAAAGGGTTTGCCCCGCTAATTTTTTGATTGTTGACACCTGGTAATGTTTATGCAGACAAATGTATAATAATGTATAATATTAATTTCTTTCGCTGAGCTCCAGCCACCGGAGCTCTTTCTCTTCCAGCTCGCTGTTGATCCGTTGTATCCTTTCGGCAGCCTGCTGGAGCGCTTCATACTCCATGACCCCGGTGCTCATCTCCTGTTCCAGGCGGGACTTTTCTGCTTCCAGCTTTGGAATGTCCATATCCAGTTGTTCCAGCTCCCGTTTTTCCTTAAAGGATAACTTTTTACCGGCAGCGATGGCGGGCTGCTCCGCTACCGGTGCTGTGACAGCTACCTGCTCTGCTTTTTCGGTTTCCTCTTTCAGCTTTTTGGTGAATACCTCTTCCAGCCTGTACTGGGTAAAATTGCCCGGGTAGTCCCTGACAACCCCGTCGCCCTCGAAAACGAACAGGTGGTCTACGATCTTATCCATGAAATACCTGTCGTGCGAGATGATAATGATACATCCCGGGAAGTTGAGCAGGAATTCCTCCAGCACGCCCAGGGTAGGCAGGTCCAGGTCGTTGGTGGGCTCATCCAGCACCAGGAAATTGGGATTCCTGAACAGTATGGTCAGGAGCTGCAGGCGCTTTTTCTCCCCGCCGCTCAGCCTGGAGATATAGGTGTATTGCTTTTCCGGTGAGAACAGGAAGCGTTGCAGGAACTGGGCCGCGCCCAGCTTGGTACCGTCAGCCAGCGGGAAGAACTCCGCTATGTTCTTTACATACTCAATGACCCGCATATCTTCCTTCACCTGCAGGCCCTCCTGGGAGAAGTCGCCGAATACCACTGTCTCGCCGGTATTGATCTTGCCGCTGTCCTGCTGCTCCTTGCCCAGCAGCATATTGACGAACGTGGATTTACCGACGCCGTTCTTACCAATAATGCCAATGCGTTCGCCTTTCCGGAACGTATAGTCGAATCCCTGCAGGATCACTTTATCGCCGAAGGATTTATACACTTTCTTCAGCTCCAGTATCTTGCCGCCGAGCCGTTCCATTTTCATGGCCAGCTCCAGCTTTTCCTGCGGCCGCTTCTGTGTAGCCCGTTCTTTCCATTCGTAAAAGGCATTCTGGCGTGCCCGGGATTTGGTGGTCCTGGCCTTGGGCTGCTTGCGCATCCATTCCAGCTCTTTACGGTACCTGTTCCGTGCTTTTTCCAGGCTGGCCTGCTCCTGCTCATAGCGGATGGCCTTCTGTTCCATATATTGTTCGTAATCTCCCTTGCAGGTGTACAGCGTGCCGTTGTCTATCTCTATGATCTGGTTGCAGACGGCTTCGAGGAAATACCGGTCGTGGGTCACCAGCAGGAGGGTGACGTTATCTCTGCCCAGGTAATGTTCCAGCCATTCTATCATATCCACGTCCAGGTGGTTCGTGGGCTCATCCAGTATCAGCAGGGTATGGCGGTGCTCCAGGTCCATATCTATCAGTATCTTGGCAAGGGCAATGCGCTTGCGCTGTCCGCCGGACAGGGTGCCTGCCGGCTGGTCGAGGTGGTGGATGTTGAGCTTGCCCAGTATCTGCCTGACCACCGACTCAAAGTGCCAGGCATTCAGCTCGTCCATGATCCGCATGGCCTCTGCCATCAGCAGCGGGTCCGGGCTGTCCTGGTCTGCAAGCTGTTCATACTGCCGTATGGCGTTGATAACCGGATGGTCGAACTGGAAGATGTTATCTAAAATATTCTTGTCATTATCCAGGACCGGGTCCTGCTCCAGGAAAACCACGTTGACATCCTTATGTATCCATACTTTTCCCTCATCTGCCAGGTCTTTCCCGTGGATGATCTTCAGCAGCGATGATTTGCCGGTCCCGTTAAGGGCTACCAGGGCTATCTTGTCACCTTCGTTGATGTGGAAGCTGATATTTTCAAAAAGAGGTTTGTCCGCGTAAGTCTTGGTAAGGTTTTCTACAGATAGATAATGCATGCTGCAAAGATAGCGAAATGGGAATGCAGGAAGAAACAGAAAAAGATTCCCCCCTGGCCCAAGGTTTAGCCTTCTGTTTACGTCTTTTAATGGAACGTTAAAATAAGAATGTATGGAAAAAAGATTTTTACTCTTTGCCTGGCTATTCATGCTGGCTGTGGCAGGCAGGGCGCAACAGCCTGCTTTTGAAAAGGTGGAATGGTACGACACCTGTACCTTTAACCCCGTGACGACCAACTGGGAAAAAAAGCTGGTCTATACCGGTAAAACGGTGAATACCCGTGACGGGGCGTTTGCGACCATTAACCTGGTGACAAATGTCGGGGGCAATCCTATAGTCCAGATTGATACCGCTACGGTGATCAATAACCGGTTCTATAAAGTGTATGATTACTGGTTCAATATTGATTCCATGAATGTGGAGATGCGATACCTGTATCCTATTCTTTCGGTCTACCTGCTTAGCGGTGTTTCATGGGCGCCTTATTTTAATCCTGCAACAGATACCATCTATGACCAGGTAGATTTTGGAAATGAATATACCATGTGCCCTGTATATTACTGGAAGGAGATCAGGGATTGCAGGACCATGAATGTGGTATGGTTCACGGATATGGACAATGATTGTTATTACGACCGGTTTGATGACCATCACTGGCACCCGGAAATGGCGGTTTACAGGAATAACGTGCTTGACAGGATTGTTTCCAGTGCATCCAAATTCAGAAGGGGACTGAACCTTTTCGATACCAACGCTGTAACGAACGATGAATTCCTGGTAAGGCCGTTATTCAATAATGCCACCTGCCTGCCGGGTAATGAGTTCCGGGTGCGGCTGGATACGCTGTCAGGCAGGAATAACCAGGTGCAGATGGGCATTCAGTTAAGCAGTACGCCCGACCTGATCCTGCAGGTGCACAGCGCTATCAGGGTACAGTCTTCCTTCAGTTATGTCACGCTGGAGTATTTTAACAATTATACAGGTTCCAGGAATGCCCATATAGAATATACGATCCCGGATAATTACGACTTTGTGAGCACCTCGCATACCAATTATACCATAGCGGGAAATGTGATTACCTTTAACCTGGGAACATTGCCGCCGGCAGCACATGGACGGGTTGACCTGCGTTTGCGTGCCAACAGTGTGCCGCGGCAGGGAGATACCGTATTACAGGAAGCTACTATTTTCCCGGTAACCGGAGATGCTGTACCATCCAACAATACGTACAGTAAATACGAGACCGTCCTGTCAAGCTGGGATCCCAACCAGAAAACCTCGATCCCGGAACATTACCTGGCAGATGCCACCGCACCTATCAGGTATATCATTGATTTTGAGAATTTAGGCAACGATACAGCCTTTTATGTGTATATACTGGATACCTTGTCAGTGCTGCTTGATGTCAGCACCCTTAAAATAATAGGAGCTACCCATAAGTTCGACCTCGACCTGGATGCTTACGGCAGCCGGTATGTGCTGAAGCTGCGTTTTAATGATATAGGGCTGCCCGGACGTAACCGCCCTGAGCAGAATAAGGGATATATCATTTATGAGATCGCTCCGAAAGCAGGGTTGCGCAAAGGGCAGCAGATCGAAAATACGGCACATATCTTTTTTGACTATAATGATCCTGTCGTTACCAATACGACCCTGAATGAGTTGCATCCTAACGGGATCACTTCCGGGCAGGCGTCCATCCGGCTGAACATCCGTCCCAATCCTGTAAAAGATGTCATCCGGGTAGATAATCTTAATGGTATGGCCATACGGGCGGATATCTATGATGTTACGGGCAGGAAAGTAGCAGGCTACAGCCTGGAGAAGGGCTTGAATGCTTTTGATGTGTCTGACTGGAACGCTGGCGTATATGTTATCAGGTGCATGGCGCCCGGCGGTGAGACCCGGATATTCAAAGTAGTAAAAGAGTAAAGGGGCAGCTATAAGTAAAAAGACCATCCGTAAGGATGGTCTTTTTATGTTATGAGCAGAAGACGCGATTCGAACGCGCGACCCTAACCTTGGCAAGGTTATGCTCTACCAGCTGAGCTACTTCTGCGTGTTTTGTGGGTGCAAAAATATGAACCCACTTTTATTTTTCCAAATTTTTTTATTTTATTTTTCCGCCGCCTGCATAATAACGGCTCCAGTAAGCATCTTCGAGGCTGCTGATCACTACACCTTTGGAACGGGATGAATGGACGAACTTGCCGTCTCCGAGGTAAAGGCCCACGTGGGAGATGTTCCTGCTCCTGATCTTAAAGAATACCAGGTCTCCTTCTTTCAGGAGGTCGGCATCGCTGATATATTCCGTTTCTTCAAATTGTGCTGCTGAAGTACGCTGCAGTCTTGCCCCGTACACTTCCGAGCATAATTCTCTTACAAAAGCGGAACAGTCAATACCTTTCCTACTGTCGCCTCCGTACCTGTATGGTGTGCCATACCAGTCGTCTATAAAGCTATACAGGGCAGTATTGCCTTTCTTCTTGCCTATTTCAATATTGTTCTTGGCTGTTTTGGTATTTTCGGCAGGCTCTTCCTCGTTGGCGGCCTGGATGTTATTGTCTACTACACGGTAGCTTCTCTTGGTTGTGGTCGTAGTGGTAACCACCTCGTTATTGTTTTCTATCACCACATTATCCATGAATTGTGGCGCTGAAGCTGCAGGTTTTTTATTTCTGTCATTACTGGCCATGCGTTTCTGTGCGGTAGCTGAAACAGAGGCGAGCGTCATTACAGATAACCCTAAAATACGTAGCATTAACTTCATAAGGTTGTTATGTATGAAACAAGTTGTGTGAATGTCAAGCTTCAAAGATAACTATCAATTACAGAAAATCCTACATAATGGTTGCATATATTTGAAATTTCATAAAAAATTAAGATTTAAAGAATTTGGCAGGAATGCCGGTCACATCTGTAATCTTAATGTAAATTTGCAGTATGAATTCAAGATCCGTCAGAGTGCGTTTTGCACCCAGTCCTACCGGTGGGCTTCATTTGGGAGGTGTCCGTACCGCATTGTTCAATTATTTATTCGCTAAAAGATATAACGGGAAAATGGTATTGCGGGTGGAAGATACCGACCAGACCAGGTTTGTCCCGGGAGCAGAGCAGTATATAGTGGATTGCCTGGAATGGTGTGGTATCGTAACCGATGAAAGCCCGCTGCAATCCGGTCCTTACGGCCCCTACCGCCAGAGCGACCGTAAGCCCATGTACAGGCAGTACGCGGAGCAGCTTATAGTGCAGGGTGACGCCTATTACGCTTTTGATACGCCGGAGGAGCTGGAGAAGATGCGTGAGGATCTCAAGACCCCGGAAAATCCTTCACCCCAGTATGACATCACGACAAGGATGCGGATGCGTAATTCCCTGAGCATGCCGCCCGGTGAGGTGGATGCGCTGCTGGAGGCCGGTATCCCGTATGTGATCCGCTTCAGGATGCCGGAAGGCGAGACCATACAGTTTGACGATCTTATCCGCGGCAGCATCAGCAATGATACCGGCCTGCTGGATGATAAAGTATTATTGAAAAGCGACGGTATGCCTACCTATCACCTGGCCGTGGTGGTGGATGATTACCTGATGAAGATATCGCATATTTTCAGGGGCGAGGAATGGCTGCCCAGCGCTCCCCTGCATGTATTGCTGTGGAAAAAGCTGGGCTGGGAGCAGGATATGCCGCATTTCGGGCACCTGCCGCTCATCCTGAAGCCCGATGGCAACGGTAAATTAAGCAAGCGTGACGGTGACCGCCTGGGCTTCCCGGTATTTGCCATGGACTGGACGGATCCCCAGACCGGCGAAAAGACCATCGGCTTTAAGGAAAGAGGGTTTCTGCCGGAGGCTTTCCTTAATATGCTGGCATTCCTGGGCTGGCACCCGGGAACCGAACAGGAAATATTCAGCCTGGCGGAGCTGGAGGCGGCATTCAGCGTGGAAAGGATCTCCAGGTCGGGCGCCAAATTTGATTATGAAAAAGCCAAATGGTTCAACCAGCAACATATACAAAGAACGGATAATGCTGTGCTGGCTGCCGGGGTACTCCCGTTCCTCGAAGCGGCGGGACTGCCCGTGGATAATAAGGATGTGCTGGTCAGGGTGGTAAGCCTGGTGAAGGACCGCTGCCACACACTGGCGGATTTCGCTGAGCAGTCGGCCTTTTTCTTCAGGGCCCCGGAGCAGATTGACCTGGACAGCATCAGGGGAAAATGGACGCCTGAAAAAGCAGCCTTCTACCGGGAATGGTCTGATAACTTTAACGCGGTAGGGTCCTGGGATCACGAATCCATTAATGCCTCTTTTGAAACGGCAGTAGCGGCTTCCGGCATTAAAAAAGGAGAGCTGATGCTGCCTTTAAGGATCATGCTGGTAGGCGGCAAGTTTGGCCCTAACGTCATGGATATTATGGAAATTATAGGAGCGGCGGCCTGTAAAGAAAGGATTGAAGCCGCGCTGGCACAATTATAAAAAGGATTGCAGGCGCAGGATATGTTAATGAGTTCTAAAACTTAAATATTTTTTCCGGCCTGACCCAACGAAAGACCAACGGCCTCCGTCTATATAGGTGAGTTGTTTAATGTTATTTATTAGAGATCACATTTTAAACAATGTGGTCTCTTTTTAATGCTCACAAGATAGTCATTTTTGTTTCAAGTCTAATAGTGTTCTGTAGTTTTTACTATGGGACATTTTTTTATTTGGTGTGATCCGGAAAACCTGAACCTGGATGCTGGAGAGGATAAAATGAATAAAAGGCTGCCGGTACGGAGCAGCCTCTTATAGGTTGTATTTGCTACAGGTTGTTATCTTAATGCTGTACCACGAATTTCTTTGTTAAAGATGACGTTTTGCTGTTAATATGTAAATAATAAGCGCCACCGGGTAGTCCGGAAGTCGAAATGGTAGCCTGCGTTTTATCTAATATACCTTGCAGGAGAACTTTCCCTTCAATATTGGTAATAAAGAAGTCTGCATCTTGGTAATGCGCTGCCGATGTAATATAAAGATAATCGTACGCCGGGTTCGGGAATAAATACACACCCGGGTCATTATCCAGGGTTGGTATATCGGTTACTGTGGTATTCACTGAGGCAATATCGGAGTAATAGGATTCACCGTAATCATTATAGCTGACAAGGCGGTAAAGATATACATTATTTGTCGTGACGGAAGCATCTTCGTAGCTTACGGTGTTGGACGGCAGATCCGCAATCCTGAAATAGGCCTGGGAATCCCGGTGCGATCGTTCTACAATAAAACCATCTTCGTCATCTGAACGGTCCTCCCAATTTAATTGTACCGACACCCTACTATGGTCAAAAGTGCCGGATAAATGAATGGGAGCAACCGGTACCAGGGAAAACTTTAAAAGGAAAATATTCAGTCCTGAAACGCTGCGCGTATTGGTACTAAAAGGACCCGGATCAAAATCAACTCCGGATAGTGAGCAAAAAGCGCCGGCGAAATAGACGCAACCTTTCCTGTCTGTTTTTACAGCGTAGCCGACACTATTGTTGTAGGCATCCGGTTCTGCGATATTATAGGAATAGATATGCTCACAATCTTTGTTATACTTGGCAATAAAGATATCGCTGTAACTGCCTCCAACCGCACTCAGAATATGCGTCCCGGGACCCGGATCAAAGTCAACCTGTCTCCTGAAGGCACCCGTGATGAAAAAATCATCCTGGTCCGTTAAGGCTATAGACTGACCGTCGACATTGGTGTTGGTACTGTCATTACCCAGCTTGTGCGCCCACAGGAAATTGCCGATATTGTCCAGTTTCAGGAGGAAGAGGTTGGTATTCCTGTATGGTGTAGACAGGTATCTGGTGCCTGGACCGGGGTCAAAGTCTATATCGGTTCCGCTGAATCCACCCGTCACATATACATCTCCTGACAGGCTCACTGCAATTGAATTGCCAAAATCGTTCCGGCTGCCCCCAATGCCTTTAGCCCACAGGTACACTCCATTATTGTCGTATTTGGCAACAAAGATGTCCTGTCCGCCATTTGTATTAATAATGGCAGCGCTTGTGTCGGGATCAAAATCAGAAGTACGATTGATATAACCGGTAACATATACATTACCCTTATCATCTGTCCTGACATTTTTACCTGCCCCGACACCGATTGTATTGGCCCAGAGATACTCTCCGTTATTATCATATTTAGCTAAAAATATCCCATATCCCAATACCTGTTGATTGGTGGTGCCCGGATTGAAATCCATATCGCCGCCGCTTTCCCCGGTTATGTAGATATTGCCGAGTTCATCAGTTGCTAAGCTGTAGCAGAAATCATCATACCTGCTCCCGAACTTTTTAGCCCAGAGAATCTGCCCGGCCTTATTGAGCTTAATAAAGAAAATATCTTCACCTCCGCTCGTTCTGAAACTTATATGAGTGCTCGTTCTTGTTCTGAGGTCCAGTGTCCCCTTAAACTGTCCTACTATAAAAACATTACCGGAATCATCGGTTGCAACAGCATTACCTCTTTCTCCCGAAGGTCCCAGAACGTTGGATGCAAATTGTTGCACCCAGACTAACTGACCTGAAGCATCATATTTGGCAAGATAAACGCCTCCAAAGGGCTGCCCGTCTAATATCCTTGTGCCTGCTCCGGGATCGAAATCAGCAAGCTCGGTAAAGTGTCCTGTAATGTATGTATTGCCTTCTTTGTCCGATGTCACATCATTTGCCCGGCTCATGCCGGTTTGCCCGCCTATGCGGTTCACCCAATGAAAGCGCTCCTGTGCATAACTCCTGACGGATATAAAGGATATCCAGATCATTAAAATAATACCGATAGATCTCATGCAGATTTTGATTGTTGTGATTAAAAGTTAAGCGAAAAATTAGCGGGTGCGAATTTATGCAAAAAAACAGGAACCGGATGGATTGACTGAATTAGTAATAAAACGTCCGGGACATTACTCCCAACTAATCCTTAATTTATTGTAATTTTGCACTCTTATTCAGAAAACTTATTTTTTAATCACACTTACAAAAAATGCAACACCATTTAAGCGAACAAGAGATCGTCCGTCGTGAGAAGCTGGCCGAACTGGAAAAATTGGGCATTGAGGCATATCCTGCCGCATTATATGACATCACTCATACCAGTGAGGAAATCAAGAAGGGATATTCGGAAGAACGAAAGGATGACTTTAAGGAAGTGAGCATTGCGGGACGTATCATGAGCGTCCGTGATATGGGAAAAGCCAATTTCGCTGTGCTGCAGGATGCGGTAGGTAAGATACAGGTCTATATCCGTCGTGATGATATATGCCCTGGTGATGATAAGACTTTATTTAATACCGTCTGGAAAAGACTGATCGATATAGGCGACTTTGTAGGCGTTAAAGGATATGTGTTCACTACACAGACCGGCGAGCTGTCCGTACATGTCACCTCCTTTACATTATTGAGCAAGACCTTACGCCCGCTGCCTTTACCTAAGACGGATGCGGACGGGAACGTGTACGATGCCTTTACCGATGAGGAGCAGCGTTATCGTATGCGTTACGTGGACCTCGTGGTGAATCCTCATGTAAAAGAGGTATTCATAAAGCGTACCCGTATGTTCAACGCGATGCGCGAATTCTTTAATAATGCCGGCTATATGGAGGTGGAAACCCCCGTGCTGCAGTCCATACCGGGCGGCGCAGCGGCCAGGCCTTTCATTACGCACCACAACTCCCTGGATATCCCGCTGTATATGCGTATTGCCAATGAGCTCTACCTGAAACGGCTGATCGTAGGCGGCTTTGAAGGAGTGTACGAATTTTCCAAGAACTTCCGTAACGAAGGTATGGACCGTACCCACAATCCCGAGTTTACAGCGATGGAGATCTATGTGGCGTATAAGGATTATAACTGGATGATGGACTTTACAGAGCGCTGCCTGGAGCATGTAGCCACAGCGGTGAACGGTACTACAAAAGCCACTTTCGGGGAACATGAGATTGATTTTAAAGCGCCTTACCGCCGTATTTCCATGACCGATGCCATTAAGGAATATACCGGTTTTGATATTACCGGCAAGACCGAAGCAGAGATCCGTGAAGCGGCCAAAGGTATGGGCATTGAGGTCAACGATACCATGGGTAAAGGCAAGCTGATAGATGAGATCTTCGGCGAAAAATGCGAAGGCAATTTTATCCAGCCTACCTTTATCACAGATTATCCTGTTGAGATGTCCCCGCTGACCAAAAAGCACCGGAATAACCCGGAGCTGACGGAACGTTTTGAGCTGATGGTATGCGGTAAGGAAATAGCCAATGCCTATTCGGAGCTGAATGATCCCATAGACCAGCGGGAGCGCTTTGAAGAGCAGCTGCGCTTATCGGAAAGAGGGGATGATGAAGCGATGTTCATCGACCAGGATTTCTTAAGGGCGCTGGAATACGGTATGCCGCCTACTTCGGGCTTGGGTATCGGTATGGACCGCCTGATCATGTTCCTGACCAATAACGCCTCCATACAGGAAGTGCTGTTCTTCCCGCAGATGCGACCTGAAAAGAAAGAGGTGGTAGAGTTGACGGATGATGAAAAAATGATCCTGGCCACCCTGCATGACGGACCGGTAGAGATCGGTCATATCAAGCAGATGGTGGGACTCAGCGGCAAGAAATGGGATGCCGCTACTAAATCTCTCCGCCAGAAAGGACTGATCAACGTGGTATTGGAAAATGAGCAGAAGCTGATGGTGAAAATGTAATCCATCCTTATTCATAAAAAAAGCAGCGTGCGGTCACCCGTACGCTGCTTTTTTTATATAGTTCATCAGTAGCCGGTATGGTATGACCTTGCTATCTTAATATATGCAGTTCTCCTTTCCGGATCACGTTCCGGCCGTCCTGGCAATGGACATCCAGCCTGTAGTAATATACGCCTTCATCCACGGGCCTTCCTCTCAGGCTGCCGTCCCATATGACATCTCCGTGCGACATTTTATAGACACTCTGGCCCCAGCGGTTGAATACCTCGAATACGCCCAGCTTGCTGCCGGGGTCCATCCTGATGATCAGCTCATCATTCAGCCCATCGCCATTGGGTGTAAATGCAGTAGGAACGAACATTTCCTGCTCGCAGCACCTGATGATATGAGCCGTTACGGGGATCCTGTCACTTTCACAGTCACCGTACGACTGGGTCACATAAAATGTTTCCGTGCCCGTAAGGTCGGCTTGGATGACCGGCGCCGCGCCTAAAGGTTGCCCGCCGTTTTCCTGCTCATACCATCGGATCTGCTGTCCCGATGCCCTGAGCGTATAAGGCTGGTGCTGGCATACATCTACCGGGCTCTGCACCGCGGGAGGCGGAACGCTGTCTATTACATTGACATACACGGAATCCGTAATGCCATTGCAGCCTTCCGCTGTGACCGTCAGCCTGTACCAGCCTTCCTGCTGCTTCCGGATATCCCGGAGCTGCAGTGACGAAGTGGTAGACGCAAAATTGTCCGGTCCGTTCCAGCTATAATGCAGGTTGCTGAGCGCCGGGCGGACGGCGGCGTTCACTGATATATTGCGGCCTTCGCAATTATACGCGGAGTCTGTGGAAAAGATGATCTGTTCCGGCCCTTTGGTAACGGTGACCCGGAAGCTGTCCCGGAATACAGGGCATCCGCTGCCCGGGATGGCTGCCTGCAGCGTATAGGTGACAGGCTGTGTCGGGCTGACCACCGGGTCAGGCAGGTTTTTATTATTGATGAACAGGTCTGGCGACCAGGTATAAGTGAATAGGTTACGGCTGGCCCTTGTCTGCACCTGCAGGGTAGTGCCTGCGCAGATCTCCGTGTCGTCCGTTAATAAGGCTATTTCAGGCTGTTCTACCAGGAGCAGCGTTGCGGAATCCACTATGCCGGCGGTATTGTTACAGTTGTTAGGGTCCAGCACATATATTTTCAGGGTCCTGTCACCGCGGCCGGTGGTGGGCAGACCGCTGATGGTAAAGCCGGCAGTAGTACTGTTGGGAGGAATGGTCAGCGTACCGGGAAGGGCGGTATAGTCCGTTCCTGCTACTGCGTTACCGCCATATTGCAGGCGGATATTCTGGGCCGTGGGCTTGCTTTGCCCGCGGGAGATATTTACCACCGCGTTATTACAGCCTTTTACGGCTGCAGGCTGGTTATCCACGACCAGGGGGGCGGCCAGCGCGGCCTGCAGGGAGGTAGAGGATAAGCTGCCTGATTTGATCAGCACACCGGAATCATACAAGGCGTTGCCCGCGTCTGCGATCGCTAATTTCAAGTGGTAGGTATTGCAGGGCACTACATCCTGCCTGGCTGTGAAAACAGCGGTATAGCCACGGTAGGCGAAAAAGCTGCTGTTGCTGTTATCTGTATAATACTGGGTAAAAGGCGAACCCGCGCCCATACCGGTACAGTTGCTCATAGTGCTGCCGGGGTGAGAGCCCACAATCCCGTTATTGACGGAATTGACAGCTACGGGGATCTGGGTATTGGGAACGAGCGCTATATTGCGCTGCCCGACGATACCCGGCCCGGAGATAAAAAAGGCGAATACATCGTTATAGGGTCCGCAAACGGCATTGATATATTCTTCCGAGGCAAATACATAATCAAATTTCAACTCATCGCCCTTTGGCACAACGTCAAATTCCAGGACGCAGGCATCATAGGTATTACTGGTGCGGGAAATAGCGGTGAGGTTGGCATCCCCGGCCCTGTTCATATTAGATGAATTCACGCCCGGTTCGGCATTGCTGATCTGCGATGCCCGTCCCGTGGAAAGAACGATACCACCGTCCAGCCCGATGGTGCTGTTGGGGCTGTCGAAAATGCCGTTGCCTTCCGTCGCGCAGTTTAGGACTGCATTGGTCACCACCACACCATTGCCGGTAATGGCCTGTGCCAGCTGCAGCGCGGTCCTGTTGCTTTGTACGGTAAGCTGCGCCTGGGCAGGAGTAAATGCCGTAAGAGCAGCTGCTGTCAATGCAGCGCTTATCCCGGCTTTTGAGAAACTGAATTGCATGATCGTATTAGAATATAGGTAATCGGGCATGCAAAAATAGCTTTCTCCGGGCAATCCGTTATTTAATAAAATGTGATTAATTAAAAACTTAATAATATATCCACAGCAATACGGGGCGTTTTTCGTTTTGCAGCACCGTGTCCAGGTAGGTCATATAGGCATCGGATACGGCAGGGCAGCCCCAGCTTTCCGGCGCCCCCGAGGGATAGACCTCCCGGTTCTGTACCTTGTCCCAGCTATGTAGCACGATATATCTCTTCAGGGCATTGTTATTGGTCGTATCCAGGCCGTGCAGCAGGTATTTGACACCGATGCCCCACTGGCTGGGTCCCCTGGCCCCGATACGGTACCTGCCCAGGGAAGACAGGTGGCTTTCCGGTACATTGCTGAACCGGGGTGCCTGCCGGCTGTGGTCGGCCGCCCAGGCAGCGGTGCCGCACCCATGCGTGACGAGGGTGGCAGAGCGGATGCTGCCGGTCTTGAAGTCCCATTCCACCAGCCTGTTCAGTCCCGAATGCACGCTCATATCAATAAGGATACACCTGTTGGTGCTCATCTTACGGGCGCGGGCATACGTCAGCGCTTCCCGGGCCTTCCCGGCGAAACGAACAGTGTCCGGCAGGGGCTGGACTGTGCCTGTAGGGGGCCCGGCGCCGGGGTCAGAACGGGTGTCCTGCGCACAGCTAAAGAAAAGCGTTACCAGCAGGATGGTTATAACATATATCCTCATAATTAAAGCAGTATGCTTTAACAGAGATGTAAAAAGACAAAAAATCCATAAAACTGCCGGTAAGTTTCATGGATTTCCTGTCCGTTATATAAAATATGCGCTATTGGCCTCTGCGGCGCAGCACTTCCTTATTGATCAGTGAAAGCTCCCTGCCTGTCTGTCCTGCAACCGAAGTATTTTCCTGCGCTCTTCTCATCAGGTAGGGCATCACATCCTTTACGGGCCCGTAAGGAAGGTATTTGCAGCAATTATAGCCGGCGTCTGAAAGGTTGAAGGAGATGTTGTCGCTCATGCCATATAGCTGGGAGAAGTAAACCCTGTCATCGCCGGGAGCAATGCCTTTTTCCTGCATCAGCTTTATAGCCTTATAGCAGCTTTCCTCATTGTGAGTGCCGATAAACGTATGGATACGGTCAATATTATCTATACAGTATTTTACAGCTACGTCGTAATCATTGTCCGTGGATTTTTTATTGGGCTGTACGGGAGACAGGTAGCCCATAGCATTGGCCCTGGCCCTTTCCTTTTCCATATAGGCACCGCGTACTATCTTGGCGCCCAGGATGAAGCCCTGCTCTTCGGCTATCTGGAGCGATTTCTTCAGGTAAGGCAGCGAGGTGTGCAGGTACATCTGGAAGGTATTGAAGACGATCGCCTTTTCCTGGTTGAACCGTGCCATCATGGCATTGGTCAGGTCATCAATGGGGTCCTGTATCCAGCTCTCTTCCGCGTCCACCAATATCCTGATGCTCTTTTCGTGCGCGCGTTTACAGATGCTTTCAATGCGGGTCCATACATTGTTCCACTCCTGCTGCTCTGTTTCGTCCAGCTCCTTTTTATTATGTATCTTTTCCAGCAGGTCGAACCGTGCAAATCCTGTTATCTTGATGGGGATAAAAGGAATATTGGGCTGTGCCGCGGCATAGTCGATGGCTTTGATGAATTCAGGGACGGCGGCGTCGAAATCTGCTTCCGTTGATTTGCCTTCCACACCGTAATCCAGCGCTACACCTATATTATATTTGTGCAGCATGGCAGCGGTCTGGGCAGCTTCTGCCAGTGTTTCTCCCCCGCAGAATAACTGGAAAACGGTCTTTTTAATGATACCGCTGATAGGAAGGCTTATTTTAAAGGCCAGCTTTGTCAGGCCGATACCCATTTGAGTGGCAGCGGGCGACCCCATGAAGGCAAACATATATTGCGCTTTCTTCAGGGCTTTATCCGAACGGTACCGAAAGGCGATTTCTGTATTGTCAAAAGAAACAGACATAGTATTGTAAAATATTGTGCAAAGTTAATATCAAAATTAGATTGTCATAACATTAGGATGTATATGATATGTTATTATATAGCAGGGAGATATGTTATTTACTCTTCCTTAATGATAAGGGAGCTCCTGGCTGCTTTTACGGCAGGGTAATAGGACGCTATGAAGCCCGTTACCACCACGGATATGATGACGAGTATAAAATCCGACAGCTTAAAGGCTACGGGATAGCTGCTGACGACGAAGCCTTCGCCCATGCTGATAAGCCCTAAATATTTTTGTGCCAGGCAGACCAGGTAACCCAGCAGCAGTCCTGCGCCGCCACCTGTGCCGGCCAGGAAGAAGCCGCTTTTCAGGAAGATATTCCTGACAGTGCCTGCCGGGGCGCCCATGGATTTCAGGATGGCGATATCGCGCTTCTTTTCCAGCACCAGCATCGTGAGCGAGCCGACCATATTAAAGCTGGCTACCAGCATGACCATCAGCAGGATGGCATAAACAGCCCATTTTTCGCTGTTGAGTATCATATAGAGAGTCTTGTTCTGCTCATATTTATCCAGGATGACAAACTGATCTCCTACGATGCGGGTGAGCGCTTTTTTGGCTTCCCTGAAAGAGACCCCGGGCCGCAGCCGGATGTCTATGCTGCTGTACCGGTTGCTGACCTCAAACAATTTAGATGCCGCCTGGAGCGGAACCAGGATATATTTGTCATCAAATGACGCCGCCACCCGGAAAATGCCGGAGGGCTGCACATGAAGAGAATTGTAGGCATTGGTGTAATCGGTGGAGAATTTAGCGCCGGAACGCGGATGGTATATCGTAAAGCCGGAGAAGATATTGTCTGCTTCCAGTCCCAGCGTATTGGCAATTCTTACCCCCACTACCGCTTCGGGCACCGTGGTGCGTTCCGTAAAAAAGGGCTGCCCGTCCAGCATGTGCTGCTGTACGTTATTGATCCCGAACCAGCTATTGGATACGCCCATGACATGGCCGATCTTTTGCTGTTCCGTGCCCACGAACAGCGCCATGTCTTCTAATGTATAGCTCCATTTATCAACGACCTTGTCCGCATCGAGCGCGGCAGGCCAGCCGGGCTGTCCCTCGAAATATTTGCCCTGTGCCGGTACGATCTTGATATCAGGATAGAATGCGGTATATAATTCCTTGGTGATGCCCTCGATCCCGTTATATACTGAGAATAGCACGACCATAGCAGCCGTGGAGAACATAATGGCTGCCATACTGATCCGGGAGATGATGTTGATAGCCTGTGCCGATTTCTTACCTTTTACATATCGCCAGGCTATTTTGGACGTAATATTCAAATGTTGCAGTATGAGGTTTGGACAGTGAAATTACGTAATGCGTACAAATAAAAAAAGATGCATTATTCTGCATCTTCAGGCTTGTCCGTGGAGTTGATATTTTTGAACAGCTCTTCCATTTTAAATACATAATCGAGCGTATCATCCAGTGAAAAGGTGAGCGTGGGTATGCGGCGTAAATGATGGCGCAGCTTATTGCCCAGTTGCTTTCTTATCTCTCCGGTCTTGTCTGCAAACAATTTCAATGCGGTCTGGTTGTCCTTTACCTGGAAAAGGCTCAGCTCGATACGCGCCTCCAGCAGGTCGGGCGTAACGCTGACCCTGGAAATGGATACCATGCCGCCATCCAGCATATTCAATCCTTCTTTTACAAATATGGTGGTGAGCTCATCCTGTAGCTGCCTGGCTACCTGCCTTTGTCTTTTGCTTTCCTGCATAATTAAATCTCCTCTGGGTTATAGAGTGTAAAATTAATGATTTTTGCGCTGAGATGTTTGATAATTTATATACGATTATTATTTACCTTTGGTAAACAAAGTTTAAGCTATCTTTAAAAAATGAAGAAATTATTTGCAATAAGCTGCCTGTCGGTGCTGGCTGGCCTGTATTCCTGTAAGGAAGTTCCTGTCTATATCCCGGCGGATATCCCGGGACAGGAAGATACCACTTATGTATTGAGTAGTGTAGAGACCCCGCAGGATAAGAAGTATCTTATTGAGGAGCTGAGCGGTGTGCAATGCGTGAACTGCCCGGCGGGTATCCAGAAATTAACGGAAATGAGCACTACCGGTGAGTTTGCCAATAAGATGACGATCGTAAGCATCCACGTGGGCACTTTTGCCTGGATTATCAAGGATGATACGAAGCCGCAGTATAACAGCAAGCAGGATTTTGTAGTACCCGGTTCCGAACAGCTGCTGGACATAGTTTTCGGTGGTGACCCCGGTAAGCCCTGCGCCAGCTTTGACAGGTTGAGGATAGGCAGACCACAGGACCCTCTACTGCTACCGAATTATAACCAATGGTCTTCTTTTATGAGCAGTGCGAGAGATTCTTCCACTACCACTCCCGTAAATATCTATATAGAAACGGCTGAAGGTGCTTCGCCGGATGAGTTTGATATTAAGGTACGGCTGCATTATACGGAGGCCCTGAGCGCCAAACAGTCGCTGAATATCTATCTCGTGGAGAATAATATAAGAGATGCTATGAAATACGCACTCAAGACGGATACGAATTATATTTTCAACCACGTGCTCCGGAAGTATATCACGCCGTCTAACGGGAAACGTATTTTATCTGATGTTGCGATAGAGCCGGGCAGGGTGTATGAGCTGCGTACCAAGCTGACCATTGACAGGAATGACAAGAACCAGGCCTTCTGGAATCCTGCAAATATGGAAGTGGTAGCGTTTGTGAGCAGCGCGGATGATAACAGCAAAAGGGTATACCAGTCCCAGTATGTGCATCTCAAGCCATAATTGTAAGGCATAGCAATATATTCCATATCATTAAGATCCCCGGCAGACGCTGCCGGGGATTTGCTTTTATTCAGGGCTTTCCTGTATAAGGAACAAGGCCACCATATGGCAGGTTCAGGATGCTACTAAGCGGTATAAGAGATTCCTCACATCCGTTCGGAATGACGGGCAGGCTGAGTGCCTTTGTGGCAAAAGTGCTCCCTGACCCGGAAAAAGGATATATTTTCAGCGAAACGTACCCGTAAGAAAAAGAGCGGATGGTCACTTTTTATACTGACTATCTATATATAAGGAACAAGGCCATTATATAGCAGGTTCAGGATAGCTACTAAGCGGTATAAGAGATTCCTCACATCCGTTCGGAATGACGGGCAGGCTGATTGCCTTTATGACAAAAGTACTTTCTGACCCGGAAAAAGGACATTTTTCAGCGAAGCGTATCCGTAAGAGAAAGAGCGGATGGTCAGTTTTTACCTTGCTCATGGCCGTTATCTATACAACAGGGATGAAAAAATAAAGATGGCTGCCTGAAAAATAAATAACCCTGTCATATTGAGCTCAGTCGAAATATGGACAGGGTTATTTATACAGATCACATTTCGACAGGCTCAATGTGACACAACAGGTTCAATGTAACAAGACAAGTATCAATGTGGCATGGCAGGCTGCAATGTGACACGGCAGGTTACAATATAATAAAGGAGGCTTTCTAAAAAGCCTCCTTTATTTATTTAATACTTTATTGTGTTCTTTATCAAATCAGCGTATTGCTGTTTAGTTCATAGGCTCGTGTAAGATATCCAGGAGGTCATTGCTGGCGGTTTCTATCTTGTTGACATTCTTATTGATCTGGGCGTTCAGGTAATTATAGCCTAAGTAGGACAGCAGGCCGATAATAAGCCCGGAAGCGGAGGTCACCATTTTGGTATAGATACCGCCTGCCAGGTTATTGATCTCAAAACCCTGGTGCTGGATATTAAAGAAGAGGATGATCATCCCGACTATGGTACCCAGGAACCCGAACATAGGGGCGATACCGGCTATGGTGGAGATCGTGCCGAGATTCTTTTCCATTTTATAAACTTCCAGCTTACCCGCGTTTTCCATGGACTTCTCAATATGGTCTACAGGCTTGCCGATGCGCTTCAGCCCTTTTAAGATCACGGTAGGTACGGAGCCTTCAAAGTTTTTGGCGACATTGACAGCGCCGGATATATTGCCTTCGGCCAGCTTTTCCCTGATGCGCGACATAAAATCATCGGGCGTTTTGCCTGCTTTCCTGATAGCCATATATCTTTCCACGAAGATATACAGGGCTATGATGCTGCAGAGCAACAGGGGTATCATCAATACGCCGCCTTCCATCAGCAGGTTCCATAGGGAGAGGGTCTGTTCCGGTTGTACCACTGTGGTTACAGGCGTCATCGGGGCGGCCAGGGGAGAATCTCCTCCGACCCCTGCGGGAGCCTGTATCGTCAAAAATTGAAGCAAAGACATCTCAAAAGATTTATTTAACAGTAGCAAATATACAACTTAGTCATATTGCATTAACATTCTGCGGGAATTTTATAAAAACAATAGTTTTTAAGGGCCGCTTTGCCCGGGAGGCTGCCTGCGCGGTTTTTAAATTTCCGATATTCTTTCCAGGATTGCAGGCCGGCGGATGATATATTGATCGGATTATCTATATATGGAAAACAAAGCCATTATATGTCTAGGATGTTACTAAGCCGTATAAGAGATTCCTCACATCCGTTCGGAATGACTACACACGATACAGTACATTTCACTCCGTTGTTGGTGAAGAACACCAACACCCCTATAAGGCTTTATCAGGGGGCTCCACTCCGCCGTCTTTACGAAATAAAATAAACTGACTGTGTCTATATAATCAACAAAACCAAAAGTGCGCATACGCAAGACAGGCTGCAAGTATAAGAGATTCCTCACCTCCGTTCGGAATGACTACACACGATACAGTACATTTCACTCCGTTGTTGGTGTTCTTCACCAACAACCCTATAAGGCTTTATTAGGGGGCTCCACTCCGCCGTCTTTACGAAATAAAATAAGCTGACTGTGTCTATATGATCAACAAAACCAAAAGTGCGCATACGCAAGACAGGCTGCAAGTACAAGAGATTCCTCACATCCGTTCGGAATGACCGGCACCCCAGCTCGTTTATAGCTAAAGCGGTATCTGAGCCCCAGGAAGCACACTGCTCAGCAAAGCGTACCTGTAATAAAAGGTTGTTCCCTGTAAGTGTATAGTCACAAACTATTATAAGAGATTCCTCACATCCGTTCGGAATGACCGGCACCCCAGTTCGTTTATAGCTAAAGCGGTATCTGAGCCTGAGCAAGGACACTGCTCAGCAAAGCGTATCCGTATAATAAAAGGTTGTTTCCTATAAGCGTATAGTCGCTAATATTATTTTACTTTGTAGCTTAAATTATCAACAGCAAAACATGGCAGTTTTAGGAGCTCAGATCTTAACATTGGAACAACTGGAGCAGATCGTATTACAAAAGGAAACGGTAACGCTGGATCCCCGGCAGCTACAGGAAGTGGCGGACTGTCACCGATTCCTGATCAATTTTTCAAAAGATAAGCTTATATATGGCATCAATACGGGTTTTGGTCCTATGGCGCAATACCGTATAGAGGATGCGGACCGTGTACAGTTGCAGCTTAACCTGATACGGTCACATTGCAGCGGTATGGGAAAGCTGCTCAGCCCCGTGCAGTCCCGTGCGGCATTGCTGGCACGGCTGAATACGATGATGTGCGCCCGATCCGGCATCCATCCCGGTACGGTGGAACTGATGGCCGCCCTGCTGAATGCGGAGGCTTACCCCTGCATGTACCATCACGGTGGCGTGGGCGCCAGCGGCGACCTGGTGCAATTGGCGCACCTGGCACTGGGATTGATAGGTGAAGGGAATTTCTGGTACAGGGGCGAGGTGGTGACGGCAGCCGAAGTGTATGCGGCCACCGGGCTGCAGCCGATGAAGATACATATCCGCGAAGGCCTCGGGATGCTGAACGGCACCTCTTCCATGACCGGCATTGGCGCCATCAATGTATTGCATGCCCGTAAGCTGATGACCGGTCAGATTTTGTTTTCCCTTATGGTCAATGAGATCATGGAAGCCTATGATGATCATTTCTCTGAAGAGCTGAACGCGGTCAAGCTGCATAAAGGACAGCAGGTGGTGGCGAAGGCCATGCGCGCTATTTCCCGTAAAAGCAGGTTGCTTCGTAAGCGGCATGAGCATTTGTATGACAAGAAGGTAACGGAATCCGTGCTGCAGGATAAGGTGCAGGAGTATTACTCGCTGCGGTGCGTACCGCAGATACTCGGCCCGATATACGATACGATAGAAAATGCTGCCCAGATCATAGAGCAGGAGATCAATTCCGTAAATGATAACCCCGTCATAGACCCGCATAAGGAAATGATCTATCACGGCGGTAACTTTCACGGTGATTATGTGAGCCTGGAGATGGATAAGCTGAAGATCGCCGTTACCAAGCTGTCCATGCTGGCAGAGCGCCAGCTTAACTTCCTGCTCAACCACCACCTGAACCAGAAGCTGCCGCCTTTTATCAACGCGGGCACGCTGGGGCTTAACTTCGGTGTGCAGGGTATGCAGTACCCGGCCACCAGCAATGTGGCGGAGAACCAGACACTGAGCAACCCTATGTATGTGCACAGTATCCCGAATAATAATGATAACCAGGATATTGTAAGTATGGGCACCAACAGCGCCGCTATGTGCGCGCAGGTCATTGAAAATTCTTTCGAGGTGCTGTCCGTACATGCCCTGGCCATTATACAGGCCATAGATTACAAAGGATATAAGGACCGGCTGTCACCTGCTACCCGGTGGATGTATGATGAGCTGAGCGTGCTGGCGCCTTCCTTTAAGGAGGATGCCCCTTCTTACGAAAGGCTGGCCCATATAAAATCCTGGCTGATGGAGACGGAAGTAGCCGCGAAGATGAAAGCATTGCTGGAATTTTAAAATCAGCAGCAACTGCTGCTGTCCGATTTATAATAACAATAATTACCCGTACCTAATAATGAGCCTGCAAGACACACCCTCCATAAGCATCTGTGTGCTGACCTATAACCGGGAGAAAGAGCTCCTGGAATTGCTGGAAAGCGCTTTGAAACTGGATCATTATGACCGGATCGTCACAGAGTTCATATTATGGAACAATAATTCTTCGGATAATTACGACAAGGCCAAAGCCTTTATTGACCGTCACCCGGAATTAAAGATCCGGTATATAGCGTCCGATGTCAACTGGGGTGTTGCCGTAGGCCGGAATAAGATCATGAAAATGGCGACAGGTCCTTACCTGCTGCTGATTGATGACGATATTGAGTTCAACGCGCCGGGCGACCTGGTAAAGCTGGCAGAGCTGTTTCACAAGGAAAGATATATCCGCAATAAGACGGTCATTATCAATGTGGACGTGTATTATCACAGTACCCGGGAACGGCAGGTAACCGCTTTCCCCCATAAGCAATACGATAAGTATAAGGACAGGGACTGGTTCCTGACGGGTCATTTTGCGGCCGGTGCGGCATTGTACCGGAAAGATGCTATGGAAGAGCTGGGCTATTTCCCGGATGATATTATGTACGGTATGGAAGAATACGACCTGAGCTTTAGGGCTATCCGGGCGGGCTACACCATTGCTTATGATAATTGCATCCTGCTGTGGCATAAGGAAATTCCCAAAGGCAGGATGACCTCCAAGGAGAAGGATGCTACTTTATGGCATAACAAGGCCATGGTGTTCTGGACCTATATGCCTATGGTGTATTTCTGGACGCTGAACTGCTGCTGGGGATTGCGCTACCTCTTAAGGACCAGGGATGTGAAAGGCTTTTTCAGAACCTGCAGGAGGATAGCCGCCTCTGTCAAAACAAGAAAAAGAGACCCGCTCCCTGCCGCAGGTATGCGTTACCTGAAGCAGGTGGAGGCAAGGCTCTGGTATTGATGACACCATTGTAAATTTCCTGATATAATCACCGGTTGGGCTATTTTGCTTATCTTTAGTAAAATGTTTCTGATGAGAAAGACCGTAGTCCTTTTCTGTTATTTAGTGCTCCATATGCTTCAGGCGGCAGCAGGAGAGCGCGTTTCCCTGCATGTAGCGTTTAAGGAAGATGCCGGAGCCAAACTAGCGCCCGGTACGGTCGCGCAATTCCCCGAGATCGTTGCCCTCAGCGAAAGATGGGGCATTACCTTTCAGCCCGCGGTGGACTGGCCGGAAAGCGTTTACAGCAGCATGGCTGCAAGAGCGATCCAAAATACCGGGACCGATGCGTCTGTTCAGAAGATCCGGAGGATATGGAAAGTGACGGTACCCGATTCGGTGAATGCGGTACGGATCATAGAGCAGCTTTCAGCCACAGGACTGTTTGAGTACGTGGAGCAGGAACAGCTGATGCCGGAGCCGCCCGCGGATATTCCGCCCGTCACGCCTTCCTATTACCCGATGCAGCATTATTTAAGGGCCGATTCCGGGGTCAATATAGAGTATGCGTGGAGCAAGGGTATTTTCGGGCAGGGGATACAGGTTTTTGATATAGAATATGGCGTTAACAGGGCGCATGAAAAGCTGGAGGATCAGTCTGTTTCTATTATGAACGGGATGACCATACATGCCAATGTCTCAGCCGCCTATGCCGAGCATGGCACAGCCGCCATCAGTGTGGTCTGCTCGGATAAGCTGGAATACGGTAATGTCGGGATGATGCATGGCATTACATCTATGGTGCTGGTACCGGAATATACGGAGCAGAGAGACTACGACAGGGTGTATGCCGTGTCAAAAGCCCTGCAGGAGGCGGCAGCGGGTGATATCGTCATGTACGAGATGCAGGCAGGCATTGATAACGGTTCGGAATATGTGCCCGCTGATTATAATACTACAATATGGAACCTGACGAAAGCAGCGGTAGATGCAGGCATTGTCATTATAGCCGCAGCAGGGAACGGCGGCGTGAACCTGGATACGGACCCCCGCCTGGGTTCCTACCGGAACAGGGGCGATAACGGGTCTATCATCGTGGGTGCCGGCTCATCCGATGGCAATAACAACAGGCTTACCTTCAGCACTTACGGCGCGCGGGTCAATGTACAGGCCTGGGGAACGGCCGTGATAAGCGCAGGCTATGGCAATTATGCCAGGATAGGAGGCGATTTTAACCAGAATTATACGATGTTCAGTGGTACAAGCTCGGCAACACCCATTGTGGCATCTGCCGCTATCGCTATACAATCTTATTATCATGACCGGACGGGAGCATACCTGGACGGCAGGCAGATCAGGGAGATACTGATGGCTACCGGTAAGCCGCAGGGTGACCCGCAGAACGGTCATATCGGTCCTTTGCCCAATGTAAAGACGGCGTTTGATCATGTGGACAGCCTGGTAGAAAACGGGGTGGGTATCAGCAAGGTACCGGGGCTCCGTACAGTCCATATATTCCCTAACCCTGCAGACGCTGTTATCCGTTTGGAATTGCCGGCGGGGACAGCGGTTAAGCATACTTATATATTCGATGCGGCAGGCCGGGTGGTTTACCTCTCGGACAGGTGGCAGGACCAGGTAGATGTTTCCGGCTTTGCGGGGGGCTATTATACGGTCGTTGTACTGGGTAAAGACAACCAGGTTTTCAGGTCCGGGTTGAGTGTGGTGAAATAATCCGGCCTCATTCAAAGTTATACTTTCCGGTTAATCTTAATAAAGCATCAGACGAAGTAAACAGAGTTCTATCAACAAAGGCCTGTGCGATAAGCACAGGCCTTTGTTGGATTATGAGGGAATGTTCCGTTATATATAAGCAGCACAGCCATTATAAGCTAAGAGATTCCTCACCTCCGTTCGGAATGACCAGAGCACTCTTAGTTACTTTGTAGCTAAAGCGGTATCTGAGCCTCAGGAGGGACACTGCCCGGCAAAGCGTAGCCGTATAATAAAAGGTTGTTTCCGATAGGCCATATAGTCACTTCCCGTTTTTTTAATTCAGGTTATAGGTCAGCCTTACGGTGATCCTTGCGGTTTTGTTTTTGCTGTAAACATCAAAATTACCACCATAGGAATCCTCTTCATTGCTGCCTACCCCGGTGATCTGGAAAACACCCATGCTGGCGCTTTTGAGCTTGCCTCTTTTACCGTCAGCGGTGCGGATGATCTTATCGGCACGGTCTTTGGCATCTGCCGTGGCGTTTTCTATTAAGGAGTGCTTCAGTCCCGGCAGGTCGGAATAGGTGTATTGTATGGGTCTGCCGTTGAACTCGATACCTGAGTTGATCAGCTCCGCTGTCTGGTCGGCTACCTTTTCGATCCGGCTCATGAGTTCCGGGTTCTTTTTGGCTGTAAAGGAAACGTTCTGTGTGGCTACATAGCCGTCAAAGATGGATTCGGAACGGGTCTCATATGATTTTTCTCCCTGGGTATAAACGGTACGGAAGGTCTTTTCCACGCTGACACCACCGAAATTGATGTCCTTTTCGCTGAATCCTTTACTGATAAAGAATTGCTTTACCTTTTCCTTATCGGCCAGGATCTTGCTGTAGGCTTCTTTGGCATCCATGGATTTTGCCTGGAAGTTACCCTGCCAGAAGATCTCATCCGATTCAAAATCTTTGGTGCCCAGTCCTGTCACGTGGATAGTATCTTCGGCCTGGTTCCTGTTTTTAATGGCATTGCCCAGGATAACGGCTGTAATGATAATGCCCAGGGCGGTGACTACAGCCACGATAAGGGAGGATTGACGCATACGCATACTTAAATAGGATTAGAAGTGAATTTATAATGTCTTTAACGGCTGTTACGAAAGTAAAGTATATTATTTAAAAGGAATATTAAAAAATGTTGAACACGGCGATGTTCCGTGTGGCCGCTGTGCCCTTGAACCTGTCATCCATCTGTAAGTACCCCATAATTCAGACAGCTATTACTTGAGCCTTTTTCTTTTGACCAGCCAATATTTTGTACTCAACAGGAGTAAGATTACCGAGTGATTCATGC
>MKSF01000002.1 GCA_001897155.1 Bacteroidetes bacterium 47-18 | reverse complement strand
CAATTTTTGACTATTTTTGACAACAGAGTAAGGTTATAAACCTACAAACCCCGATTAAAAGTTTACACACTTAATGAGACAGTCCCATTTTTTCACTTCATCTAATTCATCATCAATACCTTCCAATAAATAATTGTTCTTGTCTCCCTGCTTATAGAAAACGCCATACATTTCCAAATTACCATAACCAGGACAATTCTTTCTGACAACCCGAATATTATCAGAATAATTTAAAGCTTCATCAATCATTCGAAGTATCCCGCCATGTTTGTTTTCTGTCTTATACAAATACAAAAAGGCGTATTCCTTAAGTCTATAATTAAAATATATATACACACGTTTATTTAAACGCTTGTTTATTATAAACACATTATTATCATCAAGACTCCAAAATGACCGGCTTCCGGCCGTATCATATATCTCATATCTATAACAATAAATCACTCTGGTATCTTCCTGCTGCAGAAGCTCATTTAATGCTTCCAGTTTTTTTATTTGAGCGTCCAGCTCAAACTTACCTTTGTTGTCCATATCCACTAAATCAGATATCGATCTGCTATATATATTGGAGCTACACACAATAAACGTATACAAAATACTGATCAGATACTTCATACTATACAATTTTATATTTACCATTTTAATCCTTTTATTATAAAGATACCTTGAACACCTGTTAGTCAAATAAATCTCCAACAGCAGATGTATGCACTTAGATTCTTCCCATGCATTTGAAAAGACTTTAGTTCTATATCGCTATTTATACAAATTAAACCAGCTTTCAGGCTATTTAATTTCATAAAATGAATGCTTTAAAAAGATTTCCCTTAGGTGCTTCACATCTGCGTTGTTAAGACTACAGACGTATATATTAAAATCATGAGATAAAACAACAAAGATATCCTTACCTGGAATGAAGAACATCAACTCATTATCCTTAATAATATGCCCCAATGACAGCTTTAATAAACAATTAAAGCTTAAGCTTGATTTTGCTGCTGATTGATCAACATCTATAAATTCTAATCCAAACAAAGCATTCAAACTAACCAGCAAACTCAAATACTTATCCGCAATTAATTTCATTTTTTCATAATCAGCAAATGACCCTATATCTTCAAAACACATAAGGCTACTTTCCGCTTCCTCCTCGGATAACCATTTATTGTGTATTGAATAAACTTTATCAAACTCGATCTGATGATTTAAAATCTGGTCAATTTGTTTTTTTAATTTCCTGTCCATATTTTAATATTGGTGCGATTCTTACTTTTTTTAAAAATAGACAGGTTCACAAAGCCTATCCCGGTTTATTCATCAATCACGATTTTTGATATTCAATACTTTAATATTGAGTTTGGTTCACCAACGTATTTGATAACGACATAATTAGAATTTAACATAAACCACAAACTAAATATTTCCTTAACTATTTGGGTTAAGGATAAAAAGATGTAAAGACTTTATACCTATCCCCAAATGGTAACTCCAATCTATACACCATCAAACTTGTAATTCTATACTTTCTTCCATCTTTCAAAAAAATATCAGAATAATTGTAACTATCCCAAGGAAACCAAAGCATACGCTTTCTGAGAAAGCAGGAGTCATCGTATGAAAAACATGCTTTATCTCATCTCATCCAAATTCTGAAACTGTATTTTTTTCGTATCTCTGATAACAATTATCTTTTCCATATCATCATATATCATCTCCATGCCATCATTCAGGGAATAACATCGCATATGTATTATAACCAATGGTATGAAAATCAGCAAAAATCCAATTCCCCAAAAGGCAAACTGTCCCAAAAGAAATCTTCAAAATTACCATAATAAAATAGAATTGGAATACCAACTACCATCCCTAATACTACCAGCAATATTGATTAAAATTCTTCCGTTCATTCGCTTAGGCCGCCCGGTTTTAACTATTTACAGCGCTTCAAGTATTGATTTTATCGGGTACTGATACACTTTTTATACCAAACAAACAATTTGAGCACGCTACCCATTAAACTTGCTCCTATAATCTACTCGTACCCCTTCTAAAGGCATCCACAAAATTAGTCTGCTTTACAGCCCTTAGGAAAAATGAATTAAACTGTTCTGTCAATGCGTCTATTCTAACTTCTCCGCTATAATGAATATATCCAATCATAGTCTTATCTTCATCTGTAAAATAATAATCAGAAAAAGTAGAATCATATCTTGTCAATGTAAAGAAGCTCTCAATAAACACTCTTAATTCATCTTTATCAACACTGATACCCCCATTAAATTTTTCATTAACTTTATTAGTCTTAAGATAATCTATCGATTTCTGCAACGCTTTATTATTTCTATTACGTAGTGCATTACTTGTTATCCAGGTAGAGTCAAAATCACAGAAAAAGATTAGGAACTTTAAACTTAATACATCACAAAGTTTCTCAATTTCTAAGGCTATATCTTCTTCTAAAGAGAACTTTTTTTTCTCAAGTTTTATCCAATACGTTGCATAAGTTTCAGGAAAACATATAACCTCGTCTTCCATCTTTGGATCATAATACCGTGTAGGAAAAATAGAATATGTTGCAAGACAATCCTGTCTGTTTATTTTCTTTAGCATAATAACTAAAACTGACTATCTATATATAGGAAACAAAGCGATTATATGCCTAGGATGCTACTAAGCCGTATAAGAGATTCCTCACATCCGTTCGGAATGACTACATACGATACAGTACATTTCACTCCGTTGTTGGTGTTCTTCACCAACAACCCTATAAGGCTTTATCAGGGAGATCTGAGCTTCATAAAGGACACTGCTCAGCGAGGCGTATCCGTAATAAAAGCTTGTTGCCTGTAAGCAGATAGTCACCTAACTAAATCCGGAACTTTTTATAAAAACTACTTTTGAAAATTACAAGAAAGCAGTAAGATCTACCCATTCGGGTCTATCATCATCCCCAAGCTGTTGTCCATAGCAACATCCTGCTCTATACCAATGAGTCATACTTAAGAAATTTTATAGCCACAAATATAATTACCTCATCTATATTTACCCACTAACTCCTTTGATACACTTGCTCCCCGGTAACTGGAACAGGGAGGGTTTTTGCCCTTAAAACAGAACGGGACAGGTCAGATACCCTATCCCGCCCGATTTCTAAAATAAAATATCAATTTTGATGATCAATAGTTTAAATCCGTTTTTATAAGATACCAACTCCTTTGATACATTACCCAAGCTACAGCCTATTTTGCTTTATTACATTATAGCTTAGCTATCACTTTGAAACATCGACATATTACCAAGATCAATAACAGCAAGTAAATTCTCCTCTTCTTTGAGAATAATAGTAATCAAATAGCTTAACTATAGAATTAAATTTATACTTTCCATCTTCATTGGATGCATCATCAATACCTTCCAATAAGTAATTGTTCCCATCACCTTGTCTGTAGAAGACTCCATACATTTCCAAATTACCGTAACCAGGACAATTCTTTCTTACAACTCGAACATCATCTGAATAATTTAAAGCTTCATCAATCATTCGAAGTATCCCACCATACATGTTTTCAGTTCTATACAAATGCATTAAGTTATACTCTTTTAGCCTATAATTAAATTGCATAAATATAAACTTATTTAAACGTTTATTTACAATAAAAACGTTATTGTCATCAAGATTCCAAAATGACCAACTTCTGGCCGTATCATATATCTCATAATTATAACAGTAAATAACTCTGGTATCTTCATACTGTAGAAACTCATTTAATTCCTTTAATTTTCTCATTTGGGCATCTAATTCGATCTTCCCTAAATAATTGACAGTGACAGAATCCGATAGCACTCGACTATATACAGTCGTGGTACATAAGATAGTACCTAATAAAATACTAATCAAATATTTCATAATTACTATTGTTATTTTATACCTTTTATTATATAAAGACCTTGATAGAGCATATAAAGTGGAATCAAGTCACCTGGCTCATTTTTATTTCTACCAGACCAAGCATTTATAGTATTAAACTCGTAACATTTCATTGTTCTGATAACCTATTATTGTAACCATATGAGCACCTGGTCCTTTTGGATTGGGAATACTGGCTAAAACCATATAGCCATTATTTATTGCTTCTTTTATATGATCCATAAAACCCTTGTGTAAGTACCCCATAATTCAGACAGCTATTACTTGAGCCTTTTTCTTTTGACCAGCCAATATTTTGTACTCAACAGGAGTA
>MKSF01000001.1 GCA_001897155.1 Bacteroidetes bacterium 47-18 | reverse complement strand
TTTTAATGCGGAAACAATTTGTGTCTCTGTGAATCTTGTCTTTTTCATCTTTTTACAGTTTAAAATTAATAAATTTCTCTAGTTTTAAACTGTCTCATTTTTAGGGATACTTACATTACCATTGAAGATTTGCATTACTTCATCAGAAATCCAAAATGCATTTTCAGGATATTTTATTTTTGAAACGAATTCAATTCTATTTTTGAAAAAAGCAATTTCAAATAGTTCTCCAATTTGGTCAATTGTATGTTCAATATCTTCATATAAATAATATGAATTATTGAGGTCGTAAATATTAATCTTCTTAGACATTCTGTGAGGAATAGTTACACATAACGGGTTGCGTATTGGTGATAGTGGCGGATTATAAAGCCAAAACTTTCAACCTTGCACTAACCTAAGAAACAGCCTTTTATTATTTTCTAAATTTATGAAAAAAGGAAATATAAAAGGCTGTTGCGACAAAAAAAGGAGAAACTTTAATTTCTGCCTTAACCCGCCATTTCGCCAATACGATGTTAGGATACGTTTTATTGTATGAATTTATCAATTGTGTTTCTATCAGGTATATTATATGTGTATGGCTTTGACGATTTATTTTCTGTTACTAAACCCAATTTTATTAATTCATTGAGGTCTTTACTTGCGGTTTGTCTTACTATCTCATACTTCTCTGCATATGTTTTTAATGTTATTGTATTTTTATTTTTTAAGTATAGATATCCAAGTAAGTCTGCTTGTCTTTTATTTAGTCCTTTATTCAAAAGTTCATATGATATAGCATTAGCTTTTTTACGTTCGTCTAATTTTTTATCTCTATAGTTTATTAATTTTTCAAAAGCGATTCTTATATTTTTTATACTGTATGAAATAAAATAATTCAAATCATTGTCATCATATTCAGTTTTTAAAAAAGCTTTGTCGTATTGCGTTCTAGACTCCAGTATAACTCTTGATATTGAAATGTTCCTAATTAAAGCATATCCCTTTTTTAATAAATACCAGTAAAATAAGGCTCTGGCCGTTCTTCCATTTCCATCGATAAACGGGTGAATGAAACCAACTAAAAAATGTATTATTGATGCTTTTACTATGGGGTGTATGAAATGCCTGTCATCATTAATGAAATTACACAGTTCTCCCATTAAAAGTTCAATCTCTTTCCAATCCGGAGGTATATGTGCCACTTCTCCATCGACGTGGTCGGTTACATATACTTCGCTTTTTCTAAATTCTCCGGAACATTTTTCTGCTTCGGTATTTGCAGTCATTATTTTATGAAGTTCAAGAATAATTTTGAAGTCTATTTTAGAGTCCAGGAATTCACTAATATATTCTATAGCCCGTAAATTGTTGAATATCATTTGTTCGGACTCGTTTCTTGGATTTCTTCCACTTTTTAGCATATCTCTTGCAACTTCTGTAGTTGTCGCTGCCCCTTCTACTTGTGATGACGCAACCGCTTCTTCCAAAAGCGAACTTCTAAAAAACTCAATTCTATCAGAAGGTAATATCGGATTCTTTTGCAATCCTCCCATTAGCTTTAAATCAAAGTCGTGCAAATTTTTTGAGATATAGGATGAAATAAAATAGTTGAATTTATAATTTCCAAATTCTATATTCTCATACTTTGAATGTCTATAGGACTTTATTAAAGTCCAATTTTCTAAAGGGTCTTTAAAAGGAGTGTCTTTTTTGTATTTTAGGTCATCCCAATAATAATATTTTTCATCAACTTTATTCAAAAAGTCGTCAAATTCTCCTTTCCATATTTGTTGGAGATAGTCAAAATTTATATCAATAAACGGAGGTTTTTCTAGCTTCATAGCAACATTGTTAAATTGTCGTTCAAAATTAACAATATTTACTTGATTTCACAAGCTTATTCTTGAAGAATGTCGCGTAACTATAAAATATTCTTGAAATATAAAATATGTATTTATACTCCGGGAAAATGATTATATGTCGCCCTTTTGCTTTGTGCAGTTATACATTCATAAATAGCGCCCGGAGTCTAATGCCTGGCTACTGTCCATCCCGTCACTTCCGTTCTATCAATTTTTACCCGTCGGAAAGCATGTCGGCTTTAAGCGGCACCGTAACGGCGGTAATGGTCCTTATAGAGCTGCTGGACGAAGAGGAGCCGGAGGCTGCCGGGGAGGAGTGAGGGGTAGTGGTACCCGATCGGGGCTTGGTGTAGAGGTAGATTTCGGAGCTAACCAAGCATAAACTTTGATAGAAACATAAAGCTTGATTTTAATCACTGAACCGCCCCTTTGGGGCAGGTGCTGTTATGGACTAGGCTCGTTGTTATCTATTCATTTCAGTCTTCCCATTCAGCTTTATCAGCATACATTCTTGAATATTTAAAATCATCAAAGTCTGAATAAAAAGTCGTGTTAGGAAAGCCTCCTTTTTCTTTTTTGCCTGTCCAGGTTAAATGTACCAAAGCAAACTTTTTTTCAAAACCGTGTTTCCTGATTTCAAATAGAACATCATCATTTCTTTGGTCGTGGCAAAATGCAGAAAATGCGCTGTCAAATAGAATATGCTTTTCTTGTTTAATGATATAGTCAGAAAATGACTTATCGTTAAGTCCTAATTCCTTTTTTAGTTCATCTTCAAAAGCAATTTTCTGTTGTATTTGTAATTCATTCCAGGGTTCTTCCACGAAAGGTCTTGGAGGGTTTGTTAGTAAAAAGTCTTGCAGAACTTTATTGTCCACCCCAACTATGTCAATCCGTTTAGGTTCGTTTGGAATTTCTTTAATGTCGTCAATGGTGTATCCGCCTTGAGGAAAAAGAAACATTCCATTTTCTAACTGCAAATTTATTCGTAATGAATACCATTTTCTATAGTCAGGTTTGTTTGTCTGCCAAAACTTCCAAACTGCTTCCTGTATGTTGTCAAAATAGTATGCTGTAGGAACAAGGTTTCCAAAAACTCCGCCCATAGTTTTGTCACCGACCTGTAATTCAGCCGTTCCGATGAGGTGTCTATGTGAGAATACTTTTGCGTTCACGGTGTCTGTCTTTTAGCCTTAACCCATCGTCCGGCGAGCGGTAAATCTAAGCTGAAGGTTTGGATTTTGCACGAACGTAGCCAATGCTGTGAGCCGTTGGCTAAATTAGAAGAAAAAAGCCAATGCTCACAGCATTGGCAGTATAAAATATACAAACGTTGAACTTAGCTCTTACTATGCTCTTTGCCAAATTGGTTGTTGTGCATTCGGCATTATTCGCATAATATTGTGTCAAATTCAATATGTAGTTGAGTTGAGCCATTATGGTCAACTGTTACCCATTTATAACTTCTTAAAACATAAGAATTTCCTCCGTCTAATTCCACCCATTCATCAATTCCTTTTGCTCCGTTTTTTAAATCGTTTTTAGTTGTTAATCCAATCGGTGCTGTATAATTTCTTCCCTTAGTTATGTATTTGCACTTATTTGCTCTTACTGCATTTTCTGCATCAGCTTGAGATATAAATCTTGATTTAGTCAGAGTGGGTAAAATATTATTTACCTTGACAGGTGTCATTGATGTAGCACAAGAAGTCAGTAACATCAGTACTATAATAAATACGTTAAGATTTAAGAGTTTAATTTTTGTATTTTTCATTTTTTAATTGAGTTGATTTACTGCAATTGTTATTTCCATTTCCATTCCGGTTCTTTAATATACTCTATTTGCAACCTGTCGGCAAGTGCAGCTAAATTTGTCTGTACCAGTGTGACATTTTCTAATTTCAATTTAGGTATAATTAAATGTCCGCCTGTTTTGATTTTAAGATAGATGTATTTGCCTGTTTCTGCGATCTCTTCAATAATGGATAAATTGATTTTTGCTTCGCCTGACATATCAGTACTGTTAATACTATCTTCGTTGAAGATAATATTGCAGGGTTCGTTAAAACGGTTTTTGCAGGTGTCAGCTATATACTTTTGGTAATGCTTATAATAGAACCGTTTTAAATATAAGGGGTAAAAAAGGAATATCAATATGCCTACACCGGCAGAGGCATACATCATTGCTTTATGGCCTGTTACGTAACATAGGAAGCACAGACTCAAAAAGGGCAGTGTTGCAAAAAACCAGCTTTGTCTTCTTTGTTTTTTTATCCTTGCAGATTTTGAAGCGTCATAAAGCTGATGTTCTAAATAATCGGCCTCATCCAATGTATAGTTTAATTCCATTTTTTAAACAATTATTCTTTGCTGTCTTTTGCAGGGTGTCGATACAATGACCAATAATGGTTTTTGCAGCTTGGCGATAGTGGCGGGAAGAAATACAAATGTTGAAATTATAACTTCACCCGCCATTGAGCCAAACGCCTGTTATATGCGGTTTTTCTTTCTTTAAAGTGCAATTATGTTCTCAAAAACTTGGTCAAAAAACTTCATTACCACATCTGTTACTCTTTCTGTTGTTGTCTCGTGTTCATAATATCTCACGTCTTCTGGTTTGATAAAACGTACAACAGTTTCTCCTTTCTCGTTTATATAAAATGACCTTAATTCTATTTTCTTAGCTTTATCAAAATATCCAATAAAATTAAAGTCATCTGATTCCTTGTCAAAATAGTTTAGTTCTAAAGGAATTGCAGTTTTTGCATATGGATACTTGTCATTATTTCTGAAAAATCTAAACATAAAGGTCGCAACAATTCTGTCAGTGTCTTTATTATGGAATCTTATTGAAAAGAAATTAGTCGCTGGTGCTATTCCATTTTCTTTCAGTTGTTGATACTTTTCAAGTGTCAAAGCAGGGTATTCGTAAAAGCTTATATAGTATGACTCAATTGTGTCGTCCAATATATTTACTGCTTGTTTGAATTCTAATTTTATTTGGTTCACTTTATTTAACCACAATTCAAACTCCGTCTTTGTTTTGGATAATCTTGCTTGTTGGTCTTTGTTGCCAATTTTCTTAGCCCACTCTTTAAGTCTATTTGATTCGTCTCTTAATCTGATGTATTCAGAGAATAGAGTAGAGCAGTTTTCAGCTACTACTTCTACAATTGGTTCATACACGCCTGTGTCTGCAAGCGATAATGCTTCATAATACATTGGTCTTTCATCCCTTCGTATATTACAAATAGGGAAACCTTTCTTTAAGAGTATCAAGTTTAATAATATTCGTGCTGTTCGACCATTTCCGTCTTTAAATGGATGGATTTTTACAAACTCGTGATGAGCTATAGCAGCTACGATAATTGGGTTTTGATTTTCATTTTCTCTTATCCATTCAACTAATTCCATCATTTTTATTGGAACTTCAAACGGTTCAGGTGGTCGGTGTTCAGAACCTGTGATTATTACACCAATATTTCTATAATCTCCTGGACTTAAAGACGTATCATCACCAATGATTAATTTATGAATCTGCTTTATGTAGTTTTCTGAAATTGGAACATCCTGTTGTGAAAGGTCATACAAAAAGTCAAAAGCAAGACCTAAATTTTTAACGTCAATGCTATCTTTTAGTGGTTTTCCCGAAATATCAATCCCGTCTTTTAATACAATAGCAGTTTCTGCCATTGTAAGTCTGTTGCCTTCAATTCCCGCACTATGATAAATGTGATGTGTCCGAAAGTGTTCTCTTAATTTTTCAAGTGCAATTTTGTCAAGAGGGGTATCTCTAAACTCGTTAACTTCAAGTTCAAGGTTTTTTATCTTCTGAGTCAAATCAGGTGATAACAGTTCTTTATTTATCTCTATCATAATGACAAATTTAGTTTATTTTGTTGTTTACTCGGGTTTCTCAAAATCGCATATAACTTATAAATAAGCGCAACTTAAACGTTTATAAATAAAATTACTAACTAACGGTCTCTGTTAAGCTAATCATAAACTAACAACAAACCTATAAAATATTCTTAAATATAAAATACGTATTTATACGGAATTTATAATGTGTATAAATGGATTAAATTGCGCCGCTTTGGCATTGCTCACAGTTACACCAAACAAAAGGACGTACCGCTTTCGCGGTACGTCCTTTTTATATACTGACTATCTATATATAGGCAACAAAGTCATTATAGGTTATACATTATTACAAGAGATTCCTCACATCCGTCCGGAATGACCAGCACCCTCAGTTCCTTTATAGCAAAAGCGGTTTTGACCTGCCGAAAGAGCGCCGTTCAGCGAGGCGTATCTGTAATAAAAGCTTGTTGCCTGTAAGCAGATAGTCACTTTAAAAAATGTTGAACACAACGATGTTCCGTGTGGCCGCTGTGACCCTGAATCTTTCATCCATCCTCAGGCCTATCACCCATACTATCTTTTTGTTGCTTTCCACTACCCATACCTTTTCTTTTCGCGCTGCGGCAGCTTGCTGTCTTTAAGCAGCTTGCTTACTTTTTTCTTTTTCATACCCAGGCCTATAGGGTAGAAATAATCGCCGGTCCGGTAAGGTCTCAAGAGAAGGGGGCATTCCACCTGTAAGCTCACCTTGACTACTAACGATTAAAAGTAGAGTTTTTTTGTTTTACGATCATACTTTTTGCCCTATAAACCCTGGAGC